>CAUPLI010000020.1:0-4303 GCA_963512175.1 uncultured Hylemonella sp. | reverse complement strand
GTGCTCGTAACCCTGCGCATGCAGGGTGCCGTGCACCAGCAGGTGGGCGTAGTGTTCTTCCAGGGTCTTGCCCTGTTCTTTCGCTTCCTTCGCCAGCACGGGCGCGCAGAGCACCAGGTCGGCCATGACCACCGGCTCGCGTGCGTAGTCGAAGGTCAGCACATTGGTGGCGTAGTCCTTGTGGCGGTACTCGCGGTTCAGCTGGCGCCAGGAAGCCGCCGCGCTGCAATGGCTGCCCCGGCCACTGATGTTCGTCAAATCTGCGTCGAATAGTCGCTGTTCGTGCGATCTCATGGAGTGACGCGGATGCCCCTGCGGTAGAAAATGAAACCGCACGGCATCAACAGGAGCGAACTTGAAAGAGATCTATTCGAAACTGCCCTTGGTCTATGCGTGTTCCGGCTGCTCCAATGCGGCGCAGCTGGCCAATACGCTGGCGGTTCGTCTCGACCGGGAGCAAAAGGCAGAAATGTCCTGCATCGCCGGGGTGGGCGGGGACGTCCGTGCCCTGCTGAAAACAGCCCACTCCGGGCGCAAGATACTGGTGCTGGACGGCTGCCCTCTGCATTGCGCCCGAAGCTGCCTGGCGCGGCATGCCATCGAGCCTGGCGCGCATGTCGACCTGTCGCAGTTTGGCGTGAAGAAGAATTTCCACCAGGACGCCGAACCCCAGGTGGTGCAGGAGGTCTGGACCCGGGTCGTCCTTCCGGTGCTTGGCCAGTTGACGGCAGCGGCCTAAGCCGGGCTCGCACCCTGTCGTTTCCGTCTCCAGCGCGCCTCGCTGGTGTGAAGAATTCCCTGAAACTGGAGCCGTTCTGAATCGCCAGCCGGGCAGAACTCCCCGTTCTTGATATGGAGCAAATTCGGCCGGGCCCGCAGGACTTATGGTGAATGCATGAAAGTTTTTCTGCGTGTGTTCCCCATGGTATTGGTGTGGTGTCTTGCACCAGGTGCGACGTACGCGGCCGATGCGCTGGACCGCGCCATTGCCCATGCCGAAACCCTGCAGACCCGGGCCCTGGGGGCCGTGGCCGCGGCGGAGCGGGCGGTGGCGGACGCGCAGGCTGACCTGCGGGTGGTGCGCGGTATTGACGCCGATGCGCGCCGCGCACGTGACCAGGTCGCCATCAGCGTGGCTGGCGAAGCGGTGCAGCAGGCGCAGGCACTGGAGCGCGAGACCCAGCGCAATCTGGGTCTGGCGCGTTCCCTGCTGGCCACGCGCGGCAAGACCCTGGACGACCTGCGGGGCTGGACGCGCGCCGACCGCCGGCCACGCGCCGTGATGGTGGTGGAAAGCGGCGAGGTGCGGCACCACACGCCGGGTGGTTATATGCCGAAGGACCTGGCTCCCGTGCGGGCGGGTGAGCGTATCGAGACCGGCCCGGATGCGCGGGCCCGTCTCTTCGTCTCCGGCGGCGATGCCGAAGTCGCGCTGGGGGGCAACTCGTCCTATACCGTGACGCAGGACGACGCGGCCGGCAATTTCGTGGCGCAGCTGGAGACGGGGTTGATGCGCCTGCGCGGGCTGGTGAAAGCGAAGGTGGGCAAACGTTTTGAAGTGCGCACCCCGGCAGCCGTCACCTCGGTGCGCGGCACCGATTTTTCCATCGCCCGTACTGCGGCGGGTGATGTGGTCCAGGTCTACAGCGGCGTCGTCGCCGTGACGCCGCCTGCCGGCGGTGCCGAGGTGCTGCTCAAGGCCGGCGAGCAATTGAGCGTGCCGGTGCAGGGGCCCTGGCCGGTGCCACAGCGCTTCAACGCCGACGCGGCCGAACTACCCTGGGGTGCTGTGCATGCGGCACCCTGATCTTGGCGCCGGCCTGGCGCTGCTGCTGGCAATCTCGGCGATGCCGGCGCAGGCCGAGTACTGCGTCAACTACTCTTCACGCGTGATGTCGCTGGCGCGCCAGGCCGGCTCCATGAATACGCGCGGCTGCGTGGCCACCGAGTCGCAATGCAATTCGGCCCGTCTGAGCCGCCCGAACGACTACTCAGGCATCTGCTACTACGTGCCCGGCATGTATCCGCCCACGCCGGGCAAGTCGGGCGGCGGCGCAGCGGCGGGCGACAACGGAGCGAAGGCCAATGCCGATGCGCAGAAGAAGATCCGGGCGCAGCAGCTGGCCGAAGACGAAGCTGCCCAGCGCGCGGCCCAGCAGGCTCGTCAGGATCTGCTCGGGGGCCTCAAGGGCGTCGAATCCTCGTCCTCCGGACTCACCATCAAGCTGCCGCCGGCCCCGGTGGGCGGCACGGCCCGTGCCCAGCTCAATTGCGTGACGCGTGCTTCCGCGGCTTCGACCCGCGAGGACGTGGCACGTCTGGGGCCCGGTGCGCCGGTGCGTGGCAACCAGGACGAGTTCGAGAGCGCAGACGACTGCCGGCCTGTGACGCCGGGCGTGCCCGAACCCTCGCCGCCAGTGCCGGCAGGCGAAGAACTGCCGCGCGATCCGGCGTTGCTGGCACGGCTGCTCGAGTCGCTGCTGGCGCGCCAGCAGGGCGTTCGCCAGCAACTGGCCGGCCAGGACCGCGATATCGCCAGGCTTGAAGCCGAGGTGGTGCGTGAGGAGCAGGCGCCCAAGGTGGACATCAAAAGCGCAGCGGCCGAGAGCGATGCCCTGCGGCGCGCACGCGAGGCCCTGGCCAAGGCGCGGGCCGACCGGCAGAAGACGGCGAGCGAGTACGAAAAACTGCAACGACAGGCGCAGGAGGCACGCCAGCGCCAGTCGACACCCTGAATCACGAACAAGAACGGAGTTAACGATGAAGAAGATGCATGCCATGACATTCAAGCGCGTCACAACGTGTGCTGCCCTGGCCGTGCTGGCCGGCTGCGCCTCGGCGCCTGAACCGACGCCGCTGCGCTCCACGCAGCCAGGCACCCCGATGAAAACATCGGCGCCTGTGCCAGCCATGCCAGCGCAGCTGCAGGCTGCACTGGCACCCCAGTCAGCCCCGGAGGTTTCGCAGCGACCCCGTGCCACCGGCACGGCGGAAGACGCGCGGCGTCATATCGTGCGCGGCGCAGCCGCCATCGAGATGGCCCGGTCTGCGGACGACTTGGCCGATGCGGCCGACGAGTTCCGCAAGGCGACCGAGATCGCCCCCGACATGGCGCCGGCCTGGTACAACCTGGGCGCCGTCCTGGCCAAGACCGGCAAGGTCGATGAAGCGGTCGCCGCTTATCGGCGTTACCTGGCACTGTCGCCGGGTGCGGCCGATGCCCAGAAGGTGGCCGATGAGATCATCAAGCTGGAGTTCCGCCAGGAGCGCCAGGCGCGGGAGCAGGCCAGCACGGGCATCTGGGTGGAAAGCGACGGCACGCCCTACCGCCTGCTTGTCAACGGCAGCAAGTGGCAGCTGGCCACGACGGTCCGGCCCATCCTGCCCGATGTGGACAACTACTACGGTCCGGGTGTCGGTTCGATCAGCTCGCCCACCAACGACTCGGAGCAGATTTCTTTCAACCTGGAGTTGCGCGGCGCCAGGCTGAGCGGCACCTGGCAGCGTCCAGAGACCCAGATCGACAAGTGCACGGTGCCGGCCGAGACCGGTGATGTGAAGGGTGAACTGGTCCCTGCCAATGGCACGGTAGTGCTGGAATTCACCAAGGCGCGCTACAAGACCTTCACGGCCGCGCCCTTTCCGCTGTCTTTCGAGACCAAGGACAAGTGCCGTGAAGTAAGCGTGCTGGAACGACGCGCCGTACGCTTCGAATTCTTCGGCCCACTGCCTGCGGCCGGCATCGGCGCCACGGTGACGACGGCCCACGGCTGGATGGGCAAGAGGAGCTGGATCGGCGAGTTGCGGGTGAGCGGCACGGCGAAAGGCTTGCCGGCGGAACAGTCCGGCCTCTACTACGAAGATATGGTGGTCGCCATTGATGGCATCGCGGTCAAGAGCCTGTCGGCCGGGCAGGCCATCCGGCGCCTGCGTGGCGAGCCGGGCACCGAAGTGCAGCTGACCATCCAGCGGCCCAAGGTCAAGGAACCGGCCACCATCACCCTGCGCCGCCAGGTACTACCTGCCGTAGGCGAGAACCTGGGCGGGGCCTGGTACAACTAGGCGGGTGCGAGCGTGGCGCTGCGAGTGAGCGCCACGCTCACTCGTACGGATTCCCGTAGCCCATCGCTTCCATCAGCAGCACTTCCAGCGCCTCCATTTCCAGCGCATCGACCTCGTTGGTCTCGTGCTCGTAACCCTGCGCATGCAGGGTGCCGTGCACCAGCAGGTGGGCGTAGTGTTCTTCCAGGGTCTTGCCCTGTTCTTTCGCTTCCTTCGCCAGCACGGGCGCGCAGAGCACCAG
>CAUPLI010000019.1:0-4649 GCA_963512175.1 uncultured Hylemonella sp. | reverse complement strand
GGGCAGCCGAAGTCAGGGCCCCTGCGGGGTACCTTGCGCTGCTCGCATCGGGCGGGGTCGGGCTAAACTCGCTGCGCTCAAACAACGCCCGCCCTGATCCGCCCGCTGCTGCGCTGCTCAGCCCTGCCACACGGCATGGGGACCAGACAGCCGACAGCCAGAATCCGACAGCCGAACCCCACAAGGACGCGCCATGGCGCGTCCTTGTTGTCTTTGGTATTGGTATTCGGTTCCCCCCCGCCGTAATGAGGAGGCGAGTAGCGCAGGGAGCGGCGGAAAAAGAAGCGCAGATGTTTGAGCGTAGCGAGTTTCTGCGCTTCCCGCCGGTCCCGAGCAACGCAGCGTGCCTGTAGCGTAGCGGAGGGCCGACGAATCCGGCTCGCCTTCTCTTTGCTTACTTTCTCTTGGCGAAGCAAGAGAAAGTGAGTCGCCCGCCGGGGCGAGACCCGGCAAAGCAAGCGTGCCAGACCAAAGGGCACAGGAGGGCGTCAGCGTCGCCGCGCCGTCCTCACCCCCGACAACCCCGCCACCGTCGCCAGCACCTTGCCCAGCCGCCCCGAATCCGAAATCTCCACGGTCAGCGTCATCCACGCCACGCCCTTGACCGTCTGCGTCTGCGCACCCACGACGTTGAGCTTTTCCTTGGAGAAGACTTCCAGGATGTCGCGCAGCAGGCCCTGGCGGTCGGCAGCCTCGATGGACACGTCCACCGGGTAGAGCGGCATTTCCCCGCCCTTGGGAACGCCCCATTCGACCTCGATCACGCGTTCGCCGTGTTTCGCCACCAGCTGGTGCAGGTTGGAGCAGTCGGCCCGGTGCACGCTGACGCCCTTGCCGCGCGTGACGAAGCCGCGGATTTCGTCCGGTGGCGCGGGTTTGCAGCATTTGGCCAGTTGCGTGAGCAGGGAATCGACGCCCACCACCAGCACGCCGCCGCGTGAGCTGCTGCCACCCTTGAACTTCTTGAGCAGGGCCTGCTCGCCGGCCGGCGCCGGCGGTTCGGCCGGACGCAGCACGGTCTCGATGCTGCGCAGGGAGAACTCGTCCTTGCCGACGACCTCGAACAGGGCGTCGGCCGAGGCAAAACCCAGTTGCGAGGCCAGGTCGTCCAGTTTGATGGCGGTGCGGCCTTCGCGCTGCAGCAGCTTTTCCACCGCCTCGCGGCCGCGTGCGATGGTCTCGTGCGTGGCCTGGGCGTTGAACCAGGCGCGCACCTTGCTGCGCGCACGCGGGCTGACCATGAAGCCGAGCTCGGTGTTGAGCCAGTCGCGCGAGGGGCCGCCTTCCTTGGCGGCTACGATCTCCACCGTCTGGCCGTTTTTCAGCGGCGTATTGAGGGGCACCATGGCGCCATCGATGCGGGCACCGCGGCAGCGGTGGCCCAGGTTGGTGTGCACGCTGTAGGCGAAATCCACCGCCGTGGCGCCTTGGGGCAACTCGACGATGGCGGCATCGGGCGTGAGCACGTAGATGCGGTCGTCGAACACGGCCTGGTCCTGCTGTGGACCCGACAGGTCGCGCTCCCAGGCCAGTAGCTGGCGCAGCACGGCGATCTTGGCGTCGTAGGCGCTGTCGGCCGTCACGCCCGAGTAACCCTTGGCGCCGGCCTCCTTGTAGGCCCAGTGCGCGGCCACGCCGTGTTCGGCGTGTTCGTGCATGGCCTGGGTACGGATCTGGATCTCGATGGGGCGGCCCTCGCCGTCGCGCACGATGGTGTGCAGCGACTGGTAGCCGTTGGCCTTCGGTTTCGCGATGTAGTCGTCGAACTCCTCGGTCACCGGCGTGAACTGGCTGTGCACCCAGCTCAGCGCCGCGTAGCAGTCCGGCACGGAGGGGACCACGATGCGCAGCGCACGCACGTCGTAGACGTGGTCGAAGTCCAGCGACTTGCCGCGCATCTTCTTGACGATGCTGTAGATGTGCTTGGGCCGGCCCTGCACCTGGGCCGGGATGCCTTGCGTGCGCAACTCGGTCTCCAGCCGTTCGCGCAAGCGCAGCACGTAGTCCTCGCGTTCGATGCGTTTTTCATCCAGCAGGCGCGCGATCTGCTTGTAGGTGTCGGGCTCCAGGAAACGGAAGGACAGGTCTTCCATCTCCCACTTGATCTCCCAGATGCCCAGGCGGTTGGCCAGCGGCGCGAACACGTTGAGCGACTCGGCCGCCAGGCCGGGGGGCACTGGCTGCTTGGTGGCCGCGAAATAGCGCAGGGTCTGCAGGCGCGAGGCCAGGCGCAGTAGCACCACGCGCAGGTCGCGCGAGAAAGCCAGCAGCATCTTGCGCACGTTCTCGGTCTGCGCTGCCGAGGTCTGCGCCATCGGCACCGGCGTGCCGGCGCGCAGTGCCGCCTGCTGGGCAGCACTGGCCTGGCGCTGCACCTGCACCAGCTTGGTGGTCTCCACGGCCAGCTCGGCATAACTCTCGCCGAAGGCCTTGCTGATGGTCTCCTGCGGCTTGTTCAGGTGATTGCTGGTGTAGACCAGATAACAGGCGGCCTGCATGGCCTCGGAGCCGCCGATGGACTTGAGGATGGTGGCCACCGCATCGGCATGGACCAGGGTGTTTTCACCGGTGTCCAGCGCTTCGTTCGCCAGCAGGGGTTCGGCGAAGGCGCGCGCGCGTGCCAGGGCGTGCGCCTGCTCGGGCAGGCTGTGGGCGGTGGCGGCGATCAGCGGCGAGCGTGGCTCGCCACCAGGCAATTCGGACGCGTGGCTTTTCATGCGGAACTCATGCGCCGGAGCCGAGCAGGAAATCGCAGACGGCCTGCACCTGGTCAGCCGCAACCAGGGTGGGCGCGTGGCCGACACCGGGGAATTCGACGAGCTGCGCGCGCGGACCGCGTTGGGTCATGGCCAGGGCCGTCGCGGGCGACAGCAGGTCGGAGTTGGCGCCGCGCAGCAGCAGTGTTTCTGCCTGGATGCCGTCGTACAGCTGCCACAGCGTCGCTTCGCCTTGTTCGGAGCTTTCCCGCGTGAGCGTGCCATAGGGCACGGCAATGGCCGGGTCGTAGTGCAACATGAGACCGCTGCCATCGCTGGCGGGTTTGAGCATGGGGCGCGTCAGCGCCAGCCACTGCTCGCGTGTGTGCGGGCCGAAACCCACGGAGATCAGGCGCAGCGCCTCGGCGGCCTGCTCGATGGAGCTGAAACGCACCGGTGCGCCCAGGTACTCACCGATGCGCTGGATGGCCTGCCAGGAAATGGCCGGGCCCACGTCGTTGAGCACGAGCTTGCGGATCCGGTACGGCAGCTGCGGCTGGCCGGCCAGCACCAGACCGATCAGGCCGCCCATGCTGGTGCCGACCCAGTCCAGCGTGACAGGCTGCAATTCGCCCAGCAGCACCAGCATGTCGGCGGCATAGGCGGGGATCTGGTAGCCCATGGGGTCCTTGAGCCAATCGCTCTGGCCGCGTCCCGCCACGTCCGGGCAGACCACCCGCAGCTGACCACCGGCGCGATCGCACAGGGCCTGGGCCAGCACGTCGAAGTCGCGCCCCTGGCGTGACAGGCCGTGCACGCACACCACCACATGGCTCGCTGCCGGGTTGCCCCACTGCCACCAGGCCATGCGGTGGCCACTGGCGGCGTCGGGACAGGTTACGTAGTTCAGCGTAGGCTCGGACATGTTGAAATCAGATCATCGGATGTACTTGGCACCATCCTAATTCAAACGTACAGTCTTTATAGGAGACATCAGCATGCTCAAAGGAAAAACAGCCCTCGTCACCGGCTCCACCAGCGGCATCGGCCTGGGTATCGCCAAGGCCCTGGCCCGCCAGGGCGCCAATATCGTGCTCAACGGCTTTGGCGACGTCGAAGGTCCGAAGGCCGAGATCGCCGCCCTGGGCGTGAAGGTCGCTTACCACGGGGCCGACATGAGCAAGCCGGCCGAGATCGAGGACATGATGAAGGTCGCCGCCGCCCAGTTCGGCCGCGTCGACATCCTGGTCAACAACGCGGGCATCCAGCACGTCGCGCGCATCGAAGACTTCCCGCCCGAGCGCTGGGACGCCATCATCGCCATCAACCTGACCAGCGCCTTCCACGCCACGCGCCTGGCGCTGCCCGCCATGCGCGCGGCCAACTGGGGCCGCATCATCAACGTGGCCTCGGTGCATGGCCTGGTGGCCTCGGCCGAGAAGTCGGCCTACGTGGCGGCCAAGCACGGCATCGTGGGCCTGACCAAGGTCACCGCGCTGGAGAACGCCAGCACGGGCGTGACCTGCAACGCCATCTGCCCGGGCTGGGTGCTGACCCCGCTGGTGCAGAAGCAGGTAGATGCCAAGGCCGCCGCGCTGAAGATCTCCAACGAGGAAGCCAAGAAGCTGCTGCTGGGCGAGAAGGAACCGTCCATGCAGTTCACCACCCCGGATGAACTGGGCGAACTTGCCGTGTTCTTCTGCTCGCCTGCGGGCAACAATGTGCGGGGGGTGGCGTGGAATATGGATGGGGGATGGGTGGCGCAGTAAGAGCGCCTCTCTTCTTTCTATTTCATCCTGGGCTTTTGTGACAGGCCGGGTCTCGCCCCGGCGGGCGAGGTGCTTTCTTTTGCTTCGCCAAAAGAAAGTACCCAAAGAAAAGGCGAGCCGAAGTCAGGGCCCCTGCGGGGTACCTTGCGCTGCTCGTATCGGGCGGGGTCGGGCTGAACTCGCT
>CAUPLI010000018.1:0-25614 GCA_963512175.1 uncultured Hylemonella sp. | reverse complement strand
TCGCGCGCCCAGATCCTGCAGCAGGCTGCGACCGCCATGGTGGCCCAGGCCAACCAGCTGCCCCAGGGCGTGCTGGCCCTGCTGCGCTGAGTCCTTAGCCCTCCAGCCTCAGCCCGGCGTGGTTTCCACGCCGGGCTGTTTTTTTATTCAGCCGCCGTTTGTCGCGCGGGCTCAAGTTACATGCGAATCCGCCGATAACCGAGAGAGCGGGAAATGTGGTCTTTTCGAGCCCCAAATCAAAGTGACAGATCCGGGGGCGAGGCCGATAATTCTGCAAGGAATGCTGGCACCCATGCCAGCCAGGAGTTCGTCATGGCCACGATGTCATCGCCAGGAATCGGCAGCAATCTGGATGTCAAGAGCATCGTCACGCAGCTCGTGGCGCTGGAGAAGAAGCCGCTCGAAAAACTGCAGTTGGCAGCAGCCACGGTGCAGACCAAGATCTCGGTCTTCGGCCAGATCAAGTCCCTGGTGTCTTCGCTGTCAGATGCCGTCAGCAAGCTCAGCAGTGTCACGGGCTGGAACGGGGTCTCGGCCTCTTCCTCGGATACGTCCGCGGTCACGGTCGGCGCCATTGGCGGCACCCAGCCCACGTCTTTCAGTGTGGAGGTGCAGGGCCTGGCCAAGGCGCAGTCCAGCTACACCATGCCCCTGCTGCCTGTGGGCGGCGCCATTGGCGAGGGCACGCTGCGCCTGGAGATCGGCCAGTGGGCCGGGGCCGTCTTCACGCCCGGCAGCGGCACGCCGGTGGACCTGACCATCAGCGCCACCGACACGGTGGCTGACATCGCCAGCAAGATCAACGGCGCCAATGCCGGCGTCACCGCTACGGTGCTGAGCGACGCTTCGGGGGACCGCTTGCTGCTCAGCGGCAAGAACACGGGCCTGGCGGCCGGCTTCAAGCTCAGTGTGACCAGCGACACGGACGGCGACCCGGCCGACGCGCTGGGCCTGTCGCGCCTGGTCAATGGCAGCGTCACCAACCAGGCCGCGACCAATGCCACGGCCACCATCAACGGCATTTCCGTCAGCTCGGCCACCAACGTCTTTGCCAGCTCGGTGTCGGGGGTGACTTTCACCGCCGTCAAGGAAACGACGGCGCCGGTGACCCTCACCATCGCCAAGGACACCTCGGTCGTCAAGAAGAACATCGAAGACTTCGTCAAGGCCTACAACGAGATCAACGGGGTGCTCAACGAAGCGACCAAATACGACCAGGCCACCAAGACCGGCGGCCTGTTGCAGGGTGACAGCACCACCGTCGCCCTGCAGAACGCCCTGCGCGCAGCCGTGCAATCCATGAGCACGGGCTCCAGCATGTACGGCCGCCTAAGCGACATCGGGGTCAGCGCCTTGCGCGGGGGCAACCTGGAGGTGGACAGCACCAAGCTCGGCAAGGCGCTGGTCAATATGGACGAGCTCAAAACCTTGTTCAGCAGCACCACCCCCGGCAACGCCGAGGGCATCGCCGTGCGCATCAAAGGCCTGACCAAGACCCTGCTGGCCAGCGATGGCTACTTCAAGAGCAAGGACGACAATCTCAAGCGCGCCCTGGACAACAATGCCAAGGACCAGGTGCGGGTGAACGAAAAGGCCAGTCGCGTGGAGGCGGCCCTGAACCGGCGCTACAGCGCGCTGGACGTGCAGCTCACCAGCCTGAATTCGCTCAACACCTACCTGACGCAGCAAATTACCCAGTGGAACAAGACCACTTCCTGAGATCGTCCGCCTTCATTTTTCGGGCCGATCCGCCGATAAATAGACAGTAACCGACGCTGCACCAGAGGAACCAACCGCATGTTTCGCACCGCAAGCCCCCGCTCGGCCGATGCCTACCGGCGTATCAACGTCGAGACCAGCATGCACACCATCGACCAGTACCAGATTGTCAGCCTGCTGTTCGACGGCATGCTGCAGTCGCTGGCGGCCGCGCGTGGCGCGCTCGCCCGTGGCGACGTACTGGCCAAGTGCGAGGCCATCGCGCGCGCGCTGCGCATCCTGGAGGAAGGCCTGAGCACCGGGCTGGACCGCATCGATGGCGGCGAACTGGCCGAGAACCTGTCCGCCCTGTATGACTACTGCACACGCCGCCTGATCCTGGCCAATGCCCAGAACGACGACGCCATCCTGCAGGAGATCCAGCGCCTGATCGAAACCATCGCCCAGGGCTGGAAGGGCATGAAACAAGGGGCGACGGCCGAACCGGCCGCGCCCGTGAGCACGGGAGCCTGAACCATGCCGCAGATGCTGATCGACTATTACAAGGCCATCGAGGACAGCAGCACCCGCATGCTGGAGGCGGCCCGGGTCAAGGACCTGGAATCCGTGATGCGTTACGAGGGCGTGTGCGCCGTGCTGATCGAGCAGCTGCGCTACCGTTCACGCGAGGAAGAGCTGCGGCCCGAGGAGCGCAGCGAGAAGGCGCGCATCATGCAGCGCATCCTGCGCAACGACGCCGAGATCCGCCACCTGACCGAACCCTGGCTCAGCCATCTGGAGGAGATCATGGACGGCAGCGGCAAGCGCGTGTTGCATTAACCAACGGCCGCGGTTTAGCCGTAGCGAGCGAGCCGAGGGCAAGGCGGCCGGAGCGCAGCCACCGGAACGTACTTCCTGTACGTGAGGATGGCGAGCACCGCCCAACGCCGCCATCGGTTCGCGCAGTAGGCCCTACACCTGCATGTTCATGATGTCGGTATAGGCCTGGACCATCCGGTTGCGGACGTGCAGCGTGGCCTGGAAGCCGATCTGGGCTTTCTGGATGGCCACCATGGTCTCTTCCAGGCTGACCTTGGGGTTTTCCATCTGGACCTGCTTCTGCAGGGTGCTGGCAAAGTTCTGGGCCTCGCTGACCGACTGCAGGGCGGCCTTGAATTCGCCGGGGAACCCATTGGCGGCCACGCCCGCCTTGGCGGCTGTGCCCGGCCGTACCGTGACCGGCATCGTGGTGGGTGTGAGTCGCATATCCATAAGTCAGCCCCGTGGGTAGATGTTGGAACTGATGCTAGCGGCCACTCTGCGGATCTTTAGTTTGAAAAGGCAGGGAAACCCGGGTCTTTTCCTCCTATAGTTTTGGGGCGCAGCCAGAATAATCCGATGCACAGGCGCTGAGAACCGCGCCAGGATGTACCGGAACACACCATGGCTGAAGCTGTTGCTATCCCCTTGAACCCGACCTTGGGCCAGCGTTTTTCCACGCTCAACCAGGGGCAGATCATGCGTCTGGCCGTGGGCGTGGCCCTGTTTGTGGTGATTGCCATCGTCGGTCTCATGATGGGCCGCCAGGCCGAATGGCGCGTGCTCTACGCCAACCTGTCGGACAAGGACGGCGGCGCCATCATTGCCCAGCTGTCCCAGATGAACGTGCCCTACAAGCATGCCGAGGGCGGCCACGCCATCCTGGTGCCGGCCGACAAGGTGCACGACACCCGGCTGCGCCTGGCCTCCCAGGGGCTGCCCAAGGGTTCGGTGGCCGGTTTCGAGCTGATGGAGGCCAACCGCTTCGGCGTCACCCAGTTCCAGGAGCGCGTCAGCTTCCAGCGCGGTCTCGAAGGCGAGCTCACGCGCTCCATCCAGGCCTTGTCCTCGGTGCAAAGTGCACGCGTGCACCTGGCCATGCCCAACCAGAACGGTTTCTTCCGCGAGCAGCAGAAGCCCTCGGCGTCCGTGCTGCTCAGTCTGAGCCCTGGGCGCCCGCTGGATCGCAGCCAGATCGCCGGCATCGTGCACCTGGTCGCTTCCAGCGTTCCCGAGATGAAACCCGAGGCAGTCAGCGTGCTGGACGACACCGGCAAGCTGCTGTCCCAGTCGACCAATGGCCCCGACGGTGTAGCCGGTGGTGCCGACGCGCAGCAGCTGCAGTACGTGCAACAGCTGGAGACGCTCTATCGCCAGCGCATCCTCGACATTCTGGAGCCCGTGGTGGGCCGTCAGAACGTCAAGGCCCAGGTCACGGCCGAGGTCGATTTCTCGCAGACCGAACAGACCTCGGAGACGCACAAGCCCAACCAGACGCCCGATTCCGGCAGCATCCGCAGCCAGCAGCTGCTGGAGAGCAGCAACCCCGGCCCGGCCGGCCCGGCCGGTGTGCCCGGCGCCACCAGCAACCAGCCACCCGCGCCGTCCACGGCGCCCATCAATGGCCCGGCACAGGCACTCGCACCTGGCGCGCCTGGCGCCGCCGCCGCGACGCCGCCCAGCACACGCCGCGAATCCATCATCAACTACGAGGTCGACAAGACGGTGCGCGTGGTGCGCGCCGGCAGCGGCGTGGTCAAGCGCCTGAGCGCTGCGGTGGTGGTCAACCACAAGAGCGACACCGATGCCAAGGGCAAGACCATCACCACACCGCTGACCGAGCAGCAACTGGAGAAGATGACGGCGCTGGTGCGTGAGACAATCGGTTTCAGCCAGGAAAGAGGTGACTCCGTGAACCTCATGAATGCCCCCTTTGCCCAGGAAAAGATCACCTTGCCCGAGGTGCCCCTGTGGAAGCAGCCTGAAATGCAGGAGCTGGCGCGCAGCTTTGCGTGGCCGCTGGGCACGCTGTTGCTGGCGGTCCTGGTGCTGTTCGGCGTCATCCGCCCGGCCCTCAAATCCCTCGGTACCCCGACCCAGCGCCGTCCGCAACTCGACGCCATGCTGTCCGAGGAGCCGGATCGCCCGCAGCTCGCCGGCCCCTCGGCGGCTGAAGCGCCGGCCGGACCGACGCCCGGCGAGAAGGCGCTGGAGGATGCACGCAAGCTCACACGAGACAACCCGGCGGCCGTGGCCGGCATCGTCAAGGGCTGGGTCAACGGCGAAGGTCAGGGCAATGCCCTGACGATGGGATAAGACCATGGCGACGCAGGAAGACGGACTCCAGGACGCCGCAGTCCTCCTCATGTCCCTGGGGGAAGAGGAGGCGGCCGAGGTCTTCAAGCATCTGTCACCCAAGGAGGTGCAGAAGCTGGGCGAGGCCATCGCCAAGACCAAGTCCATCACGCGCGAACGCGTCGACGACGTGGTGACCAAGTTCACCAACATCGCCGCGGCGCAAAGCCTGCTGGTGTCCGACTCGGGCGACTATGTGCGCTCCGTGCTCAAGCGCGCCCTGGGTGACGACAAGGCAGCCCTGCTGATCGACCGCATCCTGCAGGGCGGCGACGTTTCAGGCATCGAGAGCCTGAAGTGGATGGACCCGATGTCGGTGGCCGAGCTGCTGCGCAACGAACACCCGCAGATCGTGGCGGCCATCCTGGTGCACCTGGATTACGACCAGTCGGCCGACATCCTCAAATACCTGACCGAGCGCCAGCGCAATGAAGTCATGCTGCGCATCGCCACCATGGAAGGCATCCAGCCGACGGCGTTGAAGGACCTCAACGAAGTGCTGTTCAAGGTGCTGGCCGGCGGCGACAAGATCCGCAAGGCTTCGCTGGGCGGCATCAAGACCGCGGCCGAGATGATCAACCTGATGGGCACGGTGATCGAGGGCACGGTGCTCGAATCGATCCGCGGCCACGACCCCGAGCTGGCCCAGAAGATCATGGACAAGATGTTCGTGTTCGACGACGTCCTGAAGCTCGACGACAAGGCCATCCAGATGATCCTCAAGGAAGTGGCGTCCGAGTCGCTCATCGTGGCGCTCAAGGGCGCCCAGCCCGAGCTCAAGGAGAAGTTCCTCTCCAACATGTCTTCGCGTGCGGCCGAAACGCTGCGCGAGGACCTGGAGTCGCGCGGCCCCATGCGCCTGTCCGAGGTCGAGACGCAGCAGAAGGAAATCCTCAAGATCGTTCGCCGCCTGGCCGACGAGGGTCAGATCGTCATCGGCGGCGGCGCCGACGACGCCATGGTCTGAGACATCCACACCAGGACTGAGCCATGCGAGCCACCACCCGTTTCATTCCCGGCGAGGAAATCGACGCCGTCTCCCGCTGGAGTTTTGGCGATGTCGATGCCGCCGCCATGCTGCTGGAGCAGCAGGCCCGTGAACGCGAACTCAATGAGCAACTCGCCACCGTGCGCCAGCGGTTCCATGCCGAGGGGTATGCCGACGGTTTCCAGCAGGGCCGCGCCCAGACGCTGCTGGAGGCGCAGAAGCAGGTTGGCGATTACATCGCCCAGCAGGGCCGCGATGCGGCGCAGCAGCTGGGCGGCCTGATCGAGTCCGCCAAAAGCCAGCTGGATGCTGCCGAGCAGCTGGCGGGCCAGGCGGTGCTGGAGCTGGCCTGCGAGATGGCGCGCCAGGTGCTGCGCCATGAGATTTCGAGCAATCCCAATGTGCTGTTGCCGGTGATCCGCGAGGCCCTGGGCATGTTGTTCTCCGACAGCAAGGCGGTGCAGCTCAAGCTCAACCCGCTGGACCTGGACGTGCTGCAGGACATCCTGACCGAGGAATACCCCAACCTGCCGCTCACACTGCAGCCCGATGCGGCCATCACGCGCGGCGGTTGCCTGGTCGAATCCGGCGGCACCGTGATCGATGGCCGGCTGGAAAAGCGCTGGGCGCGCGCCATCGGCCGGCTGGGGCAGAACCTGCCCTGGGAGGAGGTGCCCGGTGACGACGCCTGACCCCGGTGCCCGCTGGCAAGAGTTTCTGGACAGCGCCCGCCAGCAGGCCGGCGCGCCGCAAAGCACCCTGGAAGCCGGCGGCACGCTCACGCGTCTGACCGGCCTGGTGCTGGAGGCCGTGGGCATCCGCGCGCCGGTGGGCTCGCAGTGTCTGGTCAGCCAGCCGGCGCAGTCGCCGGTGCTGGCCGAGGTCGTGGGTTTTTCCGGTGACCGGGCCTTCCTGATGCCCGCCGGCGATGTGCAGGGCCTGTCCAGTGGCGCCAGCGTGGTGCCCACGGCGCCTTATGTGGCCGTGCCGCGCCTGGGTGATGCACCCCAGGCGCAGACGGCCGGCTACGCCCAGGGCCAGTTGCGCCTGCCGCTGGGTCAGGGCCTGCTGGGTCGCGTGGTGGACGCCCATGGCGAACCGCTGGACCGCCGCGGGCCGGTCGTGAACGTGCTGTCGCGCCCGCTGGACCGCACCCCCATCAATGCCATGGACCGCGCACCGATACGCGAGTCGCTGGACACCGGCGTGCGTGCCATCAACGCCCTGCTGTCGGTGGGACGTGGCCAGCGCCTGGGCCTGTTCGCCGGTGCCGGCGTGGGCAAGAGCGTGCTGCTGGGCATGATGGCGCGTTACACCAAGGCCGACGTCATCGTCGTCGGCCTGATCGGCGAACGCGGCCGCGAAGTCAAGGAGTTCATCGAGGACATCCTGGGCGAAGAGGGGCGTGCGCGCTCCGTCGTGGTGGCGGCGCCGGCCGACTCTCCGCCCTTGCTGCGCATGCAGGCGGCTTCGTATGCCACCGGTGTGGCCGAATACTTCCGCGACCAGGGCCAGCACGTGCTGCTGCTGATGGATTCGCTCACGCGTTACGCCATGGCGCAGCGCGAGATCGCGCTGGCCGTGGGCGAGCCGCCGGCCACCAAGGGCTACCCGCCGTCCTGCTTCGCCCGCTTGCCGCAACTGGTCGAGCGCAGCGGCAACGGCTTGAACGGTGTGGGCTCCATCACGGCGTTCTACACCGTGCTGAGCGAGGGCGATGACCAGCAGGACCCGATTGCCGACGCGGCACGTGCCATCCTGGACGGCCACATCGTGCTCACGCGCGCGCTGGCCGAGGCTGGCCACTACCCGGCCATCGACATCGCACAGTCGGCGTCGCGCGTGATGCACAACGTGGTCTCGCGCGAACATTTCGAGCTGGCGCGGCAGTTCCGCGCCATCGCCTCGCGTTACGAGCGCGGGCGTGACCTGGTGCAGATTGGCGCTTATGTGCACGGCTCCGACCCGGGGCTGGATGAGGCGATCCGCCTGAACGGCCCCATGAGCGATTTCCTGCGCCAGGACATGTACGCCGGTGCCGGTTTCGAGGAAAGCCTCAAGGCCATGGCGACCACCATCCAGCGCGAGGAGGCTTTCCCGTGAGCGCCCGCATGGATACACGCCGGAGGCCGCCATGTCGGCCCTGAAGAGCCTGGCCCTGGCCATCGAGGTGGCCACGCGGGCGCGTGACCAGGCCGACCAGGCCCTGATGCAGGCGCGCCGCGCCGTGCAGCAGGCGCAAGGCCAGCTGGACCAGCTGGAGAGCTATGCCGCCGATACCGAGTCGCGCTGGGCGACGGCCTCGGCCGTCACCGTCAGCGCCGAGCTGATGCAGCATCACCACCATTTCCTGCAGCGTCTGCGTCAGGCCATCGGCATGCAGGGCAATGTGATGGCCGACCTGCAGCGCAAGGTCGAGATGGCCCGCCAGCGCCGGGTGCAGGAGGAAGTGCGGCTGACCGCCTTGCAGCTGCTGGTGAAGAAAAAACTCAGTGCCCGCGCCCAGCTCGAAGCCAGGCGCGAACAGAAGCAGATGGACGAACTGGCCGTCCTCAAATATGCCCGTGGCGCCGGCGGCGTCGGTGGCCTGTTGAATGGAGAATGATCATGAGCATGGAACACAGTGTGACGACGGGCGCCCCCAAGTCGGCGGCCAAGACAGCCCCGGCGGGTGGGGGCGGGCACGGCGCCGGCAAGGCCCAGGCCGCGACCCCGGGTGACTTTGCCTCGCTGCTGATGAGCCTGGGTGCCGAGGAACTGGTGCCCGAGGAAATGCTGTCCGACGCAGAGGCCGGTGCGCTGACGGCCCTGCCCGGCGCGACCGAGTTGGCTGTGGACCCGGTGGCACTGCCGGTCGATCCCGGTCTGCCCATGGCGGGCTTGCCGCAGCTGGCGATGCCGGCCACCGCGGTTGCCGAGGTGCCGTTGCAGGGCCAGGATCTGGGCGTCCCCGTTGTTGGCGATGCCGCCCCGGCCTTGCCACCCGTGGCGGCGGGTCGTGCCGAATCGCGTACGCCCCTGGCGGGAGAGTTGTCGGGGGCAGCCGAGGCGTCGTCCCGGCTGCCTGATGCCTCGGCCCTGGCCGACGCAGCAGCCCCGGCCAACGCGACGGCCGACGAGGTCCAGCCCTTGTTGCGTCAGGCGGTGCTGGCCCAGCGCATGGCGCAACACAGGAGCCAGGCCACCGAAGGGGAGGCGCAGGCCGGCAAGGAGCGGCGTGGTGATGACATGGCCGCCCGGCTGGGCTGGCGCATCAGCGAGCAGCTCGCACCAGCGGGCAGCCCGTTTCTCGCAGCGGGGCTGGGTGAGTCCGGTCTGCGGCCCTTGGAGCGACGCAGCGAACGGAGCGGCCCGCGTATCGGCGGCGGCGAGGCCGGTGGCTGGAGCGGCGTGGCCCAGCCCGAGGGCGCGCGCATGGACGTGCCGACGGTGGCGCCGGACGGCGGTCTGACGACGGAGATGCGCGTGGCCGAACAGGTCAGCTACTGGGTGGGCCGCGGTGCGCAAAACGCCGAGCTGGAGGTCGAGGGATTGGGCGAAGGCCCGGTCAAGGTCAGCATCGAACTGCAGGGCCAGGAGGCGCGCGTCGAGTTCCGGGCCGATCAGGCCCAGACGCGCCAGGTCTTGCAGGACGCCATGCCGCACCTGCGCGAATTGCTGGAGCGCGAAGGCCTGGTGCTGTCCGGCATGTCGGTCGGCAGCTCGGGTTCGGAGCGTGGTGCCGGTCAGCCCGGCCAGGGCCACCAGGGCGGTCGTCAGGGTCAGGCCGGTGTGCCCGAATTGCCGGCGGTGGCGCTGGCGGCGGCAGCCAACCGCGCTGCGCCGCTGTCGGGCCGCTCGGTGGATCTTTTCGTGTGAGGGTGCAGGACAGCCCGGTCCAGCGCCCCGGAATGGCATGGTTTTTTACCCTTAATCCGGGTATCGTAGGGTGGGATGTCGAGAATAATTTGTCCAAGCGTGCGGATCTGCGTGCCCGCACGGTGCGCGGCGTGCCGCCGTTATGAAACAAGCAATGTTGTAGAGGACTAGATCGTGGCCACCAAAACCCCCGATGCCGAAGCCGCACCGCCGCCCAAGAGCAAGAAGTTGCTGTTGATGGTGGTGATCGGGGTCGTGGTGCTGGCCCTGGCCGCAGCCGGTGGCTGGATGTTCCTCAGCAAGAAGAATGCCGCAGCACTGGACGACGAGGAAGAGGAAGAGGTCGCCGCTGTCGTGGCCGAACCCACCGGCCCGCCGACCTACCTGCCGCTGGACAATATGGTGGTCAACCTGGCCGATCCGGGGGGCGAGCGTGTGGCGCAGATCGGCATCACGCTGGAGCTGACCGGCGTCCTGGAAGTCGAAAAGGTCAAGGCCTATCTGCCGACCATCCGCAGCGATGTGCTGCTGCTGGTGTCGCAGCGCACGGCGGACGAGTTGCTCAGCCGCGAAGGCAAGGAAAAGCTGGCCGAGGACATCCTCGCCTCCTCTTCCCGGCATTTCAACAAGCCCGCCGCGCCGGCGGGCAAGAAGGACAAGAAAGCGGCCGCCAAGGGTGGCGCCAACGGCAACCCCGTGCGGGGCGTGCTGTTCTCCAGCTTCATCGTTCAATGAAGGCATGAGGATGTACCGGCCATGAGTGAATCGTTTCTTTCCCAGGAAGAAGTCGATGCCCTGCTGGAAGGGGTCACCGGCGAGAGCCAGAAATCGGTCGAGGAGGTTGCCGAGGCCGGGGAGATCCGTTCCTACAACATGTCCAGCCAGGAGCGGATCGTCCGCGGGCGCATGCCGACGATGGAAATCGTCAACGAGCGCTTTGCCCGCAACCTGCGCATCGGCCTGTTCAACTTCATCCGCCGCAGCCCCGAGATCTCCGTCGGCCCGGTGCAGGTGCAGCGCTACAGCGCCTTCCTGCGCGAGTTGGCCGTGCCCACCAATTTCAACATCGTGGCCATCCGCCCGCTGCGCGGCAGCGGCCTGATCGTCTGCGAGCCGGCCCTGGTGTTCGGCGTGATCGACACGCTGTACGGCGGCATCGGCAAGTTCCAGACCCGCATCGAAGGCCGGGACTTCTCGGCCACCGAACAGCGCGTGATCAACCGCCTGGTCGACGTGATCTCCGAGGAATACAAGAAGGCCTGGCGCGGGATCTACCCGATCGAGCTGGACTACCAGCGCAGCGAGATGCAGCCGCAGTTCGCCAACATCGCCACGCCCAGCGAGATCGTGATCTCCACCTCCTTCCAGCTGGAGATTGCCGAGATCACCGGCTCCATCCATTTCTGCATGCCGTACGCGACGATGGAGCCCATCCGCGACGTGCTGTATTCATCCACCCAGGGCGACTCGATCGAGGTGGATCGCCGCTGGGTCACCGTGCTGACGCGCGAGATCCAGGCCGCCGAGGTGACCCTGGTGGCCGAGTTGGCGCGCGCCGACGCGACGGTGGAGGAACTGCTGGCCATGAAGCCGGGGGATTTCATCGAGCTCGGGCGCCAGTCCCGCATCGAGGCCTCGGTCGATGGTGTGCCGGTGTTCGAGTGCCAGTACGGCACGCACAACGCCAAATACGCCCTGCGCATCGACAAGTGCCTGCGCGGCAATGACACCAACTGGTTAGGGGAACGCTATGGCGGTTGACGACAAACCGGATCAGAAACCTGAAGACGACGGCATGGCCGACTGGGCCGAGGCCCTGCAGGAGCAGAAGACCAGCGACAAGGGCCCCGAGGTCGAACCCGGCGGCGTGTTGAGCGGTGGGGCCGCGCGCCCCTTCTCCTCCAGCGATGCCCCGGCCAGCGACATCAACATGGTGCTGGACATCCCGGTCCAGCTCTCCGTCGAGCTCGGGCGCACCAAGGTGCCGATCAAGCACATCCTGCAACTGGGCCAGGGCTCGGTGGTCGAGCTCGACGCGATGGCCGGTGAACCCATGGACGTGCTGGTCAATGGCTACCTGATCGCCCAGGGCGAGGTGGTCGTGGTGAACGACAAGTTCGGCATCCGTCTCACCGACGTCGTCACCCCGTCTGAACGGCTGCGCCGCATCAGCAGGGGCTGAGACGAATGCCGAGCAAGCCCCGGGCGTGTGCTGCATCCCCGGCACGGGCGGTCTGCGGTGTTGCAAATCCTCGTTTGGCTTGGGCCGGGGCGAGGATTTGCGCCTTGCAATCGCCCCGACGTGCTCAGCATTGCCTTAAACTGGCGACATGACGCAAACCGTTGTTTCTGTCGTCCTGTTCCTTGTCATCCTGGCCCTGCTGCCGCCAGCCGTGCGGTGGTTCCAGCAGCGCGCCCCGGGCGGCACATCGAATGCCGCCGTTTCCCGCATCGTCTCCACGCTGGCCGTCGGCCCGCAGCAAAGGGTCGTGACGGTCGAGGTCGGCCCGGAGGGCGCGCGTACCTGGCTGGTGCTGGGTGTCACGGCACAGAACATCAGCTGCCTGCACAGCATGCCGGCGGGGCCGGCATCCGCGCGCGGCTCCGTTTTTGCATCGGCCGCCAAGGCGCCGGCTGACGGCGGAGAGCCGGCCTGATGCGCCAGCTTGCGCTCTGGCCCACCCTGCGCACGGTGTCGGGGCTGGCCGCCTCACTGTTGCTGCTGGCGTTGCCGGCGCTGGCGCAGGAGAATGCGCCCCTGGCCGCCGCCCAGATCAATACCACCCAGCTGCCCCTGATCGTGGGCGGCGACGCGTCGGGCACGAGCTATTCGGTGCCGATCCAGACCCTGCTGTTTTTCACGGCGCTGTCCTTCCTG
The DNA here is from genome assembly GCA_963512175.1 of uncultured Hylemonella sp. Classification (GTDB taxonomy): domain Bacteria; phylum Pseudomonadota; class Gammaproteobacteria; order Burkholderiales; family Burkholderiaceae_C; genus Hylemonella. The sequence continues at coordinate 13,018 of CAUPLI010000018.1, read as the reverse complement.
CCGGCCATCCTGCTGATGATGACCGGCTTCACCCGCATCGTCATCGTGCTGTCCCTGCTGCGCCAGGCGCTGGGCACGCAGTCGTCCCCCCCCAACCAGGTCATCATCGGCCTGTCGCTGTTCCTGACCTTCTTCGTCATGGGGCCGACCTTCGACCGTATCTACGCCGATGCCTACCTGCCCTATACGCAGAACGTCATCAACTTCGAGCAGGCGCTCGCACGCGGTGAGGCGCCGATGCGCCAGTTCATGACCAAGCAGACGCGCCAGTCTGACTATGCGCTGTTTGCCAAGCTGGCCAAACTCGATCCGGCGGCCAAGATCGACACCGCACCCATGCGCGTGCTGATCCCGGCCTTCGTCACCAGCGAACTCAAGACGGCGTTCCAGATCGGCTTCCTGATCTTCATACCCTTCCTGGTGATCGACATCGTGGTGGCCAGCGTGCTGATGTCGCTGGGCATGATGATGCTGTCGCCCGTGCTGGTGGCGCTGCCCTTCAAGCTCATGCTCTTCGTGCTGGCCGACGGCTGGAACCTGTTGATCGGCTCGCTGGCCGCGAGCTTCGTGACATGAGAGGCCTGCCATGAACGCACAAATGGTTCTGACCATCGGGCAGGAAGCGCTGCTCACGCTGCTGCTGGTGTCTGCGCCGCTGCTGGGCGTGGTGCTGCTGGTGGGGCTGCTGGTCAGCCTGTTCCAGGCCATCACCCAGATCCACGAGGCCACGCTGTCCTTCGTGCCCAAGCTGGTGGCCGCCATGGCCGTGTTTGCCTGGGCCGGCCCCTGGATGCTCAATATCCTGGTCGAGTACATCCGTCGCACCATCGAGGCGATCCCCGGCATCGTGCTTTGAACCCGGCGCTCTTGCCATGATCACTTTCAGCGAAGCCCAGATCATGGCGTGGCTGTCGCCGCTGCTGTGGCCCTTCCTGCGGGTGCTGGGCGTCTTCACGGCAGCCCCGATCTTCTCCTCGCGTGCCATCCCTGTGCGCGCCCGCATCGGGCTGGCCCTGCTGGTGACCGTGGCCTGCCAGGCCACCCTGCCGCCCATGCCGGTGATCGACTTCAACAGCCCGGCGGTCCTGGGGGTGGTGATCCAGCAGGTGGGCATCGGCCTGTCCATCGGCTTTGTCGTGCGGCTGGTGTTCGCCGCGTTCGAACTGGCCGGCGAGGTGGTGGGTTTCCAGATGGGGTTGAACTTCGCCGCCTTCTTCGACCCCTCGCTCAACACCCAGGCCAGTGCCGTGGCGCGTTTTTTCGGCTACATGGCTTCCCTGCTTTTCGTGGTGCTCAACGGCCACCTGATGGTGCTGATGGCCGTGACGCGCAGCTTCGAGGTCTTCCCGGTGACGCAGAATTTCCTGGAGGCCCTGCGGCTGATGCAGCTCTATACCCTGGGAGGCGAGTTGTTTGCCAGCGCCCTGTGGATCGCCCTGCCCATGCTGGCCCTGCTGCTCTTCACCAACCTGGCGTTGGGCATCATCTCGCGCGTGGCGCCGCAGATGAACATCTACGCGGTCGGGTTTCCCATCACGCTCAGTGTGGGCCTGGTGGGCATGGCGGCCACGCTGCCCATGCTGGACCGGCCCTTCCAGTCCCTGCTGGAGCGAGCCATCGAGATTTTCACCGGGCGATAGCTGCCTGGTTTCTTACACCAGCCCGTTGCGGATGGCGTAGACGGTCAGCTCCGCGTTGTTCGAGAGCTTGAGCTTTTCCAGCACGCGTGAGCGGTAGACGCTGACGGTCTTGGGGCTGAGCATCAGTTCCTCGGCGATGTCGGAGAGGCGCTTGCCCGAGGCGATCTTGAGCAGGGTCTGCAGTTCGCGTTCCGAGAGCGCATCGTGCAGTGCTTCGCTGGTTGGCGTGGCCAGGTTGTCGACCAGCATCTGGGCCACGTCCGACGTGACGTACTTGCGTCCCTGGGCAATGGTGCGTACCGCCGTGATCAGGTCGGCCGGATTGCCGGCCTTGTTCAGGTAGCCCTGGGCACCGGCACGCAGGCAGCGGATGGCGTACTGATCCTCGGGGAACATCGAAACGACCAGGACTTTCGTGGGTGTTTCCGCTTCACGCAGCGAGGCCAGCACCTCCAGGCCTCCGCGGCCGGGCAGGTTCAGGTCCAGCACCAGGATGTCACAGGGCGTGGAACGCAACAGCTCCCGCACTTCCGAATAGCTGCCGGCTTCACCCACGACCTTGATGTCGACGGCCTCGGACAGGGTGTCGCGGATGCCGCGCCGCACGACGGCATGGTCGTCACAAAGTATCACTCGAATCATCGATCTAACCTTTTGCCTCGATTGTGAGGGGAATCGACAGCGTGATGGATGTGCCCTCGCCCTCGCGGCTGCTCACATCCAGCCAGCCGCCCGCGGTGCGCGCCCGCTCCTGCAGGCCTTTGAGACCGAAAGCCGTGGTTTTGTTGCGCTCCGGCGGCTGGATACCTTGCCCATTGTCGGTGATCTCCAGCGTCAGCACACTCTCGGCGTCCGACAACTCGATCCGGACTTCGCTGCAACGGGCGTGTTTGGAGATGTTGGTCAGGGCCTCCTGCGCCGTGCGATAGGCGGTCAGCTGGATGTTTTTGGACAATGCGGGCTGGCGCAGGGTGCAGCGCACCATGGTGCGGATGCCGGTGCGGCGCTCGAATTCGCCGGCCAGCCAGTCGATGGCGGCTTCGAGACCCTGGTCCAGGATGGCGGGGCGCAGGTTCATCATGATGCGCTGGCTGGCGCCGACCGCATGCTGCAGCATGCCGGTGGCGGCCTGCACATGGCCTTGCGTGTCGGCGTCGGGATGGTGACGGCTGATCCATGAGAGGTCGAACTGGATGGCCGCCAGCGAGCCGCCGATGTCGTCGTGGATCTCGCGCGCGATCGCCGCGCGCTCCTGCTCAATGGACGTCTGCAGGTGTTCGGCGAAGCGCGCCAGGCGCTGTTCGGAGGCGGCCAGCTCCTCGACGGCGCGTTCGCGTTCGCGTTTGGCCTGCTGGACCTCGATGGCGCGCTGGATCACGTGGGCCAGCTTGCCCAGGTCGTCCTTGAGCAGGTAGTCGCTCATGCCGAGCTTGATGGCGTCGACGGCGGCCGTCTCGCCAATGGCCCCGGACAGCAGGATGAAGGGCGGGTGCTGCGGGATGGCCTGCAGGGATCTCCATGCATCCAGGGCCGTGAAACCGGGCAGGCGGTAGTCGGCGAGAACGGCGTTGAAGCGGCTGCCCTGCAGCGCGCGTACGAAGTCGTCCAGGCTTTCGACCCGCACCAGTTCGCAGGGCAAACCGGCGCGGCGCAGCGTCTGCCGCACGATGTCGTGATCTAGTTCCGAATCCTCAAGGTGCAGGATGCGCAGGGGGGCTGGGTGGACTTCTGGCTGCATGCAGTAGACGATATGATGAAAACCCCGGTGGGTGTGCCCGGGCGACGGCCTGAACGCCCCAAATATTGATGAATTCCCTCCCATTTCTGCGGAATCCTGCTACTCTATATCCAGGAAAATTCTAATGCTGGACTTGCTGGAGCGGTGAATCATCTAGCATCCGGATGTCCGAAAAGAATGACCATGCATGCCCCCAACACACCGCCTGCGGAACAGCCCGCCGTGCAATTGCCGGTGATGCTGGTGGCCGAGGTGCAGGATTCGCTCCTGGTGGTGGTGCATGACCTGGCCCGGCTCGACGGGCTGCTGGCGCACACCATGGACAACCTGATGCAGCGCTTCACCAAGGCCATCAGCGGCCTGGACGATCCGACAGCTGCCAATCTGGCAACGCTCGACGAGGTGCGCAATGTCCTGCGTTCGGCCGTGACCGAGCTTCAATTCCAGGACATGGCCTCACAACTCATCGTCCATACTTCCAAGGTGCTGCAGGGCTGTGCCTATCGCCTGGCTTCCGAGTCCATGGGGCAGGAAGACGGTGAGGCGGTTCCCTTTGTCGAGGAGGTGCCGGAACGTCCCAACCCGGTGACCCAGGACGAAATGGATGCCGGCTCGATCGAATTGTTTTGAACCGCTGAACTTGAATAACCACAGACCCTATTTCCCCGGAGCTCAGACATGCCACTGATACTCGCTGTTGACGATTCACCCTCGATGCGCAAGATGGTCTCATTCACCCTTGCGGGAGCAGGCTACCAGGTGGTCGAGGCCGTCGATGGGCAGGACGCCTATGAAAAAGCCCAGGCCCAGACCTTCGACCTGGTGCTGACCGACCAGAACATGCCCCGGCTGGATGGCCTGGGGCTGACGCGCAAGCTGCGCGAGCACCCCAATTTCAAGACCACACCGATTCTGATGCTCACCACCGAATCGAGTGACCTGATGAAGCAGGCCGGCCGCGCCGCTGGCGCCACCGGCTGGCTGGTCAAGCCCTTTGACCCGGCGCGGCTGCTCGAGGTCATCAAGAAAGTCATCAAATAACACGGTCCGCCAGCGCGGGATCACAACAGGAGATAGGCATGACCGAGGGACACCAGGAAACCGGCGGGGGTGACTCATTCGATCTGAGTCAGTTCTACCAGATCTTTTTCGAGGAGGCGGGCGAAAACCTGGACCTCATGGAGCAGATGCTGCTCAATCTGAATCTGGAGACCGCTGACGACGAGGAGCTCAACGGCATCTTTCGTTGCGCACACTCCGTCAAGGGGGGGGCGGCCACTTTCGGCTTCGCAGATGTGGCCGAGCTGACGCACCAGATGGAGTCCCTGTTGGACAAGCTGCGTCGTCACGAACTGCAGCCCAATCCCGTGATGGTGGACGTGCTGCTCGAATCCGCCGACGCCTCGCGCGTGCTGCTCGCCCGTCATCAGACCAGCGATACCAGCGCGCCCCCCTCTAACGCCGATCTGGTGCGTCGCATCAGCGAGCTGGCGGCGGGTGGCACGCCGGCGCCGGCTGCTGCACCCGCTCCCGCGCCTGTGGTCGCTGCCCCGGCGCCTGTCCCCGTGGCGGCGCCCGCGCCCGCTCCGGCCGCGCCAGGCGCGCGCCAGCTGGAGATTCGTATGGGCCCGCTGGAGCGCCCCGACCAGGTGGATGGGATCAAGGACCTGTTCCGTGACATCGTTGGCCTCGGTTCGGTCACCGAGGTGGCCAGCGACCGTGCAGACACTCGGGTGTTCCATGCCTCGACGTCTTCCAGCAATGACGATCTGCTTGATCTGTTTGCTTTTCACGTGTCGCGTGAGCAGGTGAACATCCGTGAAATGGGCGCCGCAGCGCCTGGCGCTGCAATTTCCTGGGCAGACCGGGACGATCCGCCGCCCGGTGCACCGGTGGCGCCGGCGCCGGGCTTCGGCTTTTTCGATGGCGCTCCGGGGGTGCCCAATGGTGGCGCCGCACCCGCGCCGGTCGAGGCGACCGAGGCCAGGCCCGCCGCAGCCAAGGCGGGCGCGACCAAGCCGGCAGCCAGCCAGGTCGCAGCCCAGCCGGAAGCGGCCACCATCCGCGTGGCCATCAGCAAGGTCGACCAGCTGATCAACCTCGTGGGCGAACTGGTCATCACCCAGGCCATGCTGGCCCAGAACAGCCAGGCGCTGGATCCGGCGGCCAACCAGCAGCTGATGGCGGGGCTGGCCGACCTGGACCGCAATACGCGCGATCTGCAGGAATCGGTGATGTCGATCCGCATGATTCCGATGTCCATCGTGTTCAGCCGCTTCCCGCGCATGCTGCGCGATTTGGCCAGCAAGCTGGGCAAGAAGGTGGAGTTCGTGACCCAGGGTGAGGCGACCGAGCTCGACAAGGGCCTGGTCGAGAAGATTACCGATCCATTGACCCACCTGGTGCGCAACAGTTGCGACCATGGCATCGAGATGCCAGCCGATCGTGTCGCAGCAGGCAAGCCCGAGACTGGCACCATCACCCTGTCAGCGGCCCATCAGGGCGGCTCCATCGTGATCGAGGTGCGTGACGACGGCCGTGGTCTGTCGCGCGAGAAGATTCTCAACAAGGCACGCGAGCGTGGCCTGGAGGTCTCGGACCAGATGTCCGATGGCGATGTCTGGCAGCTGATCTTTGCGCCGGGCTTCTCTACCGCCGAGGTCGTGACCGACGTGTCCGGCCGCGGTGTCGGCATGGACGTGGTCAAGAAAAACATCGCAGCGCTCAACGGCACGGTCGAGATCGACTCGTCCGAGGGGTATGGCATGCGGGTTTCGGTCCGCCTGCCACTGACCCTGGCCATCATGGACGGCATGTCGGTGGGCGTGGGCGACGAGGTCTACATCCTGCCCTTGTCCTCGGTGGTCGAATCCTTCCAGGTCAAGGATGATGCCGTCAACACCGTGGCCCAGGGTTCGCGCCTGGTCAAGGTGCGTGATGAGTACATGCCTGTGATCGAATTGGAGAAAGTGTTCCAGGTGCCGCGTTACGACGGTGGCAAGTCCAGCGACATCATGGTGGTGGTGGAAGCAGAAGGTAGTCGGGTGGCTTTGCTGGTCGATGAGTTGCTGGGTCAGCAGCAGGTCGTGGTGAAAAATCTGGAAACCAATTACCGCAAGGTTCCGAACGTCTCGGGCGCCACCATCCTGGGCGATGGCAAGGTGGCGCTCATTCTGGATACCAGCACCCTCGTGCGGCGTTCACGGCATTGATGCACTCCAAGGAGAAGATCGGTATGAGTGAGACAGATGAGAACGGAAAAATGGCGTCGGGTCCGCGCGAATACCTGACGTTCCGGCTGGACCAGGAAGAGTACGGCATCGACATCCTCAAGGTGCAGGAAATCCGAGGCTATGAGAAGCCGACGCGCATTGCCAACGCACCCGAGTTCATCAAGGGCGTGGTCAATCTGCGCGGCACCATCGTGCCCATCGTCGACATGCGCCTGAAGTTCAACTGTGCGAAGGCCGAGTACAACAGCTTTACGGTGGTCATCATCCTGAATCTGCGCAGCCGTATCGTCGGTATCGTGGTGGACTCGGTCAGTGATGTGATGGAGCTGGCCCCGGAGAACCTCAAGGCCGCGCCTGACATCGACAGTTCGATCGAAAATTCGGCCGTGGTCGGTCTGGGCTCGGTGGGGGACCGCATGTTGATCCTGCTGGATATCGAGAAGCTCATGTCCAGTGTCGACATGGGCCTGGTTTCTGTCGAGGCCTGATCTTTTGCCGATAGTGCCTCTTACCTTCATTCAGGCGCCCTGACGATGCTGAGCACAGACAAAGCGGCCAGGAGTTCAAGGGCGGGCGCTGACCGGGATGGTACGGCGGAGATCGCCGGGGGCGACGTGCAGGCCAGGGAGTTCAGCTGGACGCAAGCCGACTTCACCCGCGTTCAGGCGCTGATCTACCAGCGTGCCGGCATCAGCCTGCACGACGGCAAGCACGCCATGGTGTACAGCCGCCTGTCGCGCCGCTTGCGCGACACCGGGTACCAGAATTTTCGCGACTACCTGGGCTGGCTGGAGTCCCACGACGGACCCGAGTGGCAGGAATTCGTCAACGCCTTGACGACCAACCTGACCTCCTTCTTCCGTGAGCAGCATCATTTCGAGATCCTGGCCGAGCACCTGAAGACGCGCCCCTCGACCACGCCCTGGCGTGTCTGGTGCAATGCGGCTTCTACGGGGGAGGAGCCCTACTCCATCATCATGACGGCGCTGGATGCATTGGGTCCCCAGGCCAACTTCAAGCTCTGGGCCAGCGATATCGATTCCAAGGTGCTGGCTACCGCCGCGCGAGCTGTCTACCGTCAGGATTCCATCAAGGGGGTCGACATGGCCCGCTTGCAGCGGTTCTTCCTGCGTGGCAAAGGAAATAACGAAGGGTTCCTGCGCGTCAAGCCCGAGCTGCAGCGCATGGTGGAGTTTCTGAGCGTCAACCTGATACGCGATGACTGGCCCTTTCGCGAGCCTTTCGACATCGTGTTTTGCCGCAACGTCATGATCTATTTCGATGCTCCGACCCAGCGCAGCGTGCTGGAGCGCATCCATCGGGTCATGAAACCTGGCAGTCTGCTGTTTGTCGGCCATTCGGAGAATTTCAACGAGTCGCGCGATCTCTTCGTCCTGCGCGGAAAGACGGTCTATGAGCGCCGCTGAAAGGTACTCTCCCCGGCGTCTGGCGATGCGCCTGCCGTGTTCCTTGCAGGAGCTGCATGAACCCGTCTGAACTCTCCGTACGTGCTGCGCCGCTGCGTCCCGTGACATCGGGTGCCCCCAAGGTTCTGGCGGGGGGGCGGATCTCGCGGGTCGACGAATTTCGGGCCCAGTCGCGCAAACCGGGGGAAGCCTCCTTCTTTTATGCCGACCACCATTTTCAGTACGACGCGGTCAAGGTCCTGCCGGGTGAGTACTTCGTGTCCAGTGATGACGTGCTCATCATGACGGTGCTGGGCTCCTGCATTGCGGCCTGCATCTGGGACGGCAAGGCTCGCGTCGGCGGCATGAACCACTTCATGCTGCCCGAGGGTGAAGATGGTTCGGGGCGCTACGGCTCGTATGCCATGGAGCTCTTGCTCAACGAGATGATCAAGATGGGGGCCCGTCGCGAGACCATGCAAGCCAAGGTCTTCGGGGGCGGGGCCGTCATGGCCGGTTTCACCACCATGAACGTGGGGGAGCGCAACACCAAGTTTGTGCTGGACTACCTTTCCACGGAGCGCATTCCGGTGGTGTCGCAGGACGTACTGGACATCCATCCGCGCAAGGTGTGTTTCTTTCCGGTCACCGGCAAGGCCCTGGTCAAACGGCTCGCCCATGCGCATCCCGAAGCCCTGGCGGTGGAGGAGCGCAAGGGCAATGCGGCCGCTGTGGCCAAGTCCACGGCGGGTGGTTCTGTGGACCTGTTCTAGGGGGCGAGCTTGAGCAAGATTCGTGTCGTGGTGGTCGATGATTCAGCGCTGGTGCGCAGCCTGCTGGCCGAGATCATCAACCGGCAACGTGATATGGAATGCGTGGGTACGGCCAACGACCCGTTGATCGCGCGCGAGATGATCCGCGAATTGAATCCGGACGTGATCACGCTGGATGTCGAGATGCCGCGTATGGATGGCATCGAATTCCTCGGACGTCTGATGCGCCTGCGTCCCATGCCCGTGCTCATGATCTCCACGTTGACCGAGCGCGGTGCCGAGGTCACCATGCGTGCACTGGAGCTCGGCGCGGTCGATTTTGTCGCCAAGCCCCGCATCGGCCTGGCCGATGGCATCAAGGATTTGTCCGATCAGATCGTCGAGAAGATCCGTATTGCTGCTTCTGCGCATATCCGGCGTGCGTCGACTCCGGCTGCCGGGGCGGCCGCTGGCGCAAGTGCAGCCGGTGTCGCCGCGCTGCCGATCAAGCTGCTGGGGCGTCTGTCCACGGAGAAGCTGATCTGTATCGGCTCTTCGACCGGAGGCACCGAAGCGGTCAAGGAGGTTTTGATCCGCATGCCGGCAGATTCACCCGGTATCGTCATCACCCAGCATATGCCCCCGGGATTCACGACCAGCTTTGCGGCGCGCCTGGATGGTCTGTGCCAGATCACGGTGAAGGAAGCGGCGAACGGCGAGCGCATCCTGCCCGGCCACGCTTATATCGCACCAGGCGGCAAGCAGTTCCGCATCGATCGCAGCGGCGCCAACTACGTGGCCGTGGTCGAGGACGGTGAGCCGGTCAACCGGCACAAGCCCTCGGTCGAGGTGCTGTTTCATTCCTGCGCCCAGGTCGTGGGGCCGAACGCCTTCGGCATCATGCTGACCGGCATGGGCAATGATGGCGCCAAGGCCATGCGCGAAATGAAGGATGCCGGCAGCTACAACTATGTGCAGGACGAAGCCAGCTGTGTCGTGTTCGGCATGCCGCGCGAGGCCATCCTGCATGGTGCGGCTGACGAGGTGTTGCCCCTGACGGCCATTGCGCCGGCCTTGCTGGCCCGTCTCAGCAACAGTGGTGGCGACCGCTACCGCGTCTGAATCCGCAGTTCAGGCGCGCGCCGACAGCTCTTCCCATCGGCCCAAGGCGGCCATCAGTTCTGCTTCGATCGCTGCATCGCGCTGGTTCAGGGCGGTGGCGCGTTGTGCATCCTTGATGTAGAGGCTGCCATCGGCGAGTTCCTTGCGCAAGCTGCCCTGCTCCAATTCCAGGGCGTCGATCAGGTCGGGAAGAGCCTCCAGCTCCCGGCGCTCCTTGTAGCTGAGCTTGCTGCTGCCGGCGGGGCGCGGCGTCTGGATGGCCGACGTTGCCGGGGATGCTGGCACCTCGGCGGCGGGTGTTTTGCCAGTGGCTGGTTCGGCGGCTGATTTGATCGCCTGGCTGCGCCGCGACTGTGTCAGCCAGTCCTCAACGCCGCCTTCGTACTCTCGCCACACGCCATCCCCTTCGTGCGCAATGGTGCTGGTCACCACATTGTCCAGGAAGGTGCGGTCATGGCTCACGAGAAAAACCGTGCCGGGGTAGTCCTGCAGCAGTTCCTCGAGCAAGTCCAGCGTGTCGATGTCCAGGTCGTTGGTCGGTTCGTCCAGGACCAACACATTGGCTGGCCTTGCAAACAGGCGCGCCAGCAGCAGCCGGTTGCGCTCGCCGCCAGAGAGGGAGCGCACGGGCGAGTTGGCGCGGGCCGGAGAGAACAGGAAGTCGCCGAGGTAGCTCTTGACGTGCTGTCGTTTGTTGCCGATCTCGATCCATTCACTGCCGGGGCTGATGAAATCTTCCAGCGTGGCATCCAGATCGAGTGCGTTGCGCATCTGGTCGAAGTAGGCCACCTGCAGATTGGCGCCCTGGCGAACCTTGCCGCTGTCGGGCATCAGTTCGCCCAGGATCAGCTTCAACAGGGTGGTCTTGCCGGCACCGTTTGCCCCGATCAGGCCGATCTTGTCGCCGCGCAGGATGGTGGCACTGAAGTCCCGGACCACCGTTCGATCTCCAAAGGACTTGCTGACATCGGTGAGCTCGGCCACCAGCTTGCCACTCGGGGCGCCGGATGCGATATCCATCCTGACGCTGCCCACGGCCTCTCGTCGGGCTGAGCGCTGGGCACGCAGCTGCTGCAGGCGGGTGATGCGGCTCTGGCTGCGTGTACGTCGGGCTTCGACTCCCTTGCGCACCCAGACTTCTTCCTGGGCCAGCAGCTTGTCGGCCTTGGCGCTGATCACTGCCTCCTGCGCGAGCTGCTCTTCTTTCAGCGTTAAATAAGTGGTGAAATTGCCGGGGTAAGAGTTCAGCCGGCCGCGATCCAGTTCGACGATGCGTGTGGCCACCCGGTCGAGGAAGGCGCGGTCGTGGGTGATCGTGACAATGCTGCCCTTGAACTCCAGCAGCAGCGTTTCCAGCCACATGATCGAGTCCAGGTCGAGATGGTTGGTCGGTTCGTCCAGCAACAACACGTCGGGCTGGGTCACCAGTGCCTGGGCCAGCGCCACCCGTTTGCGTGTGCCACCCGAGAGCGCCTTGATCTGGGTGTCCGGCTCCAGGTGCAGGCGGTGCAAGGTTTCATTGACGCGCTGTTCCCAGTTCCAGCCATCTTGTAGTTCGATGGCATCCTGGAGCTGGCCTAGATTGCCATCTCCTCGCGTGTAGCGTTCGATCAGATCGATCATGGTGTTCAGCCCGGTACGGACCGATTCGAAGACCGTGCTCTCCGGTGCGAGAACGGGCTCCTGGGCCACGTAAGCCAGTCGCAGGTTCTGCTGCAGTTGCAGGTTGCCGTCATCCGGCCTCTCGAAGCCCGCAAGTATCTTGAGCAGTGAGGATTTCCCGGTGCCGTTTCGGCCTATCAGTCCGACTCGCTCATTGGACTCGAGGGCGAAGTCCGCGTGATCAAGTAAGGCGACGTGGCCGTAGGCCAGTTGGGCATTGAGTAGGGTGAGCAGAGCCATAAGTGTTGGGGATTATCCCCGCCGGGGCCGCCGGTTCCTGGCCCTGGATGCGGGCGAGAACGCAAGCCCCAGACGCCTGAAAAATCTGTGCTATAGTTGCGGGCTTCGCTTCTGAAAAGAACGAATTTGAGTTGGAGCACTGGCCTGCGGGCCTCGCCAAGAAAATGGCGAGCAACTCAAAAAATCTCGTCGATATGTTGACGTGATGGAAAAAATAGTGCTAAAATTCAAGGCTCAGCTGATCGCAGCTAAGCAGACGCAAGACGGAAGAGTTTTGCGGTGGTTCCTTAAAAATATACAGCCGATAAGCGTGGGCGTTTGAAGGCGATTGCCAAGTTCTTCGGAACTAAGTGCAAGTCACTTAAAAACGCTCATGAGAATAGAAGTGAAGTTCACTTCAATTCCGTTTTTATGAGTTGCTCGAAAGAGCGAAAAATTCAAGATCGAACTATAGAGTTTGATCCTGGCTCAGATTGAACGCTGGCGGCATGCCTTACACATGCAAGTCGAACGGCAGCACGGGAGCAATCCTGGTGGCGAGTGGCGAACGGGTGAGTAATATATCGGAACGTGCCCAGTCGTGGGGGATAACGTAGCGAAAGCTACGCTAATACCGCATACGATCTATGGATGAAAGCGGGGGATCGCAAGACCTCGCGCGATTGGAGCGGCCGATATCAGATTAGGTAGTTGGTGGGGTAAAAGCCCACCAAGCCGACGATCTGTAGCTGGTCTGAGAGGACGACCAGCCACACTGGGACTGAGACACGGCCCAGACTCCTACGGGAGGCAGCAGTGGGGAATTTTGGACAATGGGCGCAAGCCTGATCCAGCAATGCCGCGTGCAGGATGAAGGCCTTCGGGTTGTAAACTGCTTTTGTACGGAGCGAAAAGGCTTCCACTAATACTGGGGGCTCATGACGGTACCGTAAGAATAAGCACCGGCTAACTACGTGCCAGCAGCCGCGGTAATACGTAGGGTGCAAGCGTTAATCGGAATTACTGGGCGTAAAGCGTGCGCAGGCGGTTATGTAAGACAGATGTGAAATCCCCGGGCTTAACCTGGGAACTGCATTTGTGACTGCATAGCTAGAGTACGGTAGAGGGGGATGGAATTCCGCGTGTAGCAGTGAAATGCGTAGATATGCGGAGGAACACCGATGGCGAAGGCAATCCCCTGGACCTGTACTGACGCTCATGCACGAAAGCGTGGGGAGCAAACAGG
>CAUPLI010000017.1:0-50029 GCA_963512175.1 uncultured Hylemonella sp. | reverse complement strand
GGCCGCATCTTGGGGAATTCCGCTAGTTGTTGTGATCGCGCTTGGTTTGGGCTTCATGTTGCGGAGGCGTCGTGTCAAAGTCACACCCTAACAACTCAGTCAAGCGCGGATTGCCTTCGTCATCCGCTTACTTCAAACGTTAGCCGGTATGGACGAAGCACAGCGCGACCAACTTGTCGCCGCGTTCATTGAGCGCCACAGCCGCGAGTACGCGTGGACTCACGACATGATCTTGGAGCGCACTGACGGTGCGCGAGAGGAAAATTTCTGGGCCGTTGAAGCCTTTGATGAGGCGGCACGAAAGAATCCAGATCTCTGTTGGGAGCTGATCCTTCAAACACTTCACACACCCCATCCGGAATCGGTCGATGAGGTTTTGGCCGCGGGGCCAGTTGAGGACCTTCTGGCGCATCATGGGGATCGTTTCATTGAACGAGTGGAGCGGCGAGCGGCTAGCGATCCGAGGTTCAAGGAGCTTCTTGGAGGGGTATGGAGAAACGCGATGACTCAGGAAGTCTGGTCTCGTGTTGAAGCTTGCCGGGGAGAGCCATGGTGAGCATCCCAGCTAACATATCAATCGAGAGTGGATCGCCTACGGCTCCCACTCATCTCCAACGTTGGGCCCCCTGATGCTCACCCCGTCTCAATTGGCTGAGAAGTTTGGACAGTTGGATGTCCACGACGACACTGTGGAGGAAATTCGCTTCCTGCCGGGCTCCAAACGGAAGAGATCGGCGACCGTTGAGGTATCGCTATTCCGCCACTGGGAAGGAAAGCACAGGATTCTTCGATTTCTCGGCTGCGCCAACTACGAGATTCTTCTTGATGCCGACACGTTGCGCGACAACGCCCCCAGCAACACATGTTCGGTCGATGCAAGTATCAGTGACAAAGAGATTGCCTCCCGAATGCGCAGGCATAAGCGCGCCTGGAACGTCTCGTACGATAAAAACATTGATCCAATGCACACCAAAGAGGCGGCGTTGCCAGACCTTGTTCTATTTCGCCTCCGCATGTTTGGCGGAACCCTTGAGGTTATCGCCCGTTCATTTTCAATTCGCCGGGTTGCCAAGGACAAAGATGCGTAACGGTGGCCCAACCCATCATTCCACCGGACCCGCGCAAGAAGCCGCGCAGGCCGTTGAATTCAGACGTTAGAACTCACCATGATTACGACTTCCGACGCACCGCCTGGGGCTCGAACCGCGGTCATTCTCTTGTGGTTGTCCGTCCTGATTACCTTGGTTCAGACAGGCGTTGAAGATTTCCTGTCGGGCAGTTCCACGATCACCGTAGTAGCTTTCGTTTTGGCGATTTACGGTCTTGTGATCTTTCGCGTATCACGACGCCACAATTGGGCGCGATACGCTCTTCTAATTTGGACTGTATTGGCGGTCGTCACATATTTCTTGAATTTTCAGGTTGACTCACGCTCGGTGTGGGGTCACATGCTTGATGTGGCAAGTTTCACCGCTGAATTCATTGCTCTTTTTATGCTATTCACTGGTGCGGTTGGTCAGTGGTACCGGGAAAAGGAAGTCGCATGAAACAAGTGCGTTCTAACATTTCATATATGGACTCCCCCTCAAGCGCAAGAAACTGACCGATTGGGAACCTAGGGGTAAAGCGCCTGCTTCGTATATCCGGCATCTGTTGTGGGATCTGAGTCGTCCCGTGCCGACATGGAATCTGCGTCACCGCCAAGACTATCGATACAAGCGGCTGCAAAAGAGCCGGACGCGCTGCCAGCTGATATAAACAGTGCTCTGAATGCGTCGCCGGAGCTCCGCCTGATGGATGCCCGGCCCTGCTGTTTTGCACTTTGAATGATCATGCGGTTTCTTGAAACCAGAATCCCCGCCCCTTTTGTGACCATCGCGATCGCCGGTGGCATGTGGCTGCTGCCCCATGCGCAGGCCATGCCCGATGCGATCGATGTCGTGCGCCTTGCCGCCATCGATCTCAGCATGAACCTGAGCGCCGTCGTTGCGCTGGCCGCCTTTGCCGGGTTCTGGAAGGCCCGCACCACCATCAACCCGCTCAAGCCCGATCGCGCATCGGTGCTGGTCACGCATGGCATCTATCGTTTCACGCGCAATCCCATGTACCTCAGCCTGCTGCTCCTGCTCGTGGCCTACGCGAGCGAACTGGGCTCGTGGGTGGCATTCGCCGGGCCCGCCGTGTATGTGGCCTACATCACCCGCTTCCAGATCGTCCCCGAGGAGCGCATCCTGGCGTCGAAGTTCGGCAAGGAGTTTGCCGAGTACAAGCGTCGTGTGCGCCGATGGATCTGAGCTCTGTTCCCAACGCCAAGCATCGGGTACTCCCATGACACGCCACCTGTTCCCTACCTTGTTCGCCGCCAGTCTGCTGCTCGCTGCCTGTGCCGGCCCGGCGCCCGGCGCGGGTGCCACGCAAACCGTGCTGCCCCTGAACCGCGCCTGGGTCGACGGCCGGCAGGTGGAGTACGTGACCACCGACATCTCGGACGCCGGCATGGCGCGGGAGGCCGGCGCGAATTTCGTGCCGCGCCTGGCCCAGGCCATCCCGGCGCCGGGCCGCCCGTCCCTCGTGGAGCGGGTCTACAAGTTTCCGGGCAAGGAGCAGATCAGCGTCTTCCAGTCGGCACCCCTGCCCACGGGTGGGGCCAACGCCGACCGCAGCTACAGCCCGCTGTGGCGCATCGTCATGGTGCGCTGGCTCAAGCCTGCCGCCGTGCGCGAGCTGCGTTCCGAAGAAGAGGTGCTGGCCGCCCAGGAACGTGGCGAGCTGGCGCTGCAGATCACCGACATCGTGGCCAACTGCCCCATCACACGCTCGGTGGACGGGCTGACGCTCAAGGGCGTGCGCTGAGGGGGTACACACCCGGGGTGTCTGACGCGCGGGCCTTGTCGAAACCGGCCCGGCCCGTTCGTCGTACAGTTCAGGGACCCTCTGCATAACTCGCGCCATGCGCGTTCGGATCAAAAACGGGATGATTTGTCCGCCAAGACCACGCAGCCTGTGCTGGTGGCACAGGCAAGTGGTTTGGTGGGCAAAGGGCCCGTTTTTGGCCGAACCCTCCGGGGCGTGGTTTTGCGGGCGATCCGCGGCGTTGCAAAACCAGGCAATCCGTCCAGGATTGCCTTGGGTTTTGCGCCTTGCGGCTCATCCCGCAAAAAGCCACGCCGCGCACGGCGCGAGTTATGCAGAGGGTCCCCAAGGCCTTCCTCGAATCATCTGAAGGAAACGACATATGAGTACCAACACCGTCCGCCTCCACCGCGTGCTGCGCGCCCCGGCCGAGCGCATCTACCGCGCCTTCCTGGACCCCGATGCCATGGCCAAGTGGCTGCCGCCGCACGGCTTCACTGGCAAGGTGCACCAGATGGACGCCAGGGTGGGTGGCAGCTTCCGGATGTCGTTCACCAACTTCGGCAACGGGCAGAGCCATTCTTTCGGCGGCAAATACCTGGAGCTGGTGCCGGGCGAGCGCATCGTGCACACCGACAGCTTCGACGACCCGAACCTGCCCGGTGAGATGCGTGTCACGGTCACGTTCAAGGCCGTGTTCTGCGGCACCGAGCTGAACGTGGTGCAGGAGGGCATCCCCGCCGTCATTCCCGCCGAAGCCTGTTACCTGGGCTGGCAGGAGTCGCTGACCCTGTTGACCCAGCTGATCGAGGCGGAGATCCCCGGGTGAGCCTGCGCGCGCCCCTGGCCCTGATGTTGGCGCTGCTGCTCGGCGCCTGTGCTTCCGCGCAGGCGCCTGCCGGGCTGGGCCCTTTCAGCACGGACGGCTGCAGCCTGTTCCCCGACCGTTCGCAGCTGTCCGGGGCCGACTGGTGCCGCTGCTGCGTGGCGCACGACCTGGTCTACTGGCGCGGCGGCACGGCCGAAGAGCGGCTGGAGGCCGACCAGGCGCTGCGCACCTGTGTGCAGCAGGCGACGGGCAACGCCGCGCTGGCCGATCTCATGTACGCCGGCGTGCGCAGCGGTGGCGGGCCGTATTTCTACACAAGCTATCGCTGGGCCTACGGCTGGCCTTACGGGCGGGGCTACGAGCCGCTGTCGCCCGAAGAGCGGGAGCGGGCCTCGGCGCTGCAGGCGAACTACCTGGCCGCCCACCCCGCGCCGACTTGCGAGAAATGAGGTCAGCGCAGGGGTGCATGCACCACTACGATGGCAAGTCCCACTGAGACCCCCGCAGACAGGAGTTTTCATGAATCCCCACGATTTCAACCAGCGTGCCGCGGCCATGCTGCCCGGCCACCTGGGCATCGTCATCACCCGCGTGGAGCCGGGCGAGGTGCACGCGGAGATGCGGGTGCGGCACGAGCTGATGGCGCCCAACGGTTTCCTGCACGCTGGCAGCCTGGTGACGCTGGCCGACACCAGCGCGGGCTGCGGCGCCCTCGCCAGCCTGCCCGAGGGGGCCAACGGCTTCACCACCATCGAGCTCAAGTCCAACCACCTGGGCACGGTGCGCGACGGGGTGGTGCAAAGCGTGGCCAAGGCCGTGCACCTGGGCCGTACTACCCAGGTATGGGACGCCACGGTGACGCACCGCGAGAGCGGCAAGACACTGGCCTTGTTCCGCTGCACGCAGATGGTGCTGTACCCCAAGGCGGGCGGCTGAGCCCCAGGGTGTCCCTGGCGGCGGACCGGGGTGCACTGTAGGACAATCAGCCGGTACCGTTTGCGAGAGCCTGCCATGAACACTGAAGCTCCCCTGTCCGACGAAGAGCGCGCCACGCTCGAAGTCACCCTGCCAACCGCGCTGGAGTTGTGCCGTCTGGGCCTGGGCACGCTGATCGACATCCGCCAGACTTTCGAGATCGAGATGAAGGGCGCGATCCCCGGCACGATGCACATCCCGCTGTTCGAGGTCAAGCGCATGCTGGGCCATGCACTCTCCGAGGACGAACAGGACATCCTGGACGCGGGCAAGCCCAAGGACATGGACGTGATGACCTTCTTCACCATGATCAACCAGCTGCACCACGGGCGTGACCACCTGCTGCTGTGCATCTGCAACAGCGGCCGGCGCAGCCTGGCAGCGGCGGCGCTGCTGCGCCAGATGGGGTATGGCAAGGCGCTGTCGGTGGCCGGCGGCTTCCAGGCCTGGAAGAAGCTGCAGCAGGCGGCTCCGCCCGCAGCGGCTTGAAACCCGGCATTCAGGAAAGGTGAGGTCATGGCGACAGGTTTGTTTTCCGTCTTGCGACTGGTGCCCTGGGGCGAGGTGATCCGCAACGCCCCCAAGGTGGCTGAAGGGGCGAAGGGTCTCTGGGACAAGGTCTCGGGCCGGCCGGCTCCGCCGCCGCCGCCCGTGGACGACAAGGTGCAGGGTCAGCTGCAGGCCGAGGCCCACGCGATCGCGAAGCTGCGCTCGGAACTGCAGGCCACCGAGACCGCGGTGTCCGAACTGCAGGCGCAGATGCTGGCGGCCACGGAACTGATCAACGACCTGGCCGACCAGAATGCCCAGCTGGTGCAGGGGGTCGAAACCTTACGCCGGCGCCTGCTCTGGCTGGCCGGTGTCACCGTGCTGCTGGGTGGAGCCGCCGTGGCAACACTGCTGCTGCGCGCCTGAAACCGGCGCGCACTGCGTCAGCCGGGTCGCCCATCCATCCGCGGCCGGCCGAACCAGCCGCCGTAGCGCAGTGACCAGCCCAGCGTGGCCGTTGCCCAGGCCAGCACGCCGGCCAGGGTGAGCGCGGTGGCGGCGGCCGGCCACAGGGCGGCCAGCACGCGCAGCAGCACGGCGGCCTGCAGCAGCCAGTACAGGGCCCAGGCGATGTTGTCGGCCGCCAGCGGGCGGCCGCCGTGGCCGCTGCTCACGCGCGTGGCCATGGCGATCAGCGTGGCGCCCAGGTAGCCCATGGCCAGCGCATGCAGCGGGGCCAGGCCGAGGGAAAGCTCGTGGCCGCTCAGGGCCATGAGCACGTGCGAAGTGGCATGGAGCGCATAGGACAGGCCCAGCCAGAAGAAGCCGCCATGCAACATGGCCAGCAAGCGGATCTTCAGGCTCTGCACCAGGCCCCAGCGCACCGCCAGCCACAGCAGCAGAACGCTGGCGGGGATTTCCACGGCCACCTGCAGCCAGCGCACGGCTGTGGGCAGGGGCCACCACCAGGGCTCCATCAGGGCCGGCAGCAGTTCGAACCACAGCAGACCCACCAGCACCCACAGCAGCCAGTTGGGGCGCCAGGCGTCGAGCAGCGGCAGGGCGCTGGCACTGAAGAAGGGGAGCATGCGGTGCGAGACGGCGGCGAACACGGTGGCAGCAAAGCCCCACAGCGCAAGCTGGGTGGCCGAGCGCAGCAGCGGCTCCAGGTCCAGCGCCAGCGCGGCGGTGGCCAGCCAGAGCGCGAGGGCGCCCACACCACAGGCCACGGCCACCACGCGCGGGTGCAGGCGGTCGTCCATGCGGCTGCGGCGCACCAGGTCCATGAACATCCAGCCGATGTGGCTCCAGCCGATGGACACCAGCGCAAGGCCGGTGGCGGCCAGCAGGTGGTGCAGGTGAAAGCCGGTGATGGCCAGGGCCCAGCCGAGCAGCATGAGGACGACGGGCCGCAGCAGGCGCTGTGCCTTCTGCTCGCCCAGGCCCAGCCACTTGGGGCCAGCGGTGAAGAGGAAACCCGCCATGAACAGGGGCATGAAGCTCAGGCTCATGAGCAGGGCGTGTGCCGCCGGCGGCGGCACGGCCCAGGCGGGCGAGAGGCCGAAGGCGCGTGCCAGCAGCACGGCGCACCACCAGAGCGCGCTCGTCGCCAGCATGAGTGCGGCCGCGAAGAAGCCGAGGCGGTGCGGTGCGGCCAGCAGCCAGGCGGCGCGCCACGGCGTGTGGGCCTGCGGGTCACGGGGGCGGCGCGGTGGTGGCCCGGCTGGCGGGCGGATCGGGATCGTTTTCACGACGCCGCACGCATTCAGGCGGGGACCAGCGCCTCCTGGCGCGTCATCAGCCGTTCCACCAGATCGCGCACGCTGCGGATCTGCGCGCCGAAGGGCAGGGCCCCCACGCCGCGGAAGAACAGGCCTTTCTTGACATCACCACGCAGCGCGGCGGCGAGCTGGTTGTCGATGCAGAACTGGCCCCAGCCGGGCAGGCCGTCGCGCAGGCCGCACTGGGCCAGGCAGTCGAAGCTCTTGGTACAGCGGTTCTTGTGGTGCACCACGGCCTGCAGCTTGTGCTCGATCTTCAGGTAGGCGCGCAGCCAGGGGGTGGCCACCGCGCGCGCCGGCAGGCCGGCCACGCTGGTGAACTCCACCATCTCGTCTTCCTTCGCCTCGGCCAGGATGCGCTTGAACTCGGGGTGCGCGTCGCCCTCGGTGGTGACGGCAAAGGGCGTGCCCAGCTGCACGCCCGCCGCGCCCAGCGATTGCAGGCGCGCGATGTCGGCGTGCGTGCGGATGCCGCCGGCGGCGATCAGCGGAATCTCCTGCTCGATGCCGGCGCTGCGCAGGAATTCGAGCGACTGCGGGATCACGTTCTCGAAGTCGAAGCGCGGGTCGTTGAGGTCGGCGATCTTGGCGGCGCCCAGGTGGCCACCGGCCAGGCGCGGGTGCTCGATGACGATGGCGTCGGGCAGGCGCTTCTTGCGTTCCCACTTCTTCACGATCAGCTGCACACCGCGCGCGTCCGAGAGGATGGGGATCAGCGCCGCCTTGGGGTGGTCCTGTGCCAGGTCGGGCAGGTCCAGCGGCAGGCCGGCGCCTACCACCACGGCGTCGATGCCGGCTTCCAGCGCGGTGGTGACGGAGTGCGCGTATTCGCTCACGGCGCGCATGACGTTGATGGCCAGCAGGCCGAAGCCCTGGGCCAGTTCGCGCGCGGCGCGGATCTCTCGCTTCAGCGCTTCGAGGTTGGCGGCGTTGATGGCCACCTTGGCAGCGTCGCCGGCTTCCAGGTGGCCGGTGGCTTCCATCAGGTCCGGATAGTGGCGGCGCAGGTCCACGGAGGAGAGCGTGCCTACGCCCCCCAGGGCGGCCACGCTGCCGGCCAGGCCGTGCGCCGAAACGCCGATGCCCATGCCACCCTGCACCAGCGGCAGCAGGGTGCGCCCGCCCAGGTTCAGCGGGCGCAGGCCGCTGCGCGCCAGCCAGAGGGCGCTGTCGGCGGGAATGTGGGGCAGGGGGAGGGGAGCGTTCATGATGGCCAGCGGCAGAGAGGCAGGCGCAAGCCGGCCCTCATGCAATGATGAGAATGAACGCTAGCTTAGGGGGGAGCACGCAGCAGGGTTTTGCGCTGCGTCAAGAAAGAGGCTTCAGCGCAGGCGCAGCGGCGCGCTGCCCAGGCGGTAGCCGCCCACGCTGCCGGCCAGCTGACGCGCCTGCTGCTCCAGGGCCTGGGCCGAGGCGGCCGAGCGGTCCAGCACGGCGGCATTCTGGCTGACCATCTGTTCCAGCTGCGCGATGGCGTCCTGCAGCTGGCTGAAGCCCTGGTCCTGCGCCTGGCCTTCGCGTGTGATCTGCGCCATGGTCTCGGCCACCTGGCGCACCTGGCCCACCACCTCCTGCATGGTGCGGCCGGCCTGCTCCACCAGCTTGCCGCCTTCGGCCACGCTGCCGACCGAGGCATCGATGAGCTGCTTGATCTCCTTGGCCGCGGCGGCGCTGCGCCCGGCCAGGCTGCGCACTTCGCTGGCCACCACGGCAAAACCGCGGCCCTGCTCGCCGGCCCGTGCGGCTTCCACCGCGGCGTTGAGCGCCAGGATATTGGTCTGGAAGGCGATGCCGTCGATGGTGCCGATGATGTCGGCAATGCGGGCGGACGATTTGCGGATGTCCTGCATGGTGTCCACCACCTTGTTCACCACAGCGCCGCCGCGCTCGGCCACCTTGGCGGCTTCGGCCGCCAGGGCCTGGGCCTGGCGCCCGCTGTCATGGCCCTGCTTCAGGCTGCCGGCCAGGGCCTGCATACTGGTCTGGGCCTGCTCCACGCGGGCCGCCTGCGGGCTGCGCCGGTCCTCGGCCGGTTCGGGGGCGGCCAGTGCGCGCGTGCTGCTGGCCAAATCCTCGGCATCCTGGTGCACCTGCGTGATCAGCTGCTGCACGCCCTGCTGGATGCGCACCAGGGCGGCCTGCACCTGGCCGCTTTCGTCGTGTGTGCGCACGGCGATGGGGGTGTCGAGTTCACCGGCGGCCAGCTGTTGCGCCGTGCGCAGGTTCTCGCGCAGGCCGCGCCGCAGCGGCAGCAGCAGCCACAGGCCCCAGAGCGCGGCCAGCAGCACGGCGGCCACGCCGCAGTAGAGCAGCAGGGTGCGCGCGGCGGCGATGCTGCCGCGCTCCACGCTCTTGCGCTGCAGGGCGGTCAGGGTCTGGATGGACTGCTGCAGCGCGTTGAGCGCGGGCAGGGTCTCGCCGATGAAGAGCAGCGAGGCTTCGGGACGCAGGTTTTCCTCGACCAGCTTGACCACCCGTTCGGCCGATTCGGTGTGGGCGGCGCGGTGGCGCTTGAGATCGGTCAGCACCTGGGCGTCGCTGCGCGAGCCCAGGCGCTCCAGCGTGGCCAGGGCCTGGTCGATCTGGCGGTTGGCAGCCGTCTGCTGTTCACGGATCTGGCCCGTGGGGGCGGCGATGGGGGCGGTGATCTGCTGCTGGGTCAGGCGCGAGAGCTGTTCGGTGCTGGCGGTGATCTGCAACGCGGCCTCGGTCTGGGCGCGGTCGCCGGCGCTCATGCGCTCGCTGGCAATGCCGACCTGCTGCAGCTGCTGCAGGGCCAGCAGGGTGAGGCCTGCCAGCAGCAACAGGGGCAGGCCCAGGGCCAGCCCGAGGCGGGTTCCCAGTTTCCAGTCAGCGATACGCATGGATCCAGTCTCCTCATACGCCACCGGTCCGCGGGCTGGACGGGGGCGCGCTAGGGCTTGTGCTCCTGGCGGGGTCCCCCGGCAGCCGCCTGCTGCGGCCGGTAGCTGTCGTCGATTTCGTTGAACAGCGGTTGGGCCATTGTGTCATCAGAGTCGGCATAGGGTCCAGTGCCGCTGTGGGTGGCGCTGGAGGCCGGCACGAACTCGCCGCTTTTCACGTCGAACACGTGCACTTCGCCGTCTTCGATCACATAGTGCCAGCCGTGCAGGGCCAGCTGGCCGGCTTCCACGCGCTCGCGCACCATGGGGTAACCCATCAGGTGCTCCAGTTGCAGGATCACGGCGCGCTGTTCGGTGCGGCGCAGCGCTTCGGGCGACATCTGCACGGGCAGCACGGCTTCGCGGCCCAGTTCCAGCCAGGCGGCCAGGTTGATGGCCTCCTTGGGTGCGCCTTCGTAGAGTGCGCGGATGCCACCGCAGTGGCTGTGGCCGCAGACGACGATGCGCGAGACCTTGAGGTTGAGCACCGCGAACTCGATGGCCGCGGCCGTGCCGTGGTAGCCGGTGAAACGCCGCGCGGCGCCCAGGTACACCCCCTCGGGGGACATGTCGCCCGAGGGCACGGTCGTCATGCCGTCGTGCGGCGGCACGAAGGCCGCCACGTTGCGCACCACGAAGAGTTCGCCTGGCCCCGTGCCCGTGAGCAGGTAGGGCACCAGGCGCGAGTCCGAGCAGCCGATGAAGAGGATGGTGGGGTGCTGGCCGTGCTCCACCAGGTCCTGGAACTGGTCCTGCACGCCCGGGAAGGTCTGGTCGTGAAAGCGCCGCAGACGCTCCAGCAGTTCGTCGGGCATCGACGCTTCCTACTGCACGAGCGGTGTGTCGGCGGCGTCCAGCTCCACGCCCTCCAGCTCGGCCTGTCCGGCCAGCAGGGCCAGGTACTGGCGCAGCGCGGTCACGTAGGTCTGCTGGCGCAGTGTCATGGCCACGGCGCCGTGCACGGATTCGAAAGGCTGGTCGGCCCCGGCTTCGCGCTGGCGCACGTCCACCACATGCAGGCCGAAGCGGCTGTGCACCAGGCGCGGCAGCACGCCCACCTCGCTCTGGCCGAAGATCTCGCGCGCGAACTCGGGCGCGCAGTCCTGCGCCGTGAGCCAGCCCAGCTCGCCGCCCTCGGCGCCGCTGGGGCAGTTGGAGAGCTTGCGCGCGGCCTCGACGAAGGGGTCGCCCGTGCCGTCGTGGCTGCGCACGTCCAGCAGGGCACCTTCGGCGCGTTTGCGCAGGGCGACCACGTCCACACCCGGCGTCACGGCGAACAGGATGTGCCGCACATGCGCGCGCTCGCCGATGCGGTAACGCGCGGCGTGGGCCGCGTGGTGGCGGCGGCAGGCTTCTTCCGAGGGCTCGGGGATCTGCAGGCTCTGTTCGAGCAGTTGCTCGATGGCGTCTACCGCCGCCTCGCTGGGCACACCGTCGGCCGCGCTGTCGTCCGCGGCCAGCAGGCCGGCGCGCTGCGCGGCCTGGCGCAGCAGTTCGGTGCAGGCGCGTTGGCGCAACTCGTCGTCAGCCAGTGTTTCATCGGCGCGCTGCAGCGGCTGGCCGTTGACGCGGGCGATGGCAACAGGGGTGGCGACCGCCGTGTCGGCTTCGGCACTGGCGCAGCCGCAGCTGGGGGAACAGGGTTCTTTCATGTCGTCCTCCTCAGACGCGGGCGCCGGGTTGGCGCGGCAGGTTATGGCCGGCCGGCACATTGAGCCGGCGGCTGCGCACGACCTGGTAGGGCCGCATCAGGTAGGTCACCGAGGCAAAACCGCTCCAGACGTGCACCAGGCGCGTGAAGGGGAAGATCAGGAAGATGCTCATGCCCAGGAACATGTGCGCCTTGAAGACCCAGTTGGCTTGCAGCAGCAGCTCGGGGGCGCCACTGCGGAAGGTCACGATGCGTTGGGCCCACTCGGCCAGTTGCATCATCATGCCGCCGTCCAGGTGCTGGGCCGAGAGCGGGATGGTGGCCAGGCCCAGCGCGAACTGCAGCCACAGCAGGAGCAGCAGCACGATGTCGCCTGGCTTGCTGGTGGTGCGGATGCGCGGCTCGAACAGGCGGCGGTGCAGCAGCAGCGTGACGCCCAGGAAGCCCAGCAGGCCGAAGGCACCGCCGGAGATCATGGCCATCAGCTGCTTGGCGCCTGCCGTCATGAAGGGCTCGTAGAGGAAGTGGGGCGTCAGCATGCCCACGGTGTGGCCGAAGAAGAGGAAGAGGATGCCCACGTGGAACAGGTTGCTGCCCCAGCGCAGCTGGCCGGCTTTCAGCAGCTGCGAGGAATCGCTTTTCCAGGTGTACTGGTCGCGGTCGAAGCGGACCAGGCTGCCCAGCAGGAAGACCGTGAGGCAGATGTAGGGATAGATCCCGAAGACGAACTGGTTGAGGTAGTTCATGTTCATGCTCCTGGCGCAGCGGGCTGCGCAACATTCCTGACGATGCGGATGGGCTGGGGCTGGCCGGGTTTGGCCTGGCCCTGGGTAGAGCAGCCGTCAAAGGCCATGGGCTCTTCCCAGGCCTGGTCCAGCGGCTCGTCTTCCACCACTTTCACGGCCTGGGCCCGCTCGCCGGCGACTTCCAGCAGGGCGCCCAGCACGCTGGCGTAGGGGCTCTCGCGTTTCACCAGCGCACTGAAGATGGCGTTGAGGATGTGGGCGATCTCACCGAGGAAGGCGCGCGCCTCCTTGGCCGGCTGGGTGGAGACGAACTCCAGCACCACCGGCAGGTAGTCGGGCAGCTCACCCTCGGCCAGGTAGAGCCCGGCCTTCTCGTAGGTCTGGGCCAGGTCGATCATGGCCGGGCCGCGGTCGCGGCTGTCGCCGTGCACGTGCTCGAACAGGTGCAGCGAGGTGGCGCGGCCGCGGTCGAACAGCTGCACGTAGTCGGCTTCCAGTTCGATCGGGTCGCGCGTGCGCATGGACTTGAGCAGCGCGTCCAGCTCGCCCAGGCGGGTTGCGCCCAGGGCCTGTTCACTGTGCAGCGCGGCGCTCAGGTCACCCAGGTGGCCGCGCAGTTCGGCGTCGGGGTAGCCCAGCAGGCGGGCCAGCACGCGCAGGGTCATAGTAGCGTTGTGGGTCATGATCAGACTCCTGCCTTGATGGGGATGGTGCGGCGTTTGCCGCTGCCGAAGAGGCTGGCTTCGCTGGCGCCGTCGGAACAGCCGTTGCCAAACGAGAAGCCGCAGCCGCCGCGCATGTCGAAGGTGTTCTCGGCGTACTCGCGGTGCGAGCTCGGGATGACGAAGCGGTCCTCGTAGTTGGCAATCGCCATCACGTGGTACATGTCTTCCACCTCGGCCTGCGTCATCTGCACCTGCTGCAAGGCCGTGGTGTTGATGCGGCCTTCCACGTGCTTCTCGCGCTGGTAGGCACGCATGGCGAGCATGCGTTCCAGGGCGCGCTCCACCGGCATGGTGTCGCCGGCGGTCAGCAGGTTGGCCAGGTACTTGACCGGGATGCGCAGCTGCTTGACGTCCGGGATCTCGCCGTTGATGCCGATGTCGCCGGCGTTCGCGGCCGCCGTGATGGGCGAGAGCGGCGGCACGTACCAGACCATGGGCAGGGTGCGGTACTCGGGGTGCAGGGGCAGGGCCACCTTCCACTCCACCGCCATCTTGTAGACCGGGCTCTTGCGCGCGGCCTCCATCCAGGCATCGGGGATGCCGTCGGCGCGTGCCTGCTCGATCACCTTGGGATCGTTCGGGTCCAGGAAGATGTCGAGTTGGGCGTTGTACAGGTCACGGTCGTGCTCCACGCTGGCCGCTTCCTGGATGCGGTCGGCGTCATAGAGCAGCACGCCCAGGTAGCGGATGCGGCCCACGCAGGTCTCCGAGCAGACGGTGGGTTGGCCGGCTTCGATGCGCGGGTAGCAGAAGATGCACTTCTCGGCCTTGCCCGATTCCCAGTTGTAATAGATCTTCTTGTAGGGGCAGCCGGAGACGCACATGCGCCAGCCGCGGCACTTGTCCTGGTCGATCAGCACGATGCCGTCTTCCTCGCGCTTGTAGATCGAGCCCGAGGGGCACGATGCCACGCACGCCGGGTTCAGGCAGTGCTCGCACAGGCGCGGCAGGTACATCATGAAGGTGTTCTCGAACTGGCCGTAGATGTCCTTCTGCACGTCGTCGAAGTTCTTGTCCTTCGAACGCTTGCTGAATTCACCGCCCAGGATTTCTTCCCAGTTCGGGCCCCACTCGATCTTCTCCATGCGCTGGCCCGTGATCAGGCTGCGCGGGCGTGCCGTGGGCGCGGCCTTCATCTCGGGCGCCGACTGCAGGTGGTCGTAGTCGAAGGTGAAGGGCTCGTAGTAGTCGTCGATCTGCGGCAGGTTCGGGTTCGCGAAGATCTTCATCAGCAGCTTCCACTTCGCCCCCTGGCGCGGCTCGATGCTGCCGTTCGATTTGCGGACCCAGCCGCCGTTCCACTTGTCCTGGTTCTCCCACTCCTTGGGGTAACCGATGCCGGGTTTGGTCTCGACGTTGTTGAACCAGGCGTATTCCATGCCTTTGCGGCTGGTCCAGACGTTCTTGCAGGTGACCGAACAGGTGTGGCAGCCGATGCACTTGTCCAGGTTGAGCACCATGCCGATTTGAGCGCGGATTTTCATGGTCTTCTCCTTCAGGCGTGGGCGCCGGTAGCGGCTTGGGCGGCGGCCGGGGTGTCCAGCCAGTCCACCTTGTTCATCTTGCGCACCACGACGAACTCGTCGCGGTTGGTGCCGATGGTCCCGTAGTAGTTGAAACCGTAGCTGAACTGCGCGTAACCGCCGATCATGTGCGTGGGTTTCAACACGATGCGCGTCACCGAGTTGTGGATGCCGCCGCGTGCGCCGGTGATTTCCGAGCCGGGGGTGTTGATGATCTTCTCCTGCGCGTGGTACATCATGACCATGCCGTTGTTCACCCGCTGGCTCACCACCGCGCGCGCCGCGATGGCGCCGTTGATGTTGAACAGCTCGACCCAGTCGTTGTCCACGATGCCGGCGCTCTTGGCGTCGTCTTCGCTGAGCCAGATCACCGGGCCGCCGCGATTCAGCGTGAGCATCATCAGGTTGTCGCTGTAGGTGGAGTGAATCCCCCACTTCTGGTGCGGCGTGATGAAGTTCAGCAGGATCTCGGTGTTGCCGTTGGGCTTGATGCCGTGGATGCCCGCCGTGGTCTTCAGGTCCACGGGCGGCTTGTAGCTGGACAGGTTTTCCCCGAAGGCGGTCATCCACGGGTGGTCCAGGTAGAACTGCTGGCGACCGGTGAGGGTGCGCCACGGTATCAGCTCGTGCACGTTGGTGTAGCCGGCGTTGTAGGACACGGTCTCGCTCTCGATGCCGCTCCAGGTCGGGCTGGAGATGATCTTGCGCGGCTGGGCCTGGATGTCGCGGAAGCGGATCTTCTCGTCTTCGCGGTACAGGGCCAGGTGCTTGTGGTCGCGCCCGGTCTGCTTGGACAGCGCTTCCCAGGCCTTGACGGCGACGTGGCCGTTGGTTTCCGGGGCCAGCTGCAGCACCACTTCGCAGGCGTCGATGTCGGTCTCGATCTTCGGCATGCCGCAGGTGGCGCCTTCGGCACGGACCACGCCGTTGAGTTCACCGAGCTGCTTGACTTCGGTCTGGGTGTTCCAGGCGATGCCCTTGCCACCGTTGCCCACCTTGTTCATCAGCGGCCCCAGGGCCGTGAAGCGCTTGTAGAGGTTGGGGTAGTCACGCTCGACCACGGCCATGTTCGGCGCAGTCTTGCCGGGGATCAGGTCGATCTCGCCCTTCTTCCAGTCCTTCACGTCGAAGGGCTGGGCCAGCTCGCCGGGGCTGTCGTGCATCATCGGCGACAGCACCATTTCGCGTTCCACGCCCAGGTGGCCCACGCAGAGTTCGCTGAATTTCTTGGCGAAGCCCTTGTAGATGTCCCAGTCGCTCTTGCTCTGCCAGGCCGGGTCCACCGCGGTGGACAGCGGGTGGATGAAGGGGTGCATGTCGCTGGTGTTGAGGTCGTTCTTCTCGTACCAGGTGGCCGTGGGCAGCACGATGTCGGAGTACAGACAGGTGGTGCTCATGCGGAAGTCCAGCGTGACCAGCAGGTCCAGCTTGCCTTCGGGCGCCTGGTCGTGCCAGACCACCTCGGTGGGCTTGGACTCGTCCTTGCCGAGGTCCTTGCCCTGCACACCGTGGCTGGTGCCCAGCAGGTGCTTGAGGAAGTACTCATGCCCCTTGCCGCTGGAGCCCAGCAGGTTGGAACGCCAGACGAACATATTGCGCGGCCAGTTGGCCGGATGGTCCGGGTCCTCGCAGCTCATCTTGAGCGTGCCGTCCTTCAGGCCCTTGACCGTGTAGTCCTTGGGGTCCATGCCGGCGGCGGCCGCGTCCTTCACGATCTGCATCGGGTTGGTCTGCAGCTGCGGGGCGCTGGGCAGCCAGCCCATGCGCTCGGCGCGCACGTTGTAGTCGATCATGCTGCCGCCGAAGGCCTTCTTGTCGGCCAGCGGCGAGAGCACCTCGCCCATGGTCAGCTTCTCGTAGCGCCACTGGTCGGTGTGGGCGTAGAAGAAGCTGGTGCTGTTCATCTGGCGGGGCGGGCGGATCCAGTCCAGCGCGAAGGCCAGCGCGGTCCAGCCGGTCTGCGGGCGCAGCTTCTCCTGGCCCACGTAGTGCGCCCAGCCGCCACCGCTCTGGCCGATGCAGCCGCACATCATCAGCATGTTGATGATGCCGCGGTAGTTCATGTCGGCGTGGTACCAGTGGTTCATGGCCGCGCCGATGATGACCATGGACTTGCCCTTGGTCTTGTCGGCGTTGTCGGCGAACTGGTGCGCCACGGTGATGAGCTGCTGGCGCGGCACGCCGGTGATCTTTTCCTGCCAGGCCGGGGTGTAGGGGGTGTCGTCGTCGAAGCTCTTCGCCGCCAGTTCACCCGGCAGGCCGCGGGCGATGCCGTAGTTGGCTGCCTGCAGGTCGAACACGGTGGCCACCAGGGCTTCGCGCTTGTCGCCTTCCTTGCCCAGCGAGATGCGGGTCACCGGCACGGTGCGCACCAGCACGTTGCTGGCAGCTGCGCCCGTGGTGTTGTTGGGGAAGTGCTCGCTCTCGATGCCGCCGAAGTAGGGGAAGCCGATCTTCGCGGTCTCGGTCTTGGCGCCGCCCTCCATCGCGGAGAGCTTGAGCTTCACGTCATTGCCGTGGCGCGCTTCCTTGGCCTCCAGGTTCCACTGGCCGGCATCGGCGCGGCCGTCCGGGCCCCAGCGGAAGCCGATGGCGCCCTTGGGGCAGACCACCTTGCCGTCTTCGTTGATGGCCACGGTTTTCCACTCGGGGTTGTTGGCCTGGCCGAGCTTGCCGTTGAAGTCGCTGGCGCGCACATAACGGTCGGGCACCAGGATCTTTTCGCCGCTCGGGCTGGTCTGCTCCTTGAGCATGACCAGCATGGGCAGGTCGGTGTAGCGACGCGCGTAGTCGTCGAAATAGGCGCTGGGCTTGTCGAAGTAGAACTCCTTCATGATGACGTGGCCCATGGCCATGGCCATCGCCGCGTCCGTCCCCTGCTTGGGGTGCATCCAGATGTCGGCCAGCTTGGAGATCTCGGCGTAGTCGGGCGTGACGGCCACGGTCTTGGCGCCCTTGTAGCGCACCTCGGTGAAGAAGTGGGCGTCGGGGGTGCGCGTCTGCGGCACGTTGGAGCCCCAGGCGATGATGTAGGTGGAGTTGTACCAGTCGGCCGACTCGGGCACGTCGGTCTGCTCGCCCCAGATCTGCGGGCTGGCCGGCGGCAGGTCGCAGTACCAGTCGTAGAAGCTCATGCACACGCCGCCCATCAGGCTGAGGTAGCGTGAGCCGGCGGCGTAGGAGACCATGGACATGGCCGGGATGGGCGAGAAGCCGATCACGCGGTCCGGGCCGTGTTTCTTGACGGTGTAGATGTTCGCCGCGGCGATCATCTCGTTCACTTCGTCCCAGCTGGAACGCACGAAGCCGCCCAGACCGCGCACGCTCTGGTATTCCTTGCGTTTGGCGTTGCTGGAGGCGATGGTGGCCCAGGCTTCCACGGGGCCGTTCGTCAATCGGGCCTCGCGCCAGAGCTTGAGCAGGCGCCCGCGCACCATGGGGTACTTCACGCGGTTGGCGGAATACAGGTACCAGCTGTAGCTGGCGCCACGTGCGCAGCCGCGCGGCTCGTGGTTGGGCATGTCCCAGCGGGTGCGGGGGTAGTCGGTCTGCTGGGTTTCCCAGGTGACGATACCGCCCTTGACGTAGATCTTCCACGAGCAGGAGCCCGTGCAGTTCACGCCGTGGGTGGAGCGCACGATCTTGTCGTGCGCCCAGCGGTCGCGGTAGGCGTCTTCCCAGGTGCGGTCTTCACCGGTGGTGACACCGTGGTCCTTGGAGAAGGACTCCTTCGGTTGAGAGAAGTAGCTCAGTCGGTCGAGAAAATGGCTCATATCAGCCTCCTAGATAGTCGTTGTGACGCGCTTGCGGTGTGATCAGGGGTTCTTCACGTAGGCGTTCTTGCGCAGGTAGAACCACCAGTTCAGCACCAGGCACAGGGCGTAGAAGACGGCGAAGCCGTACATGGCGAACTGCGGCGTGCCGGCCTTGATCTGGGCGCCGATCACCACCGGGGCCACGAAGGCACCGTAGGCGGCGATGGCCGAAGTCCAGCCCAGCACCGGGCCGGCCTGCTGGCGGTCGAAGATCACGGCGATGGTGCGGAAGGTCGAGCCGTTGCCGATGCCGGTGGCGGTGAACAGCACCACGAACAGCACCATGAAGGTCATGAAGTACTGCTCGGGCGTGGCCGACTGGTAGGCCTGCAACATGATGTAGCCCACGGCGCCCGAGGCGATCACCATCACGGCCGAGATGATCTGCGTGACGATGGAGCCGCCCACCTTGTCCGAGATCCAGCCGCCGATGGGCCGCACGGCGGCACCGACGAAGGGGCCGATCCAGGCATAGGTCAGCGCGCTGGGGGCGTTGGGGTTCTTGGCATGGACCCAGGCGTTGGTGGCCACGTCGAAGATGTGCGTGCTGCCGAAGATCACCGTGATGGACAGGGGCAGCGCCATGGAGAAGCCGATGAAGCTGCCGAAGGTCACGATGTACAGCGCCGTCATGGACCAGGTGTGCTTGTCCTTGAAGATGGCGAACTGCTTGTCGATGTTCTCCTTCATGGTGCCGAAGGCCGTGACCTTCATCACCAGCAGGGTGCTGATGATGATCAGCGGCATGGCCAGCCACATGTTCAGCAGGCCCAGGCCGGTGGGCGCGGGCAGGTAGAGGTAGAGGCCCACACCGGCCGGCAGGAAGGACAGGGTGTAGAGCCAGACGATCTTGATGAAGGCGCTGATGGTGCTGCCGATGGAGTTGTCCACGCCCGGCGTCACCGTCTTCAGGTTGTTCATGCCGAACCAGCACAGGATGGACAGGGGCACCAGCGAGAGCAGCCAGGCGAAACCGGCGTTCTGGATGAAGGTGGGCGTGCCCGCGGCGATCTTGCCGAGGATCCAGCCGCTGTCTTTCACCAGGGTCTTGGACTCGCCGCCGAAGGCGCCGAAGAGGCTCACCGTCATCACCAGCGGAATCACGACCTGCATGGTCGTCACGCCGAAGTTGCCCAAGCCGGCGTTCAGGCCCAGGGCCGTGCCCTGCAGGCGCTTGGGGAAGAAGGTGCCGATGTTGGACATGGAGCTGGCGAAATTGCCGCCGCCCACGCCCGACCACAGGGCCATGAGCTGGAAGGCCCACAGCGGCCACTCGGGGTGCTGCAGGGCAATGCCGGTGCCGATGGCCGGGGCCAGCAGCATGGCGGTGGTCAGGAAGATGGTGTTGCGCCCGCCGGCCAGGCGGATCAGGAAGCTGGCCGGGATGCGCATGGTGGCGCCGGCGAGACCCGCGATGGCGGTCAGCGTGAAGAGCTCGGCCTGGGTGAAGGGGAAACCCAGGTTGAGCATCTGCACGGTGATGATGCCCCACATGCCCCAGATGGCGAAGCCGCACAGCAGGGCCGGCACCGAGATCCAGAGGTTGCGGTAGGCGATCTTCTTGCCCGTGCTTTCCCAGAACTTTTCGTCCTCGGGGCGCCAGTCGGTGATGGTGGCGCCCGATTCCTTGGTGGTGTTGTTCATGATGGTTCCTGGTAAAGGGGAGAGGTGTCAGCCCTTGAGGCTGAAAGCGGTGGCCTGCGAGCCCATGACCTGGGCGCGACGCACCTCGGTCCAGTACATCCAGATCAGCGAGACCCAGACCACGCCATACATCAGCATGAAGGCGCTGGAGCGGATGCCGGTCAGGTCGAGCAGCACGCCGAACAGGATGGGCAGCACGAAACCGCCCAGGCCGCCGGCCAGGCCGACGATGCCGCTGATGGTGCCGATGTTCTGCGGGTAGTCGTCGCTGATGTACTTGAACACGCTGGCCTTGCCGAAGGCCCAGGCGATGCCCAGGATGAACATCAGGCCGGTGAAGGCATAGACGTTGAGGCCGAAGTGGAAGCTCTTGGGGCCGTTGACGGTGGTGATGGTGAAATCGAACTGCGGATAGCTCAGCAGGAACAGGCAGATCCAGCTCACCCACATGACCCACCAGGTCACGGAGTGGGCGCCGTACTTGTCAGACAGCCAGCCGCCCACCGCACGCAGCACGCCGCCGGGCAGGGAGAAGCAGGCCGCCAGCAGGGCCGCGGCGCGGATGTCCAGGCCGTATTCGCCCACGTAGTACTGCACCATCCACAGCGAGAGCGCCACGTAGCCGCCGAACACGATGCTGTAGTACTGGCAGTACTTGATGACCTTGGGGTCCTTCAGGGCCTTGAGCTGGTCGCTGAACTTCACGTGGCTGGGCACCAGGTGGGCCGGGTCGCTGTGGCTGAAGAGCCAGAAGACGACCACCGTGCCCAGCATGATGGCGGCATACACCTGCGGCACCATGGCCCAGCCGAAGGCCACCACCAGCGCCGGCGCGATGAACTTGTTGACCGCCGCGCCCGAATTGCCGGCGCCGTACACGCCCATGGCAAAACCCTGGCGGTTCTTGGGGTACCAGCGCGCCACGTAGGGCGTGCCCACCGAGAAGGAGCCGCCGGCCAGGCCCACGAAGAGGCCGATCACCAGGAAATGCCAGTAGGCGGTGGCGTAGGCCATCAGCCAGATGGCGGGCACGGTGGCTGCCATCAGGATGGCCATGACGATGCGGCCACCGTAGCGGTCGGTCCAGATGCCCAGCGGCACGCGGATCAGCGAGCCGGTGAGCACCGGGGTGGCCGTGAGCAGGCCGAATTCGGTCGCGTTGAGGTTGAGCGCCTTCTTGATCGGGATGCCGATCACGCCGAACATCATCCACACCATGAAACACACGGTGAAGGCCAGCGTGCTGACGATCAGCACCGAGAGCGCTTGTCTGTTTCTATCCATGTCACATCTCCTTTGAGGATGGATGGACTGTAGAAATCAGCAGCTTTCCCCGCCATCCTTCATAGGTAGCGGGAGGGGGGATGGGCATCCTCCGAAAGAACTAGTCGGGGGGGTTAATTGGCGGGGGCTTGAGGTGGATCAAATGTCGGAAGGGGTGGCTATCGATCCAAAGCAGGTAGTCGAGGTCAGCGAAGGAACGACCGCTGTGCAGCGATTCCTGCCGGTCGCTACCGAATTCCGACAGGCCTGTTGCGGCTATGAAGCAGTCGTTGTTTTTCAACACGTCCCAAACCGGCGCTTGACACACCTCCGCGATAATTTCCGTATGAACTGCAAGATTGTCGCTGTAGGAAAACGCCGTGATGGCGGAACTCGCTATTGGTGTCTGAAGCACCACGCCAACGCCACGGCGAAATACGGTGTGGCCGCGGACAAATGCGTGGCAGCAAACGACAGGCCGATTTCGGCTAAAGAGACCCTGCATCTGAATTTCGCAGATTACCCTGGTGGGATCGCCCTGTGGGGCTCGGTTCCTGCGGTCTATGACACCACTACTCAACCTACCGACCGCGGCATTCACGTTCACGCGAGGTCGGTCAGTGGGGGCTTGAAGGACATTGACAGGACCTACCGCCGACTGCGGATCCCGCACCAAACGGACCTGCTTTCTGACGGTTGGGTCGACGTCGACGAGATTGATGCGATCAACTACATGGTTTCAAGCGTCTTTGGTTTCGAGACGATCTCCGTCAAATGTGTCTACTGCGGTTTTCTACACCTAGACCGCGACTGGTTCGCCGTGCACTCGCACCGCAGGCACCAGTGTCACGGGTGCGGCCGTCAGTTCTCAGATACAGGCGCTGGCATTGGCAATCCGATTGCCGAGTTGCGCCATGTGCTTGGCGCAAAGCCGTCCAAGAAGCGCAAGGCTCCTGAATCGATTTCGATCCATCAGCGCGACTACCCGGGCGGCATACAGATTTGGGGATCGAACCCCGCAATC
The DNA here is from genome assembly GCA_963512175.1 of uncultured Hylemonella sp. Lineage (GTDB taxonomy): Bacteria > Pseudomonadota > Gammaproteobacteria > Burkholderiales > Burkholderiaceae_C > Hylemonella. The sequence continues at coordinate 27,808 of CAUPLI010000017.1, read as the reverse complement.
CTATGGACGTCGAGCCAGCCAGAGATGACGGGCATCCATCTGCATGCCTTCAAGACTCACAAGCAGGAAATGCCTGATGTTGACGAGACCTATGCCAAGGTGATTATCGACGGGATCAAATTAGATCCAGAACAAGTTCGAACCTACATGGCCCAATCGGCGATGCCGCATCTTGAAAGCCGCGTAGTGGATCTCTTCTGTCGGTTTTGCGGGGAGCCACACTTCGATAGTGGCGAGCACGCATTCACCCCACACATTGACCACGAGTGCCAATCGTGCGGCGAAGCCTTCCAGGCCTCCGGTCAAATGAAGAAGACGATTGGTAATCCGTTTGTGGGTGTGCGTAAGGCACTGGGCCTGAACGCCATTGGCCCCGTGCGCGAGGACAAATTGGGGTTGCGCCCAGAAACGATCTAGGGCTTGAAATCGGCCAGCGAAAGCGTGGGCAGAAAGCCGCCTTGGCGTTTCATCTGCTGATAGGCATCGAAGGCCTCCTTCGCAGTGATCAACTTCTCAACTACCGCTTCGCGAAGCAGGCCCAGGGTCCCTGTCATGCGGAGGCCGCCGATCTCGCGTTCGATCACCTTACGGGCCGCCCCGTCATCGCAGGCGACCCAACAACCCAGCGCCTTGGCGGCCAAGATGCACTCAGTCTCGCCTGGGCCCAGTTCCCACATAGCAAGTGCGTCCTCATATTCCGCGGCGTCGATTGCTGTGTCGTCCACCCAGTCGATGTCGCCGCGCTCCACGGCCGCCTTGATGCCTTGGGCAACGGTGCGCGACTCACGCACAACTTCAGGGCTGATCTGAAACGTCTTGCTTGGAAGCGAGAGGACTGCGGCGAGGACTCCGCCGTTGTCCAAGTTGATTAATGTAGATGCGTCGAGGACGACGATCACGCAGTGATTTCCGAGTTCGCGACCATAATGGCCGATATTGGAACGTTCAGAAGTTCCGCTGCTTTGCCCAACGACAGTTTCCCGGCTCGCACTTTCGATGCGGCGGACTGCATAAGCGCAGGCGTGGTTTCGATTACAAGTTCTTGGCGAGCAGGTACGCCGACGCTGGCTGCAAACTTCTCAGGGTTCTTGAAATCGTCCTGCAGGCGTTGGTAAAAGGCGCGAGCGCCGCTAGCCGGCAGCAAGCCGAAGGTTTCAAAGCGCCTCGCAGCCACCTCGAAGCTGACATGGAATAGATGTGCAATCCAGGCGATCTCCGCGGCCCCCAAAGGCTGCTGTGAGATCCCGAGGTGCTCGCGCACAACTCTCAGTGCGCTAAGCACACCATGCTTGGGCAACAGCAGGGCGGAGGCAAACGCGTCGGCGAACTTCTCTTCGGTGCGCCGGGGACTACGGGACCAGTCCGCCTCTCTATCAAGATGTGCATAACCTTGGGCTCGCTGGTCATGATGAGCGACTAAGTGCCCAAGCTCATGGGCAATGGTAAAGAGCATCCGCGGCTTAAACGTGCGCGGGCCAATGATCACAATCGCGTGACCCTCGACAATTGCCGAGACTCCTTCGATGGTAGGGTCTCGCGAGAACAGGAGCAACACGCCCATTGCCGCGAGCGCCTGCGCTAAATCCGGGAAGGGCTCAAGGTCATCGATACCTCCGAACTTCTGTCGGAACAGGTCCGCGAATGCCGATGCATTAGCTGGAGCCGGCTCCATACCATTGAAGAGACTCAGCCAAGAAAGATTCGAAGGCAGCCCACGCGCGATGGACAGAGCATCACGGACCTGCATCGAGAGTAGGTCAACATGAGAAGCAACTTCAACCGCCTCGCGTTGCTCCAAGGTCTGCCGAAACAACATCTTGATCGGCTCGGCCGTTTCGTTCCCACGCTCCAACAGACTAGTCAGTGGAATCTGCAAAGCCTTAGCGATGCCTCGCATCTCCCCAAGCGTCGCCTTCGCACCGCTCGCGACTTGCTCGAACCGCTCGGGAGTCATGCCAGCCTTCTTGGCCGCCTTCTCCACGGTCAGGTTCTTGCTCGACATGTGGGCGGTGATGTTGGTCACGAGCGTGCCTCTCGCTTGATGTCATCAAGAGCGCGCAACAATTGGTCTACCTGTGCATTGGATAGCTTGCGCCCGCGCCCGACGACCTGTTGCATGCGGTACCCCGGCACATCGAAGATGTTCGACAGAATGCCCACGGATCGGTCGCGACCGATCTCGATTTCCCTAGGCGTTTCGAGGAGCACTGGGTTTTTCCCCAAGATGTAGTTCTTGATGCGGCTTTCGAACTTATTGCGGTCACGCTCGTCATGCTCGTCAAGCGGATGTTGGGTCCCGTCCGGTAGGGTGATGATATTCCCGGCACGCTGATTTCTGTCGAAGCGCAGCGCGTTCTCGGGCCGAAGCCGGAGCGCCTCGAGCTGATCGTTGAGTTTCTTATCGATCTGCATGCCCCCGATTACGTACTGGGGGATGCTGCGCCCGCGGCTCCCACTGATCACAAATAAGTGATCTCCTGGCTTCACCATGCGCCTCAAGTCGGGCCTGCACGTGCCCATCGAGGGCTTCGAGGAGCCGAGCATCGGATCCACGAGGGGGAGCCCGGCTCCGGGGTCGGATCCAGGCGACACGAAGATGTAGCTAGGCATGGCGCTCCTTTCGAGGCGGAGCTGTGATTTTAACCAGTATTTGTTTTTATGCAAGAAGCTATAGCTGGATGCCGGTCACGGGTTCGCACTCAAGGCGGGGGCCGGGCGTCTTCCAGCGATTTGCCTTAGGTCCTTGAATAGAAGGAGCAGACCGAGATGCCGAAGGTGCAACCGGGCTGGTGCAATTGGGCCACGGCGAACCAAGAACGATAGACATCGGCACGAACCGACATCGCATGCTTGATCTGAATGACTGCAGTCAGCCTGATCCTGACACTCAGACAGGACTGGGCGCTGAGCAGCGATTGGTGCCGATGCGCGATACCGGGCCGCAAGCCGGGTATCGGCAACGAGCCAACTTCAGTCTGTGTCGCTTATCGGCTACAGGATCATGGAGTGCATCGAACGTTCTGCGCGGAAGGCGATTGAATGCAGCTAGGCGAAGCTGTGGCCGTGCACGCGCCATATGGCATAGTTCAGCCTGAGCAGTCGGGTCGCCCTCGCCAGTCCGCTGCTGAAAATGACGAATAGGGGGCGAAGCCTGGGTACGCGTCGGAACCCCGATTTTTAGAGGCCCGACGTCATAAGAAGGGAGGGCGTATGCCTAAACTTAATATGGCCCCAGCGGCTTTGACGAAGTTCATTGGCTTCATCGCGTTGTTCGTTACGCTTCAAAGCGTATTCGACCCTGCGACTGCCTATGCACACTCGATGACCGCTTTCGTGGTCATCATGAAGTCGAAGTGACGGGGGATGGCCTGGAGCGTAAGCTTCAGGCCATTTTTCTTGGCCCTCGTGAAACCCCTTCGCCACTTGAAACGAGTGAGCGCATCTTGGACCGCGGACAAGCGGTGAATCATCCCCTCCTTTGACGGTAACCAGCAGTGGTTAAGCTTGGGCGTTAGGATGACCTTTCGGCGGGCGTAGTAATCTGGCTGAACGGCTGCTTAGAGTCGGAATCCGCCCCTCGGCCATCTGGTGGCGAAGGACAACAACCAGCCTAAAGCCGACTTCATCGCAGCGTTGGCTGCAGCGGAGCTGCCGGGCGGCCACGTCTGCGAACAGCCGGAATTGGCCACAATCGGATCCACACTTTTTCCTTTACCAGGGCGTCGCGTCACCGACACGTGAGCCTCTTGGTGACGGTCAATGCATCGGCCGGCCGAGCCGTTTGCTCGCCCTCGATATCGTGTAATTCACGAGGCAGTAAAGCGCTGCCACAACGAGATACACAGGCACCAGCGAGTGGTAGTTGGCGATGAGCACCTTGGCGTTCTGCATGAGTTCACCATAGGTGACGATGTAGCCGAAGGTGGTGTCCTTGACCACGATGACCAGTTGCGCAACCAGTGCCGGGACAATGTAACGTAGGGCCTGCGGAAAAACGACGGAGAAGAAAACCTGGGCTTCGGTCAGCCCCAGGCTTCGCGCAGCGTCGGTCTGACCGCGGGGAACGGCGAGTACGCCAGCGCGGTAGACCTCGGCCACCACGGCGGCGGTGCTGAGACCGACGGGCAGCGTCAACATCCAGTAGGTGCTCAGCTTGATTCCGACCTGCGGCAACACCAGAAAACACACATAGATGAGCAGCAGCGTCGGCGTGCCACGCAGGAACTCGATGACCGCGATGCTCGGCCAACGCAGGAGACGCGGTTGCGCCAGGCGCCCTAGCAACAGCACCAGCCCGAGGGTCAGCGCGATGACGGCGGCCATTGCCGCCGATGCTAGCGTGCCGAGCAGGCCCTTGCCCAGGAAGGCCCAAGTCGTCGGCCAGGCGAAGTACTTCCAGAATTGGGCGTCGAGCTGCCCTGCGGAATGGAAACGCGACACGATACCCGCGGCCAGCAGAAACAGCACAATCGCCGCGATCACGCTCGCCGCCCGCGTGATGGCCTGGGCCCTGGGGCCAGGCGCAGCAAACAGAATGTCTTCCAGCGGGCGGCTCATCGCAGTATCCGCGCTTTCTTTTCCAGGGCGGCACCCGCCCAGGCGATGAGCAAGCCAGTGGTCACGTACATCGCGGCCGCCACGGCGAACGCGGCCATGCCGGCAGCGGAGTCGGTGGCGATCTTGGACACGAGCGCCGTGAGTTCCCGGCCTGGCAACGGCACCTGTGACGCCAGCGAAGTTGACAACATCAACGCAATGAGCAGTGAGGTCATGGGCTGCACCACCGTGCGCAGCGCCTGCGGCAATATCACCGCGAGGATGATCTGCAGCGGCCGCATGCCCAGGCTGAGTGCGGCCTCGATTTGGCCACCGGCGATGGTGTTGATGCCCGAGCGCAGGTAGTCTGCCGTGAACGCAGAGCAGACCAGCGTCAATGTCAGGATCACGCTGGGCTCATAGTCGATCACGAGCTCGAGATCGGGCAGCGCGAACACGATGAAGATCAGCAGTGCCACGCTGGGAATGTTGCGGAAGATCTCGATGTAGACGGTCAAAACGAAGCGCAGTGGCGGTAGCGGCAGCAGCCGAAGCACCGTCGCGATCACGCCCAGCAAGAAGCCGGGAACGAACGACACGACCGTGAGCTTCCATGTCAGAAAAAGGGCTTGCCCGAAGGCCGGCCCATAGTCGGCCAGGAGCCTGGCAACATCGCCCATGGTTCAAGGGATTGCGGGCGGCGTCGGAACGACCGTGCTGCCGGTGCGCTGTCCGATGGAAATCGTCCAGAGTTTGGCCCAGGTGCCGTCGGCTTCCAGCTTCTTCAGGAAGTCATTGATGAAGGCAACGCCGTCCGAGCCCTTGGGAAGTCCGACACCATAGGGGTCCTGCGTACCAAAGGGGGCGCCTGCCAGCTTCGCGCCGCCGGTTCCGAGACTCAGGGCGTTGAGGAGCAGCGTGTAGTCGGTCACGTAGGCATCCACGCGCCCCTGGCGCAGTGCGTCGAGCGCTTCCTGGTGCGTCTGAAACTCTTGCACGACCGCCTTGGGCGCGTACTGCGCCAAGATCGCGGGCCCCGTGGAGCCAGCTTGCGTGGCGACCTTCTTGCCGGCCAGATCGTTGTACGACTGGACCGTCTTGTTGTTGGCCTTCACCAGCACACCGGCCTGCGAGGTGTAGTAGGGCCCTGCGAACGAAATCTTCTCTGTGCGGGCGGGGGTGATGGAGTAGGTGGCGAACACCATATCCACCTGATCGTTGATGAGTACCTGCTCGCGCGTGGACGAGGTTACTTGCGTGAACTGGTACTTGGACCCGTCGCCCAGGATGTAGCGAGTGATGAGTTGGGCCAGACCTGCGTCGAAGCCACGGATCTTGCCGTCTTTCTCGTTGAGCAGCGAGAAGAGATTCGAGGTTTGTGTGCCGCCCAGGCGCAGCGTGCCGGTCTGCTTGATCTTGCTGGCCCAGGTGCTCGATGTGATGGTCGCAGCGCTGGCCACGGGACCCTGCGCCACGAGCGCGTCAAACGCTGCTGCATCGATCGGTTTGCCCTGTGCGAAAAGCGACCCGCCGGTGACGATCGCCAGTGTCACCACGGTGGATTTCAGAATGGATTTGATCGACATGCGATCCTCTTGAATGGTGTGTTGCGTAAATCAATATACAGCAGCTATGGAATGCGCGGGTTGCCCGCAGGGTCTGTCCACCGTTGTGTATGTAACGTAGACCGCCAAGTCTGAACGGCAGCAGGCAGCTGCCTAAAGCGGTCACTCCGCCGATTGGCCGCAGTGTCCGCTATTGGCGGCGGATTCAACGGGTCGAATCAGCTCAACTCACCCCAGCACTCGTCGCCAGCACCGCCGCCTGCACGCGCGTGCTCACCGCCAGCTTGCGCAGCACGTGCTGAACGTGGATCTTGACCGTGGTCTCGGCGATGCCGAGTTCGGTGCCGATCTCCTTGTTGCTGGCGCCGCGCGCGATGCCGCGCAGGATGTCGCGTTCGCGTGGCGAGAGTTGCCCCAGCAGGGTCTGGGCCGGGCTGGGGGCGGGCGTGGCCGCTGGCGGTGTGGCCCCGCCATTCTGGAAGGCGGAGACCAGCTTGCTGGTCATCTCGGGCGCGACCACGCTTTCGCCGCGCATGACACGGGCGATGGCCGTGGCCAGCGCATCCCCTTCGATGGTCTTGAGCAGGTAGCCGGCGGCGCCGGCCTTCAGGGCCGTGCCCAGGTCCTGCTCGTCCTCGCTGACGGTGAGCATGAGCACGCGGGCCTTGGGCGCGGCTTCGCGCAGCGCGGGCAGGGCGTCCACGCCGCGCACGCCGGGCAGGTGGTTGTCCAGCAGGATCAGGTCGGGCTGCAGTTCCTGGGCGCGGCGCTGGGCCTCGCCGGCGTCGGCGGCGTCGCCCACGATCTCGAAGTTGGGCTCGCGTGCCAGCAGGGCGATCAGGCCGCGGCGGAACAGGGTGTGGTCGTCGACCACCAGGATGCGGATGCGCTCAGGCTGCATGTTCAAGGGGACCGGGTAGCGGGAGGGTGGGCGCGGGCGCGCGGGCGGCGACCAGCTGGGCCGGCAGGGTCAGCACCATGGAGGTGCCGGCGCCCGGGGTGGAGATGACCTCGACTCGCGCGCCGATGCGCTCGGCGCGCTCGCGCATGATGCGCAGGCCCACGTGGCTGTCGTCGATGCTGCCGTCGCGGGTGTCGAAACCGCTGCCGTCGTCGCGCACCTCGAAGCGCCACTCGGGCTGCTGCTGCACATGGAGCCAGACTTGCGAGGCGCGGGCGTGCTTGCGCACGTTGGAGAGCGCCTCCTGCACGATGTGCAGCACCTGGATCTGCAGGTCGGGCGCCAGCGGCAGGCCCTGGCCCTGGATCTGCAGGTGGGCCTTCAGGCCGCTCTGCAACTCGAACTTGTGCAGGGTGGTGGTGATCGCGGTTTCGATGTCTTCGGTGTTGGTGCGGGTGCGGAAGTGCAACAGCAGCTCACGCACGTCGCCATAACTTTCGCGCACGCCGGCATCGATCTCCTCCAGCACCTTGGCCATGTCCTCGCGGTCGCCCGCGGCCAGGGCGTCGCGCATGAGCTGTACCTGGATCTTGAGGAAGGCGAGCGACTGCGCGATGGAGTCGTGCAGCTCGCGCGCCAGCAGGTGGCGTTCCTGCGCGACGGCGGCCTCCATGTCCAGCGCGTTCAGGCGCAGGTTCTCCATGGCGCCGGCCAGGTGGCTGGCCAGGGCATCCAGCAGCGAGCGCTCGGCGGCCGAGGGTTCGGTGCGGGCGTGGAAGAAGAGGTCCACCTCGCCCATGAGGCGCTCGTGCAGGCGCACGGGGATGTTGACCAGCGACTCGAAGCCGGCTTGCCCGCACAGGCGGTCGCGCGTGTCGCCCAGCGCGTGGATGGGGATCACGCGCAGGCCGGCGCCGGTGGCCGTGCTGGCGCCGCAATCGCAGTCGCCCTTGTGGATGCAGTGCTCGGCTTCCACCATGTCGGCGGGCAGGCCCTGGGCGGCCAGCATGAGGTAACGCTGGTTGGCCTGGTCGGACCAGCGCAGGGCCACGCCGTCGGCATGCGCGATGCGCTGGATGCTGCGCACGAAACCCTGGGCCAGTTCGTCCAGCGAGGTGCTGCGCGCCACCAGCGCGGTGATTTCGTAGAGGCTCTCCAGGCGCTCGCGCTTTTCTTCCAGCTCGGCGGTTTTCTCGGCCACCTTCGCTTCCAGGTGCCGGTACATGGACTGCAGGTGCGCGGCCATGTCGTTGAAGCCTTCGGCCAGGGTGCCGAACTCGTCGCTGCTGACGCGCTCGACGCGCGCGGCGAAGTCACCGCCCTGGATCTTCTCGATGGCGCGATTGAGCAGGCCCACGGGTTCGAGCACCAGCAGCTGGCCCACGTAGAGCAGCACGACGGCGCCCAGGATGACCAGGGCCATCAGCGTGGTCTGCAGCAGGTGCAGGATGGCCGTCCAGCGCGAGATGTGGGTTTCGATGCCATGCACGAAAGCATCGATGTGGGTCACGAAGGCGATGGTCAGCTCACGCAGCTGCTGCGGCTGCGCGGGCGTGACCGGGCCGACCAGCAGGTGGCGAAAACCGGCCCAGTCCTCCTCGATCACGGCGAAGCGTGCCTGCACGGTCTCGTCCCAGGGCACGAAGAGCGGGCGCTCGGGGTCGCCGTGGCGCAGCACGGCCAGGCTGCTTTCGAATTCCTGCACCAGGGGCGGCACTTCGCTGGCCTGGCCGGTGCTCAGCGTGAGCGCCATGCGGTAGGCCTGCATGCGCATGCGCCCGGCCTCGTTGACGGCGGCGGCGCCACCGTCGAGCTGCCAGGACACCCACAGCGTGGCCGCCGTGGCCAGCAGGGCCAGCAGCAGGAAGGGGGTGGCGGCCAGCGTCAGTTTGGCGGCCAGGCTGCGTTGCTTGGGGGGTGTCATGGTCGTCGCGTTGCGGGGGGTCCAGTGTGCCGCCAAAGCGGCCGGCCGGGTGGGCCTGAATCTTGATACGGATCAAGTCGGCGCGCAATAGCCGGTCTAAAGTGGGGGTGTACTTGCTTCGACCAGGAGGTTTCCATGTTTCAGCACATCCTGTTGCCCACCGATGGTTCCGATCCGGCCATGCGCGCGGTGGCGCGCGGCGTCGAGCTGGCCCAGCGCCTGGGGGCCCGGGTCACGGTGATGACCGCGCTCGAACACTTTCCGGCCGGCATCATGGCCAGCGGCTACCGGCCCCATGACGAACCCCAGGAGGTGCCTGGCCTGCAGGCGGCCAATTACTGGCTGGAGCAGGCCGAGGCGGTGGCGCGCGCGGCCGGCGTGCCCTGCGAACGTCTGCTCATACGCGAGCAGAAGATCGTCTACCGCGCCATCCTGGATGCGGCACAGCAAAGCGGCGCCGATCTCATCGTCATGGGCACGCACGGCATGGGGCTGATGGAGCGCCTCTTCGTGGGCAGCCAGACGCAGCGCGTGCTGGCGCACACCACCATCCCCGTGCTGACGCTGCATTAGCCGCGGATATCCGCAACCGGCTCGCTGCCGAAATCGCTGCGGGCCAGGTAGGCCAGCACCTTGCGCGCCGCGGCCTCGGGGCTGTCGAGCTGGCCGCCGCTCTTGAGCTGCTCAAAACGCGCGCGGTCCGGGAAAGCCGCGGCATCGGCGCCGCGCAGCTGGACCTGCATGTCGGTGTCGATCACGCCGGGGGCCAGCGAGCAGACCTGGGCACCCTGGGGCTTGTGCGCCTCTTCCAGCGCCAGGCAGCGGGTGTAGTGGTCCATCCCGGCCTTGGCGGCGCAATAGACGGCCTGCGAGGCCATGGGCCTGCGGCCCAGGCCCGAGGAGATGTTGAGGACGCGGCGCGGCACGCCCCAGCCTTCGGTGGCGGCCAGGAAGGTGGCGCTGAGCGCCATGGGCGCTTCCAGGTCCACGCGCAGGGCCTGGGCCAGGTCGTCGGGGGCGATGTCCGACAGCGGGGCAATGCGCGGGATCGTGCCGGCGTTGTTGATCAGCGTGGCGCTGGCGGGGCGGGGCCCCGGCTTGCCCAGCCACTGGCGCAACATCGCTGCGGCTTCGCGGCTGTGCGCAAGGTCCAGCGGCCACTGTTCCAGCTTGCAGCCGGCCTGTGCCGCCTGCGCGGCCAGCCCTGCGTTTTCCTGGCGAGAGATGCACAGCAGGGTGTGGCCGGGCGCCAGCAACTGCCGGGCCATGGCCAGACCCATGCCGCGCGAGGCGCCGGTGAGGATGTAGAGATGGGTGTCGGCCATGAGGTTCTCCGTGCAAATCAGAAGGGGGGCGGGCTGTGCCAGTGCAGGGCCTCGCCCGTGAGGGGGTGGGTGAGCGCCAGCTCGCAGGCGTGCAGTTGCAGGCGCGGGTTACGCGCCTGGGTGTCGGCATCCGCATAGAGGGCGTCGCCCAGGATGGGGTGGCCGATGGCCTGCAGGTGCACGCGCAGCTGGTGCGTGCGGCCCGTCACCGGCTCCAGTTCCAGCCGGGTCTGCAGCCGGCCCTGGGCATCGTGCTCGTGCGTCAGCACGCGCCAGCGCGTCTGGCTGGGTTTGCCGCGCGCATCCACCATCTGCCGGGGCCGGTTCGGCCAGTCGCTCATGAGCGGCAGGTCGATCTCGCCCCAGCCGGCGGCCGGGGGCGGCACGTGGCCGGCGACCAGCGCCACGTAGCGTTTGCGGACCGAGCGTGATTCGAAGGCCATGCCCAGCGTGCGCTGCATGGCCGTGCCGCGCGCCATCAGCAGCAGGCCCGAGGTGGCCATGTCCAGCCGGTGCACGATCAGCGCGTCGGGCCACAAGGCCTGCGCGCGGGTGCTGGCGCAGTCCTGCTTGTCGGCGCCGCGCCCGGGCACCGAGAGCAGGCCGGCGGGCTTGTCCAGCACCAGCAGCGCGGCGTCGGCGTGCAGGCATGCGATGCCGGCGCTTGAGTTAGCGACCGGGTTCACCCTGAATGAGGCGCTGCACGGTGTCGCACAGCTCGGAGACGTCGTTGGGCTTGTGGATCAGGGCGCGGGCACCGGCTTCCAGCGCGCTGGCCTCGATCTCGGGTGTGATGTAACCCGAGGCCAGCGCCATGGGCAGCTTGGGCCGGATGCGGTGCGCGTCCTTGAGCAGGTCGACGCCGCTGTAGCCCGGCATGTTGTAGTCGGTCACCAGCAGGTCGTAGTCTTCGGGCTGCGCGCGCAAGGCGGCCAGTGCGGCCTGCGGGTCGGTGTAGGCGCTGACCTTGAAGCCACGCCGCACCAGCACGCGCTCGACCAGGAAGGCCAGGGCCTGGTCGTCATCGACGTACATCACGTGGCGGCCGAAGCCCATGGCCGTCTGCAGGCGCGTGGGCTCGGCCGGGACCGAGGGGACGTCGGCCTCGGCCGCGGGGAAATAGAGCGTGAACTCGCTGCCGCTGCCGGGTGAGCTGCTCACGTCCACCGTGCCCAGGTGCGTGCGCATCACGCCGTGCACCACGGCCAGGCCCAGGCCCGTGCCCTGGCCCACGGGCTTGGTGGTGAAGAAGGGCTCGAAGATGCGCTGCAGGGTCTCGGCTTCCATGCCGCTGCCGCTGTCGCGCACGGCCAGGGTCACGTAGGGGCCTTCGGCCAGTCCCAGGCGCTGGCACTCCAGCATGTCGGGGTGGGTGCTGTCGAGTTCGATGCTGACCGTGCCGCGCGCGTTGCCGATGGCGTGGATGGCGTTGGTGCACAGGTTGATCAGGGCCTGCTCGACCTGGGTCGCGTCGGCCAGCACGGCCGGCGTCTCGCGCAGGCGCACCTGCAGGTCCACCGTGGGCGGCAGGGTCACCTTCATGAGGCGCACCGACTCCTGCACCACCTCGACCAGCTGGATGGGGTGGCGCTTGGGCGGCTCGTTGCGGCTGAAGGTCAGGATCTGGCGCACCAGGTCACGCCCGCGGCGACCGGCCTTTTCGACTTCGGTCAGGCAGACCTGCACCGGCGAATCGGCGCCGGCGTCCTGGCGGGCCAGCGTGACGTTGCCCAGGATGGCGCCCAGGATGTTGTTGAAGTCGTGCGCGATGCCGCCGGCCATGGTGCCGATGGCCTGCATCTTGTGCGCCTCGCGCAGCTGGGCTTCGAGGATGTTGCGCTGCACTTCCATCTCGCGGCGTGTCGTCAGGTCGCGGGCGAAGACGGTGGTGATGTCGCCGTCGCCTTCGGGCTGGCGTTCGCGCGAGACGCTGACTTCGAGCATCAGGGGGCGACCTTCGACGGTGCGGCCGATGACTTCGCCCAGCGTGGCCTGGGTCGAGAGGCGGGTGGCGGCGATCGCGTCGATGGCCTCGGGCAGGAAACGCCCCAGCGAGGTCTTGAGCGCCTGCTCGGGCGGGCAATGAAAGAGCGTGGCGGCAGCCGGGTTGAAGACGGTGATGCGCTGCTCGCCGTCGACGCAGATGATGGCGTCGAGCGAGGAGTTGATGATGGCGGCCAGGCGGTTTTCGCTCAGGCGCAGCTCCTCGTTGGTTTGCTGCAGGGCCAGGGCGCTTTCCTGCAGGGCGCGGCGGCGTTCCTGCAGCGCGCGCCGCTCGGTCAGCAGCGGGCCCTGGTCGATCACGGCGCAGATGAAATGGGTCAGGCCGCGGTCCTGCGAATACTGGATGCGCGCGATGTGCAGGTCACCGGTGAAGCGCGCCTCCAGGCCGCTGGAGAACACCACCTCGTTGGTGTCGCTGTGGCCCCGCAGCTTGGCTTCGTCCAGGGCGTGCTGCACGCGCTCCACGTGATCGGGTGTGACCAGGGGCAGCAGGAAGTTCAGCGGGGGGTCGGATTCCTTGGGCCGGAACAGCTTGAGCGCCATGGCGTTGCTCTGTTCCACCATGCCGAATTCGTCCACCACCATCAGCCCCAGGGGGACGTTGGAGAACAGGGATTCGAAACGTTCGGAGGCGCCCTCGGCGGCGATGCGGCTGAATTCGAGCGCGCTGTTCTGCGCCTCCAGTTCGGCCTGGTAGGCGCGCAGATCGTCGATCAGCTTGGGGAGGGCCCGGCGGGTCATGGCGAGGACTCGTCCACGCTGTTCAGTTGTTCTTGTTGGTGAACCAGAAGCTGACGACCGGGGCGGTCGGGTCGTCGAAGGAGGCCCCCAGCGCCATCTCGCCCTTGTCCAGCAGCACGCATTCCTGGCGTCGCAGGGAGATCACGGCCGAGGAGCCGGCAAAGCGCACCCAGGTGCCGTAGCTGCTGATGTCCGAGAGCACGAACAGTTCGCCGCGGCGGTCCAGGCGGGCGTGCAGGCGCGAGACGCGCGGGTCGAGCACGGCAAACTGGGCGTCGTTGCCGCGGCCCAGGAAGACCGGCATGTCCATGGCCTCGAACAGGATGTTGTGCTCGCGCCAGGTCAGCTCGATGGTGCTGGGCAGGCGGCTGCTGGGCGCGCCGACCGTCTCCAGGCCGGCCTGCATGGTCATGATCTCGGAGGTGGTCTCGCGCTGCCAGTCGATGCGGTAGACGGTGATGGGCTCGCTCTTGCCCCGGATGTCCATGGGCCCGAGGTTGCGGTAATTGATGTCGCCGTCGTTGTACAGCGCCTCGATGACGCTCTCGGACGCAAAGATCTGTTCGGCGCCCGACAGGTCGCTCAGGCGCGAGGCCATGTTGACGGCGTCACCGAAGCAGTCGCCGTCCTGTTCCACCACCTCGCCCCGGGCCAGGCCCACCTTGACCTGCATCTTGCTCATGCCGGGCAGGCTGCTGTTGCGCTCGCGCTGCAGGCGCTGCATCTCGACCATGGACAGCACGGCGGCCTGGTTGTCGGAAAAGGAAGCCAGCACGCCGTCGCCCAGGTACTTGATGACACGACCGCCGCGTGCCTGGAAGGTCTTGCCGATCCAGTGCGTGGTGCGGGTCACCACTTCGGCCGCCCTGGCATTGCCCAATGCCTCGAACAGCCCGGTACTTCCGGTCAGGTCGGCAAAGACGATGGTGAGGACGGCCATGCGAGCGGGATCTTGGGTGATGTGCAGTGTGCTTATTATCGCCGGCCCATCCCTTGCCTGTAGCTGCCTTGGGGACCGTCCTGATAGGCATCAAGTATACGGGCCAAGGGCCTTCAGGACGGCAGGGTGGCGCCCTGGCGCACGCGCTGCAGGGTCAGTTGCAGCAGCCGGGCGTCGGCGCTGGCGCGGTGACGCTGGGCCCCGCGTTCACCGGCGATCTGCAGCTTGACGGCGTGCCAGCGCTCGGCCTCGTCCTCCTGCAGCAGGGCACGCAGGTTCTCCAGCCGGAAACGCGGCTGCAGGCCGGCCACGTCGAAGAGCAGGGCCAGCCAGGTGTAGTCGTGGTTCCAGCCGTCGGAATAGACGGTGCGCCCTGCCAGCTGCTGGTTCAGCAGGCTGGCCACTTCGGCTGCCGGACGGCCCCGGCTCAGCAGCGCGGGGCGGGGGATGTGGTGCAGCTGTTCGGCCTGCGGATCCCAGTGGGTCCACTGCGGCTCGGGACGGATCAGGGTGCAGAACACATGGCCGTCGGGCAGCGCATAGCCGACTTCGATGGGATAGCTCAGACGGCCGAAGCCGGACGCTTCCACGTCCAGCACGGCCGGCGGTGCCTCGGGTACGGGCTTCATCGCGGCCATTATGGGGATGCCCGGTCTTCTGTGCAATCGTGCGCAAAATGCCACGCCGGGGCGTGCCGCCGCCTTCGCCGCTGTGTAAGATGTGCGATGTACCGCCAGCAGGCGATACACCACAGGGGACACAAGAACATGGGCATCGATCCAGCCATCGTCCAGAACATCGCCGAGCGGGTGCGTGCCGAGGTGTTGCCCCAGCGCGCTGCGCCGGCGCTCAAGCTCGACCCGGCCATCATCCAGAAGATTGCGCAGAAGGTCCCGATCTTCGCCGGCATGAGCCAGCCCTGCCTGCTGGCCACGCTGGCCACCGGCGAGCATTTCACGGTGCAGGCCGGCGAAGCGGTGTTTCGCGAAGGCGACATGGGCAACTCCTTTTATGTGCTGATTGCCGGCGACGTGGTGGTCGAGAAAATGCGCGACGGCAAGCCTGTTGAACTGGCGCGCCTGGGCCCGGGCGAGTGCTTCGGCGAGATGGCCCTGGTGGGCAACGATGTGCGCTCGGCCGCGGTGCGTGCCACCGGCCCGCTGGTGGCCATGCGCTTCTACCGCGAACTCATCGATGCCAACCCCGAGAGCGCTTCGGCCATCTACCGCAACATCGCGCGTATCCTGGCGGCCCGTCTGGGCGAGTCCAGCCTCATGCTGGCCGACCTGAAAAAGCGCGACAGCGCGGCCTGAGTTCCTCAGGCCGCCGGCTGCGGCTGGCCCGCGCTCCACAGGGCCAGCAGTCGGCCGATGTCCTCCAGCTGTGCCACCGGTGTCACGCCTTGCGGCGCGCGCCTTTGAAGTACCGGGTGGCTGCCGCCCGCCCAGATGTCCACGTCGGCCGGTAGCCGGCTGCGCAGGTCCTGCAGGCCGCGCTGCAGCAGCTGCGCATTGAAGGAGGGGCTGAAACTCAGGCCCACCACCTGGGCACGGTTGGCCTGCGCCGCCCGCACGATCTCGGCCACGGGCGTCTGCGCACCCAGCGACACGCATTCGCAGCCTTCCAGCACCAGCGCGATCTCGGCCATCAGCAGGCCCAGCACATGGGATTCCTGCGGGAACGTGGCCAGCAGCACGCGCGGCCGGCCCGGCCGCGGCATGGAGGCCATGCTGCCCAGCGCGCTGCGCAGCACGGCGATCACGCTCTCGGTGTACATGTGTTCCTCGAACACCTGGATCTCGCCGCGCACCCAGGCCTCGCCCACCTGCACGTTCAGCGGCGCCAGCAGCTCGGTCAGGAAGCGGCCCAGGCCCAGGCGCAGCACGGCCTGGTTCAGCGTGCGGCGCAACTCCATCACCTCGTGGCGGCGCACCAGCGCCAGGATGGCCTGCAGCTCGGGGCTGGCCGGCGCACTGGTATGGACC
Source organism: uncultured Hylemonella sp. (assembly GCA_963512175.1). Lineage (GTDB taxonomy): Bacteria > Pseudomonadota > Gammaproteobacteria > Burkholderiales > Burkholderiaceae_C > Hylemonella. The sequence continues at coordinate 11,887 of CAUPLI010000017.1, read as the reverse complement.
GGGGCGGACTCCTGCAGCAGTTGCTGCAACTCGGCCAGCGGCAGGGGCACCACGCGGCCGGGGCGCTGGCCGGCGCCCAGCAGCCGTGCGACCAGGCGCAGGCGCTCGACCTGCTCGGGCGGGTAGAGGCGCTCGTCGAAGGCGTCGCGCACGGGCTGCGGGAAGCCATAACGGCGTTCCCAGACGCGCAGCGTGTCCTTGGAAAGACCGGTGTCTCGCTCCACCGCGGCGATCGGCAGGGCGTGGCCGGGCAGTGGCCCGGCCGTCGCCGCCCCTATGCCCGACTCTTCAGTATGGTCTTTCACGATCATGGTTTTTGTCTAGGACAAACAAGGATAATCTTCCGTATCAACGCGATATTAACGGTTTATTGGATAGTTTGTCCATGTCAAATATGAAAATCGATGTTCAAAGCAGATCAAGCAGATCAGGTGCCGGGGACGCTTGCCCCTGGGCAGGAGCCTGCGCATGAAGGTCGCCATTGTCGGTTCCGGCATCTCCGGCCTGGCCGTGGCCCACGCCCTGCAGAGCCACGCCGAGCTGACCCTGTTCGAGGCGGGTGACTATTTTGGCGGCCACACCCATACGGTGGACGTGACCCTGCCCACCCGCCAGGGGCCCGTCACCTGGGGCGTGGACACCGGTTTCCTGGTCTTCAACGAGCGCACCTATCCCAATCTGATCCGCCTGTTCGGCGAGCTGGACATCCCCACGGCCAGGACCGACATGTCCTTCTCGGTGCAGGCCGGGGACCCCGGGGGCCGCCGGCTGGAGTGGAACGGTGCCAATCTCAATGCCGTCTTCGCCCAGCGCCGCAATCTGCTGAACTGGCGTTTCCTGCGCATGCTGCGCGAGGTGCTGCGCTTCAACCAGCTGGCCACGACCCTGGCCGAGGCCGGGGCCGACGCGCAGTTGGCCCAGCCCCTGGGCGAGTGGCTGGACGAGCAGCGCTTCAGCGCCGAATTCCGCGACTGGTACTTCCTGCCCATGATGGCCTGCATCTGGAGCTGTCCGACGGCGCAGATGCTCGAGTTCCCCGTGGCCACCATGATCCGCTTCTGCCACAACCACGGCCTGATCCAGGTGAACGACCGGCCGCAGTGGTGGACGGTGGCCGGTGGCGCGCGGCGTTACGTCGAGAAGATCGTGGCCCGCATCCCCGACAAGCGCCTGAACACGCCGGTGCGCGCCATCGAGCGTGACGACCACGGTGTGACGCTCACCACCGACCAGGGCGCCCAGCGTTTCGACCAGGTCGTGCTGGCCACCCACTCCGATCAGGCCCTGGCCCTGCTGCGCCACCCCTCGGCCGAGGAGCGCCGTGTGCTGGGTGCCGTGCGCTACCAGGCCAACCGCGCCGTGCTGCACACCGATGCCTCGGTGCTGCCCGAGCGGCGCCTGGCCTGGGCCGCCTGGAATTACGAACGCGCCCCGGCCACCGTGCAGGAAAGCAGCCGGGTCTGCCTGCACTACCTGCTCAACCAGCTGCAGCCCCTGCCTTTCGAGCAGCCGGTGGTGGTCAGCCTCAACCCGCTGCGCGAGATCGCGCCGCAGCATGTGCTGGGCGACTACGACTACGCGCACCCGGTGTTCGACCTGGGCGCCATCGCCGCCCAAAAGGAACTGCCCAGGCTGCAGGGCCGCCAGCGCACCTGGTACGCCGGGGCCTGGACCGGTTATGGTTTCCACGAGGACGGGCTCAAGTCCGGCCTGGGCGTGGCGCAGCAGTTGCTGACCCTGCTGGCCTACCGGGAAGCCGCATGAGCCAGCCCGGCGTGCCCCTGATCGGCAGCGGCCAGGTGCGCCACACGCGCCTGCGCCCGGCGCGCCACGTTTTTGCCTATCCCACCTTCTTCCTCATGCTGCCGCTGCGCAGCATGCGCCGGTTTGGTGCCGGCGAGCTGGCGCACAACCGCGCCGGCTGGCTCAGCTTCCATGACAGCGACCACGGTGACGGCCGCAGCGCTGCGCAGGGTGGGGCCCTGGGCTGGATGGAGGATCTGCTGCAGAGTGAAGGCATAGCGGATGCCGACGGCGAGGTCTGGCTGCACTGCTACCCGCGGGTGCTGGGTTACGCCTTCAAGCCGGTGAGCTTCTGGTACTGCCACCGCGCCGACGGCACGCTGCGCGCCATCGTGGCCGAGGTCAACAACACCTTTGGCGAGCGCCACTGCTACCTGCTCGATGCGCCCAGCTACGGCCGCGAGCAACGCGCCAGCAAGTCTTTCCACGTCTCGCCCTTTTGCCGCGTGGAAGGCGAGTACCGCTTCCGTTTCATGCGCACCGAGCGCGACGGCATGGAGCGCATCGTGGCCTGCGTCGACCTTCTGGATGCCCAGGGCCTGTTGCTGCAGACCAGTGTCAGCGGCGTGCTGCAGCCCTATACCGCGCCCAGCGCGCGCCGTGTGCTGTGGCGCCAGCCGGCCATGACGCTGGCGCTGATCGCCCATATCCACTGGCAGGCCCTGCGCCTGTGGCTCAAGCGCGTGCCCTTCTTCCGCAAGCCGGCGCCGCCGGCCGATTTCGTTACCCGTTCCTTTTCCAGCTGACATTGCCATGAACACCACCACTGCCCCCCGCCTCGTGCTGCCGCGCAGCACTCCCGCCAGTGCCCGTTCGGTCCTGCGCCTGCTCGAACGACTGCGGCACGGCACGCTGAGCCTGCAACTGCCTGATGGCACGCAGCTGCGCTACGGCCACGGCGACGCTCCCCATGCCAGCCTGGTGCTGCATGACTGGGCCGTGTTCGGCGCCACGCTCAAGTCCGGTGACATCGGCTTTGCCGAGAGTTATATGGCGGGCCAGTGGACGACCTCCGACCTGGCCGCACTGTTGCGCCTGTTCATACGCAACCGCCAGGACCTGGAGGACGTGATCTATGGCAGCTGGCTGGGCAGCCTGTTCTACCGCCTGCGCCATCTCTTCCACCGCAACACCAGGACCAACAGCCGCAAGAACATCCACGCCCACTACGACCTGGGCAATGCCTTCTACCGCCTGTGGCTGGACGAGACCATGAACTACTCCTCGGCCTGGTTCGAGGGCAATATGGGCGGCGACATGGTCGCCGCCCAGCAGGCCAAGGTGCGGCGCGCGCTGCGCCTGGCCGGGGTGCAGCCGGGTGACCGCGTGCTGGAGATCGGCTGTGGCTGGGGTGCGCTGGCCGAGATGGCCGTCACCGAATTCCAGGCCTCGCTGACCGGCGTGACGCTGAGCACCGAGCAACTGGGCTGGGGCCAGGAGCGCATGAGAAAACTCGGTGCCGAGGCGGCCGCGCGCGCCGGCCTGCGCCTGCAGGACTACCGCGACATCAACGACGGCCCGTATGACGCGATCTGCTCCATCGAGATGGTCGAGGCCGTTGGCCAGGAATACTGGCCGATCTACTTCCAGAGCGTGGCGCGCCTGCTCAAGACCGGTGGCCGTGCCTGCGTGCAGAGCATCGTCATCGACGACCACCTGTTCGAGCGCTACCTCCACTCGACCGATTTCATCCAGCAGTACATCTTCCCCGGCGGCTGCCTGCCGTGCCCGGCCGAGTTCCGCCGCCAAGCGCAGGCGGCCGGCCTGAAGGTAGTGGACGAACTGTCCTTCGGCCCCGACTACGCCGAAACCCTGCGTCGCTGGCGCCGCCAGTTCCTGGCGGAGCGCAGCCGCATCCTGCAACTCGGATTTGACGAAAGGTTCATGCATCTATGGGAGTTCTATCTCGCCTATTGCGAAGCGGCCTTCGACGAAGCCAATATCGACGTGATGCAGTTCACGCTACAAAAAGCGTAGCAACGATCATCAGGCTTGTCCTGCTGCTGGCCGCCGCGCCGGCGCTGGCCGAGATCGTGCCGCCACCGGCGCGCGTCGCCTCGCCCCTGCTGGTGCAGCCGCGCCAGGCTGGCAGTGGTCTGTACACCTGGTGGGGCTTCGACGTCTACCAGGCCAGCCTGTGGGTCGAGCCCGGTTTCGATGCCGCGGCCCTGCCGCGCCAGCGTTATGCGCTGGAGTTGCACTACCGGCGCGACTTCAAGGGGCGCGACATCGCCCAGCGTTCCATAGCCGAGATGCGTCGTGTCGGTTCCTTCAGCGAGGCGCAGGCGCAAGCCTGGCTGCAGGCCATGGTGGCGGTCTTTCCGGACGTGAGCACGGGCGACCGCCTGACCGGCGTGAACCTGCCGGGCCGCGGCGCGCAGTTCTACGCCAATGGCAAGCCCACCGGCGAGATCGCTGACCCTGAGTTCGCGCGCCTGTTCTTCGGCATCTGGCTGTCGGAGCAGACTTCGGCACCCGGCTTGAGGCTGGCCCTGCTGGGCCAGTCCGCGGGCGTCCGCTGAACGGCATGCTTGCATGACGGCCGCCGCCACACTCTCCGTCGCGCAAGCCTGGCGCTATGGCTTCATGGGCCTGCCGCTGGCTTTCGTGGCGCTGCCGCTCTATGTGCTGCTGCCCAACCACTACGCGCGCGAGTTCGGTGTGCCGCTGGCCACCTTGGGCGCATTGCTGCTGACCACGCGCCTGGCCGACGCACTGATCGATCCCTTGCTGGGCCGTCTGAGTGACGGGCTCTATCGTCGCTCCTCATCGACCTTGCTGGCCTGGGCCGCCGCGGCCTGCGTATTGATGGGTGCCGGTTTCGCCTTGCTTTTCTTCCCGCCCCTGCGCAGTGGCAGCGGCCTGCTCATCGTGAGCACCGCCTTGCTGATGCTCACCTACGCCAGCTTCAGCGCGGTGACCCTCTCGCACCAAGCCTGGGGTGCCTTGCTCGGGGGAGACGCCTTGCGCCAGAGCCGCCTGGTGGCCTGGCGCGAAGGGTTGGGCCTGGTCGGTGTGCTACTGGCGTCGGTGGCGCCCGTGCTGTGGGGGCTGGAGGCCATGGTGGGCCTGTTCTGGTTGGCGCTGGGCCTGGGCTGGCTGGCCTGGCGTGCGGGGCCGCGCCCCGCGGCCGATGCTCTCACCGGCACGGCGGCCGAGGCCGGTGATCTGTGGCAGCCCTGGCAGCGCGCGCCCTTTCGTCGCCTGCTCGCCGTGTTCATGCTCAACGGCATTGCCAGCGCGGTACCGGCCACGCTGGTGCTTTTTTTCGTGCAGGACCGCCTGCAGGCCCCCACCCGCATGGAACCACTCTTTCTCGGCAGCTACTTTTTAAGTGCCGCGCTGTCCATGCCCCTGTGGCTGGCCGCGGTGCGCCGCTTCGGCCTGGCGCGTTGCTGGCTGGGCGGCATGGTGCTGGCCGTGTTTGTGTTCGTCTGGGCCAGCACGCTGGGCGAGGGTGATGCCTGGCCTTTCATCGCCATCTGCGTGCTCTCGGGTGCCGCTTTGGGTGCGGATCTCGTGATGCCCGGCGCCATGCTGGCCGGCCTGATTGCGCGGGCCGGCGATCTGGGCCGCACGCAAGGCGCCTATTACGGCTGGTGGAACTTCGCCACCAAACTCAACCTCGCCCTGGCCGCCGGCCTGGCCCTGCCTCTGCTGGGTCTGTATGGCTACGCGCCCGGCGCGCGCGAGCCCCAGGCGCTGCAGGCGCTCACCGCCGCCTACTGCCTGCTGCCCTGTGTGCTCAAGCTGGCGGCGGGCGGCCTGCTGTATTCCTTTTTCATTCATCGCAAAGGCTCACCATGAAACGTCGTCTGCTGCTCACCGGTGCCACTGCGCTCGGCGCCACCACCCTGGCCGGCTGCGCCTCGCCCACCGTGGCCGATTACGCCAACGAGAAACCGCAACTCGACCTGCGCCGTTATTTCAACGGCACGGTGGATGCCTACGGCGTCTTCACCGACCGCTCGGGCAAGGTCGTCAAACGCTTCACCGTGGTCATGAACTGCAGCTGGAGCGGTGAGAGTGGCCGCGAGGTCGGCGTGCTCGACGAGGACTTCAGCTACTCCGATGGCACGACGCAAAAGCGCGTCTGGACGCTGCGCCGCCAGCCCGGGGTGGGGACCCAGGGGCGTTACGTCGGCACCGCCGGCGACGTGGTGGGCGAGGCCCATGGCGAGGAACGCGGCAACGCCTTCTACTGGGCCTACAACCTCGACCTGCCGGTGGACGGGCGCAACATCGTCGTGCATTTCGAGGACTGGATGTACCAGATGAACGACCGGGTCATGCTCAACCGCGCCACCATGAGCAAATGGGGTGTGACGCTGGGTGAAGTCACGCTGTCCTTCACGAGGCGTGGCTGATGTCCCTCAATCCTCCCCTGCGCGACTGGGCCGGCAAGACGGTCTGGCTGGTCGGTGCCTCCAGCGGCATCGGCCAGGCCTGCGCCGACCTGCTCCACGCACAAGGCGCCACGGTGTTCGTGTCGGCGCGCAAGGCGGCGCTGCTGGAGGCCTGGGTGGCCGCGCATCCGCAGGCCGATGCCCAGGGCCGGCCGCGCGCCGTGGCGCTGGCGCTGGATGTCACGGACCGCCGCGCCCTGCAGCTGGCCAGCGACGCTGTCACCGAGCGCGGCCCGCTGGACCTGGTGCTGTACTGCGCCGGTTATTACCTGCCCGTTGATGCCCGGGCCTACAGCCTGGAGGAAATGCTGCGCCATGAGCAGGTCAACTATGTGGGCGCGCTCTACCTGCTGGAGGCCGTGTTGCCCCACCTGAAGCAGCAGGCCGCGCGCGGGCAGGGCGGGCACCTGAGCCTGGTCAGCAGCGTGGCGGGTTTTCGCGGCCTGCCCAAAAGCCTGGCCTACGGGCCGACCAAGGCCGCCCTCATCAACCTGGCCGAAGCCCTTTATCTGGACCTGGGGGCCCTGGGCCTGGGCGTGAGCGTGGTCAACCCCGGTTTTGTCGAAACGCCGCTGACCGCGCAGAACGATTTCAGGATGCCGGCCCTCATCACCCCTGAGGTCGCGGCGCGCGAGATGCTGGCGGGCTGGGCACGCGGCGACTTCGAATTGCATTTCCCCAAACGCTTCACGCGCTGGCTCAAGTTCATGCGCCTGCTGCCTTATCGTCTCTACTTTCCTCTCATCAGAAAATTCACCGGAGCCTGATCCCGTGTCCCACGCCGTCGAGAAAATCGCTGTCTTCTTCGAAACGCTGACGCCCCAGGGGATCGAGCGCTTCAGCCAGTTCTACACCGAAGACGCCTACTTCAAGGACCCGTTCAACGAGGTGCGGGGCATACCGGCCATCCAGCGCATCTTCCAGCACATGTACCAGACGCTGGACGAGCCGCGCTTCGTCGTCACCGCCCGCGTGGTCGAGGGCGAGCAGGTCTTCCTGAGCTGGGATTTCCATTTCCGTTTCCGCAACTTCAAGACCGGCCAGCTGCAGACCATCCGCGGCGCCACGCACCTGCGCCTGGCGCAGGACGGGCGCATCCGCTCGCACCGCGACTACTGGGATGCGGCCGAGGAGCTCTACGAGAAGCTGCCGATGGTGGGGGGGCTGATGCGCTGGCTCAAACGCCGCGCCAATTCCTGAATCAGCGGAAGAGGGATTCGAAGCCCTCTTCGGGCTGGAAGCGCTTGCCGCTGTAGCGCAGGCGCGTGGGGCCGGGCAGGGCGCGTACGCCCACGCTGTGGCGCGGGTCACCGGGATAACAGAGCACGCGCACGCCGTTCTCGTCGTCGTAGGGCTCGGGCTGCACCAGGGCGGGGGCTTTGCCCCGGGCTTCGGCCAGCACGCCGGCCACGCTGGTGTGGCGCGCCAGATGCGCCAGGCTCATGATCTGCGGTGGTGCCAGGTCGATGATGCTGTCGCGGTACTGCTCCAGTGCAGCGCGCGGTGCCACCCACACGCTCTCGGTCGTCTCGTGGTTGTCGTGGCGCGCGGTCTGCACCGCGGGCACGGCGGCCACGAAAAAACGCGTGTCGAAACGCTTGCTACTGACCGAGGCCATCCTGGGCGTGACCCAACGTGACCAGGGCAGCACGCTGCGGGTGTCGAGCTTCAGGCCCAGCTGCAGCAGCAACTCGGCAAAACCATGGCCCTCACGCAGCAGGGCGGTGGCCTGGGCCACCTGATCGGCGCTGGCGCCGTGCGCGTACAGCACACCCGATTCCTCGAAAGCCTCGCGCAGCGCCGCCACGTAACAGCTGGCGGCCAGTTCGGCCGCCGTTTCGGGTTCGCCCAGTGCGCCGTGCAGCGCGGCCAGGGGCTGGTCCAGCTGGGGAATGAGCGCGGCGTCTTCGGCGTCGATCTTGCCGCCCGGAAACACATAAGCCCCGCCCAGCACATCCGAGGCGCTGTGCCGCTTGAGCAGGAAGACCTCCAGCCCGCCGGGCGCGTCGCGCAGCATGACCACGGTGGCCGCATCGCGTGGCGGGGTTTCGATGAGGGTACGGTTCAGTTCCATGGTTGTCGATTCGGGGACGGGGAAGGGCTTGTTCGTCCGATAAGATTTGAGCACATATCAATTAGTCAACAAGGAGACAGCATGATCGACTTCAAAGGCCGGGTGGCCATCGTGACCGGGGCCGGTGGCGGCCTGGGCCGCCAGCATGCGCTGGCCCTGGCCCAACGCGGCGCCAAGGTGGTGGTGAACGACCTGGGCGGCGCCCGTGACGGCTCGGGCGGTTCGGCCAGCGCCGCGCAGCAGGTGGTGAACGAGATCCGCGCCGCCGGCGGCGAGGCCATCGCGAACGCCGCGTCCGTCACCGACTACGAGGCCGTGCTGGCCATGGTGCAGCAGGCGATGGACACCTGGGGCCGCGTGGACATCCTGGTCAACAACGCCGGCATCCTGCGCGACAAGACCTTCGCCAAGATGGAGTTGGCCGACTTCCGCCTGGTGCTGGACGTGCACCTCATGGGCGCCGTGCATTGCTGCAAGGCCGTGTGGCCCCACATGACGGCGCAGAAATACGGCCGCATCGTGATGACCACGTCGTCCAGCGGCCTCTACGGCAACTTCGGCCAGTCCAACTACGGCGCGGCCAAGCTGGCCCTGGTGGGGCTGATGCAGACCCTTTCGCTCGAAGGCGCCAAGAACGACATCCGCGTCAACTGCCTCGCCCCCACCGCCGCCACGCGCATGACCGAAGACCTGATGCCTGCCGAAGTGCTGCGTGCCCTGCAGCCCGAGGCCGTGGTCCCTGCCATGCTGGTGCTGGCCAGTGCCGATGCGCCCACGCGCACCACGCTCTGTGCGGGTGCGGGTAGCGTCGAGGCGGCCCACATCACCATGACGCAGGGCGCGTGGATCGGCATCGACGAGAACGCCGACGTGCGCCTGCAGCAGCACCTGGCCGAAGTGCTGGACCGCACCAGCGAAACGGTGCCCGGCAGCGGCAGCGCCCAGGGGACGCATGAGGTGGGGCGGGCGATGGCGATGCTGGGTAAGGGCTGAGTGCTCTTTTCAGCGCAGCCAGTTGTCGTTCTGCAAGGAAACCAGCAGCACGAAGACGGCGATATGGATCAATACGGTGAACCAGAACACGGCGAGGAATCGGGTCTTGCTGGATTTGTGGCGCAAGTGTTGTTGGGCCAGCAGCGCACCGGGCCAGCCACCCAGCAGGGCGAGCAGGTGCAGCGTGCGTTCCGGGACGCGGCGGCGGTTCCTGCGGGCGGCTGCCTTGTCCAGCGCGTAGACCGCGTAGGTGACGAGGCTCAAAAGCCCGTAGGCCAGACCGGCGAGAAGGATGAGGTTCAAACGATGCCCTCATCTTGCAGCCGCAATTCAGCCTCTTCCCGCCAGTACGCCGCCGCCGCATAAAACCCCTCCCACACGCAGCCATTGCAACCCCGCCCGCAGCAGCCCGTGGGCAGGGGCGGCGGGCTGCGCAGCGTCACGCCGGCGACTTGTGCGCGTTGCTGCAGCGTGGCAAACATGGCTTGCGTTTCGGCCAGCGGGTCTGGGGTGATGACGGTGCTCGGGCTGTCGCTCATTCGGGGAAATCGACGGGTCTTGACCCCGCGCAGCAGGGTTTATCCCGTCATGGTAACTTCCGGGTCCGACTACAAATAGAACAGCCTCAGGATCTCCCGCATGAGCAGCCCCGTCGCCCTCACTCTCCCGGCCCCCGAGCGCCTGCTGGGCATCCGCCGCGGCATCGAGAAGGAGAGCCTGCGCGCGCTGCCCGATGGTGCGCTGGCGCTCACGCCCCATCCCCTGGCATTGGGCTCGGCACTCACGCATCCGCACATCACCACCGACTATTCCGAGTCCCAGCTCGAACTCATCACCGGTGTGCACGCCGGCGTGTCGGCCTGCCTGGACGAACTCACCGAAACCCACCAGTACACCTACCGCACCCTGCGCGAGGCCGGGGAAGAGATGCTCTGGGTCTCCAGCATGCCCTGCGGCCTGCCCACCGACGAGACCATTCCACTGGGGCGTTACGGTTCCTCCAACATCGGGCGCGCCAAGAGCGTCTACCGCATGGGCCTGGGCCATCGCTACGGCCGGCGCATGCAGACCATCTCCGGCATCCACTACAACTGGTCGCTGCCCGGTGTGAGCAACGCGCAGTACTTCGCGCTGATCCGCAACTTCCGCCGCCACGCCTTCCTGCTGCTCTACCTCTTCGGCGCCTCGCCGGCCGTGTGCTCCAGCTTCGTCGAGGGCCGCCAGCACGAGCTGCAGTCGCTGGACGGCAAGGCGCTGTACATGCCGCACGGCACCTCGCTGCGCATGGGGCGCCTGGGTTACCAGAGCGACGCGCAGGCCTCGCTGGCCGTGAGCTACAACAGCCTGGAAGGCTACGCCGCATCGCTGCACGACGCGCTCACGCGGCCCTGGCCGGCCTATGAAGCCCTGGGCGTCTTGAACCCGGGGGGCGACTACATCCAGCTGGCCACCAGCCTGCTGCAGATCGAGAACGAGTTCTACGGCACCATCCGCCCCAAGCGCACCATCTTCCAGGGCGAGCGCCCGCTGCACGCGCTGCGCGAGCGCGGTGTGGAGTACGTGGAAGTGCGTCTCATGGACCTGGATCCCTTCGAGCCCGTGGGCATCAACGCGCAGACCATGCGTTTCCTGGATGTCTTCCTCTTGCACTGCCTGCAGAGCGACAGCCCCAATGACACGCCGCAGGAAATCGCCGAACTCGCCCGCAACCAGCACCTCACCGCAGCGCGCGGGCGCGAGCCTGGCCTGCAGCTGTTGCGCGGTGGCCAGGCGGTCACGCTGAAAGACTGGGGCAGCGAACTGGTGCAGGCCTGCGAGCCCATCGCGCGTGCGCTGGATGCTGCGCATGGTGGCAGCGACTACAGCGCAGCCTTGGCCTCGGCCCGTGCCGGCCTAGCCGACCCCTCAACCCTGCCTTCCGCGCGTGTGCTGGCCGAAATGGCCAGCGGGCACGAGAACTCCTTCCTGCGTTTCGTGCGGGCCCGCTCGCAGCAGACGAGGCAGGACCTGCTGGCCCGGCCCTGGACCCCGCAGCAGCAGCAGCGTTTTGAGGCCATGGCGCGCAAGTCGCTCGAAGACCAACGCGCCATCGAAGCGGCCGACACCATGCCCTTCGAGATCTTCCGCCAGCAGTACGTCTCGCCCACGCGGCTCGGTTTACCGGCGCGCGCGGCGACGCAGGAAGTACTGGCCTAAAAAGGCCACGCCCAGCACCAGGGCGAACCAGCCCACCACGGCACCGCCCGTCAGCAGTTCCTGCACGGCCGGCGAACGGGCGAAGTAGGGCCCCAGCAGGATGACCGCGCCGATCAATGCGATGGCGATGCCTTTGAAGAGCAGTTCCTGGTCGGTTTTTTTGAGTTGGGCTTCTTGCTTGTGGGCTGGGCTTGTCATGTGGCTGATTATCGGTGCCGGCCTGGTTTTCTCGGTTCTTTTCTTTTGACGTGGCATTGCCGGGATGTGCCCCCGGCAGGGCAGTAACTTTCTCTTGCGTGCCCAAGAGAAAGTCACCAAAGAGAAGGGCAGCCGAAGTCAGGGCCCCTGCGGGGTACCTTGCGCTGCTCGCATCGGGCGGGGTCGGGCTAAACTCGCTGCGCTCAAACAACGCCCG
>CAUPLI010000016.1:0-59810 GCA_963512175.1 uncultured Hylemonella sp. | reverse complement strand
GGCCGCATCTTGGGGAATTCCGCTAGTTGTTGTGATCGCGCTTGGTTTGGGCTTCATGTTGCGGAGGCGTCGTGTCAAAGTCACACCCTAACAACTCAGTCAAGCGCGGATTGCCTTCGTCATCCGCTTACTTCAAACGTTGGGCGTCTTAATCCATGGGCCAATCATCACTTGTCACCGAAATGTTTGCCGCTTTTGCGTCCGAGACGGGGGCAACCCCATCAGTAACGCTGCGCGGCGGCAATCAGCTCGATGACTACGCACAACCGTTGCCATTTGACCCATCTGTCGATTCGATCTCTGATGCCTACCTTGAGAACTACCCATGGGGTATGGCGTATTTGGACGCCGCTTCCTGGAAACACTATTTACCGCACCTAGTCGAGTACACCCTCCGCCACAAGCGAGACGGCGATCTTGTTGTCGACGCTCTGTTAAGCTCCCTGCGCCCACCTGATCGTGTGCCGCCGCGCCTTGCCTCATTGTCCGCCGAGCAAGAAGTGCTCATTACCCGGTTCCTTGAGTCGTTGGCGTTCGATGAGCAATCCTCCTACCAAGAGTTAGCGTGCCAAATTCTTGATGAATGGTGGTTGCCGAACGCTCATTACCGGGTTGCTGCAAAATGACGCCCAACCCTTCGGTCAACCGGACCTTGCGCAAAAAGCCGCGCAAGTCCGGTTACCTCCAACGTTAGGCGGCTGAAGGAGCCATATGCGAAACATCGGTCGCACCCTCATTCTGGTCACACTGCTCGCGCTCTGCTCCGCTCGCGCGGCGGACCTCGACGCAAGCTACTCACCCACTCGGGCAGAGTGGATCAAGCAGGCAATCGTGAGCAGCGTCTACGAGCAATCCAACGCATGGGCCAAGCGACTTGCCGTTGTCGTAGCAGTGAACGCTCAAGAAAACAGCGTTATCGTTGCAATCACTCTCGCCAACGGTGAAGTCGAGCCATCGCCCGAAGCGAAAGAGCGCTATGTCCAGTCGGTTCGGTCCATCGTGCGGTCTGTCCTTGAGCGCTACTCCTGGGCGAGAGATGTCAAGCTGGCCGTCCAGTTCGTGTAGTCAATCAGCATAGCGAGCAAGGTCAATGCACTCTCCAGCATCCACGTGCAAAGAGCCGCCTAACCCGCCCCTCATGTCAAACGTTAAATTGCATGAAGATTGACCTTCGCAACCCAAACCTCAACGCATTCCTCCTTGGCGTGTTGCTGGGCGTACCACAGGGAGTTTCGCTTCCGAGAGACGAGTTTCTTGTCAATCCTGCTTTTGACAGAAACATTCTCCTTGTTACGGTGTTTGGACTAATCGGACCGCCCCTTCTTGTGCTGGTCGGAAATTTTCTTGGGCGGTCCGAGTACCCGATGTGGTGGAAAAGGCTCGCAGAGTATCTGGATCCTTACTTAGTGGTGGTCTGGGCGTCGCTGTCTATTGCTCTCATCGGATTCTTCGCGCTCCAAACGGCTGGGAGTCCCGGGGGCTATCACGTGTGCGCATTCTTCGCCTCAGCAAGCGGGGGCTTCTTTGTCGCTCGCTACGTCAAGGCCAGACTGAATCAGAAGACGGGCAATGCAATCTAACAAATCAATCGAGAGCGGATCGCCTACGGCTTGCGCTCATCGCCAACGTTAGATTGCACATGGCACCCCAGGTTTGGCGTGACGTCCACGAACTCCTTCGATACCTGGCCAAGAACTGGCCATTCGACCTCGAAGACCCATTCGGGGAGAAAGAGATCTCGGTAGACGCAAGCGTACCCGGCGGAGACACCCCCCTCCACTTTGTTGCGGCGTGGGATGACGTTCGGGGCATCGAGCTTCTCGTTGAGGCGGGCGCTCAGGTCGATGCTTGTGGCGATATGTCGTACACCCCTTTGGCTACCGCCGTGGCGCAGGGGAATGTGGCGGCGACGCGAGCTCTGCTGCGCCTCGGGGCATCTCCGCACGTGATGACAGAGTTTGGTCACACCCCGTACCAGGTGGCGATGCGTGACGGTTCTGAACAACTGAAGGCGGTGTTCCGTGGCGGTGCAACCTAACGTGCCGGTCACCGTTACGTTAGGCGTCGCAATCCCTATGCGCTACCTCCTTCTTTCACTACTACTGGTTCATATGGAAACTTTTGCTGGCGACTTCTTTCCCCCGGAGTACAAGCGCTTCCCGTTCAAGGAAGGAGATCTACTTGTCAGCAAGCGAAGTGATGGGCTCTACGCGGTGAACAAGATCCTCAAGGTCGATCGCTTCGAGTTCAAGAAGGGCTCCGCCATCAACATCCAGAGCAAGCTCTTCACTGCAACAGAAGATGATCACCTGCTAATCGTGAGCGCTGCCTACGGTGAGTCAGAGTTCAAGTCAATGGAGGAAGCCAAAGCCGCTGCTCTAGCAGGCACTTGGAAAGTCTCTGTTGCGCATACGCCGAACCGGCCACCTGGCGCAGCCGAAGGACAAGTCGGCGTTGGTCATGCCCCAGTAAAGGAGGCTGAGCTTGCCGGCTATCGAAAGTGGAAGGCCGCCTTCCTCAAGGGTGAAGCAGGTGTCTTCTAGAAACCCGACGCCTAACCCTTCCATCGAGAGGGGCGTCCAAGGGCTAGCACCCTTGGACGCCCCTCATGTCAAACGTTACCTGTGATGCTCTCTCATCTTCATCGGTCCCGCCGCCATCTGCTTGGGGCCCTTGCAGTTGCCGCCTTGTTGCCCGCCTGCAGCAAGCGCACCCCCAAAGCCCAGCCGCTGCCCGCAGGCAGCACGGTGCTAGCCCTCGGTGATTCGCTGACCTCCGGCGTCGGTGCCACGCCAGACACGGCTTACCCCGCCGTGCTGCAGTCCCTCACGGGCTGGCAGGTGGTCAACGGCGGTGTCTCGGGTGACACCACGGCCCAGGCCCTGACGCGCTTGCCTGCGCTGTTGCAGGAACACCAGCCCGCGCTGGTCATCGTGAGCATCGGCGGCAACGACTTTCTGCGCCAGATGAGCGCCGGTACGGCCAAGGACACGATCCGTGAGATCAGCCGCACGGCCCGGGCCGGTGGGGCCCAGGTGCTGCTGGTGGCCGTGCCCCAGTTCTCGCTGCTGGCGGCCGGCACGGGCAGCCTGAAAGACCATCCGCTCTACGCCGAACTGGCGCAGGAACTGAAGCTGCCCCTGCATGCGAACGGCTGGGCCAGCGTGTTGTCCCAGCCCAGCCTGCGTGCCGACACCGTGCACGCCAATGCCCAAGGCTACCGCCAGTTTGCCGAGGGGCTGGCGCAGGCGCTGCGCCAGGTCGGGTGGCTGGTTTGACGGCAGAGGGTGCGGTTCAGCCCGCGCACTCCACCCGCAAGGCCCACGCCGTCTTCTGCCAGGCCTGCACTTCCTCCATCAGCAGGTAAGCCGACTGCGGGTATTTGGCGACCCAATCGGCACGGCAGTCGAGCCGCACCTCGCGCTCGCCATCCCACGTCAGCCGCAGGCCCTGCAGGTCCGGGTCACGCCGCGCGTGGCAGAGGATGACGGCCAGGCGCAGGGCCAGCAGCTGTAGCACGAAGGCCGCGTCGTCGAACGCCAGGTCCAGCTTGCGCAGCTTGCCGCGGTGGCCCAGCACGAGCTGGCCCAGGCGGTGCAGTTCGTTCATGGTGAAGCCGGCGGCGTCGGCGTTGTCCAGGATGTAGGCGCCGTGCTTGTGGTAGTCGCTGTGCGAGATGGCGCTGCCGATCTCGTGCAGCTGCGCGGCCCAGCCCAGCTTGCGCAGGGCGCGTTCCAGTTCCTCGGGTTCGCCGGGGCCGGCCAGCTGGCGCAGCAGGTGGTGCGCCACCTTGCTCACGCGCTGCGCCTGGGTCGGGTCGGCGTTGAAGTTGCGTGCGAGGCGCGCAACGCTGGTGCTGCGCTGGTCGCTCTGTTCGTGCTCGCGGTCCAGCAGGTCGTAGAGCGCCCCGTGGCGCAGCGCGCCCTGGGCTACGTGCATCTCCGTGATGCCCAGCAGGGCGAAGAGGGCGCGCAGCACGCTGACGCCGCCGCCGATGACGGCGCGCCGGTCGTCCTTCATGCCTTCGATGCGCAGGCGCTCGGCGCTGCCGGCCTTGAGCAGGCGCTCCAGCAGCCAGTCCAGGCCCTCCTGCGTGATCAGGCCTTCGGCCCAGCCGGCAGCCTGAAGCACATCACCGACGGCGCCCACGGTGCCGGATGAGCCGTAGGCCACATCCCAGTCTTCGCGCCGGCAACTGTTGAGGGCTTCGTCCAGCACGGCCTGGGCCGCGACCTCGGCGGTCTCGAAGGCCTCGGCGCTGAAGGCGCCTTCGGGGAAATAACGCATGGACCAGGCCACGCTGCCCACGCGGTAGGAGTCCATGAAACGCGGGCGGTAGCCCTGGCCCAGGATGAGTTCGGTGGAGCGCCCGCCGATGTCCACCACCAGGCGGCGTTCGTCCGATTGCGGCAGCAGATGGGCCACGCCCTGGTAGATCAGGCGCGCTTCCTCGCGGCCGGAGATCACGTCGATGGGGAAGCCCAGGATCTTCTGCGCGCGCTCCAGGAAGACCTCGCGGTTGCGGGCTTCGCGCAGGGTTTGGGTGGCGACGGCGCGCACCTGGCTCTTCTTGAAGCCGGCCAGGCGCTCGGCAAAACGGCCCAGGCAGTCCCAGCCGCGCTGCATGGCTTCTTCGCCCAGGTTGCGGTCTGCATCCAGACCATTGCCCTGGCGCACGGTTTCCTTGAGGTATTCGCGGCGCTTGAGCAGGCCGTGGTCGAGCTGTGCGATTTCAAGTCGGAAGCTGTTGGAGCCCAGGTCGATGGCGGCGAGTTCGGTTCCGTTTTTCATGCGCGAGGCTTGGGAGGACGCAGGGATCGTACCTTGTCCCGGGTCATCCCAGGATGCGTCCGTTGGCGCCGAGCATGCTCTGCGTCACGTAGGCGCTGGTGCGCCGCTGCGACTGAAAGCTGATGCGAAAGCCGGCCAGGTCCAGCACGCTGCGTTTCTGGAAGGCCTGCAGCACCTGCGCCCGTGTGGCCGTGGGTTCCAGGCCCAGCAGCACCTCCTGGGCATAACGCGCAGCAATGTAGCCGGCCAGACTCTGGGGTGTGGGGGGCTCATCGAACAGGCGGGCCAGGGTCTCGCGGTAGCTGCGCACGATGGGCAGGCTGGCCGTGACCATGGGGACCACCTGGGTGGCCATGACCGCGGTGCTGCGCGACTGGCCCAGCTGGTTGAGGGTCTGCAGGTTGACGTCGGCCAGGCCGATGACGTAACGCTGGCGGTCCTGTTGTTCCAATCCCAGGGTGAACTGGGCCAGCTCCGGCGTGCCGCCGATGAAGAGCAGGATGGCCGGAGTCCGGGGTGTCAGTCGCTGGCCGAGCTGCTGCAGCGTACCGGTGGGTGCGTAGGGGGAGAGTTGCAGCCGGAGGTCGCTGGCCACACGTGAGACCTCGGGGTGGTAGACGGTCTGCTCCGGGGCCGAGGCGTAGACCACGCCCAGTTCGGGCACGCCGATCACCGACAGCGATTTGAGCGCATGGGCGATCTGCTCCTGCCGCGAGGCGAAGATGGCAAAGGTCCGTTCGGCGCCGGCCGTCACGTCCTGGTGCAACCAGGGGGCAACATGGGCAATCTCCATGGCATCCTGGCTCAGCAGCTTGACCATCTGGGCGGCGGTGCGGTCTCCGGTGGTGCCGCACAGGGCCAGGCACTGGGGCAGGGCGCGCACGGTCTCCAGCGCCTGGTGCAAGCCGGGCAGGGTGCCATCGACTTCGATGACCGTGTGCTGCACCGGGCGGCCGCGCATGCCGCCGCGGGCATTGAAGTCCTGCCAGGCGGCGCGCGAGCCGATCAGGAAGTCGCGCGAGACGTCCAGCTGGCCCGGGGAAGAATCGACGATCTGCACGATTTCAGGGGTGCGCGTCGCGGCCATCTTCGGCGTCTGGCTGCGCGCTGGCAGGCCTGGAAGCAAGGCGCCGGCGCAGGCGCCCAGCAACAGGCGGCGGCGCAATGGGGAATCAGGTTGGAGCATGTGGGAGATGGATGACGGGATAGGCAGCGCTTCAGCATAGGGAGACTCGGTGACTTTTTCGTGACAGAATTGCGACAGGCCATGAGCCGGGTTTCTTCAGTCTTGTCATATGGATGACACAAAAGCTTCTTAAAGTTTGCCCATCTCCAACCAACCCTCAGGAGTTTTTGATGCAAACGACTATCAAGCAAGCCCTGCTTAGCCTCTCCGCCGTGGCCCTGCTGACGGTTTCCAGCCTGGCCTCCGCCCAGGACGTGACCGGCGCCGGCGCCAGCTTCCCGGCCCCCCTGTATGCCAAGTGGGCCTCCGAATACAACAAGGCTTCCGGCATCAAGATCAATTACCAGTCGGTCGGCTCGGGTGCCGGCATCCGCCAGATCGACGCCAAGACCGTGGACTTCGGCGCTTCCGACATGCCGCTCAAGGACGAGGACCTGGCCAAGAAGGACCAGCTGCAGTTCCCCACCGTGATCGGTGGCGTGGTGCCGGTGGTGAACATCCCCGGCATCGCTGCCGGCCAGCTCAAACTGACGGGCGCGCTGATCGCCGACATCTACCTGGGCAAGATCACCAAGTGGAGCGACGCTGCCATCAAGGCGATCAACCCCGGCCTGAACCTGCCTGATGCGGCCATCGCCCCGGTGCGCCGCGCCGATGGTTCGGGCACCACCTTCATCTTCACCAACTACCTGAGCAAGGTCAGCAACGAGTGGAAGGACAAGGTCGGTGAAGGCACCGCCGTGAACTGGCCCACCGGCGCCGGTGGCAAGGGCAATGAGGGCGTGGCCGCTTTCGTGGGCCGCCTGCCCAACTCGATCGGCTACGTCGAGTACGCCTACGTCAAGCAGAACAAGATGGTCTACGCCCAGATGAAGAACAGGAACGGCAACTTCGTGTCGCCGGACGACACGGCCTTCAAGGCCGCCGCCGCCGGTGCCGACTGGGCCAAGAGCTTCTACCAGATCCTGACCGAGCAGCCGGGCAAGGATGCCTGGCCCATGACCGGCGCTACCTTCATCCTGATGCACAAGACCCAGGACAAGCCGGTCAATGCCGCCGCCGCCCTGAAGTTCTTTGTCTGGGCCTACCAGAACGGCGACAAGATGGCTGACGACCTGGACTACGTGCCCATGCCCGCCAGCGTGAAGACCGCCATCGAGAAGTCCTGGAGCCAGATCAAGGACGCTTCGGGCAAGGCCATCGCGTTCAAGTAATCCAACCTGAAACTCCAGCACGTCATGAGTTCTTCCCCGTCCGCGTCACCGTCCCGAACCGGAGCCTGGTTCGATGTCCTGTTCGGCTGGCTTGCAAAAGGCGCGGCGTGGTTGACTCTGACGCTGCTGGCCAGCATCCTGATCTCCCTGCTGGTCGGCGCCTGGCCGGCCATCGAACGTTATGGTCTGGGTTTCCTGACCAGCCCGGTGTGGGACCCGGTGCAGGAGAATTTTGGCGGCCTGGTGATGATCTACGGCACCCTGGCCACCTCTTTCATCGCGCTGCTGATCGCCGTGCCGGTCAGTTTCGGCATCGCCCTGTTCCTGACCGAGATGTGCCCGGCCTGGCTCAAGCGCCCGCTGGGCACCGCCGTCGAACTGCTGGCGGCCGTGCCGTCCATCGTCTACGGCATGTGGGGCCTGCTGGTGTTCGGCCCCATCCTGGCCCAGTACGTGCAGACACCGCTGCAGAAGCTTTTCAGCGGTGTGCCCTATCTGGGTGCCCTGGTGTCAGGGCCTCCGGTGGGTATCGGCATCCTGTCGGCCGGCATCATCCTGGCCATCATGATCATTCCTTTCATCGCGGCTGTGATGCGCGATGTGTTCGAGGTCACGCCGCCGCTGCTCAAGGAGTCGGCCTACGGCCTGGGCTCCACCACCTGGGAGGTCGTCTCCAAGGTGGTGCTGCCTTACACCAAGGCCGGTGTCGTCGGCGGCATCATGCTGGGCCTGGGCCGTGCCCTGGGCGAGACCATGGCGGTCACCTTCGTCATCGGCAACATGAACCAGCTCAATACGCTCAGCGTGTTCGATGCTGCCAACAGCATCACCTCGGCCCTGGCCAACGAGTTCGCCGAGGCGGCCTCCGGCCTGCACCAGGCCTCGCTGATCTACCTGGGCCTGGTGCTGTTTTTCATCACCTTCGTCGTGCTGACCCTGTCCAAACTGCTGCTGCAGCAGCTCAAGAAGAGCGAGGGAGCCAAGTCATGAACGCGCAAGACCGGCTCCGCAGTGTCGCCTATCAGCACCGCAAGCGCGTCAACATCCTGGCCCTGACGCTGTCCCTGGGCGCCATGGCCTTCGGCCTGTTCTGGCTGTTCTGGATCCTGTGGGAAACGCTGCGGCTGGGCGTCGGCGGCCTGGCCTGGGCCACCCTGACGCAGATGACCCCGCCGCCCAACGAGGCGGGCGGTATCGCCAACGCCATCTACGGCTCTTTCCTCATGGTGCTGCTGGCGACCTTCGTCGGCACGCCCATCGGCATCATGGCCGGCATCTATCTGGCCGAGTACGACCCCAAGGGCTGGCTGGCCGAAGTCACGCGCTTCGTCAACGACATCCTGCTGTCGGCCCCCTCCATCGTCATCGGCCTGTTCGTTTATGCGGTGGTGGTGGCACGCTTCAAGTCCTTCTCGGGCTGGGCGGGTGTCATGGCCCTGGCGCTGATCGTGATTCCGGTCGTGATCCGCACCACCGAGAACATGTTGCAGCTGGTGCCATCCGCCATGCGCGAGGCCGCCTATGCCCTGGGCACGCCCAAGTGGAAGGTCATCCTGATGATCACCCTGCGTGCGGCGCGTGCCGGTGTGGTCACCGGCGTGCTGCTGGCGGTGGCGCGCATCTCGGGCGAGACGGCGCCGCTGCTGTTCACCGCGCTGAACAACCAGTTCTGGACTTCGAACCTTGGCGACCCGATGGCCAGCCTGCCGGTCACCATCTTCAAGTTCGCCATGAGCCCGTACGAGAACTGGCAGCAGCTGGCCTGGGCCGGCGTGCTGCTGATCACCGTCACCGTGCTCGGGCTCAACATCATCGCGCGCGTGCTGACGCGCCACAAGGGCTGAGACCCGGGACCGACCTCATGTACACCAGCGAATTTTCTGCAAGGCAAACCATGGAACCCACTTCCACCCCGGCCGCCACGCTTGCCCCGAAGATCTCGGCGCGTGATCTGAACTTCTTCTACGGCAAGTTCCACGCGCTCAAGGCCATCAACCTGGATATTCCGCAGAACAAGGTCACCGCCTTCATCGGCCCCTCGGGCTGTGGCAAGTCCACCCTGCTGCGCGTGTTCAACCGCATGTACGAGCTGTACCCGGACCAGCGCGCCGAAGGGCAGGTGCTGCTCGATGGCGAGAACCTGCTGACCAGCAAGGAAGACGTGGCCCTGCTGCGTGCCAAGGTCGGCATGGTGTTCCAGAAACCCACGCCTTTCCCGATGTCCATCTTCGACAACATCGCCTTCGGCATCAAGCTGTTCGAATCGCTCAGCGCCACCGACCTGGAAGAGCGCGTCGAATGGGCCTTGCGCAAGGCAGCGTTGTGGAACGAGGTCAAGGACAAGCTCAAGCAGAGCGGCTCCAGCCTGTCGGGTGGCCAGCAGCAACGCCTGTGCATCGCGCGCGGCATCGCGATCAAGCCCGAGGTCCTCCTGTTGGACGAGCCCTGCTCGGCGCTGGACCCGATCTCCACCGCCAAGATCGAGGAGCTGATCACCGAGCTCAAGGATGACTACACGGTGGTCATCGTCACGCACAACATGCAGCAGGCTGCGCGTTGCAGCGATTACACGGCCTATATGTACCTGGGCGATCTGGTGGAGTTCGGCTCCACCGAGCAGATGTTCTTCAAGCCCACGCGCAAGGAGACCGAGGACTACATCACCGGCCGCTTCGGTTAAGGAGGAAATGAACATGCCCGACAAACACCTATCCACCCAGTTCGACAGCGAACTCAGCGCCGTTTCCAGCCGCGTCATGGAGATGGGCGGCCTGGTCGAAGCCCAGCTGCAACAGGCCGTCCAGGCCCTGGCCCGGCTCAACACGGACTCGGCCCAGCAGGTGATCGAACTGGAGCACCGCGTCAACGCCATGGAGATCGAGCTCGACCACGAGATCTCCTCCATCATTGCGCGCCGTCAGCCCACCGCACGTGATCTGCGCCTGCTCATGGCGATCTCCAAGGCGATCGCCAATCTGGAGCGCGCCGGCGACGAGGCCGAGAAGATGGCGCGCATGGTGCTGTCCATCATCCACAGCGGTGCGCCGCGCGCCCTGCCGGCTTCCGAGCTGCGCACGGCGTCCGACCTGGCGGCCGGCCAGTTGCGCAAGGCGCTGGACGCCTTTGCCCGGCTTGATACGACCACTGCCGTGGCCATCCTGAAGGAAGACGATCTGATCGACAAGGAGTTCGACAGCTTCGTGCGCGTGCTGATCACCTACATGATGGAAGACCCCCGCACCATCTCGCCCAGCCTGGACCTGCTCTTCCTGGCCAAGGCCATCGAGCGTGTTGGCGACCACGCCAAGAACATCGCCGAGCTCATCATCTACATCGTCAAGGGCGCCGACGTGCGGCACGCCTCCATCGAAGAGATCGAATCCGTCCTCAAATGAAACAGCCTGCAGTACTCGTGGTGGAAGACGAGCCGGCGATCGCCGAGTTGATCGCCGTCAACCTGCGCCATAACGGTTTCCAGCCCATCGTGGCCCCTGACGGCTTGGTGGCGCAGCGCGAGATCGATGCGGTGCTGCCTGACCTGGTGCTGCTGGACTGGATGCTGCCCGGCGAGAGCGGGCT
Source organism: uncultured Hylemonella sp. (assembly GCA_963512175.1). Lineage (GTDB taxonomy): Bacteria > Pseudomonadota > Gammaproteobacteria > Burkholderiales > Burkholderiaceae_C > Hylemonella. The sequence continues at coordinate 49,040 of CAUPLI010000016.1, read as the reverse complement.
GACCCTGGCGCGCCGCTGGCGTAATGATCCGCGGACCAAGGCCGTGCCCATCATCATGCTTACCGCCCGCGGCGACGAGGCCGATCGCGTGGCCGGCCTGGATGCCGGGGCCGACGACTACATGGCCAAGCCCTTTTCCACCAAGGAAATGCTGGCCCGCATTCGTGCCGTGCTGCGCCGGCGCGCGCCCGAGCAGGGTGCCGTGGCGCTGGAGATCGGCCGCCTGAAACTCGACACGGCCACGCACCGCGTGAGCTTCGGGGAACAGGCCCTCAAGCTCGGGCCCACCGAGTTCAAGCTGCTGCAATACCTGATGAGCCATGCCGAGCGCGTGCACAGCCGCGGCCAGTTGCTGGACAAGGTCTGGGGCGACCACGTGTTCATCGAGGAGCGCACGGTGGACGTGCATATCAAGCGCCTGCGTGAGGCGCTGGGCGAAGCTGCGACGATGGTGGAGACCGTGCGGGGCACTGGCTACCGTTTCTCGGCCCAGCCGCTCGGCAGCGTGGTGTCTGCCCGCGGCTGAAGCCCGGCGGCACCTGAGAGGCTGAGAGCAAATTGCCCATGCTGTTGCGACTCATCTCCTTTTTGCTGATCCAGGGTCTGGGTGGATGGCTGGGCCTCTGGCTGGCGCCTGAAGCCCTGGAGATCCGTGGTGGCCTGGCGGGCATGCTGACGGCTGGCCTGCTGTGGGTGCTGGTCGATTTCACGCGCGGTCTGCGGGTACTGCAGTGGTTGCGCAACGGCGATGTCTCGGATGTGCCGCTCAAGCTGGGCTTGTGGGGTGAAGTGGCTGAGCGCGCGCGCCGGCTGGTCCGCCAGCGCGAGCAGGAAACGCGCGACAGCGATCGCCGCCTGCAGAATTTTTTGGCTGCCTTGCAGGCTTCCCCCAATGGGGTGGTCCTGCTCGACGCGCAGGGTCGTATCGAATGGTTCAACCAGACGGCCGCCAACCACTTCGGCCTGGAGACCGGACGGGACCTGCTGCAGCATATGGTCAATCTGGTGCGTAATCCGGCTTTCACGGCCTATGTGGCCGGGACAAGTTACGAGACCAGCGTCGTCATGCAGGGGCGCGCCCACAGCAGTGCCCACCCTTCGCGCATTTCTGTGCATCTGCACGACTATGGCGAGGGCCGGCGTCTGCTCCTGTCGCGTGATGTCACCATGTTCGAGCAGGCCGAGGCCATGCGGCGCGACTTCGTCGCCAACGTCTCGCACGAGATCCGCACGCCGCTGACGGTACTTTCCGGTTTTGTGGAGACCCTGCAGACCCTGCCGCTCGACGCGACCGAGCGCGCGCGTTACCTGGACCTGATGGCCCAGCAGGCCGACCGGATGCAATCGCTGGTCAGCGACCTGCTCATGCTCTCGCGCCTGGAGGGCAGTCCGCTGCCCGGTGCCGGAGAGTGGTCTCCCCTGTCGATGCTGACAAGCCAGGTGGAGCAGGAGGCGCGGGCCTTGTCGTCCCTGCTGAATCCGCCCATGACGGGCCCGGCGCAGCAGCTGATGTTCGACCCGGCGCTCCCGTATGAACTGGGCGGTACGCCTTCGGAGTTGCACAGTGCCTTGTCCAATCTGGTCAGCAATGCCGTGCGCTACACGCCTGCTGGCGGGCAGGTGCGCTGCGGCTGGTTGCAGCATGACGATGGCCGCGCCGAGTTCTATGTGCAGGACAGCGGCCCGGGCATCGCGCCCGAGCACATTCCCCGCCTGACCGAGCGCTTCTATCGCGTGGACCGCAGCCGCTCACGCGATACGGGTGGCACCGGCCTGGGTCTGGCCATCGTCAAGCACGTCGTGCAGCGTCATGGCGCCGAGCTCAGGATCGACAGCACGCTGGGCAAGGGTTCTCGCTTTGCCATTCTTTTCCCGGCCAGCCGGGTGCGCGCCCTCGCCTAGGCCCGGGTCGGCCTGTCACCGGGGTTTGCCGGGATCTTTCACGTCGGTGATGGTGGCGATCTCCACGTTGTAGAGCTGGCCGTTGCGCCGTTCCACGCGGCGGATGTAGATGTTGTGCACCACATCACGCGTCTGGGCATCGATGTACATGGGGCCGCGCGGGCTCTCGAAGATCTGGCCTTTCATGGCTGCCAGCAGGGCGTCGCCCCCGGTGTCGCCCTTGGTCGCCTTGAGTGCTTCGTAGATCACGCGCATGCCGTCGTAGGCGCCGACGGCCATGAAATTGGGCCGCGCGCCGTTGTAGGCCTTCTGGTAGGCCTCGACGAATTTCTTGTTGACCGCCGAGTCGTGCGCGGCCGAGTAGTGATGCGAGGTCACGACGCCCAGGGCCACCTCACCCATGTTGTTGAGAATGTCGTCGTCTGTCACGCTGCCCTCGGCGATCATGCGGATGCCGGCCTTGTCCAGGCCGCGCTCGGCGAACTGCTTCATCAGGGCCGAGCCCACGCCCGAGGGGACAAAAGTGAAGAGGGCGTCGGGCTGGAGGTCGCGCACCTTCTGCAGGAAGGGCGCGAAGTCCGGGTTGCGCAGCGGTACGCGCAGCGTCTCGATCACGGTGCCGCCGTTGGCGATGAACTGCTCCTTGAAGTATTTCTCGGAGTCGACGCCGGGCGCGTAGTCGGTGACCAGGCTCACGACCTTCTTGATGTTGTTCTTCCAGGCCCAATCGGCCAGTGCGGTCACCACCTGGGGCACGGTGAAGCTGCTGCGCACGATGTAGGGAGAGGCGTTCGTGATGCTGGAGGTGGCCGCGGACATGACCACCATGGGCGTCTTGGCCTGGGTGGCGATCGGGGCGGTCGCGAAGGCCTGTGGCGTCAGCCCGAAGCCGGCCAGCACGTGCACCTTCTCGTTGACGACCAGTTCCTGGGCCAGGCGTTTGGTGATGTCCGGCACGCCCGTGTCGTCCCTGACGATCAGCACGACCTTCCTGCCGGCCACGGTGCTGCCGTGCTGGGCCATGTACAGGCGCACCGCCGATTCGAGTTGTTTGCCGGTGGACGTGAAGGGGCCGGTCAGCGGCAGCAGCAGGCCGATCCGGAAGCTGTTGTCCTGTGCCTGTGCATGACCGGTGCCGCAGCCCAGTCCCAGTGCGGCGAGTGCGGAAAGAAATCGGCGTTTGTCCATGATGCGTCTCCTGATCGTTGTGAAGAGAAGGGGGAGGATGTGCGGATCTGGAATCTTCCACCCTCAGTCGCAGAGCATAACGCTGGCCACCCGCAGGCCGGGGCCGGGTCTCAGCCGGGCCGGCGATCGCGGCGCAGCACCTGCCAGATCATGGTCCAGAAGGTCAGGGCCGCCAGGGCCAGCGCGGTGGCACCGGCCATCCAGAAGGCCGCCGGCGTCTGCAAGGCTGCCCAGGGGCCGAGGCCGCGGTAGGCCAGCAGAAAGCCGCCGTACAGGCCCAGGCCCCACAGCAGGACGCCGTAGATCAGGAAAGGCGTGAGCGTGATGCGCCAGCAGCGCAGCACGAAGACGGCCAGCGCCTGCAGGCCGTCGAAGAGGTGGTAGATCGCGGTCCAGAACAGCAAGGGCACGGCCAGCGCCACCACCTCGGGGCTGCTGGCATAGAGCCGGGCCAGCGGGCCGCGCACCAGCACCAGGGTGGTGGCCAGCAGCACGGCGCTGCCCAGCACGAGCACGAAACCCACACCCACCGCATGACGCGCCTTGGCCGGCTGGTCCGCGCCCAGCCAGTAGCTGGTGCGCGCGCTGGTGGCGATGCCGATGGCCAGCGGCACCATGTAGAGCACGGCGGCCAGGTTGGCGGCGATCTGGTGGCTGGCTGCTGCCGTGGTGCCCAGGCGGGCCACGAAGAGTGCCATCAGCGTGAAGGAGGTCACTTCGATCAGGATGGTCAGGCCGCTGGGTACACCCAGGCGGGCGAAGGCGCCCAGCACCGCCCAGTCGGGCCGGCCGGGCCATAACCACAGCCGGTACGGTGCGTACAGGGTACGCGTGCGCAGCAGCCACAGGGCCAGGGACAGCATGGCCAGGTGCACGACCAGCGTGGCCCAGGCGCAGCCTTCGGCTCCCCGGGCCTCCAGGCCCAGGCCGCCGAAGGCGAACCAGATCGAGAGCGGCACCTTGACGCCGAGCGAGCCCAGCTGCAGCCAGGTGACCAGCTGGGGCTTGCCCAGGCTCTGGTTGAAGGTGCTGTAGAGCCGGAACATCAGCGCGGCCGGCAGGGCCAGGGCCAGCACGCCCAGGTAGGCCAGCACCTCGGCGCGCAGTGCCGCCGGCACGTCGGCCCAGTCGAGCAGGAAGCCGGGATTGAGCAGGATGGACAGGCCGACCAGCACCAGTGCCAGCCACAGGTACAGCGCCTGGCGGATGGAGTGCCCGAGTTGCACGGGTTTGCGGGCGCCGTGCAATTCAGACCAGACCGGCAGCAGAGCCTGCAGCACGCTCATCAACCCGACGTACACGCTCATGTAGATGGCGGAACCCACCGACAGCGCGGCCAGCGAGGCCTCAGCGTAGCGGCCGGCGACGATGGTGTCGGTCACGCCATAGGCCATGGTGGCCAGCTGGCCCACCAGCACGGTGCCCGCATGGCGCGCGATGGTCTTGAACTCGGGCACGGGTCAGCGGGCGGCGGCGGCCGGTGAAACCGTGATGCGGCGGTAGATGGCCAGGTCTTCTTCGCCTTCGCGCGGGTGGCCCAGTTCGCTGTGCAGCTGCCACTGCGCCGGATTGAGGATCTCGGGGGTCTGCCGCACGATGCCCCGATCGATGACCAGCCAGTCGCAGCGGGCGCTGTCGTTGGCCGGCTCCAGGCGCAGGTGGGAGTGCAGCTGCAAGGCCGCCAGCTGGCCGCGTGATAGACCGAAGTGCGCAAGGCAGGCGGCCGGCTGCACGGTGGCCTCGATGCGCCGCACCAGGGGCGCATAACTGCGGGCAAAGTCCAGCGCCGGCATCCACAGCGTGGTCAGCAGCAGCCAGGACAGGGCGGCGCCGCCGGCGGGCAGCACCATGCTTTTCCAGAGCGCGGCGCGATGCCGGCCGATGCGCCACTTCACCAGCCAGCCCCAGGCCAGCGTGGCCAGAGCGGCGAAGACAAAGGGCAGGATGACGAAGCGTGGCTCGAAGCCGGGCAGCAGCCGCGCCACGTTGGCGGCCGGCTGCGGCGGCAGGCCGGTCAGCATGGCGATCCACACCACCCAGATGACGATGGCGCAACCGGTGAAGAACAGCAGCGTGAACCAGTCGATCAGGGCCGACACGCTGCGTCCCAGCGTGGGCAGGGCGAAAGCCGCCAGCGTGGCCAGGGCCGGCAGGGCCAGCAGCAGGGCCCGGTCGCCGGCCGGGGTGATGAGCGTGGCGCCCACGGTGATCGCGGTGTACCACAGGGGCAGCGAGAGGTGGCGGCTGGGCCGGCGGTCGAAGAGCTGGCGGCGCCAGCGCCACAGGGTCCACAGCACCAGGGGCCAGGCGGGCCAGGTGAACCACAGCAGCAGGCTGCCCAGGCCATGCCAGGCGGCCCAGGTGGGCTCGGGCAGGCCGATGCGCCAGCGCCAGAGATCGAGCGCGCTGGCCAGCACCACAACCCCGACGATCAGGGCCAGCAGCCGTTTCAGGTCGCGCCGGTAGTGGCTGGTATTTTCCTGGGCCTGGCTGCGGTCCAGCACATGCGCCAGCAGGGCGCCCAGGGCCAGCAGCAGGGCCATGGAAGGGCCGCCCGAGAGCGTGAGACCGCTCAGGCCGACCAGGGCCGAGAGGCTGGGGGTCCAACGCCGGTAGGGCAGGGCGGCGAAGGCGTAGAAGCTCAGGGCCGTGAAGCACAGCTGGGCCAGGGCCGGGGTGGTCTCGTGCGAGAGTTGTGCCAGGCCCAGGCAGGCGATGAAGGCCAGCAGGCCGCCGTCGGCCATGGCGCGGGCGTAATCGTTGGGACGGGCTTCACCACCGAAGGCGAAGGCCACGGGCTGGGCGCGCGGGCTGCGCGCCAGGTAATAGATGCCCTGCCAGACGGCGATCAGGGTCAGGGCCAGCAGGCCGATGAAGGGCAGGCGGGCGGCGAAGTCGGTGGCGATCCAGGACGGCGCCAGTTGCAGGGCCCAGGCGCCCAGCCAGTAGGGCAGCAGGGCATCGACCTCGGGTGGCTGGTTCAGAAGGGTGGGGGCGAGCCAGCTGGCGCGGCCGGCGGCCAGTTCGGCCATGTAGCCGTAGGCGGTGATGTCGGCGCTGCGCCAGGGGCTGCGCCCGATGAAGCCGGGCAGCAGATAGGCCAGGGCGAAGAGCCAGAGCGCCAGGTGGGGCAGGCGGCGCACGGCGCCCTGGGCGACGATGGCGGGGCTGGGCTGGTTCACGAGGGCGATGATGCCAGAGAGTGTGGTGCGGCTTCCAGAAAGGAAAAGGGCAGCGCGGCGTACCGGGCTGCCCTTGACTGGAAAACGGCCGCCAGATTACTTGGCAGCGGTCTTGCCGAAACGGTTGCGGAATTTCTCCACGCGGCCGCCCATGTTGTCCACCGACTTCTGGGTGCCGGTATAGAAGGGGTGCGACTCGCTGGAGGTGTCCAGCTTGAAGAGCGGCAGTTCGCGGCCGTCTTCCATCTTGATCATTTCCTTGGCGTTGGCGCAGGAGCGGGTCACGAACTTGAAACCGTTGGACAGGTCCACGAAGCAGACTTCGCGGTAGTTCGGGTGGATGCCTTCTTTCATGATTCTTCCTCTAGTTGCGGGAGCCGGCCTGGACCATCCAGACTACTTTCCGCGAAAACCGCAGATTATACAAGCAAATCAAGGACTTGCGCAATTCGATCAGCCGCCGCGACGCATCATGTCGAAGAACTCGTTGTTGTTCTTCGTGGCGCGCATCTGCTTGAGCACCATTTCCATGGATTCGATCTCGTCCATGTTGTAGAGGAACTGGCGCAGGATGCGGGTCTTCTGCAGGATCTCGGGCTGCAGCAGCAGTTCCTCGCGGCGGGTACCGCTGCGGTTGAGCTGGATCGAGGGGAAGACACGCTTTTCGTACAGGCGGCGGTCCAGATGGATTTCGGAGTTGCCGGTGCCCTTGAACTCCTCGAAGATCACCTCGTCCATGCGGCTGCCGGTGTCGACCAGGGCGGTGGCGATGATGGTCAGCGAGCCGCCTTCTTCCACGTTGCGGGCCGCACCCAGGAAACGCTTGGGACGCTGCAGGGCGTTGGCGTCCACACCACCGGTCAGCACCTTGCCCGAGGAGGGCACGACGTTGTTGTAGGCGCGGGCCAGGCGGGTGATGGAGTCCAGCAGGATCACCACGTCCTTCTTCAATTCGACCAGGCGCTTGGCGCGCTCGATCACCATCTCGGCCACGTGCACGTGGCGCGCGGCGGGCTCGTCGAAGGTGGAGGCAATCACCTCGCCCTTGACGGTGCGCTGCATCTCGGTCACTTCTTCCGGACGCTCGTCGATCAGGAGCACCATCAGGTAGCTGTCGGGGTAGTTGGCCGAGATGGCGTGCGCGATGTGCTGCATCATCACGGTCTTGCCGCTCTTGGGCTGCGCCACGATCAGGGCGCGCTGGCCCTTGCCGATGGGGGCGATGATGTCGATGACACGGCCGGTGATGTTTTCCTCGCCCTTGATGTCCTGTTCCAGCTTCATCTGCACCTTGGGGAACAGCGGCGTCAGGTTTTCGAACATCACCTTGTGCTTGTTGGTTTCGGGCGAGCCGCCGTTGACCTTCTCCAGCTTGTTCAGGGCAAAGTAGCGTTCGCCATCCTTGGGCGTGCGCACTTCACCTTCGATCATGTCGCCGGTATGCAGGTTGAAACGGCGCACCTGGCTGGGACTGATGTAGATGTCGTCGGTGCTGGCCGTGTAGCTCGAATCCGGGCTGCGCAGGAAACCGAAACCGTCGGGCAGGATTTCCAGTACGCCGTCGGCAAACACCTGCTCGCCGGTCTTGGCGCGCTTCTTGATGATGGCGAACATCAGCTCCTGCTTGCGCATGCGGCCGGTGTTCTCGATTTCGAGGGCCTCGGCCTGCTGGAGGATTTCAGATACGTGCAGTACCTTGAGTTCGTTTAAGTGCATGGATGGAGCCCCAGTGGGGTGTGGCTATATCGATCGGGGGGGTGTGCGACTGAGCAGACGCCGGGGTCTTGCCAGCCGGGAACTCGAACCGGTTCAGGATGGAACCGGCGATTGCTGGTGATTATGACAGGAAAAAAGGCCGCCGCGCAGTATTGCGTCGGCGGCCCCTGTTCAGAGCGGATGAGGCGGCTTCAGGCCAGTTGCTGGTCGATGAAGGCCGTCAGCTGGGCCTTGCTCATGGCACCGACCTTGGTGGCGGCGAGCTGGCCGTCCTTGAACAGCATGAGCGTGGGGATGCCGCGGATACCGAACTTGGCGGGGATGTCGCGGTTCTCGTCCACATTCATCTTGGCCACCTGCAGCTTGCCCTGGTAGGTGCCGGCCACTTCGTCCAGCACGGGGGCGATCATCTTGCAGGGACCGCACCACTCGGCCCAGTAGTCGACCAGCACGGGCTGGCTGGATTTGAGGACGTCGCTTTCGAAGGACGCGTCGGAAACATGCTTGATCAGGTCGCTGGCCATGAGGGCTCCTTGGTCTATGAGGCAATGCGGCTACAGTTGCGGCATTGTGACAGAAACCACGGATTTTCGTTGGCAGCAGTGGTTGATCGGCATCAACAACCACATGCATGCACGTGCCGCTCACCCGGCTCGCACGGTGGTCCTGTTGCCCTATGCCCAGCTGATGCCGCAGGCCGCCCGCCTGTGGGCCCGTCTGCACCCGGACGGCTTCGCGCCGCGCTTCGAGACCACGCAGAACTGGTGCCGCAGCCTGGGTGGGCACCACCCGGCCCCGACCGATGTCAGCTTCGATGCCGCGCTCGACGTGCTGACGGCGCAGGCCCTGCTGGAGCAGGCCGGCCTGGGCGCCCGCGCGCAGGCCGCCACGCCCTTGCTGCTCGAGGCCGCACAGCAGCTGGCGCCCCTGGCCGCGGCCGTGCCGCCGGCGCAGCGGGCCGCCTGGGCGGTCCAGGCCCGCAGTGCGGCCATGACCGGCATGGATGCCAATGCCCTGGCGCTGGAGGTCGCCGTGGCGCAGCTGGCCGTGGCCTGGGCCGCAAATTCTTCCTATCCCAGCGATGTGCTTTTTGAATCGCGCGTGATCGAGTCCACCGACTGCCTGGTCGCGGTGTCCGGTTTCCAGCCCGATCCCTTGCCCGCGGCCCTGCGCTCGGTCTGGGGCGAGCGCATGCTCGTGCTGGAGTGCGTGGCAGCGCAGGTCCCGCCTGCCACGCCGGCCCTGCATCGCGCGCGGGACGCGCAGGACGAGGCCCAGCTTGCTGCCGCCTGCGTGCTGCGCCACCTGCAGGCCGGGCGCACGCCGGTGGCGCTGGTCGTCACCGACCGGGCGCTGACGCGCCGCGTGCGCGCCATGCTGGCCGGAAAGGACGTGCAGATCCGCGACGAAACCGGCTGGAAGCTCTCCACCAGCCGGGCCGGGGCCCAGCTCATGGGGGCCTTGCGCGCCTGCGCCTGGAATGCCAGCAGCGACGCCGTGCTGGACTGGCTCAAGAATTCCCCCGCTTGCGACACCGCGGCCGTGCGCCAGCTCGAAGCCGCGCTGCGTCGCCAGCCGCAGCGCGCCTGGCGCCATGTGCCGGCCACGCTGGACGCGCGCGAGCAGCCCGTGCTGGCCGCCTTGCTGGCACAGGTCGAGGCGGCCCGCGAGCCGCTGCAACGCGGCCGTACGCTGGCGCAATGGCTCACGGCCCTGGGTGAGTTGCTGCAAGGCAGCGGCCAGTGGGCCTTGCTGCAGGACGACGTGGCCGGCGAGGCGGTCCTGGGCGCGCTGCGACTGGGGCCGGGTGGGGCGGCCTTGCCGCCCGATGCGCTGTGGGCCCGGCGCCGCCTGGCGCTGCCCGAGTTCACGCACTGGGTGGACCAGGTGCTGGAGGCCGTGAGCTTCAAGCCCGACTACCCGGCACAGGAGCAGGTCGTGATCCTGCCGCTGGCACAGATGCTGGGCCGTCCCTTCGCGGCCGCGGTGCTGCCGGGCTGCGACGAGGTCCGCCTGAATCCCTCGCCCGAGCCGCCCGGCCTGTGGACGGCCGCGCAGCGTGCCGCCTTGGGCCTGCCTGCCCGCGAGACGCTGGACGCCGCCCTGCGCGCTGCCTGGCGCGATGCCCTGTGCACTGCGCAGGTGGACCTGCTCTGGCGCACCAGTGACGAGGGGGGAGAGCCCTTGCTGCCCAGTCCCCTGGTGCAGCAGATCCGCCATGACTCTGGCGATGGTCAGGCCGACGATCCGCGCGCCTGGCGCGAAGTCGTGCCTACCCCGGTGCCACGGCCGCTGCCGATGGCGCCGCAGCTGGGCGTGGCACGCCTGTCGGCCAGCGCCTACCAGGACCTGCGTCATTGCCCGTATCGCTTTTTTGCCTTGCGCCAGCTCGGCTTGAAGGAGGCGGAGGAGATCGAGGGGGAACTCGACAAGCGCGATTTCGGCCTCTGGCTGCACGCCGTGCTCAAGGCTTTCCACGACAGTTTGCACGAGGACCTCAGCGCTGACGCCGCGCAGCGGCGTGCGCTGATCGACGCGGCCGCGGTCGAGGTGACGCAGTCCATGCGCCTGGCCGAGGACGAGTTCCTGCCTTTCCAGGCCGCCTGGCCCCGGGTGCGCGAGGGTTACCTGGACTGGCTGGCCGGACACGAGGCGACCGGGCTGCGCTTCAGCGAGGGCGAGCGCGAGGCGGCGCAGCCGCTGGGCAGCCTGACGCTGGTGGGCCGGCTCGACCGCGTTGACCGCTCCGGCAGCGATGAGCTCATGGTGATCGACTACAAGACCGAGCCGCAGAGCGTCACGCGGGAGCGCACCAGGACACCGCTGGAAGACACGCAGCTGGCCTTCTATGCCGCACTCCTGCCGCAGGACACGCTGCGCGCGGCCTACGTCAACGTGGGCGAGAAGGACGGCACACGGACGTTCGAGCAGGACGATGTGGTGGAGGTGCGCGATGCCTTGATCCACGGCATCGTGGATGACTTGCAGCGCATTGCGGGGGGGGCGGGCATGCCGGCGCTGGGCGAGGGGGCTGTTTGTGAGTTCTGTGCGGCGCGGGGATTGTGTCGGCGGGATTTTTGGAGTGAGTCATGAGTTGGTTTTGCTGCCGCAAGGCTGACGGTCGTAGAGGACACGACGGGTTGTGCGTGCCCCCGGCTGGCAGCTGCGCGCCAGCGATCAAGCCGTTTACTACGACCATCGCCGAGAAATCTCGGCAAGCAATTCCGGATCGCAAACTCACCCTCGTAGAAGCCTCGCCGGCACGACGAAATCAAATGAGGCTCCCCCTTCCCGCCCCGGCGGGGGCGGGAAGGGGGCGGGGGGGGATAGGGGGGGGAAGAGCAACCCCTGCGGGAGGCAACACAAAATGAGCCAACCCGCCTACGAACTCAACAGCCACCCCGTCAGCCGAGAAGACTTCTACAAGATCGCCTGCGACCCCAACCGCCACGTGGCCGTGGAAGCCTGCGCCGGCGCCGGCAAGACCTGGATGCTGGTCTCGCGCATCCTGCGCGCGCTGCTCGAGGGCACCGCGCCGCATGAGATCCTGGCCATCACCTTCACCAAGAAGGCCGCCGGCGAGATGCGCCAGCGACTGATGGAGTGGCTCGAAAAATTCGCGCACGAAAGTGATGAAGATCTACGCCAGCAACTTCTGATCCGCGGCGTCGAGCCCGCCCGTGTGCCAGAACTCGTCGAGCCGCTGCGCCAGCTCTATAGCCAACTGCTGGCCCAGGGCCGGCCGGTGCAGATCCGGACCTTCCACAGCTGGTTCGCAGCCCTGCTGCGCAACGCGCCGATGTCGGTGCTGGAGACGCTGGGCCTGCCGGCGGGTTACGAACTGCTGGAGGACGATGCCCCGGCCATCGCCCAGGTGTGGCGGCCTTTCCAGGCGCGCCTGCTGCGCGAACCCGAAGCGCGGGCCGACTACGAGGCCGTGGTGGCCGGCCATGGCCGTTTCCAGACCGAGAACGCGCTGACCGCGGCCCTGCAGCGCCGCGTGGAGTTCCTGCTGGCCGACGGGGCCGGCACGGTGGAAGCGTCGGTGCCGGCCTTTGAGGCGCTCTATCCCGAGCTGGGCGGCGAGGACACGCCGGTGCTCGTGCTGCGCCAGCCGGCCGTGCGTGCACGTTGGCTGGCCCGGGCCCAGGCCCTGGGCCAGGAAAAGAACAAGACACCGCAGAAGGCGGCGGCGGCCGTCATCGACGCCTATGCCCTGCTGGACGCTGCAGCCAGCGCAGCGCAACTCGACGAGGCGCTGCAGACCCTGCGCGCCGGCTTTTTCGTCAAGGACGAGGACCGCCTGACGCAGCACCTGCTCAAACTGGCCGCGGCGCAGGAGGCCGAGCCCGAGCTGCAGCGCCTGTGCGCCGCGCAGCAGCAGCACGAGGCCTGGCGTTACCAGCAACGTCTGACGCGGCTCACGCGCCTGCTGATCGACGAATACGCGATGCTCAAGCGCGAACGCGGCTGGGTTGACATGAGCGACATCGAACGTGCCGCCTTGCACCTGCTGGCCGACCCGGTACTCGGGGGCTGGGTGCAGGAGCGTCTGGACGCGCGCACCCGCCATCTGCTGATCGACGAGTTCCAGGATACCAACCCCCTGCAATGGCAGGCCCTGCACGCCTGGCTGAGCGGCTACGCGGGCAGCGGTGGCGGCGCACTGGCACCGCGGCTGTTCATCGTGGGCGATCCCAAGCAGAGCATCTACCGTTTCCGTCGCGCCGAGCCGCAGGTCTTCAAGGCGGCCAAGGCCTTTGTGCGCGAACTGGGCGGCGAGCTGCTGAGCTGCGACCACACACGACGCAATGCGCCCGCCGTGCTGGCCCTGGTGAACCAGGCCATGGACGAGGCCCAGGCGCAGAACGACTACGAGGGTTTTCGGGCCCACACTACCGAATCGCAAGAGACGGGCAGCGTGTTGGCCCTGCCGCAGATCCCGCGGCCCGACAAGCCGGAGAAGGGGGCGGACGCCCCGGTGGTCTGGCGCGACAGCCTGACCCAGCCGCGCGTCACGCCCGAGGAGACCCTGCGTACGCTGGAATGCCGCCAGGCGGCGCGCTGGCTGGCCGGGCAGATACGCGGTGGCCTGGCTCCGAAAGACATCATGGTGCTGGCGCGCAAGCGGGATCGTCTGGCCGTCATGCAGGAGGAACTGCGCGAGCTGGGCATCCCGGCCCAGCAGCCCGAGAAGAGCGAGCTGGGCGATGCGCCCGAGGTACAGGACCTGGTGGCCCTGCTCGATGCCCTGGTCTCGCCGGCGCACGACCTGTCGCTGGCGCGCGCGCTCAAGTCGCCGCTGTTCGGCGTCAGCGATGACGATCTCATCGCGCTGGCGCTGCGCCAGCGCGAACACCGGGCCCCCTGGTTCGACCTGCTGCAGCAGGGCCAGGGTTTGCCGCCAGGGCTGCAGGCCATCGCGCCGCAGCTCCTGCGCTGGAAGCACTGGCTGGACACGCTGCCGCCGCACGATGCGCTCCATGCCATCTACGACGATGGTGACGTGCTGGCGCGTTGTGTGGCCGCCGCGCCGCCCACCCAACGCGGGACTACGCATACCAAGCTGCAGGCCCTGCTGGCGGCGGCCCTGCAGGTGGACGGCGCGCGCTACGCCACGCCTTACGCTTTCGTGCGGGCGCTCAAGGCCGGCGGGGTGCCGGCGCCTGCATTGGCCGATGCCGATGCGGTGCGCCTGCTGACCGTGCACGGCGCCAAGGGGCTGGAGGCCGGGCTGGTGCTCCTGCTCGACACCGACGCGCCGGCCCAGCGCGCCCAGAGCATGGGGGTCTTGCTGGACTGGCCGGGCGAGGACGAGGTGCCGCGTTGCTTCATCTTCCTGGCCAGCGAGAGCCGGGTGCCGCCCAGCGTGCGCGAGGCGCTTCAGGTGGAGGAACAGGCACGTCAGCGCGAGGAGCTCAATGCGCTTTACGTGGCCTTGACGCGGGCCCAGCGCTGCCTGGTGCTGTCGTCGGTCCAGCCGCACCAGCCCAATGGTGCGAGCTGGTGGCAGCGCCTGCAGGCGGGCTGCGATCCCCTGGCGCGGGAGGATATCCCCGAGCTGGCGGGTCCCGCCACGGCCCGGACGCCGGGTGTGATCAGCCTGCCCGTGCTCCCGGTTTTCTCCGCGCCGGTGTCGTTTGCTATCAAAAAAGGAGCTACTCAGGAGGCAGCCACGCCCGAGGCCCGGGTGGGCCAGGCCATGCACCGCCTGCTGGAATGGGCGGCGCTGGATGCCACGGGCTGGTCCGCTGCCCAGGTGCAGCGTGCCGGCACCGAGTTCGGCCTGGACGAAGCGCAGGCCCGGCAGGCCGCCGCCATGGCCCTGCGCATCCTGCAGGGCGAGGGTGCCTGGGCCTGGCGTTCAGGCGAGGTGGCGTGGCAAGGCAATGAAGTGCCCGTCACACTGCAGGGCAGCGTGCGCCGGATCGACCGGCTGGTGCGCAAGGCCGATGGCAGCTGGTGGGTGCTGGATTACAAGTCGGCCGCGCAGCCGCAGATCCAGGAGGAATTGCAGTCGCAACTGCGCGATTACCGTGCCGCGGTGCAGGCGGCCTGTCCGGGCGAGACGGTGCGCGCCGCCTTTCTGAGTGCACAGGGAACCCTTGAAGAGATCAAATAAGGTGAAACACCCCCTGAGCCGCTGCGCGTCTCCCCCCTCTCTCGCCTGCGGCGGGAGGGGGGCGGCACCAACGGCCCGGCAAAGCCGGTTCCGTGGTGCCCCTGGTCTGGGTGGATGCATGGCGTGGGTGTCGCGCGCCGGTGAATGGAATGATTGAAATGCAGAACAAAAAAGTGGTGGTGATCGGCGGCGGCCCGGCCGGCCTGATGGCGGCCGAGGTGCTGGTGAACGCCGGCGTGGTCGTGGACCTGTACGACGCCATGCCCTCGGTGGGCCGCAAGTTCCTGCTGGCCGGCAAGGGCGGCATGAACCTCACGCATTCCGAATCGGCAGACCGTTTTGCCGAGCGCTACGGCGCCCGTCGCACGCAGATCGAGGCGCTGCTGCGCGGCTTTGGCGCGCCCGAGCTGCGCGCCTGGGCGCAAGACCTGGGCATCGAAACCTTCGTCGGCAGTTCCGGCCGCGTGTTTCCCAAGGACATGAAGGCCGCGCCCCTGCTGCGCGCCTGGCTGCAACGCCTGCGCCATCCGGCGCATGGAGGGGCGGGCGTGGCTTTTCACATGCGGCATCGCTGGCTGGGCTGGTCCGAGGACGGCCGCGAACTGCGTTTCGAATCGCCGGAAGGCGAGGTGCGGGTGCAGGCCGACGCCATGGTGCTGGCCCTGGGCGGCGGCAGCTGGGCGCGCTTGGGCTCCAACGGCGCCTGGGTGCCGCTGCTGGCCGCACACGGCGTGGCGGTGGCGCCCTTGCTGCCAGCGAATTGCGGTTTCGACGTGGCGCTGCAGCGCAAGCTGCCACCCGAGGGGCAGGCCCTGCCGGTGCAGGCGGTGCCGGCGCCCGCGGGCTGGAGCGAGTTTTTCGCCAGCCGTTTTGCCGGCCAGCCTTTCAAGACCGTGGCGATTCGCTGCACGGACGGCCTGGGCCGCAGCTTCGAACGCAAGGGCGAGTTCGTCGCCACCGCCACCGGTGTGGAGGGCAGCCTGGTCTATGCGGCGTCCAGTCTGCTGCGCGAGGAGATCATCCGCACCGGGCACGCCACGCTGCATCTGGACCTGCTGCCCGACATGCCGGCTGGGCGCGTGCTGGCCGAGGTGTCGCATCCGCGCGGCTCGCGTTCGCTGTCCAGCCACCTCAAGAGCCGGCTGGGCATCGACGGCATCAAGGCCGCTGTCCTGCACGAGCTGTTGAGCAAGGAAGACATGCACGACACCGGCAAGCTGGCGGTTGCCCTCAAGGCCTTGCCGCTGCAACTGGTGGCGGCACGCCCGATCGACGAGGCCATCAGCAGCGCCGGCGGCGTGCTGTTCGAGGCGCTGGACGCCGACCTGATGTGCGAGGCCCGGCCCGGTTTGTTCTGCGCAGGCGAGATGCTGGACTGGGAGGCACCGACCGGCGGTTATCTGCTGACGGCCTGTTTTGCCAGCGGCAAGCGGGCGGGCGAGGGCGCGTTGCGCTACCTCCAGGCCTGAGCGACAAAAGAAAAAGCCGCAATGAATGCGGCTTTTTGCATGTTGGGTGACAGACCTTGACCCCGGCACTGACTCCACAGTTAGGGCTGCTTGGTTCCCCACCTGACCCGGTTGGCCGCTTCACCATGCGGGAAGGCCTGTCGCTTTCTATTGTAAGGGCTGGGGCTGAAACTTAAAGGCCGTCGGTCCAGAAAAATCGGCACGGTCCACACCGTAGAATCCAGCGCATGTCCTACCTCGTGCTCGCCCGCAAATACCGGCCGAAAAGCTTCACCGAAATGGTGGGGCAGGAGCATGTGGTGCGGGCGCTGGGCAATGCGCTGCAGACACAGCGCTTGCACCATGCCTATCTTTTCACGGGCACGCGCGGCGTGGGCAAGACCACGGTCTCGCGTATCCTGGCCAAATCGCTCAACTGCGTGGGGCCGGACGGGCAGGGCGGCATCACCGATCAGCCCTGCGGCGTTTGCCAGGCCTGTACCGACATCGATTCGGGCCGTTTCGTGGACTACACCGAGCTCGACGCCGCCTCCAACCGCGGCGTGGACGAGGTCCAGGCCTTGCTGGAGCAGGCGGTCTACAAGCCGGTGCAGGGCCGCTTCAAGGTCTTCATGATCGACGAAGTGCACATGCTCTCGAACACGGCCTTCAACGCCATGCTCAAGACGCTGGAGGAGCCGCCCGAGTACCTCAAGTTCGTGCTGGCCACGACCGACCCGCAGAAGGTGCCGGTGACGGTGCTGTCGCGCTGCCTGCAGTTCAACCTGCGGCCCATGGCACCCGAGACGGTGCTGGAGCACCTGATCAAGGTATTGGCGGCCGAGAACGTGACGGCCGAGCCGGCGGCCCTGCGCCTGATCGCGCGGGCCGCGCGCGGCTCCATGCGCGATGCGCTCTCCCTGACCGACCAGGCCATTGCCTTCGGCTCGGGCCAGCTGCAGGTCGAGACGGTGCGCCAGATGCTGGGCAGCGTGGACCGTTCGCATGTGTTCAAGCTCATCGATGCGCTGGCCAACGGCGACGGCAGGACGGTGGTGGAAACCTCCGAGACCTTGCGCGTCAACGGCCAGAGTGCGGCCTCCACACTGGAGGAGATGAGTGTGGTGCTGCAGCGCATGGCCGTGTTGCAGGCCGTGCCCGACAGCGCTGACGCATCCGATCCCGAGGCGGCCGAGACGGCGCGCCTGGCCGCACTGCTGCCGGCCGACGAGACGCAGCTGCTCTACAGCCTGTGCCTGCACGGGCGTGGTGAACTGGGGCTGGCGCCCGATGAATACGCCGCGCTCACCATGGTGCTGTTGCGCCTGCTCGCCTTCAAGCCCGGCGTTGCCGGGTCGGCTGAAAAAAAAACACTGAAATCGCCTGAAGCCCGGGCAGCTGCTCCCGCGCCGGTGGCGCGGCCTGCTGCGTTGGCCGCAGCCGCACCCGTTTCGGCACCCACGCCGCCGGTGGCGGCGCGTCCGATCACAGCGTCTGCCCCATTGCCCAGTGCTGCGCCGGCCCACCCGTCCCATGGGCAGGTGCTGTCCGTGGTCGATGCCGCCCATCCCACGCCACCCGCCACGCCGGTGGCGGGTGCGCCTGCCGCCGCCAAGGTGATGGCGGTGCCGGTGCGGGTGGCGCCCGAGTCGCGTGCCGATGCGCCTGCACCCAGTGCCGGCTCGCCGCTGGTGCCGACCGAGGAGGGCGCCTACTGGCACCTGACGGTGCAGCAGCTGGTGGCCAGCGAGGCCGTGACGGCGCTGGTGCGCGAACTGGCGCTGCAGTCGCAACTGGTGGCGCGCGACAGCGACCAGTGGCTGCTGCGGGTGGAGCGCGAATCGCTCAACTCCACCTCCAGCCGTGAGCGCCTGCAGGGCGCGCTGCAGGCGGCTGGCCACAGCGTGACGCTGGCCGTGGAGATCGGCCGCGTCAGCGACAGCCCGGCCCGGCGCAATGCCGCGGCCGCGGCCGAGAAGCAGCAGGCCGCAGAAAAACTGATTTACGAAGACCCCTTCGTGCAGACCATGATGCGTGACTTCGGCGCGAAAATCGTGCCGGGCAGCATCAAACCCATCGACACCAACGCTTAAGGAACGACATGTTCAACAAAGGACAACTCGCCGGCCTCATGAAACAGGCCCAGGCCATGCAGGACAACCTCAAGAAGGCCCAGGACGAACTGGCTTTCATCGAGGTCACCGGTGAATCCGGGGCCGGCCTGGTCAAGGTGCTGATGACCTGCAAGCACGACGTCAAGCGCATCACCATCGATCCCAGCCTGTTGGCCGACGACAAGGACATGCTGGAAGACCTGGTGGCTGCGGCCTTCAACGCCGCCGTGCGCAAGGCCGAGGAGACCAGCCAGGAGAAGATGGGCAAGCTCACAGCCGGCATGCCGGGGCTGCCGGGCGGGATGAAATTCCCGTTCTGATTCGTGTCCGACGCCCATACCCTTGACGCGCTGATCCAGGCCCTGCGCCGGCTGCCGGGCGTGGGCGTGAAGTCGGCCTCGCGCATGGCCTTTCACCTGCTGCAGCATGACCGCGAGGGTGCGCAGCTCCTGTCGCGGGCCCTGCAGGAGGCTGCCACCAGCGTGCGCCATTGCGCGCGCTGCCATACCTTCAGCGAAGGCGAGATCTGCGCCACCTGCCAGGACCCGGCGCGCGACGCCAGCAAGCTCTGCGTGGTGGAAACCCCGGCCGACCAGATGGCGCTGGAGCGCACCGGTGCCTACAAGGGCCTGTACTACGTGCTCATGGGCAAGCTCAGTCCGCTGGACGGCATCGGCCCGCGCGATATCGGGCTCAAGCAATTTTTCGAGCGTGCCAGCGACGGCACGGTGCGCGAGGTCATCCTGGCCACCAACTTCACGGCCGAGGGCGAGGCCACGGCGCACGTGATTGCCGAAGCGCTCAAGGTGCGCGGTGTGGCCTTCACGCGGCTGGCGCGTGGCGTGCCCATCGGCAGCGAACTGGAGTACGTGGACCTGGGCACCATCGCCCATGCCCTGGTGGACCGGCGATAATCCGCCGCAGATTTCGAAAGCCCTTGCTACACACACTCTCCGACGAAAACATCATGACCTTTGCCCGCTTCACTCTGGCCTACTGGTGTGTCCTGATCGCTGCCCTGTTGCCCATCCTCTGCGCCGGCATCGCCAAGTCCGGCATGATGGGCAAGCCGCGGCGCGAAGGTGGCTACGACAACGACAACCCGCGCGCCTGGCTGGCGAAGCAGACCGACTGGCGGGCCCGCGCCAATGCGGCGCAACAGAACAGCTTCGAGGTGCTGCCCTTTTTCATCGGCGCGGTCATCATCGCCCACCAGCTGGGTGCCCACCAGGCCAGGCTGGACGTGCTGGCTTTCCTCTTCGTCTTTCTGCGCCTGTTCTACATCATGGTTTATGTTGCAGGCATGGGCACGGCGCGCTCCGTGGTCTGGGCGGCGGGGCTGGCGGTCAACATCGCCATACTTTTCCTCGGCTATCGCTGAGATCCCGGGCGGCGCTCTGCTGCCGAGTCAGATTTAGGTGTAAACCCGCTCGGGATGTTTCCCGATGCGGTTTTTTTTGCGTCTTGATAGGCTCGATGTATCAAGATCGTCTGTACCTCGGGAGTTGTCAAAAATGTCCACAAAACTCATCAACCGCCGTGTGTTCACGGCCGGGACAGCGCTGGCTGCTGCCGCGCTGGCCGCGCCAGCCCTGCGTGCCCAGAACCGGCCGGAAAAGACCAAGGTGGCCATTGCCGTCGGTGGCAAGGCCTCGTTCTACTATCTGCCGCTCACGCTGGCCGAGCAACTGGGCTATTTCAAGGCCGAGGGGCTGGAGGTCGAGATCAGTGATTTCTCCGGCGGTGCACGTGCGCTGCAGGCGGTGGTGGGCGGTTCGGCCGACGTGGTCAGCGGCGCCTATGAGCACACCATCAACCTGCAGAACAAGGGCCAGATGTTCCAGTCCTTCGTGCTGCAGGGCCGTGCGCCGCAGATTGCGCTGGGCGTCTCCACCAGGACCCTGCCCGGCTACAAGTCGGTGGCCGACCTCAAGGGCAAGAAGATCGGCGTGACCGCGCCGGGCTCTTCGACCAACATGATGGCCAACCTGGTGCTGTCGCGCGCCGGGATCAAGGCCGGCGATGTGAGCTTCATCGGCGTGGGGACCTCGGCCGGCGCGCTGACGGCGCTGCGTTCGGGCCAGATCGACGCCATTTGCAACATCGACCCGGTCATGACCATGCTGGAGCAGAAGGGCGATGTGCGCATCGTCTTCGACACGCGCACGCTCAAGGGCACGCGCGAGGTCTTTGGCGGTCCCATGCCGGCCGGCTGCCTGTACGCGCCGCAGGATTTCCTGCAGAAAAACCCCAACACCGCCCAGGCCCTGACGTATGCCATGGTGCATGCGCTCAAATGGCTGCAGACGGCCGGTCCGAGCGACATCATCAAGACCGTGCCCGAGTCCTACCTGCTGGGCGACCGCGGGCTCTATCTGGCCTCCTTCGAGAAGGTGCGCGAGGCCATCGCGCTCGACGGCGTTTTCCCCGAAGAGGGCAGCAAGACGGCGCTGCGAGCGCTGGCCAGCTTCGACACCACGCTCAAGGCTGACAAGATTGACCTGGCCAGGACCTACACCAACCAGTTCGCGGCCCGGGCCAAGGCCCGTTTCAAGGCCTGAGGTTTCGGTGACGGCTGATACCCGGTTCGCGCTGGAATTGCTGGGCATCACCTGCACCTTCGCCGCGCCCGACGGAGGCACCTCCTACACCGCCGTGGCCGACACCACCCTGCGCGTGGCGGCCGGCGAGTTCGTCTCCGTGGTCGGACCTACCGGTTGCGGCAAATCCACCCTGCTCAACGTGGGGGCCGGTCTGCTGGTGCCCAGTGCCGGCGAGGTGCGTGTTTTCGGCGAGATACTGCGCGGCCTGAACCGCCGTGCCGGTTACATGTTCCAGACCGAAGCCCTGCTGCCCTGGCGCAGCGCGCTGGACAACGTGATGCTGGGCCTGCAGTACCGAGGCGTGCCGGACGCCGAGGCGCGCGCGCAGGCGCAGGACTGGCTGGCCCGGGTGGGCCTGGCCGGCTTCGGCGACCGTTACCCGCACCAGCTTTCGGGCGGCATGCGCAAGCGCACGGCGCTGGCGCAGACCCTCGCGCTGGACCCGGACATCATCCTGATGGACGAGCCCTTCAGCGCCCTGGACATCCAGACGCGTCAGTTGATGGAGGACGAGGTGCTGGAGCTGTGGAGCGCGAAGAAGAAGGCCGTGCTCTTCATCACCCACGACCTGGACGAGGCCATCGCCATGAGCGACCGTGTGGTGGTGCTGTCGGCCGGGCCGGCGACACGGCCCATGGGCGAGTTCAGCATCGACCTGGTCCGTCCGCGCAACGTGGCCGAGGTGCGGGCGACGCCGCGCTTCATCGAACTGC
Organism: uncultured Hylemonella sp.; assembly: GCA_963512175.1. Lineage (GTDB taxonomy): Bacteria > Pseudomonadota > Gammaproteobacteria > Burkholderiales > Burkholderiaceae_C > Hylemonella. Next base: position 27,552 of record CAUPLI010000016.1, on the reverse strand, counting down.
ACACGCAGATCTGGGATGTGCTGCGCGAGGAGGTGCTCAAGGGCTACCAGCAGCAATTGAAGCGGGCCGCATGACATGACGCTCTGGCAACGCTTCAAACCCCATACCGGCAATCTGCGGCTGTGGCAGATCGGCGTGCTGCTGGTTTTCCTGGGGCTGTGGCAGCTGGCTTCGCGCGATGTGCAGTTGGCTTTCTTCCTGGGCGAGCCCATCAAGGTGGCCGGACGTGTCTGGTCCTGGTTCATGCCCTGGCCCGTGGCGCCCAACCTGCTGTTTCCCGATGGCCTGAGCGGCAACGCCGACATCTACCGGCATCTGGGCACCACGCTGCTGGAGACCTTCCTGGCCTTTGGCATCGGCACCGTGCTGGGTCTGGTCTGCGGCCTGTGGCTGGCGCTTGCGCCCCTGGCCAGCGCCATCCTCGATCCCTACATCAAGGCGGCCAACGCCATGCCGCGCGTGATCCTGGCTCCCATCTTCGCCATGTGGTTCGGCCTGGGCATCTGGAGCAAGGTGGCGCTGGCGGTGACGCTGGTGTTCTTCATCGTCTTCTTCAACGTCTACCAGGGCGTGCGCGAGGTCAGTCCGGTGGTGCTGGCCAACGCCCGCATGCTGGGCGCCAACCAGCGCCAGCTGCTGCGCACCGTCTATCTGCCCAGCGCCACGGCCTGGGTGTTCTCCAGCCTGCACACCTCGGTGGGCCTGGCCTTTGTGGGGGCGGTGGTGGGCGAGTACCTGGGCTCGGCGCGCGGCGTGGGCTACCTGATCCTGCAGGCCGAGGGGACGTTTGATGTCAACACGGTGTTTGCCGGCATCGTGGTGCTCACCACGTTTGCGCTGCTGCTCGATGGCCTGGTCGGGCGCATCGAGCGCCGGCTCATGAAGTGGCAGCCACGCCAGGGCGAAACCGAAAAGCTCTAGCTGGAATCCGGTGCCAGTCAGCGTCCGGCCACGCGCGTGGTCGGGTTGATGGCCGCCTTGGGCCGTACCGGTGTGCCGAGGCCGGAGCGTACAGGGACCCAGCGGTGGATCACGATATTCTGTCCCGGCTTGAATGCGGCGCCCGTGCCAACATTGTTCCATTCGGCGACCTTGGTGGGCGCCAGGCCATAACGGCGCGCGACGGTGGCCACCGAATCCTTCTTGCCAGCCTTGAGCACGATGCGCCGCAGTTCGGTCTCCGGCACCAGTGCCAGCTGGCCGTTGTCGGCGATGCGCACGGTCACGTCGCGTTCCTGGCTGGCCGGGCGTGGCACGAGCAGGGTGGAGCCGGCGCGGATGATCATGTGCGTCGGGATGTTGTTGGCGTAGCGCAGATCGGCTTCGCTCATCTTCAGGCGTTTGGCCGCGTCGGCCGTCTTCATGGTCGAGGGCGCGATCCAGACCGTCCAGCTCGAGAGGCGGTCGCCGGCGTAGGCGTCGAGGTTGCGCTGGAAGATGGCGGCGTTGTCCCAGGGCAGCAGGATCTGCGGTGTGCCGGCGGCCAGGATGACGGGCCGGTGCAGCGAGGGGTTGAGTGCCTTGAAGTCGGCCAGCGGTACCTCGGCCAGCTTGGCAGCCAGGGCCACGTCGATGTCGCGTGTGATGGTGACGGTGTCGAAGTAGGGGTGGTTCTCGATCACCGGCAGCTGAATCCTGAAGGCCCCGGGGGTGGCCACGATGTTCTTCATGGCCTGCAGCTTGGGGATGTAGTAGCGCGTCTCCATGGGCATGTTCAGGTCCAGGTAGCCCGTGCCCTTGCCTTGCCTGCGGTTTTTCGCAATGGCGCGCCCCACGCTGCCTTCGCCCCAGTTGTAGGAGGCCAGCGCCAGGTGCCAGTCACCGAACATGCCGTGCAGCCGTTCCAGGTAATCGAGGGCGGCGCGCGTGGAGGCCAGCACGTCGCGCCGGTCGTCGCGAAAGGCGTTCTGCTTGAGCTGGTAGAGCTTGCCGGTGCTGGGGATGAACTGCCACATACCGGCGGCGCGGGCGCGCGAGTAGGCCTGCGGGTTGAAGGCGCTCTCGATGAAGGGCAGCAGGGCCAGCTCGGTGGGCAGGCCGCGGCGCTCCAGTTCTTCGACGATGTGGAACAGGTATTTGCGCGAGCGCTCGGCCATGTTCTCCAGATCTTCGGGGCGCGCGGCGTACCACTGCTCGCGGCCGGGCACCAAGGAACTCTGCAGGTCGGGCATGGCAAAACCGCGGCGGATGCGCTCCCAGAGGTCGGAGGGTGCGGTCATCGCCGCCACGGTGCGCGGCGCGGGTTCATGCTGGGCGATGGGCGTCAGGTCACCGGCCGGGTACTCGGGCTTGCGGCTGGGCGGGACGGGCGGGCTGTAGGGCTGGGTGTCGGCGACGCGGGGAGCCTCTGGCTGGGGCGGGGTGGTGGCCTGGTCGTTCGGGCCCATGCTGGCGCAGCCGCCCAGGACGAGGAACAGGCTGGCCAGGAAGGCGTGGCTGAAGAATTTCATTTGAACTGGTTTTTCCACTCGCGCAGGGTCGCGAAAACGCTGACGTCGTCGTCGGCTGCTGCAGCACGGGCCTGCATGGCGCGGGCCACGGCGGGCTGACGCGAGCGCAGGAAGGGGTTGATGTCGCGCTCGACGGCGATGGTCGAGGGCAGGGTGGGCAGCTGGCGTGCCCGCAGCGCTTCGCACTGCCGGCTGTAGTCCTGCAGCGCCGCGTTGTCGGGTTCGACGGCGCGCGCAAAGCGCAGGTTGCTCAGGGTGTATTCATGCGCGCAGCAGACGCGCGTGGCGCCGGGCAGGGCGGCCAGGCGGTCCAGCGAAGCCAGCATCTGCGCCGGCGTGCCTTCGAAGAGGCGGCCACAGCCGCCGGAGAACAGGGTGTCGCCGCAGAACAGCAGGGGCTGGCCATCGCAGTTCGGGGTGTACCAGGCGATGTGGCCGGCGGTGTGCCCTGGCACGTCAAGCACGGTGAAATGCAGGCCCAGCAGGTCCAGCGTGTCGCCATCAGCGAAGCGCTCGAGCGGCTCGGGCATGGTCTCGCCGGCCGGGCCGTAGACGGCGGCACCGGTGGCCGCGCGCAACTCGTCCACGCCGCCGACATGGTCGGCATGGTGGTGGGTGACTAGAATCGCCTTGAGTTGCAGGTGTTGGGCCTGCAGCGCCTGCAACACCGGTTGCTCATCACCGGGGTCGACGACGAGAGCCTGATGGCCGTCATGCAGCATCCAGATGTAGTTGTCGTCGAAGGCGGGCAGTGGAAGCAGTGTCATGAATGACGGAATTATAGGTTTGCAGGACTGGTTTGAGACCCCCGCCGGGTCTTATCTGTTGGCGTGGGAACAACAGCAGTTCGATCTGCTGGTGGCCGACATCTTCGGTTACCACGCCCTGCAGCTGGGGCTGCCCGCACTCGATGCGCTGGCAGCCAACCGCATGTCGCACCGCTGGCTGGCGACCAGCCATCCCGTTGCGCCCGGGGCCGCGAATGCGCGCGCCGCCCTGCTGAGCGACTATGCGGCCCTGCCGTTCCCCGAGGCCAGCCTGGACCTGGTGGCCCTGCCGCACGCGCTGGACAGCCACCCGGATCCGCACGCCACCCTGCGCGAGGTGGCGCGCGTGCTGGTGCCGGGGGGGCGCGTGGTGCTCAGCGGTTTCAACCCGGCCAGCCTGTGGGGCCTGCGCCAGCGGCGCGAGCAGCTGTGCCGGCGCGTCGGCCTGGGCACGCCTTTGCTGCCGCAGCCATTGGAGTTCATCGGCAACTGGCGACTGCGCGACTGGCTGCGCCTGCTCGACTTCGAGGTCGAGGTCGCACACCATGGGGGCTACCGGCCGCTGGTGCGCAGCGAGAAATGGCTCAAGCGCTATGGCTGGATGGACCGCGTCGGCGCTCGCTGGTGGCCCTTCTTTGGCGCGGCCTACTTCCTGGTGGCCGTCAAGCGCGTGTATGGCGTGCGACTGCTGGAGCCGGCCTGGAAAATGGCGAACAACAAGGCCGCGGCCACCGCGCCCCTGGTACGCCGCAGCGGCGACAATCAGGCCCGCATGAACGAGGGACAAGAAACGTGAACACGGTCGAGATCTATACCGATGGCGCCTGCAAGGGCAACCCCGGCCCGGGCGGCTGGGGCGTGCTGCTGAAATCCGGCGGCGTGGAGAAGGAGCTGTTTGGCGGTGAGCGCGAGACCACCAACAACCGCATGGAGATGCTGGCCGTGATCATGGCGCTGGAGTCGCTCAAGCGCCCCTGCCACGTGGTTTTGCACGCCGACAGCCAGTACGTGCTCAAGGGCATCACTGAGTGGCTGGCCGGCTGGAAGGCCAGGGGCTGGAAAACCGCGGCCAAGCATCCGGTCAAGAACGTCGACCTGTGGCAACGGCTCGATGCGCTGGTGGCGGGGGCGGGCCATCGTATCGATTGGCGCTGGGTCAAAGGGCATGACGGCGACCCGGGCAACGAGCGGGCCGATACGCTGGCCAACCGGGGCGTCGAGCAGGTGTTGGGGCGTTTGTAAAGTTGGTGCAAAGCCGCGCGTGACACGCAGGCCTTAAGGGCTATTGCGCATGCAGAAACTGGCGGTGACTGTTACAGTCATCAGCTGTCTCGCCCCATCCCGGGCGGGGAAACAGCCCGAGTTTCCGATTCATCCATGGCTTCCAAATTTCTTTACCCGGTGATCGCCGTTGTCGGCATCGTGGCGGCGTCCGGTGCCGCGTGGTGGTACCAGAACAAGACGCCTGCGGCCGCGAACCGTGCGAGTGCCGGCCCGGCATCCGGTGGCGCACCAGCCGCAGGAGGGCCAACACGTCCGGTCACCGTGGAGGTGGCCAAGGTCCAGATCATGAAGCTGACGGACGATGCGCAGGCCGTGGGCAGCCTGCGCTCGCGCCAGGGCGTGATGCTGCGTCCCGAGGTCAGCGGGCGCATCACCCAGCTCAATTTCCGTGACGGCGAGCGCGTGCGCAAGGGCCAGCTGCTGGTGCAGTTCGACGACCAGCTGCAACTGGCGCAGATCAAGCAAAGCCAGGCCGAGCTGTCCATTGCCCAGGCCAACCACAAGCGCAACCAGGAGTTGCTGGCGCAGAACTTCGTCAGCCAGCGTTCCCTGGACGAGAGCGCGGCCAACCTGGAGGTGGCGCAGGCCAAGCTGGCGCTGGCGCAGGCCACTGCCGCGCGCCTGAAGATCCTGGCGCCTTTCGACGGCATCGCCGGCATCCGCAACGTCAACGTGGGGGATTACCTCAAGGACGGCACCGACATCGTGAACCTGGAAGACATCGATACGGTCTATGTCGACTACCGCCTGCCCGAGCGCTTCCAGACCCTGCTCAAGTCGGGGCAGAAGGCCACCGTCGAGCTCGATGCACTGCCCGGTCGCAGGTTCGAGGCGCGGGTACAAGCCGTCGATCCGCTGATCGACGCCAACGGCCGTTCCATCGGCGTGCGTGCCAGCATCACCAACCAGCAACTGCTGCTGCGTCCCGGCATGTTTGCGCGTGTGAGTACTGTGTTCGGCGCGCGTGAAAAAGCCCGCGTGATCCCCGAAGAGGCCATCGTGCCCCAGGGGGGGCGGCAGTTCGTCATCAAGCTGGTGCCGGGGCCGGATAACGACGGCCTGGTGTCGCAGCGCGTCCCGGTGACGGTGGGCATCCGCCGTCCGGGCCAGGTGGAGATCGTCGAAGGGCTCAGGGAAGGCGATACCGTGGTCACGGCCGGCCAGCAACGCCTGCAGCGCGACGGCAGCCCGGTCCGGGTGCTGGAACTGAACCGCCCGGCGAACTGAACAGGCCTCAGGAGTCACCATGCAACTGCCTGAAGTATCGATCCGCCGGCCGGTGTTTGCCACCGTGCTCTCGCTGCTGGTGCTGTTGATTGGCGCGGTGAGCTTCACCAAGCTGCCGGTGCGCGAGTACCCCAAGATCGACGAACCAGTGGTCACCGTCACCGTGCGCTACGCCGGCGCCTCGGCCGAGGTGGTGGAGTCGCAGGTGGCCAAGCCGCTGGAGGATTCGATTGCCGGCATTGATGCGGTGGACGTGATCACCTCGATCTCGCGCGCCGAACAGGCGCAGATCACCGTCCGCTTTCGCCTGGAGAAGGACGCCGACGCCGCCGCCGCCGAGGTGCGCGACCGCACCTCGCGCGTGCGCAACAAGCTGCCGCAAGCCATTGACGAGCCGGTCATTGCCAAGGTCGAAGCCGATGCCTTCCCGGTGATCTGGCTGGCTTTCTCCAGCGACATCCACACGCCGCTGCAGCTCAACGAACTGATCAACCGCGTGGTCAAGCCGCGCCTGCAAACCGTCAGCGGGGCGGCCGACGTGCGCATCTTCGGAGAGCGCAAGTACGCCATGCGGGTCTGGCTGGACCCGGACCGCCTGGCCGCCTACAAGCTGACCACGCAGGACGCTGAGGACGCGATCCGCCGCAGCAATCTGGAAGTGCCGGCCGGACGCATCGAGAGCCGGCAGCGCGAGTTCTCCGTCACCTCCAACACCGACCTGATGAAGCCGGCCCAGTTCGGCGAGATCGTGATCCGCACCGTCAACGGCTTCCCGGTCAAGCTGCGCGACGTGGCGCGCATCGAGGAGGGGGCGGCCGAGGAACGCACCTCGGTGCGCATCAACGGCCGTCCGGCGATCTCCGCCGGCGTGATCCGCCAGGCCACGGCCAACCCTCTGGAACTCAGCCGCGGCGTGCGCGAGATGCTGCCCCGGCTGGAGGCCGACCTGCCCAAGGGCATCAGCATCACCATCGCCAACGACAACTCGGTCTTCATCGACCGCTCCATCAAGAACGTCTTCACCACCATCCTGGAGGCCGTGGTTCTGGTGGCCCTGGTGATCTTCGTCTTCCTGCGCACCGTCCGCGCCTCCATCATCCCCATCGTCACCATCCCGGTCAGCCTGATCGGCACCTTCGCGCTGATGGCGCTGGCCGGTTTCACCGTCAACACCCTGACCCTGCTGGCCCTGGTGCTGGCCATCGGCCTGGTGGTGGACGATGCCATCGTGGTGCTGGAGAACATCTACCGCCACATCGAGGAAGGCATGGAGCCCTTCAGCGCCGCCATCAAGGGGGCAAAGGAGGTGGGTTTTGCGGTGGTGGCCATGACGCTGACGCTGGCGGCGGTCTATGCGCCGCTGGCCTTCACGCCGGGGCGCACCGGCCGCCTGTTCGTCGAATTCGCCCTGGCGCTGGCGGGTGCGGTGATCGTTTCGGGTTTCATCGCGCTGACGCTCTCGCCCATGATGTGCTCGCGCCTGTTGCGCCACAACCCCAAGCCTTCCTTCTTCGATCGCTGGATGGAGGCCAGGCTGACAGCCCTGAGCAACGGTTACGAACGACTGCTGCGGCGCGTGCTGGGCATGCGCTGGCTGGTGCTGGGGGTCATGGCCGGCGTGGTGCTGGCCATCGCGGCCGTGCTGCCGGGCATGAAGCGCGAACTGGCCCCACTGGAAGACCGTGGGGTGATCCTCAACGTGATCAATGCGCCCGACGGCGCCACCATGGCCTACACCGACAAGTACGCCAGCGCCATCGAGAAGATCGGCAGCCAGTACACGGAGTTCGACCGGGTTTTTGTCGTGCTCGGCAATCCGACCGTCAGCCAGGCCAACGTGACCCTGCGCGCTGTCGACTGGGACGAACGCAAGCGCACCACGCTGGAGATGGCGCGCGAGATGCAGCCCCGCATCGCCGCGCTGCCGGGGGTGGCTGCCTTTCCCATCACGCCGCCCTCGCTGGGCCAGGGTTTCCGCGAGCGGCCGGTGAACTTCGTCATCCTGACCTCCGAGAGTTACGAGAACCTGAACCAGGTGGTGCGCCAGTTCCTCGACGAGATCGCCAAGAACCCGGGCATCCAGGGGGCCGATGTGGATTTGCGCCTGAACAAGCCCGAGCTCAAGATCGACGTCAACCGCGAAAAGGCCTCGGACCTGGGGGTCGGCGTGGACGCCGTGGCGCGCGCCATCGAGACCATGCTGGGCGGCCGTCTGGTGACGCGTTACAAGAAGGGCGGCGACCAGTACGACGTGATCGTGCAGACGCAGTCGCTGGGGCGCGACACACCCGACGACATCGAGCGCATCTTCGTACGCGGCCGCAACGACACCATGATTCCGCTGGCTTCGCTGGTGACGGTGCGTGAATCGGTCTCGCCGCGTGAACTCAACCACTTCAGCCAGCGCCGTGCGGTCACCATCACGGCCAACCTGGCGCCGGATTATTCCCTGGGGCAGGCGCTCGATTTCCTGGACCAGGTCAGCGCCCGGGTGCTCAAGCCAGGTTACACCACCGATCTCAACGGCACGTCGCGCGAGTTCAAGAACTCGCAGGGCTCGCTGACCATCGTCTTCGTGCTGGCGCTGCTCTTCATCTTCCTGGTGCTGGCGGCGCAGTTCGAGAGTTTTGTCGATCCGCTGGTCATCATGCTGTCGGTGCCGCTGTCCATGATCGGGGCCTTGCTGGCCTTGAAGCTGAGCAACGGCTCGCTCAACGTCTATTCGCAGATCGGTCTGATCACGCTGGTGGGTCTGATCACCAAACACGGCATCCTGATCGTCGAGTTCGCCAACCAGATGCGCGAGCAGGGCCTGGACATGGTCGAGGCCGTGGTCAAGGCCTCCAGCCAGCGCCTGCGCCCCATCCTCATGACCACCGGCGCCATGGTGCTGGGGGCGGTCCCGCTGGCGCTGTCCACCGGCGCGGGCGCCGAGAGCCGCATCCAGATCGGCTGGGTCATCGTGGGAGGCATGACGCTGGGCACGCTGCTGACCATCTTCGTCGTGCCCACCATGTACACCCTGCTGGCGCGCAAGCACGCACCCGGCGCCGACAAGCGCACGGTCAGCGAGGCCGCAGCGCACGAATCCGAGCTGATCGCCAAGTAGGGCCTGTCCACACCCCAGGCCATGTCGCACAATCAGCGGCATGAGCCTGCCCGTCACCGACGACCCCGGTCTGAGTTCCGCCGAAGCCGCGCGACGCCTGGCCGAGGACGGCCCCAATGCCCTGCCGGGTGACGGTGGTCGCAGCTGGCTGCACATCGTGCGCGAGACCGTGCGCGATCCCATGTTCTCCCTGCTGCTGGCTGCCGCCGGCCTCTACCTGCTGCTGGGTGAGCTGCAGGAGAGCCTGAGCCTGGCCCTGATGGTGTGCGTGGTGATCGGGCTCACGCTTTACCAGGAAGGCAAGACCGAGCGCGCCATCCAGGCGCTGCGTGACTTGTCCAGCCCGCGCGCACGCGTGATCCGCGACGGCCAGGCGCAGACCCTCGCCGGCCGTGAACTGGTGCGCGGCGATCTTTTACTGCTGGCCGAAGGCGACCGCGTGGCGGCCGATGCCGAACTGCTCTCGGCCGGCGAGTTGCAGGTGGACGAATCCCTGCTCACGGGCGAGTCGGTGCCGGTCAGCAAGAACGCGGAGGCGCTGGCGCTGCATGCCGGTACGCTGGTGGTGAACGGGCAGGGCCTGGCGCGTGTTACGGCGACCGGAGCGCGCAGCCAGATGGGACAGATCGGCCGGGCCCTGCAGACCGTGCAGGCCGAGGAGTCGCCGCTGCGGCGCCAGACCCGTACGCTGGTGCACAGGCTGGCCTGGCTGGGTCTGGGCTTGTGCCTGCTGCTGGTGCTGCTCCAGGGCCTGATGCGTGGCGACTGGCTGCAGGCCCTGCTGGCCGGCATTGCCCTGGCGATTGCGATGATGCCGGAGGAGTTCACGGTGGTACTGACCGTACTGCCGGCGCTGGGTGCCTGGCGCCTGTCGCACCAGCAGGTCCTGACGCGCCGCATCGCAGCCATCGAGACGCTGGGTGCCACCTCGGTGCTGTGCGTGGACAAGACCGGCACGCTCACCCAGAACCGTATGCGCGTGGCCGGCTTGCATGCTGCCGGCCTTGAGCTGGCGCTGGATGATCCGCAGCGCAGCGAATTGCCCGAGGACTTCCATGCGCTCGTGGAATACGCCATCCTGGCCAGCCGCATCGATCCCTACGATCCGATGGAGCAGGCCTTCCATGCCCTGGGGCAGCAGTTCCTGGCGCAGACTGAACACCTGCACGCTCGCTGGTCTCTGGTGCATGAATACGCGCTGACACCGGAGTTGCGGGCCATGGCCCACGTCTGGAAGGGCGAGGCGCAGGACTTCCATGTGGTGGCGGCCAAGGGATCGCCGGAGGCGATCGTTGACCTCTGCCATTTGGATGCGCCGCGCCGTGGGGACGTCGAGGCTGCGGCCGATGCCATGGCCGCGCGTGGCCTGCGCGTTCTGGGCGTGGCGCGGGCCCGGCATCCGGGCCCGCCCTGGCCGGCCGGCGAGCATGACTTCAACTTCGAGTTCATCGGCCTGCTGGGCCTGGCGGACCCGCTGCGTGAGGAAATCCCGCAGGCCGTGCGCGAGTGCCGCGAGGCCGGCATCCGCGTGGTGATGATCACCGGCGACTACCCGGTCACGGCGCGCGCCATCGCACGCCAGGCCGGACTGGAGGCGCAGGAGGTGCTTGGCGGCGACGAACTCGAGCGCTTGCCGGATGCCGAACTGCAGCAGCGCCTGCGCACGGTCAGTATCTGCGCACGCATCACACCGGCGCAGAAGCTGCGCATCGTGCAGGCCCTGCAGGCCACTGGTGCGGTTGTAGCCATGACGGGCGACGGTGTCAACGATGCGCCGGCCCTCAAGGCGGCGCACGTGGGCGTGGCCATGGGCGCGCGCGGCACCGACGTGGCGCGCGAGGCGGCGGCCATCGTGCTGGTGGATGACAACTTTGCCTCCATCGTTCGTGCCGTGCGCCAGGGGCGGCGCATCTTCGGCAACCTGCGCAAGTCCATGAGCTACATCATGGCGGTGCACGTGCCGATCGCCGGCATGGCTCTCTTGCCGCTGTTGCTGGGCTGGCCCATCGTGCTGTTTCCCATGCACATCGCGCTGCTGGAGCTGGCCATCGACCCGGCTTGCGCCATGGTGTTCGAGAACGAGCCGGCCGACGAGGACGTGATGCGCCAGCCGCCGCGCGATCCGGCAGCCCCGCTGTTTGCCGGCGGCACGCTGGTGCAGGCGGTGCTGCAGGGCCTGGGTGTGCTGGTGGCGGTGCTGGGGGTTTATGTCTGGGGCACGCAGCAGCTGGACGAGGGGCAGGCGCGATCGTTGGCCTTCAGCACCCTGGTGCTGGGCAACCTGGCGCTGATCATTTCCAACCGCGCCGGCCCGCGCGGCTTGCTGGCCTCGCTGTGGGTGCCCAACGGCATGTTGTGGGGCGTGATGGTTTTCACGCTGGGGCTGCTGGCGTTGGCGCTGTACCTGCCGCCGCTGACCGGGGTGCTGCACATGGGGCCACTGCCCCCCGGACTGCTGGCCCTGGCGGCCGCTGCGGCCGCAGCCTGTGTGGTATGGTTTCAGGGACTGAACCACCTCATGAAGAACCTGCGACGAGGCCCATGACACGATACCGGCCCAGGCTGGCCCGGCGCCCGCGCCTGCATGCCTTCATTGTGGCTGGTGTGGGCGCAGGCCTGGGCCTGCTGGCCTTCGTCCTGTTCCTGGCGCGGGGCCAGCTGCAGAACATCGACGAGACCCAGTGGTCCCTGAGCCGCAAGATCCAGGGCCTCACCAACGACACCCGCAACGTCCTGCGCCGGCTCAACGAGCACCATGCCCCCGACTGCAGCGACGCCAATCTTCGGCTGCTGCGCCAGGAGATCTTCCACTCGACCCACCTCGGCGACCTGGGCGTCTTCGACGAGCAGCAGCGGCTGGTCTGCACCACGGTCATGGGGGTGCTGCCGCGGCCGGTGCGCCTGCCACCGCCGGACGCCATCGTCCGCACCCCCCAGGGCGAGGAGCACGCCCTGTATTTCAATCTGCCCCTGCTGGTGGCCGAGATGCGCGTGCGGGCCATGGTGGTCCGTTCCGGGCGCTACAACGTGGTAGTGATCCCGTTGGTCCTGGAGGAACTCTACGCCGTCGAGGAGGGGACCTTGCGGGTCCAGCGTATCGATGGCGGCTTGCAGCTGGCCCATGCGGACCCGGCAACGCCCCCGGCGCTGCTGGAGCGTCTGGCCCAGGCGCAATGGTTCGAGCAGTCCTGGCACGGCTACAGTTGGCGCGACCGGGCGTTTGTATCGTCGCGCCGGATCGAGGGGACGCCGTACGTGAGCCAGTTCGTGTTGCTCCAGACGCGTTTCGTGCAGGACCATGCGCAGCAGCTGGCCCTGGGCCTCGTGTTGTCCCTGCTGGCGGGCGCGCTGCTGTACGCGGCGCTGCTGCCCATGCTGAGGCGCTGGGGGGAGTTGGATCACCGGATTGCCGGCCTGCTGAATGCGCGCAACATCCTCTGCCTGTACCAGCCTATCGTCGAGATGCGCAGCGGCAAGCCCGTCGGCTGCGAGGTGTTGATGCGCCTGCGTGACGGCGACGACGTGCTGACCCCCGATCGTGTGCTGCCGGTGGTGGCGCGCTGCGGCCTGTGGTGGACGCTCGACGAGGCCGTGGTTCGCCAGGGGCTGGGCGAGTTGTGCGCACGCCTGCCGGTTTCCAGCGACCTGAAGATATCTTTCAATTTCTTCCCCGGAAACATCCAGTACCAGCGGCTCACGGGCCTGTTCGGCTCGGCGCTGGCACCGTACCCGCACCATGCGCTGCGCCTCGACATCGAGGTGACCGAACAGTCCGAGCAGGGGGCCCTGGCGGTCGAGCTGGCCGGCCTCAGGCGGGCCGGCTACCAGGTATCGATCGACGACTTCGGCACTGGCTATTCGAACCTGTCCAGCGTGAAGGCGCTGGCGCCCGATACCCTGAAGATCGACAAGTCCTTCGTCTTCGAGATGGAGGATGCCAGCGTGCGCTCCTCTCTGATCCCCGAGATCGTGGGCATTGCCCGTGCCGTCGGGGCCCGGGTGGTGGCCGAGGGGATCGAGAACGAGGCCCAGCGCGAGCGCCTGATCGCCTTCGGGGTGGACTACGGGCAGGGTTATCTGTTTGCCCGGCCGATGGCGATCGACGCCTTCATGGCGTGGCTGGAGCAGGCTGGCGCGCTGCCGCGGGCCGGACGTCCCTAGATCACGCCGTCGAACATCATCACGTCGACTTCGTCACCCACGGCGACGTTGCCCTGGCCGTGATGCAGCACGATGAGCCCGTTGCCCTGCACCATGGAGCTGAGCACGCCCGAGCCCTGGTTGCCGGTGGTGCGCACCTGCAGGCCGCCGTCGGGGGCGGCGCTGACGAAACCACGCTGGTACTCGGTACGTCCCGGTTTCTTGCGCATGGCTTCCAGGCAGCGTGCGCGCAGCAGGGGGGGCGGTGCGGCGGTGCAGCCCATCATCTGCAGCAGGGTGGGGCGCACGAAGGCCAGAAAGGTCACCATCACGGCCACCGGGTTGCCTGGCAAACCAAACAAGACAGACTTATCAATGCGGCCGACCGCCATGGGGCGGCCCGGGCGCATGGCGATGCGCCAGAAGGCCACGTCGCCCAGCTTCTTCATCATGGCCTTGGTGTAGTCGGCCTCGCCCACGCTGACGCCGCCGCTGGTGATGATGGCGTCGGCCTCGGCCGCCGCACGGCGGAAGGTGGCTTCGAGCTGTTCGGGACTGTCACTGACCACGCCGTAATCCAGCACCTCGGTGCCCAGCCGCTTGAGCAGGCCGAACACGGTGTAGCGGTTGCTGTCGTAGACCGCGCCTTCGCGCGGCGCTTCGCCCAGGCTCAGGATCTCGTCGCCGGTGGAGAAGTAGGCCACCTTGAGGCGGCGCCAGACGCGCACCGTGGGGACGCCCAGGCTGGCGGCCAGGCCCAGCGCGGCAGGGCTGAGGCGGGTGCCCTGGCGCAAGGCGGGCTGGCCCTGCATCACGTCCTCACCCTTGAAACGACGGTTGTCGCCGGCTTGCAGCAATCCAGGGGGGATCGTGATGGCCTCGCCCTCGGTCTTGACGAATTCCTGAGGTACCACGGTGTCCAGGCCGGCCGGCATGATGGCGCCGGTCATGATGCGCAGGCACTGGCCCGGGCCCACCACACCGGCCCAGGCCTTGCCGGCCAGGGCCGTGCCGACCGGGGTCAGCGTGAGCGGTGCATCGGCGCGCAGCTGGCTGCCGTCGAAGGCGTAGCCATCCATGGCCGAGTTGTCGTGTGGCGGCACGCTGACGGGGGAGATCACGTCCTGCGCCAGTACACGGTCCAGCGCGTCGAAGAGGGGCAGTTCCTCGGTCTGCGTGACCGGTTCGACCAGGCGGGCCAGGAAGTCGTTGACGGCGGTGGCGCTCAGGGCCTGCGGGTCGTAGCCCTGCAGTTCGGCCGCGATCTGCGCGATGCTCTTCATGCTCAGGAGTTTTCGAGTTGCTTGAGTTCGGCCAGGGTGTTGGCATTGGCAAAGGCCAGCGGGTCGTCACCCGGCCTGTCGAAGGGAACCACCACGGTCTTGTGCTGCGCGGTCCAGGCGTCGATCTTGCGCCCACCGCCCTGGGTGAACTGGACCAGGCTTTCCAGCAGCTCGATGCGTAGCAGGCAGAACACCGGTTGGGTGCGCACTTTTACTTCGCCCTGCTCGTCCTTCTCCGGGGCGGCGGCCATGGCGATCTCGGCCTGCTCACGGTCCATGGCCTCGGCCAGGCGTTCCACCAGGTCCAGCGGGAAACGTGGGGAATCACAGGGGGCCGTGACCAGGTAGGGCGTCTCGCAACGCTCCAGGCCGGTCAGGAAACCGGCCAGCGGGCCCGGATAATCGGCCAGCACGTCGGGCCAGACCTCGGCGCCGAACGACTCGTAGGCCGCCAGGTTGCGGTTGGCGTTGATCATGACCTGGCCCACCTGCATCTGCAGGCGCATCAGCGTGTGCAGGGCCATGGGCATGCCATTGAAATTTTGCAGGCCCTTGTCGACCCCGCCCATGCGGCTGCCGCGGCCGCCGGCCAGGATCAGGCCGGTGATGTCTGCTGCTTGAATCATTCAACCACCTATGTAGCTCATCTCGACGCGGCGCTGGCCGCCGTGGCCGCTGTCGGGCGGCTGGGCGCCGCGTTGTTCGGAGTAGCGGTCGTCGCGTGCGCCCCAGATGTGGCCGATGGCCGATTCGATGTCGGCGTCGCTGGCGCCGCCACGGATCAGTGTGCGCAGGTCATGGCCCTGGGTGGCGAAGAGGCAGAGGTAGAGCCGGCCTTCGGTCGAGAGACGGGCGCGGTTGCAGTCGCCGCAGAAGGCGTGCGTCACGCTGCTGATGACGCCGATCTCGCCAGCGGCTGGGTCATGCTTGCCATTCGCATCGGCATAACCCCAGCGTTCGGCGGTCTCGCCCGGGGCGCTGTGCCCGAGCTGCACCAGGGGCAGTTCGGCGTGGATGAGCTTGACGACCTCGGCCGAGGGCAGCACCTCGTCCATGCACCAGCCGTTGGTGGCGCCCACGTCCATGTATTCGATGAAACGCAGCACCATGCCGGAGCCGCGGAAATGGCGTGCCATGCGCAGGATCTCGTGTTCGTTGGTGCCGCGCTTGACCACCATATTGATCTTGATCGGACCCAGGCCCGCTTCCTTGGCGGCCTGGATGCCTTCGAGCACATCGGCCACGGGGAAGTCGACGTCGTTCATGCGGCGGAACACGGCATCGTCCAGCCCGTCCAGGCTGACGGTCACGCGCTGCAGGCCGGCGGCCTTGAGCGCCTGGGCCTTGCGCGCCAGCAGGGAGCCGTTGGTGGTCAACGTCAGGTCCAGCGGCTCGCCGTCGACGGTGCGCAGGGCGGCCAGCTGTTCGATCAGGATCTCGATATTCTTGCGCAGCAGGGGCTCGCCGCCCGTGAGACGGATCTTGCGCACGCCGTGGGCGGCAAAGAGGCGTGCCACCCGGGTGATTTCCTCGAAGCTCAGCAGGGCGCTGTGCGGCAGGTAGGCATAGTCCTTGTCGAAGATTTCCTTGGGCATGCAGTAGCTGCAGCGGAAATTGCAGCGGTCGGTCACGCTGATGCGCAGGTCGCGCAGGGGCCGTCCCAGCCGGTCGGCGAGCAGGCCATTGGCCGCGATGCGGGTGGCCGGGTCGAAGGCGGCCGCAGGAACTCCCAGCGTCGGGATGCGCTGGTCGACCAGGGGGATGACACGTTCGGACATACCCTTATTGTGACCCAGCCGGGATGTCCTAGTTAGCAAGGCAGAATCAGGGCAGGGACAAGAAAAAACCAGATCCCCAAAAACCTCGCCCATGAAGCACACCTACATGTTCACCTGGCTGGCTGCCCTCTGCGGACTGGCCGGCACCGCCGCGGGCCAGCAGTCGTCGGCCGTGTCGGAAAAGGATTACCTGGACGAGGTGCCCGTCGTCCTCTCGGTCTCGCGCCTGCCCCAGCGGCTGGACGAAACGCCGGGTGCGGTCACCATCATCGACCGACAGATGATCCGCATGAGCGGCGCGCGCGACGTGGCCGACCTGCTGCGCCTGGTGCCGGGCTTTCGCGTGAGCAACTCCTTCGAGAGCAACTCGCCCCAGGGCAGTTACCACACCAGCCAGAGTGACTATGCCAATCACATGCAGATCCTGGTTGATGGCCGTTCGGTCTATTCGGTCTATCTGCGCGGTGGCACCGGCCCGGGTTTGCAGGCCGTGGCACTGGAGGACATCGAGCGCATCGAGGTGCACCGCGGCTCCAACTCGGCGGCCTATGGGGCGCGAGCCTTTCTGGGAACGATCAACATCGTCACACGTGACCCGGTTGACACCTTGGGAACGCACGTCCAGGCCGCTGCTGGTGACAACGGCATCCAGGATGCGCTGGTGCGTCTGGGCTGGGGGGATGACCAGGCGCGTTTCCGGCTCAGCGCCGATGGACGTGCCGACGATGGCTTGCGTGGCGACAGCGGTGGCGCCCGCGTCCAGCGCGTCAACCTGCGTGCCGACCTGCGTACCAGCAACCGGGATATGGTGGAGTTGCGCACCGGCCAGAGCGTGATCGAGGCGGGTGTCGGCTTTGTCGGTCAGGACGGCAATGCACCGCGTACGCGCCAGCTCGATACGGCTTTCATCCAGCTCGACTGGAAGCGCAGCCTGGGTGTGGACCAGGACCTGGCCCTGCAGGTCTCGCACACGGCCGAGCGTATCCGCGACAATTTTCCCTATTCGGATCCGAGGCTGATCATCGATTTCGGTGGCCGTTCCACCAATGAGAACCTATCGTTGCAGCACACCCTGCGGGCCACCCCGACGATGCGCCTGGTCTGGGGTGGCGAGTTGCGCCGCGAGACCATCGTCTCGCGCCCGCTGTACGACACCGACTCAGCCTTCGTGACGGATTTCACCCGCCTGTTCAGCAATGCCGAGTGGCGCCTGTATCCCGACCTGCTGCTCAATGCCGGTGCCCTGTTCGAGCGCAGCAGCCTTGGCGGGGAGCACACGTCGCCGCGTGTCATGCTGAACTGGCAGGTGACAGACGGGCATACCCTGCGCTATGGCCTGACGCAGGCCTTCCGGCCACCGAGCACTTTTGAAAAATTCGCCAATGTGCGCTATTACCTCGGTGGTGCGCTCGCGGATTCGACCGATGTGGCGCGTGGCAACGTGAGCGCAGAGAAGGTCCAGACACGGGAACTGGGCTACCTGGCCGAACTGCCCGGCAAGGTATTGAGCCTGGATGTGCGGGTGTTCGAGGAACGAGTCACCGACTTCGTCAAGCGCCCCAGTTACAGCCTGCCGGGCAGCGGCAATAACAACGAGGCTTTCGATTACGTCAATGGCGAGGATTTCAACATCCATGGCTACGAGTACCAGCTCAAATGGAAACCTTGGCAGGACGGCCAGCTGATCTATGGCCAAGCCTGGGTCGACAGCACGCAATCGGTAGGGACGGGACGGGTCGGCCTGTACGGCAGCCAGAGCTTCATGTTCATGCAGCACCTGCCGCAGGGCTTCGATTTCAGCCTGATGTATTACCAGGCCGATGCCAGCCACTTCCCCGGTGCCGACGAGTCGGCACCGGCCATCAGCCGTACCGATGTGCGTCTGGCCAGGGCCATGCGCCTGGGTGGCCGGCGGGCTGAACTGTCCATGGTGGTTCAGAACCTGGGGGCTTCCTACCAGGACTTCATGCCGAGTTTCCGCTTCCATCAGCAGGCCTATGTGATGCTGCGACTGGAGAACTGATGCCCATGTCCGCTCTGTTGCGGCATGGCCTGCCGCTTCTGCTTTTGCTGATCTTTTCGGCGGGCGCCGTACGTGCCAACGAACCAGCCGTGCTGGTCGTGAGCAGCGAACGCAGCCCGGCCTACCTGGAGGCGGCCGAGGCGGTCGCCAGTGAACTGGCCCGCCTGACGACGGAGTCCCGGCGTCAGGTTCTGCAGTTCACGGTGACCGATCTGCCGGCCTACCGGGGATCCGCCCCGCGCCTCTACGTCGCCCTGGGGGCCGAGGCCTGCGGCCTGCTGGGACGCACCCCGGCCCCGGCTCCGGTGTTGTGCGCTTTGTTGCCGCGTGCCAGTTTCGAGCGGGTGTTGCGCGAGACCGGCCGGCGCGCCGGGGCTTCGCTTTCCGCCCTGTACCTGAACCAGCCCTTGGGCCGCCAGCTTGACCTGATGCGCCTGGCCTTGCCACAGGCGCGGCGCGTGGGCGTGCTGTGGGGCGCTGACTCGCAAGCCAGCGAAGCCATGCTGGAATCGGCCGCCCAGACACGCGGGATCAAGGTGGTCGGCGTGCCGGTGAAGCCGGACGAGCCGGTGTTCAACGGCTTGCGGAAGATCCTCGACGAATCCGACCTGTTGCTGGCGCTGGCGGATCCGCAGATCTACAACAGCAGCAGCATCCAGAACATCCTGCTGGCCTCCTTCCGTGCCCAGGTGCCCATGCTGGCTTTCTCGCCGGCCTATGTGCGCGCCGGCGCCCTGATGGCGGTCTACTCGACGCCGGCGCAGATCGGCCAGCAGGCCGGTCTGATCGCCCGTGGCGTGCTGCAGGGGCAGCCGATGGGGGTGCCGCAGTATCCCTTGCAGTTCGAGGTCAGTGTCAACGAACATGTGGCGCGTTCCCTGGGGCTGAAGCTGGATGCCGGCAACCTGGCCGAGCGTCTGCGTCGGCAGGAGCGCGGGACATGAAATTCCTCGATATCCGCGACCGCATGCTGCTGGCTGCGCTGCTGCCGGTGACCCTGGTAGCCGTGCTGCTGTCGAGTGTTTTCCTGGCCGGACGCTACGCCGACCTTGACGAAGCCCATCAGCAGCGCGCCCGTTCCCTGGCGCGCCAGCTGGCCAGTGCCAGCGAATACGGCCTGTTCTCCGCCAATACCAGCAGCCTGCAGGCGATTGCCGCCGGTGCCCTGCGCGAGCCGGATGTACGCTCGGTCATGATTCTGAATGCACAGGGGCAGGCGCTTGCACTGGCGGGTTCGTCCGGGCTGACGACCCTGCCTGCGCTCGGGCCGCAAGAGCAGCGCTGGGTCGACGCCACGACCGGTCTTGAACTGCTGGTCCAGCCGGTCAGTGCTTCGCAGCTGCGGCTCGACGACCTGTTTGAAGGCGGCACCCCGGCCAACCAGATGGAAGTGGTGCCGCTGGGCCACGTGGTGATGGAAATTTCGCGCGCGGCCATGGTCTCGCGCAGCAACGACATGCTGGCCATCGGCCTGGCCGTCACGCTGGGGGGGCTGCTCTTCGGTGTGGTGCTGGCGGTGCGCATCGGGCGCGGCGTGATCCGGCCCATCCTGCGTGTCTCCGACATGATTCACCGCATAGGCCGGGGTGAGTTGTCGGTGCGCGGGCAGGTGCAGCCCGACGATCCCTTGCGCGACCTGCAGCTGGGTCTGAACCAGATGGCCGAGCATCTGCAGCAGGGGCGCGATGAGCTGGAGCAGCGGGTGGCCCTTGCGACGTCCGAACTGCGCGCCAAGAAGGAGGAAGCCGAGACCGCCACCCGGGCCAAGTCGCGTTTCCTGGCCGCTGCCAGCCACGACCTGCGCCAGCCCATCCACGCCCTGGGCATGTTTGTCGCGCGGCTGGCCCAGCTGCCGCATGACCGCGAGACGCGCCACCTGATCGGTAACCTGGAAGCCTCGGTGCGTGCCATGCAGGACTTGCTGGACGCGCTGCTCGACATCTCCCGTCTCGATGCCGACGCGGTGCGGGTCCAGTTGCAGCCGGTGCCGCTGGCGCCCCTGTTCGATCAGTTGCGCGGTGCGCTGCAGCCGGTGGCGAGCGACAAGGGGCTGCGTCTGCGCCTGCGCAGCAGCGAGATATGGGTGCAAAGCGACCCGACCCTGCTGCATCGCATCCTCCTCAATCTGATCAGCAATGCCCTGCGCTACACGGGAAACGGTGGGGTACTGGTGGGCTGTCGACGCAGCCGCGGCGGCAGCCATCTGTGGATCGAGGTCTGGGATACGGGCGTGGGCATTGCGCCCGAGTACCAGCAGGACATCTTCCGCGAGTTCTACCAGATCGGCAATCCCGAGCGTGACCGCAGCAAGGGCCTGGGCCTGGGCCTTAACATCGTGGACCGCACGGCACGCCTGCTGGGGCACCCGCTGCAACTGTGCTCCATACCCGGCCACGGTACGCGCTTTCGCATCGAACTGCCGCTGGCCCGCCCCGGTGATTTGCAGTCCTTGCTGGCGGCAGCCGATCCCCAGCCTGTGGATGATGTACGCGGCCTGCGCATCCTGGTGATCGAGGATGATCGCCAGTCAGCCCAGGCACTGCGCGGCCTGCTCGACTCCTGGGGTTGCGTGGTGGCCGTCGTCGAGGGGCTGCAGGGTGCCTTGACCGTCGTCGACGGTGGCTTTGTGCCCGACCTGGTTCTCAGCGATTTCCGCTTGCGGGCCGGTGAGAGCGGCATGCAGACTCTGGAGCACCTGCGCACCACCCTGATGAGGTCTCTGCCGGCCTGTCTGATGAGTGGTGACACTGATCCGGAGTTGATCCAGTCCTGCCGCGACGCTGGCCTGCCGCTGCTGCACAAGCCGGTGCGGCCCGCCAAGCTTCGAACCCTGATCCGCCGCCTGGCCCGCCCCCAGCCGGCATCGGGCGTGTGACGCGGGCCTGGCCGCGGGGATACTTTCAGGCGCTGTCGTCGGGGGTTACCAGCGACCGGCCCGTACTGGCATAACCGTGGCGGTTGGCCGCCAGCACCGCCTGGGTGCGGGTGGTGACACCAAAGTTGCGCAGAATGCTGCTGACGTGGTTCTTCACCGTTTCCTCGGAGAGGTAGAGCATGCGCCCGATCTCCTTGTTGGTGTAACCGTCGAGCAGCAGCTGCAGCACTTCCTCCTGGCGCGGTGTGAGCAGAGAGGAGGGCAGTTCGGCCGTCGTGACTTCGTCACCCACGATCCTGGGCAGGGCCGGCATGTGGATGCCGCCAGCCAGCACCAGACGGGTGACCGATAGCAGTTCATCGCTCATGCCGGACTTGGTCAGGAAAGCCGCCGCACCTTTTTGCATGACCTGCTGCATCACGCGCGGATTGACCGAGCCGGACAGGACGATGATGGGCAGCGCCGGGTGCTGGCGGCCAAAGACGTCCAGCGCCTCCAGTCCGTTCATGTCGGGCAGGTGGTAGTCCAGCAGGACCAGATCGAGTTCGGGTTCCTGTTGCGCCAGTTCGAAGGCGCGGGCACAGGAGCCGGCTTCCAGCACGTCCACGTCATTTTCCAGTCCGCGCAGAACCTGGCGCAGGCCTTCGCGGATCAGGGCGTGATCATCAACTACCAGTATCTTCAATGGGTTTCCCAACGATGGGCGCAATGGCTGGCATGGTAGCGCAAGACCCGCCAGACCAGGCGCATGACCGGGGGACGTGGCCAGAGATCACCCCGGCAACACTCGGAAAGGGGCGTCAGCGCAGGGGCGTGGGCACCGTGGGGATGTGGTCCTGGTCGTCGCGGCGCAGATCGTTGCGCGAGGGCGGCAGATCGAATTTGCCCAGTTCGGCAGAAACCCGCCAGTAGGCCGGTCCCGGCATGCGGGTGTGGGGGAAGCCGCAGGTCGGGGCAAACACCCAGGCCATCACATGCGAGTTGTGGTTGTTGGCAGGGTCAAAGTGCTGCAGCCCCTGCAGGACCTGTTGTTTGAGCAGGGGGGCATAGCGCAGCAGGCCTTCGTGCCACGTATAGACGATCAGGTTGATCTGAAAGTTCGGTGCCTGGCCGGTGTGCGGCCGTGCAATGACTTCACAGCCGATCCAGTCGATCGGGATGCCATTGAGACGCAGGGTGTCGCGCAAGACCATGCGCACGAGATCCCGGTAGTTGATCGGGTTTTGGGAGTGACTGGAGGCTCCCAGCGTCGAAGGACTGTCAGCCGACGGGCTGTGGGATACAGGGCTGCGAGAAGAACGGAATAATTCGAACATGGGAGCACTCCGAAGGACAGAAACGGAACCGACCTTGCCCGTGATGCCCGGGCTCTCCACCACCGACGAGGTCATTATATGTACTTCAGGTGGAACCTAGGGGAAATACGCCCTAGCCTCGGCAAGGAAGGTCCATGCACTGACTCGGTGCTGGCGGTACTGAGTTGGGCCCACTTGCACTATCGCCGTGATGATGGCATTGACGATTCTTATCGCTCGATCGTCACTCGCGATGGGCCGCCAGCCATCTGGCGCCCGGTCCACCGGGCTGTTTCGCAGGCAGAAAAAAGCCCGCCGTGAGGCGGGCTTGCAGGAACGGGTGATTTTTCTTCAGCCGTGGAATTTCATCATCAGCGGCACGATCAGCAGCGCCACGATGTTGATGATCTTGATCAGCGGATTGACGGCCGGGCCGGCTGTGTCCTTGTAGGGGTCGCCCACGGTGTCACCGGTGACGGCAGCCTTGTGTGCCTCGCTGCCCTTGCCTCCATGGTTGCCGTCTTCGATGTATTTCTTGGCATTGTCCCAGGCACCCCCGCCCGTGCACATGGAGATGGCTACGAAAAGGCCTGTGACGATGGTGCCCATCAGCAGGCCGCCGAGCGCGGCCGGGCCGAGGATCAGGCCGACCAGGATCGGCACCACCACCGGCAGCAGCGAGGGGATCATCATTTCCTTGATGGCGGCCGTGGTCAGCATGTCGACCGCAGTGTCGTACTCGGGCTTGCCCGAGCCGTCCATGATGCCCTTGATGTCGCGGAACTGGCGGCGCACTTCGACCACCACCGCGCCAGCGGCGCGGCCCACGGCTTCCATAGCCATGGCGCCGAAGAGGTAGGGGATCAGGCCGCCGATGAACAGACCGATGATGACCATCGGGTTGCTCAGGTCGAAGCTGATGACCTTGCCATAGGCTTCCAGCTTGTGCGTGTAGTCGGCAAACAGCACCAGTGCCGCCAGGCCGGCCGAGCCGATGGCGTAACCCTTGGTCACGGCCTTGGTGGTGTTGCCCACGGCGTCCAGCGGGTCTGTGATGTCGCGCACGCTGGAGGGCAACTCGGCCATTTCGGCAATGCCACCGGCGTTGTCGGTGATGGGGCCGTAGGCGTCCAGAGCCACCACGATGCCGGCCATGCTCAGCATGGAAGTGGCCGCAATGGCGATGCCGTACAGGCCGGCCAGCTGGAAGGACACCCAGATCGCGATGCACACGAAGATCACGGGCCAGGCGGTGGAGCGCATGGACACGCCCAGGCCGGCAATGATGTTGGTGCCATGGCCCGTGGTGGAGGCTTGCGCGATGTGGCGCACCGGGGAGTATTGCGTGCCGGTGTAGAACTCGGTGATCCAGCACAATGCGCCGGTCAGCACCAGGCCGACGGTGCAGGCGCCGAACAGGCGCAACTGGCTGCCGGAGGCGGTGATGGCGTTGTCCGGCATCAGCCACATGGTGACGAAGAAGAAGGCGATCAGCGAGAGCACGCCGGCCACGGCCAGGCCTTTGTACAGGGCCGGCATCACGTTTTTCATGCCCGGGGTGGCCTTGACGAAGAAGCAGCCGATGATGGAGGCGATGATGGACACCGCGCCCAGGGCCAGCGGGTAGACCACGGCGCTGGTGCCAGCGCCGGTGATCAGCAGGGCGCCCAGCACCATGGTGGCGATCAGCGTCACGGCATAGGTCTCGAACAGGTCGGCCGCCATGCCGGCGCAGTCGCCGACGTTGTCACCCACGTTGTCGGCGATCACGGCCGGGTTGCGCGGATCATCCTCGGGGATGCCGGCCTCGACCTTGCCCACCAGGTCGGCGCCGACGTCGGCGCCCTTGGTGAAGATGCCGCCGCCCAGACGGGCGAAGATGGAGATCAGCGAGGAGCCGAAGGCGAAACCGATCAGCGGGTTGAGCAGCTTGGCCAGGTTGCTGCTGGCGTTGAGGTTGCCGTTGCCGACCAGGAACCAGTAGAAGGCGGTCACGCCCAACAGGCCCAGGCCCACCACCAGCATGCCGGTGATGGCGCCACCGCGGAAGGCGACGTCCAGCGCCGGGCCGATGCCCCGGGTGGCGGCCTGCGCGGTGCGCACATTGGCACGCACCGAGACGTTCATGCCGATGAAGCCGCAGGCACCCGAGAGCACGGCACCGATGATGAAGCCGACGGCGGTCTGGCCGTCGAGGAAGAGGCCGATCAGGATGGCCAGCACGACGCCGACGATGCCGATGGTCTTGTACTGGCGGGCCAGATAGGCCGCCGCGCCGGTCTGGATGGCCGCTGCGATTTCCTGCATGCGGGCATTGCCGGCGTCTTGCGAGAGGATCCAGCTGCGGGCCCAGATGCCGTAAGCCACGGCGATCAGTCCGCAGACGAGCGCCAGTATCAGCGCTGAGTTGCCTGTCATATCAAACTCCTGTGTTGTTGTATCGCGTAGGGGTGGCAACGCAGGGGGCGGTGCCACCGATGCGTTGCTTCCTCGCCGCGACAGTCCACAGGTCTGACAGGACGATTGGCCAACGGGCGGACTGTAACGTGAAAACAGCCCGTTTCAAGAGGGCGTCAGTGCGGAGCAAGTAAAATCAGGGTTAATACCGATCTCTTTTCGTCTCAACTTAGCAAGAAGCAATCATGTCCCTCGACAACGTCACCCCTGGCAAGAATGTTCCCGTAGCTTTCAACGTGATCATCGAGATCCCGATGAACGCCGACCCCATCAAGTACGAGGTGGACAAGGAAACCGGCGCCATCTTCGTGGACCGTTTCATGAGCACGGCCATGCACTACCCGACCAACTACGGCTACGTGCCCAAGACCATCTCGGGTGACGGCGATCCGGTCGACGTGCTGGTCATCACACCTGTGCCCCTGATCCCCGGCGTGGTCGTGCCCTGCCGCGCCATCGGCATCCTGAAGATGCAGGACGAGGCCGGCGAGGACGGCAAGGTGCTGGCCGTGCCGATCGACAAGATCCTGTCCATCTACACCCAGTGGCAAAAACCCGAAGACCTGAACCCGATGCGCCTGAATACCATCCAGCATTTCTTCGAACACTACAAGGATCTGGAGCCGGGCAAGTGGGTCAAGGTGCTGGGCTGGGAAGGCCCGGAGTCGGCCAAGAAGGAAATCATGGACGGCATTGCCAACTACAACAGCAAGCCCTCCAAAGGCTGACCGTCTTCACGGACAACAACGCCGGCAGGCCCATGGGCCTGCCGGCGTTTTTTCATGCGTGCGCGAGAGAGTCGCAGGGTTTTTCCGGTTCAATTTGAGCTACACCGCATGAACCCCCGCGTGTATCATGAACTGGAGGTTTATCCGGCGCACCACGCCAGGCAGGAGCAAAGATCATGCAGACCAGCAGCGAAACCCGTTCCGGCGGCGCAACCCCTACAGCGGCTTCCGGCCAGTACCTGACCTTGCGCCTGGGCCAGGAAGAGTACGCCATCGACATCCTGCGCGTGCAGGAGATCCGCTCCTACGAGGAGCCGACCCGCATGGTCAATGCGCCGGCCTTCATCAAGGGGGTGGTCAACCTGCGCGGCGTGATCGTGCCCATCGTCGATCTGCGCATGAAGCTCAACCTGGACAAGGTCGAGTACAACGAATTCACCGTGGTCATCATCCTCAACGTGCGCGGTACCGTGATCGGTGCGGTCGTGGATTCGGTGTCCGATGTGGTGACGCTGGGCGCTGATGCCATCAAGCCGGCACCGCAGTTCGAGACCACCCTCGACACCCGCTTCATCACGGGCCTGGCCAGCGTGGGCGAACGCATGCTGATCGTGATGAACATGGAAGCCCTGATGAGCAACGCCGAGATGGGCATGCTGGCCACGGCCATCGGCTGAACGATAGAACAAGCCCGCGTCGACGGGCATGACGCTTGAAGGCCCGATAAAGAGGCAGGTAGCGTGACGACAACAGGAGATACGCATGGAATTCTGGCTTCGACTCCGTATAGGCAGCCGGCTGGCTCTGGCCTTCGCCGCGGTGCTCATCATTACCACCACCGTCTCGGCGCTGGGGGTCTGGCGGCTAGGAACGCTCAAGGACACCAGCCACGAGATCGCCACGGTTGAACTGCAGCGCAGCCTGCTGGCCCAGCGCTGGGCTTCGCAGATTGCCATCAACTGGGTGCGTGCCTCGGCGGCGCTCAAGACGAGTGATACAGCCTATATCGATGCCCTGCAGAAGGACATGGCGGCCACCTCCAAGGCCATCAGCGACGACCAGAAGCAGCTCGAAAGCCTGATGGAGGACGCCGCGGGCAAGGCGCTGCTGGCGGTGGTCGCCAAAGATCGCAAGACCTACGTCGATGCACGTGCAGCCCTGATCAAGCGGCAAAAGGCCGGTGAAGACATACTCGGTGCCGTCGATACCGAATTGCGTCCGCTGGCGGAAACCTACCTCAAGGCCGTGGACCAGGTAGCCATCCATGCGCGGCAGATCCTGAGCGAGACGCAGGAGCGGGCGCAGGCCACCGCAGCCAGAAGCCAGCTGGCCCAGACGGGAGGCACTGTGCTGGCCGTGCTGCTGGGCATCGTCCTGGCCTATCTGGTCACACGCTCCATCGTGCAGCCAGTCCAGCAGGCAGCCGCCTCGACACGCCATATTGCCGAAGGGGATCTGACGACGCACATTCCTGCTCGTGGTTCCGATGAAGTGGCGCAATTGCTGCAATCCCTGGCGGCCATGCAGCACAACCTGGCCCGCATCGTCAGCCGGGTGCGCCAAGGGAGTGAATCGGTATCGACCGCCAGTGCCGAGATCGCCCAGGGCAACAACGACCTGAGCGCGCGTACCGAAAGCCAGGCCAGCGCGCTGGAAGAGACGGCCGCGTCCATGGAAGAGTTGTCTTCCACCGTGCGCCAGAACGCCGACAACGCCAAGCAGGCCAACCAGCTGGCCCAGAGCGCCAGTACCGTGGCCATGCAGGGCGGTGAAGTCGTGGCCCAGGTGGTCGAGACCATGAAGGGCATCAATGATTCGAGCAAGAAGATCGCCGACATCATCAGCGTGATCGACGGCATCGCCTTCCAGACCAACATCCTGGCGCTGAACGCGGCGGTGGAAGCGGCGCGCGCCGGTGAGCAGGGCCGCGGTTTTGCCGTGGTGGCCGCCGAAGTGCGCAGCCTGGCCGGTCGCTCGGCCGAAGCCGCCAAGGAGATCAAGACCCTGATCAACGACAGCGTGGGCCGGGTGGATCAGGGCAGCGCCCTGGTGGACCAGGCGGGTACCACGATGAACGAGGTGGTGGCGAGCATCCGGCGCGTGACCGACATCATGGGCGAGATCAGCGCGGCCAGC
>CAUPLI010000015.1:0-60773 GCA_963512175.1 uncultured Hylemonella sp. | reverse complement strand
TTTGCCGTTGACGATGAGGTTGGAGCCTTCGACGCTGACTTCACCCTTGAAGCGGCCGTGCACGCTGTCGTACTTGAGCATGTAGGCCAGGTAGTCGGGCTCCAGCAAATCGTTGATGCCTACGATTTCGATGTCCTTGAAGTTCGCCACGGCCGAACGCAGCACGTTGCGCCCGATGCGGCCGAAGCCGTTGATGCCTACCTTGATCGTCATGCGAGTCTCCGCTATGGTTTGAAAATGAAAATCCTGGTGTCGCCGCTGCTCAGGCCTGGGTGAGCGCCGAGAAATCAGCAATCACGCGGTCGGGCCCGCAGGCCTCGATGGGTTGGCCCATGTTGTAGCCGTAAGGCAGTGCCCAGACCGGCACGCCGGCGTTGCGGGCGGTTGCCACGTCGATGGACGAGTCGCCGACGAAGAGGGCACGCGCAGCATCCACCTTGAACTGCGCCAGGCAGCTGCTGATGCCTGCCGGATCGGGCTTCTTGGTCGGCAAGGTATCGCCGCTGACCACGCGATCGAACAGGGGCTCCAGCGCATGCGCAGCCAGCACGCTCTTGGTGTAGCGGCCTTCCTTGTTGGTCACCACCGCCAGATAGACACCCTGGCCGCGCAATTGCTGCAGCACCTCGCGCACATGCGGGTACAGATAACTGCGCGTACCGCAGCGGCGCTGGTAGTGGACGTCGAAGCCGGCAGCGATCTGCGGAAAATCGGCCGAAGCACGCACCTGCGCCACCGTCTGGCCACGCACATGCGCCAGCGCCTGCACCAGCAGCTCACGCGTGCCGTGACCAATCCAGCGGTCGACATGCTCCTGCGTCACGCTGTGCAGACCGAACTGCTGCAGCGTGTCGTTGACGGCATCGCAGATCTCGGGGGCAGTTTCGATCAGCGTGCCGTCGAGATCGAACATGACCAGATCGTAGGCCTGGGAAGGCATGGAGTTCATGGTGAGACGTCAGAAAAAACGGATCATGCGGCCGTGGCGGTACGCGCCTGCACCAGCGTGCGCACGGCCTGCACCACCTTGTCGGTCGTGATGCCGAAATGCGGGTACAGGTCCTTGGCCGGGGCCGATTCGCCGAAAGTTGCGATGCCGATGACCTGGCCGGTGCGGCCCACGTACTTGCGCCAGAAGTCCGGGTGTGCCGCCTCCACGGCCACCGCCGGCAGGTCCAGCGGCAGCACGGCATCCTGGTAGATCCGGGGCTGACGGTCGAAGACATTGCTGCAGGGCATGGACACCACGCGCGTGGCGATCCCCTCCTTGGCCAGCTGCTCGTGTGCCTGCATGGCCAGCATGGTCTCGGAGCCGGTCGCGATGATCACGGCCTCGGGTCCGTCCTGCTCGGCCAGGATGTAGCCACCTCGACGGATGTGGGCGGCCAGTTCGGCGCGATCGGCCAGGCGCGGCAGGTTCTGGCGCGAGAGCGCCAGCGCGCTGGGGCCGTCATGCCGCTCCACCGCGCAAACCCAGGCCACGGCCGTCTCCAGGCCGTCGGCCGGGCGCCAGACATCGAGGTTGGGAATGATGCGCAGCGAAGGCACGTGCTCGACCGACTGGTGGGTGGGGCCGTCCTCGCCCAGGCCGATGGAGTCGTGCGTGAACACATGGATCACGCGTTGCTTCATCAGCGCCGCCATACGGATCGCGTTGCGCGAGTAGTCGCTGAAGGTCAGAAAGGTGCCGCCGTAGGGGATGTAGCCACCATGCAGGCCGATGCCGTTCATGATGGCGGCCATGCCGAACTCGCGCACACCGTAGGACAGATGGTTGCCCCAGACGTCGCGGCCGGCCAGCGTACAGTTCTTGAAGTTGGTCAGGTTGGAGCCGGTCAGGTCCGCCGAGCCGCCGAAAAACTCGGGCAGCAAGGGGGCCAGCAGATCCAGCGCATTCTGGCTGGCCTTGCGTGTGGCGATGGCATCCGTGCGCGCAGCGACGGTCTCGAAAATCTGCGGCAGGCGCTCGCTGAACTCGGGCAGCAACTCGCCCTGCATGCGGCGCTCGAACTCGGCCGCCTCGTCCGGGTAGAGCGTGCGGTAGCGCTCGAAGCGCAGCTGCCACTGGCCCTGGGCCGCCTGGCCACGGGCCACGGCGTTCCAGGCCTGGGCCACGTCGGCGGGAATCTCGAAGGGTGCGGCCGTCCAGCCCAGCGCCTCGCGCGTGGCGGCCACTTCGACCGCGCCGAGTGCCGCGCCATGCACATCGTGCGTGCCGGCCTTGTTGGGCGAACCCTGGCCGATCACGGTCTTGCAGCAGATCAGTGTGGGCTTGCCGTCGGGGCGCTGCGCCTGGGCACGCGCCTCGGCGATGGCGCGGTCGATGGCGACGGGATCGTGGCCGTCGACACCGGGGATCACGTGCCAG
Organism: uncultured Hylemonella sp.; assembly: GCA_963512175.1. Lineage (GTDB taxonomy): Bacteria > Pseudomonadota > Gammaproteobacteria > Burkholderiales > Burkholderiaceae_C > Hylemonella. Next base: position 58,405 of record CAUPLI010000015.1, on the reverse strand, counting down.
CCATAGGCCCGGAAGCGCGCGGGTGTGTCGTCGCTGAACCAGCCTTCGACATGGCCGTCGATCGAGATGCCGTTGTCGTCGTAGAGCGCAACCAGCTTGGACAGGCGCAGCGTGCCGGCCAGCGAGCAGGCTTCGTGGCTGATGCCTTCCATCATGCAGCCATCACCGAGGAAGGTGTAGGTGTGGTGGTCCACGATGGTCAGCTCGTCGCGGTTGAATTCCGCGGCCAGCAGTTTCTCGGCCAGCGCCATGCCCACGGCATTGGCGATGCCCTGGCCCAGGGGGCCGGTGGTGGTTTCCACGCCGGGCGTCACGCCCACTTCGGGGTGACCGGCGGTCTTGCTGTGCAGCTGGCGGAAGCGTTTGATCTCCTCCATCGGCAGGTCATACCCGGTGAGATGCAGCAAGGCGTACAGCAGCATGGAGCCATGGCCGTTGGAGAGCACGAAACGGTCGCGGTCGGCCCATTGCGGGTTGACCGGGTTGTGGCGCAGGTGGCGGTTCCACAGCACTTCGGCAATGTCGGCCATGCCCATGGGCGCGCCGGGGTGGCCAGACTTGGCCTGCTCGACGGCGTCGACGGCGAGCATGCGGATGGCGTTGGCCATGCGGCGGGCAAGTTCGGGAGCAGGAGGGGTCATCGGTGCGCTCATCTCAGTTCGCTCCCAGCGCACGCTTGCGGCGCTCCATCATGCGCCAGACGAAGGGCGTGAAGATCAGCTGCATGGCCAGTTCCATCTTGCCGCCGGGCACGCAGATGGTGTTGGCGCGGCTCATCCAGGAGTTGTCGATCATGTTGAGCAGGTAGGGAAAGTCGATGCCCTTGGGGTTGGCGAATCGGATCACCACCATGCTTTCGTCGGCCGAGGGAATGTCGCGCGAGATGAAGGGGTTGGAGGTATCCACCATGGGCACGCGCTGGAAGTTCACGTGCGTGTGCGCGAACTGCGGCACGATGTAGTTCACGTAGTCGGGCATGCGGCGCAGGATGGTGTCGGTCACCGCTTCCGTGCTGTAGCCGCGCTGGTGCTTGTCGCGCCAGAGCTTCTGGATCCACTCCAGGTTGATCACCGGCACCACGCCGATGCGCAGGTCCGGGTGCTGGGCGATGTTGTGTTCGGGCGTGACCACGGCACCATGCAGGCCTTCGTAGAACAGCATGTCGGTGTCGGCCGGCAGGTCTTCCCAGGGTGTGAAGGTGCCGGGCTCCTGCTTGTAGGGCGCGGCTTCCTCCGCGTTGTGCAGGTATTTGCGCGCCTTCCCGGTGCCGGACTTGGCGTAGTTGGCGAACAGGCTCTCGAGCTCGCCGAACAGGTTGTTGTCGGAGCCGAAGTGGCTGAAATGCTTGTTGCCCGCCTTCTCGGCCTCGGCCGCCTTGCGCTTCATCTCCTTGCGGTCGAAACGGTGAAAGCTGTCGCCCTCGATGATGGCGGCCTTCACGCCTTCGCGGCGGAAGATGTTGGCGAAAGTACGCGTCACGGTGGACGTGCCGGCCCCCGATGAGCCGGTGATCGCGATGATGGGATGACGTTCAGACACGGAGGTCTCCTGGAGCTAAGAATTCTTTGTGCGGCGACGAGGCTCAGACGCGGAACAGACCGCGCTCGGCGAACAGCGGACTGTCGTTCTCGATCTTGATCGGCTCGGCGTGGTAGCGCTCGATGCGCTCGACCTCGTTCTTCGATCCGAAGATGAGGCCGATGCGCTGGTGCAGCGAGGTTGGCTGGACCGTCAGCATGGGCTGGCGCCCCGTGCTGGCGCGGCCACCCGCCTGCTCCATGATGAAACCCACGGGGTTGGCTTCGTACAGCAGGCGCAGGCGGCCGTTCTTGGCTGGTTCCTTGCTGTCCTTGGGGTACATGAAGACGCCGCCGCGCATCAGGATGCGGTGCGCTTCGGCCACCATGGAGGCGATCCAACGCATGTTGAAGTCCTTGCCGCGCGCACCGGTCTTGCCGGCCAGGCACTCGTCCACATAACGCCGGATCGGCGACTCCCAGAAACGGCTGTTGGAGGCGTTGATGGCAAATTCCTGGGTATCGGCCGGGATTTGCAGTTGCGGGTGCGTCAGCATGAACTCGCCCAGGTTGGGGTCGAGCGTGAAGCCGTTGACGCCGTTGCCCACCGTCAGCACCAGCATGGTGGTGGGGCCGTAGAGCGCATAACCAGCCGCCACCTGCTGCGTGCCGGGCTGCAGGAAGTCGGCTTCCGTCACGTCGCGGCCGCTGGCCACCACCTCCTGCGGTGCACGCAGGATGGAGAAGATGCTGCCCACGGAGACGTTGACGTCGATGTTGCTGGAGCCGTCGAGCGGATCGAACACCAGCAGGTACTTGCCGCGCGGCTGCTTGGCCGGGATCTGGTAGGGCAGGTCCATCTCCTCGGAAGCCATGCCCGCCAGGTGCCCGCCCCACCCGTTCAGGTGTGTGAAGAGATCATTGCTCAAGACGTCGAGCTTCTTCTGCGTCTCGCCCTGCACGTTGACAGAGCCTCCGGCGTCGCTGGCCTGGTTGCCCAGCACCCCACCAAGTTCGCCAAAGGCCACGGCGCGCGCGATGGCCTTGCAGGCCAGCGCCACGTCGAGGATCAGCGCATTGAAATCGCCCCGGGCATCCGGGAAACGACGGCGCTCCTCGATCAGGAACTGGGTCAGGGTGGTGCGTTTGGACAGCGGCATGATGGATGGGTCTCTTTATTGATCGACGGTCAGGAGGCGTTCGCCGGACCAGTGCGCCTGGTGCCATTGCTGCAGATCGGCCAGGTGCACACCACCCAGGTCGGGCAGCACGTGCATGGCGCGGCTGAAATCGTGGTGGCGCGTGTACTGGGTGGGCGTGATGACGGTGGCCAGGCCGGCCAGGGTGGCGGCCTTCAGGCCGTTGCCCGAGTCCTCGAAGGCCAGGCAGGCCCGCGGATCGAGCTGCAGGGTCTGCAGGATCTGTTCGTAGACCATGGGGTGGGGCTTCTTCAGCGGCGCCGTGGAGCCGTCCCCGATGGCCGCAAAGGCGTGGCGCCAGCCCGGCCCCATGGCCCGGCGCAGCAGGGCCGCGATGTTGACCGGTGAGGTGGTGGTGGCAATGGCCAGCTGCACGCCGGCGCCAGCGGCTTCATCGAACAGTTCGAGGATGCCCGGGCGCAGGCCCACGGCACCGGCGTTGATGGCACCTTCGTAGTAGGCGGTCTTGAGCTCGTGGATGCGATTCACCGTGTCCTGGACGCCCTGGGCATCGATGGACTTGATGTCGGGGTTGATCTGCTTCCAGTAATGCTGCACGCGCTCCTTGCCGCCGGAAACTTCCAGCAGTTCGGTGTACAGCGCGGCGTCCCAGTGCCAGCCCAGGTCCAGCTCATTGAAGGCGTAGTTGAAGGCCTCCAGGTGCAGGCTCTCGGTATCGGCAATGGTGCCGTCGACGTCGAAGATCAGGGCTTGAAGCGTGGGCTGGGTCATGGTGAACCTCACTCGGTTTTAAACAATCGGCTGGCCAGGATGTCCTGCGCCTCGATGGTCGTCAGGTCGTCCCGGGTCAGTTCGCGGTCGCGCTCGGCAAACAGGCGGCTGGCCTGGCGCAGACGGGCCCGGTCCAGCGCGTTGCGCACGCTGCGTGCGTTGGCGAAATGCGGCTGGCCGATGCGCAATTGCAGGTACCGGTCGAAGGCCTCGGCCGCACCGGGGCCGAAGCGGTAATTCTGCGTCCCCAGCATTTTCCCGGAAATCTGCATCAGCTCGTCCACCGAGTAGTCGGGAAAATCCAGATGGTGGGCGATGCGCGAGGACATGCCGGGGTTGGACTGGAAGAAGGTGTCCATCCGGTCCTTGTAGCCGGCCAGGATCACCACCAGATCGTCGCGCTGGTTTTCCATCACCTGCAGCAGGATCTCGATGGCCTCCTGCCCGTAGTCGCGCTCGTTCTCGGGGCGGTAGAGGTAATAAGCCTCGTCGATGAAGAGCACGCCCCCCATCGCCTTCTTCAGCACTTCCTTGGTCTTGGGTGCGGTGTGACCGATGTACTGGCCCACCAGATCGTCACGCGTGACCGCCACCATGTGGCCCTTGCGCACATAACCCAGGCGATGCAGGATCTGCGCCATGCGCATGGCCACCGTGGTCTTGCCCGTGCCCGGGTTGCCGGTGAAGCTCATGTGCAGGCTGGGCGCCTGGCTGGTCAGGCCCAGGTTGATGCGCAGCTTGTCGATCACCAGCAGGGCCGCGATGTCGCGGATGCGCGCCTTGACCGGCGCCAGGCCGACCAGGTCACGCTCCAGCTCGGCCAGGACGTCCTCGACCTGCGATTGCGCCAGCACCTGCGCCACGCTGCGCGCGCCGCTGTCCACCATCGCCAGGGTGGCGGCCTCTTCGGCGGCAGCCCCGGCGCCCGCAGGCGCCGACGTCACACCGGGTATGGAATAGCTGGGGGCACTCATAGGTCGAAGCTGTCCTGTCGCAGCAGCCTTGACGCCCATGGCGTCAAGGCTGGTTTGCTACTCAATTAATAGCGCTTGCCTTCCGGCTTGTCGGCGCCGTAACCACGCGTCGTGTAGCGCAGCGAGCGGCCCTGCATCTCCTGGCGCTCCAGCATGAAGCCGGGCTCGTCCTTGGGCCGGTTGACGATGAAGCTCATCACGATGGACTCGACACCACGCGTGGAGTCAAAGGCCATCAGGCGGATGTAGTGGCTGGGGAAGGACTTGCGGCAGTTCTTCACTTCCATCAACACGCCGGCGGCATCCTGCAGGTCGAACATGGGCATGCCGAACATTTCCCAGTAGGTGTTGCGCGGGTGCGGATCGTCGGTGTATTCCACGCTCCAGGCGTAGCCCTTCTTGAGGCCGTATTCGATCTGCAGCGTGATTTCGGCATCGCTCAGATCCGGCAGGAAGCTGAACTGGCCCTGGGTCAGGCGGCCGGTGGGGTTGGTCATCATGGTTCGGTTCTCCTGTATTCGGGCTCAGGCCACGGCGGGCGTGACGGCGAAATCGCTGCTGTCGGTGGACTGGTAGTTGAAGCTGATGTCGCCCCAGGTATCCAGCGCGGCTTTCAGCGGACCGCAGGTCTGGGCAGCCTTCTTCAGGATCTCCGGACCTTCGTTCTTGATGTCCTTGCCTTCGTTGCGCGCCTTGACCATGCATTCGAGCGCCACGCGGTTGGCCACGGCACCAGCCTGGATGCCCTGCGGATGGCCGATGGTGCCGCCGCCGAACTGCAGGATCACGTCGTCGCCGAACAGGTCGATCAGCTGGTGCATCTGGCCGGCGTGGATGCCGCCGGAGGCCACCGGCATCACCTTCTTGGTGTCGGCCCAGTCCTGGTCGAAGAACAGGCCACGCGGCAGGTCGGCCTTGGTGTAGCTGTCGCGGCAGACGTTGTAGTAACCCTGGACGGTCATCGGGTCGCCTTCGAGCTTGCCCACGGCGGTACCGGTGTGCAGGTGGTCGACACCGGCCATGCGCAGCCACTTGGCGATCACGCGGAAGGACACGCCGTGGTTCTTCTGGCGGGTGTAGGTGCCGTGGCCGGCACGGTGCATGTGGATGATCATGTCGTTCTTGCGGGCCCAGTTGGCCATGCTCTGGATCGCGGACCAGCCGATCACCAGGTCCAGCATGATCACCACCGAGCCCAGTTCCTTGGCGAACTCGGCGCGTTCGTAGATGTCTTCCATCGTGGCGCCGGTCACGTTCAGGTAGCTGCCCTTGACCTCGCCGGTCACGGCCTGCGCCTTGTTGACGCCGTCCATCACGTAGAGGAAACGGTCACGCCAGTGCATGAAAGGCTGCGAGTTGATGTTCTCGTCGTCCTTCATGAAGTCCAGGCCGCCCTTGAGGCCTTCATAGATCACGCGGCCGTAGTTGCGACCCGACAGGCCCAGCTTGGGCTTGGTGGTGGCGCCCAGCAGGGGGCGGCCGAACTTGTCCAGGCGCTCGCGCTCGACCACCAGGCCGGTCGGCGGGCCCTTGAAGGTCTTGAGGTAGGCCACCGGGATGCGGATGTCTTCCAGGCGGGCGGCTTTCAGCGGCTTGAAGGAGAACACGTTGCCGATCAGGCTGGCCGTCATGTTGGAGATCGAGCCCTCTTCGAACAGGATCAGGTCGTAAGCCACCCAGGCGAAATACTGGCCCGGGTTGTTCGGCACCGGCTGCACCTTGTAGGCCTTGGCGCGGTAGCTGTCACAGGCGGTCAGGCGGTCGGTCCATACCACCGTCCAGGTGGCGGTGGACGATTCGCCGGCCACGGCGGCGGCGGCTTCTTCCGGATCGACGCCGTCCTGCGGGGTGATGCGGAACAGGCAGATCGTGTCCGTCTCCTTGGGCACGTAGTCGGGCATCCAGTAGCCCATCTGCTTGTATTTCAGGACGCCTGCGCTGTAGCGCTTCTTGGCATCGGTGATCTGGGTCGTGTCGCTCATCAATTGCTCCTGAGGGGGATGAAAGCTGGTATGGGATGAAATATAAGAAAATCTGGAAATAAGGTAAATTCAAACTTTATTTGCTTTTGATTAAGTGATTACTTAATGAAGAACGCCACTTTTCGCCAACTTCGGGTGTTCAACGAGGTCGCACGCCAGCTCAGCTTCAGCAAGGCCGCGCAGGCGCTGCACCTGACGCCGCCGGCCGTGACCATGCAGATCAAGGAGCTGGAAGGCCATGTCGGCCTGCCGCTGTTCGAGCGCAGCGGCCGTCAGGTGGCGCTGACCACGGCGGGTGAATACATGCTGGTCTATGCGCGCAAGATCCTCGCCACGCTGAAGGACGCCGAGGACGCCGCGGCGCGCCTGCAGAAGCTGGAAGTGGGCACGCTGACCATCGGCATGGTCAGCACGGCCAAATACTTCCTGCCGCGCCTGCTGGCCGAGTTCCAGCGGGAGCACGAGGGCATCGAGGTCAAGCTGATCGTCGGCAACCGCGAACGGCTGATCCAGATGCTGCAGGGCAACGAGGTGGACATCGCCATCATGGGTCGCCCCCCGAAGGAAATGGCCACGCGCGCCGAGCCCTTTGCCGCCCACCCGCACGTCTTCGTGGCCCCGGTGGACCACCCCCTGCTGCGCCGTGGCCACCTGACGGTGCAAGCCCTGCAGCCCTACAGCTTCATCGTGCGCGAGCAGGGCTCGGGCACGCGTGCGGCCATGGAGAAGTTCTTCGAGGCGGCCCATTTCGAGCCCAAGGTGAACATGGAAATGTCGAGCAACGAAACCATCAAGCAGGCCGTCATGGCCGGCATGGGCCTGAGCTTCCTCTCCTTGCACACCATCGGCCTGGAACTGGACAACCAGCTGCTGTCCATCCTGGAAGTCGAGGGCAGCCCGGTGGTGCGCGCCTGGAACGTGGTGCACACCCTGTCCAAGCTGCTGTCGCCGCCCGCCGAGGCCTTCCGCTACTTCATCCTGGAACGTGGCGAGGTCTTCCTGGCCGGGCAGTTCGGCCGCCATATCCGCATGGACCCGTCAGCCGTCGGCTGAGCTGACCCATCAATAAAATATAATATTTACTCTAGTTAATATCAGTATTTACTGATTTGAGTTCATGCGCAACTACACGCTCAAGCAGCTGCAGACCTTCATTGAAGTCGCCCGCGAAAAATCGGTCTCCCGGGCGGCCGAACGCCTCTTTGTCACGCAGCCCGCCGTGTCCATGCAGATCCGTCAGCTGGAGGAAGCCTTCGGCCTCTCGCTGATAGAACCGGTCGGCCGCAATATCCAGCTCACGCATGCCGGCCTGGAGTTCCTGACCCATGCCATCGCCGCCCTGGGCAAGCTCAAGGACCTGGAAGCCAGCATGGCCGAGCACGTGGGCGCCAAGAAAGGCCGCATCGAGCTGGGCATCGTCAGCACCGCCAAGTACTTCGTGCCCATGCTGCTGGTGCGCTTCACCAAGCTGATGCCGGGCATCGACATCGCGCTGCACATCGACAACCGCGACAACATCCTGGGCATGCTCTCGCGCAACGAGCTGGACCTGGTGATCATGGGGCGCGCCCCGGCCAACCTCGACTGCGAGGCCACGCCTTTTGCCAGCAACCCCCTGGGCATCGTGGCGCCGCCGGACCACCCGCTGGTGCGCCGCAAGCGCATGGCTTTCGACATCCTCAAGGACCACCCCTTCGTCGTGCGCGAGCAGGGTTCGGGCACGCGTGCGGCCATGGAGCGCCTGTTCGAGCAGTACGAGATGCCGATCAAGGTGGCCATGGAGATGCCCAGCAACGAGACCATCAAGCAGGCCGTCATGGCCGGCATGGGCCTGGCCTTCCTCTCCATGCGCACGGTGCGCCACGAACTGGCGGCCGGCCACCTGGCCCTGCTGGACATCAGCGGCATGCCCATCGTCGGCAAGTGGTACGTCACCCACCTGAGCCAGAAGAAGCTCTCGCCCGCGGCGCAATCGTTCAAGAAATTCCTGATCGAACAGGCCGAACCGCTGATCGACTCCTGGGCCTGAGCGCCCCGCGACCGCTCAGGCCGCTTGCTGCAGCCGCTGCGGCTCGTGCAGACGGTAGACGCGGCCGTGCTTGTCCAGCGGCTCGATCACCGCTTCGCGTACCAGGCGGCTGACCTCGCGGCTCACGGTTTCGAGCTTCAGGTCCAGCATGGCCCCCATGTCGTCGCGCGCGAACAGGGTGACGGTGTGGCCGTCGGTCGGGCTGCGCATCTTGAGAATGAAGTTGGAGACGCGCTGGCGCGCCGTGCCGAAGTTCAGGTCGGCCAGCCAGTCGTCGGCGTCCTTGAGCGCCGCCTGCCACTTCTGCATCAGTCGCAGGTGCAGGCGCGGGCTGCTCGCGCCCAGGGTGTGGATCACTTCCAGCGGGATGCGACAGACCGCAATCCCGGTCAGGGCCACGGCATCGCAATCGAAATGCCCGCCGCCCAGCGCCTCCAGCCCCGCCACGTCGCCCGGCCGCAGCACGCGCACGATGCGCTGGCGCCCGTCGGCCGTCACCCGCACCAGCTTGATCATGCCGCGGCGCAGCGTGTAAATGCCCTTGGCCCGCGCGCCTTCGGCGTACAGCGCCTCGCCCGCCGCGAATTCGAGATCGTCGATCGGCGCGTGGATCATGCCGAAGTCCTGCTCGTTCAGGTCGGCGAACAGCACCATGTCACGGATGCCGCAGCTGCGGCAATCGGAAGTGCCGCGCCAGGCGGATTCGGTCTTGATCGGAATCATGGCTGCATCATGGATAGGGTCGCCGTTGGATACCCCCAAGTGTATAGTGAGCCTTCCCATCCTGCCTGGATCGCCGCCAGAGCCCGACACCGCATGTGTGAACTGCTTGCCATCTCCAGCCGGCAGGCCACCCGCCTGAGCTTCTCGCTCACGGCGCTGGCCGGACACAGCACGCCCGGCTACAGCGCGCGCGACGGCTGGGGGGTGGCCTGGTACGAAGACCGCAAGGTGGTGCTGCACCGGGAGGCCGGGCCGGCCAGCGACAGCCCCCTGGCCAGGCAGCTCGCCAGCGCAGGGCCGCCCACCACACTGGCCATCTCGCACATCCGTCATGCCACGCGTGGCGAGCGCACGCTGGCCAACACCCAGCCCTTCGTGCGTGAACTCGGCGGCCGCAGCCATGTCTTTGCCCACAATGGCGATCTGCCCGGCCTGGCCGCTGACCCGCGCTACACACTTGGACGTTTCCAGCCGGTCGGCGACACCGACTCCGAACATGCTTTTTGCGCCCTGCTGGCGCGTCTGGCACCCCTGTGGCAGGCAGGCACGCCTGGCCTGCAGGAGCGGCTCGATGCCGTCGCAGGCCTGGCAGCCGAACTGCATGCTTACGGACCGGCCAATTTCCTCTACGCCGATGGCGAGGTCTTGTTTGCCCACGGCCACCGTCGCATCCAGGCCGACGGACGCATCGCGCCGCCCGGCCTGCACTGGCTGCAGCGCAGCTGCGCACAGGAGAGCGAGCCGCTGCAGGCCGATGGCATCTGCGTGGGCTGCGGTTACCAGCAGGTGCTGCTGCTGGCCAGTGTGCCGCTGAGCGAAGAGCCCTGGCAGGCGCTGGCCGAGGGCGAAACCGTGGCCGTGCGCGGTGGCGAGCTGCTGGCACGCCGCCGGGCCTGAGGGCTCACCCCGATGGCGCCGCCCTGGTCAGGCGCTAAGATCATCGGCATGAATCCGCAACGCAGACAGCTGGTCGCCAGCAGCGCGCTCTTCGCCGGCACCCTGGCCCTGGGCCGGTCCGCACTGGCGCAGACTGCCGCAGCCGCGCCCTCCTCGCCCGGGGTCGAGGCCAAGGCCGGCCCCCTGCCCGCCGTAGGCACCCCGCTGCGCCTGCCCGATGTCGCGCTGCTCGACGGCACGGTGTTCCGCCCGGCCCAGGTCGAAGGCCGGGTGCTGGCCATCTACTGGTGGGCCAGCACCTGCCCCTTCTGCGCGCTGCAAAGCCCGGAGATGCAGAAACTCTGGGACTCACAGCGAGCCTTGGGCAGCCAGGGCCTGCAGCTGCTCACCCTGTCCATCGACCGCAAGCCCGAAGACGCACAGGCCTATCTGCACAAGAAGGGCTACACCTTCCCCGCGGGTTTCGTCACCCCGGAGATCCATCGCGTTTTACCCAAGCCCAAGGGCCTGCCCATCACCCTGATCCGCGGGCGCGACGGCCGCGTGCTGCAGGCCGAGCGCGGCCAGCTGTTTCCGGAAGACGTGGAACTGCTGGCGCGCTGGGCCGGCTCATAACGACGAAAAGGGGAGATCACATGGGTGCATCACTGGACGGCAGGCTCGTCGTCGCCATTTCTTCGCGGGCCCTGTTCGACTTCGAGGAGGAGAACAAGGTCTTCGAGCACGGCCACGGCCCGCACAAGGACCGCGCCTACATGAAGCTGCAGCTCGACAAGCTGGACGAGCCGGCCAAGCCCGGCGTGGCCTTCTCCATGGTCAGGAAGCTGCTGGCCTTCAACGACCAGGAAGCCCAGCGCGTGGAGGTGGTGATCCTCTCGCGCAACGACCCGGTCTCGGGCATGCGCGTGTTCCGCTCGGCCCAGCACTACGGCCTGCCCATCGAGCGCGGCAGCTTCACGCGCGGCCAGTCACCCTGGCGTTACCTCAAGCCCCTGCACGCCAACCTCTTCCTCTCGGCCAACCCGGAAGACGTGCGGGCCGCGCTGGGCCAGGGCTTTCCGGCCGCCACCGTGGCCACACATTCGGTGCGCGCCCAGGACAACCACCCGCACGAGGTGCGCATCGCCTTCGACGGCGACGCCGTTCTCTTCAGCGACGAAGCCGAGCGCGTGTTCCAGGCCGAAGGGCTCAACGCCTTCCAGCAGCACGAGCGCGACAAGGCGCACCAGCCCCTGCTGGCCGGCCCCTTCAAGCCCTTGCTGGCCGCGCTGCACCGGCTGCAGCAGGAAGGCACCCCCACCATGCGCATCCGCACCGCACTGGTGACGGCGCGCAGCGCCCCGGCGCATGAACGCGCCATCCGCACCCTGATGGACTGGCACATCGAGGTGGACGAAGCCATGTTCCTCGGAGGCCTGCCCAAGGGCGAGTTCCTGCGCGAGTTCGAGCCCGACTTCTTCTTCGACGACCAGACCGGCCACATCGAATCGGCCGCACAGCACGTGCCTTCGGGACATGTGGCCAGCGGCGTCTCCAACCCCTGAGAACTTGTGCATAAATCTACTGCGCAACCCGATGGCGGCGTTGGGCGGTGCTCGCCATCCTCCCGTACATCAAGTACGTTCCGGTGGCTGCGCTCCGTCCGCCTTGCCCTCGGATCGCTCGCTACGATTTCTGCACAAGTTCTGCGTCACTCTGCTGACTCCTCGTACCACCTTTTTCTGAGCGAGCACTTCCCATGACCCTGCTCCACAAAGCCAAACTGTTCAAGACTTTCCTCGCGCGGACCTGGGCGCTGTCGCTGCCCTACTTCAAGTCCGAGGAGAAATGGAAGGCACGCGCGCTGCTCGCGGCCATCATCGGACTCAACCTGGGCTTCGTCTACACGCTGGTGCTGTTCAACGAATGGAACCGCTTCTTCTACGACGCGCTGCAGGAGAAGAACTACCCCGTGTTCCTGGAGCAGCTGCTGCGCTACACGGTACTGGCCTTCATCTACATCATCATCGCGGTCTACAAGTTCTACCTGACCCAGCAGCTGGAAATACGCTGGCGCGCCTGGATGACGCGCCACTACGTGAAGCGCTGGCTCGGCCATCAGGTCTATTACCACCTGGAACTCACGCGCTACGCCCAGCTGGCGCCCGACCAGTCGCCCGACAACCCGGACCAGCGCATGCAGGAAGACCTCAACCTCTTCACCAGCCGCACCGTGGGCCTGAGCATGGAACTGCTCAACGCGGTGGTGACCTTCATCAGCTTCGTCGGCATCCTGTGGGCGCTGAGCGGCGAATTCACCTTCAACTGGGGCGGCACGGAATTCGCCATCCCCGGCTTCATGCTCTGGGTGGCCATCCTCTACTGCGCCGTGGGCACTGTGCTCACGCACTACGTGGGCCGCAAGCTGATCCCGCTGAACTACGAACAGCAACGCCGCGAGGCCGACTTCCGCCACCACCTGGTGCGCGTGCGCGAATACAGCGAGGCCATTGCCCTGGACCGCGGCGAGACGGTGGAAAACCAGCAGCTCAATCTGCGCTTCGACCACGTGCTGCGCAACTACCTGCAGCTGATCGACGCCAAGAAGCGCCTGACCATGTTCACCTCCACCTTCTACCAGGCCTCGTCCGTGTTCCCCTTCCTGGTGGCGGCACCGCGCTTTTTCAGCGGCGCCATCCAGCTCGGCGCGATGATGCAGATCGCCTCGGCCTTCAGTCGTGTGCAGGATTCACTCTCCTGGTTCATCGACAACTACGACAACCTGGCCGCCTGGCGTGCCACCACCGATCGCCTGACGCATTTCGAGGCGGCCATCGTCGCTGCCAGCCGCCCCGCCCGGCTGCACCACGAGCCCGGCAACGGCAGCGGCCTGCAGGCCAGCAATCTCTCGCTGGACCTGCCCACGGGCAGCCGCCTGCTGGCGCACACCGCACTGCAGGTCCGCTCGGGCGACAGCATCCTGCTGCGCGGTCCCTCGGGCAGCGGCAAGTCCACGCTGTTCCGTGCACTCGCCGGTATCTGGCCGCTGGCCTCGGGCCACGTGACGCTGCCGGCTTCCAGCATGTTCATCCCGCAGCATCCCTATTTCCCCAACGCCAGCCTGCGCGACGCCCTGGCCTACCCCGAGCCGGCCGCGAACTACGACGAGGAGACGCTGAAACAGGCCTTGCGCGAAGCCCTGCTGCCGCAACTGGTGGACCAGCTCGCCGTGGTGGACGCCTGGGGCCAGAAACTCTCCGGTGGTGAACTGCAGCGCCTGGCGCTGGCGCGTGTGTTCCTCAAGAAACCGGCCTGGGTCTTTGCCGACGAAGCCACCAGCGCGCTGGACGAGGAGGCAGAGAAAACCCTCTACCGCAAGCTGATCGAGATGGTGAAGGCCGGCAACGGCGCTATTGTTTCAATAGCACATCGGCAGACCGTCGCCGCTTTCCACAGCCACACCTGGACGCTGGAGAAGTCCGGCGACGAGTCCGTGGCGCGCTTCGAGTTGCGTCAAGCCTGAGGAGCGGCCCGGTAGCGCTCCCAGCCGCGCGCGCGCAACTCGCAGGCCGGGCAGGTGCCACAGCCGTAGCCCCAGGCGTGGCGGTGGGCGCGGTCGCCCAGGTAGCAGGTGTGGGTGTGCTCGACGATCAGATCCACCAGCGCCTTGCCGCCCAGCGCCTCGGCCATGCGCCAAGTGTCGGCCTTGTCGATCCACATCAGCGGGGTCTCGATCAGGTAGCGCTTGTCCATGCCCAGTGAGAGGGCGAGCTGCATGGCCTTCATGGTGTCGTCGCGGCAATCGGGATACCCCGAGAAATCCGTCTCGCACACGCCCGTCACGATGACCTGCAGGTCGCGCCGGTAGGCCACGGCCGCGGCCAGCGTGAGGAACAGCAGGTTGCGCCCCGGCACGAAGGTGTTGGGCAGGCCGCTGGACTCCATCTTGAAAGCAGTCTCGCGCGTGAGAGAAGTCTCGCTCACGGCGCCCAGCACGGCCAGATCCAGCAGGTGGTCCTGGCCCAGCTTGGGCGCCCAGTGCGGGAACTGGCGACGGATCTCGGCCAGCACCTGCACGCGGGCTTCCAGCTCCACATGGTGGCGCTGGCGGTAATCAAAGGCGATGGTTTCGACGCGCTCGTAGGACTTGAGGGCGTGGGCCAGACAGGTGGTGGAATCCTGCCCGCCGGAGAAAAGGACGAGGGCGGTCTTGTGCATGACCCAATGTTATCGCCAGCGGAAGCCCGGCCCGTGGCCGGCCGCCGGCCTATTCGGGCTTCTCGGTCTTCTTGATCCGGTTCGGCGAGTAAGTCAGCACTTCCTTGGCGATAACACCCGGCGTGGCCATCGGATCGACGTTACGGTTGGCAGCCTGGCTCTGCGCCTGGATCTGCTGGCTCACGCTCGGATTTTGTGCCGGGTTGTTCTGCATCCAGATCTCGACCACACGCGCGCTGGCGCTCCAGACCGCGTGCATATGGTCGATCAGCATCTTGGACAGCGGCTCCTTGGGCGGCACCTCTTCCTGCCGCGCCACGGTTTCCTTGCGCTGCGTCCAGTCCTTGGACGAGTTGTCGGCCTGGCTGCCGCCCTGCAGCGGATCGGCCTTGGCGGCCGCCTGGTTGGCCTGGGCCTGCACCACGGGGTTGATGTCGTTCACCACGCTGGCAGATTCCTGCACGGGCGCCGGCGGATTCACCGGCGCCACCGGGATCACCCTGGCGGCAGCGGGCACAACTACCTCCGAGCCGGCCGGCCGGATGGCAGTTCGCTCCAAGTTAGGTAGTTGCATGATGGCTATTCACCTCTGCCCGGAAGCGGGAGGCTTTTATCCTGTTACGTACATTGGTTAACGGCAGAAATGGGGGCTTATTTAGGCCTATTTTCAAAAAACTTGGGGCCTGGGAGCTCCAAAACCCCGATAAATGTCATCCATTTGGTAAAAAATGGACTTTCAGCCCATCTGGCCAAAAACAAAGGCGCCCGGCTGGTGGCCGGGCGCCTTTGCAAAAAACCTGGGGTCAAGCGCAGCCTGCAGCTGCGCCGCAGACTCAGCGCTGCAGCCGGCTCGGCCTGGAGTTCAGGCTCTTGGGCAGCAGCCCCTCGAACATGGCCGAGATCTCGTCGACCACCTGATGCGCAGCCTGTTCGCCGCAGCGTGTCGCCACCGCCATCAGCAGTTCGGGCCGCAGGAACCACAGGGCCGGCACATTGGACGCCATGAGGATGCGCCGTTCGACATGCGGAAAGCGCTCGGCGATCTCTGCGTCCAGGCACTTGAGCATGGCCTGGCGGATGTCGTCAATATGGAATGCGGCAGCGACGGTATCGTCGCGCAGCGGATTGAGCCTCTCCTGCATGGTGGAGAGGAATCTGGTCGCAGCACTGAACATTTTTATATGAATCAACTAACCCAACGAAGCCAGCATCTTAGGTCAGCGTATACGTAGTCTTACTAGGGAAATGCTCTTGCGTAGAAACCCTGACGGGCGCACGCCGTCTTTGCCGCAGGCCTGGCCCCAGCATGCGCCCGCACGGCGCATGCTGGGGCGGCGTTTTACTCGGCCTTGATGTTGTTGTCGCGGATGGCCTGGCCGTAGCGGGCCAACTGGTTGCCCACGAGTGCCGTCAACTGCTCCGGGGTGGTGCCGTTGGGCTTGAGGCCCAGGCCGGCGTAGCGCTCCTTGATCACGGGGTCGGCCAGGGCCTTGACCACTTCACGCTGCAGGCGCTCGACGATCTCCTTCGGCGTACCCTTGGGCGAGGTCAGCGCAAACCAGGTGCTGAAATCGAAACCCTGGATGCCCTGCTCCTTGAGCGTCATCGTGCCGGGATACTCGGGCTGACGGCTGTCCGCCATCACACCCACCAGGCGCAGCTTGCCGCCCTTGGCCAGAGCGGCCACCGTGGCAATGCCCTGCACCGTCATGTCGACCTGGTTGCCAGCCACACCCTGGGCCGCCTGGCTGGCGTCCCGGTAGGGCACGTGCTTGAGGTCGATGCCGGTGTGCGCCGCGAACAGCGCGCCACCCAGGTGCTGCGGGCTGCCGTTGCCGCCCGATGCGTAGGTGATCTGACCCGGCGCGGCCTTGGCCGCGGCCACCAGTTCGGCGGCGGTCTTGTACTTGGAGTCGGTCGCCACGGCCACGCTGAACTCGATGGTGGCAACCTGCGAGATGTGGGCAAAGTCGGTGACCGGGTTGAACGGCGTGTTCTTGTTCAGGTTGGGCACCATGGTCAACACGCTGTCGTTGAAGCCACCGATGGTGTAGCCGTCCGGTGCGGCTTTGGCCAGCCGGTCGGCACCGATGATGCCCGAGGCGCCCGTGATGTTCTCGACCACGATGGCCTGGCCCATGTTCTCCGACATCTTCTGCGCCAGCAGGCGCGCCGCCACATCGACCGCGCTGCCTGCGCCCAGCGGCACGATCATGCGGATGGGCTTGTTGGGGTAGGTGCCTTGGGCCTGGGCCGAAACGGCCAGGGCCAGGCCGGCCGCGGCGGCCATCGACAGGGCGAGGCGTCGCGTGCAGATGGAAAGTTGTTTCATGGTGTCTCCTTCGTGGTTATGTGAGCAGGGTGGGCCGCCAGCCTTCAGACCGTGAGCCCCAACACGCGGATCGCGTTCTCGCCCAGGATGGCGAGGCGGTCCTCGTCGCTGAGTTCGGGGGTGGCCATCACGTGGCCCACCGGGTCCTCCACCCAGGGGATGGGGTGGTCGGTGCCGATCATGATCTGGCCCGCGCCCACTTCGGCCGCGAGGTGGCGCAGGGCCTCACCCGTGAAGACCAGCGAGTCGAAGTAGATCTGGCGGATGTATTCCGTCGGTTTTTTCTTGAGCACGATGTCGGGGTTGCAGTTCTGGGGCGAGACAAAACAGCTGCGGTCCATGCGCGGCGCATAAGAGCCGAGGAAACCGCCGCCGTGGGCGCCCAGCACCTTGAGCTCGGGGAATTTGTCGAACACGCCTTCGAAGATCAGCTTCTGCAGCGCGATCGTCGTGTCCAGCGGGTTGCCGATCACATTGGACAGCCAGCCGTTGCCCTTGAGGCGAGCCGCCAGCTCAGGTGTGCTCTGCGGGTGAATGAAGAGCATCACCCCCAGCTCCTGCGCCTTGGCCAGCACGGGGTGGTATTGCGGGTTGGCGAAGTCGTCCCCGGCCACGCTGCCGCCGATGGCCGCGCCCTTGAGGCCGTGTTTCCTGACCGCCTCTTCCAGCATCTGCACGGCGAGTTCGGGGAACTGCATGGGCAGGGAGGCAAAGGCGGCCAGGCGCTTGGGGTGGTTCGCGCACAACTCGGCAAAGCTCTCGTTGTGCACGCGGCAGATCGCCTCGGCGGTCTCGCGATCTTTTTTGTACCAGAAGGGGTTGATGCTGAGCACCTGCAGGTCGATGCCCATGGCGTCCATGGCATCGAAGCGTGCGCTGAGTTGCTGGCCCATCTGAAGGAAGTGCTCGGGCACGCCCTTGACCGGTGGCAGCACGCCCTTGGCCTCGGCGCCCATCAGGTCCAGGCCGGCCTGGAAGTAGCAGTGAGCGTGCGCGTCCACCGTGCGGGCACGCTTGCCGCGGATGATCACCGGCGCACGGCCGGTGGCGGTGGTGCTGCCGCCGCCACCGCCGGGCACGATGGGCAGGCCTGCGCAGCTGCAGAACCAGAAGCCCTTGCAGCCTTGGGCGTGGGTTTGGGGGGAGAGCCAGTTCTTGAGCATGGACAGGGTTCAGGTTTTTGAATTCGTTTCAGCGGCTGCGCGCTCGATGGCGCGCACCATGCGCGTGTGAGCGCCGCAACGGCACAGGTGTTTTTCCAGGCCCTGCACGATCTCTTCGCGGCTGGGCTGGGGCTTGCGCGCCAGCAGCGCGCAGGCCGAGGTGATGATGCCGGCCACGCAGTAACCGCACTGGGCGGCGCGCTCTTCGATAAATGCGGTTTGCACAGGGTGCGGTTTGGCTGGCGTGCCCAGGCCTTCGAGCGTGGTCACCTGCCGGCCCTGGATGGACCAGACGGGCAGGTTGCACGAGGTCTGGGGCTGGCCATCCACCAGCACCATGCAGGCACCGCACTCGCCCTGGCCGCAGCCGAACTTGGGGCCGCTCAGATTCAATTCGTCGCGCAGCACCGAAAGCAGCGTGGCCTTCTCGTCGCCGCCAAAGTGCACGGGCTGCTGGTTGACGTGGAACATGGTTGTCTTGTGTTCGCTCATGCGGCCTCCGCGGCATGCACGGCGCGCAGCAGCGTGTCGGCCGTCAGGGGCAGTTCGCGCACGCGCACCCCGAGGGCATCAAACACGGCATTGGCCAGCGCAGCAGCAACAGGCCCCTGGGCCGCCTCGCCAGCGCCTACGGGGGGTTCTTCGGGCCGGTCGATCACGTGCACCCGCAGCTCGGGCACCTCGCTGAAACGCAGCACCGGGTAGGTGAGCCACTCGTTGCTGGTGATGGCCTCGCGGTCGAAGGTGACCTGCTCCTTGGTCGTCCAGCTCGTGCTCTGGACGGCACCGCCTTCGATCTGGTTGATGACACCATCGAGGTCCACCACCATGCCCACATCGACCGCGAGATCGAGGTTGAGCACACGCACCTGCTCGTCCACCTGCACGCGCGCAATCACGGCGCACCAGGCCCCCGTGTTCTTGTAACGTGCCCAGGCCAGGCCGTGGCCTATGCTCTCGGGCTCTTGTGCGCGCTGGCTCCACCAGGTGGAGCGCTGCACCACCGTGTCCAGCACGGCCAGCGCACGCGGGTCTTCAAGGTGACGCTTGCGGAAGGCCAGCGGGTCTACCCCCGCCTGCAAGGCAAGTTCGTCCATGAAGGACTCGATCGCGAACACATTGGCATAGGCCCCCAGCGCGCGCATGGCCGAGGTGCGCAGGGGCATCACGGTCAGGCGGTGGTGGATCACCTGGAGGTTGGGCACGGCATAAGCCGGCACGGCATTGCGCTCGGCGCCGCCGCCGGCCGCCAGCGGCGGGTTGATGGGCAGTGGCAGGGCCGTGGCGTCGGCGCGTTCGCTGGCGGCCAGCAGGGCCGGCAGGGGCGCGCGGCCCGGGCGCGAACTGTAGCCATTGGCCCAGAGTTCGTGTTGCCAGTGGCTCAGACGCCCGGAGGCGTCGAGCCGCGCGCGCAGCGCCACACGGTGCGCAGCACCCAGCGGGCTGTGTGTGAGTTCGTCCGCGCGCGACCACAGCACGCGCACCGGCTGGCCGGGGCAACGCAGGGCCATGAGCACGGCATCGAAGGCCACGTCATCGGCGCCGTTGTGGCCGTAACAGCCCGAACCCTCGACGTGGTGGACCACGATGTTGTCCTTCGCCACGGGCGCGGTCTCGCGGGCCAGGGCCTTGACCAGATCGTCGCGCAGGTTGTGGATGCCCTGGCTGTGCGTCCACACCTCCAGGTGCTGGCCGTCCCACAGCGCCAAAGCGCAGGAGGTGCCGATGGAAGCATGGGCCAGATAGGGTTTGAGGTAGACCGCGTGGTGCTGCAGGCCATCGCTGGGCCACTCTGCTTCACCGCGTTCGGCGGTTTTCGTGGTCTCGTGCGGGGCCGTGCTCAGGAAGGCGTCCAGCGCATGTCCCTCGGGTAGCGGCGCGCCGGCCTGCCACTTCAGCTTGTCCGCCAGGCGCGTGGCCGCGGCATCGGCCTCGCGTTCGGTGGCCGCGACGATGGCGATGAAACGCCCGTCAGCCCAGCAGCGCACACCGGGTGGCAGCGCCGCCACGTCGTCGGCCGGCCAGTGCGCCAGCGTAGCGTCCAGCGTGGGCGGCCGCAGCACGCGGCCGTGTTGCATGCCGGGCAGGCGCAGGTCCTGGATGAAACGGGCCTGGCCAAACACCTTGTCAGCCAGGTCGATGCGCTCGGGGCGGGCCTGTCCCAGCAGGCTGCGCTGCGCCGCCGTCTTGGGCCGCGCTGCTCCCGCGCACTCGATGTCGAGATCGACGCCCTTGAGCAAAGCCGTGTAGTCGCCGAGATCCTGCCCCTGCGCGGAGCGGAAGCGCCCGGCCTGCACCACGATCGTGTCGGCGCCCTGGCCGGCCAGCGCCGCTGCCCGCTGCAAAGCCATGGCTCGCACCTCGGCGCAGACCTGGCGCAAGGCGCCACCGCTGTCCTGCACCGACAGGCTGCCCGAGGTCACGCCTTCATCGGGGCCCTGCGCGGTGCTGGCGCTGCGGATGCGCACGCTCTCCAGCGGCACGTCCAGCTCTTCGGCCACGATGAGCAGCAAGGCCGTGAGGATGCCCTGCCCGAGCTCGACCTTGCCGGTGTACACATGCACCCGGCCCGGCTCATCGAAACCCAGCCATTGCGAAAGGCGGCGGTTGGTGTGCAGGCTGCCGGGCAGTTGCGGGCGGCCGTCCTTGCGGTCGATGACAAAACCGCGCGGCTGGGGAGTGGAGACGTCGGACATGGTGCTGGGGTGGCTCGCTGACACGAGCTTCAGGGCAGCGGTCGCTCAATGCCGACCAATGCCTGTTTGTTATCTGTTGCCATCGTTCGTGATAGGGAGGTTCGCTGCTGCGCGACCTTGGAGTTTAGAAACTGGCGCGCGCCGGGTCCAATGCCGATTACGTCCGATTCCATATCATCATGCGATGGGTTGGCGCCCGGGTAAACCCGCATGAAACAATCAACGCGAGGTGCCTTTGCGAGCACCCATGACGCGGCCGGGCGACGCCCTTCTGTTCCCGGCAACGGATAATTTGCCCATGACCGATGACGATCTCGAACGGGCCAAGGCCTCATTCCTTCAGGGCCTGCAGTCCTTTGAAGTGGGTGATTGGCCGACAGCGGAACACCATTTCGAGCAGGCGCTGGCACAGGCCCCGGGGCGGATTTCGGTGATGCAGAACCTGGGCATCACCCGGGTGCGGCTGCGTCGTTATGCCGAGGCAGAACCCCTCTTGCGCGACACGCTGGCGGCCGAGCCGGAACATGCCGACGTCTGGCAGGCCTTGGCCCAGACGCAACTGGAGCTCCATCAGTTCGGGGCGGCGGCGACCAGCTATGCGCGTTGTTTTGCCTTGGGTATCGAGTCTGCCACCCTGCGCGCCCAGTATGCCCAGTGCCTGTTACGGCAAGGCCGCGTCGCCGAGGCCGAGCACGCCTATCTGGAAGCCCTGAAGCGCGATGCCAGGCACACGGCCGCCCTGACCGAGCTGGGCGGCCTCTACCGTGAAGCCGGCCAGTTCGAGCAGGCGGCGGCCTGTTTCCAGCGGGCCCTGGACAACGGCGGCGACCCTGAAATCCTGGGCTATTTCCTGGCCGCCGTAAAGCACACGGATGGCGTTTCGACGCCCCCACAGCAATACGTCAGGCAACTCTTCGACGACTACGCCAACGAATTCGACGCGCACTTGGTCAAGCAGCTGCGCTACCAGGGCCACCAGTTATTGATCGACCGCCTGCCGCCTGAAGCAGGCCCCCGTTTCCCCCGTGTGCTGGACCTGGGCTGCGGCACCGGCCTGTGCGGCGCCCATGTGCGTTCGCGTGCGGACCACCTGACCGGCGTAGACATCTCACCCGCGATGATCGACAAGGCCAGACAAAGCGCGGTGTACGACACGCTCCAGGTCGGCGATATCCACGATTTCCTGTCCACCGTGCAAGGGCCTTACGACCTGGTGCTGGCCGCTGATGTTTTCATCTACGTCGGCGCGCTGGATCAGGTCTTCGGCCTCTTGTCCCAACGCATGCGCCCCGGCAGTTGGCTGGCCTTCACTGTGGAGGACGCCGCGCCCGGGCAAACCGTGCAGCTGCTGCCCAGCCTGCGCTACGCGCACTCACTTGCCTATTTGCAGGGTCTGGCCCAAGCGCATGGTTACGACCTGGTGGCCAGCCACGAAGAAGCCATACGCTTCGACCAGCAGCGCCCGGTGAACGGGCGCTATGTTTACCTGAAACGCCGCTGAGAATCGCGATTATTCGACCGTGACACTCTTGGCGAGATTCCGCGGTTTGTGGCTACGGCCGGCCCTGCGGGCCTTAACTTCGCGATGCGAAGTTAGCCTGCGCCGCAAGCCGCGCATTTGGTTGCGGCTAACGCCGCATGGCGCGATGCGCCACCAAAAGCGTCACTCAACCGTGACGCTTTTGGCCAAATTACGCGGCTTGTCAACATCCGTCCCCCTCGCGCAAGCCGTGTGATACGCCAGCAGCTGCAGCGGCACCACGTGCAGCAGCGGTGACAGCGCACCGTAGTGCTCGGGCATGCGGATCACGTGCAGGCCTTCGCCGCTGTCGATGCGGGTGTCGGCATCGGCCAGCACATAGAGCACGCCACCGCGTGCGCGCACCTCGTGCAGATTGCTCTTGAGCTTTTCCAGCAGCGCGTCGTTGGGCGCGACCGTCACCACGGGCATGGCGCTGGTTACCAGGGCCAGGGGGCCGTGCTTGAGCTCACCGGCGGGGTAGGCCTCGGCGTGGATGTAGCTGATTTCCTTGAGCTTGAGTGCGCCTTCGAGGGCGATGGGGTAGTGCAGGCCACGGCCCAGGAAGAGCGCGTTTTCCATGCGGGCGAAGTCTTCGGCCCAGCTCATGACCTGCGGCTCCAGGGCCAGCACGGCCTGCAGGGCCACGGGCAGGTGGCGCATGGCCTTGAGGTGTTGTGCCTCATCGGCATCACTCAGGTGGCCGCGCACCTGGGCCAGCGCCAGCGTCAGCAGGAAGAGCCCGGCCAGCTGGGTGGTGAAGGCCTTGGTGGAAGCCACGCCGATCTCCACGCCTGCGCGGGTGATGTAGGCCAGCTTGCACTCGCGCACCATGGCGCTGGTGGCCACATTGCAGATGGTCAGCGTGTTCTGCATGCCCAAGCCCTGCGCGTGGCGCAGCGCGGCCAGGGTGTCGGCGGTCTCGCCGGACTGGCTGATGGTGACCACCAGAGTGCGCGGGTCGGGCACCGAGTCGCGGTAGCGGTATTCGCTGGCCACTTCCACCTGCGTGGGAATTTTCGCGATGCTCTCCAGCCAGTACTTGGCGGCGCAGCCGCTGTAGTAGCTGGTGCCGCAGGCCAGGATGAGTACCTTGTCGATGTCCTTGAACACCCGGTAAGCGCCGTCACCGAACAGTTCGGGCACGATGCCTTCCACACCCTCCAGCGTGTCGGCGATGGCGCGCGGCTGCTCGAAGATTTCCTTCTGCATGTAGTGGCGGTAGGGGCCGAGTTCGGCCGCGCCGCTGTGGGCTTGCACCGTCTTCACGACGCGCTGCACGGCCTTGTGGTCGCGACCCACCACCCAGAACTTGCCCAGCTGCAGGTCCACCACGTCGCCTTCTTCGAGGTAGACGATCTGGTCGGTCACGCCGGCCAGGGCCATGGCGTCGCTGGCGAGGTAATGCGAACCATCGCTGCCCACGCCCAGGATCAGCGGCGAGCCGGCGCGTGCACCGATCACACGGTGCGGTTCGTCCTTGTGGAAGACGGCGATGGCGTAGGCGCCGTGCAGTTGCCGGGTCGCGGCCTTCACGGCTTCAAACAGATCACCTTCGTAGATGGAGTCGATCAGGTGGGCGATGACTTCGGTGTCGGTCTGGCTGACGAAGACGTAGCCCTTCTTCTGCAGTGCGGCGCGCAGCTCGTCGTGGTTTTCGATGATGCCGTTGTGCACCAGGGCCACGCGCGCCGCGCGCTGGGCGGTGTCGGCGCCCGGGCCATGGCTGAAATGCGGGTGGGCGTTGTGCACGGCGGGGGCGCCGTGGGTGGCCCAGCGGGTGTGGGCAATGCCGGTGTAGCCGGTCACCGCATCCCGCGCCACCTGCTCGCCCAGTTCGGCCACACGGGAGGTGCTGCGCGCGCGCTGCAGACCACCAGCCGCATGCACGGCCACACCGCAGGAGTCATACCCGCGGTACTCCAGCCGCTGCAGGCCCTGCACCAGCACGGGGACGATGTTGTGATTCGAAACGGCGCCGACGATGCCACACATGAGGTGTCTCCTGAACTCGATGCAGCGATGGTAGAAGGACAGAAGAAAAATATCTGATTGATTTTCGAAGTTTTATGAACTTAAATTTCATAAAACTGATGACAAGACCAAATATTTCAAAAATAATATTCAAATGGAACCAATCACTACGGATGCCACAGATCTGCTCCTGCTCGACGCCTTGCAGAAAGATGCCAGCCTGAGCAACCAGGCGCTGGCCGCGCTGGCCCATATCTCGCCGCCCACCTGCCTGCGGCGCGTCAAGCGCCTGGTCGATGGCGGCCTGATCGAGAAGCAGGTCGCCATCCTGAGCGCGGACAAGCTCGCGCCCCTGCTGGGCCACGGCCTGCAGGCCATCGTGGAGATCACGCTGGAGCGCCAGGGCGAGGAGGCGCAGACGGCCTTCGAGTTGCGCGTGGCGGCCGACGAGGCCGTGCAGCAGTGCTACCGCGTTTCGCCCGGGCCGGACTTCGTGTTGGTGGTGCATGCGCGCGACATGCCGGACTACCTGGCGCTGGCGCAGCGCCTGTTCACCAGCGACGCCAATGTGCGCAACGTGAAAGCATTCTTCAGTGTGAAGCGCAGCAAGTTCGGCACGCGTGTGCCGCTGCCAGCGAAATCCTAACCAGGCTCAGCTCAGACGGGCTCGCCCACGGCGCACGGCAGCGTGAAGCTGACGGTGCAGCCGGCATCGAGGGCGCCTTCGGCCCGGATGCTGCCGCCGTGGCGCTCGACGATCTTGCGCGCGAGTGCCAGCCCCAGACCCAAACCCTCGAACTGGCTGGCGCTGTGCAGGCGCTGGAAGACATGGAAGAGCTTGAACTGGCGCACCGGATCGAAGCCCACGCCGTTGTCGCGCACCTGGAGGGTGGCCAGCCCCTCGGGCGTCACCTCGGCACCGATCCCGATCACGGCGGTTTCGCGCGGCCGCGTGAACTTGAGCGCGTTGGACAGCAGGTGCACAAAGAGCTGGCGCAGCAGCGCACCGTCCCCGATGAGCACGGGCAAACCCTCCTGCACCTGCCATTCGATCCGGCGGCCGGCACACAGCTCGGCCAGCTGGGCCTGCGCCTCGGCCACCAGGGTGCCGACCTCCCACTCCCGCACCTGCAGTTCGACCCGGTCCAGCTGCGACCAGCTCATCAGGCCGTCGATCTGCTGACCCAGCGTGCGGGCCGCGCCGTGCACCGTCTCCAGGTAGCTGAGCGCTTCACCCGGCAGCACGGGCCCCATCTCCTCGCGCAGCAGGGCCGCATACGACATGATGTGGCGCAGGCTGGCGCGCAGGTCGTGCGATACCGCATAGGCAAAGTCGCCGAGCGCGGCGCGCGCGTCGTGCAGCTCGGCTTGCAGCCGCGCGATCTCCTGCTCGGGCGCGGGTTCGCTGTCACTCATTTTTTCTTCTCGGGCCGCTTCCAGTTGCTCAGGCTGACCTGCTTGGCGCGCGCCACGGTCAGCGCGCCGGGCGCCGTGTCCTTGGTGATGGTGGAGCCGCCGCCCACCGTGCCCCCGGCACCGATGGTGACGGGGGCGATCAGCACGCAGTTGCTGCCGATGTGCACGTCCGCCTCGATCACCGTGGTGTGCTTGTTGGCGCCGTCGTAGTTGGCCGTGATGCTGCCGGCGCCGTAGTTCACGCGCTCGCCCACTTTCGAGTCGCCGATGTAGGCCAGGTGGTTGGCCTTGGCGCCCTTGGCCAGGGTCGAGGCCTTGATCTCGACGAAGTTGCCGATGTGCACCTCGTCACCCAGCTTGGCGCCGGGGCGCAGGCGGGCATAGGGGCCGATCAGCGCACCGGCGCCGACCTCGACGCGGTCCTTGTCGCTGACACCGCCTTCGATGTGGGTGTAGGGATGGATCACCGCACCGGCGCCGATACGCGCATTGCTGATCGTGCAGTGCGCGCCGATGCGCACACCCTCGCCCAGTTCCACCCGGCCCGCGAAGATGCAGCCGATGTCGATCTCCACGTCCTGCCCGCACAGCAGCTCACCACGCACGTCGAAGCGCGCCGGGTCGGCCAGGCGCACGCCCTGCTCCATCAGTGTCCTGGCCACGCGCTGCTGGTGGGCGCGCTCCAGCTCGGCCAGCTGCACCGGGCTGTTGATGCCGGCCACCTGCAGCGCGTCCGCGATCTTGTGCGCCACCACGGGCACCCCCTGTGCCACCGCGAACTTCACCACATCGGTCAGGTAGTACTCGCCCTGGGCGTTCTGGTTGTCGAGTTTCGCCAGCCAGGGCTTGAGCAGCCGGGCCGGCACGGCCATGATGCCGCTGTAGATCTCCTGGATGGCGCGCTGGGCCTCGCTGGCGTCCTTGTGCTCCACGATGGCCAACACCTCGCCACTGGTGGCGCGCACGATGCGGCCATAACCCGTGGGGTCGTCGAAAGCGATGGTCAGCAGGGCCAGCTTGTCGCCGCCGCAGGCGTCGATCAGCGCGCGCAGGGTGGCGCCTTCCGTCAGCGGCACATCGCCCGACAACACCACCACGATGCCGTCGTCCGGCAGGGCCGGCACGGCCTGCTGCACGGCATGGCCGGTGCCCAGTTGCGGCTCCTGGCGCACGAACTGCAGCAAACCACCGCCCGGGTGCACCACCCCGGCCTCGACTTCGGCTGCACCATGGCCCGTGATGACCACCACACGCCGGGCCTTCAAGCCCGCAGCGGTGTCCACCACATGCTGCAACAATGCACGACCGGCCAAACGGTGCAACACTTTGGGCAGCCTGCTTTTCATGCGCGTGCCCTTGCCCGCGGCCATGATGACCACATCCACTGCCTGTCCGTTCTGCTTCATGCGCTTGTCCACCGTGATGTTGAGTTTCCTGCCCCGCATTATCGGCGCGCTGCTGCTGCTTGTGCTGGCCGGCTGCAGCGCCGTGCAGACCGGCTACAACAACGCCCCCACCCTGCTCTACTGGTGGCTGGACGGTTATATCGACTTCAACGAGGCCCAGGCCAGGCCAGTGCGCGACAGCCTGGACACCCTCCATGCCTGGCACCGTCGCCAGGAACTGCCCGCCTACGCCGGGCTGCTCAGGCGCATGCAGCAAGAAGCTGCCGGGCCGGTCACGCCCGGGCAGGTCTGCACGCACCTGGCCCAGGTCCGCGTGCACCTGCAGCGCCTGGGTGAACAAAGCGCCGAGGGCCTGGCACGCCTGGCGCCCACCCTGCAGGCCGGGCAATTGCGCCACCTGGACCGGCAGTTCGAAAAACACAACCAGAAGTGGCGCGAACAATGGCTGGACGGCAGCCCCGCCGAACTGCTGGAACGGCGCCTGGAGCGCACCATGGACCGCTACGAGGATTTCTACGGCAGCCTGGGCGAGGCCCAGAAGACCTTGCTGCGCGAGCGCATCCTGGCGTCCGGCTTCGATGCGCGCCTGGC
This sequence comes from uncultured Hylemonella sp., assembly GCA_963512175.1. GTDB lineage: Bacteria > Pseudomonadota > Gammaproteobacteria > Burkholderiales > Burkholderiaceae_C > Hylemonella. The sequence continues at coordinate 31,058 of CAUPLI010000015.1, read as the reverse complement.
CTGGGCCGAGCGCCTGCGCCGCCAGCAGGACACGCTGCGCGTGCTGCAGGAGCATCGCAACGGCGAGCGGCCGGCGCATGTGAAGGCCGAGATGCTGGCCCTGGTGCAACGCAGCCTGGAGCCTCCCGAGCCCGCTGCGCGTGAGCAGTTCGAACGCATGCTGCAGGAGGGCTGCCAGACCCTCGCCGCCCTGCACAACAGCGCCAGCGAGGCGCAGCGGCGCCGGCTGATCGAGCGGCTGCGGGGCTACGAGGCCGACCTGCAGGCCCTGATCGCACCGGGCTGAACCGCTGGCGGCGCCACAGTGCCTCTGCGAGAATGGCCTGAACCCATCGAGACTGGAGATTCGCCATGCGCCGCTTCATCCCTGACCTTCTGCGCGCTGTCTTGCTGACCGGCCTGCTGCTGGCCGGCACGGTCCACGCAGCCGCCCCGCTGTCCGAGCTCAAGCTATTCAAATCGACGCCCATGGGCCAGGGCCTGTGGCGCATGGAACTGATCTCCAGCGACGACCCGCAGATGGCCCGCGGTGCAGCGGCCATGGGCCAGACCGGCCTGTGCATGGACGTGGCCAGGCAGATGTCCAAGAACACGCCGGCTGAAGACCCCAGGTGCACCCCCAAGGTCCTGCGCAACACCGACAGCCAGGCCGAGATCGAGGTCAGCTGCAAGGACGGCGCGAGCTCCCGCATGCTCATGACCCGTGAGAGCGAGAAGAGCTACCTGATGGACAGCACCGTCAGCAAGGACGGCAAGCAGCGCAGCTTCAAGATCCGCTACACCCACGCCGGCGCCTGCAAGGGCGAGACCATGATGCAGTTCGACAAGAACAGCCCCATGTGCAAGCAGATGGACCCGGCCCGGATGCTGGCCCGCTGCGCCAGCCTGCCCGAGTCGGCGCGTGCGCTGTGCGAGCAGCAGATGAAGGGCCTGGCCGCCGCCTGCCAGTAAAACCGGTTCAGTTTTGTAGTGCGGCCCACATCTGCTGGTCGCGCTCGGCCGTCCAGATGCGCGGGTTCTTGATGCCGCTGGCCTCATCAAAAGCGCGGCTCACGTCGAAAGGCAGGCAGTGCTCGTAGATGAAGACGTGGCCGAACACCGGATCCATGCTCTTGCGCGCGTGCGCCATGGCGGCTTTCAGGTCCATGCCTTGCGCCACGGCTTCCTTGCCCGCCTTGTAGAGGGTCTCGACCCAGCGCTTCGTGTAATCCAGCGCCTTGTTGACGTTGGCATTGCCCTTCATGGCCTCGCCACGGCCGGGCACGATGTACTCTGCCTTGAGGGCGCGTAGCGCCTCCAGCGTGGTCGGCCATTCGGCCAGTTGCGCGTCGCCGGTATAGACGCCGGCCTCGTACTCGACCAGGTCACCCGAATACAGCACTTTTTCCTCTTCCACCCAGGCGATGGTGTCGCCGCGCGTGTGGCCGGGGCCGGGGCTCCAGATCTGCACCACCACGCCGCCCAGGTTGATGGACAACTTGCCCGGCACCTCGCCTTTGACCGGGTTGCCGCCGCCGATGACCATGGTGGGCCAGGTCAGGCCGGGCACGGTCTCGGCATTGCGGAACAGGCGCGGGAAGCGCTCCATCTCGCTCTTCATGTCCTGCGCGCCACGCTCGCGGATCAGCTCCAGCGTGCCCTGGCTGGCGATGATCTCTGTGGCGCCTTCGGCGGCATAGGCATAGGCGCCCAGCACGCGCACCGCGTGGTAATGCGTGAGCAGCACGTACTTGATGGGCAGGTCGCTGACGGTGCGGATCTTGGCGATCAGGTCGCGCGCCATGGCCGGCGTAGCGGTGGCATCGCTGACCATGATGAAACGCTCGCCGATGATGACACCCGAGTTCGGGTCGCCCTCGGTGGTGTAGGCCCAGCAGTGCTGGCTGAGCTGCTCGAAGGTGGTTTTCTTGTCGGTCAGGTCGGCTTGCGAGGCAAAGGCTTTGCTCATGGGAACTCCGTGGGGGCACTGCGGGAAGAAGCGCGGATTTTACTTAAACGAAATCCGTTACGGATGGCGTAACCCTTCAGCCCATGCCCGGCACCGGCCACACCACGCCGTTGTCGTTGAGGATGGCCTCCAGCGGCACGTCGTGCGGCTCGGGCTCGAAGTCGTCGAGGTAGCCCTGGGTGTAGCCCAGCCCCACGGTAAAGGGCTTGGGGCTCAGGGTGGCCAGGGTGCGGTCGTAGAAGCCGCCGCCGTAGCCCAGGCGGTAGCCGCCCGCCCCGTAACCCACGCAGGGCACGAAAAGCAGGGTGGGCACGATAAGCTCGGTGTCCTTCGGTTTCGGAATGCCGTAGGCATCCTCCTCCATCGGGCAGCCGGGATACCAGGCGTGGAAGGTCAGGGTCTTGTGCACCTTGTCGATCACGGGCAAGCCGATGCGCCGCGGCTGCGGTTGGTCGATCAACTCGCCGTCCTCCTTCCAGCGGTGCAGGGCCGGCAGAGGGTCGAATTCGCCCTTGATGGGCCAGTAGGCACCGATCACGGCGTCCGGCCGGCCCACGAGCCAGATGCGCATGACCTGTTGCAAAAGTGCCGCACGCTGTAGGCGATCGGGCAGGTTCAAACGTTCAGTAATGAGCCGCTGGCGCAGGTTTTTCTTCTCTTGCGCCCTTTTTGCCTCGGATGTGTCCATAATTTCCACATGCAGTTTCAAGTCATTCTGACAGCTATCGCCTTAACGGTGGGCCTGGCCCTGCCCGCGGCAGCCGCGCCGACCAAAGCCAAGGCCCGGGTCAAGCCCGATCAGGACGCGCTGATCACCGACATGGCCGAGGCCTACAAGAAGCCCGACAACAAGCGTCTGGCCGCTCTGCTGCCTCAGGTCCAGGGCCATGTGCTGGAGCCCTGGGCGGCCTATTGGGAGCTCAGCGCCCGCCTGGAAGACGCCAAGCCGGCCGAAGTCGACGGCTTCCTGAGCCGTTATGCCGGCACCTACCAGGAAGACCGCCTGCGCAACGACTGGCTGCTGCAACTGGGCAAGCGCCGCGACTGGGCCCGCTTCACGGCCGAGCTGCCCCGCTACCGCATGGGCGACGACCCGGAAGTCCGCTGCCACGCCCTGCACGCCGCTTACGCCACCAGCAACGAGGACGTGGCCGCCCAGGTGCAGGAGCTCTGGCTGGCCCAGCGCGACCCCGACGAGGGCTGCGCCGCCGCCGCCGAGCGCCTGATCAAGGACGAAAAGCTCGACGCCATGGTCGCTTGGCGCCGCGCGCGCCTGGGTTTCGAATTCGACAAACCGCGCATCGCCCAGCAGGCCATCGGCCTGCTCAACCCGGACTGGGCCAACGGCCTCAACACCCTCTACACCAACCCCAAACGCTACCTGGACGAAAAGCTCACCGCCTTCCGCCCCAAGACCCGCGAATGGGTGACCCTGGCCCTGATCCGCCTGGCCTCCAGCGACCCGGAGGCGGCCGCCGAAGAGGTGAGCAAGCTGCGCTGGCGTGCCCAGCTCACACAGGAAGAACGCAGCTGGGTCTGGGGCGTGATCGGCAAGCGTGCCGCACGCAGCCTCTCGGAAAAGGCCCTGGCTTATTACGCCAACGGGCAGGACACGCACATGCACAGCGACCACCTCGTGTGGAAGGTGCGTGCCGCCCTGCGTGCCAACGACTGGCAGCAGGTGCACGACAGCATCGCCGCTTTAAGCGAATCGCAAATGCGCGACCCGACCTGGATCTACTGGCGCGCCCGTTCCCTGCTCGCGCTGCAAGCGCCGAATGCCGAGCTGCGCGCGCGCACCCTGCTGCAGTCCATCGCCTCGCCGCGCGGTTTCTACGAGCAGCTGGCCATGGAAGAGCTGGGCCAGCGCATCAGCGCGCCCGCCGCACCGGCGCCGCTGAGTGATGAGGAACTGCAAGCCGCGCGCGACAACGAGGGCCTCAAGCGCGCACTGCACGCCATCGGCATCGGTCTGCGCACGGAAGGCGTGCGCGAGTGGAACTACAGCACCAACCTGCACCAGCGCGGCGGCATGACCGACCGCGAACTGCTGGCCGCGGCCGCCCTGGCCTGCGAACAGCATGTCTGGGACCGCTGCATCAACGCCAGCGAGCGCACCCGAACGGTCATCGACGTCGCGCAGCGTTTCCCCACTCCCTTCAAACAGGAAGTGCAGCAACGCGCCAGCTCCACCGGCCTGGAGCCGGCCTTCGTCTACGGCCTGATCCGCCAGGAAAGCCGCTTCATCCCCGACGCCAAGTCCGGCGTGGGCGCTGCCGGCCTGATGCAGGTCATGCCGGCCACGGCGCGCTGGACGGCACGGCGCATCGGCATGAACAACTTCAAGCCCAAGCAGATCACCGAACGCGACACCAATATCGCCATCGGCACGGGTTACCTCAAGCTGGTGCTGGAGGCCTTCGACGGCTCCATGCCCCTGGCTGCGGCGGCCTACAACGCCGGCCCCAGCCGCTCCAAGGTCTGGCGCGGCCAGACCGGGGACCCGGTACTGGAAGCCGCCATCTGGACCGAGAACATCCCCTTTGGCGAAACGCGCGACTACGTCAAGAAGGTGCTGTCCAACACGGTGAACTACGCTGCCGTGCTGACCGGCGAGCCCCAGTCGCTCAAGGCCCGCCTGGGCTTCGTCGGCCCGCTGGGCGTGGACAAGCCCGAACCCGCCGAAGAGTTGCCATGAGCCCGCACGGCCGCTCCGAAGCGTTCATTCCGCAGCACACAGCGCGAAGGACACTCCTGTGAAACGTGTGTTGCTGCTGGGCGGTACGGGTTTCGTCGGCCGCCATGTCTGCGAACACCTGGCGCGCCTGGGCTGGGCCATGACGGTGCCCACGCGCCGCGCCGCCAACGCCAGTGCGGTGCAGCACCTGCCGCGCCTCACGGTGCTTGAAGCCGACGTGCACGACGAGGCCACGCTGCGCCAGCTGCTCGTCGGCCACGATGCGGTCATCAACCTGGTGGCCATCCTGCATGGCGATGAAGCCGCCTTCCAGCGCGCCCATGTCGAACTGCCGGAAAAACTGGCCCGCGCCTGCCTGACCACCGGCGTGAAACGCCTGGTGCATGTCAGCGCGCTGGGCGCCGAGCCGGCCGCCGCCGACACTGCCCCCTCGCGTTATCTGCGCAGCAAGTCACGCGGCGAAGCCGCGCTGCAGCAAGCCGCTGCCCAGGGCCTGCAACTCACCGTGCTGCGCCCCAGCGTGATCTTCGGCGCCGACGACCGCTTCCTGAACCTCTTCGCCGCGCTGCAGCGCCTCTTCCCCGTGATGCCGCTGGCCGGCGCCAGTGCCCGCTTCCAGCCGGTCTGGGTCGAGGACGTGGCCAGGGCCATGGTGCATTGCCTGCAGGACGCGCGCACCGTCGGGCAGACTTTTGAGCTCTGCGGCCCCAGCGTCTACACGCTCAAGGAACTGGTGCAGCTGGCCGGCCGCGCCGCCGGTGTGCCGCGCCCCGTGATCCCCCTGCCCATGGCCATCGGGCGCCTGCAGGCCCGGATGATGGAGCTGGCCCCGGGCCAGCCGCTGATGAGCCGCGACAACCTGGACTCCATGCGCATCGACAACGTGGCCAGCGGCCGCGTGCCGGGTTTCGCAGCACTGGGCATCACGCCCACCGGGCCCGCCGCCGTGGCACCGGGCTACCTTGGCCCGGGTGACCGGCTGCTGCAATTGCGCAACCAGTTCCGCCGCCGCTAGCGCTAACATGGCCTCTCCAGACAAGGAGAGGCCCATGCTCAAGCTCACCATCGGCAACAAGAACTACTCGTCCTGGTCCATGCGGCCCTGGGTGCTGCTGCGCCAGACCGGCATCCCCTTCGAGGAAATACTGGTGCGTTTCGACGCCTTCGATGCCGGCTCACAGTTCAAGCAGGCCCTGGCCGGCCTCACGCCCACGGGCAAGGTGCCGGTGCTGCAGGACGACGCGCTGGTGATCTGGGACACCCTGGCCATCGCCGAATACCTCGCCGAACAGTTCCCCGAGAAACAGCTCTGGCCGAAAGACAAGGCGGCACGCGCCCGCGCGCGCAGCGTCTGCGCCGAGATGCACGCCGGCTTCAGCGCCCTGCGCAGCCACTGCCCGCAAAACATCGAGGCCTCCTTGCCCGAAGTGGGCGCGCTGATCTGGCGCGACCAGCCCGCCGTGCGCGCCGACGTGGAGCGCCTGGTGGCCATGTGGAGCGGACTGCTCCAGGCCCACGGCGGGCCGCTGCTGTTCGGCAGCTTCACCATCGTCGACGCCTACTTTGCGCCGGTCTGCATGCGCCTGAAGACCTACGGCCTGCCGGTGCCGCCGGCCATCAGCGCCTATGTGGAGCGCGTCGCCGCGCTGCCCGGCGTGGCCGCCTGGATCGCCGACGCCCGGGCCGAGGCCGACTTCCGCGCCTTCGAGGAACCGTACCGCCTCAAGCGCTAATCACCCTTGCTGTGTTTTCGAACCGCCCGCACGCCGCCTGAGAACAAAACGACGGCCCGTTCGCCTCGAGCGCGTCGAACCGTAGCCCCCGCCCGTACAGCGCGTACGACTGACCCCGTCTGCCGCCACTTGCAATTCGCTTGAGAGTTGGCTTCTCACAACGGCTACAGGCCATTTTTTTGACTCCTCCTCCAGATTCAAAGAATATTGCCCGCGTGATTGCTCAAGGGGAGGAATCACTTCAACTAACTCAGAAGAGGTATCCATGAAGAAAGTTCTTGCAGCGGCATTTCTATCGGTTCTCGTCGCAACACCCGCCCTGGCCCAGTCAGCCGGAAAATCCTATTTGGCGCTTGATGTAGGCCCTGCGAGTTACAGGGGAGTTAAGGTTGCAGCTGGCACTTATCCAGATCCCGGCTCCGCAAATTTTGTATTTGGCTATCGCTTCGCTGACAAAGTGGCAGCTGAAATTGGATACACATCCTTTGGCGACTCAAGCCTTGTCGGTAGCGGGACCAGCGCAACAGTCAGTGCATCTTCGTTTCATGCAAATGCCGTAGGCAACTATGCGATGAGTGAAAAGTTCGATTTGCTGGGCCTGATTGGACTCGCCAACAACAGCCAAAAACTCGCCGTATCCACGGGGACAACCTACAGCGGGTCGGCCACCGGCCTGATGTACGGGCTGGGGGTCCAGTTCAAGATCAACCAGAGGTTTTCCGTACGTGCCCTCTATAGGGACTACGGAAGTTTTGGAAAATTTGGTGCCACGAACGGTGATATGACTGCAACCACCTTCACCGTCGGCGGCATTCTCAATTTCTAAGCGTTTCAACTCCTTCTTTCCAAAAAGCCGGGGTAGCCCGGCTTTTTTCTCACCACTGACCCGTACTGCCGTCCTGGCGGACAGCGGCGTCTTGAATAGCCATTCGGCGCACAGTCGGTGGTTTATGTAGAGCTACTCCACCCTTCGAATTAGCAACGCCTGCAATTGGTGCGCTTACAGGCCATCAGTCCGCCTGACGCGGATTCAAAAGAGCAGGCTCCCGCTCTGCGACTCGCACCCGCTAAACTGCCATCCATGCAGATCTACATGGTGGGTGGCGCGGTGCGTGACGCCCTGCTCGGCTTGCCGGTCCAGGACCACGACTGGGTGGTGGTGGGTACCACCCCCGAGGAGATGGTCGCGCGCGGCTATCAGCCCGTGGGCAAGGACTTCCCGGTCTTCCTGCACCCCGTGACCAAGGAAGAGCACGCACTGGCGCGCACCGAGCGCAAGACGGCGCGCGGCTACAAGGGCTTTGCCATCCACACCTCGCCCGACGTGACGCTGGAGGAAGACCTGGCGCGGCGCGACCTGACCGTCAACGCCATCGCCGTGCACCGCGACCAGTGCCGGCCCGATGGCTCTTTCGATGCCACGCACCTGACCGACCCCTATCACGGACAACAAGACATCGAGCACAGGGTGTTCCGTCACGTAACGCCGGCCTTCCGCGAGGACCCGGTGCGCATCCTGCGCGTGGCGCGTCTCTCCGCGCGCTTCATCGACTTCACCGTGGCCCCCGAAACGATGGCGCTGATGCGTCACATGGTGGAGGACGGCGAGGTCGACCACCTGGTGGCCGAGCGTGTCTGGCAGGAACTCAGCCGCGGGTTGATGGAGGAAAAACCATCGCGCATGTTCGACGTGCTGCGCGCCTGCGGCGCCCTCAAGCGCCTGCTGCCCGAGGTGGACCGCCTCTGGGGCGTGCCGCAGCCCGAACAGCACCACCCCGAGATCGACACCGGCCTGCACCTGATGATGGTGCTGGACATGGCGGCCGGGTTGAACGCACCGCTGACCGTGCGTTTCGCCTGCCTGGGCCATGACCTGGGCAAGGGCACCACGCCCACGGAGGTGCTGCCGCGCCATATCGGCCACGAGGAGCGTAGCGCCCGGCTCCTGAAAAGCCTGTGCGAGCGCCTGCGCGTGCCCATAGCTTGCGCAGAACTGGCCGACGTGGTGGCGCGCGAGCACGGCAACATCCACCGCAGCGGCACGCTGGGCGCCACCGCCCTGCTACGCCTGCTGGAGCGCTGTGACGCCATCCGCAAGCCGCAACGCTTCAGCGAGGTGCTGCTGGCCTGCGAGTGCGACGCGCGCGGCCGCCTGGGCTTGGCGCAGGAACCCTACCCGCAGGCGACACGCCTGCAGGGTGTGCTGGACGCCGTGCTGGCCCTGCCCACGCAGGAGATTGCCGAACATGCGATGGCCCAGGGTCACAGCGGCAAGAAGGTGGGCGAGATCATTCACGCGGCCCGTGCCAGGGCCGTGGCGCAGCACCTGGGTCTGCCGCACGAAGACCAGGGCTGACCCCCGGCCGAATAACCAAGCAGCCAGCTCGGGTGCTGCAAACGGCCCGCCACGCAAGCGCTCCTGGCCGCATGATGGGTGCATGGCCGCCCCGCCCCGCAATCCTTTCAATCCGCGTCTGGCCGAGGGGGTGCGCCGTTTCGGTTTTCGCAAATGGTACGAACGGGAGCTGCTCTCCAGCCACGCCCACCTGCTGTTGACCCTGCTGTGCAGCATCGCGCTGATCGGCATGCTGGAGGTCTTCCAGGGCGGTAGCCTGGGCGAGAAGCTGCTGGACGTGCTGCTCTTCATCGCCAGCGGCGCCATCGGCCTGTGGTCGCTGCGGCGCTACCTCTACCTGCTCATGCACGCCGAGGAAGTGGCCAACCAGGCCAACTGCCCCGACTGCGGGGTCTATGCCCGCTTCGAGGTGCTCGGCGAGGACCGGCGCAACGGCCACACCGAAGTGCGCTGCCGCGCCTGCACGCGCGTGTGGAGCATCGAGGCCTGAACTCAGCGCAGATGGGTCTGGACCCAGGCGGCAATCTGCGCCGGTGAGGTCATGGCGCCGGGCTGGCGTGCCACCTCACGCCCACCGACAAACAGCGCCAGTGTGGGGATGCTGCGGATGTTGAAGCGTGCCGCCAGGGCCTGCTCGTCCTCGGTGTTCACCTTGGCCAGGCGTACCTGCGGCTCCAGCTGGGCCGCGGCCTGCTCGAAGGCCGGCGCCATCATGCGGCAGGGGCCGCACCAGGGTGCCCAGAAGTCCACCAGCACTGGCAGCTCGCTGCGGCCGATGTGGCGCTCGAAGGCGGCTTCGTCCAGTGCCACAGGATGACCGGCGAAGAGGGGCTGGTGGCAGCCACCGCAGTCGGGCGCCTTGCCCAGGTCTTCGATCTTGACGCGGTTGGTGGTGTGGCAGTGCGGACAGACGATGTGGCGTGTTTCGCTCATGAGGAGCCCCCTTTCTTCCATTCCAGAATGGGGGCGCCGCCACGCGACTTCAAGAGCCGGGCATTTACTGCGGACAGGCCCGCCTATCTGCGACCGCCCGGCTCCAACAGCGCGTAGGCCTGTTCCAGCCGGCGCATCATCACGGCGTTGAGCTCGCGGTGATGCCGGCTCCAGCGCTGCGTGACATGCTCGATCTCGGCCTTCAGTCTTACCGCCGTCGACGTGTCACCTGCCCCAGCCGCCCAGATGGCATATTCGGCCCGCGCGTCGAAGCTGCCGAAGCGCTGGACCGCGGCCTCGAACTCCACGCGAGCCTCTTGGGCACGGCCGTCGCCACCCAGTGCGCGTGCCAGCAGCAGAGCAAGTTGTTCGGGGCGGAAGGAAGGATCATCCTGACGGATGGCCTGCAGGTGGGCAATCGCCTGTGCATGCCGGCCGCTCTCCACCCAGGCCCGGGCCGCCCCGAAGCGGATTTCCGGATCGCTCGCAAACGGCCCCTTGAGACAGGCTTCGTAATGGCCAGCGGCTTCACCCGCCTGCCCGGCCTCCAGCAGGGCCTGGGCCAGTCGCATCTGGTTCTGCGCGGTCGGGGTGTAGTCAAAAGCGGCACGCGCTTCGCGCAATTCGCGCTCGGGATCCAGTGCCTTGACGGCCGCGGCAACCACCTTCCTGGCCCCTCGTTCCAGGCGCGAACTGGGCAGGTAGATCACCAGGAAGTAGACGATGCTGCCCAGCAAAGGAAAGGAAAACAGGATGATGAGCCAGTACATGTTCTGGCCACTGCGCATGGCATGTACCGCAAAGAACAGGGCCACCAGCAGGTGCAACCCCAGACCGACAAAAGGCATGACTTCCCCCCTTGGTTTGAATGGCAGGGATTATCGATCTGGAATTCCCTGTTTTTGCTTCGGGTTTGCCTGTGCAATCGCCCCTTCCGCCAAGGCATGCGCAGCCACCGGGGCTCAGAAGCGCAGCAGCAATTCGGCCTGGAGATAGCGGTAGACGTAATCCGGCCCGCCGGAACCGGCGCTGTCGGAGTAGCCGAATCGCCCCTTGAAATAGACGCCAGCCGCCAGCGGACTGCTGACTTCAAGTTCGGCCAGATGCGTGGCGGTCTGCGGATCACCCGCCACCTTCTGCTGGCCGAGGCCCAGCGTGCCAGCCACCGTCCATCCTTCGAGGCGACGACGCCAGCCCAGCGCCAGCATGTCCTCGTGATAGACGTCCGGGCTGAAGTAGTAAGCACCGTAGGGGCTGCTGTTCCAGAAATGGCGATGGCGGTACTGCACATGGAGCCCCAGGTCCGGCAACAGGTCATAAACCAGGCGGACACGGGCATGGTTGCGGATGTTGTTGTCCGAGAACAGCTGCTGGCCCAGCAGGCCGATCACCACCCAGCCCGGGGTCAGACGCTGCTCCACGCTGCCGCCGTAGTAGGTCTGGCTGATGCCCTGCGTCAGGGCGGCACGGGTTTCGACCCAGTCGCGGTTGAGGAAAAGCCCGCCCTGGGTAGACTCCCCCAGGGCCAGCGCGTAATCGACGTCCGCCACCAGCAACTGGCTGCCGCCTTGCTCGCCCAAGCCCAGGTTGGCCTGGTAGCCCAGGCCGGTCCGGGCATCGATCGCCCTGCGGGTCACGCTGAACTGTGCGCCCTCGGCCGACCAGTCCTTCGTGGCGTAACGGTGCTGGGCTGCCTTGACCAGCGTGTAGTCATTGCCATGCTCGTACAGCGGCGACATGCCAACACCGGCTTTGTGCACGAGGAAATCCTCGCTGTCCTGCGACACGAACACGCTGGGGGCCAGCAGCGCCATGCCAGGATCGGCTGCAGCAGCCGTGACCGCCAGCAACGCCAGCAGCAGCCCGGATGCCAGGCGCATCATTTGGTCCCCCAGGTTTTCTTGAGCTTGAGCAGTTCGGAGGCATAGCCCAGCACAGCGGCCGGCTGCACCAGCAGGCCGTAGGGCAGCATATAGAGCAGCAGGCCCTTGTGATTCTTGCGGACCTGCAGGCCCTGCGCGGTGAACATGGCCTTCTCGGTGCGGTACATCACGCTGTTGATGACCACCGCCACCGGCAACAGGCTCAGCGTCATGGGACCGACGATCCAGTAGTGACCGTAAGCCGCCAGCACCAGGCCCGGGATGAAGCCGAAGGTGTAGGCCAGGTCCATCAGCGGAAAGGCCAGGTCCCACCAGATGAAGTAGCTGGACAGGCGGGGCTTGAACAGGATGCCGGGGTGGGCCTTGAAGGCCTCGATCATGCCGCGTGCCCAGCGCTGGCGCTGGCGCACGAACTTGCGCAAGGTACCGGGCACATTGGTGAAGGCCACGCCGTCCTCGCAGTAGCCCACGCGCCAGCCCCGGGCCAGCAGGGCCCAGGTCAGCACGATGTCTTCCCCCACGGTCTCGGGCCAGCCGCCGACTTCCAGCAGCGTGGCCTTGTCGTAGAGCGAGAAAGCGCCCTGCGCCACCAGCGTGCCCTGGTTGAGCGATTGCACGCGCTTGACGGTGGCGATGCCCTGGAAATAGTCCCACTCCTGCGCCCGGGTCAGCCAGTTCTCGCGGGAATTGCGCACCAGGATGGTCCCGGCCACGGCACGGGTGTTCGGTGGGTCGCTGAGGAAGCGCTCGACAATGCATAACAGGGCATGGCGATGCAGATAGGAATCGGCGTCGAGCGTGATGATCAGCTGGTGCCTGGCCAGTGCCAGCCCGTGGTTGAGCGCGCGAGCCTTGCCCCCATTGCGCTCCATACGGATGCAGCGCAGCCAGGGGCGGGTATGCACCAGTTCATCGACGATGACAGCCGTGCGGTCGCCCGAGCCGTCGTCCAGCACCATGACTTCGAGCTCGCCCGGATAGTTCTGGGCGTCGATGCTGGCGATGGTCTGGGCGATGTAGTCCTCTTCGTTGTAGGCGGCCACCAGGATGGTCAGCGGCGGGCAGCTGCTCACCGGCCTGCGTGGCGGTCGTCTGTCGAGCATCAGGCTGGTGATCATGAAGGCGTTCATGAAGCCCGGCACGATGGCAATGAAAAGGATCAGGATGACGGCCAGCACCACCCCGATATGCGAGGACAGGTCCTCGAACCAGGGCAGCGAAAGCCAGAGTGAGAAGGCCATCCAGCCCAGCGACAGAACGAAGGAGATGGCGAACTTGGTGCGAACAGAGAGGTACATCGACTCATCACGGCCCGCATTCCCAACAAAATCATTCTCGCGAGTCCGTTGCTTCGATTACCGCCTGCGTCAGCTCGCATGGCAAGACATACGGATGCAGGTATCCAGCGCAGGCGTGAAGAATTTACGCCGCGTTTCCACGCAAGGCATGAATGCGTGAACTAGTTCCGCTCAGAGAATGCGCGCGATACCCGCGGCCGCCAGGCTCAGGAGGATGGTGGTGGTGAAGGGCAGGTTGAACTCGCGGCCGAAGAGCGTGAAGTTCAGGTCGCCGGGCAGGCGGCCGAAGCCGATCTTCTTGAACCAGGGCGTGACGGCGTTGACCAGCAAGAGGATGAAAAAGATGACGAGGAGCCAGCGGAACATGGTTCACCAATCTGTCAAAGCGTATGGGTACGGTCGCCGGCGGAAAAGCCCGTGGCCAGCCAGGGTTCGCCGGTGCTCAGGCCGATGACTTTGAACAGTTCACCCATCTCGTGCTCCATGAGCAGCTTGTGGGCCTGGGCGCGCAACGGCAGTTCGGCCTGCTCCATCAGCTGGGCCAGCCCGCAATTGAGCAGGAAGCGCGCCTGCGAGCCGTAGCCCAGCACGGACAGGCCGGCCTCCTGCGCCGCGAGCGCCATGCCCGTGAAATTGACGTGGGCCGTGATGTCCTTGAGCCCCACCTCGACCAGCGGGTCGGCGTCGGCCCGGTGACCGCGATGACACATCACCGTGCCCATGTGCCGTTGCGGGTGGTAGTACTCGGCCTCGGGAAAACCGTAGTCGATGAAAAAGGCCGCACCGCGCTGCAGCCGTTCGGCCAGGGTGCGCATGAAAGCCTCGGCCTGTGGATGGATCTCGGTCAGGTAGTCGTAACTGCCATCGATCTCCACGGGCGGACGCAAGGCCGTCGGCCGGTCGGCCCAGACGAAACGTTCGCCGGCCAGGGCCACACCCCGCTCGTACCAGACGCCGTCGCCGCGCGCGAGCAGCTGCACGGGCATGGCGTCGAGCACTTCGTTACCCACCACCACCCCCTGCATCGTGGCCGGCAGTTCGCTGACCCACTGCACACGCTCACCGAATCGCTGCAGCGTCTGCTGCTGGCGCGCCCGCAGCGCACCCGACAGATCCACGATGGTGTAGCGCCGCACCTGCTCACCCAGGGCTTCCAGCAGCTGCAGGGCCAGCGCCCCGGAGCCGGCGCCGAACTCCCAGACCTCGTCGGTCTGCGTGTGCTGCAGTGCCTGGCCCACCTGCACCGCCAGCGCGCGGCCGAACAGGGGCGAAAGTTCGGGTGCGGTCACGAAATCGCTGCCCGAACCCGGCATGAGCCCGAGCTTGCGCAGATCGTTGGCGTAATAGCCCAGGCCCGGCGTGTACAGGGCCCGGGCCATGTAGTCGTCAAAGCCGATCCAGCCCCCGGCCGCCGCGATGGCTTGCACAATGCGGGATTGCAGGGTGGTCGTTAAACTGTCGGCTGTCGTCATTTCCCTGCAATTGTCCCCCAATGTCCTCCCCCGCCCCCACCGTGCTCGTGACCGGCTCGGCCAAACGCCTGGGCCGCGAGATCGCGCTCACCCTGGCCCAGGCCGGCTGGCAGGTCGCCGTGCACTACCGCGGCTCGGTGGACGAGGCCATGCAGACCGTGGCCGACTGCGAATTGCTCACCACGGCCGCCGCCTTCGACGCCGATCTGGCCGATGAGACCGCCGTGCGCGAGCTGCTGCCGCGCGTGGTCGCGCATTTCGGCCAGGTCGACGCGGTGGTCAACAGCGCCGCCCTGTTCGAGCACGACAGCGCCGCTTCCTTCGGCTACGCCGCCCTGGAGCGCCACCTGCGCGCCAACACGGGCGCGCCCATCCTGCTGGCGCAGGCCCTGCACGCCCATGTGCTGGAGCGTGCCGGCGACGGCGTGGTGGTCAATCTGCTGGACCAGAAACTCTGGAACCAGAACCCGGACTTCCTGAGCTACACCCTCTCCAAGGCCGCGCTGGAAGCGGCCAACACCATGCTGGCCATGGCCCTGGCGCCCGACGTGCGCGTGGTGGGCGTGGCCCCCGGCCTGACGCTGACCAGCGAGTACCTGAGCCCCGCGAAGTTCGAAGCCCTGCACAAGCTCTCGCCGCTGGGCCGCTCCTCCACGCCCGAAGACGTGGCCGGCGCGGTGAAGTTCGCGCTGGAAAACGCGTCCCTCACCGGCACTACCCTGCTGGTGGACGGCGGCCAGCACCTCTTGCGCTTCCCGCGCGACTTTTCAATGATGTAAGAGAAGCGCGTCATGACCAAAGGCACCCAGATCCTCACGCTGACCGGTTTGCGCTTCGACGCCAACCTGGGCATCCTCGACCACGAGAAGGCCGCCCCGCAACCCATCCAGGTCGATGCCGAGCTCAACCTCGGCCCGCAGCCCCTGCGGCCGCACGACGACGACATCAACCACGTGCTGGACTACCGCAAAGTGCGCCAGATCATCATCGACGAATGCCGCTCCGAGCACATGAACCTGCTGGAGAGCATGATCGGCAAGCTGGCCGACCGCCTGCTGCAGTTGCCCGGCGTGATCGGCGTGCGCGTGAAGATCGTCAAGCTCGAAATCTTCGACGACTGCGAAGTCGCCATCCGCGCCGAGACCGGCATCTGGTAACGGAACCAAACAAGTGAAATGGGGCTCCCACCCCATGTCGGGCGCATGCCCATGGAGTGAATGATGAGTGCCGTCTGGATAGACAATGAACCGGCTGTCAGCAATGACAAGGCCCTGAAGATCGAGCGCGAAACGCACAAGCTCGAAAAGCGCCTGTGCCGCAACGTCGGCCAGGCCATCATGGACTACAACATGATCGAGGAAGGCGACCGCGTCATGGTCTGCATGTCCGGCGGCAAGGACAGCTACGGCATGCTCGACATCCTCATGAAGCTCAAGGCCCGCGCACCGATCGACTTCACCCTGGTGGCCGTCAACCTGGACCAGAAACAGCCCGGCTTCCCCGACCACATCCTGCCCGAGTACCTGAAGAAGCTGGGCATCGAGTTCCACATCGAGACGCAGGACACCTACTCCATCGTCAAGGACAAGGTCCCCGAGGGCAAGACCATGTGCAGCCTGTGCAGCCGGCTGCGCCGCGGCATCCTGTACAGCGTGGCACGCCAGCTCAAGTGCAACAAGCTCGCCCTGGGCCACCACCGTGACGACATGCTGCAGACCTTCTTCCTCAACATGTTCTTCGGCGGCAAGTTGAAGGGCATGCCGCCCAAGCTCACCAGCGACAACGGCGAGTTCATCGTGATCCGTCCCATGGCCTATGTGGTCGAGAAGGACCTGGTCCGCTGGGCCGAACACAAGGCTTTCCCCATCATCCCCTGCACCCTGTGCGGCAGCCAGGAAAACCTGCAGCGCAAGCAGATCGGCAACCTGCTGCGCGAGTGGGACAAGAAGTTCCCCGGCCGGCTGGAGACCATGTTCACCGCGCTGCAGAACGTGGTGCCCTCGCACCTGATGGACGCCAAGTTGCACGACTTCAGGAACCTGAAGGCCACCGGCGTGCCCGACGAGAATGGCGACCTGGCCTTTGACGAAGAGGAACTCCCCGCTGCGCCCGCCCTGCCCGGTGGTGTGCAAGTGGTGACGCTGTAAATGAAACGCCTGCTCACCCTCTTCACCCTGGCGCTGCTGCTCGGTGGCTGCTCCGGCATGCGCCTGGTGGAATCCCAGGTGCGCGCCACCGCCGCCACGCCGACCGGCGGCACGGCCATCGAGGCCGGCGCGCGCTACCGCTTCGAACGCCTGCCTTCACAGACCGATCCGGTCGAGACTGATTCGGTGGAAGCCATCGCCGAGGCCGAGCTCACCGAAGCGGGCCTGGTGCGCGACGACGCGGCCGCGCGCTACAGCGTGCAACTCACGACCCGCATGGAGTCCTATGTGGTCGACGACTGGGGCCGTCCCTACAACGGCAGCCGCGTCGGCGGCTCCATCTTTATCGGCACGGGCAACGTGGGCATAGGCGTGGGCAATATGGCGGGCATGGGCATGCGCTTCCCGCCGCCCAGCCAGTACCGCCACGAGGCCACCCTGCTGCTGCGTGACCTGGGCAGCAACCAGGTGGTCTACGAAACCAGCGCCCAGCACGAAGGCCCCTGGAACGACCGCTACAACATCCTGCGCGCGATGCTGGCTGCAGCCCTGAAAGATTTCCCCAATCCGCCGGCCGGCTCGCGCCGCGTGAAAGTGGAAATACCGCGTTGAATGGATAAGACCACCCGCATCCTCGCCATCCGCCACGGCGAAACCGCCTGGAACGTGGACACGCGCATCCAGGGCCACCTGGACATCCCGCTCAACGACACGGGCCGCTGGCAGGCCCAGCGCCTGGCGCGCGCCCTGGCCGCACGCGACACCATCCACGCCGTCTACAGCAGCGACCTGCAGCGCGCCCACGAAACCGCCAGTGCCATCGCCACGGCCACCGGCGCGCCGCTGGCCACGCACACCGGCTTGCGCGAGCGCGGCTTCGGCATCTTCGAAGGAAAGACCTACGTCGAAATCGAACAGACCTGGCCCGAGGAGTCCGAGCACTGGCGTAAACGCACGCCACACTGGGCACCCGCCGGCGGCGAATCGCTGCTGCAGGTGCGCGAGCGCATCACGCACACCCTGCGCGAACTGGCCGCGCGCCACCCGGGCCAGCAGATCGTGCTGGTGGCCCACGGCGGCGTGATGGACCAGCTCTACCGCGCCGCCACCGGCCAGGACCTGCAGGCCCCGCGCACCTGGCAACTCGGCAACACCGCCGTCAACCGCCTGCTCTGGACGCCCGAGGGCCTGTCCCTGGTGGGCTGGGCCGACACCTCGCACCTGGAAGACAACTCGCTCGATGAAATCAGCACCTGACACCCCGCCGCACCGCCTGGCCAGCCTGATCGGCCAGGGCGTGACGACCATCGACACCCCCGCCCTGGTGGTCGACCTCGACGCCATGGAGCGCAACCTGCAGAAGATGGCGGATTACGCCAAGGCGCACGGCGTGAAGCTGCGCCCGCACGCCAAGATGCACAAGAGTGCGGCGCTGAGCCTGCGCCAGATGCAGGCCGGCGCCGTGGGCATGTGCGTGCAAAAAACATCCGAGGCCGAAGCGCTGGCCGCGGCCGGTGTGCACAACCTCTACATCAGCAACGAAGTCATCGCGCTGCCGAAGCTGCAGCGAGTGGCGGCCTTGGCGCGCACGCTGCAGTCACGCGGCGGCCGCCTGGCCATCGCGGTGGACAGCCTGCTGGGCATCGAGCATTTGGCGCAGGCCATGGGCAGCGGCGAGAAGCTGATCGATGTCTTCGTCGAACTCGACGTCGGGCAAAAACGCTGCGGCGTGGCCGAACCGGCCGACGTGCTGCCGCTGGCACAAGCCATCGCCCGTCATCCCGCCCTGCGCCTGGCCGGGCTGCAGGCCTACAACGGCCGAGCCCAGCACCTGCGTACGGTGGCCGAACGCCGCGCCGCGCTGGACGAGGTCATCGCCCGGGTGCAGGAAGCACGCCGCATCGTCGAAGCCGCTGGCCTGAGCCTGCCCCTGGTCACTGGCGCCGGCAGCGGCACCTTCGGCCTGGAAGCCACCAGCGGTGTCTTCGGCGAACTGCAGGCCGGCTCCTACCTCTTCATGGACGCCGACTACGCGCGCAATGATGCCGACCCGGCCCAGCCCGCTTTTGAGCACGCGCTCTTCGTCAAGACCCAGGTCATGAGCGTCAGCGCCGGCCATGTGGTGGTGGACGCCGGCCACAAGAGCCACGCCATCGAATCGGGCCTGCCGCGCGTGCATGGCGAGGCGCTGGAGGCCACGGGCTGCAGCGACGAGCACACCACGCTGGGCGCCACGGGCAAAGCCCCGCTGCCAGCCCTGGGCAGCACCCTGTGGCTGATCCCCGGCCACTGCGACCCCACCGTCAACCTGCACAACTGGCTGATCGGCGTGCGCGGCGGCCTGCAGGCGGGCACCGTGGCGGAATTGATCCGGGTGGATGCCCGCGGCGCGCTGGACTGATCCCGGGCACAAGGTCTCACCATGCCCGCCACCGCCCTGCGCAACCGACTCGTCTGGCTCCTGGGCGGCGTGGTACTCGCGGCAGCCGGCGCCGTCGGCCTGGCCCGCCTGGAGCTGGCCCGCCAGTTCGAAGCCTTCGAGACCAACGCCCGCATCGTGCACCGCCTGCTGAGCCAGCGTGTGGTGCAGCACGACGCCATCATGGACACGCTGGCCCTGCTGCAGCCCCCCGCCGACGGCCTCCGCGCCGGCTCGCCCGAGCAGCGCCTGCCCGCGCTCTACCCACAAATCCTATCGGTGCAGCGGCGCAATCCCGGCCAGAGCTGGGTGGATGCAAAACTGGTTAACGTCGAAGCCGAATCGCGCCGGCTCAAGCGCCCGGCCCTGGGCACGGTGGACTTCACGGCCGGCCACTACCAGCTGCTGATGGCCGCCACACCGAGCAGTTTTGCCCTCACCCTGGACCTGCGCGCGCTGGCGCCCTGGAACGACTGGCCCATGGAACGCGAACGCAGCCCCGTGCGCGTGGCGCTCGAACATGGCGGGCAGCAGATGGTGCTGCAGCCGGGTATCAACATAGACAAGAGCTCGGGCTGGTTCTTCGAATTCCGCAAGCAACTGGCCGCCGAAAGCCAGCCGTTTGAAGTCGTGGCCCAGCAGCGTGTGGGCTGGGCCGAGCTGCCCTGGGCACGTTTGCTGCTCTGGACATTGGCCGTGGCCGCCGTGCTGGCCCTGCTGCGCCAGTTCCTGCAGCAGCGCGCCGAACAGCAACGCAGCCAGGCCCTGCTGCGTCTGGGCCAGGTGGCCCGGCTCAACACCCTCGGTGAACTCGCTGCAGGCATGGCCCATGAACTCAATCAGCCGCTCACCGCCGTGCTGGCCAACACGCAGGCCGCGCAACGCCTGCTGGCCGAAGACCCGCCCGAACTGGCCACCGCCCGTGGCGCCATGGAACAGGCCAGTGCCCAGGCCCGCCGGGCCGCTGAAGTACTGGGCCGGCTGCGCCGCAGCGTGGAGCGCCCCGACCCAGGCGCGCACGTTTTGCCCCTGAGCCTGAACGAGGCCGTGCTCCGCGCCCTCTACCTGCTGGAGCCCGAATGCCAGCGCCGTGGTGTCACACCCGAAGTGCAGGCGCATGCCAATGTGCAGGTTCTCGCCGAACCGGTGGCGCTGGAACAGATCGTGCACAACCTGCTGATGAACGCGCTGCAGGCCCTGGAGCAGGTGCCGGCCGGCGAACGCCGCCTCACGCTGAGCCTGCAGCAGCAGGACGGCAAGGGTGAACTGGCCGTGAGTGACAGCGGGCCGGGCATCGCCCCCGAGGTGCTGCCGCACATCTTCGAGCCCTTCTACACCACGCGCAAGGACGGCCTGGGTCTGGGGCTCAGCCTCTGCGAGAGCCTGGCCAACGGCATGGCCGGCCGGCTCAGCGTGAGCGCGGTGTCGCCGCGCGGCACGCGCTTTTGCCTGCAACTGCCCCTGGCCGCCACATGAACGCGCCGCAGTCCCCGCTGATCCACCTGATCGACGACGACGCGGCCGTGCGCGAGAGCCTGGCCCTGCTGATCTCCACCGTGGGCCTGCGCGTGCAGACCTGGGATCGACCCGATGCCTTCCTGACCGAGTTCGACCGCCAGGGCATAGGCGCCATCGTGCTGGACGTGCGCATGCCCGGCATCAGCGGCCTGAGCGTGCTGGACACACTGATTGCCCAGGGCGTGGACCAGCCCATCCTCATGCTCACGGGCCACGGCACGGTGGAGATGTGCCGCCGCGCCTTCAAGGCCGGCGCCGCCGAGTTCCTGGAAAAACCCGTCAACGACGAACAGCTGCTCGAAGCCCTGCAACAGGCCGTGCGACAACACGTGAAGTCGCGCGAACGGCACCAGGCCGACCGCCTGGCGCGTGAGCGTTATGCCCAGCTGTCCGAGCGCGAGCGCGAGGTGTTGGGGCTGATCGTCGCGGGTCTGACCAACAAGGAGATCGGTCGCGCCCTGGACCTCTCGCCGCGCACGGTGGAGACTCATCGCGCCCATCTCTTCGCCAAGCTGCAGGCCGAATCCCTGGCCCAGCTGATCCGCGCCTACGCGGCGCTGGTGGAAGCCGAATAGACACCCCGCTCCGTAGTTCTACGGAGCCCCGCGCGTAGCCGACCGCATGGCGGCGCGCGCCTTGTTTTCCTACAGTGCATCCATGGTTCGGCGGGCGCCGGGCCAGACCCCAAATCCTTACAGGAGCACTGCATGTCCACCTTCACCAAGTCCTCGGTTCTCGTCCTCAGCCTCGTCGCCGGCCTCGCCAGCGCGCAATCCGTGCGCACCGAAAAGAACATGTCCCTGGAACTGGCCAACCAGATCGCCAGCGCCACCGTAGCCGCCTGCACCGCCGCTGGCTACAACGTCGCCGCCACCGTGGTGGACCGCGCCGGCACCGTGCGCGCCGTGCAGCGCGCCGACAACGCCGGCCCCCACACCCTGGAAGCCAGCCGCCTGAAGGCCTACACCTCGGCCTCGGCCAAGAACACCACCCTGGCCATCATGGAAGCCTCGCAGAAGAACCCGGCCGCGGCCAACCTGGGCAACATCCCCGGTTACCTGCTGCTCGGCGGCGGCGTGCCCGTGAAGGTGGGCAATGAAGTCATCGGCGCCGTGGGCGTGGGCGGTGCGCCCGGCGGCCATCTGGACGAACAATGCGCCGTGGCCGCCATCGCCAAGGTGCAGGACCAGCTGAAGTAAACACAAGGCACAGCAGAGGAGATTTCCCATGACCTTCCGTCACACCCTCGGTATCTCCCTGCTGGCCCTGGCAGGCCTGGCGACTGTCGCCAGCCTGCCGGCGCAGGCCCAGGTGCCCCCTTCACCGGCCGAAGCCGCGGCCTACACCGGCCTGCATGCGGCCGCCTGGGCGGGCGACCTGCCGCGTCTGCAGCAGCTCATCAACACGACGGGCAAGGCTGGCCTGAACGCACGCGACCCCTATGGCCGCACGCCCCTGCACGTCGCCACCTATGCGCGCCAGCGTACCGCCATCAAGGCCCTGGCCCAGGCCGGTGCCGACCTGAACCTGCTGGAAAGTGATCGCTACGACACCGTCACCATCGCCTCCGTGGCGGACGACGAAGACACCCTGCGCCTGCTGCTGCAGCTCGGCGCCAAGGCCGGCCAGACCACCAGCCGCTACGACGGCACAGCCCTGATAGCCGCCGCCCACCTGGGCCACGACGGCGTGGTACGCCAGCTCATCGCCGCCGGCGCGCCGCTGGACCATGTGAACAACCTGCACTGGACGGCCGTGATCGAATCCATCGTGCTCGGCGATGGCGGCAAGCGCCACCAGGCCACGCTCAAGGCCTTGATCGACGCCGGCGCCAACCTGCAACTCAAGGACCGCATGGGGCAGACACCGCTGGCGCTGGCTCGTGCGCGTGGTTATGGCGCCATGGAAAAGATGCTCCTGGCTGCGGGTGCCAGATAAACCGTATCAGGGTTGATGCGAAGGGCGGCGAGAACTGAATTTCCGCAAAATGGCGGCATGAGTCCCAGCCAAATCATCGTCCTCGCCACCCCCGTTTTCCTGCTGCTGATCGCCATCGAATACGCCTGGGGCGTCGCGAAGGGCCGCAACACCTACCGCCTCAACGACGCGATCAACAGCATAGGCCTGGGTATGCTGAGCCAGATCAGCGCCGTGCTCACGCGCCTGCTGCGTGTGGGCATCTACACCGCGGTCTACGGCTGGGTGGCGCTCTGGCACAACGAGAGCTTCTGGATGAACTGGTACGGCTGGGTCATCGCCCTGGTCTTCTACGACTTCTGCTACTACTGGCTGCACCGCGCCGGCCACGAGGTGGCGGTGTTCTGGGCCGCGCACGTGGTGCACCACCAGAGCCAGGACTACAACCTCAGCACCGCGCTGCGGCAAACCTCCAGCGGCGCGCTGTTGGGCTGGGTCTTTTACCTGCCCATGGCCCTGGCCGGTGTGCCGCCCCTGGTCTTTGGCATCGTGGCGCTGATCGACCTGCTCTACCAGTTCTGGGTGCACACCGAACACGTTGGCAAGCTGGGCTGGTTCGACCGCTGGTTCTGCAGCCCTTCCAACCACCGCGTGCACCACGCCGTGAATGACCGTTACCTGGACCGCAACTACGGCGGCATCCTCATCGTCTGGGACCGGCTCTTCGGCAGCTTCAAGGAAGAAGACGAGCGCTGCGTCTACGGCACGCGCAGCCCGCTGGACAGCTGGGACCCGCTCTGGGCCAATGCCGAGGTCTACTGGGACCTGCTGCGCACGAGCTGGCACGCGCGCCGCTGGAGCGACAAGCTCCGTGTCTGGTTCAAGCCCCCAGGCTGGCGCCCGGCTGACGTCGCCGAACGCTTTCCCAAGCCCGCTTTCGACATCGCCCGTCTGCAGCGCTACGACCCGCCGGCCTCGCGCACCGTGTTGTGGTTCGGCGGCCTGCACTTTCTGGCCCTGCTGGGCGGTGTGGTGCTTTTCCTCTGGCATGCGGACACGCTGCCGCTGGCAGCTTCCGTGGTCTGGCTGGCGGCCTTGAGCACCGTGCTCTGGTGCACCGGCGCCGTGCTGCAGGGCCGCCTGAGCATGGCCGAGGTACTGTTCATCGAAGCCGCCGCCCTGTCCACCGCCTGCGCCGCCACCGGCCTGCTGGAACTGCACCGCGTGTTCAAGCCCTTGACGATGCTGATTGCTATTGTTTTGGTAGCGACCGTGATGCGCCGTTCATCCACCGGCCTGCGCAGCGCCACCTTGCTGCTGCTGGCCCTGGCCGGCTCGCTGGCGGGCGATGTGTTCCTGATGGTCCCGGGTTATTTCATCCCCGGCCTGGTGAGCTTCCTCTGCGCCCACCTGGCCTACATCGCCCTCTTCAAACGCGGCCAGACCTGGTTCCCGAGCCGGCGTGCCCTGTTCATTCCATTGGGCTTCGGCGCGCTCATGTACGCCGTGCTCTGGACCGGCGGCCTGCCGGTGGGCCTGCGTGGGCCGGTGGCGGCCTATGTGCTGGTGATCGCGCTGATGGCGGCGCAGGCCATAGGCCGCGCGACGGTGCTCGGTGACAAACCGGCCGTCTGGGTCGCCGTGGGTGCGGGCTTTTTCATGCTCAGCGACACGCTGCTGGCGCTCAACAAGTTCGTGTCACCGCTGCCGCTCTCGCAGCTCTGGGTGCTGTCTACCTACTACGCGGCCCAGGTGCTGATCGTGCGCGGCATGCTGATGGCTGCGCGAACCGAAGCCACCCCCGCTTCTGCCGCCTAGGGCGATCGTCCCGGCTTCTTGAGTTCTGCGACCGACGCTTCGAGCTTCTGCCGGGCGAGCTTGAGTTTTGCGCTCGTCTCCCCCAGCTGCTGATTCAGGACTTGCATCGTCTGGTACTCCAGGGAACTGGGCTCGAACTCACGGTTGCCGACGATCTGCAAAAAATCCAGTTTGCGCAACTCCAGGACCAGGGTCTCCTCGGTCAACCGGTGCACGACCTTGATGTCCTCCAGCATGCCACGCATGGGCAGCCCCTCCGGCAAGGTGAGGGACGCCAACTCGGCATTGGTCGAGCGATAAGCGGGCAAATGGGTGTCCCGGATTTTGACGATGAACTCCTGGGCATTCAGGGTGCCCGCCTTCAGGCTCTGCGCATCCTTGACCAGTGCACGCTCACTGCTCTCGACCCGGGGCAGCAGGCGCTTCAACTTGTCCTGCGATTCAAAAATCGCCCGGTGATTGACGGCTGAAGCCGGCGTGCTCAACACCAGGACCAGCACGGCCGCCCCCGTGATCCCCAGGGCCAGGCCCTGGCGCAGCAAGCGCCCACCGGCACTGGCCACCTGTCCCATCTGCTGGGCCAGCAGCAGGGTGATGGCTGCGCCGGCCAGCAGACCGCCCACGTGGGCTGCGTTGTCGATGCCCGGCTTGGTGAAACCCTGCAGCAGCGCATAGGCGACGAAGATGCCCTGGCTGGTCATCAGCTGCTTCGACGTCGCCGCGGGAATGCGTTCGCGATGTTTCCAGACCGCGGCCAACAAGGCCCCGAGCACACCAAAGACCGCGCCCGAGGCGCCCACCGACACCGATTGCTGTGAGGAGAAGTGCAGGCTCAGCGCACTGCCGGCCAGGGCCGAGCCCAGGTAGACGAGCAGGAACTGGCCGTTGCCGAACCAGCGGCAGATCTGCCGCCCCGCCTCCCACAGGCCGAACATATTGAGCGCCAGGTGCAGCACGCCCGCGTGCAGGAAGGTGGCCGTCAGCAGGCGCCAGTACTGGCCGTCGATCGTCACGGCCGCAGCCGAGTTGGCGCCCCAGGCAAAGAGTTCTTGTGGCGTCGGCTTCATGGGGCTGATGCCGTTGAAGACGTTGAGCACCCAGACGCCGACGTTGAGCGCCATCACCAGGTACAGCGCCCAGGGCGTAGGCGTCAGCACGTCGAGTTGCTGCTCGAAGGCCCTCACTTCCTGCGCCTGCTTCACGCTGGGCGCCGCGCCCAGGCCGGCCGCCTCGCGCAAGGGCGCCAGGCGTGCATGGATGGCGGCGTAGGCGGCGAACTGGTCGTCGGGCTTGAGCATGGACAGGTTGATGCGCCGCACGGCGGCGTTCTTGCCCCACATGCCACGACGCGGCTGCTTGCCGGGTTCGTTGCGCAGCTTGAGATCCAGATAGGCACTGCCCATCACCTGGACCAGCTCCACATCCTCCAGCCGGGACCAGGGCACGGGTTCACGCAGTTTCGAGGAAGTGATGCCGTGCTGCCCCAGCGTGAGCAGGGGCTTGCGGCTGGTAGCGCGACGCACGGCATACCAGGCACCGGCTGCACA
Source organism: uncultured Hylemonella sp. (assembly GCA_963512175.1). Lineage (GTDB taxonomy): Bacteria > Pseudomonadota > Gammaproteobacteria > Burkholderiales > Burkholderiaceae_C > Hylemonella. The sequence continues at coordinate 5,371 of CAUPLI010000015.1, read as the reverse complement.
AGCCAGAACCAGGAGCAGCAGCAGCACCCTGGGGCCAGGACCCTCGCCGGGATTGGGTTTGGCCCAGAGCGCCAACGTGCCCAGCGCCAGGAACAGCGTCAGCAGGCCCAGCAAAACCGCAAGGACCCAGCTGATGCCACTCTTGCGCGGCAGGAAATGCCGTTCGCGGCCCGCAGCCGCACTGCCGCCCGCACGCGGCGCCTGTTGCTCACTCGCCATGCTTCCTCCCTGTCTGCAAACAGTTTGATTTATGGCGGGATATTAGCGCAGGCCCGCGGGCCGGAAACTCAGTCCTCGCTGACCTCGACCAGCTTGTCCGACTTGGCGAACACCCAGGCCACCATGAAGCCGGCGGAGAAGGCCTGGCGGCTTTGCACCAGCGGGCTGTCGGCGACCACCGCACCGCTGAGGTCGTCCCATTTCACGAAACCGCCCATCCACATATCGCCCTGGCGGCGACTCAGCGCGGCGATGAACTGCTTGCCGGCAAAACCGCCGGGCGCGCTGTAGGCCGGGCGCACGGCGGTGGCGTACTGCGGGGCCACGTCGTAGAAATAGCCGTGGTAGCCCTGGTCACCATACAGCAGGCCGGCCACCAGGCCCAGGTTCCAGCCGCTGCGCGCAACACTCTTGAGGTCCAGGTTGAGCTGGGGCTGGGCCAGCCAGCCCTGGCGCTCGAAGCGCTGCGTGCTGACGGCGAACACCGCGCGCAGCGGCAGGCGCAGGTCCAGGTTGGTGTGGCGGCGCTCGTCGTAGTAGAGGTGCACGTTCAGTTCAGGACCGAGTTCCAGCGTCGGGTCCAGGTCGGGCATGTCGCGTCGGGCCTGGGAGTCCTTGCTGCTGACCGGCACCGAGCCGTTGACGCTGATGTCCAGCTCCACCCGCTCGCGCCGGAACAGCAGGCCACGCACGCGCTCGCGGTCCACCTGCAGGAACTTGCCGCGGTACTGCACATAGGGCGCGGGCAGCAGGTAGCTGCGCCGCTCGGCCGCGCCGCGGTACAGAGGGAAATCGACCGCGGCCACGCCCATGCCCAGCTCCCACTCCGGCTTGAGTTCGGCCAGCACCGGGCCAGGCAGCAGGACAGCGGCCAGCAGCCACCACGCCAGACGCAAACCGCGAGCCACTTTCATTCGGTGAAGAGGCTGCCGTCGGTCTTGGGCGGCGCCACGCCCAGGTGCCGGTAGGCCGCCAGCGTGGCGATGCGCCCGCGCGGCGTGCGCTGCAGGAAACCCTGCTGGATCAGATAGGGTTCGATCACGTCCTCGATGGTGCCGGCTTCCTCGCCGATGCTGGCGGCGATGTTGTCCAGGCCCACGGGGCCGCCATCGAAGCGGTGGATGACGGCCTCCAGCAGCTTGCGGTCCATCAGGTCGAAACCCTGCGGGTCCACGTCCAGCATGGCCAGGGCCTTGTTCGCCATCTCCACCGTGATGCGGCCCGTGCCCTTGACCTCGGCGTAGTCGCGCACGCGGCGCAGCAGGCGGTTGGCAATGCGCGGCGTGCCACGCGAACGGCGCGCGATCTCGAAGCCGCCCTCGGGGTCCATGGGCGCATTGAGCAGGCCGGCGCTGCGCGTGACGATGCGGCCCAGTTCCTCGGCGGAATAAAACTCCAGCCGCGCCACGATGCCAAAGCGGTCGCGCAGCGGGTTGGTCAGCATGCCCGCGCGCGTGGTGGCGCCCACTAACGTGAAGGGCTGCAGGTCGAGCTTGATGCTGCGCGCGGCCGGGCCTTCGCCAATCATGATGTCGATCTGGTAGTCCTCCAGCGCGGGGTAGAGGATTTCCTCGACCACGGGCGAGAGGCGGTGGATCTCGTCGATGAAGAGCACATCGTTCTTCTCGAGATTGGTCAGCAGCGCGGCCAGGTCCTTGGGCTTTTCGAGCACGGGGCCGCTGGTCTGGCGCAGGTTGACGCCGAGTTCGTGCGCGATGATGTGGGAGAGCGTGGTCTTGCCCAGGCCGGGCGGGCCGAACAGCAGCACGTGGTCCAGCGCCTCTTCGCGCTTGCGCGCTGCGCCGATGAAGATCTCCAACTGCTCGCGCACCTTGGCCTGGCCCACGTACTCGTCGAGCAGCTTGGGCCGCAGCGCGCGCTCGATGGCTTCTTCGCCTGGCGAAACGGGCGCGGCCGAGACCACGCGCGGGCCCGAGGGCATTTCAAAATCGTCGGTCTGGATGCTCACGGCCGGGAAGGGGAAAGCTGAGGGAAGTAAGTCAACGCTCTGCCAGTCCGGCACAGCGGTTCCGACTATAGCCGACTCAAGTAATTCGCCCGCTTTGCCGATAGCATGAGGAGACGAATCCCCTGAGCCTGCCCACCATGAAGCCCACCGCCCTCCCCCTCTCCTTGCTGGCCGGCCTGCTGGCAGCCACGCTGCTGCCCCACGCCCGGGCCGCCGAGCCGGCGGTGGCGCCCGCCCCGGCGCAGGCCGCCTCGGCCCCGACGCGCGTGGAGGGCACACGCACGGACATCGAATCCCAGCTGCGCGACGCCATGAGCCGGGGCGACCCCAAGACCAAGCGACTGAACCTCATCATCGACGGCAAGAGCAGCAGCGCCGGTCTGGCCACCACGCCCGGCGCCGCCCCGCCCGTCAACCCCGTGGACAACAAACCGCCCGCCGTGGCCGGCCCGCGCCCGCGCGAACCGGGCCTGGTGATCCGCCAGCAGCGCCCCGCTGCAGCGGCCGCGGCACCCACACCGCACAAGGACATCCACTGGAGCTACGAAGGCGAAGGTGCCCCGACGAACTGGGGCAAGCTCAAGCCCGACTACGCCACCTGCGCCAGCGGCCAACGCCAGTCGCCCATCCACATCGAGGACAGCGAAACGCTCCGGGGCCCGGCCGAGGCCATCGAGTTCCGCTACGCGCCCAGCAAGGGCACGGTGGTCAACAACGGCCACACCGTCGAGGTCAAGGTCTATGGCGAGAACAGCCTGACCGTGCGCGGCAACACCTACCAGCTGGTGCAGTTCCACTTTCACCACCCGGCGGAGGAGCGCATCAACGGCCAGGGTTATCCCATGGTGGCGCACTTCGTGCACCGCAACGAGGTGGGGCAACTGGCCGTGCTGGCCGTGCTGCTGGAGCCGGGCGAGGCCAACCCCCTGATCCAGAAGGTCTGGACCCATATGCCGCTGGACGTCAACGACAGCGTGCGCCTGCCGCCAGACCTGATCCACGTGGGCGAGATCCTGCCGCGCGACCAGCGTTATTACCAGTACATGGGCTCGCTGACCACGCCGCCCTGCACCGAGGGCGTGCTCTGGCTCATCCTCAAGCAGCCGGTGAGCATCAGCCGCGAGCAGCTGCGCCTGTTCGGCCAGCTGTATGCCAACAACGCTCGCCCGGTACAGCCGCGCCACGACCGGCCGGTGCGCGACGCGGTGCTGATCGCCCCGGGCGGGCGGCCCTAGCCTTAGGGCCTGCTCACCCTGAGCCCTACTTCGCCAGCGCCTTGAGCGCGAGCTTGATGCCCTCGCTCACGCCCACGTCCTTGGGCAGGGCCTTGAGCGCGGCGGCGGCTTCCTTGTCGCTGTAGCCCAGGGCCAGCAGGGCCTGCAGGATGTCGGCCTGCGCATCGCTGCCCGGCTGCGCATGGGGCGCACCCATGTCGGCCCCCAGCTTGCCCTTGAGTTCGAGCAGCAGGCGCTCGGCCGTCTTCTTGCCGATGCCCGGCACCTTGACCAGGCGCCCGGCCTCCTGCAGGCTGACCGCCTGCGCGAGTTCGCCCACGCTCATGCCCGAGAGCACGGACAGCGCGGTGCGCGGGCCCACACCCGAGATCTTGATGAGCTGGCGGAAGGCCTCGCGCTCAGGTGCGGTGCCAAAACCGTAGAGCAGCTGCGCGTCCTCACGCACCACGAAATGCGTGAGCAGGGCCACCTTCTCGCCCAGGTGCGGCAGGTTGTAGAAGGTGCTCATGGACACATGGACTTCGTAGCCCACGCCGTTGCAGTCCACCAGGACCTGGGGGGGATTTTTTTCGAGGAGGGTGCCGGAGAGCCTGCCGATCATGGGGCGCCTATCATTGAGGAAAGTTTGAAGGAATTATCAGTTGATTCTGCGCCACCTCTTCTCCCCGCCCAACAACGCGCGCCTGGCCCGCCTGTGCGGCCCCGCCGACGAACACCTGCGCACCATCGAGAACGCGCTGCACGTCAAGATCGCCCACCGCCACGAGCAGTTCAAGGTGGAAGGCCCCAAGAAACAGGCCCAGCGCGGCATGGAAGTGCTGCAGGCCTTGTACGAGATGGCGACCAAACCCATCGACGACGCCATCGTGCAGCTGCTGCTGGCCAGCGACAGCTCCATGCCGCTGACCGAAGACGGTGAGGCGCTGCAGACGCGCCGCCACGAGCTGCGCGCGCGCACGCCCAACCAGGCCCATTACCTGGAGAGCATCGCCGGCAACGACATCACCTTCGGCATCGGCCCGGCCGGCACCGGGAAAACGTATCTGGCGGTGGCCTGTGCCGTGGACGCGCTGGAGCGCAGCGCGGTGCAGCGCATCGTGCTCACGCGCCCGGCCGTCGAAGCCGGCGAACGCCTGGGTTTCCTGCCCGGCGACCTGACGCAGAAGATCGACCCTTACCTGCGCCCGCTCTACGACGCGCTCTACGACCTGATGGGTTACGAAAAGGTGCAGAAGGCCTTCGAGCGCAACGCGCTGGAGATCGCGCCCCTGGCCTTCATGCGCGGGCGCACGCTGAACAATGCCTTCGTCATCCTGGACGAGGCGCAGAACACCACCCCCGAGCAGATGAAAATGTTCCTCACGCGCATCGGCTTCGGCTCGCGCGCTGTGGTCACGGGCGACGTGAGCCAGGTCGACCTGCCCAAGACCCAGCTCAGCGGCCTGATCGACGCTGAGCGCGTGCTCAAGCGCGTCAAGGGCATCGCCATCTGCCGCTTCACCAGCGCCGACGTGGTGCGGCATCCGCTGGTGGCGCGCATCGTGGATGCCTACGACAAGCGCAAGCCTGGAGACGCCGCATGAGCGCCCTACCTGAACTCGACCTCTCGCTGCAGTTCGGCGCCGCCGTGCCGGACAGTCACCGTGCACTGCTGACGAAAGCCCGCGTGCACAAATGGATGCGCATGGCCCTGATTCGGCAGGCCGAGATCACCGTGCGTATCGTCGGCTCGGCCGAAGGCCGCCAGCTGAACCGCGAATACCGCCACAAGGACTACGCCACCAATGTGCTGACCTTCGACTACGCGCGCGAGCCGGTGGTCATGGCCGACCTGGTGCTCTGCGCGCCCGTGCTGGCGAAGGAAGCGAAAGAACAGGGCAAGACCCTGGAAGAACACTACGCCCACCTGCTGGTGCACGGCACCCTGCATGCGCAGGGTTACGAGCAC
>CAUPLI010000014.1:0-61324 GCA_963512175.1 uncultured Hylemonella sp. | reverse complement strand
GGCCGCCGAACTTGGCCGCCAGAACCGTGGTGATGGCCGCCGTCAGGGTGGTCTTGCCGTGGTCCACGTGACCGATCGTGCCAACGTTGACGTGCGGCTTGGTCCGCTCAAATTTCTCTTTTGCCATTTTTCAAATCTCCAGAAAGGATGCAAAAAGCAATTACGACTTCAAACACCAAGATACGCCGGCAACGGCCGCGCACCTGAAAGTGGTGCCCTTTGCGGGAATCGGACCCGCGACCTCTCCCTTACCAAGGGAGTGCTCTACCACTGAGCCAAAAGGGCAATATTCTTGTCACCACCCACTGCAAAAGACACATGGAGCGGGAGACGGGAATCGAACCCGCGTCATCAGCTTGGAAGGCTGGGGTTCTACCATTGAACTACTCCCGCATCGCCCAAAACGCTCGCTCTACGCATCTTTCACTGGTGGAGAGGGCTGGATTCGAACCAGCGTACTCGTAAGAGGGCAGATTTACAGTCTGCTGCCATTAACCACTCGGCCACCTCTCCATTAGGTGAACCTCAGATTATGCCATGAAATTTTGACGGCAGCGAGACTCCCAACCCTCCAGATTCACCAGGGGACCTCGCCCAGCCCCTGCTCCAGCAAAAACGCAGTCGCCCGGCTGAAGTGGCCACAGCCCAGAAAAGGCTGCGGACCGCGCCGAGCCGACAAAGGGGAGGGATGGTTGGCGCACAGCACCAGATGCGACCCCTTCCCCGCCTCCAGCCCTGCAGCCGCCGCGGCACGCTGGGCATGGGCACCCCAGAGCATGAACACGACCGGCCGTGTGCGCTCGACCACGGCACGAATTATTTGGTCAGTGAGCACTTCCCAGCCACGGCCAGCATGGCTGGCGGGCTGACCGTCTTCCACCGTCAGGCAGGTATTGAGCAGCAACACCCCCTGGCGCGCCCAAGGCAGCAGGGAGCCATCGACCGGCGGGCGGGCGGGCGTGAGCGCCGGGTCACGCGCCAGTTCCAGGTGGATGTTGCGCAGGGAGGGCGGCAGGCGCAGACCCGGCGCCACGGAAAAAGCCAGGCCCTCGGCCTGGCCCGGCCCATGGTACGGATCCTGGCCCAGGATCAGGACGCGCACCTCGGCCAGCGCCGTCAACTCCAGCGCGCGCAGAGGCCGGGGCGGATAAATGGTGGCGCCGGCCGCCAGCCGGGCACCGATGTAGTGGCCCAGCTGCACTCCGGCTTCGCTGTCGAAAAACCGGGAGACCAGTGGCTGCCAGTCGGCAGCCACCGGCCAGCGGCCCGGCTCCCAGGCCTGGAGGCAGGCCGGCGCAGCCGCGCCACCCGTGAACAGGTCCGACTGCGACAAGGCCATCAGGCAAACAGTTCGGCCAATGCCAAGCCCGGATCGGGCGCGCGCATGAAAGCCTCGCCCACCAGGAAGGCATTGACGCCTGCCGCGCGCATGCGCTGCACGTCGGCGCGGCCCAGGATGCCGGACTCCGTCACCAGCAGGCGATCGGCCGGCACGCGCTCACGCAGCGCCAGCGTGGTCTCCAGCGACACCTCGAAGGTGCGCAGGTTGCGGTTGTTGATACCCACCAGCGGGGTTTTCAGTTTCAGCGCGCGGTCCAGTTCGGCACCGTCGTGCACCTCGACCAGCACGGCCATGTCCAGCCCGCGCGCGATGGCTTCCAGGTCGGCCATCTGCGCATCGTCCAGGCAGGCGGCGATCAGCAGAATGCAGTCCGCCCCCATGGCGCGCGACTCGTAGATCTGGTACGGGTCGACCATGAAATCCTTGCGCAGCACGGGCAGCTGGCAGGAAGCGCGCGCCTGCTTCAGGTAGTCGGTCTGGCCCTGGAAGAACTGGCGATCGGTGAGCACCGACAGACAGGCTGCGCTGGTCTGGCCGTCGCCTTCGGCGTAGCTCTGGGCAATGTCGGCGGGAATGAAGTCCTCGCGCAACACACCCTTGCTCGGACTGGCTTTTTTGATCTCGGCGATCACCGCCGCCTGGCCGGCGGCGATCTTGGCGCGCAAGGCACCGACGAAATCGCGGGTGAGCACACGCGATTCGGCGTCGGCGCGCATGGCGGCCAGCGAGGTCTTCTTGAGGGCCGCAGCGACTTCTTCGCGTTTGACGGCCACGATCTTGTTCAGGATGTCACTCATGGTCAGGCGGCGGTGAGCCGTTCTTTAAAACTTTGACAAAAACGTGGTGAATGACGAAGCCGGCCACCACGAACAGGGCCGAGACGCCCAGTGCGATCCAGGTACCAGGGTCCTGCCACATGGGTTCAGGCAGCCTGGCCGAGGCGGTGCGCCACCGTGACCAGTTGTTCAAGCTTGGCCTTGGCGGCGCCGGAGGCGACGACTTCGCGCGCCCGCGCGATGCCGGCCGCCATGCTGTCCACCACATTGGCAGCATACAGCGCCGCCCCGGCGTTCAGGATGACGATGTCACGCGCAGCGCCGGGCTGGTTGTCCAGCACCCCCATGAGCATGGCACGCGAAGCCTCGGGTGTGTCCACCTTGAGGGCGCGGGTGCTGGCCATGGTCAGGCCGAAGTCTTCGGGGTGGATTTCATACTCCCGGATCTCGCCGCTCTTCAACTCCCCCACCAGGGTCGCTGCGCCCAGGCTGATCTCGTCCATGCCGTCCTTGCCGTAGACCACCACGGCATGCTCGGTGCCCAGGCGCTGCAGGGCGCGCACCTGGATGCCCACCAGATCCGCATGGAACACCCCCATGAGGATGTTGGGCGCGCCGGCGGGGTTGGTCAGCGGGCCCAGGATGTTGAACAGGGTCTTGATGCCGAGCTCGCGCCGCACCGGCGCCACGTTTTTCATGGCCGGATGGTGGTTGGGCGCGAACATGAAACCCACACCCGTCTCGGCCACGCACTGCGCGATGGCCTCGGGCGTGAGGTTGATGTTGATGCCCAGCGACTCCATCACGTCAGCGCTGCCGCTCTTGCTGCTGACACTGCGCCCGCCGTGCTTGCTGACCTTGGCGCCGGCCGCCGCGGCCACGAACATGGAACAGGTGGAGATGTTGAAGGTGTGCGCGCCGTCGCCACCGGTGCCGACGATGTCGACCAGATGCCGGCGGTCGGCCACGTTGACCTTGGTCGAGAACTCGCGCATCACCTGGGCGGCGGCGGTGATCTCGCCGATGGTTTCTTTCTTCACGCGCAGGCCGGTGATGAGCGCAGCCATCAGCACGGGCGACATCTCGCCACTCATGATGAGCCGCATGATGTGCAGCATCTCGTCATGGAAGATCTCGCGGTGCTCGATGACACGCTGCAGCGCTTCCTGCGGGGTGATCTGGTGGGCTAGTGGCATCTTGTCGTCCTCAGACTTGTTCCAGGAAATTCTTCAGCATGGCGTGGCCGTGCTCGGTCAGGATGGATTCGGGGTGGAACTGCACGCCTTCGATGGCCAGCGTCTGGTGTTTCACGCCCATGATCTCGCCGTCCTCGGTCCAGGCCGTCACCTTAAGTTCCGGCGGGCAGCTGGCACGCTCGATCGCCAGCGAGTGGTAGCGGTTCACCGTGAACTGTTTCGGCAGGCCGGCGAACACTCCTTCCTGCGTGGTCGTGATGACGCTGGTCTTGCCGTGCATGAGCTGTTGCGCCCGGATGATCCTGCCGCCGAAGGCCGCGCCTATGCTCTGGTGCCCCAGGCAGACGCCCAGGATGGGCAGCTTGCCGGCGAAGTGGCGAATCGCCGCCACCGAGATGCCGGCCTCGGCCGGCGAGCAGGGGCCGGGTGAGATCACCAGGCGGTCTAGTTGCCCGGCCTTCAGCCTGGCCTCGATCTCCGCGACCGTGATCTCGTCGTTGCGATGCACTTCCACGTCGGCGCCGAGTTCGCCGAAATACTGCACGAGGTTGTAGGTGAACGAGTCGTAGTTGTCCACCATGAGGAGCTTGATGTTCTTCATGGTGTTCACTCCAGACCCTGCTCGACCAGTTCCGAAGCGCGCACCAGCGCCCGGGCTTTATGTTCTGTCTCTCTCCACTCCATTTCTGGCACCGAGTCGGCCACCACGCCGGCGGCGGCCTGCACGTAGAGCGTGTCGTTCTTGATGATGCCGGTGCGAATCGCAATCGCCACGTCCATGTCGCCCGCATAACTCAGGTAGCCGCAGGCACCGCCGTAGAGGCCGCGCTTGCTGGGTTCGAGCTGGTCGATCAGCTCCATGGCGTGCACCTTGGGCGCGCCGGTCAGGGTGCCGGCCGGGAAAGTGGCCTTGAGCACGTCCATGGAACTCATGCCGTCTTTCAGCAGGCCCTCGACATTGCTGACGATGTGCATCACGTGGCTATAGCGCTCGACCACAAAGGCTTCGGTCACCTTGACGCTGCCGGTCTTGGCGATGCGCCCGATGTCGTTGCGCGCCAGGTCGATCAACATCACGTGCTCGGCACGTTCCTTGGGGTCGTTGACCAACTCCACCTCGGCCGCCTTGTCAGCCTCGGGCGTGGCGCCGCGCGGGCGCGTGCCGGCCAGGGGCCGGATGGTGACCTTCTGCCCCTCGGGTGTCTGCTCCTGCCGCACCAGGATCTCCGGCGAGGCGCCCACCACGTGGAAATCGCCGAAGTGGTAGTAGTACATATAGGGCGAGGGGTTGAGCGAACGCAGCGCGCGGTACAGCGAGAGCGGTGACTCGGTGTAGCGCTTGTGCAGGCGCTGGCCCACCTGGACCTGCATGAAGTCGCCCGCGGCGATCAGCTCCTTGACACGCTCCACCGCACGGATGTAGTCGTCCTTGGCGAACTCGCGCCCCACCTCGTGCACGGCACTGGGCTTGATGGCCGGCGCCTGCACCGAGGTGTTCAGACGCTCGCGCAACTCAGCCAGGCGGGCCTGCGCCTGCGCGTAGGCCTGGGGCTGGCCGGGGTCGGCGTAGACGATCAGGTAGAGCTTGCCCGAGAGGTTGTCGATGACGGCCAGCTCCTCGCACTGCAAAAGGAGGATGTCGGGGCACCCCAGGGTGTCGGGCGGGCAGCTGTGCACCAGCTTCTTCTCGATGTGGCGCACGGTGTCGTAGCCGAAATAACCGGCCAGGCCACCACAGAAGCGCGGCAGGCTAGGCTGCAAGGCCACCTTGAAACGCTGGTGGTACTGGGCCACGAAATCCAGCGGATTCAGGCGCGAGGTCTCGACCACCACGTCGTCGGTCACCACCTCGGTCACAGCCGACTCGCCAAAACCCCGCGAGCGCACCAGGGTGCGCGCCGGCAGACCGATGAAGCTGTAGCGGCCGAAACGCTCGCCGCCCACCACGGATTCCAGCAGGAAGGTGTTCCTGCCGCCGGACTGGCTGTGCGCCAGCTTGAGGTAGAGCGAGAGCGGCGTTTCCAGGTCGGCAAAAGCCTGCGCCAGCAGGGGGATGCGGTTGTAGCCCTGGCGGGCCAGTTCGTTGAATTCGGATTCGGTCATCACAGGAAAACTCCGGTTCGGCGCGGGCCTGCAGCCCTTGGCGCCAGGCACGTCGTGCCATGCTCATTCGATTCTGGAGCCCCGCCGGACGGGGCGGGGAAACGGGGCCGGCTGGCTTGCCGCCAGCCTCAGTCGCGCGACCGGGCGCGCGCGTCAGGGCAGGTACGCCAGGGCCAGGCTCCCCGGTCGCTGCAACCTGTGCTGATGAGGCGGTGAATGAACATGGGGCCAGTTTAGCAAAGGCGCCCACCCCCAGAAAAACCCTGAATCCGGCCGGAACCGGGGTCTGGGATAATTAGAACGAACGATCGTACTATTTTGGAGGTTTCCGATCATGAGGTCCCTGTTACGTCCCGTCCTGTTCGCCCTGCTGTTCGGCATCGGCCAGCAGGCATCCGCCCTGGAAGTAGGCGGAATCAATTTTGCCCCCCAGGTCGAAGTCAACGGCAGCAAGCTGGAGCTCAACGGTGCCGGCGTGCGTTACAAGGCCGTCTTCAAGGTCTATGCCGCCGGCCTCTATGTGGGCCGCAAGGCCGGCTCGCTGGACGACATCCTCAAGGCACCCGGCCCCAAGCGCATGAGCATCACCATGCTGCGCGACATCGATGCCGCCGAACTGGGCAAACTGTTCTCCCGCGGCATGGAAGACAACATGGACCGCGCCGCCTTCGTCCAGTTGATCCCCGGCATCATGCGCATGAGCCAGATCTTTTCCGATCACAAGAAGCTCATGGCCGGCGACAGCTTCACCCTGGACTGGGTCCCCGGTCAGGGCCTGTCCATCGCGGTCAAGGGCAAGGTCCAGGGCGCCCCCTTCAAGGAGCCCGAGTTCTTTGCCGCCCTGCTGGGCATCTGGCTGGGCCGCCAGCCGGCCGACTGGCAGCTCAAGAACGCCCTGCTGGACGTCAAGTCCTGAGCGCAGCGGCCGGCGTGGCCAGCGCCCAGTGCTCGAGATCCTGGGCGCTTAAAGGCCGGCTGTACAGATAGCCCTGGCCCTTGCCGCAGCCCAGATCGGCCATGAGCGCGGCCTGCTCGGTCGTCTCGATCCCTTCGGCCACCGTCTGCAGGCCCAGCGTGCGCGCCATGCTGATGGTCGCGTTGATCATCACGCGGTGGTAGTTGCTGGTGAGCGCCTGGCTCACGAAGGAGCGGTCGATCTTGACCTGGTTGACCGGCAGCTCGTGCAGGCATGAGAGCGAGGAGTAGCCGGTACCGAAATCGTCCAGCGAAAGCGAGACGCCGAGCGCGCGGATCTCGCGCAGGATGGCCTGCATGCCCTCGTCCTGGGCGGCCAGGCTTTCGGTCACTTCCAGCATGAGCGCCCCCGGCATCAACCCGACGCTGTACAGCAGCTCCGAGAGCTTGGCGGCAAAACCTGCCTGGCGCAGCTGGGCGCGCGAGAGATTGACCGACACGGTCTCCGGCGCGCGCTCCCCCAGCAGGTTGCGCAGGCGCACCAGCTCGTGGCAGGCCGTCTTCAGCACGAATTCACCCAAGCGGCCGATCATGCCCGTGGCCTCGGCCACCGGGATGAAGGTCAGCGGCGAGACCGGGCCGCGCTGCGGGTGTGACCAGCGCGCCAGGGCTTCCACCCCCACCATGCGACCGCTGCGCAGATCGATCATGGGCTGATACACCACGTGGATCTCGCCCTTGTCGACAGCCTGACGCAGGTCGTTCTCGAGTTCCACGTCGTCGTGCACGCGCTTGCGCATGGAAGGCTCGAACATCTCGTAGCGCCCACGCCCCTGGCGCTTGGCCTCGTACATGGCAATGTCGGCGTCGCGCAGAACGCTGTCGGGATCCTCGGCCATGTGGGCCGTGGTGACGATGCCGATACTGGCCGTGGAGTTGACGCGGTGCGGACCGATCTGGTAGGGCTCGGCCAGCACTTCCAGCAGACGCGAGGCCACCACCTGCGCGTCCAGGTCACCGCGGATGTTGTCCAGCAGCACCACGAACTCGTCGCCACCGATGCGCGCCGCCATCTGGCTGAAATCGCTGGTTTGCACAAAAGCGTCGCCCGGGCGCAGGCTGTCCTCCAGGCGCTTGGCAATCTGGCGCAACAGCTCGTCACCGACCGAATGGCCCAGTGTGTCGTTGACCTGCTTGAAGCGGTCGAAGTCCATGAAGAGCACCGCAAAGCAGTAACTCGGCTGCAGCCGCGTGCGCTGCAGCGAGGCCTCGATGCGGCTGAGCAATTCGACCCGGTTGGGCAGGCGGGTCAGGCTGTCGGTGCGGGCGGACTGCCGCAACTGCTCCTCCAGTTCCTTCTGGGCGTTGATGTCGTAGCAGATGCCCGCCATGCGCAAGGCCCGGCCGCTGCCGTCACGCGCCACCACCGTGCCGCTGTACAGCGCCCACATCCAGCGGCCGCTGCCATGGCGCACGCGCACCTCCCAGTGCAGGGGCCGGCTTGAGTCACGCAGGTTGGTGCGGATGGCCCAGTCCCAGCCCTCACGATCATCGGGATGGATCAGGTTGTGAAAGCCCTCGGACGTCAGATCCATCTGCCCCTGCTGGTAGCCGAACAGAGCCGGCAGGCGGTCGTTCACGTCCATGTGGCCGCTCGGAATGTCCCATTGCCAGACGCCCAGCGAGGCGCTTTCGATGGCCAGCGTCAGCAATTGCTGCTGCTCGCGCTGCTGCGTCACATCCACCAGGCAGGAGATCACGCCGGTCAGGTGCCCGGTGGCATCGTGCACCGGCTCGGTGTTGACCATGTGCCAGCGCAACTCACCCGCCGTGCGCATGTGACCGACCAGCTCGCCGCGCAGACCCCGGCCGCTGCGCAGGGTGCGCACGCTGGGGCGATCCACCAGCGGATAGGGCGTGAGGTCGGCACGCACCACCATGGTGTCATCGGCCAGCCGGTCGCGGCCCAGCAGCTTTTGCTGCGGCATAGCGAGCATCTCCTGCGCCTGCCGGTTGCACTCGATCACCACACCGGCAGCCGACTGCAGCACCACACCGGCCGGCAGGGTGTCCAGCAGGGTCTGCATGCGCACGCGCTGGTTGACGGTGTCGGTGATGTCTCGCGCCACCAGGGTGAAGCCGGTGTGCACGCCCTGGGCATCGTGGATGGGCTGGTAGTCGACGTCCAGCCAGACTTCCTCGCCATGGCGTCCGCGGTGCATGACCTCCACCCTGACCGCCAGCCCCATGTCCAGCTCGGCCAGCAGGCGCGTGATTTCCTCGGGGTCGTTGTACTCATTGATGACCAGCAAGGCAGCATGCTGATCCAGCACCTCGTCCAGCGTGCCTCCCTTGCCGCGCAGGAAAGCCTCGTTGCACCAGAGCACATGGCGCTCGCGGTCCACCACGGCCACCCAGTTGGACGTGCGCTGCGCCACCAGGGCCAGGCGCTGGAGTTCCATCGACTGGCGCCGCAGATCCTCACTCTGACGCCGCACGAACAGCACCAGCGGCTCGGCCACCACCAGGATCAGCAGCAGCAAGACACCGAGCATGAAATTGCTCGAAAACTCGATCCGGTCCAGGCTGGCGCGTGAACGCCGCTGGGCCGCCAGCTGCAGTTCATCCACCAGGGTTTGGGTGGTCAGCCAGAAGGATTCCAGCTCGGTCAGCAGGAACTGGGTTGCCGTCGAACGCTTCTCCAGGTGCTTCTGGTCAAGCAGCCACAACAGGGACTGGGCGCGATACCAGACCCGTTCACGCCGGTCCTGCCATTCGAAAATGACGCCCCGCAGCTGGGGACGATCGTCGATCTGCCAGACCCCCTGGCGAGACAACAGCTCATCGAGCAAGGTGGCCTGGGTCTGCGTCTGGCTCAGCGTCTCGCCCAGCGCGTTGACGTTTTCTTCTTCGCTGCCCTCGGCGTGCTGCAGCCGGGTCAGCAGCATGATCATGCGCTGGATCTGCGTCCCCTGGGCGGCCGCCACGCGGATGATCTCGGCATCGGCCTGCCGGATCTGCTCGGACAGCTGCTGCTGGCGCATCTGCCAATAGGTCAGGGCGCCCACCACCACCAGCACCGTGTACAGGGCCAGCCGCACCCAGCGGTACACCTGCATGCCGCCTTCGGGCTGACGCCGCCCGGGCAGCCAGTCCAGCGCGCGCCGCCATACGGAGCCGCGCTTTTCCTGCCGGCCGGATGCGATGGACGTGGTGTCGCTGCTTTTCATGAACTGGCCGATGCTAGCCGTGAAGCGCACGCCCCGGCGTCATGGCTAACACGTAGGATGCGCCCCCGGCCAGCAGATCAGGCCAGCGCCTGGCGCATGGCCTGGATGACGGCGCGGTAGTCCGGCTTGCCGAAGATGGCACTGCCGGCCACGAAGGTATCGGCCCCGGCATCGGCCACGCGGCGGATGTTGTCGGCCTTGATGCCACCATCGACTTCCAGCCGGATGTCCCTGCCCGAAGCCTCGATGCGCTTGCGGGCCGCCTCGACCTTGCGCAGCGCCGAGTCGATGAAACTCTGCCC
This sequence comes from uncultured Hylemonella sp., assembly GCA_963512175.1. Lineage (GTDB taxonomy): Bacteria > Pseudomonadota > Gammaproteobacteria > Burkholderiales > Burkholderiaceae_C > Hylemonella. Next base: position 51,460 of record CAUPLI010000014.1, on the reverse strand, counting down.
GCCAAAACCCGGGTTGACGCTCATGATGAGGATGAGGTCGATGTCCTCGATCACCCAGTCCAGCACGTCCAGCGGCTGCGCCGGGTTGAACACCAGGCCGGCCTGGCAGCCCTTGCCCTTGATGGCCTGCACGCTGCGGTGCACGTGGCCCGAAGCGTCGGGATGGAAGCTGATCAGATCGGCGCCGGCGGCAGCAAAGGCCTCGGCCAGCGCGTCCACCGGCTGCACCATCAGGTGCACGTCGATCGGCACGGCCTTGCCGTCGGGGGTCTTCGCGTGCGGCTTGAGGGCCTGGCACACCATGGGGCCGAAAGTCAGGTTGGGCACGTAATGGTTGTCCATCACATCGAAGTGGATCCAGTCGGCGCCAGCGGCGATCACGTTGCGCACCTCCTCGCCCAGACGGGCGAAATCGGCCGAGAGGATGGAAGGGGCAATGCGGAAGGTTTTGGACATGGTCGGTATTTTCACAGGTACGATGCAGGGGATGGTGCTCAGAACTCGCACCGTGCGCGCGAGTTCTGAGCACCATTTCCTCGACTATATCCATATATGGCAAAGTACCAGATTCTTATCGAAGTCCAGCCCCGCCATATGCCCGAGCAGTCGGCCCCGGAGCAGGGACTGTATGTCTTCGCTTACACCGTCACCCTCACCAACACCGGTGAAATACCAGCGCAACTGATCTCGCGCAGCTGGAACGTCAACGACGCCAACGGCCACACCGAGAAGGTGCGCGGCCTGGGCGTGATCGGCCAGCAGCCCCTGTTGCAACCGGGGACCACCTTCGAATACACCAGCGGCACGCGTCTGCGCACGCCCACCGGCACCATGCACGGCAGCTACTTCTTCGTGGCCGAGGACGGCGAACGCTTCGATGTCGACATCCCCATGTTCGTGCTTGACGCGCTGAGCGCCGGCGGCAGCACGCGCACGCTGCATTGAAAGCCTCCGGCGTGGGCGAGTTCGACCTGATCCGGCGCTATTTCACGCGCCCCGGGCGTCCCTACAGCGGTGTCGTTCAACTGGGCGTGGGCGACGACTGCGCCCTGCTGCAACCGGCACCCGGCACGCAGCTCGCCATCTCCAGCGACATGCTGGTCGAGGGCCGGCATTTTTTTGCCGACGTCGATCCGGCCACGCTGGGCCACAAGGCCCTGGCCGTGAACCTCAGCGACCTGGCCGCCTGCGGCGCCCGCCCGCTGGCCTTCACACTGGCCCTGTCCCTGCCACGCGCCGACGAGGCCTGGCTGGCCGCCTTCGCGAGCGGCCTGTTCGCGCTGGCTGACGCACACGACTGCCAGCTCATCGGCGGCGACACCACGCGCGGCCCGCTCAACATCTGCATCACGGTCTTTGGCGAAGTGCCCGCGCCGGGGGGACGCAGCCACGCACTGCTGCGTTCGGGCGCACGTCCGGGCGACGAGCTCTGGGTCAGCGGCACCCTGGGCGACGCGCGCCTGGCGCTCGAAACCCTGCAGGGCCGGCGCACGCTGTCACCCACCGTACTACAGGCCGCGCGCGCCCGGCTGGAACGACCCACCCCACGCGTGGCACTGGGCCTGGGCCTGCGCGGCGTGGCCAGCGCAGCGCTGGACGTCAGCGACGGCCTGCTCGGCGACCTCGGCCACATCCTGCAGGCTTCGGGCTGTGGCGCCTGCATCGACACCTCACTCGCCGCCCCCCTGCTGGTTGCCCAGGGGATGACGCTGGGTGAAGACGAGCGCCTGGCCCTGGTGCTGGCTGGCGGCGACGACTACGAACTACTCTTCACTGCCCCGGCCGCACAGGGCGAAGCCGTGCTGGCCGCCGCACGGGATGCGGCCACGCCCGTCACGCGCATCGGCCGCATCGAAACCGGGCCGGGCCTGCGCCTGGTCGACGCGCAGGGCCGGCCGGTGTCCGGCCGCTACGCATCTTTCGATCACTTCGCCTGAGGCGGCTCCCGGCGCAGTTGCGCATGCCGGGCCAGGCCGTAGGCCAGCCGCTGGGCGCTGCGACGTGCCCTGGCCAGCCCGGCTGAGCAGATGGCATCGGCGCCGCGCCAGAAATCATCGACCGCTTCGCGCCGCAGCTCCTGCGCACGGCGCAAGGCCTGGTCGTGCAGGGCGGCGAGGTCTGGCTGGGCGGCGCTGCGGCGGCTTGGTACGGTGCTCATGCTGGGCTCCTTTTGGAATCAATGGTTTGCACTTTATTGACATAAAGACCCCCTGGAAACGGCGTTAAAACCAAAACGGTTTTGCGATTTCTGCAAAACCAGAGCACACTGCGGCCATGCAATTGCAACTGGACGACGTCGCCCTCTACACCCGCATCGCCGAGCTGGGCACCCTCTCGGCCGCGGCGCGCGAGCGCAACGTGCCAGTCAGCCAGGTCACGCGCGCCCTGGCCCGGCTCGAAGCCTGCTGCGGCGTGCGGCTGCTGCACCGCACGACGCACGGCCTGAGCCTGACCGACGAGGGCGACACCTTCCTGGTCTATGCGCGACGCCTGCTGGACACCACGGCCGAGCTGGGCAGCGAACTCAGTGGCAAGCTCGGGGGCCCCAGCGGCTGGGTACGCCTGAGCGTCAGCCCGCTGGTGGCGCAACTCGTGATCGCCCCCAGCCTCAATGGCCTGTACCAGCGCCACCCCCAGTTGCACCTGGACATCAATGCCGACGATCGGCTCGCCGACATGGCGCGCGATGGCATCGACATTGCCATCCGCACCGGCTCGCCCAACAGCGAGACCCTGGTGGCGCGCGAGATCGGCAGCTACAGCCGCTCGCTCTATGCCGCGCCCGCCTACCTGGCAGCCTTCGGCACGCCGCAGCATCCCGACGATCTGGTGCATCACCGCCTGATCGGCAACAGCGCGAACCCGCTGCTCAACCGCTGGCCCCTGGCCAGCGGCCGCGAGGACGTGTTGCAGATCCAGGGCCACACACGGACCGACAACTCGGCCATGGTCATGGCCCTGGCCCAGCAGGGCGTGGGCATCACGCGGCTGATGGACCTGCTGGCGCAACCGCTGGTGGCGCGCGGCGAGCTGGTGCCCGTGCTGTCAGGCCACTTCACCGACCAGCGTGTGCCCATCTACGCAGTCACGCTGCAGGAACGCCACCGCCTGCCCAAGATCCGTGCCTGCATCGACTACTGGGCGCAATGGCTGATCGACATGAGCGCGCCCGCCGCTCCACCATAATCGCCGAATGAACGCCCCCAGCCCCCTGCGTCCGCCCATGACACGGCCCAATGGCCGCTTCCTGCTGGCGCATCCGGCCCACGCCATCGCCCTGGGCTTCGGCTCGGGCCTGAGCCCCAAGGCTGCGGGCACCGTGGGCACCCTCTGGGCCTGGGCCGCTTTCCTGGTGCTGCAGCCCTGGATGAACGAGGCCCGCTGGGGCCTGCTGCTGCTGATCTCGCTGCCCATCGGCTGGTGGGCCTGCAGCATCACCGCGCGCCACCTGCAGGCCGGTGACCCGGGCTGCATCGTCTGGGACGAGATCCTCGCCTTCTGGCTGGTGCTGTGGCTCATCATGCCCGCGGGCTGGCCCGAACAGTTGCTGGCCTTCGCCCTGTTCCGCTATTTCGATGCCGCCAAGCCCGGCCCGGTGGGCTGGGCCGACCGCCTGTACCACGACATGGACCCCAGCCACACCCGCCACGGCTGGGCCAAGGCGGGCTGGGGCATCATCCTCGACGACCTGGTCGCAGCCTTCTGCACACTGCTGCTGATCGCGCTGTGGCGCAGCTTCTGATGAGCCCGCCCACCGCGCCCCTGGTCGAGCGCCTGGCCACCCAGTTGCAGCAGCGCCAGTGGATGCTGGCCACGGCCGAGAGCTGCACGGGCGGCCTGATCGCCGCTGCCTGCACCGACCTGAGCGGCTCCAGCAACTGGTTCGAGCGCGGCTTCGTCAGCTACTCCAACACGGCCAAGGTCGAACTGCTGGGTGTTGAGGCCGCGCTGCTCGAACGGCACGGCGCCGTCAGCGAGGAAGTGGCGCATGCCATGGCCGCCGGTGCGCTGGCGCATTCGCGGGCCCAGGTGGCCGTGGCCGTCACCGGCGTGGCCGGTCCCACGGGCGGCACACCCGACAAGCCCGTGGGTCTGGTCTGGTTCGGCTACGCCCTGCCGGGGCAACTGCTGGCCGAGAAGATGCACTTCCCTGGCGACCGTGCCGCGGTGCGCGCGGCCACCGTGCAACACGCCCTGTCCCGTCTGCTGGAGCTGATGCGATGAACTGGTTCGAAGGTTTCGAGACCCGCCGCTTCGAGGTCAATGGGGTGCAGATCCAGGCCCGCGTGCCGGGTACACCGCGCGGTGGCAAGCCCGCCCTGCTGCTGGTGCATGGCTTCCCGCAAACCCATGCCCTATGGCACCGGGTCGTGCAGCGGCTACAGCAGGACTACTGGATCGTGCTGCCCGACCTGCGCGGCTACGGCGACTCGGCCAAACCCGCCGGCCTGCCCGACCACGGCAACTACAGCAAGCGCACCCTGGCGCAGGACCTGGTGGATGTGATGGACCAGCTGGGCTGCCCCACCTACTTCCTCTGCGGCCATGACCGCGGCGGCCGCGTGGCGCATCGCCTGGCCCTGGACCACACCGAGAAGGTGGAGAAACTCTGCGTGATCGACATTGCACCCACGCTGGACATGTATGCCGCCACCGACATGGACTTCGCACGCGCCTACTACCACTGGTTCCACCTGATCCAGCCCTGGCCGCTGCCGGAGAAAATGATCGGCGCCGATGCGAAGACCTATCTGCACGCCAAGCTCGGGGGCTGGGGATCCCAAGGGCTGGCCTACATCGAACCCCAGGCCCTTGCCGAGTACGAACGCTGCTTCTGCACACCCGAAGCCATCCATGGCGCCTGCGAGGACTACCGCGCCAGCGCCGGCATCGACCTGGAACATGACCGGGCCAGCCGCGCGCACGGCGAGAAGATCGCCTGCGACACGCTGGTGCTGTGGGGCGAGCGGGGTGTGGTGAACAAACTCTTCAAGCCACTGGAACTCTGGCAGGCGCAGTGCAGCGCTACCGTCAACGGCCAACTGCTGCCGGCCGGGCACTTCATCCCGGAAGAACTGCCGGGCGAAACCGCTGCGGCCTTGCAGGCCTTTTTCCGCTAAAGGGCAAAGCGGCTCAGGTCGCGCCGTGGCACTTCTTGTACTTCTTGCCGCTGCCGCAGTAGCAAAGGTCGTTGCGCCCCGGTGTGGCCTCCTTGCGCACCGTCTCCACGCGCGGGCCAAGGCTGCGCCAGAGCTCGCGCAGGTCGTAGACGGCCCAGATCGCATCGCCAAAGGCGTTGAGGCGCTCGACGCTGACCGAAGGAAAGCCCTCGTCACCGAAAGGCGCGATCTCCGGCTCGCCCGTGTCGTCCTCGGTCATCGCCACCAGGGCCTCCAGGGAGGCATCCAGCCACTCGGCCGCCTCCTTGTCGCGCGGCGTCGCCCATTCCTCGGGCCAGTTCTCCACGGCGAACATGAAACCCAGGGCCCAGACCTGGGCGAAGGAGGGCAGCGGCTCGTCGCCCAGGGCCGCACGCTCATCCGTGGGCAGGGAGGCGATGGCGCCGCGCACGTCCATCACCTCGGGCTGGTAGGCCGCCTCGTCCTCCAGGTTCTCGACCTCGGCGTCCAACGCCGTCACCACCTCCTGCCAGCGGCGCGCCCACAGCGCGAGAAAGCGCTCGTGCTGCGCCACGTCGGCAAAAGGCGCCAGGGCCTCGGCATCGTCCATGCCCAGCAGTACCGGCAGGTATTCCTGCTGCGGGATGGGCCGGCGGCAGCAGACCAGGGCCGCGAGAAAGCCTTCGCAGAATTCCCACTGCGGGATTTCCTCGTCGCGCGTGCGCAGGTCGTCGAGGAGCAGATCGAGCGCGTCGAAATCTTCGGGCTGCAGCACGGCGGTGGGGGAGGGAGTGTTCATGGCCAGTCCGTCGAAGGGGAAAGTGCGCGATTGTAGGGTCTCAGCGGGGCTGGTATTGTCCATGCACCTGGAGGTGCCCCCATGCTGCATGCCATCAACAAGCTGTTTCCCGTGCGTTACCTGGTCTTCATCATCAGCGCGCTGGGCAGCCTGGCCGGTCTCTACGCCCTGCACACCGCGGGCCGCGCCAGCGCATGGCTGGTCCTGCTGCCGCTGGCCCTGTTGGGCCTGTACGACCTGCTGCAGACGCGCCGTTCGGTGCTGCGCAACTACCCGGTCATCGGCCACCTGCGCTTCATGCTCGAAACCATCCGCCCCGAGCTGCGCCAGTATTTCCTCGAAAGCGACACCGAGGCCACGCCGTTTTCGCGTGCGCAGCGCTCGCTGGTCTATCAGCGCGCCAAGGGCGAGCCCGACAAACGCCCCTTCGGCACCCAGCTCGACGTGCATGCCCAGGGCTACGAGTGGATCAACCATTCCATCGCACCCAGCCGCATCGCCACGCACGATTTCCGCGTCACCATCGGTGCGGACAGCGCCCAGCCCTACCGGGCCAGCGTGTTCAACATCTCGGCCATGAGCTTCGGCGCGCTCAGCGCCAGGGCCATCCTCGCGCTCAATGCCGGCGCGCAGCGCGGCGGCTTCGCGCACGACACCGGCGAGGGCTCGATCTCCTCCCATCACCGCGTGCACGGCGGCGACCTGGTCTGGGAGATCGGCTCGGGCTACTTCGGCTGCCGCAAGGCCGATGGCAGTTTCGACCCCGGGAAGTTCGCCGCCAATGCGCGCGACCCGCAGGTCAAGCTGATCGAGATCAAACTCAGCCAGGGCGCCAAACCCGGCCACGGCGGCGTGCTGCCCGGCCCCAAGGTCACGCCCGAGATCGCCGCGGCACGCGGGGTGCCGGCCGGGGTCGACTGCATCTCGCCCGCCGCGCACAGCGCCTTTGCCACGCCGCTGGAACTGATGCAGTTCATCGCCCGGCTGCGCGAACTCTCGGGCGGCAAACCCACGGGCTTCAAGCTGTGCATCGGCCATCCCTGGGAATGGTTCGCCATGGTCAAGGCCATGCAGGCCAGCGGCATCACGCCGGACTTCATCGTGGTCGACGGCGCCGAGGGCGGCACCGGCGCCTCGCCGCTGGAGTTCACCGACCACGTCGGTTCGCCGCTGCAGGAAGGCCTGCTGCTGGTGCACAACACGCTGCGCGGCGCCGGCCTGCGCGAGCGCATCAAGATCGGCTGCGCCGGCAAGGTCATCAGCGCCTTCGACATCGTGCGACTCATGGCACTGGGTGCCGACTGGTGCAACAGCGCGCGCGGCTTCATGTTTGCACTGGGCTGCATCCAGGCCCAGCATTGCCACACCGGCCACTGCCCGACCGGCGTGACCACGCAGGACCCGCTGCGCCAGCAGGCGCTGGTGGTGCCCGACAAGGCCGAGCGTGTCTACCACTTCCACCAGCAGACGCTCAAGGCGCTCAAGGAACTGGTGCAGGCCGCAGGGCTGCAGCACCCGGGCGAGATCGGCGCGCACCACATCGTGCGGCGAGGGCATGACCACAAGGTGCAGTCGCTGGACCAGCTGCTGCTGCCGCAACTGCCCGATGGCGCCCTGCTCCAGCCCGATGCAGCCGGGCTCCCCGCGATCTACCGTACCTGGGCTCAGGCCAGCGCCGCGAGCTTCATGCTGCAGCCGGCATAGCGCGCTGCACCAGCACCCCCAGCGGAGCCAGACGCTTCCTCAGTCGCAGCACGGCGTGGTCCTTGCTGAGCAGCACGGCGCGGTGGGCCTGGGCCAGGTCGATGAACTTCTGGTCGTCGGGATCCTTGCAGACGCAGGAAGCCCGGGGGGCGGTCTCGACGATCTGCACCTGCCGGTCGAAAGCGGCCAGCACGTCGTCAGCGCTGATCCGGTAATAGATCAGGCGCGGCGCGATATGCGGGTAGGCCAGCACGCGGGCCAGCTCCTCGCGCATGGACGGCGTGGCGATCCACTGCAGCTGACGCGCTGCGAGCGCGTCTTTCAGCGGCGGCGTGGCCGGGTCATCGAACACCAGCAGGTCCAGCACGATGTTGGTGTCGAGGACGATCATGTCTCGACCGGTTTCTCGCGTGCCGAACCCTTGACCATCTCGAACTTGAACAGCCGGCACTCCAGCGGACCATTCCACATCGGCACGCGGCGCGATTCCTTCAGGCGCATCTTGCTGGGCAATTTGAGGTCGGGCGTGAGCACCCAGGCGGTCCAGCCGCTGTAGTTCTTTTTCCAGTGCGCGGCGAGTTTGGTGAAGAAATCGCCTTCGCTCCCGGTCTCCGGCAGTTCGCGCGCGCCGAAGCGCGCCGTGCCCGCAAAACCGCCGGCCTCGATGCGCTCGCCATAAGGCGGGTTGACCAGCATCACGCCCGGCGTTTCCGTGGGCGGCATACGCTGCAAGGCATCGCCGCCGCGGAATTCGATCACATCGGCCACGCCGGCGCGCTCGGCGTTGCGTTGCGCGAAATCCACCATGCGGTGCGACACATCGCTGCCGTACACCAGCTTGGCCTGGCCCGGCTCGGGCTTGACCACATGGCTGGCGGCTTGCGCTTTCATGGCCTGCCACTCCTGCGCGCGAAAAGGCAGGAATTTCTCGAAGGCGAAGCGACGCAAAGAGCCCGCCGCGATATTGCAGGCGATCTGGGCCGCCTCGATGGCGATGGTGCCGCTGCCGCAGCAGGGGTCGTACAAAGGCAGCAAATCGCCCTCCCCCTCGGCCCAGCCGCTGGCCGCCAGCATGGCGGCGGCCAGGGTCTCTTTGAGCGGGGCCTCGCCCTTGTCTTCGCGCCAACCGCGCTTGAACAGCGGCTCGCCCGAGGTGTCGATGTAGAGCGAGCAGCTGTCGGTGGTCAGGTGGGCGTAGATGCGCACGTCGGGCCACTGGGTGTCGACGTCCGGGCGTACGCCATCGGCCTTGTCACGAAAACGGTCACACACCGCGTCCTTGATCTTGAGGGCAGCAAAGTTGAGCGAGGTCAGCGGGCTGTGCTGCGCCGTGATCTCGACCTTGATGCTCTGCTTGGGCGTGAACCAGCGCTCCCACGCCACGGCCTCGGCAGCACGGTACAAATCCTGCTCGCTGCGGTACTCGGTGTAGGAGAGCAGCACCAGCACGCGCTGGGCCAGGCGGCTGTACAGGTTGAGCAGCATGGCGTGCGCCAACGAGGTGCGCACCGCCACGCCGCCACGCTGCTTGGTGATGCAGCCCGGCGGCAGCTCCGTGATCCGCAGGATCTCGGCGGCCAGGTAGTCCTCCACGCCGGCGGCGCAGGGCAGAAACAATTGCAACTGGTTCACAGTGCGTCCAATCAGAGCGCTTTGCGCAGGTTGGCGGGCGCGATCTTGAGCGCCTCGCGGTATTTGGCCACGGTGCGGCGCGCGCACTCGATGCCCTGCTCCTTCAGCATCTCGGAGAGCTGGCTGTCGGACAGGGGCTTCTTGGCATTTTCGGCGCTGACGAACTGCTTGATCAGCGCGCGCACCGCCGTGCTGGAGGCATTGCCGCCCGACTCGGTACCCAGGCCCGAACCGAAGAAATACTTGAGCTCGTAGGTGCCAAAAGGCGTGGACATGTACTTGGCCGTGGTCACGCGGCTGATGGTGGACTCGTGCAGACCCAGCTCATCGGCGATCTCGCGCAGCACCAGCGGGCGCATGGCCAGCTCGCCGTGCACGAAGAAATTCTTCTGCCGTTCGACGATGGCGCTGGAGACGCGCAGGATGGTGTCGAAACGCTGCTGGATGTTCTTGATGAACCAGCGCGCCTCCTGCAGGCGCTGCTGCAGCGCGGCGTAGTTGTCGCCCTCGCGGCCACCGGCCTTGTGCCCCTTGAGCGCGTTGGCATAGATGTCGTGCACACGCAGGCGCGGCATGATGTCGGGGTTGAGCTGCACGCGAAAGCGCGTCTGTGCGCCGTTGCCGCTGCGCAGCACCAGCACATCGGGCACGATCACATTGCGCTCGACGTTGACGAAGCGCCGGCCGGGCTTGGGCTCCAGCCGCGCCACCAAGCCCAAGGCCTCGCGCGTCAGGGCCTCGCTGCCGCCGCACAGCTGGGCCAGCTTCCTGAGGTCGCGCCGCGCCAGCAATTCAGGCGGCTGCTCGATCATGCGCAGGGCCTGCGCCACCACCGCCGGCTCCGGCAGAGCCGCCGCGCCCCGCATCGCATCGGCCTGCAGGGCGTGCAGCTGCAGGCGCAGGCATTCGGTCATGTTGCGCGCGCCCACCCCCGTGGGCTCCAGGCTTTGCAGCAGGCGCAGCGCCAGCTCGAAGTGCGCGATCATCGCTTCCTCGTGCTCCGGATCATCCCCGGTCAGGCTGCGCGCCAGCTCCTCGATCGGGTCCTCCAGATAGCCGTCTTCGTTGAGCGACTCGATCAGGAACTGCAGCGCGGCGCTGTCTTCGGCACTCAGGCGCAGGGACAGGGCCTGGCGCTTGAGAAAGTCCTGCAGCGATTCCTGGCTGCGCGCCAGCTCGGTAGCATCGGCTTCGTCGTCCTCGCGCGCGCCGTTGCGCGCCGGCGCGTCGCCGCCCCACTCGCTGTCGTCGGGCGACATGTCCACGCTGCCATCACCCTCCCAGCTGCCTTCGCTCTCCAGGCTGGTCACCGCGGCGCTTTCGTCCGGCCCCTCGCTGGCCGGGGTGCTGCTGTACTCGTAGTCGGCCTCGTCCTGTGTCACGGGCGTATCGGCGCGCTCCAGGCCATGGGCCTCGCGCTCGACGCTGTCGTCGGCGCGTTCCAGAAAAGGGTTTTCGTCGAGCAGCTGCTCAACCTCCTGGTTGAGCTCCAGCGTGGAGAGTTGCAGGAGACGGATGGACTGCTGCAGCTGGGGGGTGAGCGCCAGATGCTGGGAAACCCGCAGCGACAGTCCCTGTTTCATGATGTCAAACGCAAGCGCAGGCCAACGCTCGATTGAGCGCCGCCGGGCCGCCCCAAGGCGCGAGGGACCCCTTGGGGGGCAGCGAGGACACGGCAGTGCCGAGCGTGGGGGCCATATTTCCCCCCCTTCACATCCGGAAGTGCTCGCCCAGGTAGACCCGGCGCACGTCGGCGTTGTTGACGATCTCGGCCGGGGTGCCCTGGGCCAGCACGCGGCCTTCGCTGATGATGTAGGCGTGGTCGCAGATGCCCAGGGTCTCGCGCACGTTGTGGTCGGTGATCAGCACGCCGATGCCGCGCGCCTTCAGGAAGCTGATGATGCGCTGGATCTCGATCACCGCGATCGGGTCGATGCCGGCAAAAGGCTCGTCCAGCAGGATGAAACGCGGCTGCGTGGCCAGGGCGCGGGCGATCTCCACCCGGCGGCGCTCGCCGCCGGACAGGGCCAACGCGGGTGACATGCGCAGCGATTCCACACGCAGATCCTGCAACAGGGCGGTGAGCTGGCGCTCGATCTCTTCCTTGCGCAGCGGACGGCCGGCCTCGTCGCGCTGCAGTTCGAGCACGGCGCGCACGTTGTCCTCGACATTGAGCTTGCGGAAGATCGAGGCCTCCTGCGGCAGGTAGCTCAGGCCCAGGCGCGCACGCTGGTGGATGGGCATGTGCGCGACCGCCTCGTCATCGATCAGGATCTCGCCGGCGCTGGCGCGCACCAGGCCCACGATCATGTAGAACGACGTGGTCTTGCCCGCGCCGTTGGGCCCCAGCAGGCCGACCACCTCACCCTTGCGCACGGTCAGCGAGACGTCCTTGACGACCTCGCGGCTGCCATAGAACTTCTTGAGGTGGCGCGCCTCCAGGCGGCTCGGGTCGCCGCCGGGCAGCGTGTCCTGGGCGATCGCCGAGTCGGGCTGGGAATCGGGCGGCAGGGTGCCGCCGGCCGTCTGCAGGCTGTCACTCACTTGCGCCCTCCGCCCAGGCTGTCGTCGATGCGCAGGGGCGCACTGGCGCGCGGGGCCGCTGGCGCGGCCGTCTCGTTGCGTGGGGTCAGGGTGGCGCGCACGCGCTCGCCGCCCTTTTGCGGGCTGCCGTCCACCGTGAAGACGTCGGTCAGGCTGTTGTACTGGATGATGTTGCCCGTCACCACGTCGGCCACCTGCGTGCCGCGCAGGCGGCGCAGGCGGGCGTCCTTGATGAGCTTGAACACGTCGGCACGGCCGTCGTATTCGATGGTCTCGCTCTCGCCCTCGATGTATTCGTCCTCGCCGTCGCGTTTCTGGCGGAAGAAGGCGCGCTGACCCGGCTCGGCCGTCACCACGCCGAACTGGTAGCCCTGCGGGTCCTGGCGCACCTCGATGCGCGTGCCCTTGATGATGATGGAGCCCCGGGTCAGCACCACGTTGCCGCTGAAGACGCTGGTCTGCTTGAGATCGTCATAACGCAGCGCATCGGCCTCGATGTTCATCGGCTTCTTGGCATCGGCCTTCTCGGCACCGGCCACGCCCGCCGTCAAGGCGCAGGCCACACACAGCAGGAACCGGAGGATAGCGAATTTCATAAAGGCACGAATCTTGCTCTTTGGGGTCTGGGGCATTGTAATCGGGCCCGAGAGCCCGCTCACGGTTACCTGTGCCCTGCGGTTTCGTGAGAGACTTCCCGGCACGGGTTTATGAGATGACCGCACAAGCCCGGCTCCGCCCCGCTTGCGCGGGACCCACCGCCCTCATCACGCCGCGACCGCCCGCCATGAACCTGCTCTTCGTCGCCGACCCGCTGGAATCGTTCAAGACCTATAAGGACAGCACCTTTGCCATGATGCGCGAGGCGCAGCGCCGCACCCACACGCTGGCGGCCTGCGAACCGCGGCATCTGGCCTGGCAGGCCGCCACCGGTGTGCAGGCCCATGTGCGCCACATCCGGCTGACCGGCCACGAGGAACACTGGTTCCACGAGTCGCCCCTGGCGCCCGCGCAGCGCCTGGCCGCGCTGCGCGATTTCGACGCCATCATCATGCGCAAGGACCCGCCCTTCGACAGCGAGTTCTTCTATGCCACCCATCTGCTGGAGCAGGCCGAGCGCGAAGGCGCGCGCGTCTTCAACCGGCCGCGCGCGCTGCGTGACCACCCGGAAAAGCTCGCCATCCTCGAGTTCCCGCAATTCACTGCGCCCACCCTGGTCACGCGTGACGCACAGGCCGTGCGCGACTTCCATGCGCAGCACCGCGACATCATCCTCAAGCCGCTGGACGGCATGGGCGGCATGGGCATCTTCCGGGTGAAGGACGACGGCCTGAACCTGGGCGCCATCATCGAGACACTGAACCGCGACGGCGCGCAGACGCTGATGGTGCAGAAGTTCCTGCCTGCCATCGCCCAGGGCGACAAGCGCGTGCTGGTCATCGGCGGCCAGCCCGTGCCCTACGCGCTGGCGCGCATCCCGCAAGGCGGCGAAGTGCGCGGCAACCTGGCGGCCGGCGGCAAGGGCGTGGCCCAGCCCCTGAGCGCACGCGACCGGGAAATCGCCGAGACCATCGGTCCGGTGCTGGCCGCGCGCGGCCTGCTGCTGGTGGGCCTGGACGTGATCGGCGACTGCCTCACCGAGATCAACGTCACCAGCCCGACCTGCTTCCAGGAAATCACCGACCAGGCCGGCTTCGACGTGGCGTCGATGTTCATCGACGCGATGGAAGCGGCTCTCACGGTGCGCTGAAGATCGGGCTCAGGCGGCAACGGCCGCGCCGTCCACGAACACCTTCAGTTCGCCCGGCGCAAACGGCGTCCACGCCTCATTGGTCGTCAGCGGCGCCGTCACCACCACCGCCACCCGGTCGCCCGGTGCGGCGTGTTCGGCAAAGTTCACGCTCAGGTCCTCGTCGCGCAGCGTGGCACTACCGAAGGGGTGCTGGCGCACCACGTGGAAAAGGTTCGTCGAGGCATGCGCCCACAGCGCCTCGCCATTGCTCAGCAGGAAATTGAAGGTGCCGTGTTTCGCGACCTGCGGCACCAGCTCGCGCAGCGTCAGCGTCAGCTCCGCAATGCTCGGCACACTGGCGTGCGACTTGGCCAGCTCCTGCAGCAACCAGCAGAAGGCGCGTTCGCTGTCGGTATGGCCCACCGGGCGAAAGCTGCCGTGCAGACGCGGCGCATAGTCCTTGAGGTCGCCGTTGTGCGCGAATACCCAGTAACGACCCCAGAGCTCGCGCACGAAGGGGTGGCAGTTCTCCAGCGTCACCGCCCCCTGCGTGGCCTTGCGGATGTGCGAGATGACGTTGCGGCTCTTGATCGGGTAATGGCGGATCAGTTCGGCCACGGGCGACTCGGCCGCCGACTGGTGGTCGACGAAATGGCGCAGGCCCTTGTCCTCGAAGAAGGCGATGCCCCAGCCGTCGCCGTGGTGGTCGGTACGTCCGCCGCGCTCGGCAAAACCGGCGAAGCTGAACATCACGTCGGTCGGCACATTGCAGTTCATGCCCAGCAGCTGGCACATGGTGTCACTCCGTCTTCGGGGCACGCAGGCGCCAGGCGGCCAGCAGGGCCAGCGCGCACAAGGCCCCCAGCATCAGGAAGGCCTCGTCGAAGGCGGCCAGCCGCGCCGCGCTGTGCTGCGCATCACCGAGGCTGGCGCCATGCGCAGCCAGTCGCCACTCGAGCACGATGCCGCACAGGCTCACCCCCACCGAGCCCCCCAGCATGCGGATGAAGTTGATCACGCTGGCGCCCTGGGCGATCAGCGGCTTGTCCAGCCCGCGCATGGCCCCCAGGTTCAGCGCCGGCAGGATGAAGCCCAGGCCGATACGCCCCAGGATGGCCAGGGCGATCAGCAGGACGATGGACGTGCCCGAGTTGATCGCCACCATCAGCGCAAAGGAAGCCGCCAGCAAGGCCACCCCCAGGCTGACCAGCACATGGGCCGGATAACGATCGGCCAAGCGGCCAGCCATGGCGATGGTCAGGGCCAGCACCACGCCGGCCGGCAGCAGGATGGTACCCACGTAAGACGCCGACAGGCCCAGGCCGATCTGCATGAACACCGGGATCAGGTAGGTCGAACCGAACAGCGCCATGCCGTAGATGAAGGCCACGATGCTGCCCATGGCATAGGGCCGGCTGATGAACAGTACCGGGTTCATCAAGGGCCCGTCCCCGCCCTGGCTCTCGTGGCGCCGGGCCAGCCGGCGCTGCTGCAGCCAGAAGCCGCCCAAGCCGGCCAGCGCGCCGGCCAGCAGCAGCGTGGCCGGGCCCAGGGCGCCGGCGTGCCACTGCACCAGGCCATTGAGCAGGCACAGCGTGCCGGCTGCCACCAGCAGGAGCCCCGTCCAGTCCAGCGTCGCGCCCTCGCGGCTGGCCGCCACGCCGCCGGGCGCGGTGACCGGCACGAAACGACGCGCCAGCCAGAGCGAGACCAGGCAGAAGGGAATCACCATGAAGAAGATGGAGCGCCAGCCGAACCAGTCCACCAGCACGCCGCCGATGCTGGGCCCCAGGGCCGGGGCCAGCACCACCCCCATGCCGAAGATGCCGCTGGCGCGCCCCTGCTCGTGCGGCTCGAAGGCGCGCAGGATGATGATGGCCGGGATGGGCTGCACCACACCGGCCGCCAGACCCTCGGCCACGCGCGCGGCCAGCACCAGGGCGTAATCGTTGCTCAGGCCGCCGGCCACACCGCCGGCCAGCATCAGCCACATGGTGACGGCATAGGTGCGCCGGTAACCATAACGCCCCAACAGCCAGGGCGTGGTCAGCATGGACACCGTCATCGCCACCATGAAGCTGGAGCTGACCCACTGCGCACGCTCCTGCCCCAGCGTGAAATGGCGGCTCATGTCGGGCACCGCCACGTTGATGATGGTCGAGGACATGATGGCCGCCATGGTGCCGACCATCACGGCCAGCAGCAACAGCCAGCGGTAGCGCTCGCCGTAGCGCGCCTGCATCTCGGGCAGGGTGGCGGGATGCTTCACGCAGGCCCTCCGGCAGGGGCGCAGCGCAGGCTGACACGGGCCACGTGCCCCAGGCCTGCCAGCGCCGTCTGCAATTCACGCTGGAGCCGCTGCAACTCGGACGCACTGACGTGCGTTGCCAGTTCGACCTCCGCCTCCAGGCCACTGTCCAGGTAGTGCAGGCGCAGCGCGGCCGGCGTCTGGCGCAGCACCTCGTGCACACAAGCCTGCACCTGCGCGCGCGGCGGCAGCGCCAGCACGCGCGCCAGGTGGCGTACCGTGCCGGGGTCGATGTGCACGGTGCACTCGGCCACGCGGTGCGCGGCCTTGACCTGCGCAGCGATCTGCTCGGCGATGTAGTGCCCCTCGGACACCGAGAGATGCGTGTCCACCTCGACGTGCATGTCGATCACGGCCCAGTCGCCCATGCGGCGCGTGCGCAGGTTGTGCACGTCCAGCACGCCGTCGACGGCGCGCGCCGTGCCGTGGATGCGCGCGATCTCCTCGGGGTCGAGCGCGTGGTCGGTCAGGCTGTGAAAGGCGTCGACCGAGAAATCCCAGCCGGCCTTGACGATCATGAAACCCACGATGACGGCCGCCACCGCATCCATGCTGTGGTAACCCAGCAGGTTGGCCGTTATGCCCACTGCCACCACCAGCGAAGAGGCGGCATCGGCGCGCGCGTGCCAGGCATTGGCGATCAGCATGGAGGACTTGAGCCGCTCGCCGATGCGCCGCATGTAGCGGAACAGCCCTTCCTTGGCGACCAGGGTGATGAAGGCCGCCACCAGGGCCAGCGGATGCACGGCCCCCAGGTTCTGGCCATCGTGCAGCTTGACCCCGGCCGTCCACACCATGCCCAGGCCCGTGGCCAGCAGGATCAGTCCGATGGCCAACGAGGCGGCCGTCTCGAAGCGCGCATGGCCATAGGGGTGTTCCGCGTCGGCGTCGGCGTGCGAATGGCGGGCGGCAAACAGCACCACGCCATCGGCCACCAGATCGGACAGGGAATGCAGGCCGTCGGCGATCAGGGCCTGCGAGCGGGCGAACACGCCGATCACCACCTGGGCACTGGCCAGGAACAGGTTGACCCAGACGCTGATCCAGGTCGAGCGCAGGGCCTGGCGTTGTTCTTCATGGCTGCGGGTCATGGCAGGAAAGGTCCGGGGTGGGTGGGAACCTGATGCTAGCAGGCAGGCCACCTTGGTGGCACCATGGCGGCATGATGCCGCGCCACCTGACCGTCCCCCTCCTCCTTCTGTGGCTGGCCTTGCCAGCCCAGGCCAGCTCGCAACTCGCGCTGGACAAGGGCTGCTACAGCTGCCACGGCGAACCACCCCGGCGCAGCGCACCGGGCATGGCCCAGCTGGCCGCCGACTACGCGCGCTACCGCGGCCAGGCCGACGCCCCGCGCCGGCTGGCCGACAAGCTGCGCGAGGGCGGCCTCTTCGCCCACATCGCCGCGCACGAACGCCTCAGCCAGGAAGAGTGCGAAGTGCTGATGCGCTGGATCATCGACGGCGCGAAATAGTCAGTCGTCAGGCCTGCTGCGCCGCCGCCCGGGCGCAGGCCGCGCAGATGCAGGCCTTGCGCTGCGCCTCGGCCGGCACGCGCGCCAGCAGATCCGGCGCAAACGTCGCGGTGGTGCACCAGCAGGGCGGCTGGGCCTGGCCGGTGGCGCGCGCGACCTCGTTGGCGCAGCCATTGGGCTGGCCGCACAGGGGGCAGTGGCAGGGATCGATGCTGGAAACGGGTGTCTGCATAAGGGTTCGATTTATTGCAGTTTAGCCGCCGGAGCCTCGTTTAGACTCCACGATCCCGTCTCTCGAAATCCATCGTGCCTGCCGTGCGCCCCTCCACCGTGCTGACCCTGCTCCTGCTGGGCCACAGCCTGCTGCACTTCGTGCTGGGCTGGGTGCTGGGCCTGTCGGGCGACGAGGCGCACTACGCGCTCTACGGCGCCCAACCGGCGCTGAGTTATTACGACCACCCGCCCCTGGTGGGCTGGGTGCAGTGGCCTCTGGTGGCGCTGGATGCGCCGGAGGGCTTTCTGCGCCTGATCCCCGAAGCGCTCTGGGCGCTGACCGCGCTCTTCATCCACGACACCGCGCGCCGCCTGCACACCCTGCTGGTGCCGGCCGCCGGCAGCGCCGACGCCGCCGGCCTGTGGGCCGTGCTGGCCTACAGCCTGGCGCCGGTGCTGCACATCCTGGGCATCGGCCTGCTGCCCGACACCCTGCTCATGCTGTTCACTGCCGCCATCCTGTGGCAGACCCTGCGCCTGCTGGACGAGACCGTCGCGCAGCGCCTGCCCGAATGGCTGCTGCTGGGCGCGCTGCTCGGGCTGGCCGGCCTCTCCAAATACACCGCCATCTTCGCCGCGCTGCCGGTGCTGGCCTGCCTGCTGTCGGCCCATGGCCTGCGCCTGCTCAGGCAAGCCGGCCCGTGGATCGCCCTGCTGCTGGCCGTGGTGCTGGTGCTGCCGGTCTTCGTGTGGAACGCGCAACACGAGTGGATCTCCTTTGCCTACCAGCTCAAGCACGGCCAGGGCAGCCACTGGCAGCTCGGCCAGCTGCTGGTCTTCCTGCTGGCGCAAGCCCTGCTCTATCCGCTGCTGATCTGGGGTGTCTTCGGCCTGCGCCACAAGGTGCTGGGCGGCTTCGAGCTGGACCGTGCCCAGGCCTGGCTACTGGCCTTCTTCGCCCTGCCCTTCGCCGTGCTGGCCTATCTCTCGGGCGGCGGCTCCAGCCTGCCGCACTGGACGGCGCCGGCCTGGGTCGCGCTGGCGCCCTTTGCCGGCCTGGGCCTGGCCGCCCTGTGGGCGGGCGGGCGACGCACGCTGATCTGGGTGCTGGGCAGCCTGCAGGCCCTCTTCACCCTGGTCCTGTATGTGCTCATGCTGCTGGCCGGCCCGCCCTGGATCGCCGGCGAGGAGCCCGGCAGCGGCGAACCGGAAATGGTCAACCCCTTCACCGATTTCTATGGCTGGGACGATGCTGGCGCGCACGCGCAGCAGCTGGCACGTGAAAACAACATCTCCCACCTGGCCGTGCAGAACTGGACCCTGGCCAGCCGCTTCGCCTGGTACGCCCGCCCCCTGCCGGTGCACGTGCTGGCACCCGACTTCGACCAGTTCTCGCTGTGGACCGGGCCCCTGCCCGTGGGCGCCAGCGCCGTGCTGCTGGACTGGTCGCAGATGGCGCACCAGCTGCCCGTGGGCGAAGGCCTGTTCGAACGCTGCGAGCCGGGCGAGAGCTTTGCCGTGCAGCACGCCGGGCGCGCCATCTCGCGCTTCCGTCTCTACCTGTGCCACGGCTGGGGCGGCCGCCCCGCGCCGCGCCGCCAGGACGCTTCCTGAACTTCCATGAACCACGCTGTCACCCGCCGCCGCATCGCCCCTTGGCACTGGGCCCTTCCTTTCCTCGTGGCCGCGCTGACTGCGCCGCTATGGCTGGGCCTGTACGAGCCCACCGTGTTCCGCACGCTCAACCGCTGGTTCTCGGTGCTGCCCGACATCGTGTGGGCCCTGCTCTCGCTCTTCGGCACCGGCTGGGCCATCTATGCCGCCACGGCATCCGCGCTGTGGCGCGCGCCGCGCCTCATCCTCGCGTGGCTGTGCGCCGCGCCGCTGGCCGGCGTGCTCACGCGCGTGGGCAAGAACCTGGCCGACAACCCGCGCCCGCTCGAAGTGCTGGGCCTGGAGGGCATCCACGTCATCGGCGAGCCGCTGTTCATCGCCGCCATGCCTTCGGGGCATGCCCTCACGGCCTTCGCCGGTGCCACCGCCATCTACTTCGCGCTGGCGCCGCAACAACGCCTGCGCTGGCTCTGGCTTTTCGTCTTCGCCTTCGGCGTGGCCTGCTCGCGCATCGCCGTGGGCGCGCACTGGCCGGCCGACGTGTCGGTGGGCGCCGCAGCCGGCATGCTCAGCGGCCTGACCGGCGCCTGGCTGGCCGGGCGCATCCCCGAGCGCCACCTGCGTCCGCAGGCCTGGCTGATGCGCGGCGTCGCCGTGTTCGGCCTGTATTGCCTCTACGTGCTGTGGACCGACGAGATGGGCTTTGCCATCAACCTGCCCTACCAATACGCGCTGGGCGCCTTCCTGGCCGCCTGCCTGGCGCTGTTTGCCGCGCGCAGCCTGCGCACGACCTGAAACCTGAGGGAAACACGCCCATGCTGCTGTATGACCTGGTGAATGCGAAACGCGCCCATTTCAGCCCCAATAGCTGGCGTGCGCGTTTGGCCCTGCTGCACAAGGGCCTGGCCTTCGAAGTGCGCGACGTGCTGTTTGGCGACATTCCCAGCATCCACAGCGGCGGCGACAAGCTCACCATCCCCACCCTGGGCCACGAGGGCCAGCTCGTCACCGACAGCTGGGCCATCGTGCAGTACCTGGACACAGCCTTTCCCGACACACCACGCCTGATCCCCGCCGGCGCCGAGGGTCACGTGCTCAAGTTCTTCCAGTACTGGGCACAGACCACCATCCACGGCGGCATCGCGCGCCTGATCCTGAAAGACCTGCACGACAGCCTGGACCCGGCCGACCAGGCCTACTTCCGCGCTTCGCGCGAGAAGATGTACAAGACCACACTGGAAGACCTGCAGGCCGGCCGCGAGGAGCGCGTCGACGCCTTCCGCAAATCGCTGCAGCCCCTGCGCCTGGCCCTGGGCCACGGCCCCTACATCTCCGGCGAGCAGCCCGGCTACGCTGACTACCTGGCTTTCGGCGGTTTCATGTGGGCACGCGTGAGCAGCCCCTTCCAGTTGCTGCTCGCCGACGATCCGGTCCACGCCTGGTGTGAGCGCTGCCTGGATCTTTACGCCGGCGCTGCACGCAGGGAACTGGCGGCCTGACAAAATGGGGGCTCCCGGCTGTCCCCGTTCCGTGTCAGACCTTCCGCCCCGATGACGTCCCCCGCTCCCGCCGACAACGCCCCCCCGTCCGCCCTGGCCCCGCTGCGCCTGCCGGTGTTCCGCATGCTGTGGGCCACCTGGCTGACCGCCAACGTCTGCATGTGGATGAACGATGTCGCGGCCGCGTGGATGATGACCTCGCTGACCACGACCCCCATCTGGGTGGCCCTGGTGCAGACTGCCTCGACCCTGCCCGTGTTCCTGCTGGGCCTGCCCAGCGGGGCCATGGCCGACATCCTGGACCGCCGGCGCTATTTCATCCTGACCCAGTTCTGGGTGGCCGGCGTGGCCCTGCTGATGTGCGTGGCCATCCTGGCGGGCTGGATGTCGCCGGCCCTGTTGCTTGCGCTGACCTTTGCCAATGGCATCGGCCTGGCCATGCGCTGGCCGGTGTTTGCTGCCATCGTGCCCGAGCTGGTGCCGCGCACCCAACTGCCGGCGGCGCTGGCCCTCAATGGCGCGGCCATGAACGGCTCGCGCATCATCGGGCCGCTGGTGGCCGGCGCCCTGATCGCCAGCGCCGGCACCCTCTACGTCTTCCTGCTCAATGCCGCGCTTTCCGTCATCGCCGGTTTCACCATCATGCGCTGGCGCCGCGAGCACAAGCCCAACCCGCTGGGCCGCGAGCGCTTCTTCAGCGCCATGCGGGTGGGCCTGCAGTTCGTCGCGCATTCGGCGCGCCTGCGCGTCGTGCTGCTGCGCATCGCCCTGTTCTACAGCCACTGCACGGCGGTTCTGGCCCTGCTGCCGCTGGTGGCGCGTGGCCTGCCTGAGGGCGGCGCCGGCACCTTCACGCTGCTGCTGGCCGCCATGGGCTCGGGCGCTGTCGTCGCCGTGCTCTTCCTGCCGCGCATGCGCCAGGCCATGAACCTCGATCAGCGCGTGGTCTTCGGCACCGTGCTGCAGGCGACGTCGATGGCCGTGATCGCCTTCACTCCCAATATCTACCTGGCCGTGCCCACCATGTTCCTGGGCGGGGTGGCCTGGATCACGGTGGCCAACTCCCTGAGCGTGTCAGCCCAGATGGCGCTGCCCAACTGGGTGCGCGCCCGGGGCATGTCCATGTACCAGATGGCGCTCATGGGCTCTGGTGCCATCGGCGCCGCCGTCTGGGGGCAGGTAGCGACCTGGAGCAGCGTGCAGACCAGCCTGCTGGTGGCCGCCATCTCCGCCGTGCTCACCCTGTTCCTGGCCCGACGCTACTGGGCCGGCCACCACGGCGAGGAAGACCTGACGCCAGCGAGCGAGTACACGCAGCCGGTGGTCAGCACGCCGCCGTCCTCCGGCCACATCCTGGTCACGATCGAGTACCGCATCGATCCGGCGCAGGCCGAAGCGTTCAAGGCGGTGCTGGAAGAGAACCGGCACAGCCGCCTGCGCCGCGGCGCGCTCCACTGGGAGCTGCTGCACGACCTGAGCCAGCCGGGGGTCTACGTCGAGCACATCGTCGACGAATCCTGGACCGATCACCTGCGCCGTTTCGAGCGCATGACGGCCGATGACGTCGCGCTGCGCGAACGCGCGCGGGCTTTTCACATCGGCGACGCCCCGCTGGTCGTGAAGCGCTTCGTGATCGAGAGCACGGTGCGCAACTGAAGCGGCCATGAGCGAACTGCTGCCCATGCTGCTGATCTGCGCCGTCGGCCTGGGCGCGGGCGTGCTGGGCGGCGTGATCGGCTTCGGCACCACCATCCTGCTGATGCCGCCGCTGGTGTACTTCTACGGTCCCATGACGGCCGTGCCCGTGATTGCGCTGGTGGCCATCGTGGCCAACCTCGCGCGCGTGGGCCTGTGGTGGCGCAGCATCGACTGGAAACTCTGCGGCGTCTACGCGGCCACCTCCGTGCCCGCCGTGGTGCTGGGCGCCCACACCCTGGTGCAGTTCAACCCGCGCCTGATCGAGCTCATCCTCGGCAGCTTCCTGCTGCTCATGATCCCGGTGCGGCGCTGGCTGCGCCGCATGGAATGGAAGCCCCACCTGGGCCACATGGCGCTGGTGGGCGCGGTCATCGGCTACCTCACGGGCATCGTGGCCTCCACCGGTGCGATCAACACCCCGTTCTTCCTGGCCTACGGCCTGATGAAGGGTGCCTACATCGGCACCGAGGCCGCCAGTTCGCTGGCCGTCTTCCTGGCCAAGGGCGCGGCCTTTCACCAGCTGGGCGTGATCGACGCGCGCGCCATCGCCCAGGGCCTGATCATTGGTGTCTTCGTGTTTGCTGGTTCCACCCTGTCCAAACGCCTCGTGCTGCACCTGCCCGAGCACCGCTTCCTCCAGCTCATGGAAGCCGTGATGGGGGTGTCCGGACTGTCCATCCTGTGGATGGCCTGGCCGCATGACTGAGCAGGCCACTATCAATCGGCTATCGTTCATAGCCATACTCCACAGCAATGAAGACGCCGCCCTGCTCAGATTTGCTCGACTACATCCGGCCATTCGCCGATAGAATTCTCACTTTGGCACACCCGCACGAAAGTCGGGGTCGCAAAGCCTCCGGTCTAAAGCCCGCTCCCTGGGCACGATAGCGGGGTTGCAGTCAAGACGGTCTGTTTCGGGACCGGCTCTTGTCGCAAACAGAAACGCCAGCTGCGCGTTTCCGTGTTTTGCCACCCCCACTTTTGCCAGCGTGCCAGCCCTTGAATGGAAGCACGCATGGAACACCCGCAAGCAGAGCTCGCCCACCGCCCGCCGGCCACCGACGCAGAAACGGCGTGGCATGACACCCTGGCCGCCATGAGCTCCGTGCTGCAGGACTGCCTGCGGGCCCCACGGGCCGCACCGTCCCGCGAGATCGACCGGGCGGAAGAGGCCCTGCGCGAATACACCCGGCGGATACGGCAACAGAAGCAGCTGGCCGAGGCCGCGTTGTGAACCCGTCCAGCGCCATCGCAGAGCCCCTGCCGGAAGCCGCCGAGGTGAAAACCCGTGCGGCGCGCGGGCGCATGTCACCCGCCTTGCCGGGTTCGCTCGACCCGCAACGCGACAGGCTGCGCTTTTGCATCGGTGTATGCCAGGCCAAGCGGCCCGAAGCCGGCGGCGTGGAGACCTCGCCCGGCCGTTTCCGCTGCGCCAACTGCTGGGCCGCATTCCAGGCCCGGATGAAATTCCGCTGAGACGCCACCCGCCCCCTCGACATCGCCACCTGAGTACCCCCATGCTGCCCCAAATCAAAACCCTGCTCGGCCAGAAGTCCGCCGCCCCGGCCCAGCGCGAAGCCCGTGCGGAACGCATGCCACCCGACGAGGGCATGCGCTATCGACGCGAGATGCTCTACCAGTCCATCCGCGAAAGCATGCTGGCCATGGAAGTGCTCTCCAATATGTACAAGTTCAAGGTGGTGAACGTCGACCAGCAGCACGAGGTCTTCATTGCCATGATCGAAGTCAGCAAGCTGTTCGAAGCCAAATGGAACGGCACGACCGCCAGCTTCGCCCAGGCCGAGCAGCGCATGATGACCGGCGCCATGAACCGCGCTGGCGTCACGCTGCAGGGCGTCTTCTGGCGCGTCGACGAATCCGTCGACGCCTTCGCCATGCCGGCCCGGGCCAGCGATGGCGCCGAGCAGGCCGGTGTGGCCATGCGCACGCGCGAAGTCCCGGGTGACGTCTCCCAGGCCAGGATGCGCCTGGCCCGCCGCAGCGCCGAGACCCCCGCCGAACCGACGGGCAGCGCCCCCACTGCCGCCGGCGGGAAAAGCGACATCGGCAGCACCCAGTACGGACCGCTCTGAAGCACCCCATGGAACTCGCCAGCCTGCTCCAGTCCCCCGCCGCACTTCCCAGCATTCCCCGCGTGATCGCACTGCTGCTGGCCGAACTCGACCGGGACGAGCCCGATCTCTTCCAGATCAACCGGCTCCTGGGCCAGGACCCCGTGCTGACCACGCGCCTGCTGCAGCTCGTCGGCACGGCCCACCATCAGCTGCAGAAACAGATCACCAGCGTAGGCGAGGCGATGGCCCTGGTGGGCCTGCAGCAGGTGCGTGAGCTGGCCTACGCCGCGGCCGCCACGAGCGCCTTCCGCCAGGTCGGCAACGTGGACATGCCGCGCTTCTGGCGCTACAGCCTGAACGTGGCCAAGCTCACGCGGCACCTGGCCAAGGGGGCCCGCCATACGGTGTCGCCCTTCACGGCCGGGCTGCTGCACGGCCTGGGCATGCTGGTCATGCACCTGGGCATGCCCAGGCAGATGGAAGAGCTCGACCGTCGTTTGCCCCTGTACGCTCCGCAGCGGCACAGCGCCGAATACGAGCTGGTCGGCTACAACTACGCCCAGGTCGGGGCCGACCTGGCGCGCGCCTGGCAGCTGCCGCAGGCCCTGGTGGACATCCTGGAACACCAGGACGCGCCTTTCGAGCGCGACAACTACGAGCCCCTGAGCGGCATCCTGCACCTGGCGGTGTGGCGCTGCCGCGCCATGGAGATGGGCTACACCGACGAGGATCTGGCCGGGACCTTTCCCGACACCACGGCCCTGGCCCTGCGACTGGACCTGCACGACGTGCTGGGCCGCGACCCCATCGCCTGGACCACGCGGCAGGAAGTTGACGCCCTGACCGGCTAGCGCAGCGGACGCTTTTCCCCGGCGGTCTGCGCCTGCGGTATCGTTCCACACCTGCGCACCCCACCCGAAGGAAACACCATGTCTGTTCTTGCCGCCATTGTCATCGGCCTCGTCGCCCTGCTGCACATCTGGTTCCTCGTGCTGGAAATGTTCCTCTGGGACAAGCCGGCCGGCCTGAAGGCCTTCGGCCAGACGCTGGAGAAAGCCCAGGCCTCCAAGGTGCTGGCCGCCAACCAGGGCCTGTACAACGGCTTTCTGGCAGCGGGCCTGCTCTGGGGGCTGAGCCTGGGCGCGGCGGGCATCAGCATCCAGGTCTTCTTCCTCCTCTGCGTGCTGATCGCCGGCCTGTACGGGGCGGCCACCGCCAGCCGCAAGATCCTCTTCATTCAGGCCTTGCCGGCGGCGCTGGGGCTGGTGCTGCTGATGCTGTCGTAGTCGGGCCGGGTGCATCCCCCCACATGGACATCGTCTCGCACGGACTCTGGGGCGGCCTCGCGCTGGGCCGCGCCAACCGGCGCAGCTTCTGGACCGCCTTCGCCATCGGCACCGCACCCGACCTCTTTTCCTTTGGCCTGGTCTTCGCCAACGGCCTGCGGGTCCATGGCCTGGATTTTTTCAACGGCCTGGGCCACCCGCCGGACCCCTCGCTCATCCCGGCCTACGTGTACAGCCTCTACAACGCCACGCACAGCCTGGTGGTGTTCGCGGCCGTGTTCGCGCTGGTGTGGATCGTGCGCGGCAAGCCCTTCATGGAACTGGGGGCCTGGGGCCTGCACATCGCGGTAGACATCTTCACGCACAGCGAAGCGTTCTTCCCCACGCCCTTCCTGTGGCCGCTCTCGGATCTGCGCGTCGACGGCGTGCCCTGGAGCGACCCGCGCATCTTCTTCGGCAACGTGCTGCTGCTGGCCGCGCTGTATGCCTGGTTTTTTCTCAAGAGGAAAAAACCGGCCTGACACCGCAGGCCGCATCACGCCACGCCGTCGTTACCACAACTTACAGACTGCAACAGCCACTTCATCAAGAATGGTTGTCCCTGTCTTTCCCCCCGCACCATGAGCAAGCCCGGCAAGAAAGCGCCTCCTGCACCCGCACCCGCTCAGGCGGGTTCGCTCAAGCTCGCATTCCTGGGCTGGTACGGGGTAATCGGCGTCACGCTCGCTTACATCACCCCGGTCAAGCTGCCCTTTGCCGAGGGGTATGCCAAGGAGCACTGGCGCCACGCGCTGGGCAGCCTGGTGCTGATGCTGATGCTGATCGGCGGCCTCGTGAGCCTGGCCTTCCATCTGCTCGACGCCAACGACTTCAAATCGCAGATCGTCGACTACGTCAAGACCCACAAGCAGCGCGACCTGGTGCTCGAAGGTGACATCCACGTCACCTGGTTCCCCCAGCTGGGCCTGCAGACCGGCAAGCTCAGCCTGAGCCAGCGCAACAGCAGCCGCAAGTTCGCCTCGGTGGAGAACGCGCGGCTCTACGTCGCCTGGTGGCCCCTGCTCACCAAGCAGGTGCAGGTGGAACGCATCGTGCTCGACAGCGTGCACGCCAACCTGCTGCGCCACCCCGACGGCAGCACCAATTTCGACGACCTGCTGCAGCCGGCCGACTGGATGGGTGAACTCCAGTTCGCGGTGGAGAAAGTGCGCGTGCTCGACTCCACGCTCAACCTCCATGACGAGGCCTCGGGCCAGGCCTATTTCGTGCACGAGCTGAACCTCGAAACCGGCCGCCTGGCCGACGCCACGGCCGGCCAGGTGCAAGCCAGCCTGCGCCTGCAGTCGGTGCAACCGCAGCTGGACCTGCAGTTGCGCCTGAACGCGCAACTGCTCTACGACCACGCCACCCATCGCTACGAGCTGTCCCAGATGGAAGGCCAGGCGCAGGGTGATGCCGGCGGCTTCAACGAGCTGCTGCTGGACTGGCGCGGCCGGCTCACGGCCTGGCCGGATCAGCACCGGCTGGTGCTGGAGCCCTTCAGCGCCACGGCGCGCGGCCGGCTGGCGCAAGACCCCTTCGAAGGCAAGCTGGCCGCCACGCGCGTGCAGCTCACGCGCGACCTCTGGCAGGCCAGCACCCTCGCCCTGGAGGGCCGCATCACACGCGACCAGTCCGTCCTGGCCGCCACATTGCAGGCACCGGCCATCGAAGCCGGCGCCAAGAGCTGGAAGAGCGCCGACGTTCAGGCCAGCCTGGAGTTCAAGCACGCCGGTGGTCTGCTGCAGGGGCGCGGCAACAGCCCCCTGCTCTACGACACCGAGAAGCGTCTGTTGCAACTCGACGCCCTCAACACCAGCTGGAGCGCCAGCCACCCCCTGCTGGCCGCGCGCCTGCAGGCCACGGCCAGCGGCAAGCTGCAGGCCGCCCTGGCCACGCAGGACGTGACGCTGGACCTCAAGGCCGGCGTGGACGACAGCCAGCTCAGCGGCCGCGTGCAGCTGCAGGACTTCAAGGCCCCGGCCTGGACCTTTGACCTCGCGGCCACCACGCTGGACCTGGACCGGTATCTGGTGAGCGACTGGACACGCCGCCTGCAGGAAAGCACGCAGGCGAAAGATTTCGACGCGCTCAAGACCCTGAACCTGCGCGGCAAGCTGCGCAGCGAGTCCCTGCGTGTGGCGCGCTTGCAGGCCAGCCAGTTCGCCACCGAGCTGCGCGCCGCCTCGGGCACGCTGAGCGTGGAGCCGCTCTCGGCACAGCTCTATGGCGGCAGCCTGCAAGGTGGCCTGACTCTCACGGCAGGAGAGACACCGCAACTCAGCGTGCGCCAGAAATTCACAGGGGTGCAGATCGATGCGCTGCTGGCCGACCTGTCGGGCAGCGAGGCCCATCTCAGCGGCAAGGGCAACCTGGTGTTCGACCTGAACGCGCAGGGCGCCACGCTGCAAGCGCTGCGCCAGTCGCTCACGGGCACGGCCAGCCTGGCGCTCACACGCGGCACGCTGGCCGGTGTGCAGCTGGGTGAAGCCCTGCTGGCGGGCAAGGACCAGCTGGGTATTGCCGGTGCCGAGCGCCGCGACAGCGTGCGCCTGACCGAAAGCACCGCCTACAACGAACTCAAGGCCAGCGTGACCCTGACACAGGGCAAAGCGCGCAGCGAAGACCTGCTGTTCAAGTCGCCTCTCTTCACGGGCAAGGGCGAAGTGGACCTGGACCTCGAAAGCTTGCAGGTCGACGGCTGGCTCGATGCCACGGTGGCGCCGGGTCTGAGGCGCGCCAGCGCGGGCGAGCTGGCCGAACTGGCAGGCATCAACATCCCCATGCGCATCAACGGCCAGGGCAGTGCGGCCACCCTCAGCTACAGCCTGGGTGAAACCAGCGGCGGCAATGCGCCGCGCCTGGCCAAGGCCAATCAGGCACGCGTGACGGCGGCGGCCACGCCGATGCCGGCGACGACGGCCAGCACGACGACCGCTACCGGCAGGCCGACGAACAAATAGACGTCGTCGCGGCAGCGACAGGCCCGGGCCGCAGCCCTCACTACATTGAGGTGACCTCTGCCAACCGGGAGCCCCCATGTCGAACCCCCAAGCGTCACTGGCACAACTGCGCGCCGTCAACCAGCAGGCCGCCTTCAACCGCTGGGCCGGCATCGAACTCACGCATGCTGAAGCCGGCAAGGCCGAACTCCAGCTGGCCTGGCGTGCCGATTTCGGGCAATACGCGGGTTTCATGCACGCCGGTTTGGTGGGCGCGCTGATCGACACCGCCTGCGGCTTCGCCGCCGCCACTGTGGCCGGGCGCGTGCTGGCCGTGCACTACAGCGTCAATTGCCTGCGCCCCGCCGTAGGCGAGCGTTTCATCGCGCGGGCCCGCGTGGTCAAACCCGGCAAGACCCAGGTCTTCACGGCCTGCGAGCTGTATGCGGTTCAGAACGGCGAGGAAAAGCTTGTGGCCACGGGCGAGACCCTGCTCACGCCGGTAGCCGACGCAGGCTGAAGCCACCTTGCGCTAGGCCTTAGCGCCGGGGAGAATGGGCCATGCAGACCAAGACCTTCACCATGGGCCGCATCCGCCGCGCGGACTACGACGAGACCACCCAGCAGCTGGACCTGCACTGGGACAGCAAAACGGTGCAGGCTTACAAGCAGGTGCCGCAAGAAGTCTTTCGCCGGCTGTGCAGCGCGCCGAATCCGACGACCTATTGGGAAGACCGGATTGCGGAGGAGTATCCGAAGGGGGTGCCGATGGGCAAGGAGGCAGGCACGGGGGATGCGGCGCAGAAGTTTCGGGACCTGTTCGGTGGCGGGGAGTGAGCCTTGGCTATGGCGATGGGATGCGGGTCAGCAGCCGCCCGCGCACTCGAGTTCGAACAGCGGCACTTCGGCCTGGCGGCTCAGCCAGATGCCACCGCCCAGCTCGGTGAACCCTTGCGACAGGCCACGCCGGTACAGCTGGCCGGAATGACGGAACAGGCGCGGGTCGGTCAGTGTCTCGTCGATGGTGTCACGCTCGTAGTCCTCGCGCGTCACGGCTTCCACATACAGCGCGCCCCGGCTCAGCGTGCCCAGGTTGTGCAGCGCCCGCTTCAGGTCGGCCTCGTTCAGGTAGGGCAGCACACCCTGGCAGATCACCAGGTCGAACGGCTCGGCGCTGCGGTAGTCCACCACCGAACCGCGCTCCCAGCCGTAGCGCGCGCAGAGGTAATCGCTGACCTCCACGCCGTGGTACTTCGCCTCGGGAAAGTGCAGCGCCAGCGCCTCGCGCCACAGGCCGATGCCGCAGCCCACGTCCAGCACCCGCCGCACCGGCACGCGCAGGTACTTGAGGTAGCTGCACACGAAAGCACCCAGCCGCGCCACATGCGCGGGGTCCACCCCGCTGGTCTTCTTGTCGAAGTAGTAGCGCTGGTAGTAGGCCTCGTCGAACCACTGGTCACTGGCAGATTGCACGCTCGTTCCTTGTTGCCGCTGCGCCCCAAGGCGGGGAGCCCGTGGGAAGTATGACCGAGGGCGCTTGCAAGCTTGTCGCGCTCGATGTGCGTGCTTTGGTCGCATGCGGCCCTTGGACGGCGGCTGGATTCGGCCAGGGGCAGCCTATCAGACTGCAATCCACGTTGCGGACATTGCTTGTGATGGACAAGGTACGCTGCTTGAGTTAAAAGATAGCGCACATGGCAGTCGACATGGACGTTCTCGCGGAACGCTGTTGCGTACCTATTGCCCGCCGGTCACTTCTACGTTAGCCCGCAACCATGGACCCCGTTCTCCAACAGTTCGAGCAAGCCGTCGGTGACGAGTTCGCTGAGTGGTTGTCTCAATCGACGGGGCACACTTGTACCTTCGTCCGCAGAGCAGGCGAAGCCCCCGACCTCGTCTACTCATATCGTGGTCGGGAGCTTCTCGTGGAAGTTACGGGTGCGTACTACGACGGCGCGCATGCCGCGTTTCTCTGGAAGCAAGCGCGGGGTGCACCCAACCCGCCGACGCATTGGGTTGGAGCCGCACCCGACAAGAGCCTCGCCAACGCGGTTGTTGCGCGTATTCAGCAAAAGTCGTTGAAACGCTATGGCTCGAACGTCGTGCTGCTTGTTGACATTCCTCCTGGAGTTACGCGCCTGAGCTCTCTAGAGAAACTGTTGGAAGGAAGAACCACGATGGCGACGCCGTTCGCGGGCATTTACGTCGTCGGCACGTTTCCAAAAGAAAACGACTTGGGTGGTTTGTATCAACTCTATGCGATCAAGGAGCTCGCCAATGAAGGCTAACAGCTTCGTCGACACGGACGCACGGGCGCGTCCGTACGCTTCGCGCACTCGCCGCTCGTGCGCCGATCAAGTCGAACATCCGGCAGCATGAGCACCCTGTTCGCCCTCTACCAGTGGGGCGGCGTCCTTATCTTCTTGGCGGCCGTCTTCTACGGGCTAAGCGGGATCGGCAGCATCCCCTTTGTCGGGCGCAGCAAGTACTCGGATTCTGTGCTAATGCGCATTGGCGCCGGGGCCGGGATCGCGACGGTATGGCCGCTCTTCTTGTTGTACTTCCTATTCACGCGAGGCCGAAAGTGAGTGACACCGTACTCGATGGATGCTCGCACCACGGGGGAAGCCGTACAGGCCGGTGAATTCAGACATTGAGCGTCCGCTTTCGTTTCGAGCGACCGTCCACTCAGGGTCGAATGCTGACATCTTTCGACAGTCGTTGCCGCTGCGACGATCAGCCGAGATCAGCCGGCGCAACGTCGAAGGAGGTCACTTCCCTGGCCAGCCCTTCGAGTGCCATGCCTACTTCATGCTCCACTTTGAGCGCCAATACCGGGTCTGCTCGCGTACGCCCTTTGTTGACTGCACCCACCTGCTTGCCAGCCGCCACGGCTTCCTCCACAAATCGGTAGCCCGAATACACCATCAGCGAAGAGCCGGCCACCAGCACGGCATCGGCCTGGGCCAGTGCAACGCGCACGGCAGCCACTCGTTCGCGCGGCACGCTCTCACCGAAGAAGACCACATCCGGTTTGAGCAAACCACCACAGTCCGGGCAATTGGGCACATCAAAGGCCGCGAAATCCAGGCCGTCGAGGTCGGCATCACCATCGGGCAGGCTGCGCGCGTCGAGGGCCAGCCAGTCCGGGTTGCGGGCCATCAGTTCATCCTGCAGCGCGCGGCGTGGAGAACGTGCGCCGCAGCCCAGGCAACACACGGTGTCGATACGACCATGCAGGTCCACCACGGCCTGGCTGCCGGCGGCCTGGTGCAGGCCGTCGACGTTCTGCGTCACGAGCAAGTTGATACGACCCGCACGCTCCAGCTGCGCCAGCGCGTGGTGCGCAACCGTGGGTAGTGCATGGGCCATAGTGCGCCAGCCCAGCATGCTGCGCGCCCAGTAGCGCTGGCGCGCCACGGCATTACCCACGAAAAGCTGGTAGCGCATGGGTTCGCTACGTTTCCAGGCGCCGTTTTCATCGCGGTAATCGGGGATGCCGGCGGCGGTGCTGCAGCCGGCGCCGGTGATGACCAACAGGCGCGGGTGCTTGGCGACGAAATCGATCAGGGGCTGCAGGCCGTCCATGCGTGGATTGTGCGGGCTTTGCTTGGCAGACGTGCACCGAGGGATATGCCGCGACCATAAAAAACGGCGCCCGCAGGCGCCGTCCGTCTCCCCGGGTCTTTGTGCGTTTAAGCCGCGGCCTTGACCTTGAGGCGCCAGGCGTGCAGCAGCGGCTCGGTGTAGCCGCTGGGCTGCTCCAGGCCCTTGAAGACCAGGTCGGCAGCGGCCTTGTAGGCCATGGAGGTGGCGAAGTTGCCGGCCATCTTTTTGTAGAAGGGGTCGCCGGCGTTCTGCTGGTCCACCACCGCGGCCATGCGCTCGAAGGCGGCGCGCACCTGGGCTTCCGTGACGATGCCGTGCAGCAGCCAGTTGGCGATGTGCTGGCTGGAGATGCGCAGGGTGGCGCGGTCTTCCATGAGGCCGACGTTGTGGATGTCGGGCACCTTGGAGCAGCCCACGCCCTGGTCGATCCAGCGCACCACATAACCCAGGATGCCCTGGGCATTGTTCTCGATCTCTTCCTTGATCTCCTCGGCGCTCCAGTTGGGCTTGGTCGCGACGGGGATGGTCAAGAGACCCGTGAGCAGCTTGTCTTCCAGGGCTTTGAAGTTCTTGGCGGTGGCCTGCAGCTCCAGCTCGTCCTGGATGTCGGCCACGTTGACCTGGTGGTAGTGCAGCGCGTGCAGGGTGGCGGCGGTGGGCGAGGGCACCCAGGCGGTGTTGGCGCCGGCCTGCGGGTGCACGATCTTCTGCTTGAGCATGGCGGCCATGAGGTCGGGCATGGCCCACATGCCCTTGCCGATCTGCGCGCGGCCCTTGAGGCCGCAGGCCAGGCCTTCGAGCACGTTGCTCTGTTCGTAGGCGGCGATCCACTCGGTGCCCTTCATGGCGGCCTTGCGGATCATGGGGCCAGCGTACATGGCGGTGTGCATCTCGTCGCCGGTGCGGTCCAGGAAACCGGTGTTGATGAAGGCCACGCGGCTCTTGGCGGCAGCGATGCAGGCCTTGAGGTTGACGCTGGTACGGCGCTCTTCGTCCATGATGCCCAGCTTCACGGTGTTCTCGGCCAGGCCCAGCAGCTGCTCGACGCGGGCGAACAGTTCGGAAGCGAAGCCCACTTCGGCGGGGCCGTGCATCTTGGGCTTGACGATGTAGATGGAGCCGGTGCGCGAGTTGCGCACGCCGTTCTGCGTCAGGCCCTTGAGGTCGTGCAGGGCGATGGTGGTGGTGATGACGGCGTCCATGATGCCTTCATGGATCTCGTTGCCGTCGCCGTAGAGGATGGCCGGGTTGGTCATCAGGTGGCCGACGTTGCGCACGAAGAGCAGCGAGCGGCCGTGCAGCCGGATCTCTTCGCCGTTGGCGCCCTTGTAGATGCGGTCGGCGTTGAGGCGGCGCACGAAGGTCTTGCCGCCCTTGGCCACTTCCTCGGTCAGCGTGCCCTTGAGGATGCCCAGCCAGTTGTCATAGGCCAGCACCTTGTCGTCGGCATCGACCACGGCCACGGAGTCTTCCAGGTCCAGGATGGTGGAGAGCGCGGCTTCGACCAGCAGGTCGCTCACGCCGGCGGCATCGCTGCGGCCGATGGGCGTGCTGCGATCGAACTGGATCTCGATGTGGATGCCGTTGTTGCGCAGCAGCACGGCCGAGGGCGCCACGGCGCTGCCCTGGTAGCCGACGAACTTGTGCGCGTCGACCAGGCAGTACTTGCTGCCGTCTTTCAGCGCGACCTTGAGCTTGCCGCCTTCCACCGTGTAGGCGGTGGCGTCGACGTGCGAGCCCTTCTTCAGCGGGGCCACGCGGTCCAGCACGTGGCGCGCGTATTCGATGACCTTGGCGCCGCGCACGGGGTTGTAGCTCTTGCCATCCGGGCCGGCCTTGGTGGCGCCACCGTCTTCGGGCAGGGCATCGGTGCCGTAGAGCGCGTCGTACAGCGAACCCCAGCGCGCGTTGGCGGCGTTGAGCGCGTAGCGCGCGTTCAGGATGGGCACCACCAGCTGCGGGCCGGCCTGCACGGCCAGTTCGGCGTCCACGTTGGTGGTGTCGCTGTCCACCTGCGCGGGCACGGGCACCAGGTAACCGGTCTTTTCCAGGAAGGCGCGGTAGGCCTTCATGTCCTGGATGGGGCCGGGATGGGCCTTGTGCCAGGCGTCCATCTCCAGCTGCAGGCGGTCGCGCTCGGCCAGCAGGGCGGCATTCTTGGGGCCCAGTTCGTGGGCGATGGCGTCGAAACCCTTCCAGAAAGCGGCGCTGCTGATGCCGGTGCCCGGCAACACCTTGTCTTCGATGAAGCGGTACAGCTGGGTGGCGACTTGCAGCCGGTGGGCGGGGGTGCGTTGCGTCATGGTCTTAACTCCAAGTTTCAGAATCATTCGGCCGGGAAGAAACCCAGCACGTCATTGAGCGTGTTGCCGGTGCGCGTGGGCTGGGTGCCCAGTTCCTCGAAGGGCAGCGCATAACGGTTGACCCACAGGGTCCGGTAGCCGTACCAGGTGGCGGCCAGTGCGTCCCAGCTGTTGCTGCTGACGAAGACGATCTGCGCGGCGCGCAGGCCGGTCGCCTGCTCGCCCAGGGCATACGCCTCGGGGTGGGTCTTGTACTTGCGCACGGCGTCCACGCTGATCACGTGGTCCAGCAGGCCTTCCAGGCCCGCGCTGCGCACGGCGATGCCCAGCATCTCGGGGTCGCCGTTGGAAAGAATGCCGGTGGTGATGCCGCGCGCCTTCAGGGCCTGCAGCACGTCGCGGTTTTCCGGGAAGGCGCTCAGATGGCGGTACTGGTTCATCAGCTGCAGCTCGGCCTC
Organism: uncultured Hylemonella sp.; assembly: GCA_963512175.1. Taxonomy (GTDB): domain Bacteria; phylum Pseudomonadota; class Gammaproteobacteria; order Burkholderiales; family Burkholderiaceae_C; genus Hylemonella. The sequence goes on along the minus strand of CAUPLI010000014.1, from coordinate 16,417 downwards.
GGGCGTGAGGGTGAGCTTGAGGCGCTTGCAGGCGTAACGCAGGCCGGCGAGCGTGAGCTGCCAGAAGGGCTGGTAGTGCGAGCCGTGGTTGCTGGTGGTGACCAGGCGCGTGTATTCAATCTGCTTCTCGCGCCAGAGCTGGCCCAGGGCCTGGCCCTGGCCGGGAAACAGCTGCTCCGCCACGAGGCCGACGCTGTAGACGTCGAACAGGGTGCCGTAGGCGTCAAACAGCACGGCTTTGGGCTGGGACGTGGCAGGGGCGCGGGTTTTTTCCATGCCTCCACTTTATTTGATACTTTAGCTTCCATTAATACAAAAAATATGCATAAATTGAGAACAAAAAGTATCTAATCAGCTTTTGAGCCCTGGCAGGCATAATTTGGGCAGTTTCCGGCCGGTGGCGCGATCCGCCGGTTTTCTGCAGCATCTTCTGCTTACTGACAGCCATTCATGTCCATCCCCTTCGACCTGGTCGACCTGCGCCTCATGGTGCGCATCGCCGAAGCCGACAGCCTGACCAAGGGCGCCGAGGCGGCCCATATGTCGGCCCCGGCGGCCAGCACCCGCATCAAGGCCATCGAGGAAAGCCTGGGTGTCAAGCTGCTGCACCGCAGCTCCCAGGGCGTGACGCTCACGCCGCCGGGCCAGGCCTTCGTGCACCACGCCCGCCTGGTGCTGGGCCAGCTGGAGCACCTGCGCACCGACCTGCAGGAATACGCGCGCGGCATCCGCGGCCACCTGCGTGTGCACGCCAACACCACGGCCCTGGGCGAGTTTTTGCCGCCCGTACTGCGCTCTTACCTGCTGGCCCACCCGGACGTGAACGTGGACCTGCAGGAACGCCTGAGCCACGACATCGTGCGTGCGGTGTCGGAGGGCCAGACCGACATCGGCATCGTGGCCGGCCTGGTGCGCACCGAGAACCTGCAGGTGCTGCCCTACCGGCGCGACCGCCTGGTGCTGGTGGTGCCCAACGGCCACAAGCTCGCCGGCGCCGCCGCCGTGAGCTTTGCCGACACGCTGGACTTCGACCACGTGGGCCTGCACGAGAGCAGCGCCATCCGCGCCTTCCTGCAGCAGATCTGCGAAGGCCTGCACCGCCCCATGCAGCAGCGCATCCAGGTCAGCAACTTCGAGGCGGCCTGTCGTATGGTGGAGGCCGCGGTGGGCGTGGCCATCCTGCCGGGCTCGGCCGCGCACCGCCACGCCCAGACCATGGCCATCAGCATCGTGCCCCTGGCCGACCCCTGGGCCGAACGCGCCCTGCAGATCGTGGTGCGCAGCCTGGACGCCTTGCCGGCTTATGCAAGGGAGCTGGTGGACTTGCTGGTGGAGGATGCGAGCAGGGCGGTGGCGCGTAGGGGAGCGTGTCTGCGCTGGACGGCCGAAGCCCCTACGCTTCGTTACCGCTGATACGGATTCCCGCTTGTCTGCGCAGCCGCCCATCCGGACAATGACGGGTCTTGACTGCAAGAGAGCGCTTCAACGCTCTGACCACCCCATGCACCACACCCTGCTGTTCCGTTTCAAGATCTCGCTGCTGGCCGCCTTCGTCCTGTTCACCCTGCTGGGCCTGGCGGCGCCGAGCATGAAAGCGCTGGTCATCGGCCTGCTGGCCCTGGGCGTGTCGCTGGTGATAGCCATCGCCAACTTCGCGATGGCAGAGCACCAGGCCAGACGCGAACTCCACTCCTCTTTCTGACAGACGCGGCCGGCCTCAGCCCGTGACGGGCGTGTAGGCCGCGCGATTGGCCTCCAGCCACTGGCGTGATGCCAAGGCATCATGCTGCGCCGGGTGGAAATCAGCGCGCAGGTAGTCGCGCCAGGGCTTGAAGGTGCAGCGCACCAGGCCCTGCTTGCCAAAGAGAAAGCTTGCGGCACTGCGCCAGGTTCGCCAGCGCCAGAGCGTTTTATCGCGCCGCAGGTTGAGCACCGTCTGGCGCAGCAGGTCGCCGATGAAGAACATCGTCGCGCGACGGAACCAGGTGATGCGCCAGGCCTCGTTGCCACCCAGCGCCTGGTAGAGGCCGAAGGCCGTGCAACGATGCTCCGCTTCCTCGGCGCTGTGCCACAGCCACAGCGTGGCCAGCCGGCGGTCAACGCTGCCGAGCACCTCGGGGTGCTTGAGCAGCCAGTCGGCAAAGATGGCCGTGAAGTGTTCGTTGGCCGCAGTGATGGCCAGCGGGTGCCGCGGGTCCAGGTCTTGCAGCAGCTTGAGGCGCTGCTGCGCGCGCGGGCCCCAGCGGTTCTCCAGGCCCTGCTTGCCCAGCTGCTGGTTGTACAGCTCGTGCAGCCGGCGGTGGGTGGCTTCCTGGCCGACGAAACCCTGTACCTCCGCCTTGAACTGCGCCTGCAGATCGCCGGGCAAGGCCTGGTAACCCTGGCGCACGGCATCGATGAAGAACTGTTCCCCCACCGGGAAACTCATGGACAGGGCGTTGAAGAAGGCGGTGCGCAAGGGGTCGCCAGCGCACCAATGACGCGCCATGGGCGCATCCATGTCGACGAGCAGGCGGCGGACAACAAGATCGGTCATGGTGTTAAGGGCTGATGGACGGGGACTCTGCAGACCATGCTACTCCAGCGGCACCGTCATCTCACACGCCCTTCTGCTTCAGTGCCACGTCCACCCAGGCGGTGGAGAGGGTGCCGCGCTCGATTTCGTCCATCATCCTCTGCTCGGCAGCGAGCTTTTCGCGCGCCTTGCGGCTGATCTCCAGCGCATCGGCGGGTGCGATGGCCACCAGGCCGTCGGAATCGCCCACGATGATGTCGCCCGGGTGGACCACCATGCCGCCGATCGTGACCGGCACATTGGTGGCGCCCGGCCCGTCCTTGTAGGGACCGCGCAGATTGACGCCGCGCGCCCAGCACGGGAAGCGCTCCGTCTCGAAGGCGTCGACATCGCGCACCGCGGCGTCGATCACGAAGGCCAGCGCACCCTGGCTGCGGGCGTACTTCATCATGATCTCGCCGACCAGGGCGCGCGACACATCGGCCTCGCCGTCCACCACCAGCACGTCGCCGGGCTGCAGCATGTCCAGCGCCTTCCAGATCAGCAGGTTGTCACCCGCCCGCACCTGCACGGTCACGGCATTGCCGCATACGCTGACCGGTGTACGGTTGACCGGGCGCAAGCCGACCGTGCCCACCACCCGGCCCGTGACATCGCTGACGACCGAGGCCGACAGGTTCCTGAGTGCCTCGACGCCAGCGGCATGGGCGGCCACCCGTTGCTTGACGATGATGCCGTGACTCATATTCTTTCCCTCTAAAACTGGAGTCTATGCAAAACGCCGGGCGAACCCGGCGTTTTGCATGGCTCGTGCCGCAACGATCAGTCGGCGAACTGGCCGGCGGCGCGGATGGCCTTGCCCCACTTGTCGACTTCGGCCGTCAACCAGGCGCGCTGACCTTCGGAGGACTGGCGGCCCGCCGGGGGAATCTCGCCGCCGAGTTGCGCCATGCGGTCCACGAAGGCCGGGTCCTTGAGGGCGGCGCGCATGGCGTCGCCGAATTTCTGGATCACGGCCGCCGGCGTGCCCTTGGGTGCGTAGACGCCGTGCCAGACGATGACCTCGAAGTCCTTGATGCCGGCCTCATGCATGGTGGGCGCATCGGGCAGGGCCTTGATGCGCTGCTTGCTGGTGACACCGTAAAGCTTGACGGTGCCGGCCTTGATGTGCGGCACGGTGTTGGTGGTCTGGTCGCACAGCAGGTCGACCTGGCCGCCCAGCAACGCATTGAGCGCCGGGCCGGTGCCCTGGAAAGGCACGGTGGTCAGGGTCACGCCCAGCGACTGCTGGAACAGCGTGCCGCACAGGTGCGAGACGGCGCCCAGGCCGGCGTTGGCCAGGTTGATCTTGTCGGCGTTGGCCTTGATGTGGCTCACCAGCTCCGCGAGGTTCTTGGCCGCCATGTCCTTGCGTGCCAGCATGGTCATGGGCACGTCCACCACATTGCCCACGTGCTCGAAATCGGTCACGGGGTTGTACGCCAGCTTGCGGTACAGGGCCGGCGCGGTGGCCATGCCGTTGTGGTGGATCAGGAAGGTGTAGCCGTCCGGCGCGGCCTTCATGACCTGGCTGGCGGCGATGGTGCCGCCCGCGCCGGCCTTGTTTTCCACCACCACGCTCTGGCCCAGCGACTTGGTCATGGTGGCGGCCAGGGTGCGGGCCACGATGTCGGTGGGGCCGCCGGCGGAGAAGGGCACCACCAGCGAAATCGGCTTGGCCGGATAGGCCTGGGCCTGGGCCAGGCCGCTGCCCAGGGCCAGGGTGGAGGCCACGGCCACGGCGGTGAAGATTCTGCGGTTCAGGTTCATGGTTTGTCGTCCTCGTGCTTGGATGAATGGGGAACTCCCTTTTCCTTCTTATGGTACCTATGGTGATTCAGATGCCATGGGGCGACAAGCCGGGTCATCCCTAGGATGTGAATATCCCGTACAAGCCCTCAGGACAGCAAGCGCCCCACTTTAGGGACGGCCGTGATATTCCACAGGCCGGCCATGGCCACGCGCATCTCGGCCTCGCTGGCACCCCCGTGGTAGAGGGCCAGGCGCAGGGCCTTGTCTTCCAGTTCGGGGCGGCTCAGGGTGTTGCCCGGATCGCCCTTGGGCTCGTCCACGCGGCCCTGCAGTAAGCGGCCATCCGTGGTTTCCACGCGCACCTTGCCGATCCAGCGCGCCGGATAGGCACCGTCCACCTCGGGGTCGAGTTCCATGACGACCTTGTCGTGAAAAGCCGTCACGTCGCCGGATTTGAAACTGGCGTCGAATTCGCTCAGGCCCGCGCGGCCCAGCACGGCCACCAGCCCCAGCACCGTGCCCATGGAGAACTTGCTCTGGTGCACGGTCTGCGGATCGGTCACCGGGCCCAGCACGTCGATCGCCCCCTGGTGCACCAGCGCGGTCACGCGCTTGACATCAGCGGCCTTGAGCTGGTGCTCGCGCAATACCTGCTGCAACGCGTCAGCCGCCGGGTGCGTGTGGCGGCAGGATGCGTGGAACTTGAAGGAGGTCTCGGCCGTGGCCCAGCGCGTGCCCAGGCCATCGGTGAGCTTGCTCAGGTCCGCATCGCTGGACATGCCGGCCGCCAGGCCCTGCGGGCCTTCGAGGATACGACGCGCACCGGTGAAACCCTTTTGCGCCAGGTAGGCGGCGGTGAGGCCGGCACCGGCCGCATGCGCCGTGTGCAGCTGCTTGGAGTCCGCCGCGTCACGCAGGAACTCCCACAGGCCGGCTGACTGGGTGCCGGCCGAGCCGAAGGCGTTCAACATCTGCTCGGGCGTCAGGCGCAGCAGATGGCCCACCGCCGCGGCGGCCGCCAGCGTGCCGGCCGTGCCCGTGGTGTGAAAGACCTTGTAGTGCGAGCGGCCGAGGAATTCGCCCACGCGTATGCCCACTTCGTAGCCGGCCACGCAGGCCGTCAGCAGCTCCTGGCCCGAACGGCCCAGGGCCTGAGCCACCGCCAGCGCCGGCGGAAACACAACGGTCGCGGGGTGGAACACCGAGCCGTTGTGCACATCGTCCTGCTCGGCCACGTGCGAGGCCGCGGCATTGGCCATGGCGGCCAGCAGCGGGCTGCTGCTGCGACGGTGGATCAGGATCTCGCTCGGGCCGTCCACCGGGCCCATGCTTTCGACGAAGGTGGCCAGGATTTCGACCGCGCGCGCGTTCTTGCCAGCCAGGCAGGAGCCGAACCAGTCCAGCAGCAGATCTTCGGTACGGCGGATCACCGGCGTGGGGATGGCATCGAAGGTGAGTGTGGCGGCGAATTCGGCCAGCGCCTGGGAAGAGGGTGCAGTTGTCATGTCAGATGGCGTTCTCGGTTTTGAGTTGGGCGATCTCCTGCGCGCTCAGGCCCAACTCACGCAGGATGGCCTCGCTGTGCTGGCCCACGGCGGGGATGGCGTCCATGCGCACATGGGTTTCGTCCGGCGCACCGGGTGGCAGCAGCGCGGGCACGGGGCCCGCGGGTGAACTCACCTCGGTCCAGCGCCGGCGCGCCTGCAGTTGCGGATGCGCCCACAGGTCGGCCATGGTGTTGACCTGGGCGTTGGCGATGCCGGCCGCTTCCAGTCGTTCGATCACCTGGGCCGCGCTGAGCTTGCCGAAGGCGGCCTCGATCAGTGCCTTGACCTCGGCGCGCGCGGCCGAGCGCTTGGCATTGGCGTCGAAGCGTGCGTCTTTTGCCAGCGCGGGCTGTTGCAAGACCTGCTCGCAGAACACGGCCCACTCGCGCTCGTTCTGCAGGCCCAGCATCACACTCTTGCCGTCGCCGGCGGCAAAAGGACCATAAGGGTAGATGGTGGCGTGCGAGGCCCCGGCCCGCGGCGGCGGCGCGGCGCCGTCAAACGCGTAGTACATGGGGAAACTCATCCACTCGGCCATGCTCTCCAGCATGGAGACGTCGATGCGCCGGCCCAGGCCGGTGCGGCCGCGCTGGATCAGCGCGGTGAGGATGTTGGTGTAGGCGTACATGCCGGCGGCGATGTCGGCAATGGAGCAGCCGGCCTTGGCGGGCTCATCGGGCGAGCCCGTCACCGATAAGAAACCGGCCTCGCTCTGGATCAGCAGGTCGTAGGCCTTCTTGTCGCGATAGGGGCCGCTGTCGCCATAACCCGAGATGTCGCAGACGATGAGCTTGGGGTACTTCTCGTGCAGGGCCTCGAAGGACAGGCCCATGCGTGCGGCCGCGCCGGGCGCCAGGTTCTGCACCAGCACGTCGGCGCCGCCGAGCAGCTTGTCCATGATCTCGCCGGCTTTCTCGTGCTTGAGATCGAGAGAGAGACTTTCCTTGGAGCGGTTGGTCCAGGTGAAATGCGAGGACAGTCCGTTCACGCGGCTGTCGTAACCCCGCGCGAAATCGCCACTGCCCGGACGCTCGACCTTGATGACCCGCGCGCCCTGGTCGGCCAGCTGGCGCGAGCAGAAGGGCGCCGCGATGGCATGCTCCAGCGTGACGACCGTAATGCCTTCGAGCGGCTTCATCAGAAAGACCTCGGCAGGCCCAGCAGGTGCTCGGCCACGTAGGAGAAGATCAGATTGGTCGAGATCGGCGCCACCTGGTACAGCCGCGTCTCGCGGAACTTGCGCTCGATGTCGTATTCGCAGGCGAAGCCGAAACCGCCGTGCATCTGCAGGCAGACGTTGGCCGCTTCCCAAGAGGCCTTGGCCGCCAGGTACTTGGCCATGTTCGCCTCGGCGCCGCAGGGCTGGTGCGCATCGAAGAGCTCACAGGCTTTCCAGCGCATGAGGTTGGCGGCCTCCACCTCGATATAGCTCTCGGCGATGGGGAACTGCACGCCCTGGTTCTGGCCGGTGGGGCGGCCGAAGACCACGCGGTCCTTCACGTATTTGGTCACGCGATCGACGAACCAGTAGCCGTCGCCGATGCACTCGGCGGCGATCAGGGTGCGCTCGGCGTTGAGGCCGTCGAGGATGTACTTGAAACCCTGGCCTTCCTGGCCGATCAGGTTCTCGGCCGGGATCTCGAGGTTCTCGAAGAAGAGCTCGTTCGTTTCATGGTTGACCATATTGGGGATGGGCCGCACGGTCAGGCCGGTCTTTTCGGCCTGGCGCAGGTCCACCATGAAGATGGACATGCCTTCGCTCTTTTTCTTCACCTCGGCCAGCGGCGTGGTGCGCGCCAGCAGGATCATGAAATCCGAGTGCTGCACACGCGAGATCCAGACCTTCTGGCCGTTGACCACGTAACGGTCGCCCTTCTTCACGGCGGTGGTCTTGATCTTGGTGGTGTCGGTGCCGGTGCTGGGCTCGGTCACGCCCATGGACTGCAGACGCCACTCTCCCGAAGCGATCTTGGGCAGGTAGAGCTCTTTCTGCGCTTTGGAGCCATGGCGCAGCAGCGTGCCCATGTTGTACATCTGGCCGTGGCAGGCGCCGGCGTTGCCGCCGCTGCGGTTGATCTCTTCCATGATGACCGAGGCCTCGGTCAGGCCCAGGCCGGAGCCGCCGTATTCCTGCGGAATCAGCGCGCCCAGCCAGCCGGCCTTCGTCAAGGCGTCGACGAACTCCTCGGGGTAGGTGCGTGCCGCGTCGATCTTGCGGTGGTACTCGTCAGGGAATTCGGCGCAGAGGGCGCGCACGGCATCGCGGATGTCCTGGTACTTGTCGGTCTTGTTCATGTTCGTGTACTTGCTTATGCGATCTCGGCCGTGGCCTGCATGGTGAGCCAGCCTTCGTGGTCGCGGCCCCAGAGCGTGACGGTCTGGCCCTCGCGTTTGCCGCAAACCGTGAAGGGATGGATGTCGAAGGTGGGGCGCACGGCCTTGAAGCTGAAGCGCTTGACCTTGGCGCCGGGCAGGTGACGACGCAGCAGATCGGTGAGCAGGGTGGCGATCAGCGGGCCGTGCACGATGAGGCCGGGGTAACCCTCCACACCCGTGACGTAGCTGCGGTCGTAGTGGATGCGGTGACCGTTGAAGGTGAGCGCCGAGTAGCGGAACAGCAGCACCGGATCGGGCACGATCTCGCGGCTGAACTGCTCGTCGCGCGGTGCGGGCGTCGGCGCCGGGGCGGGAGCCCCAGGCAGCGGTGCATCGCGGTAGACGATGTCGTGCTCTTCGCTCAGTGCCAGCCCCTGGGCGTTGCTGAATTCATGGCGCACGCAGACGAAGACCAGGGCGCCGCTGCGGCCCTCCTTCACCGTCACGTCCTTGATGGTGGAGACGCGCCGCACGCTCTCGCCCACACGCAGCGGCTGCAGGAAATCGAGCCGACCGCCGGCCCACATGCGCCGCGGCAGGGGCACCGGCGGCAGGAAGCCGCCGCGCCGGGCGTGGCCGTCCTCGCCGATCTCGCTGTGACGCGTCAGCGGCGTGAAGTAGAGCCAGTGCCACAGCGGCGGCAGCACGGTGCCGGGCACGGGGGCCGGATCGTCGCGGTCCAGGGTGGCCGAGAGGGCGGCCACAGGAGTGGCGGTGAGCTGGTCCTCGCGGGATTCGCTGCGGCCGATCCAGTCGCGCAAGGTGTCCAGCGCCAGGGTGGGGGTGGAAGCGGGGGTGTTCATGGGCGCCCATCATGCGCCGGCCGGCTGCCGCCGGCAATTCGCTTTTCGACAAGGCCCTGTTAGCCGGCCCTTAACGCGGCCTTCACCCCAAGTGGCTGAACTGGGTCTGACCCGGCTCATAGGCCAGCACGCGGTTGCGGCCGGCGCTCTTGGCAGCGTAGAGCGCCTTGTCGGCACGCTCGGTCAGGGTTTCGGCCGTTTCGCCGGGCGCCAGCTGGGCCACGCCGACCGATACCGTGATGCAGAAGCGCCCCCCGCCTTCACCCGTGAATGTCAGGCCGGCGATGGCCAGGCGCAGGCGTTCGCCGGCCTCCACGGCCTGCGACAGGGGCGTGGCCGGCAACAGCACGATGAACTCCTCCCCGCCCCAGCGGCCGAAAATATCACTGCCGCGCAGCGTTTCCTGCGCCCGTGTCGCCAGGCGCCGCAGCACCTCGTCGCCCACGGCGTGGCCATGGGCGTCGTTGACGCGCTTGAAGAAATCGATATCCAGCAGCAGGATGGAAAAATCCTCGGGCTGGCGCTCCCAGGCCTTGACCTGGCGCCGCAGTTCGGCCTCGATATGGCCGCGGCGGAAGGCGCCGGTCAGACTGTCGCGGATGGCCAGTTCGCCGAGTTTGCGGTTGGTGGCCTCCAGCTCCTGGGTGCGGCTGCGCAGCAGCTCGTGCATCTGCAGTTCCTGCTGGATGTTCTGGTGCAGCTGGTCCAGCAGCTTGCGCTGGGTCAGGCGCGCGCGCACCCATTCGCGCGTGCGCCGGTGCTCGCCGCGGCTGCGCACCAGCAGCATGACCGCATACACCACGAAGGCCCAGTTCACCACCGGCAGTTCCTGGACGAAGCCCGGGTAATGCCGGTGCAGCTGCCACAGGGTGCCGGCGACGATGGCGATCATGAAGCTGGCGTAGAGCCGCATCTCGATGCCCAGCGCGCTCAGCAGGAAGGCCACGAGGGCCACGATGAAGATCAGGCGCAGGAAGAACAGCACATCGACCTGGCCCGTGCCCACCATGGTGATGCTGCCGACCCAGACCGCGGCCAGGCCGACGGAGCCCAGCCACTCCAAGCCAAACCACAGCCGCCCATGCACGATCTGGGTCTGCGGCAGGGCCGCCAGGAAGACATGGGCCAGCAGCACACGAAAGCTCAGCACCAGCAGGGCACAGCCGGCCCACAGCCACAACTGCGCGAGCGGCTGGGCCGCCCAGTGCGACCAGACGATCAGGAAGACCGGCATGAAACCCACCAGGGCCGATTCGCGCGTGCGCGAGAAGAGCTCGCGCATCATGCGCGCCTGGATGGCATCTTCCTCCAGCCTGGGCAGGCTTTCGGGGTAGATGGAGGCAGGTGAAGAGTCCACGGGCGCCTGGGAAGTTGTGCCAGGATTTTCTCAAAAATGAACAAATCCGTCTCGTTTTTCGTCAATTAGAAGCACGCAGAGACATAATTGCCCGATGGACAAGCTCAAGCAAATGGAGTCCTTTGTCTCGGTGGCCACGCGCGGCAGTCTGACCGCTGCCGCCCAGGCCGAGGGTGTGGCACCGGCCATCATGGGCCGGCGGCTGGACGCGCTGGAGGAGCGCCTGGGCGTCAAGCTGCTGGTGCGTACCACCCGCCGCATCAGCCTGACCCACGAGGGCAGCGCCTTCCTGGAAGATTGCCAGCGCTTGCTCACCGATGTAGCCAACGCCGAAGCCAGTGTCTCGGCCGGCGGCGTCAAGGCCAGCGGCCACCTGCGCATCACGGCGCCGGCCGGTTTCGGCCGCCGCCATGTGGCGCCCCTGGTGCCGAAGTTCCGCGAACTGCACGCCGATGTGACGATCTCACTGAACCTCAGCGACCGTGTGGTGGACATCGCCGGCGAAGGTTATGACTGCGCCGTGCGCGTGGGCGACATGCCGGATTCCTCCCTGGTCAGCGTGCGCATGGCCGACAACCGGCGCCTGTGCGTGGCCACGCCCGACTTTCTCAAACGCCATGGCACCCCTGCGCAGCCGCAGGATCTGACGCGTTTCGACTGCCTGGTGCTGTCCAGCGATGCTTCGCAGACCCGCGGGTGGGCGTTTCGTGTTCCACGTAACGCCCCAAGGCGGCAAGATGGAAGCACCCTGCAGGGTGCGGTGTCCCACAACGCCCAAGGGCGGCAACATGAAAGCGCCCTGACGGGCGCGGCATCCGTCAAGGACGACAGCACCGAGGTCATGCACCTGCGCCCCAGCGGCCCCATGGACTGCTCGGACGGCCAGGTGCTGCACAACTGGTGCCTGGCCGGCCATGGCATCGCCTGGCGCAGCTCCTGGGAGGTGGAAGAAGAAATCGCCGAGGGCCGCCTGGTGACCGTGCTGGAGGAGTTCGCCGCGCCGCCCAACGGCATCTATGCGGTGTTCCCGCAGCGCAAGCACCTGCCGCTGCGCGTGCGCCTGTGGGTGGACTTTCTCAAGCACCACTACGGCCAGCCGGGCTTCTGGCAAGCGCGGCGCCAGGCCGGCTGACTCTCAGCCTCTCAGGCCGCGAGCCTTTGTTCCACGGCCATCCGCCCCTGCGGGCTGGCCAGCACCACGATGGCGTCGCCCGCCTTCACGAGGTGGTCGTCGGGAGGGTTGAACAGCCAATCGCCATGCTCGTGCAGGGCCAGCAGCAGGTATTCACGCGAGCGGGGCAGCAGCAGCCCCACCGGCGCGCCGGCAAAGCCGGCCGGGACCACCACCTCTTCCACGCGCAGGTGGTCCTCGCTCTTGAGCATCTTGTCCATGAAGTTCACCACATGGGGCCGCACCATGGCCGAGGCGATGCGCATGCCGCCGGAGAAATCCGGCGAGACGATCTCGTCGGCACCGGCCTTGCGGGCCTTCTGCGTATTGCGCACGTCGTGCAGGCGCACCACGACACGGACCTTGGGATTGAGCAGCTTGACCGACAGCGCCACCATGAGGTTGTGGCTGTCGTCCGAGGTCACGGCGAACACCCCGGCTGCACGCTCCACGCCGGCGCGACGCAAGGCGTCGTCGTCGGCCGCATCACCCTGCAAATGCAGGGCGCCCGGGTTGTGCTCCCGCCATTTGTCCAGGGTCGGGCGATCGACCTCGACCACCACGAAGCGGCGCTGCGTCTTCTGCAGTTCCTGCGCCACATTGGTACCGACACGGCCGATGCCACACACGACGTAGTGCCCGGAAAGCCGGGCGATTTCCTTTTCCATGCGTTTTTCCTTCAAGGCAATGTTCAGGTCCGAGTCGATCAGCAGGGCGACCAGCGTGGAGAACAGGTAGCTCAGGGTGCCGATACCGACCACGGCGATGAAGACCGTGAACAGGCGACCATGGGGGTGGGTACTCAGGTCGATGATCTCGCTGAAGCCGATGGACGAGATCGTGATGAAGGTCATGTAGAAGCTGTCGATCCAGCCCGCCGTCGGCCGTCCGAGGTAACGGTAGCCCAGCGTCCCCATCAGCAGCACCAGCAACAGCAACATGCCGCCGGCAAAAAGACCGGACCAGTGCCTGCTGCGGAAGATCGTCTGCCAACCTGAAGTCATGGTGTGGATGATGCAGCAAAACCGCAGTGCCCTCCACCTCCTGGCAGACAGGCTTTGCGCTGCGGCAAGATGACAATAAAAAACCCCGCCGGCAACGCCGGGCGGGGTTTCTGGCCCGGTCGGGGAGCTTATTTGTTCTTGAGGCACTCGCTCATGAAGGCCTTGCGCTCATCGCCCTTCTTGTCGCCCGCCTGCTTGTTGCACATGCCCATCTTGTTCTGCTGGGCCGTCTGCTTGTCGCTGGCGGCGGGCTTGGCCTTGAGGCACTCGCTCATGAATTTCTTGCGCTCGTCGCCCTTCTTGTCGCCGGCTTCCTTGTTGCACATGCCCATCTTGTTCTGCTGGGCGGTCGGCGCCTTTTTCTCTTCATCGGCGTGTGCCACGCCGAGGCTAAGGGACAGGCCCAGGGCGAGCAGGGAAAGCAGTTTCTTCATGGTGTTTCCTCGTTGATGCAAATGGTGATTGAACGAAATCCCGCAGGGGATTCCAGCATACAACGGCCTGGGCGGCAAATCTGCTGACAAACGGTTACCCCGGCTTGCACGATGCACCAGGGAGTGGCACAGCCCCGGTCAGTAGAATCAGGCCCCATGTTGTCTGTCAAAAACGAACTGCTCCAGACCCTCGGCATCGTGCTGGAGCAACTGCTGCCCGGCGCCGGTGCGCGGGCGGCCTTCGAATCCCCCAAGATGGCCGAGCACGGCGACCTGGCCACCACCGCGGCCATGCAGCTGGCCAAGCCCCTGAAGCAGCCCCCGCGCCAGGTGGCCGAGAGCCTGCGCAGCGCGCTGCTGGCCACCCCGGCCTTCTCGGCCTGGGTCGAGGCGGTGGAGATCGCCGGGCCCGGTTTCATCAACATCCGCCTCAAACCCGCCGCCAAGCAGCAGGTGGTGCGCGAGGTGCTGTCCCAGGGCAGGCACTACGGTGACCAGCCGGCCAAGGGCCGGCGCATGATGGTCGAGTTCGTCTCGGCCAACCCCACGGGCCCGCTGCACGTGGGCCACGGCCGCCAGGGCGCCCTGGGCGACGCCATCTGCAACCTGTTCCAGACCCAGGGCTGGGAGGTCTGCCGCGAGTTCTATTACAACGACGCCGGCGTGCAGATCGGCACCCTGGCCAACAGCGTGCAGCTGCGCGCCAAGGGCTTCAAGCCGGGCGACGCCGAATGGCCAGAAGCCGCCTACAACGGCGACTACATCGCCGACATCGCAGCCGACTTCATGGCGAAGAAGACGGTCACATCCGACGACCGCGAGTTCACCGCCAGCGGCGACGTGAACGACCTGGACGGCATGCGCCTGTTTGCCGTGGCCTACCTGCGCCACGAGCAGGACCTGGACCTCAAGGCCTTCGCGGTGAAGTTCGACAACTACTACCTCGAGTCCAGCCTGTACACCAGCGGCAAGGTCGACGCTGCCGTGCAGAAGCTGCGCGAGGCCGGCAAGACCTACGAGCACGACGGCGCCCTGTGGCTCAAGACCACCGAGTACGGCGACGACAAGGACCGCGTCATGCGCAAGGGCGACGGCAGCTACACCTACTTCGTGCCGGATGTGGCGTATCACATCACCAAGTTCGAGCGTGGCTTCGAGAAGGTCGTGAACATCCAGGGCACCGACCACCATGGCACCATCGCGCGCGTACGCGCCGGCCTGCAGGCCGTGGGCCTGGGCATCCCGCAAGGGTTCCCCGACTACGTGCTGCACACCATGGTGCGCGTGGTGCGCGGCGGCCAGGAAGTGAAGATCTCCAAGCGCGCCGGCAGCTACGTGACCCTGCGCGACCTGATCGAGTGGACATCGAAGGATGCGGTGCGCTTCTTCCTGCTCAGCCGCAAGCCCGACACCGAATACACCTTCGACGTCGACCTCGCCGTGCAGAAGAACAACGAGAACCCGGTCTATTACGTGCAGTACGCCCATGCGCGCATCTGCTCGGTGATCAACGCCTGGCGCGAGAAGGAAGGCGGCCACCGCAGCACGCTCAAGGACGCCGACCTGACGCTGCTGGACAGCCCGGCCGCCCAGGGCCTGATGTTGCAGCTCTCCAGGTACCCCGAGATGCTCACGGCCGCCGCGCAGGACTTCGCGCCGCACGACGTGACCTTCTACCTGCGCGAGCTGGCCGCCAGCTACCACAGCTACTATGATGCCGAGCGCATCCTGGTGGAGGACGAGGCGCTCAAGCGCGCACGGCTGGCCCTGGTGGCCGCCACGGCGCAGGTGCTGCACAATGGCCTGGCGGTGCTGGGCGTGAGCGCACCGGAGAAGATGTAGCCGGCCGCAATGCGGTATCGGACATCCAGATAGTCGAGACAAAGGCAAGGCATGAAACAGCAACGCGGCGGAACCATCCTGGGCTTGATCATCGGCGTCGTCATCGGCCTGGCCGTGGCGCTGGTCGTCGCCCTCTACGTGACCAAGACCCCGGTGCCCTTCCTGAACAAGGGGCAGAACCGCACTCCCGACCAGGACGCGGCCGAGGAAAAGCGCAACAAGGACTGGGACCCGAACGCCCCGCTCTACGGCAAGACCAAGCCACCGGCTGCTGCTGCCTCGGCCCCCAAGGCCGCGGCCAAGCCTGCCACACCGGCACCGGCCGTCAAGCCGCCGGCCAAGGCCGACAGCAAACCCTCGGCCGACCCGCTGGGCGACCTGGCCAAGGCCAAGGCGGGTGCTGCCGATCCCTTTGCCTATTTCATCCAGGTCGGCGCCTTCCGCACCCCCGAGGATGCCGAGGCCCAGCGCGCCAAGCTTTCGCTGACCGGCGTGGAAGCCAAGGTCACCGAGCGCGAACAGGCGGGCCGCCAGATCTACCGCGTGCGCGTCGGCCCCTATGACAAGAAGGATGAGGCCGAGAAGGTCAAGGGGCAGATCGAGGCCGCCGGCCACGAGACTGCCCTGGTGCGCGTGCAGCGCTGAGTCGTCTGAACGGAACTTGTACCGCCGGGACGTGTCCCACCCCGGCATCTTCATGGAGCCAACGCAAATGATGAAACGTCGTGACTTTTCCCGCGCCTGCGGCGCCGCCCTGGCCGGCGCCACCGTGCTGCCCGCCTTCGCCCAGCAGCGCTTCGACGCTGGCAAGGACTACCTGCCGCTGGACAAACCGGCCCCCATCGACACGCCCAGCGGCAAGATCGAGGTGGTCGAGTTCTTCTGGTACAACTGCCCACACTGCAACGCCTTCGAGCCCGCACTGGAAGCCTGGATCAAGCGCGCGCCCAAGGACGTGGTGATCCGGCGCGTGCCGGTGGCCTTCAGCAGCGCCTACCAGGGCCAGCAGCGCCTGTACTACACGCTGGAAGCCATGGGCCTGGTCGACAAGGTGCACGGCAAGGTCTTCCAGGCCATCCACGGCGAGCGCAAGCGCCTGGAGAACCCCGAGGTCATCGCCGACTGGATCGCCAGCCAGGGCGTGGACAAGACCAAGTTTATGGAACAGTTCAACTCCTTCACCGTGGCCTCCAAGGTCACCCGCGCCGGCCAGCTGACCGCCGCCTACAAGGTCGAAGGCGTACCCGCCATGGGCGTGGCCGGCCGCTTCTACACCGACGGCACGCTGACGCGCAACATGGAGCGCTCGCTGCAGGTGGTGGACTATCTGGTGGGGGAAGTGCGCAAGGGTCGTTGATCCTTATCTCGCCTTCTCTTGCCGAGGCCCGCTTTCTTGCGGGCTTTTCTTTTTGCCTTGTGTTTCTTCGTTCGTGGCTGGCCGGGTCTCGCCCCGGCGGGCGAGGTGCTTTCTTTTGCTTCGCCAAAAGAAAGTACCCAAAGAAAAGGCGAGCCGAAGTCAGGGCCCCTGCGGGGTACCTTGCGCTGCTCGTATCGGGCGGGGTCGGGCTGAACTCGCT
>CAUPLI010000013.1:0-89858 GCA_963512175.1 uncultured Hylemonella sp. | reverse complement strand
GGGTAAGGAAATGGTGATGCCTGGCGACAACGTGAGCATCACCGTCAAGCTGATTGCCCCCATCGCCATGGAAGAAGGCCTGCGCTTCGCCATCCGCGAAGGCGGCAAGACCGTGGGCGCCGGTGTGGTCGCCAAGATCCTCGCGTAATGGTTTTGTAGGGGTATAGCTCAATTGGCAGAGCGTCGGTCTCCAAAACCGAAGGTTGTAGGTTCGATTCCTACTGCCCCTGCCACCTGACCTGCGCAAGCGGGTTGGTGCACAAAAAGCCCGCCACCGCCGTGGCGGGCTTCAGCGTCTAAAGAGGCGCGGTGGTTTTGATACAGGCGCTAAGCGGAATTTTGAAAATGGCAACGTCACAAGTGGAAACGGTCGGTAGCGGAGCGAACAAGCTCAAGCTGGCTGCGGCAGTGCTGCTGCTGCTGGCTGGCCTGGTGGCCTTCTACTGGCTGGGCAAGCAAGGCGCTCTGGTGCAGTGGGGTGCGCTGCTGGCGGCTCTGGCGGCTGCGGTCGTCGTGTTTTTCTCGGCCCAGACAGGGCGGGATCTGTGGGCCTTCGGGCGCGATGCCTGGCGCGAAGTCGGCAAAGTGGTCTGGCCGGCACGCAAGGAAGCGATCCAGATGACGGCCTACGTCTTCGCCTTCGTGGTGGTGATGGCCCTGTTTCTGTGGCTGACCGACAAGACCCTTGAGTGGTTCATTTTTGACCTGATTCTGGGCTGGAGGAAGTAATGACTGACGTGGTAGATGCTTCGTCCGCGCCGGTGGCCAAGCCGGCCAATCCGGACCTGCGCTGGTATGTCGTGCACGCCTACTCCGGTATGGAGAAGGCGGTCGAGCGCAACATCATCGAGCGCATCAACCGCTCGGGCATGCAGGACAAGTTCGGCCGCATCATGGTGCCGATGGAAGAGGTGGTCGAGATCAAGAACGGCCAGAAGCGCACCACCGAGCGCAAGTTCTTCCCTGGCTACGTGCTGGTGGAAATGGTCATGGGCGACGACACCTGGCACCTGGTGAAGCACACCAACAAGGTGACCGGTTTCGTGGGCGGCGCCAAGAACCGCCCGGCCCCGATCTCTGAAGATGAGGTCATGAAGATCGTGAACCAGATGCAGGAAGGCTCCGACAAGCCGCGTCACAAGGTTGAGTTCGAGGTGGGCGAGTACGTGCGGGTCAAGGACGGTCCCTTCACCGACTTCAACGGCACGGTCGAGGAAGTCAACTACGAAAAGAACAAGGTGCGCGTGGCGGTGACGATTTTCGGCCGCTCGACACCGGTGGAGCTGGAGTTCTCGCAGGTCGAAAAGACCTGAGAGCCGGCGCCAGACAGTTTTGGATTTCGCGCTTTTCGACTCGGCGCGGATGTTTGAAGTGAGTCGTTAACCCCGGGGAGCCGAGGCAGATTGCCCAGGCGCTATCACCCGTAAGGAGAAAAGCATGGCGAAAAAAATCGTCGGTTTTATCAAGCTGCAAGTGCCGGCTGGTAAGGCCAATCCCTCGCCGCCGATTGGTCCCGCTCTGGGCCAGCGCGGTTTGAACATCATGGAGTTCTGCAAGGCGTTCAACGCCCAGACCCAGGGCGTCGAGCCCGGTCTGCCGCTGCCGGTGGTGATCACCGCCTTCGCGGACAAGAGCTTCACCTTCGTGATCAAGACGCCGCCTGCAACGGTGCTGATCAAGAAGGCCATCAAGCTGGACAAGGGTTCGGCCAAGCCGCACACCGACAAGGTTGGCAAGATCACCCGGGCCCAGCTCGAGGAAATCGCCAAGACCAAGATGAAGGACATGACGGCCGCCGATCTGGATGCCGCCGTTCGTACCATCGCTGGTTCTGCCCGTTCCATGGGCGTGAATGTGGAGGGCGTGTAAATGACCACCAAGAAACAAAAAGCCCTGCAAGGCAAGGTTGACAGCAACAAGCTGTACCCGCTGGTCGATGCGCTGAAGATCGTGCAAGAGTGCGCCACCGCCAAGTTCGATGAGTCCATCGACGTGGCCGTGCAACTCGGCATCGATGCCAAGAAGTCGGACCAGGTGGTGCGTGGCGCCGTTGTGCTGCCCAACGGCACCGGCAAGACCAAGCGCGTGGCCGTGTTCGCCCAGGGCGCCAAGGCTGAAGAAGCCAAGGCTGCCGGCGCCGACGTGGTCGGCATGGACGACCTGGCTGCCCGCGTGAAGGCTGGCGACATGCCCTTCGACATCGTGATCGCTGCTCCGGACGCGATGCGCGTCGTCGGTACCCTGGGTCAGGTGCTCGGCCCCCGTGGCCTGATGCCCAACCCCAAGGTGGGTACCGTCACCGCTGATGTGGCCACGGCCGTGAAGAACGCCAAGGCTGGTCAGGTGCAGTTCCGCGTGGACAAGGCCGGTATCGTGCACAGCACGATCGGCCGCCGCTCGTTTGATGCCGCCAAGCTCCAGGGCAACCTGGTGGCGCTGATCGAGGCGTTGAACAAGGCCAAGCCGGCTTCGAGCAAGGGTATCTTTTTGCGCAAGATTGCTGTTTCGTCCACGATGGGCGTGGGTGTCCGCGTCGACACCCAGACCATCTCGGCGTAATCGCAAAGATTTGACTGGCTGGAAACGGCTGGTCGATGTGGTGGGCTGGCCGGTTGCAAGACTGGCTGGGCCATCCAAGACCGTTGGCGCACAGTCCTGCTGTGCTTAATCAGTGAAAGCCAGCGTAGATGGCGATCCCGCTGCAGATGGAATGAGTTCCTGAACAGTTGATCGCTGCAATGAGGCGTGTCCGCAGGCGCTTAGTCGACGGACACATTTTGAAGGAGTTAGACCTTGAGTCTGAATCGCAGTGAGAAAGAAGCGGTCATCAGTGATGTGACCGGCCTCGCCGCTAAAGCTCAAACGCTCGTGATGGCGGAATACCGCGGCATCACGGTCGCTGACATGACCAAACTGCGCGCCAACGCCCGCAGCAATGGTGTGAGCCTGAGCGTGTTGAAAAACACGCTGGCCCGCCGTGCTGTGGCTGGCAGCCAGTTTGAAGTGGCAGCCGACCAGATGACCGGACCGCTGATCTATGGCTTCTCTGTCGATGCCGTTGCCGCTGCAAAAGTGGTGGCCGACTTCGCGAAAACCAACGACAAGTTGGTGATTCGCGGTGGTGCATTTGCAGGCAAAGCCCTGGACGTGAACGGCGTCAAGCAGTTGGCAAGCATTCCCTCCAAGGAAGTGCTGCTGGCCCAGCTGTGTGGCTTGCTGATGTCGCCGATCTCCCGCACCGCCGTGGTGCTGGGTGCCCTGGCGGCCAAAAAAGGCGAAGGCGAAGTTGCTGCTGCTTGAAGCGCGGCAACCCTGTTAACCAATTGTTAGGAAATTAAAAATGGCATTCGATAAAGACGCATTTCTGACCGCGCTGGACAGCATGACGGTCATGGACCTCAACGACCTGGTGAAAGCCATCGAAGAGAAGTTTGGCGTGAGCGCTGCCGC
This sequence comes from uncultured Hylemonella sp., assembly GCA_963512175.1. Taxonomy (GTDB): domain Bacteria; phylum Pseudomonadota; class Gammaproteobacteria; order Burkholderiales; family Burkholderiaceae_C; genus Hylemonella. Next base: position 86,408 of record CAUPLI010000013.1, on the reverse strand, counting down.
CATGGCAGCCCCCGCTGCGGCTGGCGGTGGTGCCGCTGCTGCTGTGGAAGAGAAGACCGAGTTCAACGTGATGCTGCTGGACGCTGGCGCCGCCAAGGTGTCGGTCATCAAGGCCGTGCGCGAAATCACCGGTCTGGGCCTCAAGGAAGCCAAGGACCTGGTCGACGGCGCTCCCAAGGCTGTCAAGGAAGCCATGCCCAAGGCCGACGCTGAAGCGGCCGTCAAGAAGCTGGTGGAAGCCGGTGCCAAGGCTGAACTGAAGTAATTCGGTCCTGCTCGAAGGCTGGAGTGTCTGAAAAGGCCTCCAGCCTTTGGCGCTTACAGAGCGCACTCAAAAGCCGGCTCGTTGCCGGCTTTCCCGGGGACCTTCAGGTCAACGGAAAAGCCAAAACGAGACGTTTTTTGAGTGACTTCTGACCCGACTGCAGAAGACGCCTTGGTTCGGGCCGCGTGCAACGCGCGGCCGTCCGCCATTGGTTGGTAGCGGCCAACCACCAAGCCTGCTGGGTGTGATGCCCGGCGCGCCAGTCGCCAAAGACCTCTCAAGCCCGTGGAGTAGATCTAATGGCCTATACCTATACCGAACGCAAGCGAATCCGCAAAAGCTTCGGCAGCCGCGACAGCGTGCTCGAAATCCCTTACCTGCTGCAGATGCAAAAGGACGCCTATACGGCCTTCCTGCAGGCAGAAAACCTGCCCACCAAGCGCACGCCTGAGGGCTTGCAGGCCGCTTTCGAAGCCGCCTTCCCCATCGTCTCGCACAACGGTTTTGTGGAGATGAAGTTCCTGGAATACAACCTGGCCAAGCCCGCCTTCGACGTGCGCGAGTGCCAGACCCGCGGCCTGACCTTCGCGTCGGCCGTGCGCGCGCGCGTGCAGCTCATCATTTACGACCGCGAGTCCTCGACCCCGCAGAACAAGGTGGTCAAGGAGGTGAAGGAGCAAGAGGTCTACATGGGCGAAGTGCCGCTCATGACGACCAAGGGCTCGTTCATCATCAACGGTACCGAGCGCGTCATCGTGTCGCAGCTGCACCGTTCGCCGGGCGTGTTCTTCGAACACGACAAGGGCAAGACGCACAGCTCGGGCAAGCTGTTGTTCTCCGCTCGCATCATCCCCTACCGCGGCTCCTGGCTGGACTTCGAGTTCGACCCGAAGGACGTCCTGTACTTCCGTGTTGACCGCCGTCGCAAGATGCCGGTCACCATCCTGCTCAAGGCCATCGGCCTGAACCCGGAATCGATCCTGGCGAACTTCTTCGTCAACGACAACTTCCGCCTGATGGACAGCGGCGCGCAGATGGAGTTCGTGGCCGAGCGCCTGCGTGGTGAAGTCGCCCGTTTCGACATCACCGACAAGAGCGGCAAGGTCGTCGTCGCCAAGGACAAGCGCATCACCGCGCGTCATACGCGCGATCTGGAGCAATCCGCGACCACCCACATCAGCGTGCCGGAAGACTTCCTGGTTGGCCGCGTGGTGGCCCGCAACATCGTCGACCCGGACACCGGCGAGATCATCGCCAAGGCCAACGATGAGCTGACCGACGCCCTGCTCAAGAAGCTGCGCACCGCCGGTGTGCAGGAACTGCAGTGCATCTACACCAATGAACTCGACCAGGGTGCGTACATTTCGCAGACCCTGCGCATCGACGAAACCACGGACGAGTTCGCCGCCCGTGTCGCCATCTATCGCATGATGCGCCCCGGCGAGCCGCCGACCGAAGACGCCGTGCAGGCTCTGTTCCAGCGCCTGTTCTACAACCCGGACACCTACGACCTGTCGCGCGTGGGCCGCATGAAGTTCAACGCCAAGATGGGTCGCAACGACCCGAATGGCCCCATGGTGCTGACCAACGAGGACATCCTCGCCGTGGTCAAGATCCTGGTGGACCTGCGCAATGGTCGCGGCGAAGTGGACGACATCGACCACCTGGGCAACCGCCGCGTGCGCTGCGTCGGCGAGCTGGCCGAAAACCAGTACCGCGCCGGCCTGGCCCGTATCGAGAAGGCCGTGAAGGAGCGTCTGGGCCAGGCGGAGCAAGAGCCCCTGATGCCGCACGACCTGATCAACTCCAAGCCGATTTCTGCGGCCCTCAAGGAGTTCTTCGGTGCCTCGCAACTCTCGCAGTTCATGGACCAGACCAACCCGCTGTCCGAGATCACGCACAAGCGTCGCGTCTCGGCCCTGGGCCCGGGCGGCCTGACGCGCGAGCGCGCCGGCTTCGAGGTGCGCGACGTGCACGTCACGCACTACGGTCGTGTCTGCCCGATCGAGACCCCGGAAGGTCCGAACATCGGTCTGATCAATTCGCTGGCCCTGTACGCCCGCCTGAACGAGTACGGTTTCATCGAGACGCCCTACCGTCGCGTGGTCGACGGCAAGGTGACGATGCAGATCGACTACCTGTCGGCCATCGAGGAAGGCAAGTACGTCATCGCCCAGGCCAATGCCACCCTGGACAAGGATGGCCGCCTGACCGACGAGCTGGTCTCGGCCCGTGAAACCGGCGAGTCCATCCTGTGCGGTGCCGAGCGCATCCAGTACATGGACGTGTCGCCCGCACAGATCGTGTCGGTAGCCGCCTCGCTGGTGCCCTTCCTGGAGCACGACGATGCCAACCGCGCGCTGATGGGCGCCAATATGCAGCGCCAGGCCGTGCCGGTGCTGCGCCCCGAGAAGGCCTTCGTCGGTACCGGCATCGAGCGCGTTTCCGCGGTCGACTCCGGCACCGTGGTCACCGCGAATCGCGGCGGCGTGGTCGACTATGTCGACGCCACCCGCATCGTGATCCGCGTGAATGACAACGAGGCGATGGCCGGTGAAGTGGGTGTGGACATCTACAACCTCATCAAGTACCAGCGTTCCAACCAGAACACCAACATCCACCAGCGTCCCATCGTCAAGAAGGGCGACAAACTGGCCAAGGGTGACGTGATCGCCGACGGCGCATCGACCGACCTGGGCGAACTGGCCCTGGGCCAGAACATGCTGGTGGCTTTCATGCCCTGGAACGGCTACAACTTCGAAGACTCGATCCTGATCTCCGAACGCGTGGTCGCCGAAGACCGCTACACCTCGATCCACATCGAGGAACTGGTGGTCATGGCACGTGACACCAAGCTGGGCGCCGAGGAAATCACCCGCGACATCCCCAACCTGTCCGAGCAGCAGCTCAACCGTCTGGACGAGTCCGGCATCATCTACGTGGGTGCCGAAGTCATGCCCGGCGACACGCTGGTGGGCAAGGTCACGCCGAAGGGCGAGACCACGCTGACGCCGGAAGAGAAACTGCTGCGCGCCATCTTCGGCGAGAAGGCGTCCGACGTGAAGGACACCTCGCTGCGCGTGGACCAGGGTTCGCAGGGCACCGTGATCGACGTGCAGGTCTTCACCCGTGAAGGCATCACGCGCGACAAGCGCGCCCAGCAGATCATCGACGACGAGCTCAAGCGCTACCGCCTGGACCTGAATGACCAGCTGCGTATCGTGGAAGCCGACGCCTTCGACCGTATCGAGAAGCTGCTCAACGGCAAGGTTGCCAACGGCGGCCCGCAGAAGCTGGCCAAGGGTAGCAAGATCGACAAGGCCTATCTGGCTGGCGTCGAGAAGTTCCACTGGTTCGACATCCGCCCGGCCGACGACGAAGTCGCCAGCCAGCTGGAAAGCATCAAGAACTCGCTGGAGCAGACTCGTCACAGCTTCGACCTGGCTTTCGAAGAGAAGCGCAAGAAGCTCACGCAGGGTGATGAACTCCCTGCTGGTGTTCTGAAAATGGTCAAGGTCTACCTGGCCGTCAAGCGCCGCCTGCAGCCGGGCGACAAGATGGCCGGCCGCCACGGCAACAAGGGCGTGGTGTCCAAGATCGTTCCGGTCGAAGACATGCCCTATATGGCCGACGGCACGCCGTGCGACATCGTGCTCAACCCGCTGGGCGTGCCTTCGCGCATGAACGTGGGCCAGGTGCTGGAAGTGCACCTGGGCTGGGCCGGCAAGGGCATCGGCCAGCGCATCGGCGACATGCTGCAGGCTGAAGCCAAGGCGGCTGAACTGCGCAAGTTCCTCGAGACGCTGTACAACACGTCCGGCCGCAAGGAAGACCTGAGCAAGCTGAGCGACGCGCAAGTGGTGGAGATGGCCGGCAACCTGTCGACCGGCGTCACCTTTGCCACGCCGGTGTTCGACGGCGCCTCGGAAGAGGAAATCCGCAACATGCTCAAACTGGCTTATCCGGAAGAGGTGGTCAAGGCCAAGGGCCTGACCGACGCCCGTACACAGGCCCGCCTGTTCGACGGCCGTACCGGTGAGCAGTTCGAGCGCCCGACCACGATCGGCTACATGCACGTGCTCAAGCTGCACCATTTGGTGGACGACAAGATGCACGCCCGTTCGACCGGCCCCTACAGCCTCGTTACCCAGCAGCCGCTGGGCGGCAAGGCCCAGTTCGGCGGCCAGCGTTTCGGCGAAATGGAGGTCTGGGCACTGGAAGCCTACGGCGCCGCCTACACGCTGCAGGAAATGCTCACCGTCAAGTCGGACGACGTGCAGGGCCGTACTAAGGTCTACGAAAGCATTGTCAAGGGCGAGCATGCCATCGAAGCCGGCATGCCCGAGTCGTTCAACGTGCTGGTCAAGGAAATCCGTTCCCTGGGCCTGGACATTGAGCTCGAGCGTTCTTGAGTACCGCGTGAAAAAAGATTAAGGAAAGAGTTCTATGAAATCCCTACTCGACCTGTTCAAGCAGTTCACGCCGGATGAGCATTTCGATGCCATCAAGATCGGCCTGGCCTCGCCCGAGAAGATCCGTTCCTGGTCTTTCGGCGAAGTGAAGAAGCCCGAGACCATCAACTACCGCACCTTCAAGCCCGAGCGCGACGGCCTGTTTTGCGCCAAGATCTTCGGCCCCATCAAGGACTACGAGTGCCTGTGCGGCAAGTACAAGCGCCTCAAGCATCGCGGCGTGATCTGCGAGAAGTGCGGCGTTGAAGTCACGCAGACCAAGGTGCGCCGCGAGCGCATGGGTCACATCGACCTGGCCGCGCCCTGCGCCCACATCTGGTTCCTGAAGTCCCTGCCTTCGCGCCTGGGCCTGGTGCTGGACATGACGCTGCGCGACATCGAGCGCGTGCTGTACTTCGAAGCCTATGTGGTGACCGACCCCGGCATGACCCCGCTGAAGAAATTCAGCATCATGTCCGAGGACGATTACGACGCCAAGGTCAAGGAATACGGTGACGAGTTCACCGCCAAGATGGGCGCCGAAGGCATCAAGGACCTGCTGCAAGGCATCGAGATCGACAGCGAGATCGAGCGCCTGCGCGGTGACCTGACCGGCTCCGAGCTGAAGGTCAAGAAGAACGCCAAGCGCCTCAAGGTGCTGGAAGCCTTCAAGAAGTCCGGCATCAAACCCGAGTGGATGGTGCTGGAAGTGCTGCCCGTGCTGCCGCCGGACCTGCGTCCGTTGGTGCCCCTGGACGGCGGCCGCTTCGCGACCTCCGACCTGAACGACCTCTACCGTCGCGTCATCAACCGCAACAGCCGTCTGCGTCGCCTGCTGGAGCTCAAGGCTCCGGAAATCATCGCGCGCAACGAAAAGCGCATGCTGCAGGAAGCAGTGGACTCGCTGCTGGACAACGGTCGCCGTGGCAAGGCCATGACGGGCGCCAACAAGCGCGCCCTCAAGTCCCTGGCCGACATGATCAAGGGCAAGAGCGGTCGTTTCCGCCAGAACCTGCTGGGCAAGCGCGTCGACTACTCGGGCCGTTCCGTCATCACCGTGGGCCCGACGCTCAAGCTGCACCAGTGCGGCCTGCCCAAGCTGATGGCCCTGGAACTGTTCAAGCCCTTCATCTTCTCGCGCCTGGAAGCCATGGGCATCGCCACCACCATCAAGGCGGCGAAGAAGGAAGTCGAAACCGGCACGCCGGTGGTCTGGGACATCCTGGAAGAGGTGATCAAGGAGCACCCGGTGCTGCTGAACCGCGCCCCGACGCTGCACCGCCTGGGCATCCAGGCCTTCGAGCCCATCCTGATCGAAGGCAAGGCCATCCAGCTGCACCCGCTGGTCTGCGCTGCCTTCAACGCCGACTTCGACGGCGACCAGATGGCCGTGCACATCCCGCTGTCGGTGGAAGCGCAGATGGAAGCCCGCACCCTGATGCTGGCCTCCAACAACGTGCTCTTCCCCGCCAACGGCGAGCCCTCCATCGTTCCTTCGCAGGACGTGGTGCTGGGCCTGTACTACACGACCCGTGAGCGCACCAACGGCAAGGGCGAAGGCATGATCTTCGCCGACACGTCCGAAGTCCAGCGTGCGCTGGACAACGGCCAGGTCGAGCTGACCGCCCGTGTCAACGTGCGCCTGACCGAGTGGACCAAGGACAAGGACACCGGCGAGTTCGTGCCCGAGACCAAGCTGGTCGAGACCACGGCCGGCCGTGCGCTGCTGTCCGAGATCCTGCCCAAGGGCCTGCCCTTCTCCAACATCAACAAGGCGTTGAAGAAGAAGGAAATCTCCAAGCTGATCAACGTGTCCTTCCGCAAGTGCGGCCTGAAAGAAACCGTGGTGTTTGCAGACAAGCTGCTGCAGAACGGTTTCCGTCTGGCGACCAAGGCCGGCATCTCGATCTGCATCGACGACATGCTGGTCCCGAAGGAAAAGCACGAGATCATCGAGTCGGCCGAAAAAGAGGTCAAGGACATCGAGCAGCAGTACACCTCGGGTCTGGTCACCTCCGGTGAGCGCTACAACAAGGTGGTGGACATCTGGGGCAAGGCTGGCGACAAGGTCTCCAAGGTCATGATGGACCAGCTGCGTACCGAGAAGACCACCGACCGCCACGGCAAGACGGTGGACCAGGAGTCCTTCAACTCCATCTACATGATGGCTGACTCCGGTGCGCGCGGCTCTGCTGCGCAGATCCGTCAGCTGGCCGGCATGCGGGGCCTGATGGCCAAGCCTGACGGCTCCATCATCGAGACCCCCATCACGGCCAACTTCCGTGAAGGTCTGAACGTGCTGCAGTACTTCATCTCCACGCACGGCGCCCGTAAGGGCCTGGCCGACACGGCGCTGAAGACGGCCAACTCGGGTTACCTGACCCGTCGTCTGGTGGACGTGACGCAGGACCTGGTGGTGACGCAGGATGATTGCGGCACCAGCGAAGGTTCGCTGATGCGCGCCATCGTCGAGGGCGGCGAGGTGATCGAGTCGCTGCGCGACCGTGTCCTGGGCCGTACCGCGGCCGAGGACGTGCTGCATCCGGAATCCCGCGCCGTGCTGGTGAACGCCGGCAGCATGCTGGACGAGGACGTCATCGAGGAACTGGAAGTTGCCGGTGTCGACGAGGTCAAGGTTCGCACCGCGCTGACCTGCGCCACGCGTTTCGGCCTGTGCGCCAAGTGCTACGGCCGCGACCTCGGTCGTGGCGGCCTGGTCAACATGGGCGAGGCGGTCGGCGTGATCGCGGCCCAGTCGATCGGCGAGCCGGGCACCCAGCTGACCATGCGTACCTTCCACATCGGTGGTGCCGCTTCGCGTGCGGCCATCGCCTCCAGCGTGGAAGCCAAGTCCAACGGCATCATCGGCTTCAACGCCACGATGCGCTACGTGACCAACAGCAAGAAGGAGCTGGTGGTGATCGCCCGTTCCGGCGAGATCGTCATCCAGGACGAGCATGGCCGCGAGCGCGAGCGTCACAAGGTGCCTTACGGTGCCATCCTGACGGTCAAGGCCGACCAGCAGATCAAGGCCGGCACCATCCTGGCCAACTGGGATCCGCTGACCCGCCCGATCATCACCGAGTTCGCCGGCAAGGCGCATTTCGAGAACGTCGAAGAAGGCCTGACCGTGGCCAAGCAGGTGGACGAAGTCACCGGCCTGTCCACCCTGGTCGTGATCGACCCGAAGCGCCGCGGTTCCGTCAAGGTCGTGCGTCCGCAGGTCAAGCTGATCGACGCCTCGGGCAACGAGGTCAAGATCCCCGGCACCGACCACTCGGTGACCATCGGCTTCCAGGTCGGCGCCCTGATCCAGGTGCGAGACGGCCAGGACGTCGGCCCGGGCGAAGTGCTGGCCCGTATCCCGATCGAAGGCCAGAAGACCCGCGACATCACCGGCGGTCTGCCGCGTGTGGCCGAGCTCTTCGAAGCCCGTTCTCCCAAGGACAAGGGCATCCTGGCCGAGGTCACGGGTACCGTGTCCTTCGGCAAGGAGACCAAGGGCAAGGTCCGCCTGCAGATCACCGATCCGGAAGGCAAGGTCTGGGAAGAACTCGTGCCCAAGGAAAAGAACATCGTGGTGCACGAAGGCCAGGTGGTCAACAAGGGCGAGAGCATCGTCGACGGTCCGGCCGATCCGCAGGACATCCTGCGCCTGCTGGGCATGGAAGAGCTGGCGCGTTACATCGTGGACGAAGTCCAGGACGTCTATCGCCTGCAGGGTGTGAAGATCAACGACAAGCACATCGAGGTGATCGTGCGCCAGATGCTGCGTCGTGTCGTGGTCGAGGCTCCTGGTGATTCCGGCTACATCGGCGGCGAGCAGGTGGAGCGTTCCGAGATGCTCAACACCAACGACGCCCTGCGCAAGGACGGCAAGATCCCGTCGACCTACACCAACCTGCTGCTGGGTATCACCAAGGCCTCGCTGTCCACGGACTCGTTCATCTCCGCGGCTTCCTTCCAGGAAACCACGCGCGTGCTGACCGAAGCCGCCATCATGGGCAAGCGCGACGAGCTGCGCGGTCTGAAGGAAAACGTCATCGTCGGCCGCCTGATTCCCGCAGGTACCGGCATGGCCTACCACGATGCGCGCAAGATCCGCGAAGGCATGGACGAGGCCGAGCGCCGCGCCATCGCCGATGCGGAAGCGGCTGAGCTGGCCCAGAGCAGCGAAGGTGCCGCCACCGAGTAAAACCGGTTGGCGCTCGCGAGCTATGCCCCAGGTGCTGCCGCACTTGGGGCATTTTTTTGAGCCCGAAAACACCGGACACAGAACACAAGGGATCCACGCATGAGTGAGACCGGGCAAGCCCCACCGCTGTGGCGCCAGTTGCAGGCCGGTGCCACCGCACTGGCGGCCATCCGGGCCGGCACCTCCGGCACCGAGGCCATCGAGGCCGTGCCCGTTCTGCTGCGCCCCGGCGTGCAGGCCCTGGTGTATGCCGCGCTGCGTCAGCTCGGCCGCGCCGAGGCCCTGCGCAAATTGCTGGCTCCGCGCAAGCCGCCGCCGGCGGCCGATGCCCTGCTGTGCCTGGCGCTGGCCCTGGCCTGGCGCGATGAAGGTGCGCCTTACGAGGTCCACACCCTGGTCAACCAGGCCGTGGAAGCCGCCAAGCGGACCGAGGCCACCCAGGCCCAGGCCAATTTCATCAACGCCTGCCTGCGCCGTTTCCTGCGTGAACGCGTCGCATTGGTCGCGCAGACGGACCCCGACCCGGTCGCGTGCTGGAACCACCCGGCCTGGTGGATCACCCGCCTGCAGCGCGAGACACCGCAGCACTGGCAGACCATCCTGCAGGCCAACAACACCCAGGCGCCCATGACGCTGCGGGTGAACCTGCGCCAGGGCAGCGTGGCCGATTACCTGGCCGCCTTGTCGGCCGCCGGCATCAGCGCTCGCCGCAATGGGGCCCAGGGGCTCACGTTGGCTGCCCCCGTGCCGGTGCAGCAGCTCCCGGGTTTTGCCCAGGGACGGGTCTCGGTGCAGGATGCGGCGGCCCAGCTGGCTGCCCCCCTGCTGCTGCAGGGCCTGGAGCATCAGCCCGGGCTGCGCGTGCTCGATGCCTGCGCCGCCCCCGGTGGCAAGACCGCACATCTGCTGGAGCTCAGCGAGGCCCACGTGACCGCGCTGGACATCGCCCCGGAGCGCTGCCAGCGCATCACGGACACCCTCAAGCGCCTGGGCCTGCAGGCCCAGGTCCTGGCGGCTGATGCCGGTGTGCCGCAGCGCTGGTGGGACGGGCAGGCTTTTGATGCCATCCTGCTCGACGCGCCCTGCACTGCCTCAGGCATCGTGCGCCGCCACCCGGACGTGCGCTGGCTGCGCCGTGAAAGCGACGTGGCCCAGCTCGCGGCGCAGCAGGCGCGCCTGCTCAAGACGCTCTGGCCTTTGCTCAACCCGGGTGGACGATTGGTGTACTGCACCTGTTCGGTGTTCCGGGCCGAGGGGGAAGATCAGGTCCGGGCGTTTCTTGCACACAACAAAGACGCCCGTTTGCTGCCGTCGCCCGGGCATTTATGGCCCTCCATCTCGCTGGAAAGCGACGCGGTCACGGACAATCAGAGCAGTGACCATGATGGCTTTTATTACGCACTGCTGGAGAAGGGCGCGGGCTGACCTGTCCGCGCTGATCGTCTGCGCCCTGCTCGGCTTGCTGCAGCCGGTCGTCCTGCACGCCCAGCCGGCCGTGGCCGAAGTCACCCAGATGGACCTGAGCCGCAGCGGCGATGGCGTCGAGTTGGCGGCGGCCGTCAAATTCCAGCTGCCGCCGGCCGTGCAGGATGCCCTCTACAAAGGCCTGCCGGTGATCTTCGTCGAGGAAGCCGAGGTCTACCGCGAGCGCTGGTACTGGCTGGACAAACGCGTCGGTGGCGCCCAGCGCCACATGCGCCTGGTGTTCCAGCCCCTGATCCGCCGCTGGCGACTCACCGTAGGCGCCGGCCCGGTCAGCGGCAACGAGGGGGGCGTTGCCCTGGCACAGACCTTCGACACGCTGGACGAGGCCCTGGGCGTGATCCGGCGCGTTTCGGGCTGGCGCATTGCCAACCTGGCCGAACTGGAGGCCGGAACGCAGCACCGCTTCGAATTCCGCTTCCGTCTCGACATCACGCAACTGCCGCGCCCGCTGCAGATCGGCGCCCTGGGCGAGAGCGACTGGGTGCTGGCCGTCAGCGTGAGCAAGCGCCTGCAGCCGGAGAGCCTGAAGTGACAACGCCTGCTGCGGGCGCTGGTGTGCGCCTGGACCGGCAGAAGTCCAAAGCCCTGCGCTGGACCCTGGCCATCGTCGTGGCCATCGTCGTGGCCATCGGCCTGGTGCTGCTCTTCCTGCTGACCCAGGCCACCGACAACCGGCAGATGTATGAGCGCAATTACGCGCGCCTGTTCACGCTGAACGTGGTGGTGGCCGTGGTCCTGCTGGGCGTCATCAGCTGGGTGGCCTGGCGCCTTTTCAGGCGTTTGCGGCAGGGGCGCTTCGGCAGCCGCCTGCTGGTCAAGCTGGCCGCGGTGTTTGCGCTGGCCGGCTTCGTGCCCGGCCTGCTGATCTACGTGGTGTCCTACCAGTTCGTTTCGCGTTCGATCGAGAGCTGGTTCGACGTGCAGGTCGAGGGGGCGCTGGAGGCCGGCCTGGGCCTGGGACGTGCGACGATCGAGACGCTCTCCAGCGATCTGGCCAGCAAGACGCGCGCTTCGGCCGCGCAGCTGCAGGACACGCCCGACGTGGTGGCCGGCCTGATGCTCGAGCGCCTGCGCGAGCAGCTCGAGGTGCGCGACGCCACGCTCTGGAGCGGCAGCGGCCAGGTGCTGGCCAGCGTGGGCGAGTCGCGTTTCCAGCTCAACCCCGAAAAACCGGCGCCTTCGCAGTTTCGCAAGGCGCGCACCCAGCGCGCCGTGACCTGGGTCGAGGGCCTGGAAGACGGCAGCGCCATGGCGCCGGCGCAGGCGCGCATCAAGGCTCTGGTGCTGGTGCCGCGCACCGGGCTGGACATGCTGGATGAACCGCGCTTTCTCGTGGTCACCCAGGCCCTGCCCGAGACCCTGGTGGCCAACGCCCTGGCCGTGACCGAGGCCCATCGCGAGTACCAGGAGCGCGCCCTGGCACGCCAGGGCCTGCGGCGCATGTACATCGGCACGCTCACGCTCAGCCTGTTCCTGGCCGTCTTCGGCGCCGTGCTGCTGGCCGTGGTGCTGGGCAACCAGATCACGCGGCCGCTGCTGCTGCTGGCCGACGGCGTGCGCCAGGTGGCCGCCGGCGACCTGACCCCGAAGGCCGCGCTGCAGGGGCGTGACGAGCTCGGTGGCCTCACCCGATCCTTTGCCGACATGACCCAGCAGCTGGCCGACGCGCGTGGCGCGGTGGAGAGCAGCATGGAGCAGGTCAATGCGGCGCGCGAGAATTTGCAGACCATCCTGGACAACCTGACCGCCGGTGTCATGGTGCTGGATGCGCAGGGCGTGATCCGGTCCGTCAATCCCGGCGCCACGCGCATCCTGCGGGTGCCCATGGCGGCCTGGGAGGGCCGGCGCCTGGCCGACATTGAAGGCCTGGAGGATTTCGCGCGCAATGTGCAGCAGCAGTTCGACCGTTTCGTGGAAGAGCGCGCCGAACATGCGCTGGATCACTGGCAGCAGTCCTTCGAACTCGGCCCGCCTTCGGGCTCGCCGGCGGCCGGCACCAGCGGGGAAAGCACCCTGACCCTGGTGGCGCGCGGCGCCGAACTGCCGGGCAAGGCCTGGCTGCTGGTGTTCGACGACATCTCCGAGATCGTCTCGGCCCAGCGTGCCCAGGCCTGGGGCGAGGTGGCGCGCCGCCTGGCGCACGAGATCAAGAACCCGCTCACGCCCATCCAGCTCTCGGCCGAGCGGCTGGAGAAAAAGCTCACCGGCAAGGTCGAGCCGGCCGAACAGACCGTGCTCACCAAATCGGTCAAGACCATCGTCGACCAGGTCGACGCCATGAAGCGCCTGGTCAATGAATTCCGCGACTACGCACGCCTGCCCGCCGCCGAGCTCAAGCCGCTGGAACTCAACGCCCTCGTGGGCGAGGTGATGCATCTCTATGGGGGCGACAGTGCACGCGTGCCGGTGCGCGCCGATCTCGACGAGCGCTGTCCCAGGGTCATGGGCGACGCCCAGCAGTTGCGCCAGGTGCTGCACAACCTGCTGCAGAATGCCCAGGACGCCACCGAAACCGCCGGGCGTAGCGGGCCGGAATTCCCGGTCATCGTGCGCACCCAGTGGGTGGAAGCCAGCGGCCGCGTGCGCCTGAGCGTGCTGGACTGGGGCGTGGGTTTCCCCGAGGCCATCCTCAAGCGCGCCTTCGAACCCTACGTCACCACCAAGGCCAAGGGCACGGGCCTGGGTCTGGCCGTGGTGAAGAAAATTGCCGACGAACACGGCGCCCGGATCGACCTGGCGAACCGCCTGGCCGAGGAGCAGGTGGTGGGGGCGCAAGTATCGTTATCATTCGCAGTGGAGAAACCGGCCCCGGCCTGAATCCCGCCCGAACTACGAGAGACCCGCGTTCACATCATGGCAAACATACTGGTAGTCGATGACGAGCTAGGCATACGCGACCTGCTGTGGGAAATCCTGAACGACGAGGGACACACCGTCGAAGTGGCCGAGAACGCGGCGCAGGCGCGTGCCGCCCGCCAGCGCGAGCGCCCCGACCTGGTCCTGCTCGACATCTGGATGCCCGACACCGACGGTGTCACCCTCCTCAAGGAATGGTCCACCACCGGTCTGCTGACCATGCCCGTCATCATGATGAGCGGCCACGCTACCATCGACACGGCCGTGGCGGCCACCAAGATCGGCGCCCAGGCCTTCCTGGAAAAACCCATCACCTTGCAAAAGCTGCTCAAGGCGGTGGAGCAGGGCCTGGTGCGCAACACCCCGCAGCCGGTGGCGCCGTCACCCGGTGGCGGCTTGCCGCCAGCCGCCAGCGGCGAGGCCCTGGCCGGCCTGGGCCAGACCCTGATGGCCAGTGTCGAGACCGGCCCGCAGGCGCAGCAGAATTTCCAGCTCGACAAGCCGCTGCGCGAGGCGCGCGACGAGTTCGAGAAGGCCTATTTTGAGTACCACCTGGCGCGCGAAAGCGGCTCCATGACCCGCGTGGCCGAAAAAACCGGCCTGGAGCGCACCCATCTCTACCGCAAGCTCAAGCAGCTCGGCGTGGACCTGAGCCGCGGCAAGCGCAACAGCGGCTGAGCCTGCGGCAGGGCTGCAGACTGCTGCTATAATTCCACCTCTCCAGGCCCGGTAGCTCAGTTGGTAGAGCAGCGGATTGAAAATCCGCGTGTCGGTGGTTCGATTCCGCCCCAGGCCACCAGAATCTCTCGGAAAGCCATCCTCAGGGGTGGCTTTTTTGTTGTCCCGCACCAGGCCCTGTCGCCTCCGAGTTGTGCGGTCCCTGTTTCCAGCGTCTGTCCATCGGCCCACGAGGCGATGCCTCAGCCGTACCCTGGGCTCACGCTCATCACCCACCAGGAGCCCTCCATGGCCATAGACAATTCCGTGAACGAGCACGCCGAGCAGGTTGCCGGCGTCATGAGCGCCATCTGCACCCGCACCCTGAACCACTTCGCCGAAGAAGCCAAGATGAATGGCGAGAGCCTGAAAGACGCCTTCGAGCGCTACGAGATCGACTACGCCTGGCACGTGCTGGGCTCCGACCGCCTGCGCGACGCCACCCTGGCCTGCCTGGCCCAGCGGCACAGCCACGTGGCGACCGATACGCAGCGGGCCAGCCTGGCCGATATCCTGAAATCGGCGGCCGCCGCCCAGGCCCCCGAGTTGCTGATGAGTTTTGACAACGAGGTACCTGAGCAGCTGGCGGACTCGCTGTGTGCTGCATGGACAGGGCGCACGCTGAGCCCTGCCACCGCGCAAGCTGCCTGAGCAAGAAGCCCCGCAAGGGGCTTTTTTATTGCTGCTGACTTTGCTGGTCATGTGCAGCCATGTCGCCCAGGCGCGCAGCAGAGAACCGGGAACCCTGCCATCATGGGACATGCGGGCCGGTGGCGGCCCCCTCAAGATCCCATGGCCGCTCCCCATTCCCTGACCACCGCCCCCATCCTCCCTACCCTCTGGCGGCTGAGCGTGCCCAATATGTTCGCCATGGTGGCCACGGCCCTGGTCAGCGTGGCCGAGACCGTGTACGTCGGTTTGCTGGGCACGCCGGCGCTGGCCGGCATGGCGCTGGTCTTTCCGCTCATCATGCTGCAGCAGATGCTGTCGGCCGGTTCCATCGGCGGCGGCATCTCGGCGGCCGTGAGCCGCGCCATCGGGGCCGGCCAGCAGGCCCGGGCCGATGCGCTGGCTCTGCATGCCGTGATCATCAGCGCGGTGCTGGGGCTGTTCTTCAGCGCGCTCATCCTGCTCTGGGGGCGCCCCCTGTTCGAACTGATCGGCGGGCAGGGCGAGGCGCTGGAGCAGTCCCTGGCCTATGCGCAGATCGCCTTTGCCGGGGCGCTGAGCATCTGGCTGGCCAATGCCCTGGCCTCGGTCATCCGCGGCTCAGGCAATATGAAAACGCCGTCGCTCACCCTGCTGGGGGTGGCCGCGGGGCAGATCATCCTGGGCGGCCTGCTGGGCCTGGGCTGGGGGCCGGTGCCCCGCCTGGGCATGGCCGGCATCGCGCTGGGGCAGGTGATCGCCTTCAGCCTGGGGGCGCTTTACCTCTACCACCACCTGCGCTCGGGCCGCGACCGCGTGCGCCTGGTGTTCGCCACCCGGCTGCTGCAGCGCGGCCACTTTCACGACATCCTCAAGGTCGGTGCCGTCGCCAGCATCTCCTCGCTGCAGACCGTGCTGACCATCCTCATCATCACGCGCATCGTGGCCGGTTACGGCACCGAGGCGCTGGCCGGTTACGGCATCGGCGCGCGGCTGGAGTTTTTGCTCATTCCCGTCACCTTCGCCATCGGCGTGGCCTGCCTGCCCCTGGTGGGCATGGCCCTGGGCTCGGGCCTGGTGGCGCGCGCGCGGCGCGTGGCCTGGACGGGCGCCAGCCTGGCGGCCGCCATCGTCGGCGGCATCGGCCTGCTGGTGGCCGTGTTCCCCGATGCCTGGTCGCGGCTGTTCACGGAGCAGCCGCAGGTGATCGCCTACGCAGGCAGTTACTTCCGCTGGGTCGCGCCGGCCTACGGCTTCTTCGCGTTCGGCCTGTGCCTGTACTTTGCGGCCCAGGGCGCGGGCAAGCTGCTGGGCCCGGTGCTGGCCGGCACGCTGCGCCTCTTGCTGGTGGCCGTGGGCGGCTGGCTGCTGCTGCGCTACGACGTGCCGGTGGCGGGCATGTTTGCCCTCATCAGCGCGGCCATGCTGCTCTACGGCCTGGTCACGGCGCTTACGGTGTACTACGTACGCTGGGGCGATTGAGCGCGCGGGCGCCGTTCGCCCTGTACAGTGGACGGCATATCACTACCCACGGAGACACCATGGACGAGAACCCGAGATTCAAGGCCGGCCTGGCCGTGCGCAAGGCCGTGCTGGGCGAAGAGTACGTCAACACCTCGTTGGCCAACGCCGACGAGTTCATGGCGCCGATCCAGCAGTTCATCACCGAAAATGCCTGGGGCACGGTCTGGACCCGCGAGGGCCTGGACCGCAAGACCCGCAGCATGCTCAACCTGGCCATGCTCACGGCACTCAACCGCCCCAACGAGCTCAAGCTGCACATCAAGGGCGCGCTCAACAACGGTGTCACGAAGGAGGAGATGCGCGAGATTTTCCTGCAGGCCGCTGTCTACTGTGGCGCACCGGCCGGGCTCGACTCCTTCAAGATCGCGCAGCAGATCTTCAAGGACGAGGCCGAGAAAAAGGCCGGCAGGAGTTGAGGCGCCCGGTTTTTCGGCGCCAGGGCTCTAGAAATCCACCAGGCTCAGGCCGATGCTGAGCACGGTGCGGCCGCGGTTGTAGTCCACCAGCGAATCGCCGTAGCCGCTGAACAGCTGCAGGTGCATGCGCAGTCCGCTCGGGTTGCCGTTGCGATTGGGTTCACCCAGGGTCTGCAGCCACTCCAGCCGCCAGGAGCCGTTGGCAGGTGAGGACATCGAATGTCTCAGGGTCAGCAGCAGGGTGTTGTCCTTGTCCACCAGCCAGCCCCCCGTCACTTCGCAGCGGCCGATGAGTTTGTCGATGTCCGGGTTGTCGTCGGTCTCGTCGCCGTCGGGAATGCGGTTCCACAGGCGGGCGGTGACGGTAAAACGCTCGCCCTTTTCCATGCCGGCCATCAGGATGGCGCGGTTCCAGCTGCGCGACAGCGGCAGGCTCTGGCCGTTGGACTGGTGGTTGAAGCTCACCCCGCTGTAGCGCAGGCGCCAGCCGCCCGGCAGGTCGGCCGGCGTGGGAACGATGTACATGAACTCGGGCTCGTGGTCCGTGGTGCGGAAGGGCCGCGAGATCGAGGAGGTGAAGAGCTGCCAGTAGGACTGCTGGGTGTAGCCGAACCACAGCGAGTCGCGTCCGCCGAAATGGCTGACCGGCAGGAAGCCCTGGCCGATCTTGGTGCGCACGGAAAGCTGGAGTCGGCCTTCGTTGACCAGATAGGGCGTCTCACTGCTCGTGCTGTGGCCGGCCGTCGGTGAGCTCGGGGCCCGGTTGACCGTGTCGGAGTGGATGTACGAGAGGCTGATGGGCCGGTAGCCGCGGATGTTGAAGCGCCCGCAGTCGCTGCCGGCTTCCAGTTCCCAGTAGCGCGAGAGCGCCGAATACTGCGGACTGCGGCAATCCGGCGCGGCGGCGGGCACTGCCGTGGCATCGGCAGGCAGGGGCGTAGGCGTTGCGGCAGCGGGGCGGGCAGCGCTGGGCTCCTGCGTCTGCACCCAGCGGTCGTAACAGGCCAGACGCGCCGTCGGGTCCTGCGTCTGTTGCGCACAGTGCTGCCAGCCGCTGGTGGCCGTGGCATCCGTGTTCACGGCCGGGGCCTGGGCCCAGGCACAGCCGCCCGCCAGGCCGGCCAGCAGGGCCAGGATGCTGCCGGCTTTCATGCCGCGCCTCCGGCCAGGGCCTGGGCTGCGGCGCTGTCCAGCGCCTTCTTGGCGAACTCGGCGCGCAGCGCGCGCAGCTTCTCGCGCGGGTCTTCCTTGGTCGTGGCCTGGTTCAGCGCCATCTCGGCGATGAAACGGCTGGGCTGCACGCTGACCATGTCGCGGCCCTTCTTGCGCCGTTTGGGCCAGCTCACGGCCAGCGAACGCTGCGCGCGTGTGATGCCCACGTACATCAGGCGGCGTTCTTCCTGCAGGCGCTGGGCGATGTTCTCGTTCACGGCCTCGTGCTCGCGGGTGGAGCCGCCGAGCGAATCGGCACCGTCGTCGAGTTTGAAGGGCAGCATGCCTTCGGTCACGCCCACCATCATCACGTGCGGCCACTCCAGGCCCTTGGCGGCGTGCAGGGTGGAGAGGGTCACCACGTTCTGGTCCTTCTCGCGTTCGCTGATGGTGGAGAGCAGGGAGACGGTCTGCGCCACTTCGAGCAGCGATTTCTTTTCGCTGGCCAGGGTCACACCGGCCGTGTCGTCGATCTCGCCGCCGCAGCGTTTGGCCATCCAGTCGCAGAACTCCATGACGTTGATCCAGCGCGAGGCGGCCAGCCGCTCGTTGTCCTCGCTGTCGTAGAGGTGCTTTTCGTAGCCTATGTCCTTGAGCCACTCGGCCATGAAGGCGCGTGAATCTTCGGCGCCGGTAGTGTGACGGGCGCGGTATTCAAGGTCGTTCACATAACGGCCGAACTCGTGCAGGCTACCGACCGCGCGCGCATTGAGCACCGAGGGCAGGGAGTTGGAGAACAGGGCCTCGAACAGGCTCAGCTTGTACTGGCCGGCAAAGGTGCCCAGCTGCTGCAGCGTCTGGTGGCCGATGCCGCGTTTGGGCGTGGTCACGGCGCGCAGGAAGGCCGGGTCGTCGTCGTTGTTGACCCAGAGGCGGAACCAGGAACACAGGTCGCGGATCTCGGCGCGGTCAAAGAAGCTGGTGCCGCCCGAAACCTTGTAAGGGATCTGCGCCTTGCGCAGGGCCTGCTCGAACACCTTGGCCTGGTGGTTGGCGCGGTAGAGCACGGCGAAGTCCTTGAGCTCCTTGTGCTGCGATTCCGCGCGCAGGCTCTGGATGCGCGCCACCATGCGCTCGGCCTCGTGCTCCTCGTTGTCGGCGTCCACCACCCGCACCGGTTCACCCGGGCCCAGGTCGCTCCAGAGCGTCTTGGGGAAAAGCTTGGGGTTGGGGCCGATCACATTGTTGGCGGCCTGCAGGATGGCGCCCGTGGAGCGATAGTTCTGCTCCAGCTTGATGACCTTGAGCGTGGGAAAGTCGATGGGCAGCTTTTTCAGGTTGTCCAGCGTGGCGCCGCGCCAGCCGTAGATGGACTGGTCGTCGTCACCCACGGCGGTGAAACGCGCGTCCCTCGGGTCCGGCGGCACCAGCAGCTTGAGCAGGTCGTACTGCGTGGCGTTGGTGTCCTGGTATTCGTCGACCAGGATGTGGCCCATGATCTTCTGCCACTTGGTCCGCACTTCGGCGTGGTCGCGCAGCAGCTTGAGCGGCAGGCCGATCAGATCGTCGAAGTCCACGCTCTGGTAGGCCGTCAGGCGCTCTTCGTAGCGCGCCATGATGCGCGCGATGATGCGTTCGTTGTCGTCCTTGGCCTGGGCCTCGGCCTGCGCCGCGTTCAGCCCCATGTTCTTCCACAGGCTGATGGTCCACTGCCACTGGCGCGCCGTGGCCGCATCCGTGCTGCCGCCGGCGTCTTTCAGGATGCCGGTGACGTCGTCGCTGTCCAGGATGGAGAACTTCGGTTTCAGGCCCACGGCCTCGCCGTCTTCACGCAACAGGTGCACGCCGAGTGCGTGGAAGGTGCAGATGCGCACCTCCTTGGCCGGCTTGCCGATCAGGCTCTTGGCGCGCTCGCGCATTTCGGCCGCGGCCTTGTTGGTGAAGGTGATGGCCGCGATGCGCTTGGGTTCCAGCCCGGCCTGGATCAGGCGGCCGATCTTGTGCGTGATGACCCGCGTCTTGCCGGAGCCGGCGCCGGCCAGCACCAGGCAAGGGCCTTGCAGGAAATTGACAGCGTCCTGCTGCGCGAGATTGAGACCGTGGGTGGGGGAGGACGACATTCGTTATTTGGATTCAGCTGAGGAATCATACCGAGGAGACGTTTCACAGTGCGGCGACAATACACACCGTGTTGCAAATCTTCTCGGTCACCTTCCCTTTCTTTGCACTCGTCCTGTGCGGTTACCTGGCCGCCCGGCGCCGCATGCTGCCGCTGGAGGCCATCCCCGGCCTGAACGGTTTCGTGCTGTTCTTCGCGCTGCCCTGCATGCTCTACCGCTTTGGTGCCAGCACGCCGATTGCCCAGTTGCTGGATTTCGCGGTGTTCGGTGTCTGGTTGCTGTGCGCACTGGTCATGGTGGGGTTTACTCTCGCGGTGTCTTTGAACCAGCGCATCCGCTGGAACGACGCATCGTTTGGCGCCCTGGTGGCGGCCTTCCCCAACACCGGCTTCATGGGCGTGCCCCTGCTGGTGGCCCTGCTGGGGCCGCTGGCGGCCGCGCCCATCATCGTGGGCATGCTGGTGGACATGGTGGTCACCACTTCCTTGTGTATCGCGCTCTCGCGCCTGGACGGCGCCGACAAGCATGGCACTACCGTGGCATTGAAAAACGCGCTCAAGGGCATGCTGACCAATCCCATGCCCTGGGCCATCCTGCTGGGGGGCCTGGCCTCCTACATCCAGCTCGAACTGCCGGGCCCGGTGGGCAAGACCGTGGGCCTGCTGGCCGATGCCGCTTCGCCGGTGGCGCTGTTCACCATCGGCGCCGTGCTGGCGCGCTCGCAGATTCTTACCGTGGAAAGCAAGCACCCACCCATTCCCCTGCGCGACTACGTGCCCGTGGCCGTCTTCAAGCTGCTGCTGCACCCGCTGCTGGTGCTGCTGGTGGGCGTGGGCGCCGTGCAGATGGGGGTGCCGCTCACGCGTTTCGCGCTCACCGTCATGGTGCTGGCCGCGGCCCTGCCCAGCGCCAGCAATGTCTCGCTGCTGGCCGAACGCTTCGGCGCCGACAACGGGCGCATCGCCCGCATCATCCTGGTCTCCACGGCCGTGGCCTTCCTGAGCTTCTCGGGGGCCGTCGGCCTGATGACCTGAGGCCCGCACCTTGTTTCCTTCCTCCAGCGGCAGACCCATGATCAAGAAAACGCTCCTCTTCATCGCAGTGCTCGTCTTGCTCTTGGCCACCGTGGTCGGCATCAACACCTGGCGCAAGGGTTCGCGCCAGCTGGTCGTGACGCCGCTGGCGCCCCTCCAGGTCGATGAGGCCGGTGCGGCCGGCCGCCTGGCCGAAGCCGTGCGCCTGCGCACGGTGTCCTCGCGCACGGAGGCGGGCCTCAATGCGGACCAGTTCCGCGCCCTGCGCACGCTGTTGCAGCAGCGTTTCCCGCGCGTGCATGCCGCCCTCAAGCGCGAGGTGGTGGGCGAGCTGAGCCTGCTCTACACCTGGCAGGGCATCGACCCCCAGGCCCAACCCATCATGCTCATGGCACACCAGGACGTGGTGCCGATCGCGCCGGGCACCGAAGGCGACTGGAGCGAAGCGCCCTTCTCGGGCAGCGTCAGGAACGGCTACGTCTGGGGGCGCGGCTCCTGGGACGACAAGGGCAACCTCCTGTCCCAGCTCGAGGCGGTGGAGCTGCTGCTGGCCAGCGGCTACAAACCGCCGCGCACTATTTATCTGGCCTATGGTGCGGACGAAGAGGTGGGCGGCCTGCGCGGGGCTGCGAAGATCGCCGCCCTGCTCAAGTCGCGCGGTGTGCGCCTGGACTTCGTGCTGGACGAGGGCCTGCTCGTGCTCGACGGCATCCTCCCGGGGCTCAGGCAGCCCGCCGCGCTGATCGGCGTGGCGGAAAAGGGTTATCTCTCCGTGGTTCTGAACGTGTCCGCCACGCCGGGGCACTCTTCCATGCCGCCGCCCAAGGGCGGCAGCGCCATCGGCATGATGAGCGCAGCCCTCAAGCGCCTGGACGACCACCAGCTGCCCGGAGGCATCCGCGGCGTGGCCGGCGAGATGTTCGACACCCTGGCGCCCGAGATGGGCGGTTTTTCCCGGGTGGCCTTGTCCAACCTCTGGCTCTTCGGCCCCGTGGTGCAGAACCAGCTGGAGCGCGCCGCCAGCACCAACGCCGTGTTGCGCACCACCACCGCGCTGACCCTCGTCAACGCCGGCAACAAGGAGAACGTGCTGCCCGGCCGCGCCGAGGCCACGGTGAACTTCCGCATCCTGCCGGGCGACCGCAAGGAACAGGTCATGGAGCATGTGCGCGGCCACGTGGGCGCCGTGGTGCCGGCCAGCCAGTTCGAGCTGTACGCCTTGCCCGGCGCGGTCGATGCGTCCAAGGTCGCGCCCACCGATTCGGCCCAGTACCGCGCCCTGAACCGCACCATCCGCGAAGTATTCCCCGACGCCCTGGTGGCCCCGGGCCTGATGGTGGCGGGCACCGACTCGATCCACTACGGCGAGATCAGCGACCACATCTTCAAGTTCTCCCCCGTGCGGGCGAATGCCGAAGACCTCAAGCGTTTCCACGGCACCAATGAACGGCTGAGCATCGCGAACTACGCCGATGCCATCCGCTTCTATCACCGCCTGATCCTGCAGCTGGCCCCCGCGCCCTGAGCCCCCGGCCTCGCGGCCTGATCCCTCCCCCGGTACAGACGGGGATGCCGCTTCGTGCTGCAATGGCCCTGCGTATAGGCGCCGGCTATTTGATAGATATCGGAAATCAAATATCTATTTCAATAGTCTCTTCCTAAACTTGAGCCTCGTTCAAGCCAGGAGCCCGTCATGCCCAGTCCAGCCTATTCCACCGTGCCCAGCCGCCCGTCGGCCTGGCTTGAATGTCTGGCCGCACTGGCGCAAGCCAGTTGAGACGCCTGGCCCGAACGTCCACCTCACAACCCGCAGGAGAGAACCATGTCCAATGAAGCCAAATGCCCCTTCCATGCCGCTGGCGGTGCGCGTGCCACGCACGGCGCCCAGTCCAATGCCGACTGGTGGCCCAACCAGCTGAACCTGTCCATCCTGCACCAGCACCAGCCGGTGTCCAACCCCATGGACCCGGACTTCGACTATGCCAAGGCCTTCAAGACGCTGGACTACAAGGCGCTGAAAAAAGACATGGCCGCCCTCATGACCGAGTCGCAGGACTGGTGGCCGGCCGACTGGGGCCACTATGGCGGCCTGATGATCCGCATGGCCTGGCACGCGGCCGGCACCTACCGCACGGCCGATGGCCGCGGCGGCGCCAACACGGGCAACCAGCGCTTCGCGCCCCTCAACAGCTGGCCCGACAACGGCAACCTGGACAAAGCCCGCCGTCTGCTCTGGCCGCTCAAGCAGAAATACGGCAACGCCATCTCCTGGGCCGACCTCTTCATCCTGGCCGGTAACGTGGCCATGGAAACCATGGGCTTCAAGACCTTCGGCTTCGGTGGCGGTCGTGCCGACGTCTGGGCACCGGAGGAAGACGTCTATTGGGGCGCCGAGAAGGAATGGCTGGCCACCAGCGACAAGCCCGACAGCCGCTACAGCGGCAAGCGCGATCTGGAGAACCCGCTGGCCGCCGTGCAGATGGGCCTGATCTACGTGAACCCCCAGGGTCCGGACGGCAACCCCGACCCGGTGCTCTCCGGCCACGATGTGCGCGAGACCTTCGCCCGCATGGCCATGAACGACTACGAAACCGTGGCCCTGGTGGCTGGCGGCCACACCTTCGGCAAGATGCACGGCGCGGGCGACCCGGCCCTGGTCGGCCCCGAACCCGAAGGCGCACCCATGGAAGAGATGGGCTTCGGCTGGATCAACAAGCTCGGCAGCGGCAAGGGTGGCGACACCACCACCAGCGGCTTCGAAGGCGCGTGGAAGCCCAACCCCACCCAATGGGACATGGGTTACTTCAAGGTGCTGTTCAAGTACGACTGGGAGCAGGTGAAGAGCCCGGCGGGCGCCATCCAGTGGCGTGCCAAGAACGTGGCCCCCGAGGACATGATCCCCGACGCGCACGACCCGAGCAAGAAGCACCCGCCGCAGATGACCACGGCCGACCTCTCGCTCAAGTTCGACCCGGCCTACGAGAAGATCTCGCGCCACTTCTACGCCAACCCGGACGAGTTCGCCGACGCCTATGCCCGCGCCTGGTTCAAGCTGACCCACCGTGACATGGGACCCAAGTGCCTGTACCTGGGCCCCGAGGTGCCGGCCGAAGACCTGATCTGGCAAGACCCGATCCCGGCCGTCAAGCACGCGCTGATCGACGCCAAGGACGCCGCCGCGCTCAAGGCCCAGGTGCTGGCTTCGGGCCTGTCGGTGGCCGAGCTGGTGTCGACCGCCTGGGCCTCCGCCTCCACCTTCCGCGGCTCCGACCGTCGCGGCGGTGCCAACGGCGCACGCATCCGCCTGGCGCCGCAGAAGGACTGGGAAGCCAACCAGCCGGCCCAGCTGGCCAAGGTGCTCTCGGCGCTCGAAGGCATCCAGAAGGCCTTCAACGCCAGCGCTGCCGGCGGCAAGAAGGTGTCCATGGCCGACCTGATCGTGCTGGCCGGCAACGCCGGTGTGGAAGCCGCCGCCAAGGCGGCCGGCCAGGCGGTGGAAGTGCCCTTCGCCCCGGGCCGCGCCGACGCCACGCAGGAGCAGACCGACGCCGAATCCTTCGCCGTCCTTGAGCCCGTGGCCGATGGTTTCCGCAACTACCGCAAGCAGGCCTACAGCGTCTCGCCCGAGGAGATGCTGCTCGACAAGGCGCAGCTGTTGACCCTGAGCGCGCCCGAGATGACCGTGCTGGTGGGCGGCCTGCGTGTGCTCGGTGCCAATGTCGGGGGCAGCAAGGCCGGTGTCTTCACGCAGCACCCGGGCCAGCTGAGCAACGACTTCTTCGTCAACCTGGTCGACATGTCCACCGCCTGGAAGCCGAGCGGCGACAACGCCTATGAAGGCCGCGACCGCAAGACCGGCGCCGTGAAGTGGACGGCCACCCGCGTCGACCTGGCCTTCGGCTCCAACTCGCAACTGCGCGCCATCGCCGAGGTGTACGCGCAGAACGACGGCGGCAAGAAGTTCGTCAAGGACTTCGTCGCCGCCTGGACCAAGGTGATGAACCTGGATCGCTTCGATCTGAAGTGATCTGATTATTTAAGGGGTGAGCGGTCGTCGGGGTGTGAGCCTCGGCGGCCGCTTTTTTATGCCGGTAGCAGTTGGTTCGCAAGGTCTGGCATCATCTGCAGCGCATTGAATTCAGGGAGGAAAAATGATGCACTGTGCCATTCGCTTTGGCGTTCTGTTGCTGTCGTCCTTGGCGATCAGCGTGTCTGCTGCGGAAGGGGAGGCTGCTGCTCCGCAAGCCGCCGCGCCTCAGCCTCAGGCCCAGTCCAGGGTGATCGCCCTGGCGCCGGTCCTGAAGCCCGCCAAGTTCTCCATAGAGAACAGCGGAAGTGCCCTGGCGTTCGTCCCCGGGGGCGCGTGGGGCCAGAAGGGTATCGACGCAGGTCGCAGGGCGGAATTCGTGGAAGTGCTGCAGGCGCAGAAGCTGGATTTCGGTGCTGAAATGATGGCGGCGCTCAAGGCAGCCCTGACGGAAAACGGCGTGCAAGTCGTGAGCCTGGACGAGATTAAGTACGTGAAGGACGACCCCCGTACGCTGGAGTACAAGCAGCTCAAGAGCAGCACGAACCTGGTGCTGGCCGTCAACATCGACGAGGTCGGCTTGTATTCGGGACGTCTCACGAGCACTTATCTGCCGCGCTTCAACGTCTCGTTCGGGCTGGTGGACCGGCGCACGGAAGACGCGTTCTACGAGCCCACGATCTACTACGGCGTAGACGCCAGGAAAAACTCGGAAGACCAGATCCTGGCCGATCCTCAATACATCTTCGAGTCCTACGCGCAGGCTATGGAGCGAGGTGAACACATGGCTGCTGCGTTCCGCGAAGGCATCCGCAAGGTCGCCGCGCTCGCGGCACGGCAGGTGCGCGACGTCAAGATCAAACCCTGAGGCGCGGCGGGCTCAGATCGTCAACGGATCCACATCCACCGCCCAGCGGATCAGCCCCTTGCCCTCGGGCCCCTGCCGCACCTCATGCAGGACCTCATGCCAGCCCGCCAGAAAGCGCTGCAGCGCCGCGCGTGAGGGGCTTTCGATCAGCATCTGCGCCCGCTCCACATTGGCCACACGCTGCACGCTCATGGGCACGGCCGGGTAGAGCGTGACGTTGAGTGACGCGGCCGTTTCGGTGCCGAGGGTGCTGGCCGCATTGAGGAAGGCCTGCGCCGTTTCCTGCGTGCGCGCTTCTGCTCTGACCAGGGCCTGGAAGCTGTAGGGCGGCAGGCCGGCCTGTTCGCGTTCCTTGAGCTGCTGCGCGGCGAAACCCGGGTAGTCGTGCTTCTTGAGGTTCTCGTAGAGCGGGTGTGTGGGGTGATGGGTCTGCACCCACATCTCGCTTTGCGCGCTGATGCCGGCGTCACGGCCCGCGCGTCCCGCGGCCTGCATGAGCAGGCTGAACAGGCGCTCGGGCGCTCGGAAGTCGCTGGAGAAGAGGGCGCTGTCGGGGTTGGCGGCGGCCACCAGGGTGATACGGCGGAAGTCGTGGCCCTTGGCGATCATCTGGGTGCCGACCAGCACGTCCACCTCGCCGGCGTGCACCTGGGCCAACTGCGCTTCGAGTTCACCCTTGAGTTTGGTGGTGTCGGCGTCGATGCGCACGATGCGCACCGGGGTTCCATCGGGCCGCTGCACATCGGCCAGCAACTCAGCCAAGTGTTCTTCGAGCTTCTCGGTGCCGCGGCCCATGGGGCGGATGTCGGGGCTGCCGCAGCTGGGGCAGGCGCGCGGCACGCGTTCGGTGAAACCGCAGTGGTGGCAGCGCAGGGTGCGGTCGACCTTGTGGAAGACGCGAAAGGCGCTGCAGTGCGGGCACTCGCTTTTCCACTCGCAGTCATTGCAGTGCAGCACCGGGGCGTAACCGCGCCGGTTCAGGAAGACCATGCTCTGCTCGCCCTTGGCGATGCGGCCCTTGAGGGCTTCGAGCAGGGGCGGTGAGAACACCGCGTGCTTGGGCTGGTGGTTCATGTCCACGCGCCGCACCAGCGGCAGGGCGCCACCGTCACCCACGCGGCTGGGCATGAGCAGGCGCACATAACGCCCGCCCTCGGCCACCGGGCGGCTGTGATGCCAGGACTCCAGCGAAGGGGTGGCCGAGCCCAGGATGACCTTGGCGCCTTCCAGGCGGCCGCGGTAGATGGCCAGGTCACGCGCCGAGTAGCGCGCGCCTTCCTGTTGTTTGTAGCTGGGGTCGTGTTCTTCGTCCACGACGATCAGCTTCAGCCTGAGCATGGAAGCGAACACCGCCATGCGCGTGCCCAGCACGATGCGCGCCGCCCCGCTGTGCGCAGCCAGCCAGCTCTTGAGGCGCTGCGGGTTGGTCATGCCGCTGTGCAGGGAGACCACGACGTCGGCACCGAAGCGGGCCGCAAAGCGCGATTCGAGTTGGGGCGTGAGGTTGATCTCGGGCACCATGACCATGGCTTGGGCCTCGGGGTCGCGTTCCAGCAGGGTCTGCACGCAGCGCAGGTAGACCTCGGTCTTGCCGCTGCCGGTGGCGCCGAACAGCAGGAAGGGGCCGGCCTGGGCTTCGATCTGCGCCAGCACCTCGCCTTGCTCGGGTGTCAGTGTGGGCGGGCTGGCGACGGGGGCAGCGCCGGCGGCCGCGGCCGGGCGCTTGAGGCGGCGCGCCAGTTGTTCGCTGCTGAGTTCGCGTAGTTGCGGCGGCAGCGCGGCCAGGGCGATCTCGCCGGCCGCGCGCTGGTAGTAGCTGGCGGCAAAGTCCACCAGCTGGCGCCAGGCGGCGCTGAGCGGCGGCAGGGCGGTGAGCGCGGTGGCGATGGGGCGCAGGCGGCTGGTTTCCACCTCGGCTTGACCCTGCGACGCAGCATCCCAGACGATGCCCAGAGTCTCGCGCCGGCCCAGCGGCACGCGCACCAGCGTGCCCGCCGCAAGTGCCGGCTCACTCAGATAGCTCAGCGTCCCGGCCACCTGGCTGTGGGCCGGGGTCTGGACCAGGACGGGGAGCGGCTGCGTCATGCGATGTGGGTGTTTGGGGGCCGGTCTTCATGCCGACTGGCGAAAGTCACGCTAAGTGCTTGATCTGGAATGACTTTGCGAACGATTCAAGGTTTCTGTGGATAACTTTGTTGATAGCTTGTCACGAGACTGTTCTAAGCCTTGATTTTCAAGGCTTTGCTCAAAATGCCCTTAAAAAAAGCACAAAGCAAATCCTTTATAAATCAATAACTTGCTGTCGCTATTGGTTTTGTAGCAACAGTCACACCCCGGGGGGCACTTTGGCGCACCGCAGCACGGATTTTGTGCATAAGTGAGTCTGCACTGAGCTTTTTTGGGGCTGCCAGGGTGGGGCACCGGAATTCGGGAAAACCATGACGTGCCCGATCTTGACGGTCTAGGCGCGCATCCGCCGCGAATGCGTGTGTACGGCCTCGACCAGCGCGGACACATGGTCCGGCGGGGTGTACTGGCTGATGCCGTGGCCCAGGTTGAAAATGTGCGTGGGGCCGCTGGCCTGGGGGTCGCGGTGCGGGGCGCCGAAACTCTCCAGCACCCTCTTGACCTCGGTCTCGATGGCCGCCGGCGGGGCGAACAGCACATTGGGGTCGATATTGCCTTGCAGGGCCTTTTGGTTGCCGACCAGGGCGCGGGCGTGCCCCAAGTTCATGGTCCAGTCCAGGCCCAGCACCTCGCAGTCGAGCTGGCCCATCTGTTCCAGCCACAGGCCGCCGCCCTTGGTGAAGACGATGCGCGGCACGATCTTGCCGTCCACCCCGTTGCGCTTGAGGCCGGCCAGCACGCGTGCCGTGTAGGCCAGGCTGAATTCCTGGAAGGCACCGTCGGCCAGCACGCCGCCCCAGCTGTCGAAAACCATCACGGCCTGGGCGCCGGCATCGATCTGGGCGTTCAGGTAGGCGGCCACGGCGTCGGCGTTGACCTGCAGGATGCGGTGCATCAGGTCCGGGCGGCTGTAGAGCATGCTCTTGACCAGACGGTAGTCGTCCGAGCCCGCGCCTTCGACCATGTAGCAGGCCAGGGTCCAGGGGCTGCCGGAGAAACCGATCAGGGGCACGCGACCGTTCAGCGCCTTGCGGATGGAGGTGACGGCGTCGAAGACGTAGCGCAGCTTGTCCAGGTCCGGCACTTCCAGTTTGGCCACGGCGGCTTCGTCGCGCACCGGGGTGGCAAAACGCGGACCCTCGCCCTGGGCAAAGCTCAGGCCCAGGCCCATGGCGTCGGGCACGGTGAGGATGTCGGAAAACAGGATGGCCGCGTCCAGCGGGTAACGCGCCAGGGGCTGCAGCGTGACTTCGGTGGCGTAGTCCACATTGGTGGCCAGGCCCATGAAGCTGCCGGCCTTGGCGCGCGTGGCGCAGTACTCGGGCAGGTAGCGGCCGGCCTGGCGCATCAGCCACAGGGGGGTGTAATCGGTGGCCTGGCGCAGGCAGGCGCGCAGGAAGGTGTCGTTTTGCAGGGGGGCGTAGCTGGAACTCATAGCCCCCGATTGTCGCAGGACCGCCCGCCGGGTCTGCCGGCGCCGCCTTTACTGGGGCAGGCGCACTTCCATGATCTCGAAGTCGATCGCTTCGCGGTAGATGCGGGCGTCGTGCGTGGCCATATAGAGCAGGATCTTGGCGGCCTGGTGTGCCACGATGCGGTGCGCGCCCACGCCGAACAGCACCAGGCCCAGGCCGAGCCAGGGGTAGCCGAAATAGGCCATGCCGATGCCGGTGCCGATGATGGGGAGGATGAGCGCGGTCAGCATCAGGCGGTGCTTGACGTACTTGCGCGCGCGTTCCGGGTTGACGATGAGGCGGAAGCGCCCGGCGGGCAGGCCGGTGCGGAATTCCTCGTAGGGCACGTAGATCGGCTCGGGGCCGTCGACGATGCCGGGGGTGGCGGTCTCACTCATGATTCTGGTTCTGTGCGTGGTCGATTTTCAGACAGCGATTCTGCACCACGCGCAGCCCGGCCTTGCGGGCACGGGCGGCGGCCTCGTCGTGCTCCACGCCCAGCTGCATCCAGACGGCCAGGGCGCCGATGGTGATGGCTTCGTCCACGATGGGCGGAATGTCGGCGCTGTTGCGAAAGCAGTTCACCAGCTCGATGCGCTCGTGCCGCGCGGCTTCCGTCAGGCTGGGATAGACCGGTTCGCCCAGGATGTTCTGGCCCGTGGCCATGGGGTTGACCGGCACGATGCGCCAGCCCCGGGCCTGCATGTAACGCGCCACCTGGTAGCTGTCACGGTGCGGCTTGGGTGACAGGCCGACCACGGCCACCGCGCGGCAGTGGCGCAGGACCCAGGTGATGTCCAGGTCCTGGTCCATCAGCGGTACTTGATTGAGCAGCCGTAGGGCCGGGTGCTGGCCTGGCTGATGGGTTTGCCGGCCAGCGCCTCGGCCAGGCCGTTGCGCACGTAGTTGGTGGCGGCCTTGATGTCTGCCGGGCGGGCCGAGGGGATGCTGTCGATGCCGCCGGCGTAGACGAGCTTGCCCTGCGGATCGACGATGTACATGTGCGGCGTGACGCGCGCGGCATAGGCCTGGCCGACCTGGCCGTCCTCGTCCATCAGCGTGGCGGCGGGGGCGGCCTTCTGCTCGCCCATCCAGCGGCCCAGTCGGGCCGGGCTCAGGTAGTCGCCATGCGCGGGTTCGGTGGAGTTGATGGCCAGCCAGACCACGTTCTTGGCCGCGGCCTCCTTCTGCAGGGCCTGCATATTGCCGCTGTCGTAATGCTTCTGTACGAAGGGGCAGCCGGGGTTGTTCCACTCCAGCACCACATGGCGGCCACGGTAGTCGCTGAGTTTCACGGTCTGGCCCTGGACGTTCTTGAGCGTGAAGTCCGGTGCGCTCTGGCCTACCGTGGCGGCCTGTGCGTTTGTCAGCACAGCGGCACACAGGAGGAAGGTGGAAACAGGCAGGCGTTGCAGCATGGTGATCTCCTGGTGACGCGAAGAAAACTACAGCGTGGCCAGTGCCTGGCGCACTTCGCCCACGCTCAGCACTTCGGACAGCACCTGCGGCGCACGGCCGGGGCGGTAGAAGACGTAGACCGGCACGCCGTTGCGGCCCAGCTGGGCCAGGGCGGCGGTGATGGCCGGGTCGCGCCGGGTCCAGTCGGCGCGCAGCATCACGACTTGCTTGGCATCGAAGTCGGCCAGCACTTGCGCGTCGGCCAGCGTGGTCTGCTTGTTGTACTGGCAGGTCACGCACCAGGCGGCGGTGTAGTCCACGAAGACGGTCTGGCCGCCGGCCAGCAGGGTCTGCACGCGCTCGGGGCTCCAGGCCGACCAGCGTTCGCCGCTGGCCTGGCTGGCCGTGGTGGTCTCGATCTTGAACATGTAGGGGCCCAGGGCCCAGACCGCCCAGGCGCCGGCGGCGATCAGCAGCGCGGCGATCACCGCGCGCAGGCGGCCTTGCAGCGTCAGCGCCCAGATCACGGCGCTGAGCGCGATCAGCAGGGTCAGCAGGGCGGCCGCGCCGTCCACGCCGCTCTGGTGGCCCATGACCCAGACCAGCCAGACCACGGTGACGAGCATGGGAAAGGCCAGCAACTTGCGCAGCGCGTCCATCCACGCCCCCGGCTTGGGCAAGAGGCGCGCGAAGGCCGGCACGAAGCTGGCGGCCAGATAGGGCAGGGCCAGGCCCAGGCCCAGCACGGCGAAGATCAGCAGGGCCTGCGCGGGTGGCAGCGTGACGGCCAGGCCCAGCGAGGCGCCCATGAAGGGTGCGCTACAGGGCGAGGCCACGGCCACCGCCAGCACGCCGGTGAGAAAGGCGTCGATCACCGGATGGCGCGCCTGGAAGGCCGCCAGCGAGCTGGGTGCGAGCTGGCCGAACTCGAACACGCCGGCCAGGTTGAGCGCAATGACGGTGAACAGCGCGGCCAGGGCGGCAACCACCCACGGGTCCTGCAACTGGAAGCCCCAGCCCAGGCTCTCGCCAGCGGCGCGCAGGCCCAGCAGCAGCAGGCCCAGCCCCATGAAGCTGACGACGACACCGGCGGTGTAGGCCAGGCCGCTGATGCGGTGGCTGCGGTGGTCATCGGCGTGGCGCGTGAAGCTCAGCACCTTGATGGCCAGCACCGGGAACACGCAGGGCATGAGGTTGAGGATGAGGCCGCCGATCAGCGCGCCCAGCAGGGCGGCGTAGAAGCCCAGCGGCGGCGCAGCGGCAGGCACCTGCGCGGCATTGGCGGCCAGTGCCGCCTGCAGAGCGGGTGAAATGCTTGCTGGCGCGGCGCTGGCCGGCCAGTTGCCGCTGACCGGCAGCTCGACGCGCCAGCCCTGGCCACCCTGGGTCAGCACCACGGGCAGCAGCTTGGGGCTGGCGCTGCGCTGCGCCAGCAGCGGCAGTTCGGCCGTCCATACGGCGCCCGACCAGCCCTGCTGCCAGGGCGTCGAGGGGTTGATGACTTCCGCCGTCTCGGGGAAGGCGTCCAGCTTCTTGCCCTGCAGGCTGGCGGGCAGGCCGGCAACGGTCAGCTTGAGGGTCTGGCCGTCGATCTGGATGCGGCTGGTCTTGCCGGCGTCCAGTGCCCGGGGCTGGGCCTGGCGCGCGGCCTCGAAGGTGGCGCCGTGCAGGGCGGTGGAACCCCTGAGCGGGATGCGCAGGGTGTACTCGCCTTCCTCGGGGATGCACTCGGTCTTGCAGATCAGCCAGCTGGCGCGCAGCTTGACGGTAAGGGCATCGCCCAGCAGGGGCGGCTTGAAGTCGGGGCCGATGGTCAGCGGCACGGCCAGCAGCAGCGTGTCCTCAAAACCGTAGTTGACCAGGGGGCCGACCGAAATCTTCTTCGGGATGGGCCAGGCG
This sequence comes from uncultured Hylemonella sp., assembly GCA_963512175.1. Classification (GTDB taxonomy): domain Bacteria; phylum Pseudomonadota; class Gammaproteobacteria; order Burkholderiales; family Burkholderiaceae_C; genus Hylemonella. Next base: position 53,772 of record CAUPLI010000013.1, on the reverse strand, counting down.
ATCTCGCCGGCCAGCACGCCCGGCGGCAGCGTCCATTCCAGCACGGTGGGCAGGCCGGAGTCGCCGGGGTTCTTCCAGTAGGTGTGCCAGTGCGCCTTGTGCCGGATCTGCAGGCCCACCCAGACCGGCTGGCCGGGGGACACCCCCTCGGGGGCGTGGGCCAGCAACTCGGTGCGGGCCTGGTCGGTGGTGACGACAGCGCCGGTGCTGCTGGCGGTCAGCTGGGCGCTGCTGCCGCCATGAAGTGCCAGGACCAGGGTAATGAACAGCAGCTTGCGCAGGAGGGGGGTCAGGGACATCAAGGGCTTCCGGAGGGGCGGGGGCGGCACGTGGGTGGGAGTGCGCCAGGCTGGTGCAAGTTCCCCGCTGGCCTTGCCCCAGGTCCGGGCAGCGCAGAACAGCCATGAATATAAGCCAAGGCTAGGTGGCTTCCAAAGGCCTTGAATTCCCTATGGGCCTCATAGACACTATCAAATTCCACGCACGGCCCCTGGTCCGAATAATGCGCGGAGATGACTGCAGGCCGTCAATCCTGGCCTGTGCATGAAAAGCTCAGGTGATGGGAGATTCATGATGGTGTCCGTGGAAGCAGTCCTGAGCCCCTGGGTGGCTCAACTCAAGTCCAGATCCAACCTGCCCCTGCTGGTGCAATGGGGTGAGAACCCGGCGCCCGGCTCGGGCCTGCGCCTGGGCGACTTCAGCACGCCCAAGGTGGTGATCCGGGTGCGCAAGGCCAGTGCCGTGCCCCTGCTGCTCTCGCCCACACTGGACAGCCTGGGCGAGGCCTATGTCGAGGGCCTGATCGACGTGGACGGCAGCGTGGACGACATCCTGGAGATGGCGCACCGCCTGGCCGAAGCCGGCAGCCGGACCGAGAGCCGTCTCACGCGCATCGCCCGCCACTTCCAGCATACCCAGCAGGGCGACAGCGCAGCCATCCAGTACCACTATGACGTCTCCAACGAGTTCTACCAGGCCTGGCTGGATCCGGGTCTGGTCTACTCCTGCGCCTACTTCGAGAACGGCGACGAGACCCTCGAAGAAGCACAGGTCAAAAAGATCGACCACATCCTGACCAAGGTGCAGCTGCAGCCCAACCAGCGCCTGCTGGACATCGGCTGCGGCTGGGGGGCGCTGGTCATGCGTGCGGCCAGCCAGTTCGGGGCGCGCTGCACGGGCATCACGCTCTCGCAGCGCCAGTTCGAGCTGGCGACCGAGCGCGTGCGCCAGGCCGGCCTGCAGGACCGGGTGGAGATCCGCCTGCAGGACTATCGCGACGTGCAGGGCCCCTTCGATCGCATCACCAGCGTGGGCATGTTCGAGCACGTGGGGCTCAAGCACCTGGAAGGCTACTTCGCCTGCATCAACGGCCTGCTGGCCGACGAGGGCTGGGTGCTCAACCACGGCATCACGTCCACCGACGTCAACGATGGCGAGACCGCCTACGGCGGCGGTCGTTTCATCGACCGCTACGTCTTCCCGCAGGGCGAGCTGCCGCACATCGCCACCCTGCTCAAGACCATGCAGGCTGGCGGTCTGGAGGCGCTGGACGTGGAAAGCCTGCGCCGCCACTACGCGCGCACCACCGGGCTGTGGAGCCAGGCCTTCGAGGCCGGCGGCGAGAAGCTGCGCGACATGGTGGGCGAGCGCCGCTGGCGTATCTGGCGCGTCTACCTGGCGGGTTGCCGGTGGGCCTTCGAGAACGACGAAATTTCGCTCTACCAGGTGCTGTGCCGCAAGTCGGGCCGCCAGGCCCACGGCCTGCCCTGGTCGCGTCGCTGGATGTACCAGCATTGACCGGCCGCACTGGCTCGGCCTTGCCCTAAGATAGGCGCATGGGCACATCTACCCGCGCCACTCCCCCGCGTTTCTGGGCCGACCTCTGCACGCGTGACTTCGCGTCACTCGACATGGCGCGCGCCATCGCCGTGCTGCCGGTGGCTGCGACCGAGCAGCATGGCCCGCACCTGCCGCTGAGCGTGGACTCGGATCTGGCCGACGGCGTGGTGGCCGCGGCCCTGCCGCACATCGCCGCGGACCAGCCCGTGCTCTTCCTGCCCACGCAGGCCGTGGGTCTGAGCCCCGAGCACCAGGCCTTCCCCGGCACGCTCACGCTGTCGGCGCACACCGTCATCAGCCTGTGGACCGAACTGGGCGAGTCGGTGGCGCGTGCCGGCGTGAAGAAGCTGGTGCTGCTCAATGCGCACGGCGGCCAGGTCGGCGTGATGGACATCGTGGCGCGTGACCTGCGCGCGCGGCTGGGTATGCTGGTCTACAGCGTCAACTGGTTCAACCTGCCGCTGGGCGCGCAGGTCGAAGGCCAGTTCAGCGCCGAGGAGCACCGCTTCGGCATCCACGCCGGCCAGATCGAGACCGCCATGATGCTGGCGCTCAAACCCGAGCGCGTGGCCATGGCGCAGGCGCAGAATTTCGCGTCCGCCTCGCAGCAGCGTGCGCCGGAGTTCCCCATCCTGGGTAACGGCCGCAGCGCCAAGCTGGGCTGGCAGATGCAGGACTACAACCCGGCTGGTGCCGTGGGCAACGCGGCCGCGGCCACGGCCGAGCAGGGTCGCACCGTGCTCGATGCCGCCGGGCGCGCGCTGGCCGCCTTGCTGGCCGAGATCGATCGCCTGCCGCCGGATACGCTGGCGACGAGATGAATCCGGCCCGCCCTGCTCCTGGCGCCAACCTCACGGCAGAGCAGCGGCGTTTGCAGTCGCTGCACAGCTATGCGGTACTGGACTCGCCGCCCGAGGCGGGTTTCGACGAGCTCACACAACTGGCTTCCGAATGGCTGGGGACGCCGATCGCGCTGGTCACCCTGATCGACGAGGGCCGGCAGTGGTTCAAGTCACGCGTGGGCGTGGATATCAGCGAGACGCCACGCGCGCTGTCTTTCTGCAGCGTGGCCATCGAGCAGCCGACCGAGCTGATGGTGGTGCCCGATGCGCGGCTGGATCCCCGTTTCAGGGACAACCCGCTGGTCACGGGTGAGCCCCGCATCCGTTTTTATGCCGGCGCGCCGCTGCTCATGCCCGATGGCCAGGCCCTGGGCACGCTGTGCGTGATCGACCGGGAAGCCCGCGATTTCAGCGAGGTGCAGCGCCAGACCCTGGCGCGGCTGGCCCGGCAGGTGGTGGCCCAGCTGGAATTGCGCAGGCAGCAGACCGAACTGCAACTGGCCGTGGACCGTTACCAGAAGCTGTTCGACCACACCCTGGACGGGGTGCTGCAGACCCGGCCCGGCGGTGACATCCTGTCGGCCAATCCGGCGGCCTGTGCCATGCTGGGCATGAGCGTGGACGAGATGCGGCTGCGCGGGCGTGACGGCGTGCTCGACCTGAACGATCCGCGTCTGCCCACCCTGCTGGAAACCCGTCAGCGCGAAGGCCAGGCGCGGGGCGAACTGCGCATGCGCCGTGTCGATGGTTCCGTGTTCGAAGTGGAACTCACCTCGGCGCTTTATCAGGACCAGGATGGCCACTGGCTCAGCAGCATCGTGTTTCGCGACATCACCGAGCGCCAGCTCTGGGCGACGCGGCTGCAGGCCCAGGTGGACCTGCTGCACAAGCTGTCCCGGCATGCGCCGGGCGTGTTGTGCCAGTTCCGCATGACGCCGGACGGGCAGTTCAGCATGCCTTTCGCGAGCGAAGGCGTGCGGACCATCTACGAAGTCTCGCCCGAGGAGGCGCGCGCCGATGCAGCGCGGCTGCGCGAGCGCATGCATCCCGACGACCTGCCGATGCTGAGCGAAACCTTCATGGCCTCGGCCCGGACCCTGCAGCCCTGGCATTGCGAATTCCGCATGCTCCTGCCCGAGCAGGGGCTGCGCTGGCGCCAGGGCGATGCCCAGCCCGAACAGCTGGAAGACGGCAGCATCCTCTGGTACGGCTTCATCACCGACATCACCGAGCGCAAGGAGGCCGAGGCGCACACCTTCCGCCTGGCCTATTTCGACGCCCTCACCGGCCTGCCCAACCGCAGCCTGCTGCGCGACCGCGTCGAACAGGCGCTGGCGCTGGCCCGGCGCAACCGCCAGTACGGGGCCGTGATGTTCGTCGACCTCGACAACTTCAAGCAGATCAACGACGCGCGTGGCCATTCGGTCGGTGATTACCTGCTGACCGAGGTGGCCAAGCGCCTGCAGGCCCTGCTGCGTGCCGAGGACACGGTGGCGCGCATCGGTGGCGACGAATTCGTCCTGCTCATCAACGAGCTGGGCCAGGACGTGGAGGCCAGCGCGCGGGCCGCGATGGCGGTGGCCGAGAAAGTGCGCGCCGCGCTGGACCGGCCGTACCTGATCGACAACTTCAGCTACACCAGCACGGGCAGCATCGGCATCAGCCTGTTCCCCAAGGCCGGCCAGCAGATCGACGACCTGCTGCGCGAGGCCGACACCGCCATGTACCGAGCCAAGTCCGCCGGGCGCAACCGCATCGCCTTCTTCGAGCTGGCCATGCAGCACGAGGTGGAGGAGCGGCTGGCCCTGGAGCAGGAGCTCAAGGAAGCGCTGGCCACCGGGCAGTTGCGCCTGCACGTGCAGTCCCAGGTCGATGCCCAGGGCCGGGAAGTCGCCGGCGAGCTGCTGGTTCGCTGGCAGCACCCCTTGCGCGGTCTGGTCTCGCCGATGCGCTTCATCCCGCTGGCCGAGGAAACCGGCCTGATCCTGCCGCTGGGGGAATGGGTGATCGAGCAGGCCTGCCGCACGCTGGCGCGCATGCGCCGCCAGGGGCTGACGCAGTCGCTGTCGGTCAACGTCAGCTCGCGCCAGTTCCGCAGCGAGGATTTCGTGCCGCGCGTGCAGGCCATCCTGCAGAGCACCGGCGCGCCGGCGCAGCAGCTGGTCTTCGAGGTGACGGAGAGCCTGTTCATCCAGGACTGGGACAACTCCCTGCGCCGCATCATCGAGCTCGTGAAGATGGGCATCCGTTTCTCGATCGACGACTTCGGCACCGGCTACTCCAGCCTGAGCTACCTGCAGCGCCTGCCGCTGTTCGAGCTCAAGATCGACCGCAGCTTCGTGCAGGACACGCCGCACGACATCAACGACACGGCCATCGTCCAGTCCATCCTCTCGATGGCGCAGCACCTGGGGCTGGAGGTCGTGGCCGAGGGCGTGGAGAACCGCGCCCAGGCGGATTTCCTGCTGGCCAGCCAGTGCAACCGCTTGCAGGGGTATCTGTTCTCCCAGCCGCAGCCGCTGGAAGACTGGCTGACGCATATGGGACTGCGCGACTGAAGGTCTGCACTGCGGGTTTGACAGTCCTACCCGTGCTGCGGATACTCTCCGGTACTGCGACCCGGAAGTAGAGGTACTCAATGAAAGTGATGGATTCGTGCGCAGGGCAAGGCGCAAACCACAGCCATAGCCCTTGCTATGGCGAGGATTTGCAACGCCGCCATGCGTGCGAAGGCGCGCTTTCATGTTTCGATACTTCCGTGTCGCAGTACTAATCCGTTCCAGGAACAGGAGCTGCCTTTGAACACTTCCAACGATCGCCGTCAGTTCCTGCGCTCCGTGTTCCACGCGCCGGTACGCCTGCGCCTGGGCGAACGCGAAAGCCAGGCGTTTCTGCATGATGTGTCGCTCAAGGGCGCGCTGGTCGAAGTCTCGGCCAGCTGGGGCGGGCGCGTGGGTGAGACCTGTCGCCTGCGCCTGGAGCTGGCCCCGCATGCGGCCATCCTCATGGACACCACCGTGGCCCACATCGAGGGCCGTCATGTCGGCCTGCATTGCGAGCGCCTGGACCTCGACAGCATGACCCACCTGCGCCAGCTGGTCGAGCACAACGCCGACGATCCGGCCTTGCTGGAGCGTGATCTTGCCACCCTGGTCGCCCAGGGACGCGACGCCGCCTGAATCTTTCAGCCGCTTGCGTGTGCAGGTCGGCCCCCAAGCGGGCTGGCCCGACATTTGCATGGTTCATGGGATCCCGACTTTTGAAGGAATCCGCATGAACCGCAACGACGTTACCGAGAAGATCATCACCGTCAAGGTGGCCAAGGGCCTCAAATGGGAAGACGTGGCCCAAAAGGTCGGCCTGAGCAAGGAATGGGTCACCGCCGGCTGCCTGGGCCAGATGTCCTTCGACGCCAGGCAGGCCAAGACCCTGGGCAAGATCTTCGGCCTCGACGCCGAAGAGCAGAAGTGGCTGCAGGTCGTGCCCTACAAGGGCTCGCTGGCCACCGCCGTGCCCACCGATCCGCTGATCTACCGCTGGTACGAGATCGTCAACGTCTACGGCAGCACGATCAAGGAGCTGATCCACGAGGAGTTCGGCGACGGCATCATGAGCGCCATCGACTTCAGCATGGACATCCAGCGCCAGGCTGACCCCAAGGGGGACCGCGTCAACGTGGTGCTTTCGGGCAAGTTCCTGCCCTACAAGCAATATTGAAGTTCTTAGTAATGTGGCGGCAGCTCATCGCGTAGATTGCGCAGCACCGGCGCGCTGCCTTCGGGCAGCTGCTGGCGCAGGCCACCGACTTCGCGCAGCAGCAGGTCGATCTGCTGTTGCTGGCGGTAGATCGTGGCATTGAGCTGCTCCAGCAGGTCTTCGGCGTAGCTGGCCTTGATCTCCAGCTCGGTCAGGCGGGCGTCGGCGTCGTGCATCGTGTTCATGGCCGTATTGGACCCGAAATGCAGGCGTGTCGCTGGGGGTGCGTGTGGCGCTTCGGGGTGCGGGCCGATCCGATGCAAATTCCTGAAGCGAAAACCTCGTTCATAGGTCATCACAGGGCTTTGCGCAAGAGCCCATTTTTCGAGTGTTGCGCTCGGAAGACGTCACACTTCAAGCGATTTCTCAAGTCTTGGCCCTAAGCCCATGGGCTGCCGTGACGCGCGCGTAACAGTCTGATTTTTCAGTGTTTTCCTCTGGCGTTTCGTGCCGTTTTGACGTGCGCGGCCCGGACAATAGGCGCAGCAAAGCGACAGCGCGACAACACCGGCACATCACTGAAAAGGCGACACACCATGTTCAATACCTGGAAAAAATTCGCGACACGCCCCGAACCGGTCGAGGTGCTGGACGCGGTGCCGGTACTGAACCGTTCGACGGCCTACCGTCGTTTTCTGCGTTCGGTGTACCAGGCGCCGGCCCGGCTCAATCTCGCGGGGTATATGCGCGAGGTCCAGGTGCTCGATGTCTCCCTCAAGGGGGCGCTGGTCGACATGGGCGCGACCCTGCCTTGTCCGGTGGGGGTGCGCGGCCGGCTGCGCCTGCTGCTCTCGCCCACCGTCTTCATCGCCATGGACGTGGCGGTGACGCGTGTGCGGGGTAGCCAGCTGGGCCTGCAGTGCCTGCACATCGACCTCGACAGTGTCACGCACCTGCGCCAGCTGATCGAGCGCAACTCCCAGGACCCGGCCCTGCTGGCACGCGAACTCTCGGTGTTGGTGGGCGCCACCGCCTGATTCGCTCAGCGCTTAGTCAGCGCTCTTCGCCGATCGCCTGGCGCGTTTGCGCCGCCTGTCCCGTGAGCCACTCGCAGAAGGCCTGCACCTCGGGCCGTGTCTGGCTGTGCGGCGCTGCGATCAGCCAGTAGGCCATGGGCGAGTCCAGGCGCATGCCCGGCAGCACCTCGACCAGATCACCTGAACTCAGGCTGTCGGCCACCAGCGGCATGCGGCTCAGCGCCACGCCCTGGCCGGCCAGTGCAGCCTGCGCGATCTGGTAGGCGTAACCGAAGTGGAGCCAGCGCTTGGGTTCGAGCTTGCGCAGGCGGTAGACGTCCAGCCAGTGCCGCCAGGTCAGCCAGGCCATGGGGTGGCTGTGCTGCGCCTCGTTGGCCTCGATCAGGGTGAAATGCGCCAGGTCCTCTGCGCGCTGCAGTGAGCGGTTCTTGAGCAGCCAGGGACTGACAACGGGCGTGAGCTGTTCGCCGAACAGGTGCACGGCGTGCACCGGCACATTGGAGGCCTGGGTGTAACGCAGCACCAGGTCGACGTCGGCGGTGTCCAGGTCGACCAGCGCATCCGAGGCGTCGATGCGGATGTCGATGTCGGGGTGCTGGCTCTGGAAGGCTTCGAGCCGCGGGATCAGCCACATGGACGCGAAGGACGCCCAGGTGCTGATGGCCACGCTCTTGCGCCCGGCACTGCGGCGGACCTGACGCACCGCGCTGTCCAGCCGCTCCAGCGAGGGCAGCACGGCCTGCAGCAGCTGCGCCCCGGCGGCCGTGAGCTCCACGGCACGCGTGTGGCGCAGGAACAGGCTCACGCCCACCTCGTCCTCCAGCGCCTGGATCTGCCGTGTCACGGCGCTCTGGGTCAGCGCCAGTTCTTCGGAGGCGGCACGGAAGTTCAGGTGCCGCGCCACGGCCTCGAAGGCACGCAGCTGGCCCACCCCGATGGGGCGGGTGCGGGGTGCAAAGTCGGTGGCAGCCATGGGAATACCGTGGGGGGTTGATTGATGCGTTTTGAGAATCAATAGCCTAACCGGATTTCATTAGACGGGCCAGCGGATTTTGCTGATGATGCAATGCCGAACACTCTCAAAAGGAGTCAGTCATGGCCTCCCTCGGCGATCACGAATTGCAACAATCATTCGACGCGATCGGTGTCGCGCGGTGCTGGAATCTGGCGGCCGGACAGCTGCTGAGCCTGCGTCCGCGCGGCGCCGGTACCTTGCGCATACGCGAGGGCCGGGCCTGGGTCACGCTGGATGAGCGGCCCAGCGGGCACGGCCCGGACGCGGGGGATTATTTCCTGCTGGTCGGAGATCAGCTGGCGGTAGCGCCCGGGCGGCATCTGGTGCTCGAGTCGCTGGACCAGGACGTGCTGAGTTTCGAATGGCTGCCTGCCACACAGCGCGCATCTCAGCGGCAGCGCGAGCCGCTGTTGCACACGCTGGGGGACCTGTACGCGGCCGCGCAGCTGGCTGGCAGCGCCTTGCTGCGCCTGCTGCTGCGCGGGCTCCTGGTGTTCAGTCGGCCTTGAAGCCGGTGGCGGCCACGGCCTTGCCCCAGGTGATGGTGTCGGCCGCGATGATGCGTGCGAAGGCATCAGCGGTGGTACCGGTCACGCGAAAGCCTGCATCCTCGAGCTTGGTGCGCATCGCGGGGTCGGTCACGGCCTTCTGCACATCGACGCTGAGCTTGGCCAGGATCTCGGGCGGCGTGCGCGCCGGCGCCACGATGCCGAACCAGGAGCTGAACTCCAGCGTCGGGTAACCCTGTTCTTTGATCGTGGGCACATCGGGCAGGGCTGCGGCGCGCGCGGGGCCCGTGGTGCCCAGGGCCAGCAGCTTGCCGGCTTTCACATTGGGCGCGGCCAGGCCCACGCTGGCGAAGACGCCGTGCACGTCGCCGCTGAACAGGCCGCCCAGCGCATCGGCCGTGCTCTTGTAGTGCACGGCCTCGGGCTTGACCTTGACGGCCTCGCCGAACATGAAGGCGCCGAAGTGGCCCGGCGTGCCCGCGCCGAAGGTGGCCATGAACAGGCCCTTCTGCTGCTGGGTCCAGCTCACGAATTCCTTCACGTTCTTTGCCGGCACCTTCTGCGGGTTGACCAGCAGCGCGAAATCGGCGCTCACCACCTGGCTCACAGCGGCGAAGTCCTGCGCGGGGTTGTAGGGCAGCTTGTTGTAGCTGCTGGGCGCGATGCTCAACTGGCCGGTCTCGCCCAGCATCAGCGTGTAGCCGTCGGGCGTGGCGCGTGCGGCCTCGCTCGCGGCGATCAGGCCACCGGCGCCGGGCTTGTTGTCCACGATCACGCCTTGGTTGCCCCAGCCTTCGGACAGTTTCTGCGCGAGCAGGCGCGCCACGATGTCGGGCCCGGTGCCAGCGGGGAAGCCGACGATGATGCGCACGGGGCGGTTGGGGTAGGTGGCCTGGGCATGGACAGCAGTGACGGTAGTGCAGGCCAGCAGGGCGGCGCTGGCCAGCAGGGCACGGCGCAGGGTCGAGGGGGTCTTCATGGTCGGGTCTCCTTGTAATGAATTCGGGGCGTTTCAGTTCACGGTGAAAAACTGCATCTCCACGCGCTCGGGTCGGCGCACGCCGCTGCCGATGAACATGCGTTCGGCGATCCAGCCCAGCGCGGGTGAGGCGGTCTCGAAGCTGGGTGAGCAGCGAAAGTAGACCTGTTGCGGGTCGACGGCTTCGCCGCGCAGCAGTCGTGCCGTCACCTCGGGCGCTGCTGCACGCAGCGCGCGGTTGCGCACATAGATCAGGTCGCCGGCATCGGTCTCCAGCACATAACGTGCGTCGAGCTCGGCCAGGCGCGGGCTCACGATGAGCTGATAGTCGGCACCGCCGTGCAGCACACGCGCCGTCCAGCCGGCGCCGCGGGCTTCACCGCCCAGGATGGGGATGAGGCGGCGCTGGCCGTGCACGGTGTGGCCGACTTCCTGCGGCGTGCCGACGAGCACCGACAGTTCGGCAAAAAATTCCAGGATGGGGGCGGGGAAGGACATGCCGCAGCTTAGGGCGGGAGGCCGCCGGGCGCTGTCATCCCTTAAGATGACAGCACAAAACAAGCAGAGCGAGGAGACGCATGCGCAAGTGGACCTGCACCGGCAGCGCCAGCGGCACGGGCCGTCATGCCCAGGTGCTGGCGGGCCTGATCGCCCAGCTGGGCCAGCCGCGTTTTCGTTCCATGCTGCTCGAAACCCTGCAGCCTCTGGTGCCTGCGGCCTCCTACTCGGTCTACCGCACGGGGCGCCACAGCGTGCCGCAACTTTTTTTCTCGGACAGCCTGGGTGTGCCCGACACCACGCGTGACTGCTGGTTGGCCTATCTCTCCGGGCCCTACCGCAGCGACCGCACGCTGATCAACGAGACGCCCGACGACGAACATCCCCTGCTGTGCCACCTCACGGCGCAGGAGGTGCCGGCCCAGCACCGCGCACGCGTCTACGAGGCGCACGGTGTGGCCGAGCGGGTGTCGGTGGTGCAGGCGCGTGAGGACGGCCTGTTCGCCCTGAACCTCTACCGGCATCAGCACCAGGCCCCGTTCAGCGACGCACAGGTGGCGGATTTCGAAGCCCTGGCGCCGGCCCTGCTGGCCCTGGCGCGCAAGCATGTCGCGCTGGGGGTGGTGGAGGTGCCCTCCGAGCCCGTGTCGCAGGAGCAGCGCCTGCGCGCGCTGCAGCCGGCGCTGACGCCGCGCGAGCTCGAAGTCTGTGTACGTTTGTTGCGCGGCATGACCTACGACGGCATCGCCGCCGACCTGGGCCTGAGCCTGCCCAGCGTCAAGACCTACCGCAACCGCGCCTTCGACCGCCTGGGCATCCACTTCCGCAACGAGCTCTTTGCCCTGTTGCTGCGCGCGCCTGCGGCGTCGCTCACCCGGCAGTAGCCACCCTCAGGCGTAGGTGACCCAGTCTGCCAGGTCCGGGTGGTCCAGGTGCGGCAGGGTGTTGTAGCTCAGCAAGGTGTGGCGCTTGGGATTGAAGGTGAACTCGGTCACCGCGCTGTTGCGGATGCGCATGTTCAGTTCGATGGTCGTCTCGGGTGTGGTGCCCAGCACGTGGCCGACTGCGGTGGCGATGGGCCCGCCGCTGGAGACGATCAGCACATGGCCCTCATGGTTCTTGCGCACGTGGTCCAGTGCGCCGGTCACGCCGGCGAGGAAGTCGTCGTAGCTGGGCATGCCTTTGGGGCTGACCACGCCGTTCATCCACTGGCGCAGACCGTCGCGTAGCAGGCGGAAGTGGTGGCGGTAGAGCTCGGGCGTGTCGGGCTTCTGCAGGGGATGCGGGTGGATGGCGGCGATCACCGCCTCGCTGTTGTATTCGTTCAGGCCTGCCAGCGCCTGCACCGCGTTGGCATAACCTGCGCCGGCGGCAATACCTTCCCAGGTCTGGGCGTGGCGGCGCAGCGTGCCGGTGAGCACGGCGTCGAAGCGGATGCCGCGTTCGCGCCAGTACTGGCCCAGGCGTTCGCTTTGTTTGCCGCCGAGTTCGCTGAGCTGGTCGTAGTCGGCCGCGCCGAAGGAGGCCTGGCCGTGGCGCACGAGGTAAAGGGTTCCCATGGGGAGATTGTCGCAAGCCAGATGTCGGCTGCTTGTCGCCGGGGCGACGATTGCTATTAATTCAGGAGCAAATCTCAACCAGACCTTTTGGTGTCTGCAGTTGTGCCCGTAGCTGCGCCGGACCGGTGCGCACCGATACGCCCGGCACGCCGAGGGTGCGACAGGCTGTCGCCAGCGTGTCAGCCTGCAGGTGTTGCAGCTCAAAAGACGCCAGCGTGACACCGCTGGCTGGCATGACCGCTGCCGGGTGCACCGCGCCCCACTGGATCAGCGTGGGCAGGGCACCGTCGTACAGGCGCTGGCCATCGCCGCGTACCGTGATCTGCCACTGCAGCAGGCCTTGCGGTGTCGGGCGCGATGCGGCGATGACCTCGCCGCGGTCCAGGCCCTGCGCCTGCAATGCGGCCACAGCGGCGCGGGCGTCGGGCACACGCACGGCCCAGTGGAGCAGCTGCGGGCCCGCGCGCCGCACGCGTTCCTGCAGGGCGGGGTCATCCATGTCGAACCAGCGCCGACGTGCCGGTAGCGGCGCAGCGGGATCGATGGCGATGATCTCGAAGTAGGCCAGCGGAAACGCGGGGCTGGCGATGCTGAAGAGTCGGTTGTGCGTGCCCATCAGCGCGTGCTGACCACCCGGTCCGGGGGTGAGGCCCAGCGTGGCCTCGCACCAGGCCACGCCTTCTTCCAGAGAGGCCGCGATCACCACCAGGTGGTCGAGTTGTGCACTCAAAGCAGAACTTGCCCCGTGATGCAGGTTTGTACCTGGCCGCCGACCCAGACCTGGCCCTGCGCATCGCGCTCCAGCAGCACACGACCGGCACGGCCCAGGCAGCTGCCTTGCGCGGCGACATAACGCGTGGGCAGGTGGCCCTCGGCCATGAGCCACTGGGCCAGGCTGGCGTTGAGGCTGCCGGTGACCGGGTCTTCGTTGACCCCAATGGGTGCGGCGAAGGCGCGCACTTCCAGATCGGGTGTGGCCAGCTGCGGCGCGTCGGCGGCGTGTTCGGCGAAGGCGCGGGTCTCGCGGCTGCTGCGTGCGATCAGCTGCACCGCGCCACTGTCCTGCGTGAGCGCGGCCACGCCCACCTTCTGGCCCAGCTCGCGCAGGCGTTGGTGATCGGGTTCCAGTGCGAGCACCGTGTCCACGTTGTCCAGCAGCAGGCCCAGCCAGCGCGGGCCGTTGTCCAGCACTTGCGCTGCGAGGATCTGCTGCGGCTTGATGTCCAGGGCCTGCGCCACCTGGGCCAGCAGTTCGGGCGCGGGCGTGCTGCGCTTGAGCGGCGGCGCCGCAAAGGCCAGGTGCTGGCCGGCGCGGCGGATGCTGACCAGGCCCACCGCGCATTCCTGCACGATGGCATCCTTGCCCTTTGGAACACCGCCGGCTTCCAGCCACGCGTGGCAACTGCCCAGAGTGGGGTGACCGGCAAAGGGCAGTTCACCACCCGGCGTAAAAATGCGTACGCGGTAGTCGGCGCCGGCTTGCGTGGGTGGCAGCAGGAAGGTGGTCTCCGACAGATTGGTCCAGCGCGCAAAGCGCTGCATCTCGTCGTCCGTCAGGCCGCTGCCGTCCAGCGCCACGGCCAGCGGGTTGCCCCAGTAGGGCGTGGCGGTGAAAACATCGACCTGTTTGTAGGGGCGGTGCAGGTGGCTCATGTCGTGTGTTCCCGGATGACGGCGGCCAGAGCGGCCACGCCGCGTTCGATCTCTTCTTCGCTGGCCGTGACGAAGGACAGGCGCAGGGTGCGCGTATCGGGCGTGCCGGCGTAGAAGGCCGCACCCGGCACATAGGCCACGCCGCGTGCCACGGCCTTGGGCAAGAGCGCCGCGGCGTCCAGGCCCGCGGGCAGGCGTGCCCAGAGGAACATGCCGCCCACGGGACGGTTCCATGTGACACCGGCGGGCATGTGCCGGGCCAGCGCCGCCAGCATCGCGTCGCGCTGCGCCTTGTAGAGCGCACGGATGCGCGGCACGTGACGGTCCAGGAATCCGTCCTTCATCACCTCGGCCACCACGCGCTGGTTGAAACCCGGGCTGTGCAGGTCGGCCGCCTGTTTGGCCTGCAGCAGTTTGGGGAACACCTCTTTTGGTGCCACCAGATAACCCAGGCGCAGGCTGGGTGCCAGCACCTTGGAGAAGGAGCCGAGGTAGATGCAGCCCTGCGGGTAACGCGCCGTCAGCGGCGCAGGCGGCGGCTGGTCGAACCAGAGTTCGCCATAGGGGTTGTCCTCCAGCAGGGGCAGGGCCAGCTCGGTGGCCGTGGTGCTGAGCGCCGCGCGCCGGGCCTCGCTCATCATGCGGCCGCTGGGGTTCTGGAAGTTGGGCAGAACGTACATGAAACGCGCCGGTGTGCCGGCGGCCTGGGCCTGGCGCAGCGCGGCGATGTCCACGCCCTCGTCGTCGCTGGCCACGCTGTGCACCTGCGGCTCCATGGGCGCGAAGGCCTGCAGGGCGCCGAGGTAGGTGGGCGTTTCCACCAGGATGCGGCTGCCGGCGTCGATCAGCACCTTGGCGGCCAGGTCCAGGCCCTGCTGCGAACCGGTGGTGATGAGCACCTGTGCCGGGTCCACCTTCCAGGGCAGGGATGCGGCCACCATCTCGCGCAGCGGGCCGTAGCCTTCACTGGCCGCGTACTGCAGGGCGGCCTGGGCGTCGTCGCGCAGCACGCGCGCGCAGGCCTGCTCAAACTCTGCGACCGGAAAGGTCTTGGGCGAAGGCAGTCCACCGGCGAAGCTGATGATGCCGGGCTGCTCGGTGAGCTTGAGCAGTTCGCGCAGCACCGAGGGGTTCATCAGCGCGGCGCGCGAGGACAGCACCCAGGGCGAGGTGGCGGGGGTGCTCGGCTTCATGATGGGCTTCCTTCTTTTGGGGGGATGCGGTGTCGGGCCGCATCGATTGGCATTTTGCGCCCGGCGAACACCACGGCGATGACGGCCAGGCCGAAGGCGACCGTGACGGCGTCCAGTGTCTCGCCCAGCAGCGGCACGGCGAGGAGCATGGAAAGAAAGGGTTGCAGCAATTGCAGTTGGCTCACGCGCACCGTGCCGCCCCATGCCAGGCCGCGGTACCAGGCGAAGAAGCCCAGCCACATGGAGAACACGGCGACATAGGCGAACCCGCCCCAGGCCGCTGTCGAGACCGGCGCGGTTGGCCAGGACCACAGCGTGAGCGGCAGTGTCAGAGGCAGGGACAGCAGCAGGGCCCAGCAGATCACCTGCTCCGCGGGCATGTGTTGCGCCAGGCGTGCGCCGTAGCCGTAACCCACGGCGGCGCACAACATGCCCAGCAGCAGGAGCCCATCGGCCGGATGCAGCGTGAGCCCCGCGCTGCCCGAGCGCAGCACGGCGTAGGTCACCACCAGCGCGGTGCCGGCCAGGGCGCAGAGCCAGAAGCCGATGGAGGGTCGCTGGCCTTGCAGGGCGGCGCCCACGGCGGCGGTGGCCAGGGGCAGCACGCCCACGATCACGCTGGCGTGTACCGCTTCGACATGGCGCATGGCGATGGAGGTGCAGATGGGAAAACCGAAGACCACGCCCCCGGCGACCAGCGCCAGGGGTTTCCAGTCGGCGCGGCGCGGCAGCGGTGCGCGCACGGCGAGCAGGAAGAAAGCCGAGAGCACAGCCGCCACCACGGCGCGGCCCACGGCAATATACAAACCCGGGAGCTGCGGTGCCTCGGGTGTGCCGGTCGCCAGGCGTGTCATGGGCAGGGTCAGGGCAAAGACCAGCACGCCCAGCAGGCCGAGCCAGAGACCGCGGGTCTGCGTCGAGGGGATGGGGTGGAGGCCGGCAGCGGTGCGCATGGCACCGACTCTAGCCTGATTCCCGGCCAACCGGCACCCGTCAGGGTGGCCCCAGGAGGCGCCTGCGCGCCGGGGCCCGGCTTCAAAGATAGCGGCCGGACAGGTCAGTAAGCGATGCAGTTCTCGCAAACCGTTCCCCGCACATCCTTTTTCAGGTGTGCCTCGCGCAAGGCGACGAAGGGGGCTGAATTCCAGGCGTCCATGAAGCTGACCTTGGTGAGGTCGCCCATGGTCCAGTTCGAGTTGGCGTCGAAGCAGCATGCCGACAGTTTGCCGTCGGCCGTGACGTGCCCCTCGGTAAACGCGGACCAGCAGGGCAAGGGCTCACGCAGGGCGCCGATGCGCCCCTGGTTGCCGGCCGTCGGCCGGTAGCCGAGTTCGCGTTCCCGGTCGGTCGCAAATGCGCCCATCGAGTACAGCGGCAACCAGTAGTGCTGGTCGACATAAGGACGCACGTGTTCGGTGAGCAGTTCTTCCATCTTGGTCTGCTGCTCGCCGTCGTACTGGATGGAGGAAGCATACAGGCCCGTCTTGTAGCCGCCGCTACGGCGGATTTCCCAGGCCGCCTTGATGTTGTCCAGCGCGGCATGGAACAGTTTGCCCTTGACGCCCATGATGCGTTCGAACTGCTCCTCGTCAGCGGCATTGACAGACCATTTCAGCGAGTCCAGCCCCTTCTCCATGCATGCCTGGACCGCGTCCGGGAACGACATTGATGCGTTGGAGGTCAGGAAGACATAGGGCATCCCGATCTCCTGTTTCAGCCAGTCGATACAGTCCACCAGCAGGCGAGGATTCATGAACGACTCACCCAGGTAGAAGACGCCGACTTCCTGGACGCCTGCTTCCCGCATCTCCCGCGTGATGCGCTGGAAGAGCTTGAAATCCATGTCCCACTTGGGTTGTGTTTCCCGGGTGCGCAGCGCGCAGAAGCCGCAGCGGTAATTGCAGCGCGGCGAAATCTCCATCTTGACGCTGTGCGGCGCGGGCAAGACTGCCTTCTGGTAGGCGGGAGGAACCTTGGTGACGTTGTCGATCTTGTCGGTGATCAGTGCCATGTGGTGCTCCGTGGTATTCCTTGTTGGTCAGCGAATTGCACTTTGATCGCCAGGCGGGATCGGCTACTTGCGGTAGATCAATGAACCTGAAGGGGGTGTCTTGACGGGCGTCAAGAGCGAACGGCCGGCGTGACGAGAAGCGGCCCCGGGCCGCGCTGGACAGCGCGCGAGCCGATCAGCCGCCGTTGGCCGGGCCCGTGCCGCCCAGCGTGCGCAGCAGGGCGCGGTTCACGTCTTCGGGGGTGTAGCCGTAGCTTTCGCAGAGCAGGCGCGTGGCGCGGGTATCGGCCAGTTCAAGTGCGCGCGCCAGCTGCAGGGCCGGGTGGTAGGGGCCGCTGTGTTCCAGCAGGGCCTGCAGGATGCGCTGCGACAGGGGCAGGCGTTGCAGTACCGCCGCCAGGGGTTCGCCCAGCAGGCGGTCGAGCTGCGAGAACAGGCCGCAGAGCTGGACTTCGCGGCGCAAATCCTCTTCGTCACCGGCATCGAGCAGGTGTTCGAGCAAGCGCGCACGCACGACCATGCCCAGGCGTACGGGTTGCAGGTCCGGCTCGTTGGCCGCCTGCGACAGCTGGCCCAGCAGCCAGGCCTGCACGTGCTTGAGGCCCCAGACCTGCAGGCCGCGCTGCAGGGTGTCGATCTCGCCGCGCAGTTGTGGCGCTGCGGTGTTGACGTGCTGCAGGAAGCGGTAGGCCAGCAGCGGGTCGGCGCTGAGCAGGGTTTCGATGCGGTCCAGGTCCGCGTCGTCGTCGATCGAACGCACCACGCGGCTGATCGCCGTGCGGTCGGGCTGCCGGGCCTGGGCGGGCAGGCTGTGCAGCACATCCTCGACGGGCCAGCCGGCAACGGCCCAGGCGGCGTGCTGGTCGAGCGCGGTGTCGGCTTGCGCGCGGTGGCCGTTGCCCAGCACGATCTGACCCGGGGACAGGGCCGCTTGCGCCTCGTCCGTGAGGTACACGCCGGGGCGCTTGGCAAGCGGTGTGACATCGGCGGGCGGGCGGCCCGGCCACACCAGTGGCAGGCCGCGAGCCTGGGCCTGCTGCGCGCGCGGGCGCAGCACGGCGTCGGCCAGCACCTCGGGCGGCAGCACGAGCCAGGGGCCATCGGCGCGACCGTGCGCCAGCAGGTCGAGCAGCAGCAGGGGATGGCTCACGCGCAGCAGCAGCTGGGGCGCACGCGTCGGCCAGAGTTCGGCCAGCGTGGCCAGCAGGTGGCGGGCATCGATGCCACCGGTCTCGGGCAGGGGTTCGGCGTGCAGCTCGACCGCCGCGATGTCGCGCCGGCGGTTCCAGAGCAGGCGATAGCCCAGGGTGAGCTGTTCCAGGACGGAGGCGCTCATACCGTGCAGTGCAGGTGGGGCAAGAGGGTGCGGGCGGCTCAGCCCAGGTAGTTGAACAGCGAGAGGCGCTGGATCTGGGCGTAGGTCTTGAGCGCCGCGTCGTAGCCGGTCTGCTGGTTCTGGAACTCGGAGATGCCCTTGATCATGTCCATGTCTTCGGCACGCGAGCGGTCGGCGGCGAGCTGGATGCTCTTTTCTTCCTGCGTGCCCTCGATGATGTCGGCGCGCTTGAGCAGTTCGCCGGCCTGGCTGCGCGCCGACTGCACGCGTTCCATGCCGCTGTCGATCTGGGACAGTGCCAGTGACAGGTCTTGTGCCAGCTGGTGGCCGTTGCCGGCGCCGCTGATGGCGGTGATGGCCTGGTCGAGCACGGCGAAGAGGTCGTCGCGTGTGCTGGGCGTGATGTTGACCGTGTCACCATTGGCCGGCACGCCACGCGCGACGAAGGACAGGCCGTCGAAGGTGATGTCCTGGCCGTCGGTGTAGACCGGCGGCAGGGCCGGCAGGATGGGGACGACCGTGGTCGCGGTCGTGGTGTTGACCACGGTATAGGTGGTCACCGGCGGCACGGTGGCGCTGACGCTGAAGGTGAGGGTGTAGTTGTCGCCGGTGATCAGCGAGGGGTCGGTGACCTGGCCCACGTCGGTCCACAGCTCGCCGGTGTTGGCGCCGCCCAGGGCCATGTTGAACACACCGTTGCCGGTGGGCACGTTCATCCAGACGGCCTGGCCGTCCATGGTGCCGGGGATGGAAACGGCCGTGCTCGAGCGCGAGCCGGGGATGCCGTTGTAGACCACGCCGGCAGGCACGTCGAGGAAAGGCTGGGGCGCACTGCCCAGGCCGCTGAACAGCGGAATGCCGTTGGTGTCCTTCTTGTTGGCGTAGGTGAAGAGCTGGTCGCGCAGGCCGGCCATTTCCTCCGCGATGCTGCGGCGGTCCGAGGGGTTGTAGGCGGCGTCGCCGGCGCTGACCATGAGCTGGCGCATGGTCTGCAGCAGCTCGATGCTGTTGCCCAGCGTGCCTTCGGCCATGGCGACGGAGTTGCGCTGCAGGTTCAGGGCCCGAACCTCGACGTCCACGCGCGAGGAACGCGTCAGCGCGCGCTCGGCCTGGGCCGCGCCGGTGGGGTCGTCGCTGGGGCGCACCACCTTCTTGCCGGCCGAGAGCTTTTCCTGCAGGTCGGCCAGGCCGGCCTGCCGGTTGGTGATGTTGGCCAGCGTGTTGTCGTAGGTATTGGCGGTGGCGAGTCTCATGGCTCAGGCCTCAACGGGAAAAGGATTGAAGCAGGGTGTCGAAGATGTTCTGCGCGATCTGCATCATCTTGCCGGCCGCCTGGTAGGCCTGCTGGTACTGGATCATGCGGGCCGCCTCTTCGTCCAGATTGACGCCAGCCACGCTGGTGCGGTCTTTCTCGATGTTGGTCGCGATGTTGCCCGACACGATGGACGCCTGCTCGGCGCCCTGGACCCGGGTGCCGATGTCGGCGATCAGGCTGGCGTAGCCGTCGGTCAGCGGGCCGCCGTCGAACATGGCGAGGTCGCGCAGGTCCAGCATGGCCTGGGCGTTGTTGCCGTCGAGCAGCGGATAGGGGTTGGCGTTCACGGTGTAGGTGTCGCCGATTTGCGGGATGCCCTTGAGCGTGAGCGCCCAGCCGGTCAGCGGCGCCACGGCGGGGTAGGTGTATTCGATGGCCTGACCCGGCACGTAGTTGTGCACGGTGGCGCCGGTGTCCGAGCGCGTGAAGGTGCCCGGGCCGGTGAAGGTCAGCGTGACGGCTGGCGGGATCGGTACGGTGCGCACCGCCAGGCCCTGCAGGGCCAGTGCGCCGGTATTGGTGGTGCCGGCGCTGGCGGCGATGGGGCTGGCCATGGCCAGCTCCTTGGGCGAGGAAAAGGCGGTGTTGATGCCGCGCGCGGCGGCGGCAAAGGGCGTGATCACGAAGCGGTCGCCGGCTGCTGCTGCGGGGCCGCTGCGCAGGATCTCCAGGCCGTCGAGCAGCACCGGGTTGGTGGCGCCGAAGTCGAAGGCGGTCTGCACGCCGTCGGACAGGCGCGTGATGGTGCCAGTGGTGGCGGTGCCGAAGGAGAACTCGTAGTCGCTGGCCAGGAAGGCGGTGGTGCCCGAGGGGTTGGCCTGGATGGTGACGCCCAGCGTCGAGCCGCCCGTGTTGGCCGAGGAGGCGAAGCCATCGGGGATGGCTGACATGTTGAACAGCGGGTTGCCGGGGGTGCCGTTGAGGTCCAGGCCCAGGGCCTGCTGCTCGTTCATCCTGGTGCCGATGGCCAGCGCCATGCGGCCCAGCAGATTGGCTGCGTCCACCAGGTCGTTGTTCTGGAAGCGCAGCAGGCCGGCAACCTCGCCGCCGCCCAGCATCGATTCCTCGATGATGCGGGGCACACCGCCCACCGTGATGGCCAGCTTGACCTTGGCCGGGTCGCCGAACTCGTCCTCGACGATGGACACCGGCGAGACCGTCTTGCCCAGCACCAGCGGCTGGCTGCCGGCCAGGAAGATGTTCAGGCTGCCGTCGTCGGCTTTGATGCTGGTGGTCTGGACGTATTGATTGAGATCGCGGATCAGCTGGTCGCGCTGGTCCAGCAGGTCATTGGGCGTGTGGCCGCTGCCCAGCGCAATCGCGATCTGCTCGTTGGTCTTGGCGATCTGGCCGGCCAGGTTGTTGACAGCCGTGGCGTCGATGCGCAACTGGCTGGTGGTGCCCATGCGCAGCTCGTTGATCGCTTCGGAGGTGGAACGGAAGCGGTGCGCCATCTCGTCGGCGCGCGCCAGCACCACCGAGCGCGCGGTCAGGTCGGTCGGCGCATTGGTGATGTCGGAGAAGGAGTTGAGCATGTCGCTGACCGACGCGCCCAGGCCGTTGGGGCCGCTCTGGAACAGGCTCTCCAGCTGCTGCATGTATTCGTAGCGGGTGACGTCGCTGGAGGCCACGGCCTGCGACGTGGCGGCCTGGCGGGTCAGGAACTCGTCGTAGATGCGCCGCACCGTCAGGGTTTCGACGCCCTTGCCGTAGTAGCCGCTGCCGGTGAACTGGCCCGGGACGTTGGACAGCACCACGGCCTGGCGCGTGTAGCCGGGCGTGTTGACGTTGGCAATGTTGTTGCTGATCGTCTGCAGCGCGTTCTGGTTGGCGGTCAGCGCGGTCACGCCGATGTTGATGATGCCGCTCATGACAGGCTCCCGGCGTCAGAAGCCCGCTGCAGCCGCAGCGTGGTGTTGATGGCCCGGCTCAGCTTGGCCGCGTAGTCCGGGTCGGTGGCGTAGCCGGCGTCCTGCAGGCCCTCGGCCCAGCCCTGCACCGAGCCGGTCTGCTGGCGCGCCTGCGCATAACGCGGGCTGTTGCCGATCAGGTTGGCGAAATCGCGGAAGGACTCGGCATGCGAGTCGTAGGCGCGAAAGCGCGCCACGGTCTTCTGCGCCACGCCATCGGTGTATTCGGTGGTGGTGACCTCGGCCACCTTGCCCTTCCAGTCGCCACCGGCCTTGATGCCGAAAAGGTTGTGCGAGGGGCTGCCGTCCTTCATGAGGATCTCGCGCTGGCCCCAGCCGCTTTCATGGCCGGCCTGGCCCAGCAGGTAGCTGGCGGGCAGGCCGCTGCTGCGCTGCACCTCCTGGGCGGCGGCGCCGTGCTGCTGCACGAAGCCGCGCGCGGCGGCGGGTGCCGGCACCGCGGGGGTCGCCGCGCCGGGCTCGGGTTGGGCGCCGGCCTTGGCCGGGTCCGTCATGCCCATCTGCTGCATCAGCTGCTTGGCAATCACCTCGGCCAGGCCGCCGGGCTGGCCGGCCATCTGCACGGCGAACTGCTGGTCCAGCAGGTCGGTGCCCAGGTCGCCGCCGGGGCTGTCCATCAGTCCGCTTTTCATGCTGGCCGTGGCGTCGCGCATGCTCTTGAGGAGTTCGCGCATGAACAGGGACTCGAACTGCTTGGCCGTTTCCTTGACAGCCGCCGGCGTGGCCTGGCCGGCCTGGTACTTCAGGCGGTTCAGGCTGGTGGCATCGGCGGCCAGCGATTGCGACATGGGGTTGAGCGTGCCGGACTGCATCTCAGATCACTTCCAGTTCGGCGTTGAGCGCGCCGGCGGCCTTGATGGCCTGCAGGATGGCCAGCAGGTCCTGCGGCGTGGCACCCAGGGCGTTGAGCGCGCGCACCACGTCGGCCAGCTTGGGCGCCGTGGGCAGCTGGATCAGGATGCCGGGTTCCTGGCGGATTTCGATATTGGCCTTCTCGGCCACCACGGTCTGCCCGCTCGACAGCGGACCGGGCTGGCTGATGATGGGTGTGGAGCTGATGCTGACCGAGAGGTTGCCGTGCGCGATGGCGCAGGGGCCCAGCGTCACGGCCTGGTTGAGCACGATGGAGCCGGTGCGTGAATTGATGACCACCCGGGCCGCCGGCACCGAGGATTCCAGGGGCAGCTCTTCCATCTCGGCGATGAAACTGATGCGGTCGTTGGGCTCCGTGGGGGCGCGCACGTCCACCGTGCGGCCGTCCAGGGCGCGGGCCACGCCGTCGCCGAAGCGGGTGTTGATGGCCGCGGCCACACGGCGCGCGGTCTGGAAGTCGCTGGCCTCCAGGCCGAGCTTGATGCTGTTGCCTTCGAGCAGGGGCGTGGGCACGGCGCGCTCGATCTGGGCGCCGCCCGGGATGCGGCCGGCGCTCAGGTGGTTGATCTGCACCTTGCTGCCACCTGCGGCAGCGCCGGCGCCGGCGATGATCAGGCTGCCCTGGGCCAGCGCATAGACCTGGCCGTCGGCGCCGCGCAGCGGCGTGGAAATGAGGGTGCCGCCCTTGAGGGACTTGGCATTGCCCAGCGAGGAGACGGTCACGTCCATGTTCTGGCCGGGCCGTGCGAAGGCCGGCAGCTGCGCCGTGACCAGCACGGCCGCCACGTTCTTGAGTTGCAGGCGTGAAGCGAGGTCCGGCGAGAGGGCGATGCCCATCTGCTGCAGGTAGTTGCTCAGCGTCTGCGTGGTGTAGGGCATCTGCGTGGTCTGGTCGCCGGTGCCGTCCAGGCCGATCACCAGTCCGAAGCCGGTCAGCTGGTTGCTGCGCACGCCTTCGATGACCGCCACTTCCTTGATGCGTCCGGCCAGCGCGGGCTGGGTCACGAGCAGGCACAGGCCCAGCAGCGCCGCGCCGCGGCGCAGGGCGGTGGACAGGGAATGGAGGCGGCCGGTGGTCATGGTGCGGGGCTCAAGTTCTGGCAGGAAAAGTCGAAACAAGCGATAACTGATTCTGTAAGTGCTCAGAACGGCGAAATGTTGAAAAAGAACCGGGTTAACCAGCCAACTGTCTGCGCTTCATGTTGCGGACCGCGGCCCTTGGACTCGACGCGCACATTGGCCACGGCGCTGGAGTTGACGATGCTGCCCGGCAGGATGGCCAGCGGGTCTACCGTGCCGGTGAAGCGCAGCACGTCGACGTTGTGGTTCAGACCGATCTGCTTTTCCCCGGTGACGACCAGGTGCCCGTTGGGCAGCACTTCGGCCACGGTGGTCGTGATCGAGCCCGAGAAGGTGTTGGCGGCTTCGGTGCCGCCCTTGCCCGAGAAGTCGGCCTCGCTGGCCGCGCCGATGCGGAAATTGTTCTCGGCGGCGGTACCCGGGAACTTCATGCCGGGCACGGCGGTGATGCTGCCGTCGATGCTGCTGGTGCGGTTGGCCGTGGAGCTGGACTTCTGGCTGGCCGTGACGTTCTCGACGATGCGGATGGTCAGCGTGTCGCCGACCTGGCGCGCGCGCCGGTCTTCGAAGCTGGGGCGGTAGCTGGCGTTCTGGAACAGGCTGCCAGTGGCCGGGCGTGCCGTTGCCTGCGCGGGGGCCTGCGCCACGCGCGGCTCGGCGAAGTCCACGTTCGCCGGCTTGGGCATGGAGGAGCAGCCCGCCAGCACGAGCGCACCGATCATGAGTGCGTAGTGTTTCATCACAGTTGTCCCAGTTTCTGCAGCATCTGGTCCGAGGTCTGGATGGCCTTGGAATTCATCTCGTAG
This sequence comes from uncultured Hylemonella sp., assembly GCA_963512175.1. Lineage (GTDB taxonomy): Bacteria > Pseudomonadota > Gammaproteobacteria > Burkholderiales > Burkholderiaceae_C > Hylemonella. Next base: position 29,600 of record CAUPLI010000013.1, on the reverse strand, counting down.
GCGCGCTGGGTCTGGATCATGCTCACCAGTTCCTGCACCACGTTGACGTTGGAGGTTTCGAGGAAGCCCTGCATCAGCTGCCCCAGGCCATTGGCGCCTGGCGTGCCGGTGTTGGGTTGGCCGGAGGCGGCCGTTTCGGCATAGAGGTTCTGGCCGCGCGGCTCCAGGCCGGCCGGGTTGATGAAGCTGGCCAGCGCGATGGTGCCGATGGGCTGCGGCGCGACGTTGCCCGGGATGGACGCCGTGACGTTGCCGTCGGCGGAGATGGACACATTGGTGGCGTTGGCCGGCACCGTGATGCCGTTGGCCACCGGCAGGCCGTTGCTGGTGACGAGCTGACCCTGGGCGTTGATCTGGAAGGCGCCGTCGCGCGTGTAGTTGATGGTGCCGTCGGGCATGGTGATCTGGAAGAAGCCGTTACCCTGCACGGCCAGGTCCAGGTTGTTGCCCGACTGCTGCAGGCTGCCCTGCGTGAAGCTGCGGGTGGTGGCCACGGTGCGCACGCCCAGGCCGACCTGCAGGCCGGTGGGCAGCTGCGATTGCTCGGAGGTGCTGGAGCCGACCTGGCGCAGGTTCTGGTACATCAGGTCCTCGAACACGGCGTGGGCGCGCTTGAAGCCGTTGGTGGAGGAATTGGCCAGGTTGTTGGAGATGACGTCCAGCTGCATCTGCTGGGCTTCCATGCCGGTCTTGGCGATCCACAGGGAATTGAACATGGTGGCTTCCTAAAAAGTGGGCTTCAGCCTTGCAGGCTCAGCAGCTGGCCGGCGGAGCGGTCATTGGATTCGGCGGTCTGCATCAGGCGCATCTGCACCTCGAACTGGCGCGCGGTCTGGATCATCCCGACCATGGTCTCCACCGCGTTCACGTTGGAGCCTTCAAGCACGCCCACCAGCATGCGGGCGTTGGCGTCGTTGGGCAGCGGGGCGCCCGATTGCGGGCGGAACAGGCCGTCGGTGCCGCGCTTGAGCGGGTCCTCGGGTGTCGGCGTGGCCAGCTTGAGGCGGCCCACGGTGGCCGAGGGCTGGTTGCCGGTCTTGGCGCTGATGGTGCCGTCGAAACCCAGGCTGATCACGGAATCGTTGGGCACGGTGAGCGGCGCGCCGCCATCGGACAGCACGGGCAGACCGTTGCTGGTCATCACCACGCCCTGGGGCGAGACCTCGAAGCCGCCGTTGCGGGTGTAGGCCTCGGTACCGTCCAGGCCCTGCACGGCGAACCAGCTGTTGCCCTGGGGCATGGCGTCGAGGTCGCGGCCGGTGCGCTGGGCCGGGCCCGGCGCATCACGGTGACCGGCCGTGGCTTCCAGTGCGAACACGCGTGTGGTGGCGCCCTCGCCGCGCAGGGGCACGGCGCGGTAGGTCGAGAGTTCGGCGCGAAAGCCGTTGGTCGAGACGTTGGCCAGGTTGTTCGACAGCACGGACTGCCGGTGCGCGGCAGCGTTGGCCCCGGTCATGGCGGTGTAGATCAGGCGGTCCATGGTCTGTCTCTTTCAGGTGGCGTTTAACGCAGGTTCACCAGGGTCTGCAGGACCTGGTCCTGCGTCTTGATGGTCTGGGCGTTGGCCTGGTAGGCGCGTTGTGCGGTCATCATGTTGACCAGCTCCTGCGTCAGGTCGACGTTGGAGTCCTCCAGCGCGCCCGCGCGCAGGGAGCCGAACTTGCCCTCGGTCGGAGCGCCCTGGATGGGCTGGCCCGACTCCAGGGTCTCGATCCACTGGCCGTGGCCGGTGGGCGCCAGGCCCTGCACGTTGCGGAAGTTGACCATGGCGAACTGGCCGGCGGCCTGGGTCTCGCCGTTGGAGTAGCGCGCCAGGATGACGCCGTTCTCCTCGATCTTCACGCCCACCAGTTCGCCGGGCGGGTAGCCGTCCTGCGACAGGTCCGACACCGCGAAACGCGCGCCGTACTGGGTGGCGGTGGCCACATCGAGCGTGACGTTGAAGGTGCCGATGGCCGGGTTGGGCGAGGTGATGGGCACCGTGAGTGCGGCCGGCACGGTGGAGGTCAGCAGGCCGTTGGTGCCGAAATTCAGGAGGCCGACCGCGCTGGCGGTGGCGGTGGCGGCCGAGGTCGGATCGGTGTAGATCTGCCACTGGTCGTTGGCGACCTTGCGCATGTACATCGAGACCGGGATCTCCACGCCCTGCGAGTCGTAGGCCGTCAGCGAGGTGCCGTAGGTGGTCAGCGGGGTGTTGGGCACCACCGAGTTCCACACCACGGCCTCGGCGTCGACGTTGAACTCGGCGGTGATCGCGGTGGTCTGGTTGGCGCCGATGGGGGCGGCCGTGGGCAGCTGGATCGGGCTGGTGGCAAAGCTCAGGCGGTTGCCCAGGATGTCGGTCTGGTAGCCCAGCACCTGGGCGCCGGTGTTGGTGGTGATGAAGCCGAAGCGGTCCAGCTTGAGCTCGCCCGCGCGCGTGAAGGCCGCCGAGCCGTCGGGCAGTTCGAGTTGCAGGAAACCCGCGCCGTTGACGGCCACGTCCAGGTCGTTGTTGGTGACGGTGATGTTGCCTTGCGTGAACTGTTGCGAGACGGTGCTCACCTCCACCCCCAGGCCGGCCGAGCTGCCGCCGCCCGTGCCCAGCGAGGAGGCCACCAGCTCGCCGTACTCGGCGCGCGAGGCCTTCATGCCCGTGGTGTTGGCATTGGCAATGTTGTGGCCGATCACGTCCAGGTTGCGACTGGTGGCATTCAGACCGGAGAGACCTTGTTGGAAGCCCATGATGTGTTCCTCTGAAGAGTGACGGGTGGTGTTTAGAGTACGGACTTGATGTCGCTGTAGGCCAGCGGGTCGCGATCGGGCAGGCGGATCTGCATGACGCCATCCTCGCTGCCGACCGAGAGCACCGTGTTGCGCACCAGCGGCGTGGCGGCGATGGTCTGGCCGGCGCGCGTGGCGACGATGCGATAGGTCGGGTTGACGGCACCGCTGTAGGTGGACGCGTCCCAGCTGAATTCGTGGCGACCGGCGTCGAGCGAGCCGGCGCTCAGCGTGTCGATGACCTGGTTCGAGGAGTTCAGGATCTCGATGCGCACGTTGTCGGCATTGCCTTCGAGATCGATGGCGCCGCGCGCGATGCCGCTTTGCGCCACCAGCTCGTTGCCTTCGATCAGCACGTCGCGCCCGACCAGCGAGGCGCCCTGCAGCACCTGCATGGAGGTGAACTGGGCCGCCATGCTCTTCATGGTGGTGTTGAGTTCCTGGATGCCGTTGACGGTGTTGATCTGCGCGATCTGCGTCGTCATCTGCGCGTTGTCCATCGGGTTGAGCGGATCCTGGTTGTTCATCTGCGCCACCAGCAGCTTGAGGAAACGGTCCTGCATGGCGGCTGGGTCGCTGGTCAGCGTGCGGCTGGATGCCGTGCCGGTCGTGGCGCTGGAGGTGATGCTGTCGATGGCCATGGTGCGGCTTTCTTATTGGCCCAGCTGCAGCGTCTTGAGCAGCAGGGACTTGGCGGTGTTCATGACCTCGACGTTGTTCTGGTAGGAACGCGAGGCGGAAATCATGTTGACCATCTCCTCCACCGGATTGACGTTGGAGTGGGTCACGTAGCCTTCAGCGTCGGCCGAGGGGTGGGTGGGCTCGAACACGCGCCGCGCCGGGGTCTGGTCTTCCTTGATGCCGCTGACCTTGACGCCGGCCGAGGACGCGGAGTCCATCAGCACCGTCTCGAAGGTCACCTGGCGGGCCTTGTAGGTCTGGCCGTCGGGGCCGGCCACGGCGTCGGCGTTGGCCAGGTTGCTGGCCACCACGTTGAGGCGCTGGGACTGCGCGCTGATCGCGCTGCCCGAAACCCCGAAGATGGAAAACATGGACATGATGGTGTTCCTTGGCCGGTGGCGGCTTACTGGCCCTGGATCGCGCTCAAGATCGTGCGCGAACTGCCGTTAATGAAACGCAGGGTGGATTCGTAGCGCACTGCGTTGTCGACGAATTTGCCGCGCTCGCGGTCGAGGTCAACGCTGTTGCTGTCCATGGCCGGCTGGGTCTGCTGCGCGTAACCGAGGTTGGAGCCCAATGCGCTGCCGCTGGCGTTCAGCGGCAGGTGGCGTGGGTTCGGGGCGCTGGCTGCGGGCTGCGCCAGGCCGGCGGGGCTCCCGGCGTCGAGGGCCTGGCTCATGGCCTGGCGGAAATTGAAGTCACGGGCCACGTAGCCCGGGGTGTCGGCATTGGCGATGTTGCTGGCGATGGTGCGCTGGCGTTCGGCGCGCAGCACCAGGGCCTTCCCGTGGAAGTCCAGTGCGCTGGTCAGTTTGTCGAACATAAATCACCTCTGCGGTCGGTGGGGCCCCATAGGGCGGGTGCTGGCTGGGACCCCGTACGGAAATTATGGAAAGAACTTGAGTTCCCGAGCGCCTGAAATGAGGGGGGAAAGCTGTGTATTTGCCGGCTTTGCGCTCCATGCCTGTACGTATAGTCGGCAATGTGGGTGGAGTCCTGAGCACTTTTTTGTAACACCCGGCGACACCGTTCAGGCAGGAGAAACAAGTCATGAAGCAGATGCCCTCGGGCTGCAAGGCGTGGAGGCGTGGCGGATACGCCGCGCTGGTCCTGTTCGCCTGTGTTTTCATGCAGCTGCCGGCCCAGGCCCAAGCGGTGAGCAGCGAAGCCCAGTTGCCGGCGCTGGCGCAGCGCTGGCTGGACCAGACGCTGGCGAACCAGACCGCCCGCATGGACCAGCCGGTGCGCCTGCAGGCCACGCTGGGCGTGCTGGACAGCCGGCTGAAGCTGGCGCCCTGCGCCCGCGTCGAAGCCTATCTGCCGCCGGGCAGCCGCCTCTGGGGCCAGGGCCGTATCGGCCTGCGCTGCCTGGACGGCGCCGTGCGCTGGAATGTTTTCATGCCGGTGACCGTCAAGGCCACCGGATCGGCCTGGGTGTTGCGCCGCGACGTGGCGCCGGGCCGCCCGCTGGAAGCGGATGACCTGATGCTGGCCGAGGTGGATTGGGCCGCCGAGCCCAGCCCGGTGCTGGCTACCCGCGACGCCTGGTTGGGCCAGGTGGCCACCCGCACCCTGGGCACCGGCCAGGCCCTGCGCCAGAACATGGTGCGCGCCGCCCAGGTGTTCCAGGCCGGCGCCCAGGTGCGGGTGCTGGTGCAGGGCGGCGGTTTCCAGATCAGTTCCCAGGCCCAGGCCCTGTCGCCCGGTGTGGTGGGCCAGCTGGCCAAGGTTCGCATGGATAGTGGGCGCGTGCTTACAACAACCGTTCTGGATGCCCGGACCGTCCAGGTCGAGATGTGACAACAGGTGATCGAGGGAAAAGCGTAGAAAAACCTAAAGTCAGTCATGATGCTGCCGATACCAAACGTACGGGGCGTCACATGCCCTCCTGGCGGGTAGGCTCTACCTGCGGCAGTTTTGGAGAACGCAATGAAAGTAGGTCAACCGGCAGATTTGCCCAAAGTTTCGACACCGCCGGCCGCGGCGTCCGGCGCGGCTGCACCTGCGAAAAAGGAAGCGGCCGCCACGGCAGCCAGCACGGCCAGCTCCAGCGGCGTGGCGGTGACCGTCTCCACCACGGTGCGCAGCCTGGAACAGGCCAACCGCGGTGAGGCTGCCGACATTGATACCGAGAAGGTCAACGCGGTGCGCCAGGCCATCGAGGATGGCACCTATGTCGTCAACGCCGAAGTGATCGCTGACAAATTGCTGTCCAACGCCCAGGAAATGCTGAACCGCACGCAGAACTGAGGCCCCCACGGAGATTCCCATGCTGTTCGCCGAGATTGAAAAACCGCTGTCGCTGATTGAATTCCAGTGCGAGTCCGTGGCAGCGGCGGTGGCCAGCGGCGAACCCCAGGCCCTGGAAAGCGCCAGCAACGCCCTGCGCGAGGCAGCGGTCGACTTCGCCGGCCTCATGGACCGCCTGGGCGGCCCGCAGCAGGCCGGCCCCGAACTGCGCGCCCGCCTGAAAAAGCTGGCGGAGCAACTCAACATCCAGCGCGAAAACCTGATCCGCCGCAGCGTGGTGGTGGAGCGCGCCCTGCACGCCATGGTGCCGGCCACCCGCAAGAGCACCTACGCCGCCCCGGCTGGCCGCGCTGGCAGTTACAAGGCTTTTTCCGCCTGAGTTGGGATGTTCCCAAAACTAAGGCTGCCGCAGGCAGCCTTTTTTGTGCCCACATGGATCGCGGGAGACTGGATATCTATGCGCCTTAGGCGTATAGTTGCAAGATGCTTACCGTTGTCGAGAGCCCCATCTTCCAGCGTCTGTGGCCTCGGTATTGGGACGAAGACGAGCGCGCTGAGTTTGCTTCGTTCATCGCGGTCAACCCGGATGCTGGCGCTGTGATACGTGGTTCTGGAGGCGTTCGCAAGGTGCGGTGGGCAAGGGAAGGTACTGGCAAGTCGGGCGGTGTGCGCATCATCTATCTCACCAGAAACGAAGCCGGCGAGGTTTACCTTCTCACCCTGTACGCAAAGTCGAAGTCGGAGAACATTTCTCTGGACACTCTCAAGGAGATCCGTCGTGCCCTCGAAACTTAAAAAACTCAGTTCTGCAGAAATCGCCGCGTTCGAGGCGAAGCGCGATATTGGCGCGGAGATACTTCAATCGATCAGGGACATGCAGGCTGGCAGAGGCAAGGTTGTGGTCTCGTCGGCCACCGAGGCTCGTGAGGCCACGGGCTTGTCCCAGTCCCAGTTTGCGGTCCTCATGGGCGTGTCCGTGCGCACGCTCCAGGGCTGGGAGCAGGGGCGCAAGCAGCCGAGTGGTGCGGCGCGGACTTTGTTGGCCATTGCCAGTACCAATCCCAAGGCGGTGTTGGCGGTGGCGGGGAAGTGAGCGGATCAATGCAAGTGATGATCATCGATCCATGTGATGCCGTACTTTTGCGGTCTATGTCACGGTAGGCACGCATGACCAACATGCGCTTTGTCGGCTTCGACCCCGGTGGTGAGAAGGCGTTTGGCTGGGCCGTGCTGGAAGCTACGCCGAGTGGCCTCCGCCTGGTTGCCGGTGGTGCGGTCACGGGCGCTCCGACCGCGCTGGCTACCGCCGCGGAAGCCTCCGGTCATCCTCCTACGGCTATTGGAATCGACGCCCCATTGTTCTGGGTTGCCGAAGGGGACCGAAACGCCGATCTTCAAGTACGCACACTTGTGTGCAGTGCTGGAGGCCAGTCAGGCACCGTCAGTCACGTCAATTCTCTGCGCGGTGCCTGCCTTGTTCAGGGTGTACTTGTTGCCAGGCTCTCCCGGGAACGGTGGCCTGAGGTTCCTGTAACCGAAGCGCATCCCAAGGCTCTGCTACGGTTGTCAGCCGAGGCGCGCGCCTTCGCCTCTAGGCCAGAGGTGCAATCTATTGGAGAGCATGGTCGAGATGCTGCGCTCGGCGCCTATGCTGCGCATGCTATGGCCGCGCAATCCCAAGGTTGGCACAATCTCGTCACTCAAGAGCACGTGCCCTACTTCCCTGGAGCCTTCAGTGTTGCGTACTGGTTCCCGCGGCAGCGAACTTAATCCTTCCCAGCCGACACGTCCGGCCTACGGCCTCCGCGCGCAGCTGAACTCAATTCGTTAGCCACTTATTGGAGGTTCGATGAAAACCAAAATCGCACTACTCCTGATCGCCAACATGCTGACTGGTTGTGCGGCAATGTATACGCAGTCGCCCTTGGAAAAATCCTCCCTGCTTAAGCCAGGAATGACCAGAGATCAAGTTCAAGAAATTATGGGGCCACCTGTAAAGAGTGAATTCTCTGGGAGTCAACAGGCTTGGCACTACTGTAAGACCGGATCGTCTTCTGATGAATTCGCTGTAATGTTCTTTAACGACGGTGTTCTAACAGAGCTTCAAAACTACTATGTAACTTCCGCAGATGTAGGCGGGGCATATGGGGATTGCAGCAAGTTCACAAGACGCGTCAATTTTCGTCCCGCTGACAGCGTGAAGGAAATCCGTGTGCGGTAAGTGACTAACTGTTCGCTGCAGGGGAGACGGCACTGACGGGTCGCGGCCAGAGTTCACACGTTGTCAAGTTACTGGCCGCGCGCGAAAGGAAGAAGGGCTGCGTCAAGCAGCCCTTCTTCCTTGTGCATCATTTCAATGCGACCGCATCTTCGCCCGCAGCCTTGCAATCGACTGGCTGTGCAACTGGCACACGCGTGATTCGGTGATGCCCAGCACGGCCGCGATTTCCTTGAGGTTCATGTCGTTCTCGTAGTACATGCTCATGATGTACTGCTCGCGCTCGGGCAGGCCCTTGATGGCGGTGACCAGCGAATCGCGGATGCGCTGGTTGCGCAGCAGCTGCATGGGGTCGGAGTCGCCATCGACCATGTGACGGTCAAGGAAGCCGTCCTCACCTTCGCTGTTGCCGGTCATGTCTTCCAGGTAGACCAGCTGCGTGCCCTTGACCTTGTAGAGCAGGGCCTGGTAGTCGGCCAATTCCATGCCGAGTTCGGCGGCGATCTCGGATTCGCTGGCCGAACGGCCCAGCTTGTGCTCCAGACGGGTGAGGGCGACCTCGATCTCCTTCTGGCTCTTGCGCGAGCCGCGGCTCATCCAGTCGTTCTCGCGCAGCTCGTCGATCATGGCGCCGCGGATGCGTTGGGTTGCAAATGTTTCGAACTGCACGCCCTGGCTGGCTTCGTAGCGGGTCAGTGCCTCGGACAGGCCGATCAGGCCGACCTGGATCAGGTCGTCGACCTGGATGCTGGGGGGCAGCTTGGCCATCATGTGGTGGGCCAGGCGGCGCACCAGCGGCGAGTACTGCCGGATCAGGGCGTCGCGGTCGAGCTGGCCTTTGGCGGTATACATCTCAGAGGCTCCTCGCGGCGCGGGTGGCGCGGCCGGTGGCAGGGGGGGGTGTCCAGCGCGGCGGCTGCAGCGCATGTTCCAGGGTGCGCAGCGCCAGGCGCTGGATCTCCCCGGCCTGGTCGGGGCAGACGGTCAGGGCCGGCACTTCGCAGGCGAGGAAATCCCGGGCACAGTCCTGCAGGTTCCTGCTGATGCTGTGCCCCGAGACGCGGGTGGCCAGGTTGGAGTCGTCCATCACAGCCACGATGGTAGGCCTAAGTTTGCCCAGGTTCAACAGCTGCTTGAGCGCGTGGTAGGCGGTCAGCAGCGCGGCGTCGCTGGCCGAGACGGGGAGCAGCGGCGACAGGCCGCTGCCCTGCAGCGAGCGCGCCAGTTCGTGCGCCGGGGCGTAAAGCAGGATCAACTCGTAATCGTGGAAGAGTTCGGCCAATTGGCGCGCGCGCTCGGCGCTGGCGGCAGGCGGCGGGCTGGCCTGGGGCGTGCCCAGCGCGGTCAGGCCCAGGGCGGCCGGCACGATGGGCCAGTCTTCCGGGCCCTGGCCGAGGTGGCTCAGTTCGTCGCTGTCCATCAGCAGCTGCTGCAGGCCGGGTTGCGCTTCGGATTCGCGCATGTGGGCGTCGAGCACCACCACCGGATAATCCAGCGCCGTCCAGGCCGCACACAGTTGCCACAGCAGGGGCAGCTCGCTGCGGCGGTCGCCATGGCTGGCCAGGGCGACGATGCGCGGCGCGTGGCCGGCGGCCAGGGCGGCCAGGCCGGCGGCCTGGTGGCTGTCGGTGTCAAGCATGCAGCCGTCCCTGTGCGTGGAGGCCCTGGGCGCCGGCCTGCGCGTAGTACAGGCCCAGTTCAGCCATCTGCGGGTCGTGGGCCGATTTGCCCGAGGAACGCATGGACAGCCTGACCAGTTGCTCGGCGTCGGCGCGTTCCCAGTCCTCGGGCACGCGCTGGCCGCTGCTCACGCCGCGCAGCACCAGGTGGTTGCGGATGACGGTGTCGAGCGCGGGGCCGAGCTTGACGGCCTCGTCGATCTTGGTCAGCACGGCCTGCTTGGCGCCGAAGTTGGCCACGGCCTCGTCCTGGGTGTCGCCATGGCTGGCCGCGTTGAGCACCAGCAGTCGCTTGATCTGCGGCAGGTTCAGCACGTCGAGGATGTCGCGCTTGCGCGGGTCGCGCGGGGCCACGCCAGTGGTGTCGATGATGACCATCTTGCGGTTGCTCAGCAGGCCCAGCAGATCCTGCAGGGCGGCGCGGTCGTGCGCCATGTGGGCCACCACGCCCAGCATGCGGCCATAGGCGCGCAGCTGCTCGTGCGCACCGATGCGGTAGCTGTCCAGCGTGATCAGGCCCACGCTGCCGGCGCCGTGCGTGCGGGCGCACAGCGCGGCCAGCTTGGCGGCGGTGGTGGTCTTGCCCACGCCGGTGGTGCCGACCAGGGCGAACACGCCGCCTTCGTCCTTCAGCGCGGCGCCGCCGGCGTCGGTCTTGATGTTGCGCGTGAGCACGCCCAGCAGCCAGAGCATGGCCTCGGCCGGGCTGGCGTCGTCCGGCATCATGCTGAGCACGGCGCGCGCCAGGGCGGGCGAGTAGCCGGAGCGGATGAGCTTGAGCGTGAGGTTGGCGCGGATCGGGCTCTGCTTGGTCTGGCCCAGCCAGGCCAGCGTGCTGAAGCGCTCCTCGATCATCTCCTTCATGGCGCTGAGCTCGTTGACCAGGCCCTGCGGCACGGCGGCCGGAGCGGCGGCCACGGGTGCCGCAGCGACGGGCAACGGCACGGGGGCGGCCACGGCCTTGCGCGGAGGCTGGGGGGCGACCTCGGGATCGGGCGGGATGATTTCGTAGGCGGGGCGGGCCGACAGGGGCGCTGCGGCCTTGGCCTGTTGCTGGGCTTCGGCGCGGCGCTGCAGCATGCGTTCACGCACATAGTCCTGGAAGGACAGGGTGCTCATGGCCAGCTGGGCGGCGTCGTCTTCCACCGGGGTCTGGGCGGCGGCACGCACGGCGGCGGGGCTGGGCGCGGGGGCGGCCTTGGCGCGGGGTGCGGGGGCAGCAGCCACCGGGGCGGCGGCGGTCGTGGCAGCGGGGACGCTCTGGTCCAGCGTGGCCAGCGATTCCTCGGTGGTGGCCACCACTTCGATGCCCTGCGGAGTCTGGCGGTTGGAGAGGATCAGCGTGCCCTCGCCGAAAACCATGCGGGCCTTGGCCAGGGCTTCGCGGGCGGTGGCAGCGTAAAAGCGTTGGATGTTCATGTCAGGGCACCTCGAAGGATCGGGCCGATGCGGATGGAATGGGTTTCAGGAATTTCGCTGTGCGCCAGCACCTGCATGCGTGGCGCGGCGCGGCGCACCAGGCGCGCGATGGAGTTGCGGATGGGGTCGGGCACCAGCAGGCAGGCCGGCACGCCGGTTTCCTCCTGCTTCATGGCCACGGTGGCGGCGTTGCGCGTGAGCATGTCCGCCACGCCGGGGTCCAGTGCCGGGCCGCCGGCATGGCCCAGGGCCTGCACCAGCAGGCGCTCCAGCGGCGGGTCGATGGCGATGACGTTGAGTTCCTTGGAGGGGCCGTAGATCTGCTGCACGATGGCCGGCGAGAGGGCCACGCGCACGCGCTTGGCCAGTTCGTTCGGGTCGGTGGTGCTGGTGGCGTGTTCGGCGATGGTCTCGATGATGGTGCGGATGTCGCGGATGTGCACCGACTCCTCCAGCAGCAGCTGCAGGACTTTCTGGAACACGGCTATCGAGATCATCTTGGGGACCACTTCTTCGATCAGTTTCGGTGCCAGCCGGGCAACGTGCTCAACCAGTTGCTGGGTTTCGGTGCGGCTGAGCAGCTTGGCGGCGTGGACCTGCATCAAGTGTGACAAATGGGTCGCCATCACGGTCTCGGAATCAACGACCGTAAAGCCGGCCATTTGGGCTGCTTCCTTCTGGCGCTCGTCGATCCAGTGCGCGGGCAGGCCGAAGGCCGGGTCGGTGGTGGCCGTGCCGATCAGGGGCGTGGTGATGCCGCCGGGGTTGATGGCCAGGTACATGCCGGGGAAGGCCTCGCCATCACCGACAACCACGCCGCGCAGGCTGATGCGGTAGCCACTGGGCTTGAGTTCCAGGTTGTCGCGCACGTGCACGGGCGGGGGCAGGAAACCCACCTCCTGCGCGAACTTGCGGCGCACGCCCTTGATGCGGGTGAGCAGGTCGCCCTGGCGGTTCTTGTCGACCAGGGTGATGAGGCGGTAGCCCAGCTCCAGGCCGAGCTGGTCCACGGGCTGCAGGTCGTCCCAGCTGGCTTCGCCGTCACCCTGCGCCACGGGCGCCGCGGTGGCCTCCTCGGCGGGCGGCGGCTTGTGCGCCAGCACCCAGGCGGCGTAGCCGATCAGGGCGGCGATGGAGAGGAAGACCAGGTTGGGCATGCCGGGGATCAGGCCCAGCACGGTCAGGATGCCGGCGGTGATGCCCAGCGCGCGCGGCGAGACGAACATCTGGTCGGCGATCTGGCGGCCCAGGTCCTGGTCCTTGCCCACGCGCGAGACCACCATGGCGGCCGAGACCGAGATCAGCAGGCCGGGGATCTGCGCCACCAGCGCGTCGCCCACGGCCAGCAGGATGTAGCTGTCGGCGGCCTGGCCGGCACTCAGGTTGTGCTGCAGCATGCCGATGGCAAAACCGCCGATGATGTTGATGAAGAGGATCAGGATGCCGGCGATGGCGTCGCCGCGCACGAACTTGGAGGCGCCGTCCATGGAGCCGAAGAAGTCGGCTTCCTCGCTGACTTCGGCGCGGCGGCGCTTGGCCTCCTTCTCGTCGATCATGCCGGCGGAGAGGTCGGCGTCCACCGCCATCTGCTTGCCGGGCATGGCGTCCAGGGCGAAACGCGCCGAGACTTCGGCAATGCGCTCGGCGCCCTTGGTCACCACCACGAAGTTGATGACCACGAGGATGGCAAAGACGATCAGGCCGACGGCGAAGTTGCCGCCGATCAGGAAGTGGCCGAAGGCTTCGATCACCGCGCCGGCCGCGCCCGGGCCGGTGTGGCCGTCGAGCAGCACCACGCGGGTGGACGCCACGTTGAGCGACAGGCGCATCAGCGTGGTCAGCAGCAGCACGGCCGGGAAGGAAGCGAAATCCAGCGGACGCAGCATGTAGGCCGCCACCATCATGACCATCAGCGCCACGGCGATGTTGATGGTGAACAGGATGTCGAGCACCCAGGCCGGCAGCGGCAGCACCATCATGGCGAGGATGGCGACGACCAGCAGCGGCGCGGCGGCGCCCGAGAGCATGGCGGCGTGGCGGCCGAAGCGGCCTTGCAGGGTCTGGAAGAGCAGGTTCATGCGGCGCTCGGGTTCGGTTGGGTCGGGTTCGGCGTCCTGGGCTGCAGGGGATCAAGTCCGGGCGGCACGGGCGGCTGCGGGGGTTCGCCGGGCATGGGGCCTTCGCCGCGCATGGCGGCGCGCAGGCGGTAGATGTAGGCCAGCACCTGTGCCACCGCGGTGTACAGGCTGGCGGGGATGTCCTGGTCGAGTTCGGCGTGCGCATACAGCGCGCGCGCCAGCACCGGCGACTGCAGCACCGGCACCTCGTGTGCCTTGGCGATGTCGCGGATCTTCATGGCCAGCAGGTCGGCGCCCTTGGAGATCACGCGCGGCGCGCTCATGGTCTTCTCGTCGTATTTCACGGCCACGGCGTAGTGCGTCGGGTTCATCAGGATGAAGTCGGCCCTGGGCACGGCCTTGATGCTGCCGCGCTGGGCGATCTCGCGAGCCTTCTGGCGTCGCTGGCCCTTCATCTGCGGGTTGCCTTCGGACTCCTTGTGCTCGTCCTTCATTTCCTTGAGCGACATCTTGAGCTCGGACTTGTGCAGGAAACTCTGCAGCGGCAGGTCCACCAGGGCCACGAGCAGGATGACCGCCAGCAGCAGGCCGGTGCCGGTGAGCAGCCACTCGAACATGCGGCCCAGCGCGCCCACCGAGGGCTGCATCACCAGGGCCGCCACCGAGGGCAGGGTGGAGTGGATGAAGGCCGCGGCCAGCGCCAGGATGAAAAACATGATGAAGGTGGTCTTGGCGGTCTCGGCCAGCTTCTTCTTGGAGACCAGGCCCTTGAGGCCGGCCAGGGGGCTGAGGCGCGTGAGGTCCGGCATGATGGGCTTGAGGCTGAGCACCCAGCCGCCCGAAGCCAGCGTGCTCAGCACGGCGATGCTGGTGACGATGAGCGCGAAGACGATGCAGCCGATCAGGCCGGTGAGCGCCATGGCCTGCAGGCGGTCGAGCATGCTGCCCGACTGCTGGACCACGGCCGCATCGAAGGTGAGTTGTTGCCCCATGGCCAGCTTGAGCTCGCCGTACATATAGGGGGCCAGGAACAGCAGGGTGAGGGCGCCGCCGCCGAGCACGGCCAGGTGCCCGAGGTCGCGTGAACGCGCGACCTGGCCGTCTTCGCGCGCCCGCTGCAGCTTGCGCGGCGAGGCGGGTAAATTGCGGTCCTGACTGCTGGAATCCATGGTGGCGAGACGCTGAAGTTCACGCCATTGTCGTCAAGGGGTGCCGTAACTAAAGGCCGAAAAGACCGGCCTTTCCCGCCTTGATCCTGAAGTGCTTTTAAACCCAGGGCACCCGCGGAACTGGCTTTGCCAGGCCGCTGGGTGCGCCCCCCTCCCGCCGCAGGCGAGAAAGGGGCTGAGGGCTGCGGCTCCAAGCCTGCCTGCGCAGGTTTGGACAGCCCGAAGAGCTACGGCCTCTGGCCGTGAGCACCGAGCGGCGTAAGCCGCTCAGGGGGTCAAAATCCTAAACTCGCCAGCAGGTCGTCGACCTGGGACTGGCTGGTGACCACGTCGGTGGCCTGGCTGGGATCGACCACCGGGCCGGATAGCACCACATCGTCCACCCCGATCGGGATGGCAGCGGATGCCGGGGCGCTCACGCGGGACTGCAGCTCGGGCGGGGCGGTCTGGATCAGCAGCTCGACCAGCTGATCCTCGATGACGGTGGCCAGGTTCACCACGCGGGCGATCACCTGGCCGGTCAGGTCGTGGAAGTCCTGCGCCATCATGATCTCGGTCAGGTGCTGGTCGACTTCGCCGTTGGCCTTTTCCAGATCGGTCAGGAAATTCATGATGTGACCCTTGGCCACGGCGGCCACCGGGTCGGCCACCAGCAGGGCGATCATGTGCCGGGTCTGGGCCCCGACGTGGTCGTGTTGCGTCTTGGCCTGGTCGACGCGGTTGAGCACCTTCTCGGCGGCTTCACCGGTCAGGCGGGCGATGTAGGACAGGCGCGAGCGGGCATCAGGCAGCTCGCCCGCCGTGCCTTGCAGCTTGTCGGCCAGGCCGAGTTCCTGCAGGGCGTCGTGCAGCTGACGGGTCAGCTGGCCGATCTTGTGGTGGACGTCCGGGGCGTCGTCCGGGGAAGCGGCATCCCCGGCGTTGTGGGCTGAGGCGCTGGGTTCCATGATTCAGGCAAGCCCCGCTTTTTTGAGGATGTGGATCACCTTGTCTTCCAGGGTGGCCTTGGTGAAGGGCTTGACGATGTAACCGGCCGCCCCCTGCTGGGCCGCCAGCACGATGTCTTCCTTGCGCGCCTCGGCGGTCACCATCAGCACGGGGATGTGCTTGAGCTTTTCGTCCTTCTTGATCTCGGCCAGCAGCTGGAAGCCGTTCATGTTCGGCATGTTGATGTCGCTGACGACGAAGTCGAAGTTGCTGGCTCGCAGCTTTTGCAGCGCGACCACGCCATCCTCGGCCTCGTCGGCATCGGCAAAACCGCTTTCCTTGAGCAGGTTGCGCACGATGCGCCGCATGGTGGAGAAGTCGTCGACAACCAGGAATCGGGGGTTGGCCATGGCTGAGCCTTTCTATTCTATTGGGGCAGATTATCGCAAGTCCGGGCGATGGCCAAGTCTTTCGGATGCTTTGCAGTGGGGTTCATTGTGCCGGTGTGGCCGGCGCAGGCGTGGCGGCAGGGGCTGCCGGCGCTTCGGCGGGCGGGGGGGCGGCCTCGGGCTCGGCCAGCACGGGCACCCGGCTGGTGCCCAGCAGGCGCTCTTCGGCCTCGCGGGTCAGGACCATGATGCTGATGCGGCGGTTCACCGGCGCCAGGGGTTGTGCCGGTTCGAGCAGCACGCTGGAGGCCAGGCCCGTCACGCGGATCAGCTTGTCCTCGGGCATGCCGGCGAGCACCAGCTCGCGGCGCGAGGCATTGGCGCGGTCGGCCGAGAGTTCCCAGTTGCTGTAGCCGCGGTCGCCGCTGCCGTAGGGGGTCTGGTCGGTGTGGCCGTCCAGGCTGATGCGGTTTTCCACGCCGTTCAAGGCGGCGCCGATCTCGCGCAGAATTTCGCGCATATAAGGCTGGACCACGGCGCTGCCGCTGGTGAACATGGGGCGGCCCTGGTCATCGACGATCTGGATCTGCAGGCCGTCGGGCGTGGTTTCCAGACGGATCTGGTTGCTGTACTGGGCCAGTTTCTTGTTGTTGGAAATCGCGGCGCTGATCTTGGCGCTCAGGGCGGCCAGGCGCTTGGCTTCCTGCCTGGCGGCCTCGGCGCGTGCCTGCTCCATGGCGCGCCGCTTTTTCAGCGGGTCGGAGCTTTCCCCCTGATGCTGCTGGCCGGCGACCTGCGTCAGGTCGGCGCCGCCGCCGGGCAGCACGGTGGGGCTGGCGCCGGCGCCGCTGCCGCCCGCCATGGCGACCTTGAGCGGTGAACTGAAATAGTCGGACAGGCCCTTGAGATCACCCTTGGAGGTCGAGCCCAGCAGCCACATCAGCAGGAAGAAGGCCATCATGGCGGTCACGAAGTCGGCGTAGGCGATCTTCCAGGCGCCGCCATGCGCGGCGTGGCCGGCCTTCTTGACCTTCTTGACGATGATGGGCTGGAGTTTCTTGGCGTCGGAGGCCATGACTTACTTTTTGCCGCGCACGTGGCTCTCAAGTTCGATGAAGGTCGGGCGCTCGGTTGAGAACAGCACCTTGCGGCCGAACTCGATGGCGGTGGAGGGGTTGTAGCCCTGCATGCTGGCCAGCAAGGTGGACTTGATGCACTCCAGTTCCTTGCTGCTGTCCTGGGCCTTTTGTTCCAGCAGGCCGCCCAGCGGCTCGACCACGGCGTAGGCCAGCAGGATGCCCAGGAAGGTGCCGACCAGGGCCGAGGCGATCATGCCGCCCAGCACGGCGGGCGGCTGGCCCACCGAGCCCATGGTGTTGACCACGCCCAGCACGGCGGCCACGATACCGAAGGCCGGCAGCGCGCCGGCCAGGCGGGCGATGGCGGCGATGGGGCCGTGCGATTCCTGGTGATGGGTCTCGATCTCGTTGTCCATCAGGGACTCGATCTCGTGGGCGTTGAGGTTGCCCGAGACCATCATGCGCAGGTAGTCGGTGGTGAACTCGACCACGTGGTGGTCGCTGCCCACCACAGGGTATTTCTGGAAGATGGGTGATTCGTGCGGGTTCTCGACATCCTTCTCGATGGCCATCAGGCCTTCCTTGCGCGCCTTCTGCAGGATGTCGTAGAGCAGGGCCATCAACTCCAGGTAACGAGCCTTGGTGTACTTGGAGCTCTTGAGGGCCTGGGGGATCATGGCGATGGTCGCCTTGAGCACCTTGGGCTGGTTGTTCACCACGAAGGCGCCCAGCGCCCCGCCGAAGATGGTGATCAACTCGAAGGGCAGGGCCGTCAGGATCACGCCGATATTGCCGCCGTGCACGATGTACACCCCGAAGATGCAACCCATGGCGACGGCGTAACCAATGATGACTAGCATGTTCGTGGAGGATCTTGAGGGGTGGGCGGATGCGTGGGCTGGTGGCCTGTGCCGGACCATTCTAGGGGAAAGGTCGGGTGGGGCGCTACGAAAAAAAGGGGGCCGATTGGCCCCCTTTTCACGAATATGGCAGTTGGCTGTCGCGCCTCAGTGCAGCAGGATGCCGCCCGCCGCACTGCCCTTGCCGGCGCGCGCCGGCGGCTCGCACAGGCCGCAAACGTAGTGACGGGCGTTTTCATAGGGCTCGGAGACGAAATGCCCGTTGCACTTGGAGCATCGTGTCATGGCCAGCATGCTGTTGTCAACGAACTTGACCAGGCGCCAGGCGCGCGTGACCGAGAGCAGGGGCTCCATCTCCAGGGTGACCATCTGCTCGCTGTAGAGGCGGAAGGCCTTCATCACGGCTTCGATGTCTTCCAGGCTGCTGGTCTTGCTCAGGTACTCGTAGATGTTGAGAAAGAGCGAGGCGTGGATGTTGGGCTGCCAGGTCAGGAACCAGTCGGTCGAGAAGGGCAGCTGTCCCTTGGAGG
The DNA here is from genome assembly GCA_963512175.1 of uncultured Hylemonella sp. Classification (GTDB taxonomy): domain Bacteria; phylum Pseudomonadota; class Gammaproteobacteria; order Burkholderiales; family Burkholderiaceae_C; genus Hylemonella. The sequence goes on along the minus strand of CAUPLI010000013.1, from coordinate 11,558 downwards.
GTGACTTGCCAGCCACTTCCTTGTACAGGCGCAAGAGGCGCTCGTAGGACAGGTCGGTCTCGCTCTCGAGCACCTGTAGCCGGGCGCCCAGCTTGATCAGGGCGACGGCGCGCTCGATCTGGCGCGATTCATTGAGGACGCTTTTGCCGGTGGCCATGGTCGTTTCCTCAGGTGGCTTCGGCGAAACGGCCGGCCATCAGGATGCTGGCGTGCAGGCGGGTGGTGGCATCGTTGTCCACCTTGCGGGCGGCCTGGTTGGTCAGCAGGCTCCACACGACCTCGTCATCCATGCGGAAGCGGCACAGCAGCATGCTGCTGGAGGCGATCTTGGAGATTTGTGCCGGGGAGAGCGCGGCCATCAGGTCGGCCGACTCCTCGGAGATGCCCAGACGGAACTGCGCCTCGGCCTTGTCCTTGCGGATCAGGTTCTGCGCCAGCATCAGGTAGGTGAGGTTGGTTTCGCGGATCTCGGCGATCATCTGTTCGTCGGTCATTTAGGTCTCCTTTACAGCGCAATTCAAAGGTTTCGCGTTGGGGTTGATTCTGAACACCGGTCGCAAAACTTGAATCAGCCAGTGGCTGTCCATGCTGAGAGGTAATGCGTACAGGCTTGTAGGGGGAAATCCTACAAACAGGGGGAAAAGGGAATGCCATGAAATAAGACGCGAACACCGGGCAATTCCTGTTTTCCGGCGGGGCCCGCTGCCTTATTCTTTGTGGCCCTCTATATAGAGATACAGTCACAGAGATACAGTCACTTCCGAGCCTCGCACCATGAAAGCAGTCATCCTGGCCGGCGGCCTGGGCACCCGGATTTCCGAGGAGACCCACCTCAAACCCAAACCGATGATCGAAATCGGGGGCAAGCCCATCCTGTGGCACATCATGAAGATCTACAGCGCCCACGGCGTCAACGACTTCGTGATCTGCTGTGGTTACCGTGGCTATGTGATCAAGGAATACTTCGCCAACTATTTCCTGCACACCTCGGACATCACCTTTGACATGGGCAGCAACCGAATGGAAATCCATCGGCGCCATGCCGAACCCTGGCGCGTGACGGTGGTCGACACCGGTGAAGAGACCATGACGGGCGGGCGCCTCAAGCGCGTGGCCGACTACGTGGCCGATGACGAAGCCTTCTGCTTCACCTATGGCGATGGCGTGGCCGACGTCAACATCGCCGAGGCCATCCGTTTTCACAAGACGCACGGCAAGCTCGCCACCGTCACCGCCGTGCAGCCTCCGGGCCGCTACGGTGCGCTGCAGATGCAGGGCGCGCAGGTGGCCGGTTTTACCGAGAAGCCGCGCGGTGATGGCGGCCTGATCAATGGCGGTTTTTTTGTGCTCTCGCCGCGTTGCATCCCCCGCATCGCCGGCGATGCGACCAGTTGGGAGGTCGAGCCCCTGGCCGGACTGGCCAGCGACGGCGAACTCATGGCCTATGAGCACCAGGGCTTCTGGCAGCCCATGGACACCTTGCGTGAGAAGACCCTGCTCGAAAGCCTCTGGGCTTCGGGGCAAGCCCCCTGGAAGGTCTGGTGATGACGGCGGTGCATGCCGGCCGGCCCGATGCCGCGTTCTGGCGCGGCAAGCGTGTGCTGCTGACCGGGCACACCGGCTTCAAGGGTGCCTGGCTGGCCTTGTGGTTGCAGCGCCTGGGCGCGCAGGTCACGGGCCTGGCGCTGGCGCCGGCCACCGAACCCAATCTCTTCGAGCTCACCGGGCTGGCCGGGGACATGGATCATCGCCTGGCCGATGTCCGCGATGCAGGTGCGGTTGCCCAGGCGGTGCAGCAGACCCGCCCCGAGATCGTGCTGCACCTGGCCGCCCAGGCCCTGGTGCGCGAGAGCTACCGCGACCCGGTGGCCACCTATGCCACCAACGTCATGGGCACGGTGCACCTGCTCGACGCCTTGCGACAACAGCCCGGCACGCGCGTGGCCGTGCTGGTCACGACCGACAAGGTCTACCGCAACCACGAGTGGCAGCACCCCTACCGCGAGAGCGACGAGCTGGGCGGGCACGATCCCTACAGCGCCAGCAAGGCCGCCAGCGAAATCGCCATCAGCAGCTACCGCGATGCTTTTCTGTCGGCCCAGGGCCTGGCCCTGGCCAGTGCGCGCGCCGGCAATGTGATCGGTGGCGGCGACTGGGCGGCCGATCGCCTGCTCCCCGACGCCGTGCGCGCCTGGTTGGCCGGGCAGACACTGCAGATCCGCCGGCCGCAGGCCACGCGCCCCTGGCAGCATGTGCTGGAGCCGCTGGCCGGCTACCTCTGCCTGGCCCAGGCTCTGTGGCAGGACGCAGCGCTGGCCGGTGCCTGGAACTTCGGCCCGCACGCGCATGAACGCGCCACCGTGCAGCAGGTGGTGGAGCTGGCGCGCGCTTCCTGGGGTGGTGGCGCGGTGCATTACGAGAACGAGTCCACGGGGCCGCACGAGGCGGGCTGGCTCGCGCTGGACACCTCGAAGGCGCAGGCGCAGCTGGCGCTGCAGCCGCGCTGGTCCCTGGAGCAGACGGTGCAGCGCAGCATGCGCTGGTACCGGGCGCACAAGGATGGCGCTGCCGCGCGTGCGCTGTGCCTGACCGACATTGAAGCCTGGGAAGCTGCCGTATGAGCAGCCTGACGGTGATCGATCTGCCCCTGGCCGGGCTCAAGCGTGTGCAACGCCAGCGGCTGACGGATGAGCGCGGTGTTTTTGCGCGCCTCTTCTGCGCCGAGGAACTGGCGGACGCCGGCTGGACCGTGCCGGTGGCCCAGATCAACCACAGCCTCACGCGTGCGCGTGGCACGGTGCGCGGCCTGCATTACCAGCGTGCCCCGCATGCCGAGATGAAGCTGGTGAGTTGCGTGCGGGGCGAGGTCTGGGACGTGGCGGTGGATGTGCGCGCCGGCTCACCTACCTTCCTGCAGTGGCATGCGCAATTCCTGAGTGCGGCCGACGGTGCAGCGATGCTGATCCCGGCCGGCTTTGCCCACGGCTTCCAGGCCCTGAGCGACGAGGCTGAACTCGTCTATTGCCATTCCGCCGCCTACACGCCTGCCGCCGAGGCCGGCCTGCATGCACGCGATGCCAGGCTGGCGATCAACTGGCCCTTGCCGCTGCTGGGCCTGTCGCCGCGCGATGCCGGTTTTGCCTGGTTGACGCCGGGATTCGAGGGGGTGAGCTTGTGAAGTGCCGCCATTGCGGAAATGAATTGCGCCTGCCTTTCCTGGACCTGGGCAGCGCGCCGCCGTCCAACGCCTATCTGAAGCCGCAGGACCTGCGCGGCCCCGAGACCTGGTACCCGCTGCGCCTGCTGGTCTGCGAGACCTGCTGGCTGGTGCAGACCGAAGACCACGCCGGGCGCGAGCAGCTCTTCAGCGACGACTACGCCTACTTCAGCTCCTTTTCCACTTCCTGGCTGGTCCATGCGCAGGCCTATGTGCAGACCATGCGCTCGCGTTACGGCCTGGGGGCGGGCAGCTGCGTGGTGGAAGTGGCGGCCAACGACGGCTACCTGTTGCAGTACGTGCGCGAGGCCGGTGTGCCCTGTTATGGCATCGAGCCCACGGCCAGCACGGCGGCGGCGGCGCGTGCCAAGGGCATCGAGATCGTCGAACGCTTCTTCGGTGTGGCGTTGGCGCGCGAGCTGGCCGCGCAGGGCCGGCAGGCCGACCTGATGGCGGCCAACAACGTGTTGGCCCATGTGCCCGAGATCAACGACTTCGTGGCCGGTTTCGCCTTGCTGCTCAAGCCCCAGGGCGTGGCCACCTTCGAATTCCCGTACCTGCTGCGCATGGTGCAGGAAAACCAGTTCGACACCGCCTACCACGAGCATTATTCCTACCTGTCGCTCACGGCGGTGTTGCGCATCTTCGCGGCCAACGGCCTGCAGGTCTTCGATGTGGAGGAACTGCCCACGCACGGCGGCAGCCTGCGCGTGCTGGCACAACGCAGCGATGGCGGGCGCCAGCCCGTGGGGGCTGCGGTGGGTGCGCTGCTGGCGCGTGAGCAGGCCGCCGGTATGACGACGCCGGGCTTTTACGCCGGCTTCCAGCGCGAGGCCGTGCGCGTCAAGCACGAGTTGCTGGAATTCCTGTTGCAGGCGAAACGCGAAGGGCTGAAGGTGGGCGCCTACGGCGCAGCCGCCAAGGGCAACACGCTGCTCAACTTTGCCGGCGTGCGGCCGGACCTGCTGCCCTATGTGGTGGACCTGAACCCGGCCAAGCAGGGCAGGTACATGCCCGGCAGCCGCATCCCCATCGTGGATGAAAAACATCTGCGCCAGGACCGGCCGGACCGGGTGCTGATCCTGCCGTGGAATTTGCACCAGGAAATCACCGCCCAGCTGGCCTATATCCGCGACTGGGGCGGCCGTTTCGTGACGGCCGTGCCGGGCCTGCGAGTCGATTGAACTGACGCTACGCGAGGAAAAAGATGTTGAACCATCTGCCATCCAGCTTTTACAGCCTGAGCCATCCCGAAGGTTTTTTCGAGGGCATTCAGCAAGCCATCGGGAGCATTGAGCAGGAGACCGGCATCTATGCCGGCGACAACCTCTTCACCTACAACCGGAATCTGAGTTTTCTGGAGGACGAGGCGCTGATGCCCGCCTTCAACCGGCATGCCACCACCTCGATCGAGCAATCACTGCTGTGGCGGGTTTCCACCTTGCTGTGGGGCGTGCGCAATGGCTTGCGGCTGGAGGGTGACTTCGTCGAATGCGCCTGCTACAAGGGAACCACCGCACGCATCCTCTGCGATGCGGTCAATTTTGCGCAACGGGTCGATCGCCACTACTACCTGTATGACCTGTTCGACCACGATCCGAGCATGCCGCACCACGCGATGTCCGAGCACGGGGACAAACTCTATGCGGAAGTGAAGGCCAGATTCTCGGACACGCCCAATGTGACGGTCACCCAGGGCAAGGTGCCCGAGGTGCTGGCCGAGGTGGCGCCGCAGAAGATCGCCTTCATGCATCTGGACCTGAACAACGTCGATGCGGAAATGGGCGCCCTGGAAGTCCTGTTCGACCGCATGGTGCCCGGCGCCGTGCTGGTGTTCGACGACTACGGCTGGATGGCCTACCGGAACCAGAAGCTGGCCGAAGACCCCTGGCTGGCCGCGCGCGGTTACCGGGTGCTGGAACTGCCCACCGGCCAGGGTCTGGTGATCAAGTAGCCTTGCGCCTGAGGAAACCGTCGGGCGCCACCGTGACCTGCAGCTTGTGCGGGATGGTGGTGTCGATCTCGAAATGCCGGTGGCTCTTCAGGTACTCATGCACCGCGGTCTTGGGGTTGTCGCCCGGCGCCCAGGGGCGGTCGGGGAACAGGTCCCCCGGCATGTCCTCGACGAAGGTGTCGAACACCACGCAGTAGCAGCCCACGCTGGTCAACGGTGCATAGGCCTGCAGTTCGGCCAGCACGTGGGCGTGCGTGTGGTTGGAGTCCAGGCAGACCATGACACGCTGGTAGTGGCGTGCGATAGCGTGCACCTGGGCGATGACTTCGGGCGAGATGCTGGAGCCCTGGATCATCTCGATCTTGTGCGCCATGGGGTGGGCTTCGATGGCCGCGCGGTTGTGCGCGCGGATGTCGATGTCCAGGCCCAGCACCTTGCGCTGGCTGGCCTTCGGGTCCAGCACGCTGCCGCCCTGCACCGCGTCGCAGTAATCCAGCATGGCCAGCAGCGAGGCGCTGAGGACCAGGGAGCCACCGTGGGCGATGCCGGTTTCGATGATGAGGTCAGGGCGTGTGGTCCAGACCAGCTCCTGCATGGCCACCATGTCCTGCGGGTACTGGATGATGGGGCGTCCCAGCCAGTCGAAGTTGTAGACGTACTTGCGTCGCATCGACGCTTCCAGCCAGGCCTGTGACTGGGCTGTGAAGGCGGCATCCTGCGGGTAGCCGGCCACCTGGGCGTGACGTTCCTGGGCGAATTGTTCGATCGGGTTGCTGGACATGGGGCACCAAGCGGTTCAGGAAAGGGAGGCCTGCGCGGGCAGGGCGGACAGGACGGGACGGGGAACAAACGCGAATTCCGTACGGATGCGCGAGATGTCGATGGGGACAAAGCTGACGGTGGGTGCGCCGGGCGCCACCTCCACACGGCAGCCGGTCTGCCGTTGCAGTTGTTCGGTCCATTGCGCATGGCGCGTCTGCATGCCGCTGGCCACGTTGTACAGGCGCTCGCGGCCCTGTGCGGCGATGCGCGGCAGCAGTTCGGCCACGTCGTCGATGTGGATGTAGTCCTTGGCCGAGTCCGGCGCGGTTTGCAGCACGATGCGGCCGCCGCGCGCCTCGCGCAGCAGGCTGGGTACGAAGTTGGTCGAGTCTGCGTCCTCGCCGCCCACCACATTGGACAGGCGGACCACGCGCACGCCGGTCCGTCCGCCATTCAGGCAGAGCGACTCGCCCATGAGCTTGGACAGGTTGTAGAGGTCGGAGGGGTCCTGCGGCTGCACGCCCAGGTCCGCATCCTCGCGACCCAGGGCCGAGCGCGCGTACACGCGTGTCGAGGACAGGTAAAGGAGAGAGGAGAAATCGGCGCGCTGCAACAGCTCGGCCAGCAGCGTCACGTGGGCCTGAACGGTGTCATAAGGGCGCGTGCGGAAATCGGCGGTTAATCCGATGGCATAGATCACCTGGCCCAGCGGCCGCTGGTACAGCCCGGGGTCGCCGCGCTCCGGTGTGTAGACGGCCTGGCCGTCCGCGCGCAGGCGCGCCACCAGGTGCCGGCCGATGACGCCGCTGGCGCCCAGCACGGTCCAGCTCATGAGCGCTCCCCTACCACCCGCAGGGGCTGGCCGGCATAGACCGTGTAGGCGGCCAGTTCGCCACGCACGATGCTGCCGGCGCCTACCACGCAGCCACGGCGCAGCACGGCGCCGTCGAGCAGCACGCAGTTGGCGCCGATCCAGACGTCGTCCTCGATCACGATGCCACCCTTGCCGGGCAGGAAACCCTGCTCGCGGATCAGGCGAGATTTGTCCTGGTAGGCGTGGTTGACCGGGGCCAGCGTGCAGTTGGCGGCAATCGCCACATGGTTGCCGATGGTGATGCCCTGGCCCGTGTAGAGCACGCAGCCCGAGTTGATGACCACGTGTTCGCCGATCAGCAGATCCCCTGAACCGCCGGCCGGTTTGACCTTGACGAAGCTGTCGATGACCGAGTGCGCGCCCACGGTGATGCGGCTGCCGCGCACCGAATCTTCGATGTCGGCCAGGGGCGAGATGCGGGCGCTGGGGTCGAGCTGGAGCATGGCGGGAGCGGCAGGGTTGGGCTATTGTGCCGCGCGCAAGAGGGCTTCCTGCGCGTAACGCAGATACGTGACCGCAAATTCGGTGTGGCCATGGGCATGTTCCACCTCGGCCAGGCAGGCCAGGGCCACCGGGTCCTGTGGCACGGCGTTGAGCACGCGTTCGGCCATGGTGGTGACGTCCACCCAGCAGCGGTGGCTGATCTGGCCTTCTGTGGAGGTGACCTGGGGGCGCTGTTCGCGGGCCTTGTCCAGCAGGGCCTGCAGACGCTGATGCGCTTCAGGCAGGGGGACGCGCTGGCCGGGGGCCAGGCCGACACCGGGCATGGCAGGTTCGCTCCACTCGCCTGGCAGCGTGGGCAGCCAGCTTTCGATCAGGCGGCTCTGGGCCTCGGGGTCCTGCGGGTGCTGGCCCTGGGCCAGCCACTGCAGCCACATCAGGCGCAGGCCTTCACCGAAATGGTGGTTGAAGAGGTCTTCGCGCATCAGCACCGACTGCTCGGTTTCGCGGCGCAGGCCCAGGCGCAGGGTGTTGAGTTGTGTCACGTCGGCCGCCAGCGTGGCGGCGATGCGCACGTAGGCCTCGGCGTCCTGCGCCAGCCATTCGCTGCGCCCCAGATACGTGAGGATGCCGGTGCTGAGTCGGCTCTTGAAGCTGTCGCCCTCCATGGACACCAGGGGCACGCCCATCCACAAGAGGTCGAAGGTGGTGGTGCCGCCGGTCAGCGGGAAGGGGTCCAGCGCGATGTCGATGCGGTGGTAGGTCAGGTACTGGTTGGCGGTGTCCAGCGGCACCAGTTCCAGCCGCGCCACGTCCAGCCCCAAGCCGGCGCAGCGTTCGCGGTAGGCCGCGGCGAAGGCGCTCTGGCCGAAGTTCTTGCCTTCGATCAGCAGGCGTGCATCCGGCACGGCGGCCAGTACGCGGCCCCAGAGCGCCAGCACCTCGTCGGTCAGCTTGCCCAGGTTGTTGCAGGAACCGAAGGTGACAAAACCGTTCTTTACGGCAGGGGCCGGCCGCACCTGGTAGGCCGGCTGGTAGCGCCACAGCGGCTCGCGGCTCAGGGGCCGGTAGCAGCAGAACAGGGTGGGCAGGCGGTAGAGGTGCTCGGTGTAGAGATCGTCGGCACCGGGTGGGTCGGTGACCTCGTCGGTGAATTTGTAGTCGATGGCACTCAAACCCGTGGTGGCCGGGTAACCCAGCCAGGAGACCTGTACGGGCGCGGCCTTGTGCGCCATGGCCAGCAGGCCGTTGTAGCCGGTGTGGCCGGCCAGGTCGATCAGGATGTCGATGCCCTGGGCGCGGATGGCCAGCGCCTGCTCGGTAGCGCTCAGGCCGGCCAGGCGCACGAAATGGTCCACGTGGCACATGACGCGTTCAGTGACCGGGTCGTCCTTGGGGTAGAGGTAGAAGCCCCAGACCTCGAACTGGCGACGGTCCAGCTGGGCCAGCAGGCCTTCGACGAAATACATGACCGAGTGGGTGCGCAGGTCGGGCGAGAGAAAGCCGATCTTCAGGCGCCGCCAGGGCCCCTGGCGCTGGGCGGCGAAGTCGGGCCACCGGGCTTTCAGCGCAGGCTCGAAGGCGGCGCCGTATTCGCGTGCGGCGGCGGCCAGTTGCTGCGCGCTGACAGCCGGGTCGGCCAGCATGAAAAGCAGGCGGTTGGTGTGGTTGGCCAGGTCCTGCGGCTGCAGGCGCAGGGCGGTTTCGCAGTCCTGCACGGCTTCGCGCACCTGGCCCAGTTCGCGCCGGTGGATGGCTTTTTGCGTTAACGAGGCCAGCTGTTCGGCCGGGTTCTTCGCCAGCTCGGTGGCCTTGAGGGCGGCAGCGTAGCCGCGTTCATGCTGGCGGGTGTCATAACAGCACTGGGCCAGCATGAGCCAGGCCATGGCCTGTTCCGGGCGCAGGTCACAGACCTTTTCCAGCAGCGGGCCGGCGTCGGCGGGGCGCGCCTGTTCCAGCAGCATATTGCTGTAGTTGATGAGCAGTTCCGCGTCGTCCGGCCACAGGGCGGTCGCCTGTTTGTAGGCGGCCAGCGCGGCGTCGGTGTCGCGTTGCCTGTTGAGCGCAAAGCCCAGCAGGCGGTGCGCCTGCAGGTGCCGTCCGTTCTTGCGCAGGGCCTGGCGGCACAGGCGCGCCAGAAGCGGCCAGTCCGCCGCCTGCAAGGCAGCATGCAGCCTGGCGTCGTGCGGATCTGCGGCGGTGGGTGGGCGCGCAGTTCGCACGTGTGTCGGTGCCCGTCAGGCGCCTTACTGGCGCAGCAGGGCCAGCACGCCCTGCGGGATCTGGTTGGCCTGGGCCACCATGGCGGTACCGGCCTGTTGCAGGATCTGGGCGCGCGAGAGTGCGGCGGTTTCGGCGGCGAAGTCGGCGTCCATGATGCGGCTGCGTGATGCGGTCAGGTTCTCGGCCGTGATCTGCAGGGCCGAAATGGCGGTTTCGAAACGGGCTTGCAGGGCACCCAGCTTGGCGCGTTCGCCGCTGATGAAGGACAGGGCCGAGTCCACCGTCTTGAGCGAGTCGTTGGCCCGGATGGCGGTCGTCACGTCCAGGTTGGCCACCTTCTTCAGCGTCGAGTTGCTGTCGATGATAAGCGAGGCGGCGCCGCCCGTGGTGGCATCCACCGCGAAAGACTTGTCCGAGTCCATCGTGACGTAGCCGCTGATGACGGCGCTGTTGGCCGTGGCGTCGGCCGCCAGGGTGACGTTGCCGGCCACAGCCGTCAGGGCGCCGGTGGTGTCGGAGACGTACTTGGTGACGGTCACGGCACCGGCGTTGACGGTGGTCGAGTCACCGATGCGGATGTCGTTGCCGGTGGCGTTGGTCAGGACGATGCCCGTGCCGGCCACGTTCAGGCTGGCAATGACGCCGGTCTTGGACGATTTCTCGTTGATGGCCGACACGGCATTGGACAGGCCGTCGGCGCCGGTGGTGGCCGAGATCGCGAAGGAGATCGTCTCGTCGGTCGAGTTGTCCGAGCGCAGCAGCAGCGAGTAGGCGCCGGCAGCACCGAAGGTCAGCTGCACGTCGGTGCGGGCCGAGGCGGAGACGCCGGTGTTCGGCGTCTGCAGGTTGATCGTATCGGCGGCCAGCTTGGCGGTGCCGTTGGCGGCCAGGTTGACGGCGGCACTGCCCAGTGCACCATTGACGGCCACGGTGTCGATCACGCTGCCGTTGGCACCCCAGGCTGCGGAGGCCGCCGAGGGGCCGCTGGCGATGACCTGGTTGTTGCCGTACTGGCTGGTGCGCAGGTTGGCCGTGGAGGCCACGATCACCTGGCCGGAGTTGGCGCCGACCTGGAACTGGGCGGTACCGAAGGTGCCGTCCAGAATCTTCTGGCCGTTGAACTCGGTGGTCTGGGCAATGCGGTCCAGTTCGGCCACCAGCTGACCCACTTCCTGGTTCAGGGCCTGGCGGTCCGAGGCGCTGTTGGTGGCGTTGGCCGACTGCACGGCCAGTTCACGCACGCGCTGCAGGATGTTGCTGGCCGAACCCAGGGCACCTTCCGCCACCTGGGCCAGGGAGATGCCGTCGTTGGCATTACGTGCTGCCTGGTTCAGGCCGCGGATCTGGCTGGTGAAGCGCTCGGAAATCGCCAGGCCGGCCGCGTCGTCCTTGGCGCTGTTGATGCGCAAGCCCGAGGACAGGCGCTGGATGGCAGTGGCCAGGGAGGCCTGGCTACTACCTTGGTTGCGCTGCGCGGTCAGCGAGCTGATATTGGTGTTGATAACGGCAGCCATTGAATCACTCCTTCAGTTCAGGGTTGTGGCCCTTTCGTGGCCGGTTCGCGCCATGAAAGATGGGACATGGCAAAACGATGGATTGATTGTGGGCGGCGCGTTTCGGGCTGGTGCTGCGAAAAAAAGGGGGAAAACCAGCCAGCTTTTGCATTTAGCCCTCAAGTTCAGCCGGGAAGCGCCGAAAACTCAGGTGTACCTGGCCTGTGCCGGAGCTTGTGCCGTGGCCCAAAGGTGCAAATGGAATGGAAAAGTGGCGTAATTCGGTGAATCAGGCCTCAAGTTTTGTTCTAGCCGGGCCGAAAACAGATTCAACGGTCCTTCCCGGGTCCGCCATTCACCGCGGCAGCAATGCTGCACTGGTGAATCAAGTCGCCAGATTCGTTTGGCGTCCTGGTTGGCGGTAACGCCATCTGTTTGTCAAGGAGATTTGCAATGGCATCCATCATCAACACCAATATCAGCTCGCTGACCGCCCAGCGCAACCAGGGCACCAGTCAGGCTTCGCTGAGCACCGCGATCCAGCGCCTGTCCTCGGGCTTGCGCATCAACAGCGCCCGTGACGACGCCGCCGGT
>CAUPLI010000012.1:0-92724 GCA_963512175.1 uncultured Hylemonella sp. | reverse complement strand
GAACGAGGTGGTGGCGAGCATCCGGCGCGTGACCGACATCATGGGCGAGATCAGCGCGGCCAGCACCGAGCAGAGCCAGGGCGTAGCGCAGATCGGCGAGGCGGTGATGCAGATGGACCAGGCCACGCAGCAGAACGCGGCGCTGGTGGAAGAGATGGCGGCAGCGGCCAGCAGCCTGCGCGGCCAAGCCCAGGACCTGGTGCAGGCGGTGTCGGTCTTCAAGCTGGCCCATGGGGAGCAGCTTGCGGCGCCGGTTGCCCGTGCGCCGGTGGTGGCGCCACGTCCGGCGGCGGCCAGCAAAGCACCAGCCAGTCCCGCGGCCCGCAAGCCGGCATTGTCGGCGCCGGCCGCATCCTCGGGCGCACCGGTCAAGGCCAAAGACGGCGATGCCGGAGACTGGGAAAGCTTCTAAGACCGCGTGATCCAGCCAACCCCGGCGCGGGCCGCCTCGGCCTGCGCCGGGGTTTTTTCTGATCGGATCAACCCTCGGAATCCGAAGGGCATAGAGGCACTGCGGTCGGCTTCGTTTGCTCAGATTCGCTCAGACACAGCCGCTGCGCTTGCCTCTATCTTTACGCCACCCCCAACCAAGAACAGAAAGGGCGTGTGCAGATGAATACCGCAGTCAGAGACCAGACCTCGTCGAACGCGTCAGCCGTGACGCACAGCAACGGGGAATACCTGAGCTTCCGGCTCGGGGCCGAGGAATACGGCATCAACATTCTCAAGGTGCAGGAAATCCGCGGCTACGAGGCCTCCACGCGCATGGTCAATGCGCCGCCCTATGTGCTGGGCGTGCTCAATCTGCGCGGGGTCATCGTGCCCATCCTGGACATGCGCATCCGCTTCGGCATGGCCGAGGTGGTCTACGACAGCCAGACCGTGACCATCGTGCTCAACATCGGCGAGCGGGTCGTGGGCATGGTGGTGGATGCGGTGTCCGACGTGGTGGCCTTGAAGGGCGAAGACATCAAGGCCGCGCCCGAGTTCAGCGGCGCCGTCTCCACCGCGCAGGTGATCGGCATTGCCACCGTGGTGCAGGGTGATGCGCAGCGCATGCTGATCCTGCTGGACATCGAGAAGCTCATGAGCAGTGCCGACATGGGGCTCATGCCGGGCCAGGCCGAATAACCCAACAAGAATTCGAGACGCCATATGAACAACCTGAAAATTTCCACCCGCCTCCTTCTGCTCACGGGCATCCTGGCCGTCCTGCTGGTCGCCATCGGTGCGCTCGGTCTGTACGGGACCAGCCAGGCCAATGCCGGTCTCAAGACCGTGTACGAAGACCGCACGATCTCCCTGGGCCAGATGGGTGAGGTTCGGCGCATCATGCAGCGTAATCGCCTGGACCTGGTGGTCGCCGCGCTTTTCCAGCGCCCCGATTTGACCGCCCAGAACATCACCAACATCGAGGCCAATCTGAAGTCGCTGCGCAAGGTGTTTGATGCCTACATGGCCACCTACCTGACGCCCAAGGAAACCGAGATTGCGAAGAAGTTCCAGGCCGATCTGGACAAGTACGAGCAGGAAGGCTTGCTGCCCACGCTCGCGGCTCTCAAGGCCAATGACATGGAGGCCTTCAAGCAGGTTGCTGCGACCAAGGAGACGGCGGCCTGGAATGCCGTGCGCGACGGGATCAATGCCCTGAACCAGCTCCAGCTCGATGTGGCCAAGGAGGAGTACGAGGCTGCCGTGGCGCGTTACAACACCTTGAGGATGATTTCGATTGCCGCGATCCTGGCGGGTGTCGTGTTCGCTCTGCTGTTCAGTTGGTCGCTGATCCGCGGCATCACCGCATCCTTGCGCCAGGCCATCGAAGCCGCGGAGTCCGTGGCCAAGGGTGACCTGAGCAGCCGCATCCAGGTTGATGGCAAGGACGAGGTGGCCCAGCTGCTCAAGGCCCTCTCCGCCATGCAGGAATCACTGGTGCAGGTGGTGGGCACGGTGCGTACGGGTTCCGAGTCGGTGTCAACGGCCAGTGCCGAGATTGCCCAGGGCAACTCCGATCTCTCGGCCCGTACCGAGAGCCAGGCCAGCGCGCTGGAAGAAACCGCGGCTTCGATGGAAGAACTCTCTTCCACGGTGAAACAGAACGCCGACAACGCCAGGCAGGCCAACCAGCTGGCGCAGAGCGCGTCCACAGTGGCGGTGCAGGGGGGTGAAGTGGTGGCCCAGGTGGTGGACACCATGAAGGGCATCAATGATTCGAGCAAGAAGATCGCCGACATCATCAGCGTGATCGACGGCATCGCCTTCCAGACCAATATCCTGGCGCTGAACGCCGCGGTGGAAGCCGCCCGTGCGGGCGAGCAGGGCCGCGGTTTTGCCGTGGTGGCTTCTGAAGTGCGCTCGCTGGCCGGCCGTAGTGCGGAGGCCGCCAAGGAGATCAAGACCCTCATCACCGACAGCGTGGAGCGTGTCGGACAAGGCAGTGCCCTGGTGGACCAGGCGGGCAGCACCATGAGCGAAGTGGTGGCCAGCATCCGCCGTGTGACCGACATCATGGGCGAGATCAGCGCGGCCAGCACCGAGCAGAGCCAGGGCGTGGCGCAGATCGGCGAGGCCGTGCAACAGATGGACCAGGCCACGCAACAGAATGCAGCGCTGGTGGAAGAGATGGCGGCAGCGGCCAGCAGCTTGCGCGGCCAGGCCCAGGACCTGGTGCAGGCGGTGGCCGTGTTCAAACTGGCGCATGGGGCAGAAGCCGCAGCGCCTGCCGCACCCCGCATCCCGGTGGCGGCCCCGCGCCCGGTGGCTCCCAGCAAGCCGGCCAGCCCGGCAGCGCGCAAGCCCGCCTTGTCCGCACCTGCTGCCAGTTCCGCAGCGCCGGTCAAGGCCAAGGATGGCGACGCCGGAGACTGGGAAAGCTTCTGATCAAGCTGAAGTGCGAGGACTGGGAGGATCATGAACGCTGAGCCTCTGATGGACAAAAGCCGCCGCCTGGCCCTGGGGGTCAGCGCGGCGGCGCTGTTGGCGCTCGTCAGTGTGCTGGCCCTGCCCAGCTTCAGCCTGTTTGCGCACGGCAGTCCGGGCATGCTGACCACCCACCTGCTGCTGGAGATGTTTTCGGTGGTGGTGTCGGTGCTGGTGGTGGTGATCGCCTGGCATGCCTTCTCGGCCGAAGACCGGCGCATCGCCGGCACGCTGATCTACGCCTTCACCGTGGTGGCCGGCGTGGACATGATCCACGCCCTCAGTTACGACGGTATGCCGGCCTTTGGCAGCCCCAGCAGCACGGCCAAGGCCATCTTCTTCTGGTTCATGGGGCGGGGCTTCGAACTGCTGGCCGTCTGGCTGGTGGCCCTGCAGGTGCGCCTGCCCGGCAGCCGCTGGCACTGGCAGCTGGCTGGCGGCCTGACCGTTGCCGCGCTGTTTGCCATCGGCACCTGGCGCCTGGACTGGTTTCCCCAGACCTTCGTGCCCGGACATGGTGTGACGCCTTTCAAGGCCTATATCGAGTGGGTGCTGTGCGCGGGCAACCTGCTGGCCGCCTGGTATTTCTGGCGGACCGCCCGGCGTGAGGATGGGGGCGCTCGTCACTACTATTTCGCGGCGGCCTGCCTGGTCATGGGGCTGGGCGAGCTGACCTTCACCAGCTATATCGACACCAGCGATTTCCTGGTGATCTTCGGCCACCTGTTCAAGGTGGCTGCCTACGCACTCATTTACGCGGGCACTTTCAAGCTGGGCATGCGCGAGCCTTACGAACTGCTGCAGCGTTCGGAGCTGGCGCTGCGCAACAAGCAGGCCGAGCTGGACGAGGTGCTGCGCCAGGTGCCGGCCGGGGTCGCGCGGCTGGACCGCGGGGGCCGCTACCGTTATGTCAACGAACAGATGGCGCGCATGCTGGGCTTGCCGGTGGAGCGGATCGTGGGGCAGACTTTCGAGGAGGTGGTGGCACCCGAGCGCCGGGCCGAGGTGAGCTACCGCTGGGCCAGATCCATCACCGGGCAGCTCACTTCGTATGAAGGGCAGATGCGCATCGATCAGGGGCAGCCCCTTTACAGCTCGGTCTCGATGGCGCCGGAGCGTTCAGCGGATGGCCAGATCATCGGTGTCATTGCCGTGGCGATCGATACCACCGACTTGCATACGCTGCAACAGCAGCTCATGGCGTCGATGCACGAGGTGTCGGACCTGAAGACCGCGCTGGACGCGCACGCCATCGTGGCCATCACCGATGCACGCGGCGTCATCACCAGTGTCAATGACCGCTTCTGCCAGATATCCAAATACGAACGGGAAGAACTGATCGGCCAGTCGCACCGCCTGATCAACTCCGGTCACCATCCCGCCTCCTTTTTTCATGAGCTCTGGCGCACGATTTCCGGCGGTGAGGTCTGGAGTGGCGAGATCTGCAACCGCGCCAAGGACGGTTCGATCTACTGGGTTCACACCACCATCGTGCCGTATGTGGACGAGAACGGCCGGCCGCAGCGTTACGTGGCCATCCGCGCCGACATCACGGAGCGCAAGCGTGTCGAGCTGCAGGTGCAGCAGATGGCCTACCAGGATGCGCTGACGGGTCTGCCCAACCGGCGCCTGCTGATGGACCGACTGGAACAGAGCCTGGTGGTCTCGGCGCGCAGCGGCCAGTACGGCGCCTTGCTTTTTCTCGACCTGGACCATTTCAAGGAGGTCAACGACACCCTGGGCCACGAGCTCGGCGACGAGCTGCTCAAGCTGGTGGCCCAGCGCCTGCGCGAGGGGGTGCGCCAGAGCGACACGGTGGCGCGCCTGGGCGGCGACGAATTCGTCGTGCTGCTGTCCGACCTGGGGGTTACCGAGGTCGAGGCCACCACCCAGGCCGGCTTGCTGGGCGAGGAGATCCTGAACGTGCTCAGCGAGCCTTACGACCTGGGTCGTGCTGAGATCAACAGCACACCCAGCATCGGCGTGGTCATGTACCAGGGTCAGGGCCAGCTGGCCGAGGAGCTGCTGAAGCAGGCCGATATCGCGCTGTACCAGGCCAAGGATGCGGGCCGGGCGACCCTGTGTTTCTTCGACCCCGCCATCCAGACCGCTTTCGAAAAGCGCATGGCGCTGGAGGCCGATCTGCGGCTCGCCCTGGGGCTGGGTCAGTTCGAGATCTTCTACCAGCCCATCGTGAACAGCCGGCGCCTGACCGTGGGCGTGGAAGCGCTGCTGCGCTGGCGCCATCCCGAGCGCGGCATGGTCTCGCCCGGTGAGTTCATTCCGCTGGCGGAAAAGACCGGCCTGATCGTGCCCATCGGCCAGTGGGTGATCGATCAGGCCTGCACGCAGATGGCGCTGTGGCGCGAGGACCCGGTACGCAGCGCCTGGCAGATCGCCGTGAACGTGAGCGCGCGGCAGTTCCGCCAGCCTGATTTCGTGCCGCAGGTGAAGGAGGCCATGGACCGCTGCCAGATCCGCGCAGGCCAGCTCAAGCTGGAGATCACCGAGAGTTCCCTGCAGGACAACCTGAACGAGACGGTGGAGAAGATGAAGCAGTTGCGCGCGCACGGCGTGCGCTTTGCCATCGACGACTTCGGCACCGGTTATTCCTCGCTGTCTTATCTGAAGGAACTGCCCATCCACGTGCTCAAGATCGACCGCTCCTTTGTCAGCCATGTCGATACCAACGAGGATGACACCGCCATCGCCAAGACCATCCTGTCGCTGGCCGCGCACCTGGGGCTGGACGTGGTGGCCGAAGGCGTGGAAACCGAGGCGCAGTTCATGACCCTGCGCGCCTACGGCTGCCACCTGTTCCAGGGTTATCTGCTGGGCTGGCCGGTGCCCGTCCATGAACTGGTGAGCGGTCGGCCGGTGCTTGTCGGTCAGGAAGCCGGCTGAGGTGATGAAGGGCTTTCGAGCGACCAGTCCATGAGGAGCCAAAAAGAAGTGTCCGTTTCGAAAACCGTTGCATGGTCAGAGCATTCGGTCCGTCCACGCTGGAACCGTCTGCTGCCCCTGGTCATGGTCTTGCTGCTGACCTTTGCGCTCCTGCACGGCTGGCGGACCTGGCTGCATGTCAAGGACAACGAGCTCAACAACCTGCGCACGGTGCTGTCCCTGTCCCACAAGCTGTTGAACCGCTTTTTCGAACAGCAGCAGACGGGCCTGCAAGTCCTGGCTGGCGAGATCGCACCGCAAGGGCGACTCCTGTCACCTGCAGAACTTGCGCGCATCGTGCAGCGTTACCACGTGCAACGCCCGGACCTGCTGGCCGTCCACGTGCTCAGCCCGCAAGGACGCTATCTCGCGACCACCACGGGGCGCAACACCGCCGGCTTGCCGTCACGGGCCGATGACCCGGATTTCCGGCTGCTGCTCCAGTCACGTGAACTCTTCGACATCAGCCGGCCGCACCGGGATGCCGCTGAGCCGCGCTGGCACTTCGGCATGCGCCACGTGCTGCGCGATGCCCGTGGGCAGCCGCTGGCGGTGCTGATTTTCGGGGTGCCCGTCGACCTGCTGTCCGGCTTCTGGCGGGACATGCCGGCCATCGAGCGCATGATCATCGGTGTGCTGCGTGACGATGCCTATCTGCTGAGTCGCTATCCGGTGCGCAGGGGCGTCAGCGACGAGGAGGTCTACGGTACGCCACGGGGCGGGGACCTGCGCCGCCATCTCGTGGTGCAGAACTTTCCTGCCACGGGGCAGCTGCAGGGGGCCAACCAGCTGGGTGGTGCCGATTACCTGTACGTCTACGACCGGCTCGAGGGCCAGCCCATCACGGTATACGTCGCCATGCCGGTCCCCACCGTGCTGGAGATCTGGTGGGAGCAGGTGCGCGTGACGCTGCTCTTGCTGCTGCTCATGGGGGCCGCCGGCATCTGGGCCCACCGCTACTTTGCGCGCCGCCAACTGCAGTGGGAAGCCGTTCGGGAGCAGGCCGCGCTGCGGCTGCAAGGCATCATCGAATCGGCCATGGATGCGATCATCAGCATCGATGAGCGGCACCGCATCGTGATCTTCAATTCGGCTGCCGAAGCGATGTTCGGACATGCCCAGGAACAGGTGCTGGGGCAGCCGGTTTCCATGCTGCTGCCCCTACAGCATCGTGCCAGGCATGAGGAACATATCGACGCCTTTGCCCACATCGGTCGTTCGGGACGATCCATGAACAGCCCCGGGCAGCTGTATGCCCTGCACGCCGACGGGCATCAGTTCCCCATCGAGGCGGCGATTTCCCAGGTCACCATCGAAGGCCGCAAGACTTTTACCGTGGTCATCCGCGACATCACGGCCCGCATCGAGGCGCAACGCGCCCTGGAATTGAGCCATCACGCACTGGAGCAGGCCAATGCCCAGTTGGCCGGGATGGCGCACTACGATGCGCTGACGGGCCTGCCCAACCGGGTGTTGCTGGCCGATCGCATGCAGCAGGCCTTGTCCCAGATGGAGCGGCGCGACCGGGTGCTGGCGGTCGCGTTTCTGGATCTCGATGGATTCAAGGCGGTCAACGACCGCTACGGTCATGCGGCGGGTGACCAGTTCCTGGTCACCATGGCCCGCCGGTTCAAGGCCGTGCTGCGCGATGGCGACACGCTCGCGCGCGTGGGCGGGGACGAATTCGTCGTCTTGCTGGTCGATCTGGAACAGGCGGTGGATGTCGAGCCTGTGCTGCAGCGCCTGCTGGACGCTGTACAGCAGCCCGTCGAACTGGAGGGGCAGACGGTCAGCGCATCCACCAGCATCGGGGTGGTGTTGAGTCCACCTGAGCCCGCAGAGCCGGATCTGCTGATCCGGCATGCGGACAAGGCCATGTACCAGGCCAAGCAGGCCGGCAAGAACCGCTGGTGTTTCTTTGACGATGCCGCGGCGTGAGGTCCGCCCGGCATCCTTTCCTCACTCGGGCTTGATGCCGGCTTTCTTGACCACCTGACCCCAGGTGTCGTACTCGCGCTTCATGTAGGCCGCGAGTTCGGCCGGTGTGCTGGGGCTGGGCGAGAGGCCCTTCATCTCGAGTTCCTTGACCACGTCCGGATCCTTGAGGATCTTGACCAGCACCTGGTTCAGGCGGTCTACCACGGCCTTGGGCGTCTTGGCGGGCACCACGTAGGCGTACCAGTTCAGCGTATCGAAGCCGGGGTAGCCCTGCTCGGCCACGGTGGGCACGTCGGGCATCAGCGGGTCGCGCTTGGCACCGGTGGTTGCCAGGGCGCGGATCTTGCCGCTCTTGATGTGCGGTCCGGCCGTGGGCGGGGTGGACATGAAGGAGTCGACCTCGCCGCCGAGCAGGCCCAGCATGGCCGGGCCGCCGCCCTTGTAGGCGACGTGGGTGAGGTCGATGTCGGCCTTGATCTTGAGCAGTTCGCCCGCCAGGTGGCCGGCGCCGCCGATGCCGGGCGATGCGTAGGTCAGCTTGCCGGGCTGCGCCTTGGCCAGCTTCACATAGTCGGCCAGGGTCTTCACGGGCAGGTCGGCCTTGACCACCAGCACGTTGGAGAACACCACGGCCATGGTGACCGGGGCGAAATCCTGCAGGGGCTTGTACGGCAGCTTGGCATTCATGTGCGGGGCGACCGTGAGCGAGCCCACGCTGCCCAGCAGCAGGGTGTGGCCGTCCGGTTCGGCACGGGCCACGAAGTCGGTGGCGATGTTGCCACCGGCACCGGCCTTGTTGTCCACCACCACGTTCTGCTTGAGTTCATCGCCCAGGTGCTTGGCGATGATGCGGGCCACCGCGTCGGTGGCGCCGCCGGCGGCAAAGCCCACCACCATGGTCAGGGGCTTGGTCGGCCAGTTGGCCTGGGCCAGGGCGGGGCCGGCAGCCAGCAGCGTGCCCAGCGCGAGGGCGAGCGTCTTGATCTTGAATGTCATGGAATCTCCTCAGGTGGATGCAGCCCGCCACAGGCGGGCCGATGCAGTCCTGCAGTATAGGGAGCACGGCCGGCCAGCGGCCGCTGGTTTTTACTTGGCGGTTATCGGAAAAAGTGATGGCCCTATGGCGTCGGGCGATCACCAGCGCAGGCCCACCTTCATGCCCCAGGACGTGGTGTCACCGGTCTTGTCGGTTTCAAGGGCCAGGTTGAGCAGGCCCAGGTTCACGTTGAGCCCGACAAAGAGCTTGCCCTGGCTGAAGCTTTCGCCCGCGAGGTTGCCCGCATTGGGTGAACTGTTGACCCAGACCTGGCCGATGCCGGCGTAGGGGGTGAGCACGGTGAAGCTCTTGGAGATGGAGATGTCCAGGCTGCGCGTGTTGAAGGCCAACTGGCTGGTGCCGTCGAGCCGGGTGTAGGCGCCGCGCACGCCGATGGCCGGCATGGCCACGCCGCCGCCCAGCAGGGCGTAACGCACTTCGGCGCCGTAGAGCCGGGCGTTGATGGCAGGGACGTTGGCGACGAAGGCCCCCACGTCCAGCCCGAGCGGCAGGCCCTTGTGCAGATGCAGTTTGGGAATCAGCAGGGTGTTCATGCTGCTGTCACTGGCGCCAGCCCTGGACAGGGCGCCGGCGCTCCTGGAGACGTCGGTGCCGGTGACCTCGATGCCGATGTCGAAACCGGTGATGCCTTGTGCCTCGGTGGGGGCAATGGGCTTGTAGCTGAAGGCGGCGCCGAGGTCTTCGGAGACTGTGCGGAATTCCGACTGGCTGAGGTTGCCGAGTGCCGAGAGGTCACCCGCCAGGGCGGGCTGGGCCAGAGCCGAAGAGAAGGCGAGCAGGAGGATGAGTTTTTTCATGATGGCAGTATCGCCGGCGAATGCGGCGGCCCTGTTTCAAGACGTATCGACCGCTCTCAAGGTCAGCTGGCGCCGGCTCTCGAAGCGGCGCGGCTCGCCGGTGACGGGGTCGGTGAAGGCCAGCGCGCGCGCCAGCAACTGGAGCGGGCGGCTCCAGTCTTCTTCGGCGGGGCCCGGGCCGTGCACTACTTCGGGGTAGAAGAGGTCGCCGCTTATCGGGCGCCCCAGCGCGTCCATGTGCACGCGCAGCTGGTGCGTCTTGCCGCTGCGCGGGCGCAGTCGGTAGCGCGCCAGTTTACCGAGCGCCTCGATCAGCTCGATCAGCGTTTCGCTGTTGGGCTCGCCCGGCACCTCGCGCTGGCGGAAGAAGCGTTCGTCGGGCTCGATGCGGCTGCGGTGCACGGCCGGCAGCGGCAGATCGGGGCGCAGCGGTGCGATGGCCTCGTATTCCTTGTCCACCACCTGTTCGCGAAACAGCGCCTGGTAGGCACCGCGGTCCTGCGCTCGCACGCTGAACAGCACCAGGCCGGCGGTTTCGCGGTCGATGCGATGGATGGGGCTCAGGCTTTCGATGCCGGTGCGGCGCTTGAGGCGCACCAGCAGGGTCTGCTGCACGTAGCGGCCGGTGGGCGTGACGGGCAGGAAGTGAGGTTTGTCGGCCACCAGCAGGTGCGCATCCTGGTAGAGGATGGTTTCCTCGAAAGGGATGACGGGTTCGGCGTCCAGCGCACGGTAGTAGTAGACGCGCGTGCCGTGGCGATAGGGCGCATCCGGTGACAGTGGCGCGCCGCTCTCATCGAGGACGTGGCCCTGCGCCATGCGCTCTTGCCATTGTTCCGCGCTCACCGCCGGCAGCCGTTCGGCCAGGAAGTCGAGCAGCCTTGTCCAGGGGCCGTGCGGCAGAGCCACGCAACTGGCGCCGACGCCTTCGCGCATCGGCGGCTTGCTGCGATGCGGCGGGCGGCTCATGGAAGATCAGATACGGGTGAACACCAGGTCCCAGACCCCGTGGCCCAGGCGCAGGCCGCGTTTCTCGAACTTGGTCAGGGGCCGGTAGTCGGGCTTGGGGGCGTAGCCCTCGGCGCTGTTCTTCAGCAGCGGCTCGGCGCCCAGCACGGCCAGCATCTGCTGGGCATAGGGCTCCCAGTCGGTGGCGCAGTGCAGGTAGCCGCCGGGTTTCAGGCGCGCGGCCAGTTTGGTCACCAGCGGGGCTTGCAGCAGGCGGCGTTTGTGATGCTTGGTCTTGTGCCAGGGGTCGGGGAAGAAGATGTGCACGCCGTCCAGGCTCTGCTCCGGCAGCATGTGGTCCAGCACCTCGACCGCGTCGTGCTGCAGGATGCGGAGGTTGGTGAGCCCGCGTTCACCGATGTGCTTGAGCAGGGCGCCCACGCCGGGCTCGTGTACCTCGCAGCCGAGGAAGTTTTTCTCCGGCATCAGCGCCGCGATGTGCGCCGTGGCGTCACCCATGCCGAAGCCGATCTCCAGGATCAGCGGGTGGTTCGCCGCCTCGGCGCCGAAGACGGCCAAACGGTCCAGCGGCGCGGCGTTGTAGGGCAGCACAAAACGCGGTCCATAGAGTTCGAAGGCCTTGGCCTGGCCGGTGGTGGTGCGGCCGGCGCGCTTGACGAAGCTCTTGATGGTCTTGGGGAAGTCGACGCCGGGCGGCGGCAGACGACGCCGGTCTTTGGGCGGGGAGGACGGCGGGGCGTCGGATGCGGGTGGTTTTGGGGTGTCAGTCACGGACCGATTTTACCGGCGGACCCAGAGCGCGGCCCACTGCGCCGTCGCCGCCAGCAGCCAGTCAGCCACCGTCGTTGCGCTTACCTGCAGGCCCAGCACGGCGGCCGCGGCGTTCAGCGCAGCCAAGGGAGCGCGTGTGTCCAGCGCCAACGCACCGTTCTGCTTGCTGAGTTTCTCGCCGTTGGCGCCCAGGACCAGGGGTGTGTGCAGATAGGCCGGCGTGGGCAGGTGCAATGCGCGCTGCAGCAGGATCTGCCGTGCCGTGTTGTCGGCCAGGTCCTCGCCGCGCACGATGTGGCTGATGCCCTGGACGCCGTCGTCTGCGACGACTGCGAGTTGATAGGCAAAGTAGCCGTCGGCGCGCTTGAGCACGTAGTCACCCACCTCGGCGGCCACATCCTGCACCTGGGCGCCCAGGCGGCGATCGCTCCAGAGCAGGGTACCGGCGGGCACGCGCAAGCGCCAGGCGCGAGGCTCCTGACCGTGCAGACCGTCACGGCAGGTGCCGGGGTAGACCAGTTCGCCATGGCGCGGTTTGCTGCGCCCCAGCCGCTGCAGCTCGGCTTCGATGTCCTTGCGACTGCAGGCACAGGGATAGGCCAGGCCGCGCAGCACGAGATCGTCCAGCGCGCGCTGGTACAGCGCGCTGCGCTGCGACTGGTACAGCGGGGGCTCGTGGGGCAACAGGCCGCAGTCGGCCAGCTGCTGCAGGATCACGCGGTCGGCGCCGGGGATGCAGCGCGGCACGTCGACATCTTCGATGCGCACCAGCCAGCGCCCGCCGTGGGCGCGTGCATCAAGCCAGCTGGCGAGTGCGGCCACCAGCGAGCCGGCGTGCAGGGGGCCGGTGGGCGAGGGGGCGAAACGGCCGACGTAGGTGGTAGGCATTCACCAAGCGCGGATGTTTCGCCGCCGGGCCGCCCCAAGGCGAAACGCGGCCCCCTCCGGGGGCAGGGAGCACACGCAGTGAGCGACCGTGGGGGTCACGTTCGTCATGCCACTTTTAGTGCCAGTTCCAGTCCGGAGATGAAGGCGTCCTCGACGCGGTGGCCCATGCACCAGTCGCCACAGGCACCGATGCGCGAGGCCGGGTCCCACAGATGGCTCTGGTCCAGGGGTTGGGTGGTCTGCGCGTAATGCCAGCGGTGCACGGTGGCATAGCTGGGTTCGGCGCGGATGCCGGTGACTTCGGCAAAGGCCTTGAGCAGCTTGGACTGCACGCGCTCGGCATCGTCGTTGAGGTGCTCCTGCGACCAGGCCGGGCTGGCCTGCACCGTCCAGCGTTCGATGGGGCCGCGTTGCGGCTTGCTCGACTCGCGCGCCAGCCAGGCAATGCGGTGGTGCGTGCTGCGTGCCGCGTTCCACTGCGGCCCGAGCGCGGACAGGCCCGGCTGCATGGCCTGCGGAAAGGCCACCATCAGCGTCCAGCAGGGCGCCACCTTGACTTCGGCGATACGCTCGGCCAGGGCCGGTGCCTGCTTGGAGTTGCGCAGCAGCTCGTGTGCCTGCACGCTGGGCATGGCCAGCAGCACGCCGTCGAAGCCGGAGTGCACGTGACGGCTGTCGTCCAGGCCTTCGGTGTGCAGCTGCCAGCGGCGTTCGTTCAGCGCATCACGCTCGATCTTGACCACCCGGGTCTGCAGTTCCACTGCCCCCTGGGCCAGCAGCGGTTCGGTCCAGCGCCTGACCAGCGCGTTCATGCCGGGAGTGGCCACCCAGTGCGACTCGCGTGTGGGCAGCGGCGCGGCCACCACGCGACCCAGCGGGTCGAGCACGCGCACGGCGTTGGCGCTCCAGGGCCGGCACAGGCCGGGCACGGTCTCCAGGGCGCGGGCGAACATCGGGTTGCGCACCGTGAAGTACTGGGTGCCGTGGTCGAAGCCACCGAATTCGGTGTCGCGCGTGGCCATGCGGCCACCCGCGCCGCGGCTTTTTTCGAACAGCGTGACCTGGTGGCCGGCCTGCACCAGGGTGCGGGCACAGGCCACGCCGGCCATGCCGGCGCCGATGACGGCGTAGTGTTGCGCGGGTTTCATCGAGCCGGTCTCCTGTTGTGTTTCATGTCTCTCACTTTACACGCCCCGCGATCGGGGTTTGCCCTTGGGGCCGGCACCGGTCGCCACGGCGTGGACAGGCCCCAGCAGCGCGGCACGGGTGGCCGGGCTCTCCAGCTGCTTGAGCCACCACTGCAGCGCCCGGCCCTGGGTACGAACGGCGCCTGTGGGCCAGGCGTAGCTGACGCGCACCACGCGTTCCGGCCGTTCGATCTTCTTGACCACCAGCCGGCCTGCTTCGATGTAGCTGCGGGCCATGCTCTCGGGCAGAAAGCCGCCACCCAGGCCCCGGAGCTGGGCGTCCAGCTTGGCCTGCATGCTCGCTACGGTGAAGACATCCTGCCCGCCGAGCAGCCCGATGGTGAGACCGCTGCCGCGCTGCACCGAGTCGGCCACGGCCACGGCACGGTGTTGCAACAGGACTTCGTCCGTGAGCGGTTCCGGGGCGGCGGCCAGCGCGTGGTGCGGCGCCACGGCATAGACAAAGCTGACCGGGCCCAGCGGCTTGCTGTGGAGGCCGGCGTTGGCGCTGGGCTCCAGGGCCGCGCCTATCGCCAGATCGGCCTGGCCGGAGGTGATGGCCTCCAGCGTGCCCGAGAGCGTTTCGTCCCGCAGCTTCAGGCGGGTGGGGGCACCCAGGGCGAAGAAGCTCTCGCACAACTCCATGACGGTGGATCTGGAGATGATGCTGTCCAGGGCAATGGTGAGTTGCGACTCCCAGCCCGTGGCCACGCGCTTGACGCGGTTGGCCACGGCATCTATTTCGCAGAGCAGGCGGCTGCCTTCACGCAACAGTTCGGTGCCAGCGGCGGTCAGTCGCGCCTGGCGCGAACTGCGGTCGTACAGCAGCACGTCCAGCGCGTCTTCGATCTGGCGCACACGGTAGGTCAGGGCGCTGGGGACCACGCCCAGAGCGCGCGCGGCGGCGGCAAAGCTGCCGGCGTCCTCGATGGCCTGCAGCATGGCCAGGGCATCGGGGGTCAGGACGTCGCGAGCAGTTTGCACGATCAATCTATTTATATTGAAATTATTTGAATGATGCCATCAAAGCGCATGGATCGCAAAACCCGGGGCGAGGCCTAAAGTTCATCCCATCGCAGGCCCGACCTGCAGACCCTGGAAGGAGCCCACCATGCTGACCGTACGCAAATCGCAGGACCGCGGCTATGCCGATCACGGCTGGCTCAAGTCCTTCCACAGCTTTTCCTTTGCAGGTTACTACGACCCGCAGCACATGGGCTGGGGCAATCTGCGCGTGATCAACGAAGACCGCATCGCCCCGGGCACGGGTTTCGGCACGCACGGCCACCGCGACATGGAGATCATCAGCTACGTGCTGTCGGGCGAACTGGCGCACAAGGACAATATGGGCAATGGCCGCGCCATCCCGCCGGGTGACGTGCAGCGCATGAGCGCCGGCAAGGGCGTGATGCACAGCGAGTACAACCACGCGCCGCAGGACACCACGCACTTCTTCCAGATCTGGATCGAGCCCAATGTGCGCGGCATCCCGGCCAGCTACGAGCAGAAGACCTTTGCCACGCCCGAGAAGCGCGGTGCGCTGCGCCTGGTGGCCTCACCCGACGGGGCCCAAGGCTCGGTGACCGTCCACGCCGATGCGCGCCTGTATGCGGGCCTGTTCGATGGCGGCGAAAACGCGACACTGCCCCTGGATCCGGCGCGCAAGAGTTATGTGCACCTGGTGCGCGGCGAACTGGACGTCAACGGTCAGCGCCTGAGCGGCGGTGACGCTGCCCTGCTGTCCGGTGAAAGCCGGGTCGAGCTGAAGGCCGGCAAGGATGCCGAGGTGCTGGTCTTCGACCTCGCCAACTGATTTTTTTCTCACTCTGTTTCATTTCACACTAGGAGCTCCTCATGTTGACCCAACTGCAAAACCCCCTGTCTCTCGTCGGCCGCCTGTTGCTGGCTGCCCTGTTCCTGCCGGCCGGCATCAGCAAGATCGGCGGCTTTGCCGGCACCGCCGGCTACATCGCCTCCAAGGGCCTGCCCCTGCCGGAAGTGGGTGCCGCGATCGCTGTCGTGGTGGAAATCCTCGGTGGTCTGGCCCTGATCCTCGGTTTCGGTACCCGCCTGGCCGCCTTGGCGCTGGCCCTGTTCACGCTGGTGGCGACCTTCTTCTTCCACAACTACTGGGGTGTGCCGGCTGACCAGGCCTTCGTGCAGCAGCTGATGTTCAACAAGAACATCGCGGTGGTCGGCGGCCTGCTGGTGCTGGCCGCGCACGGCGCCGGTGCCTGGAGCCTGGACGCCAAGCGTCAGCGCTGATCCTGCGTCATTCTTCGAAATTTCTCTCATCGTTTTTTTACTGGAGTCATCACATGACCAAAGTCGCGGTTGTCTTTCATTCGGGTTACGGCCATACACAGCGCCTGGCCCAATCCGTGGCCGAAGGCGCCGGCGCCGAGCTGCTCACCATCGACGCCGAGGGCAACCTGCCCGAGGGCGCCTGGGAGACGCTGAACGCCGCCGACGCCATCATCATGGGCAGCCCGACCTACATGGGCAGCGTGAGCTGGCAGTTCAAGAAATTCGCCGATGCTTCCAGCAAGCCCTGGTACACCCAGGCCTGGAAGGACAAGGTGTTCGCGGGTTTCACCAACAGCTCCAATGTCAACGGTGACAAGGCTTCGACCCTGGCTTATCTGCAGACCCTGGCCATGCAGCATGGCGGCCTGTGGGTCGGCTTGGGCGTGGCGTACCACAACACCAAGGACTCCAGGCGCAGCGATGTGAACTATCTTGCCGCCAACGCCGGCCTCATGGGGCAGACCGCTTCGGACGCACCGGCCGACAAGATGGAAGCCGGCGACCTCGAAACCGCGCGCCTGTTCGGCCAGCGCGTCGCCAGTGTCGCGGCCAAGCTGCGCGGCTGAACAGGCCCTATAGTCGGCTCCAGGAGGGCCAAGCCATGAAGTCGCCATTGCACATCCTCTCGGGTCACCAGAAGGATCTGGGGGGTGGCTTCGTGGTGCGGCGCCTGTTGCCGGCGGCGGCGCAGCGTTCGGTCGGGCCCTTCATCTTCTTTGACCATTTCGGTCCGGCACTGGAAACTCCCGGGGCCGAGCACGATGTGCGGCCGCACCCGCACATCGGCCTGGCCACGGTGACCTACCTGTTCGAAGGCGCCATGATGCACCGCGACAGCCTTGGCTCGCAGCAACTGATCGAGCCCGGTGCCATCAACTGGATGACGGCCGGGCGCGGCATCGTGCATTCCGAGCGGCGCCCCGAGTCGCTGCGCAACAGCAGCTACACCAACCACGGCCTGCAGCTCTGGGTGGCCCTGCCGCGCGAGCACGAGGAGGTCGAGCCGTCGTTCGAGCACACACCGGCGGCGGCGATTCCCGAAGGGCGGGTGGACGATGCGACGGTGCGTGTGCTCGTGGGGGAGGCCTTCGGCCTGCGCTCGCCGGTGCACACGCTGGTGTCCACGCTTTACCTGGATGTGCAGCTGCCGGCCGGCGGTCGCCTCCAGCTGCCCGCGCTGGCGCCCGAGATGGCGGTCTACGTGGTGCAGGGCGCGCTGACCTGCGATGGCCAGGCGCTGCCGGCGCAACAGATGGCCGTGTTGGGCCCGGCGGGTGCGGAGCTGGGCGCCAGCGAGGCCACACGCCTGGTGGTGATCGGTGGTGCGCCACTCGATGCGCCGCGCCATATGTGGTGGAACTTCGTCTCCGCTCGCCGCGAGCGCATCGCGCAGGCGGCCGACGACTGGGAGGCCCAGCGCCTGGGCCAGGTGCCGGGCGAGACCGAGTTCATCCCCCTGCCCGAGCGGCGCTTCCTGGCCTGATCAGCGGGGAAACGCCAGGGTCTCCGGGTGGATCTTGTTCACCAGGGCGACCAGGTCTGCGAGTGCCTGGGGCCGGGCATAGAAATAACCCTGGAACAGGCGACAGCCTTGTTGCAGCAGGATGTCGCGCTGGGCTTCGGTTTCCACGCCTTCGGCAATCACCTCCAGCCCCAGGCTCTGGCCCAGGGCGATGATGGTCTGGGTGATGACCACGTCGTTGGGATCGGTCTGCAGGTCGCGCACGAAGGAGGCGTCGATCTTGAGCTGCTGGATGGGCAGGCGCTTGAGGTAACTCAGCGAGGAGTAGCCGGTGCCGAAGTCGTCCAGTGCGAACTGCACGCCCAGCGCCACCAGCCGGCGCATCTTGTGGGTGGCGTCGTCGATGTTGTGGGCCAGCACGCTTTCGGTCAGTTCGAGCTGCAGCCGGCTGGCGTTGGCGCCAGTGGCCATCAGCACCGAGGTGATGCTTTCGACGAAGTTGGCCTGCAGCAGCTGGTGGGCGCAGAGGTTGACGGAGATCACCAGTTCGCCCAGCACCGGCTGGCCGCGCCAGCGCTCGATCTGCTGGCAGGCCTGCTCCAGCACCCACTGGCCCAGAGGCAGGATCAGGCCGGTTTCCTCGGCCAGGGGAATGAAGTGTCCCGGCGTTACCAGGCCGCGCTCCGGATGCAGCCAGCGCACCAGGGCCTCGGCGCCGACCATGCGGCCATTGCTGTCGAACTGCGGCTGGTAGAACACGCGGAACTGTTGCAGGGCCAGCGCCTGGTTCAGGTCCGCCTCCAGGGTCACGCGCTGGCTGAGCTGCACGGCGATGTCGTGGTCGAAGAATCGGATGGCATTGCGTCCGCCGGCCTTGGCCTCGTACATGGCCATGTCGGCGCGCTTGATCAGTTCGTCGGCGCCGGTCTCGGGGCCATCGAACAGCGCCACGCCGATGCTGACCGACATCTGGTGGTACTGGCTGTCGATGCCGAAGGGTTCGCGCATGCTACTGCGCAGCTTCTCTGCCAGGCTGCGTGCCTGGGCACTGGCGCGCTCGGGATCGGTGTCGAGCCGCTCCAGCAGTACCGCGAATTCGTCGCCGCCGGTATGTGCCACCAAGCCCTGGTCGCCGACGATGCGCAGCATGCGCCCGGCCACGGCCTGCAACAGCGCGTCGCCGACCTTGTGGCCCAGGGTGTCGTTGATCTGCTTGAAACGGTCCAGGTCCGAAAACAGCAGGGCGCCGCGGCTGCTCCCGTTGCTGCGGCCCAGGCTTTCCTGCAGGCGCTCGAACAGCAGGCGGCGGTTGGGCAGGCCGGTGAGGGCGTCGTGGTAGGCCAGGTGGTAGACGTGTTCGCTGTGGGCCTTGCGCTCGGAGATATCGGAGAACACGGTCACGATGCGCACGAAGCGGTCCTTGCGTCGCACCGGCCGGCTGCTGACTTCGACCGGGAAGGTTTTGCCGCTGGCGCTGACAAACAGGTTCTCGCCCTCATAGGGCTGCTGCCAGCGCTGGGGGTCGAGCAGGGGATTGGTGCTGCCCAGGTGCTGGGGCTGGGACGCGGGCGAGAGGATCAGGGGCAGCAGCTGGCGGCCCAGCAAGGCCTCGCGCTGGTAACCGAGCAGGCGACAGGCGGCGCGGTTGATGTAGGTGACGATACCCTGGCGATCCAGCACGAACATGCCTTCGCCCATGGCGTTGCTGAACGAGTCCATGCGCTGGCGCAACACCATCTCGCGCAGGCCCATGACCACAATGACCAGCAGGGTCAGCACCGCGCTGGCGACCAGCAGGCCGTACTGCTGCCAGATGTCGCGCCAGGAGATGATCGGCGGTTTGTCGAAGGGCGGGGCGCGCAGCTCGCGCATCATGGCGCGCACCGGCTCGTAGTCGGCCGGCACGGTGAAACCGTAGATGCCCATGTGCCGTGCCGCGTCACCGCCGTGCGGCAGCGAAAGCAGGGCGCCGGCAATGCGCACCGAGAGATCTTCCGGCAGGTGCGACATGGCGACGACCGGCCATTCCGGATAGAGCCGCGAGGACAGGGCATAGGGATAACCGGGGTAGTTCTGCTGCCCCAGGACCTTGAGCTCACCCGGCTTGAGCCGCCCCTCGCGCACCAGGGTTTCGAGCAGGCCGGTGCGCACATAGGCCACGTCGGCCTCGTTGGCCAGCAGTGTGTCGATGACGCGGTCCTGGGGCAAGCCGGTTTCCACCAGGCGCCCGGGGCTGATGCCCTGGCGCGCCAGTTCGGTGGCCTGGAGCTGGTAGCCGCCGAAGGACAGGCGCGAGACGGTGGCGATGCGCTGGCCTTGCAAATCCTTCAGGTCGCGCAGGTCCTGGCGTGCGCTGCGTGCCACGATGACACCGCCCATGGCACGCACCGGCCGCCCGTTGTCCAGATTGATCAGGGTGGCCAGGGGGGTCGAGAGACCGTTCTGATGCACCATGCGCACGTATTCGCCGGGCTGGGTGATCACCAGGTCCACCGCCTGCTGGCGCACTGCCTCCTGCATGGGGCCATATTCGTAGACCCTGAGTTCGAAGTGCGCCGAGGGGAGCGAGCGGTTGAGGTAGTCGGTCAGGGGCTTCCACTGGGCCAGGGCGAGGGCTTCAGGACGGAACGACAGGACACCCACCACGATGGTTTCAGGGTTGGCCCTCAGCGACGTGGCGGCCAGGGCCAGCAACAGTCCGGTGAATGCACTTTGCAGGCGTCGCTTCATCATGAGGTGGAGTTGGCCGGAAGGTAGGCGCCGGTATAGAGCATTTTGGAGTCCACGGGCTGGCGGATGATGCCGGCCTGCAGCATGATGGCCGAGAGCTTGTTCGTGACGCGTTGCAGGTCACCATCCTGCGCCGAGAGATAGCGCTGGTTGCCGATCAGGTCCGGCAACTCCATGCCGCGCAGCGAGGTGATCAGTTCTTCGGCCGAAATCTCCAGATGGGTGGCGATCCGGTAGGCCGAATCCCAGGGGTTTTGTCGCAGGTAGGTCAAGGCCCGGAAGTGGGCAAGCAGCGCAGCGCGCAGCGGCTCGCCATGGGTGAGCAGTGCTGCCGGACGGACCGCCAGCACATCGAAGATCGTGTCGGGAAGCTCGCGTGTACTCAGCAGGGGGCTGGCGCCGAGTTTCCTGATCTTGGTCGCCATGGGCTCATAGGTGAGGATGGCGTCCACATCGCCGCGGGCCCAGGCCGCATCATGGCCCTCATAGTCGATCAGACGGGTCTCGACATCCTGCGGCCTGAGCCCGGCCTTTTCCAGGGTCATCGACAGCATCAGGTAGCCCAGTGCATTGTCGACCAGTCCGATGCGACGGCCTCGCAATGCCGCCAGGCGCGACAGGCCGGGCCGGACCAGCAGCACGTCAGCGCCCTTGGAGATGTCGAAGACGAGCACGATCGTCAGGTCCGTGCCCTGATCGCGCAGTTTCAGGATCTGGTCCAGCGTCAACATGACACCATCGACCTGCCCCGCCTTGAGCAGATCGATCATGGCGTCGTGCGACGGGGGCTCTCTCAGCTCAACCTGCGCAGGCAGGTATCCCAGGTTCCGGGCCAGGTACATGGGTTCGTAGCCTGGCCAGGGGCGGCCGGCCAGGACCAGCGGGCGTTGGGGGGTGCAGGCACCGAGTGAGCCCAGCAGCGGCAACAGGGAAACGGCCCGCAAAGCCTGGCGCCTGCCGATCGCCTGGCAGGAGGGAGGGGAGGGGGCGGGCCGCTGGTCGAGCATGGGGTGGCCTGCCGGCGAGCTCCCGCACGGCAGGTGTGCTGACATCGTAATCGACCTTTCCGCTGTACGAAAGGCCAGGACGAACCCAGGGGACGATTTGTGGCAATAGTTCCGTGCCGGAGCTATTCACGCCGGGCGCGCAGATCGGCACCCAGAGCCTCGCGCTCGTCGAATACGAAGCATTCGCCCTGAAAATGCGCGCCGCCGGTTTCCTCGAAATACTTGAGAATGCCGCCTTCGAGCTGGTAGACGTGTTCCAGCCCGTTCTCCTGCATGAAGATGGCCGCTTTTTCGCAGCGTATGCCGCCGGTGCAAAAGCTCACCACGGTCTTGCCCTGAAGCTCCGCCTGGTGATCCTGCAGCGCCTGCGGGAAATCGGAGAACTTGTGGATGCGCCAGTCGATGGCGCCTTCGAACGTGCCGTGGTCGATCTCGAAGGCATTGCGCGTGTCCAGCGTCACCACCGGGCGTCCGGCATCGTCATGCCCCTGGTCCAGCCAGCGCCGCACGGTGGCGGCCGGCACGGCCGGCGCCCGCCCTTGGGCCGGCCGGATGGTGGGGTGGTTCATGCGGATGATCTCGCGCTTGACCTTGACCAGCATCTTGCGAAAGGGCTGGCGGGCCGACCAGCTTTCCTTCGGCGTGAGGTCGGACAGGCGTGGATCTTCATGCAGTTGCGCCACGAACGCGCGCACGGCTTCGCCCGGCCCCGCGAGGAAGAGGTTGATGCCTTCTTCGGCCAGCAGCACCGTGCCCTTGAGTTCCAGGGCGACGGCCCGCTCGTGCAGGCGGTCGCGCAGTTCCCGGGCGTCGGGGAGGGGGACGAATTTGTAGGCTGAGATGTTGAGGATGTCGTTCACCGTCCGATTTTAAAAGAGGAGAGGGGTTTCCAGGGGGAACCGGTGCGTTGCGGAAAACTACAATGGATCCCATGTTTTCCCATCTGCGCCTGCACACCGAGTTCTCCGTCGTCGACGGCACCGTCCGTATCGAGGACATCGTCAAGGCTGCAGCCAGGGATGGCCAGCCGGCGCTGGCCATCACCGACCTGAACAATCTGTTCGGGGCCATCAAGTTCTACAAGGAAGCACGCGGCAAGGGCATCAAGCCCTTGATCGGCGTCGAGATCATGCTCGAGGGCCTGGGCCAGGACCCGCTGGCGACCTCGCGCCTGCTGCTGCTGGTGCAGAACAAGCAGGGGTACCTCAACCTCTCCGAGATCCTGGCGCGGGCCTGGACCGGCAATGTGGTGAAGGCCCAGGCGGTGGTCAAGCTGGCCTGGCTCAAGGAGTTGCACGAAGGGCTGATTGCCCTCTCCGGCGCACAGGCCGGCGCCGTGGGCCAGGCCCTGGTGCAAGGTGATGCCGAGCGCGCCCATGAGGCGGCGCTGCAGCTGTCCACCGTGTTCCCGCATCGTTATTACCTGGAACTGCAACGCGCCGGCCGCCCGGACGACGAGGCCCATGTGACCGCTGCCGTGCAGCTGGCCGCGCGCATGAAGCTGCCGGTGGTGGCCACCCACCCGGTGCAGTTCGCCACGCCGGACGACTACGAGGCGCACGAGGCCCGCGTCTGCATTTCCGAAGGCGAGATCCTGGGCAACCCGCGCCGGGTGCGCAAGTTCACACGCGAACAGTACTTCAAGAACGCCGCGCAGATGCAGGCGCTGTTTGCCGACCTGCCCAGTGCCGTGGCCAACACCCTGGAAATCGCCAAGCGCTGCAACCTGACGCTGGTGCTGGGCAAGCCGCAGCTGCCCAACTTCCCCATCCCCGGTGGCCTGAGCATCGAAGAGTACTTCCGCCAGGTTTCCTTCGAAGGCCTGGAAGAACGTCTCGCGCATCTGTACCCGGACGCAGCCAAGCGCGAAACCGAACGGCCGCGCTACGTGGAGCGCCTCGAATTCGAGATCAACACCATCCTGAAGATGGGTTTTCCGGGCTACTTCCTCATCGTGGGTGACTTCATCCAGTGGGCCAAGGCCAACGGCTGCCCGGTGGGACCGGGCCGCGGCTCGGGCGCCGGTTCGCTGGTGGCCTATGCGCTCAAGATCACGGACCTGGACCCGCTGGAATACAAGCTGCTGTTCGAGCGTTTCCTGAACCCGGAACGCGTCTCGATGCCGGACTTCGACATCGACTTCTGCCAGGCCAACCGCGACCGTGTGATCGACTACGTGAAGGACAAGTACGGCAAGGAGGCGGTGAGCCAGATCGCCACCTTCGGCACCATGGCCGCGCGCGCCGCCATCCGCGACGTGGGCCGTGTGCTCGACATGAGCTACACCTTCTGCGACGGCATCTCCAAGCTCATCCCCAACAAGCCGGGCCAGCACATCACGATTGCCGACGCCATCCAGGCCGAGCCCATCCTGGCCGAGCGCCTGGAGAAGGAAGACGAGGTCAAGACCCTGCTGGCGCTGGCCCAGAAGCTCGAAGGCCTGACACGCAACGTCGGCATGCACGCCGGCGGCGTGCTGATCGCGCCGGGCAAGCTGACCGACTTCTGCCCGCTCTACCAGCAGCCTGGCAGCGATGCGGCCGTCAGCCAGTACGACAAGGACGACGTGGAGGCCGTGGGCCTGGTGAAGTTCGACTTCCTGGGCCTGGCCACGCTGACCATCCTGGAGATCGCGCGCGAGTTCATCATGGCACGCCACCCGGGCCAGGAAAATTTCGCTTTCGAGAACATCCCGCTCAACGACAAGCCGACCTACCACCTGTTCCAGGAAGGCAAGACGGAAGCGGTGTTCCAGTTTGAAAGCCGCGGCATGCAGGGCATGCTGCGCGACGCCAAACCCACGCGCCTGGAAGACCTGATTGCCCTCAACGCCCTCTACCGCCCGGGCCCCATGGACCTGATCCCCAGTTTCGTGGCACGTAAACATGGGAGAGAAGAAGTCGAGTACCCGCACCCGGCGGTGGCCGAGATGCTCTCCGAGACCTACGGCATCATGGTCTACCAGGAGCAGGTGATGCAGACCGCGCAGATCCTGGGCGGCTACTCACTGGGCGGCGCCGATCTGCTGCGCCGCGCCATGGGCAAGAAGAAGGCCGAGGAGATGGCCGAGCACCGGGAGAAATTCCGCGTCGGCGCGCTCAAGACCCACAACATTCCCCAGGACAAGGCCGACGAGGTCTTCGACCTGATGGAGAAGTTCGCGGGCTACGGCTTCAACAAGTCGCACGCCGCCGCCTACTCCCTGCTGGCCTACCACACGGCCTGGCTCAAGGTGCACTACACGGCCGAGTTCTTCTGCGCGAACATGACCGTGGAAATGGACGACACCGACAAGCTGAAGGTGCTGTTCGAGGATGCCCTCAAGATGGGCATGAGCTTCGAGGCGCCGGACGTCAACCGTGGCCATTACCGCTTCGAGCCCATTTCCGACAAGGCCATCCGCTACGGCCTGGGGGCCGTCAAGGGGACGGGTGAACAGGCTGTCGAGGCCATCGTGAAAGCCCGCGAAGAAGGCGGGCCCTTTACCAGCCTGTACGACTTCTGCGTGCGCGTGGACCGCACGCGTCTGAACAAGCGCAGCGTCGAGGCGCTGATCAAGGCCGGCGCTTTCGACTCCCTGCAGCTCAACCGCGCTTCGCTGGTCGCATCGATAGACCGTGCCTTCGATTTCGCCAATGCCGCGGCGGCCAACGTCAACCAGGGCGGTCTCTTCGACCTGGGGGATGACAGCCACGGGGCCAGCACGCAGGAGCCGGAACTGGTGGAAGCCCTGCCCTGGGGCGTGAAAGAGCGGCTCACGAACGAAAAGACCGCCGTAGGTTTCTACCTCTCGGGTCATTTGTTCGACGAGGTCTCCATGGAGGTCCGCCGCTTCGCCAAGCGCGAACTGGCCGACCTGATCGACACGCGTGAGCCGCAGCTGCTGGTCGGCATTGTTTCTGATTTCCGCGTCATCAACGGCCAGCGCGGCAAGCTCGCCCTCTTCAAGCTCGACGACAAAACCGCCGTGCTCGACGCCCGCGTGGACGAGGCGTTGATGAATGCCAACCGCAACCTGCTCAGGGACGACGAGCTCATCATCGTCATGGCCAAGGTCATGCCGGATCGTTTCTCGGGCGGTTTGCAGCTCAACATCAACCAGGTCTGGAGCCTGGAGGCGGCGCGCTGCCGCTTCGGCAAGTACCTGCGCGTGGCGGTCAACGGCCGTGCCCCCGACGTGCAGCGTCTGGTGGCCGAACATCCGCCCAAGAAGGAAATCACCGAGCAGGGTGAACTCTTGCGCGGCCTGGGCGTGCGCCTGTCCCTGCGCCGCCAGGGCCCGGGGCTGGGCGCAGCGGCCGAGCTGCAGCTGGGCGAGGACGCGAAGTTCTATCCCAGTGATGCGGCGCTGGCCGGCTGGATGGCCCAGGCCGACCAGGGCAAGGCCGTCATCGTCTACGAGTGAACGGGTCCCGGCCCTCGCGCCGGAGCCGGGGGCATCATTTCTTGGAGGCCAGCCCGACGTCCGAAATGCTCACGGTGATGATCTCGTAGATGCTCGTGGCCAGGTAGGCGACGAAGAGCATCATGACCGAGAACAGGATCATGGTCCCAGATTTCGTGCCCGCCAAGCCCACGGCCGCCGCACCCTGGATGGCCATGGGCATCATCAGCCAGCCTAGCAGGCTCGCCAGGATGACAGCAAAGATCACTCGCAGCTTGTTGGCCCGCGCGCCGCTGAACAGGCCGAAGACGCAGACGGCGATGGCCAGCACCAGCGCGGCGATGGCCACGGTGTTGCCGAAATCGGGCCAATAGAAGGGGATGACGTTGCCAGACTGCATGGGCTGCTCCTAGTGTGCTGGTGGCGGTGCGTGAGACCGGTCCTGCTCGGCTGCCGGATCGCCGCCTCGCCCCTGCTTTATAACCGCAAGCACCCATCGGCAGCGACAAGAAAAAAGCCCGCGCGAGGCGGGCTTTCACAGGGGCCGGGCTGGCCGCTCAAATGTTGTCGGTGAAGCTGCGCAGCTTGTCCGAGCGGCTCGGGTGCTTGAGCTTGCGCAGCGCCTTGGCTTCGATCTGGCGGATGCGCTCGCGCGTCACGTCGAACTGCTTGCCCACCTCTTCCAGCGTATGGTCGCTGGTCATCTCGATGCCGAAGCGCATGCGCAGCACCTTGGCTTCGCGCGGCGTCAGGCTGTCCAGGATGTCCTTGACCACGTCGCGCAGGCCGGCCTGCATGGCGGCTTCCACCGGGGCGGTGTTGGCCGTGTCCTCGATGAAGTCGCCCAGGTGGCTGTCGTCGTCGTCGCCGATGGGGGTTTCCATCGAGATCGGCTCCTTGGCGATCTTCATGATCTTGCGGATCTTGTCCTCGGGGATCTCCATCTTCTGCGCCAGCAGGCTGGCGTCGGGCTCGAAGCCGAACTCCTGCAGGTGCTGGCGGCTGATGCGGTTCATCTTGTTGATGGTCTCGATCATGTGCACCGGGATGCGGATCGTGCGGGCCTGGTCCGCGATGGAGCGGGTGATGGCCTGGCGGATCCACCAGGTGGCGTAGGTCGAGAACTTGTAGCCGCGGCGGTATTCGAACTTGTCCACGGCCTTCATCAGGCCGATATTGCCTTCCTGGATCAGGTCCAGGAACTGCAGGCCGCGGTTGGTGTACTTCTTGGCGATGGAGATCACGAGGCGCAGGTTGGCCTCGATCATTTCCTTCTTGGCCGCGCGCGAGGAGGCTTCGCCCTCGTTCATGCGCTTGTTGATGTCCTTGAGCTGGTCCAGCGGCACGACCACACGCGACTGCAGGTCCATCAGCTTCTGCTGCAG
The DNA here is from genome assembly GCA_963512175.1 of uncultured Hylemonella sp. Classification (GTDB taxonomy): domain Bacteria; phylum Pseudomonadota; class Gammaproteobacteria; order Burkholderiales; family Burkholderiaceae_C; genus Hylemonella. The sequence goes on along the minus strand of CAUPLI010000012.1, from coordinate 65,983 downwards.
GTCCTGCACCGGGGGCACGTTGCGCGCCATGACGGCGCTCCAGGGCTTGCCGGCATTGGCCTGCTTCTCGATCCACTTGAGGTCGAGCAGGTGCGAGCGCGCCGGGTGGCCGTGTTTGTCACGGCCGCTGAAGTCGGCGATGAAATGGTCCTGCGGGTAGCCGCACTTGTCCACGATGATGCGGCGCAGCTCGCGTTCCTTCTTGCGGATGTCGTCCACCTGGGCACGCACCAGATCGCAGAGCTTCTCGATGGTCTTGGCCGTGAAGCGGATGGTCATCAGCTCGTCGGACAGGGACTTCTGCGCCTTCTGGTAGGCCGGGGTGCCGTAGCCTTCCTTGTCGTAGATCTTGTGCACCTTCTCGAACAGGCTGCGCAGGCGGTCGAAACGTTCCAGCGCCTGGTTCTTCAGTTCTTCGAGCTTCTTGGTGAGGGCCTTGGAGCCGCCCTTGCCGTCGTCGTCGTCGGCTTCGTCATACTCGTCGAAGTCTTCCTCGGCCACGAAGTCGTCGGCTTCACCGATGCTGACGAAGCCGTCGACCACGGTGGAGATGACGATCTTGCCCTCGCGGATCTCCTCGCCCAGACGCAGGATCTCGGCGATGGTGGCGGGCGAGGCCGAGATGGCCTCCATCATGTCCATCAGGCCGCCTTCGATGCGCTTGGCGATCTCGATCTCGCCTTCGCGCGTCAGCAGCTCGACCGTGCCCATCTCGCGCATGTACATGCGCACCGGGTCGGTGGTGCGGCCGAATTCGCTGTCCACGGTGGACAGGGCGGCTTCGGCTTCCTCTTCCGCTTCCTCTTCGGTGGCAGCGGTCGGGCCGGTGTTGTTCAGCAGCAGGGTCTCGGCGTCCGGGGTCTGCTCGTAGACGGCCACGCCCATGTCGTTGAGCATGGAGATCACGACTTCCAGTGTCTCGGCGTCGATCAGCTTGTCGGGCAGGTGGTCGGAGATTTCGCCGTGGGTCAGGTAGCCTCGGGTCTTGCCCAGCTTGATCAGCTGCTTGAGGCGCTGGCGGCGCTTGGCCATGTCCTCTTCGGACAGCACGGTCTCGTCCAGGCCGAATTCCTTCATCAAGGCCCGTTCCTTGGCCTTGCTGATCTTCATGCGCAGGGGCTTGACCTTTTCGCCGGGCGCGGCTGCCGGCTCTTCGGCAAATTCGGCTTCGATGTCCGACAGGTCCAGGTCACCCTCGGGCTTGTCGACGGCATTCTTGGGTTTGCGACCGCGCTTGGCGCCGGTTTTGGCCGGCGCACCGGCGTCGGCGCTGGCAGCCTTGGGCGGGCGGCCCGGCTTCTTCTTCGCCACCACTTCACCCGTGGCGGTGGCGGCGGTTTTCTTCAGCTCGGCGGCGGTCGGCTTGCTGGTTTTCTCGGTCTTGGCAGGGGTCTTGGAGGCGGGCACTGTCTTGGCTTTCGTGGCGGGCTGCGCCTTGGCCTTGGTCACGGGCTTGGCCGCTGCCTTGACGACCGCCTTGGGGGCGGCTTTGGCAACGGGTTTGGCCTTGGTGGCGGGCTTGGGAGCAGCCTTTTTGACGGCGGCTTTGACGGGCTTTGCAGGCTTCTTGGACTTTTGAGCGGGCATGGATCAACCTCGAAACATCAAAAACTGGCACAAAGAAACAAACACAGCACCGACAAACCGGCGCGGTTGGGGGACAGAGGAGAAATCCTCAGAGGCAAGATGGGAGGGCGAACATTTGGGGTGCAGTCCTTGCGGTAAGGTGGCCGGTCGCGCGCGGAGGCTACGGTTGGCCTGGCCCGGAGGTGCTGCTGTCGCTCTTGCCGAAATCAGGAGTGGATTATACCCGGCGATTGCGAAAATTCAATGCCGGGGCGGGCTGGCGGCTCATGTCCGCACGGATTTCCCCAGGTCATGCAGCGACTTCTTGTAGGCCAGCTGCTGCTGGATCAGCTGTTTTTCCTGCTCGATCCGGGTGCCGTCGCTCGATGACAGGGACTGGACCTGCTTGAGCTCCATGTCGATCGCTTCCAGGTGCAGCCGGGTCACCGCGACCCGCAGGTCCGACAGCGGCGTTTCCGGGTCTTCGATCTGGCGCCCCAGCGGTTGCAGATTGTCGAACTCGATGAGCTGGCGCGCCTGTGCCTCGAACGACTGCCCGCCCATGCCCGCCAGCAGGGCCGCCATGGGTTGCGCGCCATGCTCGTGCACCTGACTGTCGACCCAGCGGAACAGGTCGCCGAAAGTTCCTTCGAGCTGGCACAGGACCTCGTGGTCCGCCGCCGTCAGCTGCTCCCAGAAGCCCGGGTTGCGGAAGACGAGGCGTGCGATATTGCTCGCCCCGGCTTCCATGGCCGGGCGGATGGGCAGGCGGCGGGAGTTGCGGGGGGCGGGCCGGTAGTCGCGGCGCGGTGCGGCGCCCGCGTCTGCGGGGGGCGACCCTTCCCTGCTTTTGGCGCTGCCCCACAGTTCCTGCAGTTCCTGGGTTTCCACCTTGACGTGTCCGGCGATCTCCTTGAGCAGCTGCCGTTTCAGGGCGCCGTCGGGCAGCTGGCTCCACAGCGGCTTGGCGTTGCTGGCCAGGCGGGCCCGGCCCTCGGCGCTGGAGAGGTCGCAGCCCTCGCGGGCGGCTTCGATCAGGAAACGGCTCAGCGGCACGGCCTCGCCGACGCAGCGGGCAAAGGCCTCCTTGCCGTTCTCGCGGATGTAGCTGTCCGGGTCGTGCTCGGCCGGCAGGAACAGGAACTTGATGCTGCGTACGTCGGTGGCGTAGGGCAGGGCGCCGTCCAGCGCGCGGCGCGCGGCGCGCCGGCCGGCGCTGTCGCCGTCGAAGCTGAAGACGACCGAGTCGGTGAAGCGGAACAGCTTCTGCACATGGTCAGTGGTGCAGGCCGTGCCTAGCGTGGCCACGGCATTGGGAAAGCCCAGCTGGGCCAGGGCCACCACGTCCATGTAACCCTCGGTGACCAGCACGTAGCCCGCGTCGCGGATGGCGTTGCGCGCCTCGAAGAGACCATAGAGCTCATGGCCCTTGCTGAAGACCGGCGTCTCGGGCGAGTTCAGGTACTTGGGCTTTTCGTCGCCCAGCACGCGACCGCCAAAGCCGATGCACTCGCCTTTGACGTTGCGGATGGGGAACATGATGCGGTCGCGGAAGCGGTCATAGCGCTTTTCCTCGCCGCTGTTGTCGTCGGCATTGGTGATGACCAGGCCGCTTTCCACGAGCAGCGGGTCGTCGTACTGGGGGAACACGCTGGCCAGGCTGCGCCAGCCTTCGGGGGCGTAACCCAGGCCGAACTGCTTGGCGATTTCGCCGGACAGGCCGCGGCCCTTGAGGTAGTCGACCGCCTTGGCTGAGCTTTTGAGCTGCTTGCGCCAGGCTTCGCCGGCTTTTTCAAGCACATCGTTCAGCGTGGCCTGCTTCTGGCGCTGCTCGGCGGCACGCGCGCGGTCCTGCGGGCTGGTTTCGTCCTCGGGTACTTGCAGGCCGTAATGCTGGGCCAGGTCGCGCACGGCTTCGATGAAGCTCATGCCGGTCTGTTCCATCAGGAAGTTGATCGCGTCGCCATGTTTGCCGCAGCCGAAGCAGTGATAGAACTGCTTGGTCGGGCTGACCGTGAAGGAGGGGGACTTCTCGGCGTGGAAGGGGCACAGGCCCATGAAGTTGGCGCCGCCCTTCTTGAGCTGCACGGTGCGGCCGACGATCTCGACGACGTCGGCACGGGCGAGCAACTCCTGGATGAAGGACTGGGGGATGGCCATGGTGTGGCCTCGATTGTAGGGAGGCGGCTCAGTCGCCCTTGACCACGCCCTCGCGCCGTGGGTCGGCGCCGCCGTACAAGCCCTTGCCGCGCACCTGGATGGCCTGCAGCCCGCTGGTCAGGGGCTGCTCCTGCACGCGATGGCCACGCTGGCGCAGGGCTGCTGCCGTGCTCTGGGGGAAACGCTGCTCCTCCATCAGGACCGGACCGCCAAAGGCCGCGAAGTTGGGCAGGGTAATGGCCTGCTGCACATCCAGCCCCCAGTGCAAGACGCCATAGAGCAGCTTGCTCGTGTAATGGATGATGTAGGCACCCCCAGGGCTGCCGCCGCTGAGCAGGAAGTCGCCGCGGGGCCGGTCGAACACCAGCACCGGGGTCATGGACGAGCGTGGCCGCTTGCGCGGCTCGACGCGGTTGGCGATGGGGGCGCCGGATTCGCTGCGCGGAACGAAGCTGAAGTCGGTCAGCTGGTTGTTGAGCAGAAAGCCCCCGGCCAGTCCCTGGCCACGGTTGACCATGAGGTGGGCGCCCCAGGCGGCTTCGATGCTGCTGGTCATGGCCAGGGCCCGCCCCTGACCATCGACGATGCTGATGTGCGAGGTGCCGTATTCGGCCTGCTCGGGCATGGGCCCCAGGCTTTGCTGGACGCCGGCGGGAATGCCCGCGGGTGCCTCGGGCATGCGGCGGGCCCGCGGGCCGCTGCCGATCAGCTTGGCACGCTGTGCCAGGTAGTCGTCGTCGAGCAGGCTCATCCAGCTGTTGCCCGGCGGCGGCACGTAATCCGGATCAGCCACGTAGACGGCGCGGTCGGCAAAGGCCAGGCGCGAGGCTTCTGCGTAGAGGTGCAGCCAGTCGGGCCCGGGGACCGGGCCCGAGGGGCTGCGTTGCAGCTGGAATCTGGAAGCGGGCGTGTGGGCCAGCAGGCCCAGGATCTGCCCCATGGCCAGGGTGCCCGAGCTGGGCGGGGGCATGCCGCAGATGCGGACGTCGCGCTGGCGTGCGCCCTTGGGATGCACGGGGCGTGCACTGTGCACAAAGCACAGGGGGGCGCGTACCGTGGCCTCGTAATCGGCCAGGTCGGCTAGCGTGAGACGCCCCGGATTGGCCGGGTGTTCGCGCACCTTGCGCACCATGGCCTCGGCCATCTCACCCTCGTAGAAGGCGCGCACCCCCTCTGCGGCGATACGACGCAGTATCGCGGCCAGTTCGGGGTTCTTCAGGCGATGGCCGACCGGCCAGGGCTGGCCGGTCGTGTCGAAGAAATACGTCGCGGCGACCGGGTCCTGCCGCAGGGCCGCAGCGTCGGAGAGCAGGGCATGCAGGCGTGGGCCGACCGGAAAGCCTTCTTCGGCCAGGGCAATGGCGGGTTCGAAGAGCTGGCGCCAGGGCAGGCGACCATGCTGGCGGTGGGCCAGCTCCAGCATGTGCAGGACGCCGGGTGTGCCGACCGCGCGCCCACCCACGGCCGCGGCCTGGAAGCTCAGGGGCTGGCGCTGCGCGTCCAGGAAAAGGTCTTCATCGGCGTCCGAGGGGGCGGTCTCGCGGCCGTCGTAGGCCTCGGTGAGCTGGCCGTCGTGGTGCAGCATGAAGGCGCCACCGCCGATGCCGCTGGACTGGGGTTCGACCAGGGTCAGCACCATCTGCACGGCCACCGCAGCGTCCAAGGCGCTGCCACCGGCCTTGAGGATCTGGTAACCCGCGTCGACCGCCAGCGGGTGCGCCGCCGCGACCGCAAACTTCTTGCTGGCCCAGCCGGTTTTTGCCTGCCGGCCGCTGGCAGCTTCGGGTTGGGCTGGGACGCCGCTGGACGGAGCGGGGGATTTCGCGCTGGCGTGAGACGCCGCCAGGAGCAGACCTGCCAGCAGCAGGAGCGGGAGATGCCGTGTGCTGCGCATGGGGGCTCCTGTCGGGGGCGGGCTCAGCGCGGCGCCAGGCGGATGGCGCCGTCGAGGCGGATCACCTCGCCATTGAGCATGTCGTTCTCGAAGATGTGCCGGGCCAGCTTGGCGTAGTCCTCGGGCGTGCCCAGGCGGCTGGGGAAAGGCACGCTGGCGGCCAGTGCGTCCTGCACTTCCTGGGGCATGCCGAACAGCATGGGCGTGCCGAAGATGCCGGGGGCAATGGTCATGTTGCGGATGCCGTTGCGCGCGAGGTCGCGCGCGATGGGCAGGGTCATGCCCACGATGCCGCCCTTGGAGGCGCTGTAGGCGGCCTGGCCGATCTGGCCGTCATAGGCGGCCACGCTGGCGGTGGAAATCATCACGCCGCGCTCGCCGGTCGACTCCGGTTCGTTCTTGCACATGGCATCGGCCGCCAGGCGGATCATGTTGAAGCTGCCGATCAGGTTGACCGTGATGGTGCGGCTGAAGGTGGCCAGCGCGTGCGCGCCGTTCTTGCCCACGGTCTTCTCGGCCGGGGCGATGCCGGCGCAGTTGACCAGGCCCATGAGCTTGCCCAGCGAGACGGCCTTGGCCACCACGGCCTGGCCATCGGCTTCCTGGCTCACGTCGCACTTGACGAAGGCACCACCGATCTCCCTGGCCACGGCCTCGCCCTTGTCGGCCTGCATGTCGGCAATGACGACCTTGCCGCCGTTGGCCGCCAGCATACGCGCCGTGCCTTCGCCGAGGCCCGAGGCGCCGCCGGTGACGATGAATACCTTGCCTGCGATCTGCATGAAATGCTCCTGTGTTTTGACGTTGACGTAAACGTCAATTATGGCGCAGCCCTCCTTTTCTCTCGCGTTCTGATCGCGAAGTGAAAGGAGGGTCGAAGTTTGCTGCTATACTCGCGGTCTCGAACGAATTCTCAGGCGCGTAGCTCAGCTGGTTAGAGCACCACCTTGACATGGTGGGGGTCGTTGGTTCGAGTCCAATCGCGCCTACCAAAATCCCTTTCCGTCTTGTCGCCATCCGCTCTCAGGGTAAACCTTGGGGCGGTGGCGCATCCGGCTTCCTAGAATGTGTTGCAGCGCAATACATGAAAGCGGTCCGCAGGACCGAGGAGAGGAGATCAGGGTATGAAAGAAAAAAAGGGTGAGGCTGCTGCAGGCGCTGAGCGGATCATCAAGAAATATCCCAACCGCCGTCTGTACGACACCCGCACGTCGAGCTACATCACGCTGACGGAAATCAAGCAACTGGTCATGGACGCCGCCCCTTTTGTGGTGCGCGACGCCAAGACCAGCGAAGACCTCACGCGCAGCATCCTGCTGCAGATCATCCTGGAAGAAGAGGCCGGCGGATCTCCCATGTTCAGCACCTCGGTGCTGTCCAACATCATCCGCTTCTACGGCCACGCCATGCAGGGTTTCATGGGTGGTTATCTTGAGAAGAACATCCAGTCCTTGCAGGACGTGCAGACCAAGCTCGCCGAGCAGTCCAAGGGACTGAGTCCCGAGATGTGGACACAGTTCATGGCCATGCAGACGCCCATGATGCAGGGCCTGATGTCGCAGAACCTCGAGCAGTCCAAGAACCTGTACCAGCAGATGCAGGAGCAGATGCAGAAACAGACCGAGCAGATGCTGGAGTCCTTCGGTCTGAAACGCTGAGGTCACCGAATACTGGGACAATACGGGCATGAGTGAAGTCCTGTCCCCGAACACCACAGCCCCTGCGCCGAAGATCGGTTTTGTCAGCCTGGGCTGCCCCAAGGCCCTGACCGATTCCGAGCTGATCCTCACCCAGCTCAGCGCCGAGGGCTACCAGACTGCCAAGACCTTCCAGGGCGCGGACCTGGTCATCGTCAACACCTGCGGCTTCATCGACGATGCCGTCAAGGAAAGCCTGGACACGATCGGCGAGGCCCTGGCCGAGAACGGCAAGGTCATCGTGACCGGCTGCCTGGGCGCCAAGTCCGGCGAGGGCGGCGGCAACCTGGTCAGGCAGATGCATCCCAGCGTGCTGGCCGTGACCGGCCCGCACGCCACCCAGGAGGTGATGGACGCGGTGCACGCCCACCTGCCCAAGCCGCACGATCCCTTCATCGACCTGGTACCGGGCGCCTTCGGCGAGGCCGGGCTCAAGCTCACGCCGCGTCACTATGCCTACCTGAAGATCAGTGAGGGTTGCAACCACCGCTGCACCTTCTGCATCATCCCCTCGATGCGCGGCGACCTGGTGTCGCGTCCGGTCGGTGATGTGTTGAAGGAAGCCAAGGCCCTGTTCGAAGGCGGCGTGAAAGAGCTGCTGGTGATCAGCCAGGACACCTCGGCCTATGGTGTGGACGTGAAGTACCGCACCGGTTTCTGGGACGGCAAGCCGGTCAAGACGCGTTTGCTGGACCTGGTGCAGTCCCTGGGGGAACTGGCCGAGGCGCACGGCGCCTGGGTGCGCCTGCACTACGTCTATCCCTACCCCCATGTGGATGACATCCTGCCGCTGATGGCGGCGGGCAAGGTGCTGCCCTACCTGGATGTGCCTTTCCAGCACAGCCACCCCGAGGTGTTGCGGCGCATGAAGCGCCCGGCCAGCGGTGAGCGCAATCTGGAGCGCATCCAGCGCTGGCGCGAGATCTGCCCCGAGCTGGTGATCCGCAGCACCTTCATCGCCGGTTTCCCGGGCGAGACCGAAGAGGAGTTCGAGCACCTGCTGGGTTTCCTGCGCGAGGCGCAGATCGACCGGGCCGGCTGCTTTGCCTACAGCCCGGTGCAGGGCGCGGCGGCCAACGAGCTGCCGGGCATGCTGCCCGAGGCCTTGCGCGAGGAGCGCCGCGCGCGTTTCATGGCCGTGGCCGAGGAGGTGTCCACCGCGCGCCTGCAGCGCCGCATCGGCGCCACCATGCAGGTGCTGGTCGATTCGGCGCCGGCCCTGGGCCGCAAGGGCGGCGTCGGCCGCAGTTATGCCGATGCGCCGGAGATCGATGGCCTGGTGCAGTTATTGCCGCCGGAGAAGATCAGCAAGACGCTGAAGGTCGGTGAGTTCACGCGTGCGCGCATCGTCGGCACGCAAGGCCACGATCTGGTGGCGGTGCCGATTTGACCGGTCTTGGTTCACGTGCCCGGCTCCAGGCGAGCCGGGAAATAAAAAAGCCGCTGAGGTCTCAGCGGCTTGTTGTTGGTAAAACCGTCTTGGTTTTACCGTATATTGGTGGTGCCCAGAAGAGGACTCGAACCTCCACGATGTTACTCGCTAGTACCTGAAACTAGTGCGTCTACCAATTCCGCCATCTGGGCATCTCAGGAAAGAGAGAAGTATATCAGAAATATAGAGCGATCCAGCGGCCTGCTGGAAGAAATCGAAGGGACCATCAACGGACACCGTGATGGTCATGGTTTTGTGGTGCGTGACGACGGCGAGCCCGACATCTACCTGCCGCCCAACGAGATGCGCGCCGTGCTGCACAAGGACCGCGTCAAGGCGCGCGTCGTGCGTTTCGACCGCAAGGGTCGGCCCGAGGGGCGCGTGGTGGAGATCATGGAACGCGCGGCGCAACCCATCATCGGCCGCCTGCTGCAGGAGAGTGGTGTCTGGTTGGTAGCGCCCGAGGACAAGCGTTACGGTCAGGACATCCTGATACCCAAGAGTGCCACCGGGCAAGCCAAAGCGGGCCAGGTGGTGGTGGTCGAACTGGTCGAGCCGCCGGCGCTCTTCGGACAGCCCGTGGGGCGCATCAAGGAAGTGCTGGGCGAGGTCGATGACCCGGGCATGGAGATCGAGATCGCGGTGCGCAAGTACAGCGTGCCCCACGAGTTCTCCGAGGCCTGCATCGCGCAGGCGCGCGGCCTGCCCGACAAGGTGAGGGAGCAGGACAGCCGGCACCGCGTCGACCTGACCGACGTCCCGCTGGTCACCATCGACGGCGAGGACGCGCGCGACTTCGACGATGCCGTCTATTGCGAGCCGTCTACCCAGGGCCGTGGCAGGAGCGCTCAGCAAGGCTGGCGCCTGCTGGTGGCGATTGCCGACGTCAGCCACTACGTGGAGACCGGCACGGCCATTGACGTGGATGCCTATGAGCGGGCCACCAGTGTCTATTTCCCGCGCCGCGTGATCCCCATGCTGCCGGAGAAACTCTCCAACGGCCTGTGTTCGCTGAACCCCGACGTGGACCGCCTGTGCATGGTCTGCGACATGTTCGTCAGCAGCGAGGGCGAGGTCACGGCCTACCAGTTCTACCCGGCCGTGATGCACAGCCATGCGCGCTTCACCTACACCGAGGTGGCGGCCATCCTGGCTAACACACGCGGGCCGGAAGCGGCCAAGCGCAAGGATCGCATCCAGGACCTGCTGCACCTGCACGACGTCTACCGCGCCTTGCTGGCCGCGCGCGCCAAGCGTGGCGCCGTGGATTTCGAGACCACCGAGACGCAGATCATCTGTGACGAGAGCGGCCGGATCGAGAAGATCGTGCCGCGCACGCGCAATGACGCGCACCGCCTGATCGAGGAGGCCATGCTGGCGGCCAACGTCTGCAGTGCCGACTTCATCGGCCAGAGCAAGCACGCTGGCCTGTTCCGCGTACACGAGGGGCCGACGCCCGAGAAGAACGAACTGCTGCGCAACTACCTCAAGGTCACCGGCGTGGGCCTGACCATCAGCGAGGACCCCTCGCCGGCGGAGTTCCAGGCCATTGCCATCGCCACCAAGGAGCGGCCCGACGCACAGCAGATCCATTCCATGCTGCTGCGCTCCATGCAGCAGGCCATCTACACGCCGCACAACAGCGGCCACTTCGGCCTGGCTTTCGAGGCCTACACCCACTTCACCAGCCCGATCCGGCGTTACCCGGACCTGCTGGTGCACCGGGTGATCAAGGCCATCCTCAACAAGACGCGTTACCACCTGCCGGTCCTGCCGACGCCGGGCGAGGCGCACGCCAAGCTCTCGAAGCGGATCGAGAAGAGCGAGGCGGCCAAGCTCAAGGCGGGCGGCGAGAAGCCGAAGAAGGTCAGTGCCGAGCTGATGGCCTGGCAGGCTGCCGGCCTGCATTGCAGCGCCAATGAGCGCCGCGCCGACGAGGCCAGTCGCGACGTGGAAGCCTGGCTCAAGTGCAAGTACATGCGCGAGCATCTGGGCGAGGAATTCGGCGGCGTGGTCACGGCTGCCACCAGCTTCGGCCTGTTCGTCACGCTGGATGCCATGTACGTGGAGGGACTCATCCACATCACCGAACTCGGCGGCGAGTACTTCCGCTTCGACGAGGCGCGCCAGGAGCTGCGCGGCGAACGCACTGGCATCCGCTACGCCATCGGCACGCGGGTGCGGGTACAGGTCAGCCGCGTGGACCTGGACGGCCGGCGCATCGACTTCCGCCTGGTGCGCGAGGGCGAGGAACTGACCACCCGCGCCTTGCGCGACAAGGGGCTGGGGCATGAGGAGGCCGACGAGGCCACCGGGGCACCGCGCAAGGCCTCGCTTAAACGGGAGACCCGCAACAAAAAGGCTGGTGATGCGAACAAGCGTGCCTTGCCCTCGCCGATCCAGGCCCTGAAGGCCTCGGTCAAGGCGGCTGCCAAGAAGGTCACGGACAAGGCCAGGGGCAAGGGACGCAAGACGCGTCGTTGATTTTTGAACCGGGGAGACGCAAGCAATGAGTGGCGTGAAGAAGGTGGCCATCGTGACTGGCGCTGGCACGGGCATCGGCAAGGCGGCAGCACTCGCGCTGCTGAAAGACGGCTACTCCGTGGCCCTGGCCGGACGCCGGCGCGAACTGCTGGAGTCGGTCGCCGCTGCCAGTGGCGCTGGTGCGCGTGCCCTGGTGCTGCCGACCGATGTGGCCAAGCCGGATGCTGTGCGTGCGCTGTTCGACGCCACGGTGCAGGCCTGGGGGCGGGTGGATGTGCTGTTCAACAATGCCGGCATGGGTGCGCCCGGGGTGCCGCTGGAGGAGCTGACCGTCGAGCAGTGGCGGTCGGTGGTGGACGTGAACCTCTCGGGCATGTTCTTCTGTATCCAGAACGCCTTCCGCGTGATGAAGGCGCAGAGCCCGCGCGGTGGTCGCATCATCAACAACGGCTCGATCTCGGCGCATGCGCCGCGCCCCAACTCGATCGCCTACACCGCCACCAAACACGGCGTGATGGGCCTGACCAAGGCGGCTTCGCTCGATGGACGTTCCTACGACATTGCCGTGGGTCAGATCGACATCGGCAATGCCGCCACTGATCTGGCGGCGCGCATGGCCAAGGGCGTTCCGCAGGCCAATGGCGAGATCGCCGTGGAGCCGCTGATGGACGTGGACATCGTCGGCCAGTCCGTGCTCTACATGGCCAAGCTGCCGCTGGAGGCCAATGTGCTGTTCCACACGGTGATGGCGACGAAGATGCCCTTCGTCGGGCGCGGCTGAGCCCTGGGTTTCTCAGGAGGCGATGGTTTGCGCCAGTGCGCCGGCCGTCAGGGCCCGGTCCTGCGGCCAGGTGTCGGCAGCCTGGCCGTGCAGCCAGACGGCGGCGCAAGCGGCCTCAAACGCGTTTTCACCCTGCGCCAGGCGCGCACCGATCAGCCCCGCCAGCACGTCGCCGGTACCGGCCGTGGCCAGGCGCGCATTGCCGGTCGGGTTGATGACCGGCGGACGATCCGGTGCTGCGACCACCGTGCCCGAACCTTTCAAGACAATGACGCAGCCGAACTGACGTGCCAGCTGCTGCGCGGCTGCCAGCCGGTCGGCCTGCACGGCCGCCGTCGTGCAGGCCAGCAGTCGGGCCGCTTCCAGCGGGTGCGGGGTCAGCACGGTCTGGCGCTGGCGTGCAGAGCGTGTCCGCAAGAGAACAGCGAGCTGGCTGTCATTTGCTATTGAATTAATAGCATCTGCATCCAGCACCAGACGCGGTGCGGTCGATAGCAGACGCGGCAGCTGGGCGGCCATGGCCTGGCCGCCGCCGCAGCCGGCCACCACGGTCAGCTGGGCGGGGTCCAGGGCCGCAGTGTCGCGGAACATCAGCTCGGGGTGCGTGGGGTCCACCGTCATGCCGCCCTCATCGAGCAGGCCGACATAAACGCGACCGGCACCGTGGTGCAGTGCCGCGCTGGCGGCCAGCAGGGAGGCACCGCTCATGCCGCGGGCGCCGCCGATGACCGCCACATCACCGTAACTGCCCTTGTGCGTGGCGTGCCGGCGGAGGAGCGCAGCGGGCGCGCCGCCCAGACTCGCCTGGGGCGTGGTGGCCACCTCATCCGCCCCGAGGGACTCGAACCAGACTTCGCCGGTCTGGTCGCGACCCTGCGCCGTGTAGAGACCGGGCTTGAGCGTGAGCAGGCTGAGTGTGTGACTGGCATGCACGCAAGGGCCGAGCGTGGCACCGGTGTCGGTATTCAGCCCTGAAGGCAGGTCCACGGCCAGCACCGGCACGCTCAGGGTGTTGATGTGCGCGATCCAGTCGGCCAGCTGGCCTTCGGGCGGGCGGCTTGCGCCGGTACCGAGCAGGGCGTCGATGCAGATGTCGCAGTCCGCGGGCGGGGCGTCGACAAAGCGCACACCAGCCGCCACGGCGCGGGCGTGCGAAGCGCGGGCATCGGCCGGAGCGGTGGCAGGGGTGCCGAGCCAGCTCACGAGCGGCGTCTTCCCCCACTGCTGCAGGTGCATGGCCGCTTCCAGGCCATCGCCACCGTTGTTGCCCGGACCGCAGGCGATCCAGTAGTAACGCGCGTGCGGAGCGATGGCCAGGGCCAGCCGGGCCGTGGCCAGACCGGCACGCTGCATCAGGGTGTGGGGCGGCAGCGTGGCGGCCAGCGTGGCCTCCAGTGTGCGCGTGGCGGCTGCGCTGTACAGCGGGTGAGACTGGCGGGGAGTGATGCGTTGCATGGAGCCGGCCCGGCTCAGAATTCGTAGCTGTGGCCTTCGAAGGCCAGCCGGATCTCCAGCCCGCCCGCGGGCACGGGATTGTCGGCCAGGGCCTGGGCGAAGGCGGCTTCCAGCGCGTCGTCGCTGCGGGTGGGCTCGTGGTGCGTGCAATAGAGCACCTTGGCGCCGGCCTGGCAGGCAGCCTCGATGCTGGTCTTGAAGGTGCCGTGGCCCCAGCCGACCTTGGCCGGGTATTCCTGCGCCGTGTAGGAGGTGTCGGCGATCAGCACGTCCACGCCGCGCATGGCCTGGATGATCGAGGCCTGCTTCTCGTCCACGAAGGACTGGTATTCGGCGTACTCGGCGTCGCCCGGGTCGTAGATGTTGTAGGGGGGCTCGTGGTCGCCGGTGAAGAAGACCGATTTGCCGTTGGCCTCGATGCGGTAGCCGAAGTTGATGACCGGGTGGTTGAGCAGATAGGGTGTGATGGTGGCGCTGCCGACCTGGATGCTCTGTTCGGGCATCAGCGTCACGTACTCGATCGTGCCCTTCATCTCGGCTTCGCGTACCGGGAAATAGCTGTACTGCAGCTGCACCGACATGACCTGCTCCACGCCCTGGCCCGAGACCGGGTCGTGGGCGCCGTGCAGGCGCAGCACGTTGCCGGGGATGAAGTTGGGGATGAAAAAGGGCAGGCCCTGGATGTGGTCCCAGTGCGAGTGACTGATGAAGACGTTGGCCTGCACCGGCAGTTCGGCCAGCAGGGTCTGCGACAGCGGGAAAATGCCGGTGCCGGCGTCCAGGATGATGAGCTCGTTGCTGTCGGTGCGCACCTCGATGCAGGTGGTGTTGCCGCCGTAGCGCACCGTGTGCGGCCCCGGCGAGGCGATCGAACCGCGCACACCCCAGAACTTGACTTTCATGATTCGAGCTTGGAAAAGACCTGCGCTTCCTCGAAGAGCGCCTGGAGATCGCCGAGTTCGGCGATGACGTGGTCGAGGTCGCCACCGAGCCACCTGGCCATGGCCGGTGAGAGCGGTTCCACGTGGTGGTTGCCACCGAAACCGAACTGCAGCTTCTTGCTGATCTGGTTGGCGGCAAAGACGCAGGCCACCATGGGCGTGTCTTTCAGACCGGTGCCGTGCATGTTCTGGATGGTCTCGACCAGGCTGGGGGCGAAGCGCCATTTCTCCACCAGCATGCCCCCCACCACCGCGTGGTCCACGCCGATGATCTGGCGCAATGCCTCGTGCAGTGAACTTCCGTTCTCTTTGCAGGCTTCGAGGGCCTGGCGGAACTCGTTGGGCATGAACTGGGCGAAGACCACCTTGCCGAAATCATGCAGCAGGCCGGCGATGAAGCAGTCCATCGGGTCCGCGCCCTCCACATCGCTGGCGATTTTCTTGGCAATGTTGGCCGTGGCCAGCGAGTGCAGCAGGTACTGCTGCACGTCGAAGCCGGCGGCATTGCTCTTGGGCAGCATGCCGATGGCGGCGATGCCCAGGGCCAGGTTCTTGATGGTGTTGAAGCCCAGGAAGACCACGGCGTGGTTGATCGAGGTGACCTGCTTGGGCAGGCTGTAGTAGGCCGAGTTGATGACCTTGAGGATCTTGACCGTGACCACCGGGTCCTTGTCGATCACCTGCACCAGGTCCTTGGGGGTGCAGTTCACGTCCCGGGTCAGGTCCAGGATGGCCTGCACGCTTTTGGGGAAGGCGGGCATGCCATCGACGGCAGCCGCCAGTTTTTGCGACAGTTCAGGACTCATGATTGCATTGTGTACCGGGAGTGCGCCTACTGTACACAATCCCCCCTCAGGTGCGCAGCCGCTCGATGCCGAAGCCGTCCAGCGCGAGTTCGGGTCGGTGGCCGCCCACCAGATCGGCGAGGGCGCGGGCCGAGCCGCAGCCCAGGGCCCAGCCACTGGAGCCGTGGCCGCAGTTCAGCCACAGGCCCGGGATGCCGCTGGCGCCCAGCAGGGGCGGGCCGTCGGGCAGCATGGGGCGTGCGCCCTTCCAGGTCTGCACGCCGCTGGAGAGCACGGCCGCGCCGGGGAACCAGTCCTGCAGCACCTTGTAGAGGGTCTGCAGGGCGTCCTTGCGCTGGCGCTCGGGGCGACCCCCCAGTTCGGCGCCGCCACCGACGCGCACCCGGTTGCCCAGGCGTGCGATGGCCACCTTGTAGCGCTCGTCCATCACGGCACTGCGCGGGGCGTTCAGCGGTTCGCGCACGGTGGCGCTGACCGAGTAGCCATACACCGCGGCCAGCGGAATCTTCAGGCCCAGCGGTCGCATCAGCCGGGCCGAGTCGACCCCGGCGCACAGCACGGCGGCATCGAAGTGGCGTGGCTGCGCCTCGCCGGCCAGTTGTACGTCCATGCCCTGGTCGGGTGTCAGGCGTTCGACGGTGGTGCCGAAGGCAAATTGCACGCCGCGGGCCAGGGCGGCATTCTTGAGCAGCAAGGCAAATTGCCGGCAGTTGCCCACCTCGTCATCGGGCAGGTGCAGGGCGCCGTGGAAGGCGGTGTCTGGGTTCAGGGCGGGCTCGATGGCGCGCGCCTCCTCGGGCTTGAGCTCGCGGTGCGCCATGCCCTGATCGCGCAGCAACTGCAGGCCGGGGCGCAGCAGGGCATGGTCGCGCTCGGAGCGCAGCAGGACCAGCAGGCCCTGGCTGCGGTCGAAATCGAGTTCCAGTTCGGTGGCAAGTTCGTGCAGGCGCGTGCGGCTGTAGCGGGCCAGCCCCTGGAGGTTCTGGCGGTTGCGCAGATAGGTCTCGCTGCCGCAGGCGCGCCAGGACTTCCACATCCAGGCCAGGTCGCTGCTGCTCAGGGGCAGGGAAAAATGCACCGGCGCGTGGCGCAGCAGCAGATGGCGCAGGATCTTGAAGGGCATGCCCGGGGCGGCCCAGGGGGCGGTGTAGCCAGGCGCGAGGATGCCGGTGTTGGCAAAGCTGCCTTCCTCGGCGGCGGCGATGCGGCGTTCGTAGACCGTGACCTCGTGGCCGTCGCGGGCCAGTTCCCAGGCGGTGGTGACGCCGATGATGCCGGCGCCGATGACTGCAATTTTCATGAATCGGGAGTGGGTTCCCGCTGGCCGGGCTGGCTGGCGGGATGGGGGATTATGGTTGTTGCGGGCGCAGCAGGTGCTCAATCTGCTGCGCAATGTTCAGGACCACATCATCGCGCATCGCGCCCTGCCAGACCATCAGGCCCACCGGCAGCTCGTCCGGCGCGTGGCAGGGCAGGGAGATGGCGCAGCCGTCGAGCATGTTGACCACGCTGGGGTTGCGCAGCAGCAGGCCGTTGATGCGGAAGAAGGCTTCGTCGCGCTCGGTCCCAGGCATCACGTCGGCCAGCGGGGGCGCCACGATGGGGACGGTGGGCGAGAGCACGGCGTCGAAACCGGCCAGGGCCAGCTCGACGCGTGCGATCCAGCCGCGCCGTGCTTGCAGCAGATCGATGTAGTCGGCCGCGCTGATGGCGCCGCCGCGCTGGATGCGCGACAGAACGCGTGGGTCGTACTGGGCGGCATGGTCGGCCAGCAGGCGGCGGTGCCAGGCGTAGCTCTCGGCGGCGGCAAAACCGCCGCTGGCCTGCAGGCCCGCAAGTTCATGCAGGGCGGGCAGGGGGAGTTCTTCGATACGTGCTCCGGCTCCGCGCAAGGCCTGCAGGGTACGGTCGAAGGCGCGCGCCACGGTGGCGTCGATGCCGTCGAACATCACTTGCGGCACCACGGCCAGCCGGTAGGCCGACAGCGGCGCCGCGCTGCGCGTGACGCGGCGTGCGGCCAGGATCTCATGTACGGTGATGGCGTCGCGCACCGAGCGTGTCATGGCGCAGGCCGTGTCCAGCGTGAAGGACAGGGGCACCGTGCCGTCCAGCGGCACCAGGCGCTGGGTGCTCTTGAAGCCCACGATGCCCTGCAGGGCGGCCGGGATGCGGATCGAGCCGCCGGTGTCCGAGCCCAGGCCGACGAAGGCTGCACCCGCGGCGACGGAAACGGCCGCTCCGCTGGACGAGCCGCCCGGCACGCGCGGCAGGTCGGTGGTCGCGGCATTGGCCGGGGTGCCGTGGTGCGGGTTGACACCGACGCCCGAATAGGCGAACTCGCTCATATTGGTACGGCCTATCAGGGCGCCGCCGGCGGCGCGCAGCCGGGCCACGGCCACGGCGTCCTGGCGGGCGGGCGGGGCGTCCTTGAGCACGACGGAGCCGGCGCGACTGATCTGGCCGGTCACGTCGAACAGGTCCTTGACCGAAACGGCCAGGCCAGCCAGGGGCTGGCGGGCCGGGTCAGCCGCCGTGGACTGGGCGCGGGCAGCGGCAAAGTCGGGCAGCACGAAGGCGAACTGGCAGGCTGGCGCGGCGGCCCGTTCGATGGCCTGCTCGATCTCGGCCTGGGGGCTGGTCTGGCCGGCCAGAAGGCGCTGGCGGGTGGTGTGGAGGTCGGCGGCGGGGGGCATCGGCAAGTGGGTCTGTGCTATACTCGTCGGGCTTTGCTGGAAGGGCCTGCGCATCTCGCGCAAGCAGCCGCAGAGCAAATCGCAAACCGGTCCATCCAGGTGTTGCAGCCGGCGCAAGACGCCGATTGCAAAGAGGACCGGATTTTAGACCCAACCTTCGGAGTTATTCACATGTCCGTGACCATGCGTCAAATGCTGGAAGCCGGTGTCCATTTTGGCCACCAGACCCGCTTCTGGAACCCCAAGATGGCCCCCTTCATCTTCGGCCATCGCAACAAGATCCACATCATCAACCTGGAAAAATCGCTGCCGATGTTCCAGGACGCAGCCAAGTTCGCCAAGCAACTGGCTGCCAAGCGCGGCACCATCCTGATGGTCGGCACCAAGCGCACCGCCCGCGAAACCGTGGCTGCTGAAGCCCAGCGCGCCGGCGTGCCTTTCGTCGACCAGCGCTGGCTGGGTGGCATGCTGACCAACTTCAAGACCGTCAAGACCTCGATCAAGCGTCTGAAGGACATGAAGGCCCAGCAGGAAACCGGCCTGGACGCCATGAGCAAGAAGGAACAGCTGATGTTCGCCCGTGAACTCGAGAAGCTCGAGAAGGACATCGGCGGCATCCAGGACATGAACACCCTGCCGGACGCGATCTTCGTGATCGACGTCGGTTACCACAAGATCGCCATTGCCGAAGCCAAGAAGCTGGGCATCCCGCTGATCGGCGTGGTCGACTCCAACCACTCGCCCGAAGGCATCGATTACGTGATCCCCGGCAACGACGACTCGTCCAAGGCCGTGACCCTGTACGCCCGCGGCATCGCCGACGCCATTCTGGAAGGCCGTGCCAACGCCGTGGATGACGTGGTCAAAGCCGTGGCATCCGAGAGCGGCGACGAGTTCGTGGAAGTGAACGAAGCTTCCGCCTGATCCGGTCCCGACCCGAAGAAAGGGGCGCTGTGCCCCTTTTTTTTAGCCCCAATCTGATTTTGAATTGATGACGGAGTAAGAAGATGGCTGCAATTACCGCAAGCATGGTTGCCGAACTGCGCGGCAAGACCGACGCCCCGATGATGGAGTGCAAGAAGGCCCTGACCGAAGCCGAGGGCGACATGGCCAAGGCCGAAGAGCTGCTGCGCGTCAAGCTCGGCACCAAGGCCGGCAAGGCCGCCTCGCGCGTGACCGCCGAAGGCGTGGTGACCAGCTCCATCAGCGGCAGCACCGGCGCCCTGATCGAAGTGAACTGCGAGACCGACTTCGTGACCAAGAACGACAGCTTCCTGGCCCTGGCCAAGGCGGCTGCCGAGCTGATCGCCAAGCACAACCCGGCCGATGTGGCCGCCCTGGGCGCGCTGCCCTACAGCCAGGACGGCTTTGGCCCCACCCTGGAAGACGTGCGCAAGGGTCTGATCGGCAAGATCGGCGAGAACATGAGCTTCCGTCGTTTCAAGCGTTTTGCCTCTGGCGCCAAGCTGGCCGCCTACCTGCACGGCACGCGCATCGGCGTGGTGGTCGAGTTCGACGGCGACGAGACTGCCGCCAAGGACGTGGCCATGCACGTGGCCGCCATGAAGCCCGTGGCGCTGACCAGCGCCGACGTGCCGGCCGAACTGATTGAAAAAGAGCGTGCTGTTGCCGCTGGCAAGGCCGAAGAAGACCGCAAGACTGCTGAGGCAGCTGGCAAGCCCGTGCAGCCCGCCGACATCGTGGCCAAGCGCATCGAGGGCGGTGTGCAGAAGTTCCTGAAGGAAGTGTCGCTGTTCAACCAGCCCTTCGTGAAGAACGACAAGCAGACCGTCGAGCAGATGCTCAAGGCCGCCAGCACCACCGTCAAGGGTTTCACCCTGTACGTGGTGGGCGAGGGCATCGAGAAGAAGGTCGACGACTTCGCCGCCGAAGTGGCTGCCCAGGTGGCTGCCGCCAAGCAGGCGGGCTGACAGTCCACTGGCCGAGCGACGGTTCGGCCAGGCGAAATCCTGTAAATTCCGTCTGTCCGGATCGCGTATCACCATCACCTGCAAGGAGCCCTTCATGTCCGACCCCAAGCCAGCCTACAAGCGTATTCTGCTTAAGCTGTCCGGGGAGGCCCTGATGGGCGACGATGCTTTCGGCATCAACCACGCGACCATCCAGCGCATGGTGCAGGAGGTGGCCGAGATCACGCGCCTGGGGGTGGAAGTCGCCGTCGTCATCGGCGGCGGCAACATCTTTCGCGGTGTGGCGGGCGGTTCGGTCGGCATGGACCGGGCCACGGCCGACTACATGGGCATGCTGGCCACCGTGATGAACGCGCTGGCGCTGGCCGACACCATGAACAAGGCCGGCCTCACCGCCCGCGTGATGTCGGCGATTGCCATCGAGCAGGTGGTCGAGCCCTATGTGCGTCCCAAGGCCCTGCAGTACCTCGAAGAGGGCAAGGTCGTGGTCTTCGCGGCCGGCACGGGCAACCCCTTCTTCACTACCGACACGGCCGCCGCGCTGCGCGGGGCCGAGATCGGGGCCGAGATGGTGCTCAAGGCCACCAAGGTGGACGGCGTCTACAGCGCCGACCCGAACAAGGACAAGACCGCCACCCGCTACAGCAAGATTTCCTTCGACGAGGCGATCTCGAAGAATCTCGGCATCATGGACGCCACGGCCTTCGCGCTGTGCCGCGACCAGAAGCTGCCGATCAAGGTGTTTTCCATTTTCAAGCACGGCGCGCTCAAGCGTGTCGTGATGGGTGAAGACGAGGGCACGCTGGTCTACGCCTGAGCGCAGCCGCTGATGCCGCAGAGGAGCAAAGCATGACGATTGCAGACATCAAGAAAACCATGGAAACCAAGATGGACCAGTCCATCGAGGCCCTGAAGAACCACCTGTCCAAGATCCGTACCGGCCGCGCGAACCCGTCGCTGCTCGATTCCGTGCAGGTCGAGTACTACGGCTCCACGGTGCCGCTGAGCCAGGTCGCCAACGTGAACCTGCTCGACGCTCGCACGATCAGCGTGCAGCCCTGGGAAAAGGGCATGGGCGCCAAGATCGAGAAAGCCATCCGCGAGAGCGACCTGGGCCTGAACCCGGCCTCCATGGGCGACCTGATCCGTGTGCCCATGCCACCCATGAGCGAGGAGCGCCGCAAGGAGATGACCAAGCTGGTGCGTACCGAGGGCGAGAACGCCAAGATCGCCGTGCGCAACCTGCGCCGTGACGCCAACGAGGCCGTCAAGAAGCTGGTCAAGGACAAGACCGCGTCCGAGGACGACCAGAAACGTTCCGAAGCCGATATCCAGAAGCTGACCGACAAGCATGTCACGACCATCGACCAGCTGGTCGCGGGCAAGGAACAGGAAGTGATGGCGGTCTGACACCGCCATCGTGACCCCAACAATGACAGCGCCCGGCGGCTTGCCGCAACACATCGCCATCGTCATGGATGGCAATGGCCGCTGGGCCACCAAGCGCTTCCTGCCGCGTCTGGCAGGCCACCGTCAGGGCATGGAGAGCCTGCGCCGCTGCATCCGGGCTTGCCTGGAGCGTCAGGTGGGGGCGCTGACCGTCTTCGCCTTCTCCTCCGAAAACTGGAATCGCCCGGCCGACGAGGTCTCGGGTCTCATGGACCTGCTGGCCACGGCCCTGGGCAAGGAAGTGCCGCAACTGCTCAAGGATGGCGTGCGCCTGCATTTTGTCGGCGATCGGGCCGGCCTGTCCGACAAGGTGCGCACCGGCCTGGACCAGGCCGAACTGGCGACGGCGGCCAACGACAAGCTAGTTCTGAACGTGTGCTTCAACTACGGCGGACGCTGGGACATCGCCCAGGCGGCCGCCCGGCTGGCGGCACAGGGACAGCCCATCACCGAGATGGCGCTGCACCAGGCCATGGCCATGGCCCATGTCCCTGACCCGGATCTCATCATCCGCACCGGCGGCGAGCTGCGCCTGAGCAACTTCCTGCTCTGGCAGGCAGCCTATGCCGAACTGTTCTTCAGTGACAAGCTCTGGCCGGATTTCGATGAGGCCGAGCTGGACCGTGCCATCAGCGAATTCAACCGGCGCGAACGCCGCTACGGCCAGACCTCCGACCAGGTCGCTTCAACGGGCCCGGGCCAGAAGGCGGCCTGAGGATCAACCATGCTCAAGCAGCGCATCATCACCGCCATCGTCCTGCTGCTGATCCTGCTGCCGGCGCTCTTTCACCACGACACGCTGTACTGGCGCCTGGTCACCCTGGTCCTGATCGCGGCGGGTGCCTGGGAGTGGGGGCACCTCAACCGCCTGGGCCAGTTTGGCGCCTGGATCGGCGCCTTCGTCTGCCTGGTGGCCTGCGTCATGGCCTGGGATCTGGGCTTGCTGGCCGCACCCCAGCCGCTGCTGTGGACACTGGCGGGGGGCATCTGGGTGCTCGTTGGGGCCGCCCTGATCAAGACCGGCGTGAGCCGCTGGGGGCAACTGCCACGGGCCTTGCGCCTGGGCGGGGGCTGGCTGGCTCTGTGGCTGGCCTGGCTGGCCGTGGTGCAGGCGCGCGAGGTCGGCATCGCCTTTTTGCTCTCCATCCTGGTGCTGGTCTGGATGGCGGACGTTGCCGCCTACTTTGCCGGCAAGGCCTGGGGCGGTCGTTTCAGCGCGGTCAAGCTGGCGCCGGCCATCAGTCCGGGCAAGAGTTGGGAAGGGGTCTGGGGCGGCATGGTGGGCGTGGTGGTGCTGGCGCTGGTCTGGCTGGCCCTGGAGCGTGCCGGCGTGCTGCCGTCGCCCAGTCTCTATGGCCATCTGCAGTCGCAGGGTGGCTGGGGCCTGCTCCTGCTGGCCGTGCTGTTCCTGGCGGCCATGAGTGTGGTGGGTGATCTGGTGGAGTCGCTGGTCAAGCGCAGCGCGGGTGCCAAGGACAGCAGCCGTCTGCTGCCCGGACATGGCGGCGTGCTCGACCGCGTCGATGCCCTGCTGCCCACGCTGCCCCTGGCCATGATGTTCTATTCGGTACTGCGTTGATGAAGCAGCCAACACTCCAGCGGGTGGCCATCCTCGGCTCCACCGGTTCCATAGGTACGAGCACGCTGGATGTGCTGGCGCGTCATCCGGAGCGCTTCGAGGTCCATGCGCTGACGGCGGCCACGCAGGTGGACCTGATGCTGCAGCAATGCCTGCAGTTCCAGCCCCGATTCGCCGTCATGGCCAGTGCCGCCCACGCCACGCAACTGGCCGAGCGCCTGCGCCAGGCCGGCGCGAAGACGCAGGTGCTGGGCGGCGAGGCGGCCCTCACCGAGGTGGCGGCACACGAGGAGGTCGACGTCGTGATGGCCGCCATCGTCGGTGCCGCCGGTCTGGCGCCCTGCCTGGCAGCGGCGCGCGCGGGCAAGCGCCTGCTGCTGGCCAACAAGGAGGCGCTGGTGGTCGGCGGCGAGTTCTTCATGCAGGCGGTGCGCACGGGCGGTGCCACGCTGCTGCCGATCGATAGCGAGCATTCGGCCATCTTCCAGTCCCTGCCCGAGGATCCGACCACCTGGGTGCAGCGCGTGGACAAGATCATCCTGACGGCCTCAGGCGGGCCCTTTCGCACGCGCGATCCGCAGACCCTGCGCGAGGTCACGCCCGAGCAGGCCTGCGCCCACCCGAACTGGGTGATGGGGCGGAAGATCTCGGTCGATTCGGCCACCATGATGAACAAGGCGCTGGAGGTGATCGAGGCGCGTTACCTCTTCGGCCTGCCGCCCGAGCGGCTGGAGGTAGTGATCCATCCGCAGAGCGTGATCCATTCCATGGTCCAGTACTGCGACCACTCGGTGGTGGCGCAACTGGGCACGCCGGACATGCGCGTGCCCATCGCTTACGGCCTGTCCTGGCCCGAGCGCATGAGCTCGGGCGCGGCGGCGCTGGATTTCCACAAACTCGCGGCCATGACTTTCGAACCCATGGACGCGCCCGGCCATGCGCAGCGCTTCCCCGGCATGGGCCTGGCCTGGGAGGCTTTGCGCGGCCCGGCGGGCACCACGGCGGTGCTCAATGCCGCCAACGAAGTGGCGGTCGCGGCCTTCCTGGAGAGGCGCATCCGTTTCGACCAGATCCATGCGGTCAACCTGGGCACACTGGAAGCCGTTGTGCCGGCAGCCCCCGGTTCGCTGGACGATCTGCTGGCGCTGGATGCGCAGTCGCGTGCGGCGGCGCAGTCGTGCCTGCGTGGGCTGGCGGCCTGAACCCCAAAGGACAGACATGCTGACCGTTATTGCCTTCATCGTGGCCCTAGGCCTGCTGATCGCCATTCATGAATACGGGCACTACCGCATGGCCGTGGCCTGCGGCGTCAAGGTGCTGCGCTTCTCGGTCGGTTTTGGTCATACCCTGCTGCGCTGGCAGCCCAGGGGCTCCGATACCGAATTCGTGCTGGGGGCTTTCCCATTAGGCGGTTATGTCCGCATGCTCGACGAACGGGAAGCGCCGGTGGACCCGGCCGAGCGGCACCTGGCCTTCAACACCCAGCCGCTGCGCTCACGCGCACTGATCGTCGCGGCCGGCCCGCTGGCCAATCTGTTGCTGGCCGTGTTGCTCTATGCGGTGGTCAACTGGAGCGGCGTGCAGATGGCCAGCCCGGTGCTGGGCGCTCCGGTGGCCGCATCGGTGGCTGAACGCGCCGGACTGCGCGGGGGCGAGCGTGTCGAGCGCGCGGGTTTCGAGGGGGGCGAACTCAAGCCCATGGCCTCGTTCGAGGATGTGCGCTGGCTGCTGACGCGCGGGGCACTGGAGGGGCGTGACGTACGCCTGGCCCTGATCGATGCGCGTGGGCACGCCGTGACCGAAATGGTGCTGCCGCTGGCCAGCATGACGGTGAGCGATGCCGATGCCCAGCTGTTCGAGCGGATCGGCATCGTTGCGCCGCTGAGCCGGCCGGAAATCGGTGACATCACGCCGGGCAGTCCGGCAGAACGATCAGGTTTGCGTCCGGGCGATCTGGTGCTGAACCTGGGCGGGATGGTCGTGATGGACGGCCGCCAGTTGCGCGAGATGATCCGTGCCTCGGTGCGGGAAGGGCAGGCCTTGACGAAGAGCTGGCGCATCGAGCGCCAGGGCGCCATCATGACCCTCGACGTGACCCCCGAGGTCCAGCAGCAGGGAGGGGTGGCGATCGGCCGCATCGGGGCCTATGTGGGGGTGGCCCCCGAGATGATCACGGTCCAGTACGGCGTGTTCGAAGGCCTGTGGCAGGGCGTCGAGAAGACCTGGGACGTTTCCTTGCTGACCCTGCGCACCCTGGGCCGCATGCTGGTGGGCGAGGCGTCGCTGAAGAATCTCAGCGGCCCGCTGACCATTGCCGACTACGCCGGCCGTTCCGCCAGCCTGGGGCTGACGTCCTATCTGGTCTTCCTGGCCCTGATCAGTGTCAGCCTGGGCGTGCTCAACCTGCTGCCCTTGCCGGTGCTCGATGGCGGACACCTGATGTATTATCTTTGGGAGGGTGTCACGGGCAAGCCCGTGTCGGAAGCTTGGCTGGAGCGCCTGCAGCGTGCCGGCGTTGCCATGCTGGCGCTCATGATGTCCATCGCGCTGTTCAACGACCTGACCCGTCTCCTGGGCTGAACCACCGGACCTGACGGTGTGCCCCAGCCAAATTTCAAGTAGACCGATGCAATTCAAACGATATAGCCTGCGTGCCGCCTCCCTGGTGGCAGCCCTGTTGCTGGCCGCGCACATGGCCTGGGCCGCCGAGCCTTTCAAGATCCGCGACATCCAGGTCGAGGGGCTGCAACGCGTCGAGCCGGGGACCGTCTTCGCCTCCATGCCGCTGCGCGTGGGGGACACCTACAACGACGAGAAGGGCACGGCCTCGATCCGGGCGCTGTTTGCCCTGGGCCTGTTCACCGACGTGCGCCTGGAGATCAACGGGGACGTGCTGGTGGTGGTGGTCGAGGAGCGGCCCAGCGTGTCTGGCGTCGAGTTCATCGGAACCCGCGAGTTCGACAAGGACGTGCTGACCAAGGCCTTGCGGGATATCGGCCTGGCCGAAGGCCGCCCTTTCGACAAGGCGATGCTGGACCGGGCCGAGCAGGAACTCAAGCGCCAGTACATCAACCGCAGCCTGTATGCGGCCGAGGTGGTGAGCACCGTGACGCCGGTCGAGCGCAACCGCGTGAGCCTGGCCTTCACCGTCAGCGAAGGCGAACCGGCCAAGATCAGCGAGATCCGCATCGTCGGCAATAAGGCATTTTCCGAATCCACCCTGCGTAACCTGTTCGACCTGGACACCGGTAACTGGATGAGCTGGTACACCAAGTCGGACCGTTACTCACGTGCCAAGCTCAATGCCGACATCGAGACGATGCGTTCCTACTACCTGACGCGCGGCTACCTGGAATTCCGGGTGGATTCGACACAGGTGGCGATCGCCCCCAACAAGCAGGATATTTCCATCACCCACAATGTGACCGAGGGTGAGCGTTTCGTCGTGGCCGGGGTGCGCCTGGCAGGCAACTACCTGGGGCGCGAGGACGAGTTCAAGGCCATGGTGTCGATTCGCCCCGGTGAGGCCTACAACGCTGACCGGGTCGCCGAGACGGTCAAGGCCTTCACTGAGTATTTCGGCCGTTTCGGTTATGCCTTTGCCCGCGTTCAGTCTGTGCCCGACATCGATCGAAGCACCAACCGGGTGACGCTGGTACTGCAGGCCGAGCCTTCGCGCCGTGCCTATGTGCGGCGCATCAACGTGGCGGGTAACAACCGTACGCGCGACGAGGTGATCCGCCGCGAATTCCGCCAGTACGAATCGTCCTGGTACGACAGTGACAGGATCCGCCTGTCGCGCAATCGGGTGGACCGGCTGGGCTACTTCAGCGAGGTCACGATGGAGACCACTGAAGTGCCGGGTACGACCGACCAGGTGGACCTGACCATGAAGGTCGTCGAGCGACCCACCGGCAGCCTGACCCTGGGCGCGGGTTTTTCCAGCAGCGAGGGCCTGGGGCTGATGTTTGGCGTGAGCCAGCAGAACGCTTTTGGCAGCGGCAACTCGCTGGGCGTGCAGATCAACACCAGCAAGATCAATCGCGTGATCGTGATCAATACGACCGACCCGTACTTCACGCAGGACGGGGTGTCGCGCACCATCGATGTGTACCAGCGGGTCTCACGCCCCTATTACTACGAAGATTCCTATGCGCTGGAGACGGTGGGCAGCAGCATTCGATTTGGTATCCCTTTCACCGAGCGTGACACTGTTTATCTGGGAGCCGGTGTCGAGCGCACTACCATCCAGCCGGGTACCTACCTGCCAGCGGCCTACCAGAGTTATGCCGACCAGTTCGGTTACGCCAGCACGGCCGTGCCGCTGACCCTGGGTTGGGGGCGGGACAACCGCGATAGCGCCCTGGTGCCGACCAGCGGCAATTTCCAGCGCGCCACCGCCGAGTGGAGCACCTTCGGTGAGGTGCGCTACATCCGTGGCACTTATAACTATCAGCACTATGTTCCGCTGACCAAGCAATACACCTTTGCTTTCAATACGGATCTGGCGCTGGGCCAGGGCATCGATGGCCGACCCTATCCGCTGTTCAAGAACTTCTATGGTGGCGGCCTGGGCTCGGTGCGTGGCTTCGAGGCGGGCAGTCTGGGGCCGCGCGACGCAGCCACGGGCCTGACCTACGGCGGACCCAAAAAGGTCAATTTCAACATCGAGCTGCAAGCACCTTTCCCCGGTGCCGGCAACGATCGGACCCTGCGCGTCTATACCTTCGTCGATACCGGCAACGTCTATGGGCCGGACGATCCGATCGATCCGGCCAACTTCCGGGTGGGCGGTGGTGTCGGTATCAGCTGGATCTCGCCCCTGGGGCCCTTGCGCCTGGCCTTTGCCCGTCCCATCCGGCAATTCGAAGGCGATAGAATCCAGTATCTGCAATTCCAGATTGGGACCACATTCTGATGAAGTACTTCATACGTCCTGCCTATCTGCTGCTGGGTCTGAGCCTGTTGGCCGCGCCGGTACTGGCCCAGGAATTCCGGCTCGGCTTCGTCAGCCTGGATCGCATCATCAAGGAGGCGGTGCCTGCCAAGAATGCACAGGTCAAGCTGGAGCAGGAGTTCTCCAAGCGTGAGAAGGAGTTGCAGGCCCAGGGGGCCAGCATCAAGAGTTCGGCCGAGCAGCTTGAGCGCGAGGCGCCCACGCTGTCGGAAAGCCAGCGCGTAACCCGCCAGAAGCAGCTGGTCGAGCTGGACCGCGACTTCCAGCGCAAGCGCCGCGAATTCCAGGAAGATCTCAATGCCCGCCGCAATGAGGAATTGCAGCAGGTGTTCGAGCGCGCCAACCGCGTGGTCAAGCAGGTGGCCGACGCTGAAAAATACGACCTGATCCTCCAGGAAGCGGTCTACGTCAACCCCCGGCACGACATCACCGACAAGGTGATCAAGGCCCTCAACGCCACCGTGACCAAGTAAGGTTGCACGGATTTTTGCGGGCAGATCGCGTGTGGTTTTGCGTCTAGGCAACATCGTCGAGCAGCTCGGGGGCGAACTGTTTGGCGACCCCGCGTTGGAAATCCAGGCCCTGGCGCCTCTCGATCTGGCGGAGCCCCAGCACCTCAGCTTCCTGAGCAACCCCAAATACCGCCAGCAACTGGCCGCCACGCGCGCCGGCTGCGTGATCGTCGGGCCGCAGATGCAGGCCGAGGCTGCCGCCCGCGGCGCCTGCATCGTTGCCGACAATCCTTATCTCTATTTCGCGCGGGTGACCCAGCTCTGGCGGCGGGCGCGGCAGTTGCCTGCCGGTCCGCGCATCCATCCGAGCGCGATCGTCGACCCCGGAGCCCATGTCGACCCGCAGGCCGAGATCGGGCCACTGTGCGTGGTCGAGCGTGGGGCGCGTATCGGTGCACACAGCGTGCTCAAGTCCCGCGTCACCCTCGGCGAGGATTGTGTGATCGGTGAGCGCTGCGTCGTGCACCCGGGCGTGGTGATCGGCGCTGACGGCTTCGGTTTTGCCAAGGATGGCGAGCGCTGGGAGAAGATCGAGCAACTGGGCGCCGTGCGCATCGGCAACGACGTCGAGATCGGTGCCAACACCTGCATTGATCGCGGCGCTCTGAGCGATACGGTGATCGAGGACGGCGTCAAGCTCGACAACCTGATCCAGATCGGCCACAACGTGCGCGTGGGCCGCAACACTGCCATGGCCGGCTGTGTGGGCGTGGCCGGCAGCGCTACCATCGGGGCCAACTGCACCATCGGCGGCAGCGCCGGCGTGCTGGGCCACCTGACGATCGCGGACGGGGTGAACGTGTCCTCGTTCTCGCTGGTCACGCGCTCGATCAACAAACCGGGGCACTACACCGGCTTCTACCCACTGGAGGACAATGCGTCCTGGGAAAAGAATGCCGCCACGCTCAAGCAGCTCTCCACCCTGCGCGAGCGCCTGCGCGCGCTGGAAAAAGAACTCAAGGAAACGAAAAAATGATGATGGACATCCACCAGATCCTCAAGAAACTCCCGCACCGCTACCCCTTCCTGCTGGTAGACCGTGTGCTGGAAGTCGAGAAGGGCAAGCGCATCAAGGCGCTGAAGAACGTCACCATCAACGAGCAGTTCTTCAACGGCCACTTCCCGCACCGCCCCGTCATGCCTGGTGTGCTGATGCTCGAAGCACTGGCCCAGGCAGCTGCCCTGCTGTCTTTCGAGACGCTGGACAGCGTGCCCGACGACAACACCGTCTATTACTTTGCCGGCATCGATGGCGCGCGTTTCAAGCGGCCGGTGGAGCCGGGCGACCAGCTGATCCTGGAAGTCGATCTCGATCGCATGAAGGCCGGCATCTTCAAATTCAAGGCCCGGGCCATGGTGGGCGAGGAGCTGGCGGTGGAAGCCGAGCTCATGTGCACCATGCGCAAGATCGCCTGACCGGAGGCGCCAGCGTGACGTTGATACACCCAACGGCCGTCATCGATCCCAAAGCCGAGCTCGACAGCACGGTGACAGTGGGGCCGTACACGGTGATCGGTCCGCACGTGAAGATCGGGGCCGGTACGCGCATCGCCTCGCACTGCGTGATCGAGGGCCATACCACCATCGGGCGTGACAACCGTTTCTTCCAGTTCGTCTCGCTCGGTTCTGACAACCAGGACAAGAAATACAAAGGCGAACCCTGCGAGCTCATCATCGGTGAGCGCAACACCATCCGCGAATACAGCACCTACCACATCGGTACGGTTCAGGGGGGCGGCGTGACCCGGATGGGAAACGACAACTGGATGATGGCCTACACCCACCTTGCGCATGACTGCCTGGTGGGCAACAACGTCACCTTCGCCAACAACACCCAGCTGGCGGGTCACGTGGTCGTGGGCGACTGGGTCATTCTGGGTGGTTACACAGTGGTGCACCAGTTCGTGCGCATCGGCGCCCACAGCATGAGCGCCATGTGTTCTCTGCTGTTTGGCGACCTGCCGCCCTTCGTGATGTGCCAGGGCCAACCGGCCGAAGCGCGTTCGATGAATTTCGAGGGCCTGCGTCGGCGTGGCTTTTCGCCCGAACGTATCAGTGCCGTCAAGGCCATGCACAAGGCCCTGTACCGCGACGGGCTGACCATGGAGCAGTCGCAAGCCCAGATCGCGACGCTGACCGAGCGCTACCCTGAGGCGGCGCCGGACGTGGCGTTGATGCAGGACTTCCTGTCCCAGACCACGCCGCAGCGCGGCATCATCCGCTGACGCATCATGGACACTCCCCGCGTGGCCATGGTTGCCGGGGAAACCTCCGGTGACTTGTTGGCTGGTTTGCTGCTGGATGGCCTGAAGAGCCGTTGGCCTGAGGCACAGACCAAAGGCATCGGTGGACCGCAGATGGTCAAACGCGGTTTCCAGGCCTGGTGGCCCAGCGACAAACTGGCCGTGCGCGGTTATATCGAGGTGCTGCGCCACTACCGAGAGATCGTCGGCATCCGCGAGCAGCTTAAAAGCAGACTGTTGCAGGACAAACCGGATGTTTTCATCGGCGTCGATGCGCCGGATTTCAACCTCGACCTGGAGCATGACCTGAAGGCCGAGGGTGTCAGGACCGTTCACTTCGTCTGTCCCTCCATCTGGGCCTGGCGGCCCGAACGCGTGGAGAAAATCAGGCGCAGCGTCGACCACGTGCTGTGTATTTTTCCCTTTGAGGTCGAACTGCTGGCCCGGCACGGCATCGCCGCCACCTATGTCGGGCACCCGCTGGCCAATGTGATTCCCATGGCGCCCGACCGTGTGGCGGCGCGGGCGGCCCTTGGCCTGTCCGTCGATGAGCGCGTGATCGCCATCCTGCCCGGCAGCCGCGCTTCCGAAATCAAGTACCTGGCCGAGCGTTTCTTCCGCGCCGCGGCCTTGATGCAGCGCGTCCGTCCGTCGCTCAAGTTCGTCGTCCCCGCCATCCCGGCCCTGCGTCCCGCTATCGAGCGCGCCGCGCGCGATGCAGGCATGGAAGGGAAGCTGCAGATCATCGACGGCCAGTCTCATGCGGTGCTGGCGGCCTGCGATGTGACCTTGATTGCCAGCGGTACCGCGACGCTGGAAGCCGCGTTGTTCAAGCGCCCCATGGTGATTGCCTACAACATGAACTGGCTGAGTTACCAGCTCATGAAACGCAAACACCTGCAGCCCTGGATCGGGCTGCCCAACATCCTGTGCCGCGATTTCGTGGTGCCCGAACTGATCCAGCACGAGGCCAGCCCGGAGAAGCTGGCCGCAGCCACCCTGCAGTGGCTCGATGCCCCGGCGCGCGTGGCGGTGCTCGAAAACACCTTCACCGCCTTGCACGAAGAACTGCTGCGCGATACCCCCCGACTGGCTGCCAATGCGATCGCGCAAGTTCTTGCTGGCTGAACAGGCCACCCTGATGTGGGACACCCCGGGCCTGGTGGCCGGGGTGGACGAGGCCGGGCGCGGCCCGCTGGCCGGCCCCGTGGTGGCGGCCGCCGTCATCCTGGATGAACTGAACCCCATCGCCGGCCTGGCCGATTCCAAGAAACTCAGCGCTGCGCGCCGCGAGAAGCTGTACGACGAGATCCGCGCCAAGGCCCTGTGCTGCTCGATCGCCGAAGCCAGTGTGGAAGAGATCGACACGCTGAACATCCTGCAGGCCACGCTGCTGGCCATGCGTCGCGCCGTTGAGGGCCTGCGTCTCAAGCCTGCCAAGGTGCTGGTGGACGGCAACCGCCTGCCGGTGCTGGACGTGCTGGCCGAAGCCATCGTCAAGGGTGATGCCACCGTGCCGGCGATCTCGGCCGCCTCCATCCTGGCCAAGGTGCACCGTGACCGCTGGTGTGCCGAATACGACCGCGAGTTCCCGCAGTACGGTTTTGCGGCCCACAAGGGTTACGGCACCGCCGAGCACCTGGCGGCCTTGCGCCAGCACGGCGCCTGCCCGCAGCACCGCAAGACTTTTGCCCCGGTGACGGAGGTCTTGCGGTGAGTCAGGATCCGATCCTCATCAGTTCGCGTGACAACCCGCTGCTCAAGGAGCTGCGCCGCCTGGCGCAGGACAGCACGGCCTACCGCAAGACGGGCCGTTTCTGGGTGGAGGGGGACCATCTCTGCCGCGCCGCCTTGCAGCGCGGACGATCCCCGGCGATCGCTGTTTTTGCTGAATCTGCCTGGCCGGTTTTTGCAGCCGAGTTCGGTGCCTGTGCGGCCAAGACCCTGCTGGTGCCCGATGCGCTGTTCGACGGCATCAGCGGCCTGGAATCACCGTCCCGACTGGGTTTTGTGTTCGATCTGCCGACTGACGCAGCTCTGCAGCCCGGCCTGGCCTCGGTCATCCTGGACCGCGTGCAGGACGCCGGCAACGTGGGATCCATCCTGCGCAGCGCGGCGGCTTTCGGTTTCCAACAGGTGATCGCCATCAAGGGTACGGCAGCGCTCTGGAGCCCCAAGGTGCTGCGGGCTGGTATGGGCGCGCATTTTGGGTTGCACCTGATCGAGGGACTGGATGCCGTGACCCTCAAAGAACTGGCTGTGCCCATCATCGTGACCAGTTCGCATCAGGGTGAACTGATCCAGCGGCAGAAGTTGCCCTGGCCTTGCGCCTGGGCGCTGGGCCATGAAGGGCAGGGCGTCGGGGCTGAACTGATGTCGCGCGCCGCGCTCTTCGTCCGCATCGCCCAGCCTGGCGGTGAGGAGTCGCTCAATGTGGCCGCCGCCGCCGCCATCTGTCTGCACGCCAGCGCCGTAGCGGTCACGGCAGTCTGAGCCGTTTCTCAAAGCCCTTGCAAGGCGGGGCTGCGCAAGGTGAGCAATGCGAGGGCCCCTCGGCCCTAAGCTATAATCTTGAACTGTTCAGAAATCCAGCCGCCCCAGCGCATTTCAGGCCGAACAATCCCTCTTTAAAGCAGCAGCCAGGACCCGTTTCCTGTAAGTGCGTGGGCGCGCCCGTAACCAACGGAGTACCCAGTGCTTTTGTCTCTCCAGGGAACCACCCCTCACGCCATCCTGGCGCTCGCAGACGGCACGGTCTTTATCGGCAATTCCATCGGTGCCACCGGCACCACGGTCGGCGAGGTGGTGTTCAACACCGCCATGACCGGCTACCAGGAAATCCTCACTGATCCGAGTTACTGCCGGCAGATCGTGACCCTCACGTATCCGCACATCGGCAACTACGGCATCAACCCCGAGGACGTCGAAGCCGAGAAGATCCATGCCGCCGGTCTCATCATCAAGGACCTGCCCCTGCTGGCGTCCAACTTCCGCAGTACCGAGACACTCTCTCAGTACCTGGTGCGCGAGAAGACCGTGGCCATTGCCAACCTCGACACCCGCAAGCTCACCCGCCTGCTGCGCAGCAAGGGTGCGCAGAACGGCGCTATCGTGGCGCTCAAGGCCGGCGAGGCCGTGACCCAGGCCCGCATCGACGAAGCCCTGGCCGCCGCCAAGGCCGCGCCCAGCAT
The DNA here is from genome assembly GCA_963512175.1 of uncultured Hylemonella sp. Classification (GTDB taxonomy): domain Bacteria; phylum Pseudomonadota; class Gammaproteobacteria; order Burkholderiales; family Burkholderiaceae_C; genus Hylemonella. The sequence continues at coordinate 32,212 of CAUPLI010000012.1, read as the reverse complement.
GAAGGGCCTGGATCTGGCCCAGGTGGTGACCACCGCCAAGTCCTACCCTTGGACCCAGACCGAATGGCAACTGGGCTCGGGCTACGGCGAGCAGACCGCCCCCAAGTTTCACGTCGTGGCCTACGACTACGGTGTCAAGAAGAACATCCTGCGCATGCTGGCCCAGCGGGGCTGCAAACTGACCGTGGTGCCGGCCAAGACACCCGCCAAAGACGTGCTTGCGCTCAAGCCCGACGGTGTGTTTCTCTCCAACGGCCCGGGTGACCCGGAGCCCTGCGACTACGCTATTCGCTCCACGCGCGAGATCATCGAGGCCGGCATCCCCACCTTCGGCATCTGTCTGGGTCACCAGATCATGGCCTTGGCCTCCGGGGCCAAGACCTTCAAGATGCAAAACAGCCACCACGGCGCCAACCACCCGGTAAAAGACCTGGACAACGGCCGTGTGAGCATCACCAGCCAGAACCACGGCTTTGCCGTGGAAATGGAATCGCTGCCCGCCAACCTGCGCGCCACCCACGTGAGCCTGTTCGACGGCACGCTGCAGGGCCTGACCCGCACCGACAAGCCGGCCTTCTGCTTCCAGGGCCACCCGGAAGCCTCGCCCGGCCCGCACGACATTGCCTACCTGTTCGACCGCTTCACGGCGCTAATGGAAAACCAGCCCAAGACGCTGGGGGAGAAAAAGTAAATGCCCAAGCGCTCAGACATTAAATCGATCCTCATCATCGGCGCCGGCCCGATCATCATCGGCCAAGCCTGCGAGTTCGACTACTCCGGCGTGCAGGCCTGCAAGGCCCTGCGCGAAGAGGGGTACAAGGTCATCCTGATCAACAGCAACCCCGCGACGATCATGACCGACCCGGCCACGGCTGACGTCACCTACATCGAGCCCATCACCTGGCAGACGGTCGAGAAGATCATCGCCAGGGAAAAACCCGACGCCATCCTGCCCACCATGGGCGGCCAGACCGCGCTGAACTGTGCGCTGGACCTGTGGCACAACGGCGTGCTCGACAAGTACAAGGTCGAACTGATCGGTGCCACGCCCGAAGCCATCGACAAGGCCGAAGACCGTCAGAAGTTCAAACAGGCCATGACCAAGATCGGCCTGGGCTCGGCGCGTTCGGGCATTGCCCACAGCATGGAAGAGGCCTGGGCGGTGCAGAAGACCGTGGGTTTCCCCACCGTCATCCGCCCCAGCTTCACGCTGGGCGGCACGGGTGGCGGCATCGCCTACAACCCGGAAGAGTTCGAGGTGATCTGCAAGCGCGGCCTGGAGGCCTCGCCCACCAAGGAGCTGCTCATTGAGGAGTCGCTGCTGGGCTGGAAAGAGTACGAGATGGAAGTCGTGCGCGACAAAGCCGACAACTGCATCATCGTCTGCTCGATCGAGAACCTGGACCCCATGGGCGTGCACACCGGTGACTCCATCACCGTGGCCCCGGCCCAGACCCTGACCGACAAGGAATACCAGATCATGCGCAACGCCTCGCTGGCGGTGCTGCGTGAGATCGGCGTGGACACCGGCGGCTCCAACGTGCAGTTCTCGATCAACCCCAAAGACGGGCGCATGATCGTGATCGAGATGAACCCGCGCGTGAGCCGCTCTTCGGCGCTGGCCTCCAAGGCCACGGGTTTCCCCATCGCCAAGGTCGCGGCCAAGCTGGCCGTGGGCTACACCCTGGACGAGCTGCGCAACGACATCACGGGCGGTGCCACGCCGGCCAGCTTCGAGCCCAGCATCGACTACGTGGTGACGAAGATCCCGCGTTTCGCCTTCGAGAAATTCCCCACGGCCGACAGCCGCCTGACGACCCAGATGAAGTCGGTGGGCGAGGTCATGGCCATGGGCCGCACTTTCCAGGAATCCTTCCAGAAAGCCCTGCGCGGCCTGGAAGTCGGCGTCGACGGCATGAACGAAAAGACCCAGGATCGCGAGGTGCTGGAGAAGGAGCTGGGCGAGCCCGGCCCCGAGCGCATCTGGTACGTGGGCGATGCCTTCGCCATGGGCCTGTCGGTGGACGAGGTCTACGACCTGACCAAGATCGACAAATGGTTCCTGGTGCAGATCGAGGAGATCGTGAAGATCGAACTCGACCTGGACAAGCTGACCGCCGAGAAGGGCGAAAAGGCCCTGGCCGCGCTGGACGAGGCCACGCTGCGCACCTTGAAGAAAAAGGGTTTCTCGGACCGTCGCCTGGCCAAGCTGCTCAAGACCAGCGAGAAGGCGGTGCGCGACACGCGTCGCGCCCTGAAAGTGCGCCCCGTCTACAAACGCGTGGACACCTGCGCCGCCGAGTTCGCGACCAACACCGCCTACATGTACTCGAGCTACGAGGACGAGTGCGAGGCCGAGCCGACCAACAAGAAGAAGATCATGGTGCTGGGCGGCGGCCCCAACCGCATCGGCCAGGGCATTGAGTTCGACTACTGCTGCGTCCATGCCGCACTCGCCATGCGCGAAGACGGCTACGAGACCATCATGGTCAACTGCAACCCCGAGACCGTGTCCACCGACTACGACACCTCGGATCGCCTCTACTTCGAGCCGCTGACGCTGGAAGACGTGCTCGAGATCGTGGACAAGGAAAAGCCTACCGGCGTGATCGTGCAGTACGGCGGCCAGACCCCGCTCAAACTGGCCCTGGGCCTGGAAGCCGAAGGCGTGCCCATCATCGGCACCAGCCCGGACATGATCGACGCGGCCGAAGACCGCGAGCGTTTCTCGGCCCTGCTGCGCACGCTGAACCTCAAGCAGCCGCCCAATGCCACCGCGCGTACCGAGGCCGAGGCGCTAGAGAAGGCGGCGACCCTGGGTTACCCGCTGGTGGTGCGCCCCAGCTACGTGCTGGGCGGCCGCGCCATGGAGATCGTGCACGAGCAACGCGACCTCGAGCGCTACATGCGCGAGGCCGTCAAGGTCAGCAACGACAGCCCCGTGCTGCTGGACCGTTTCCTGAACGACGCTATCGAGTGCGACGTGGACTGCCTGCGCGACCCCGAGGGCAAGACCTTCATCGGCGGCGTGATGGAACACATCGAACAGGCTGGCGTGCACAGCGGCGACTCCGCCTGCTCGCTGCCGCCGTACTCCCTGTCCCAGGCCACCGTGGACGAGCTCAAGCGCCAGTCCGCCGCCATGGCGGGTGCCCTGAATGTGATTGGCCTGATGAACGTGCAGTTCGCCATCCAGAGGCAGGATGGCAAGGACGTGATCTTCGTGCTTGAAGTGAACCCGCGCGCCTCGCGTACCGTGCCCTACGTTTCCAAGGCCACCGGCATCCAGCTGGCCAAGGTGGCCGCGCGCTGCATGGCGGGCCAGACCCTGGCCTCGCAGGGCATCACCAAGGAAGTGACGCCGCCTTATTTCAGCGTGAAAGAGGCTGTGTTCCCCTTCGTGAAGTTCCCCGGCGTGGACACCATCCTCGGCCCCGAGATGAAGTCCACCGGTGAGGTCATGGGCGTGGGCAAGACCTTTGGTGAAGCCTTCGTCAAGTCGCAGCTCGGTGCCGGCACGCGCCTGCCCAAGTCCGGACGGGTCTTCCTCTCGGTCAAGCAGAGCGACAAGCCGCGTGCCGTGGCCGTGGCCCGGGGCCTGATCGCCCTGGGTTTCACCATCGTGGCCACCAAGGGCACGGCGGCGGCCATCGAGGCCGCAGGCCTGGCTTGCGAGGTCGTCAACAAGGTGACCGAAGGCCGTCCCAACATCGTGGACATGATCAAGAACGAGGAAATCGCCCTGGTCATCAACACGGTGGAAGAGCGCCGCAACGCCATTGCCGATTCGCGTTACATTCGCACCTCGGCCCTGCTGGCCCGCGTGACCACCTTCACCACCATCGCTGGCGCGGAAGCGGCCGTCGAGGGCATGAAGTACATGGACAATCTGGACGTGTACTCGGTGCAGGAACTGCACGCCCAACTGGCATAATCTTCCGAACCTTCGGGGGCAGGCCCGCGCCACGCGCCGGTCTGCCCCTGTTACTTTTACCCCTACAGAACTCCAGAGACATGGCTACCATTCCGATCACGACCCGCGGCGCCGAGAAGCTCAAGGCCGAACTGCACCGTCTCAAGACGGTGGATCGCCCTGGGGTGATCAATGCCATCGCCGAAGCGCGCGCCCAGGGTGACCTGAGCGAGAACGCCGAATACGATGCCGCCAAGGACCGCCAGGGCTTCATCGAAGGCCGCATCCAGGAAATCGAGAGCAAGCTCTCAGCCTCCCAGGTCATCGACCCGACCTCTATCGATGCCGGTGGCAAGGTGGTGTTCGGCGCCACTGTGAAACTGGAAGATGAATCCACCGGTGACGCGGTGACCTACCAGATCGTGGGCGAGGACGAGGCCGATCTCAAGCTGGGCCTCATCAACGTCGGCAGCCCCATCGCCCGTGCCCTGATCGGCAAGGAGGAGGGCGACACGGCCGAGGTGCAGGCGCCGGGCGGCATCAAGCGCTACGAGATCGTGGGCGTCAGCTACCGCTGAAAGACGGATTGCGGCGCATGCGCACAATGCGCGACCATCTGCCCTTGTGGGCCGCCGCGCTCTGGTGGGGTAGCCTGACGACCATCGGCTTCCTGGTGGTGCCCCTGCTTTTTGTGTACCTGCCCAGTCCGGCCGCGGCCGGTGCCATGGCGGCAAAACTCTTCAGCGTACAGACCTGGGTTTCGGTGGTCTGCGCCATGCTGCTCCTGCTGCTGCAACCCAGGCCTCGGGAGGGCGAGGTGGTCGTCAGTGACCTGCAGACCACGCAACTGTTCATCGTCGGTGGCCTGCTGCTGGCCCTGCTGGTGGAGTTCGCGGTGGCGCCGCGCATCGTGGCGCGGGAGAACCTGGCGCTCTGGCACCGGGTCGGCAGCGGGATGTATTTTTTGCAGTGGGCCTGTGCCGCCATCACCTTCTGGCGTCTGGGCCGCCAGACCTGAGGGCAGGTCTCAAGTCTGGCTGCGTTTCTTGACGCTGGTCTGTTTGGGCTTGGCCCGTTTGACCTTGCCACCGGGCGTCAGGCGCTGGTTGCCCAGCACGCGCAACACCTGGACTTCGGGGCGCTGACCGCCGCGTTTGCTGAACTTGAGGACCTTGACGTCGCGCGGACCGGGCATGCGGTCCTCGTCCTCGGTACGCTCTTTCTCCGGCTTGGGACGCCAGAGCACCAGCAGCTTGCCGATGTGCTGGATGGGCGCCGCGCTGAGCTCCTCGGCCAGGGTCTGGAAGATGGTTTCGCGTGCGGCGCGGTCGTCCGAGAAGACGCGCACCTTGATCAGGCCGTGGGCCTTGAGGGCAGAGTCGGTTTCCTTCTTGACGGCGGCCGTCAGGCCGTCGTTGCCGATCATCACGACGGGATCGAGGTGATGGGCTTCGGCACGGAATTCCTTGCGTTCGGCAGGGGTCAGTTGTATAGCGGGCATGCCCGTATTATCGTTGGATTGTTGGGATACGGCCATCTGTCCGGTCCCGAAGGAAAGAAATGAAAGTCAACACCAAGAGCAAGAAGGTCAACAAGGCCTGGCTCAACGACCACGTCAACGATACCTACGTCAAGCTGGCGCAGAAGGAAGGGTATCGGGCGCGGGCGGCCTACAAGCTCAAGGAAATCGACGAAACCCTGCGCCTGATCAAACCCGGCCAGGTGGTGGTGGACCTGGGCTGTGCCCCCGGCGCCTGGAGCCAGTACCTGCGCCGGCGCATGGCGCCCGGCGGGGCGGCGGTGGGTGAACTCAAGGGCACCATCATCGGCCTGGACCTGCTGCCCATGGAACCCATCGAGGGCGTGCAGTACATCCAGGGTGACTTTGGCGAACCCGAGGTGCTGGCCCGGCTGGAAGAACTGCTGCAGGGCCGCCAGGCGGACGTGGTGGTCTCGGACATGGCCCCCAACCTCTCGGGGGTGTCCTCGGCCGATGCCGCCCGGATGGAACACCTGATCGAGCTGGCGATTGATTTCTGCCAGCACCATCTCAAGCCTTCGGGCGCCCTGGTGGCCAAGGTCTTCCATGGCCGGGGTTACGAAGAGATCATCCAGCATTTCCGGGCCAATTTCCAGACCGTCAAACCCGTCAAACCCAAGGCTTCGCGCGACCGTTCGTCTGAAACTTTCCTGGTGGGCGTGGGTCTGAAGCCGGTGGCGGCCGGCTGATCTTTCCTCCGTAGCGCAGAGGAGCGGCGTGTAAAGCGTGAAATCGCCCCCAAATCCCCTCCATGATCAATGGCTGTCGCAGGCAAAATCAATCGGGCGCAGGCTTGAAACGCCTAAAATGGCTACAAGCTATGTTTTTCCCTGGCATCCCTATTGGAGCTGCACTTGAATAATCAGTGGTTTTCTAAAGTCGCCGTCTGGCTGGTGATCGCGCTTGTACTCTTCACGGTGTTCAAGCAGTTCGACACCCGCAGTGGCGCCGCGACCGGCACGCTGGGGTACTCCGATTTCCTGGAGGAAGTGCGCAGCAACCGCATCAAGAGCGCGCTGATCCAGGAAGGCCCCGGCGGCACTGAAATCCTGGCCACCACCACCGACGACCGCAAGGTGCGCACCACCGCCACCTACCTGGACCGCGGCCTGGTCGGCGACCTGATCAACAATGGCGTCAAGTTCGACGTCAAGCCCCGCGAGGAAGGCTCCCTGCTCATGACCCTGCTGGTCAGCTGGGGTCCCATGCTGCTGCTGATCGGCGTCTGGATCTACTTCATGCGCCAGATGCAGGGCGGCGGCAAGGGCGGCGCCTTCAGCTTCGGCAAGAGCAAGGCGCGCATGCTCGACGAGAACAACAACCAAGTCACCTTTGCCGACGTCGCCGGTTGCGACGAGGCCAAGGAAGAGGTCAAGGAAGTCGTGGACTTCCTGAAGGACCCGCAGAAATTCCAGAAACTGGGCGGTCGCATTCCGCGCGGCCTGCTGCTGGTCGGCCCCCCGGGCACTGGCAAGACGCTGCTGGCCAAGGGCATTGCCGGCGAGGCCAAGGTGCCCTTCTTCAGCATCTCGGGTTCCGATTTCGTTGAAATGTTCGTCGGCGTGGGCGCGGCCCGCGTGCGCGACATGTTCGAGAACGCCAAGAAAAACGCACCCTGCATCATCTTCATCGATGAAATCGACGCCGTCGGCCGTCAGCGTGGCGCCGGCCTGGGCGGCGGCAACGACGAACGCGAGCAGACCCTCAACCAGATGCTGGTCGAGATGGACGGCTTCGAGACCAACCTGGGCGTGATCGTGGTGGCTGCCACCAACCGCCCTGACATCCTGGACGCTGCCTTGCTGCGCCCGGGCCGTTTCGACCGCCAGGTCTACGTCACGCTGCCCGACATCCGTGGCCGTGAGCAGATCCTCAACGTGCACATGCGCAAGATCCCGATCGGGCAGGACGTGGCCCCCGCCATCATTGCCCGTGGCACCCCCGGCATGAGCGGCGCCGATCTGGCCAACCTGTGCAACGAGGCCGCGCTGATGGCCGCACGTCGCAACGCGCGCGTGGTCGAGATGCAGGACTTCGAGAAGGCCAAGGACAAGATCCTCATGGGGCCCGAGCGCAAGAGCATGGTCATGCCCGAGGAAGAGCGCCGCAACACGGCCTATCACGAGTCCGGCCACGCCCTGATCGGCAAGATGCTGCCCAAGTGCGATCCGGTGCACAAGGTCACCATCATTCCGCGTGGCCGCGCCCTGGGCGTGACCATGAGCCTGCCCGAGAAGGACCGCTACAGCTACGACCGCGAGTACATGCTGAACCAGATCAGCATGCTCTTCGGCGGCCGCATTGCCGAAGAAGTGTTCATGAACCAGATGACCACCGGCGCTTCCAACGACTTCGAGCGTGCCACCCACATCGCGCGCGACATGGTCATGCGCTACGGCATGACGGACGCCCTGGGCCCCATGGTCTACGCCGAGAACGAGGGCGAAGTGTTCCTGGGCCGTTCCGTGACCAAGACCACCAGCATCAGCGAGCAGACCATGCAGAAGGTCGACGCCGAAGTGCGTCGCATCATCGACCAGCAGTACGCCCAGGCGCGCAAACTGATCGAGGACAACTCCGACAAGATGCACGCCATGGCCAAGGCCTTGCTGGAGTGGGAAACCATCGACGGCGAACAGCTCGACGACATCATGGCCGGCAAGGAGCCCCGTCCCCCGAAGGACTGGACGCCGCGCACGCCGAATTCCGGCGGTGGTGATGCCGGTGGCACACCGGCGGTCAAGACTGATCCTTCACCAACCGCTGCCTGATCGGCGCGATAATCACAAACGGGGCCCAGTGCCCCGTTTTGTTTTGATCCTTTCCGATTTCCCATGATCTGGCAGACCACCCGCTACGCCATCGACCTGTCCAGACCGCAGGTCATGGGCATCGTCAACATCACACCGGATTCCTTCTCCGACGGCGGCCGGCACGCTGATACACGCGCCGCGCTGGTCCATTGCGAGCAGTTGCTCAAGGACGGGGCTGACATCCTGGACCTCGGTGGCGAATCGACCCGCCCGGGTGCCGTGCAGGTGCCGCTGGACGAAGAGCTGGCGCGCGTGCTGCCAGTGTTGCAAGAGGCGCTCAAGCTCGGCGTGCCGGTATCGGTCGACACCTACAAACCGCAGGTCATGCAGGCCGTTCTGGACCTGGGGGCCGACATTGTCAACGACATCTGGGCCCTGCGCTGGCTGGATGCGGCCGATCCGCTGGACGGCAGGCAGGTCGTGGCCCATCACCCGAATTGCGGCGTCTGCCTCATGCACATGCACGGCGAGCCACGCACCATGCAGGTCAGCCCCATGGAGGGCGAGGTGCTGCCGGCCGTGCTGGCCTTCCTGCAGCAGGCGGCCCAGGAGCTGCAATCACTCGGGGTGGCCAGGGAGCGCATCGTGATCGATCCCGGCATCGGCTTCGGCAAGACCGTGGCGCAGAATTTTTCGCTGCTGGCGCGCCAGGGCGAGCTGCTGACAGCCGGGTATCCTCTGCTGGCCGGCTGGTCGCGCAAGTCTTCACTGGGCGCCGTGGCCGGCCTGCCACCGGGCAGCCCGGTACCGGCCGGCCAGCACGAGCGTATGGCGCCCAGCGTGGCGGCGGCGTTGCTGGCGGTGGAGCGGGGCGCGGCCATCGTACGCGTGCACGATGTGCGGGAAACCGTGCAGGCGCTGCAGGTCCTCGCCGCTATAAAATGAATAGCGTTCGACAACGGACAGAATTCCAGGGGACAGAAACATGAGCAGAAAATACTTCGGCACTGATGGCATCCGCGGCACGGTGGGGCAGTCCCCCATCACGCCCGACTTCGTGCTGCGCCTGGCCCATGCCGTGGGTCGAGTGCTCAAGCGCACGGAAGAGCGCCCCGTGGTGTTGATTGGCAAGGACACCCGTATTTCCGGTTACATGCTGGAAAGTGCGCTGGAGTCCGGTTTCAACTCCGCCGGCGTGGAAGTGGTGCTGCTCGGCCCCCTGCCCACACCGGGGGTGGCCTACCTCACGCGCGCGCAGCGCGCTTCCCTGGGCGTGGTCATCAGTGCCAGCCACAACGCCTATCCCGACAACGGCATCAAGTTCTTCAGTGCCCAGGGCAGCAAGCTCCCCGATGCGTGGGAACTGGCGGTGGAAGCGGCGGTGGACGAGCCGCCGGTCTGGGCGGACTCGGCCAGCCTGGGCCGTGCGCGCCGGCTCGACGATGCGGCCGGTCGTTACATCGAGCTCTGCAAAAGCACTTTCTCGACGGACCTCACGCTCAAGGGCCTGAAGATCGTCGTGGATGCCGCGCACGGTGCGGCCTACCAGATCGCCCCCAAGGTCTTTCACGAACTGGGCGCCGAGGTGATCGCCATCGGCTGCGCACCGGATGGTTTCAACATCAACCATGAGGTCGGGGCCACGCACACGCAAGCCCTGGTGGCCGCGGTCAAGGCCCACCACGCCGATTACGGTGTGGCCTTGGATGGCGATGCCGACCGCCTGATGATGGTCGATGCCACGGGCCGCCTGTACAACGGTGACGAACTGCTCTACCTGATGGTGGACGACAGGCTGGGCCGCGACGAGCACGTGCCCGGTGTGGTGGGTACGCTGATGACGAATATGGCGGTGGAAGTGGCGCTGAAGAAACGCGGCGTGCAGTTCGTGCGCGCCAAAGTCGGCGACCGCTACGTGCTCGAAGAGCTGAACAAACACAAATGGCTGCTGGGCGGCGAAGGTTCGGGCCACCTGCTGGCACTGGACAAGCAGACCACAGGGGACGGCCTGGTCTCGGCCCTGCAGGTGCTGCAGACCTGCGTGCGCAGCGGCCAGAGCATGGCCCAGCTGCTGGCCGATGTCACGCTGTTTCCGCAGACCCTGATCAATGTGCGCCTGCAGCCAGGGCAGGACTGGAAGGCCAACACGCGGCTTGCTTCGGAAACGAAAGCCGTGGAAGCCGAACTCGGCGACAGCGGCCGCGTGCTGATCCGCGCCAGCGGGACCGAGCCGCTGGTGCGCGTGATGGTGGAGGCGCGGGATGCGGCCCAGGCCCAGGCCTGCGCCGAGCGCCTGGCCGCCACCCTGCGCGCCTGATATTCAGGCGGTGGTACCGCGCTCGTACCAGCCCTTGGACTGGTTCACGATGCGCACCACCAGCAGCATCACCGGTACCTCGATCAGCACACCGACCACGGTGGCCAATGCGGCGCCGGAGTTGAAGCCGAACAGGCTGATGGCGGCGGCCACGGCCAGTTCGAAGAAGTTGGAGGCCCCGATCAGCGCCGAGGGGCAGGCGATCTCGTGCTTTTCACCAACCGCGCGGTTGAGCCAGTAGGCCAGGCCGGCGTTGAAGAAGACCTGGATCAGGATCGGCACCGCCAGCAAGGCGATGACCAGCGGCTGCTTCAGGATGGCCTCGCCCTGGAAGGCGAAGAGCAGCACCAGCGTGGCCAGCAGGGCTGCGATGGACCAGGGGCCGATCTTGAGCATCGCCGCGTCGAAGGCGGCCTGTCCCCGCGCCAGCAATTGCCTGCGCAGTAGCTGCGCGAGGATCACCGGGATCACGATATAGAGCACCACCGACGTCAGCAGCGTGTCCCAGGGCACGGTGATGGCCGACAGGCCCAGCAGCAGGGCCACCAGCGGCGCGAAGGCGAAGACCATGATGCTGTCGTTCACGGCCACCTGCGTCAGGGTGAACAGCGGGTTGCCGCCGGTCAGGCGGCTCCAGACGAAGACCATGGCCGTGCAGGGCGCGGCGGCCAGCAGGATCAGGCCCGCGATGTAGCTGTCGATCTGCTCGGCCGGCAGCAGCGGCGCGAACAGATACCGGATGAAGAACCAGCCCAGCAGGGCCATGGAAAAGGGCTTGACCAGCCAGTTCACGAAGAGCGTGACGCCTATGCCCTTCACGTGCTGACGCACCTCGTGCAAGGCGCCAAAGTCCACCTTGACCAGCATGGGGATGATCATCACCCAGATCAGCCCGCCCACCGGCAGGTTGACCCGGGCCAGTTCCATGCGGCCGATGGCCTGGAACAGTTCGGGCATCAGTTGGCCCAGCGCGATGCCGGCCACGATGCACAGGAAGACCCAGACCGTGAGGTAGCGCTCGAACACGCTCATGGGGGCGCCCGCAGCCTGCTTGGCTGTCACTTCACACTGCGCACTCATCTCAGGCTTTCCCGGACAGATCACGGGCCGTGCCCTGGATCAGCTGGCGCGCCAGTTTCTCCGGCGGCAGGTTGACCAGCAGGTCCAGGCGGCGGCGGATTGCCATCAGCGTCTGGCGGAAGGCCTCCAGCCGCTGTTCCTCGCTGCCCTGCACCTCGGACGGATCGGCATAACCCCAGTGGGCCGTGGCCGGGTGGCCGGGCCAGATCGGGCAGACCTCACCCGCGGCGTTGTCGCAGACCGTGATGATCAGGTCCATCTGCGGTGCGTTCGCGCCGGCGAACTCGTCCCAGCTCTTGCTGCGCAGGCCGGAGGTGTCGATGCCGACAGACTGAAGGGCCTTGAGGCCCAGGGGATTGGGCTGCTGGTTCTCGCGCGGGCTGCTTCCGGCGGAATACGCCTTGAAACGGCCGCCGCCGATGTGGTTGAGTGTGGCTTCGGCCAGGATGCTGCGCGCCGAGTTGTGCGTGCAGAGGAAGAGGACGTTCAGGGCAGGTGAGTTCATGCGGCGTCAGGAGAGAGGGAAACGGCGGGGCCGTCGGGTTGGAGGGCATCGGGCAGCACCACGACGGGCGAGAAACCTCCGCCTTCGGTGCGGAAGTTCGTGGTCTGGCCGGACCAGGTGCGCGCGGCCAGCAGTTGAACCTGGCCCCGGTAGGCGTAGGCGCGCAGGTCCAGCTTGAGGCGCTGGGCCTGGCCGTTGACGCTGACCAGCCGCTCGCTGGGCGGCACCAGGGCCTGGGCCACGTAGTCACCGGCGACGATCTCGCGCCACACGCGTTGGGTGAGCTTGTCGCCGCGGTAGGCGGCGCGCGCGCCGAAGCCTGTGGCGGGCTTGAAGAACAGGCTGCGCCGGCGTGCCCACAGGGCTTCGGCGCCTTCGGCCGTGACGGCCTCGGTGGCTGGCACCACGCGTGCGAGCCGGGCACGGTCGGCCGCGGTCACGCCCAGTGCTTCGAGGTGGGCCGGGTCGGACAGGTCGATCAGGCGGCGCTTGTCGGCGGCCACGGTGTAGACGCGCGGATGCGGGGTGAGCACGACCGCGCCTGCGGCCCAGGCCGCGCGCAGGGCGGCGTGTTCGGGCTGGGCCAGTGCAAAGTCCGTCAGGCGGTTGTAGACCAGGTCCACCGGCTGGTCTGCGGGCAGGGCCGGATGCCACAGCGCACCGTCGCGCCACTGCAGTTCCCGGGGATCGGACACCACGGCCCGCAGGCCCTGCGCGGCAAAGAGGTTGCGCGCCAGGGTGAATTCGGGTGCCAGGTACTGGGCCAGCGGCTCGTCGTCGACGATCAGCACATTGCGCCAGGGGCGCTCACCGCGCTGGGCCTGCCATTCGCTGCGGAACATGTCCACGATCACGGCCTCGGTCCGGTCCAGTTCGCCGTTCGGGTCCATGAAAGCGGGCATGGCGCCGCAGCAGGCGCGGTGTGCCCGCGCGAGCGCCGCGTTGAGGAAGGCGCCCCCCGCGTTGGTGTTGATCTCGATCAGCCGGGGCCCCTCGGCGCTGAGATGGAAGTCGTAGCCCATGAACACGCCCTGCGGCCCGTGGTCTTCGCTTGTCTGGGCATCAGCGCCCGCAAGGGCGTGCTTCTGCCAGGCGGGCAGGGCACACACGCGATCGAGCGCGGCCACGGCCTGCGCGATCTCGTCGCGTGTTTTCGGATCCAGGAAGACGACGGTGGCGGCGAACAGGTGCGGGTGGCTCAGCGCGAGCTGATCGACCAGGCCGCTCAGGGCCGGGGTGGTCTCCAGCTCGGTGCGCAGCTGCTGCGCGTCCAGCGTGCGGCAGGCGCACTCGAGGTTCAGGGTGTCGGCCAGCTTCATGCGGCAGGTGCGCAGGCCTTGCGGCTTGCCGGTTTGATGTCGCAACTGGCGCCCTGGCAGCAGTGCCGCGTCAGATACGCCAGCAATGCATCCATCTGCGCGAAGTCCGCGCGGTAGACCAGATGCCGGCCATCGGGCTCGCTGCTGGCCAGGCCGGCGTGCACCAGTTCCTTGAGGTGAAAGGAGAGGGCGCTGGGGCTGATGTCCAGCTGCACCGCCAGCAGGCCGGGCGTGAGCCCGGCGGGGCCGGCCACCACCAGCGCGCGGAAGGCGCGCAGGCGCTGGGCCTGGGCCAGCGCCGCCAGGGAGCGCAGGGCCTCGTTTTCGGTGGTCTTGGCTTTTTTCATGTTTCAATGATACTTGAAACATTGAATCGATGGCAAGCCCCTACCGATCCGGATGGCTGATGTCATGGAGATGTCATGCGGCAGCCACAAAGCCGTCATCAAGCCTGATCACACTGCAAGCCATGCAGGACTACGGCAACCCCACCCCACGCGAACCCGGCGAGGTCCGGCCCGGCCCGGCCATGGGCCGGGAGGCCGGCCGCCTGCGCGATGCCGGTTGGTGGCCCGTGTTCCAGGGGGACGAGGGGCCGGCGCAGCCCGGGCGTACCCAGGTGCTGCATCACTGGTCGCTGAGCCCCGAGCAGCGCGCCGCCGGCCTGCTGTTCCAGCCGCTGGACAGCAACCCCCGCCATGGTGTGCTGGCCCTGTTCGTCGACCAGGGGGAGTTGCATGGCGCTATCGAGATCCTGGAGCGCCAGGGGCGCTGGCTGGTCATGCCCGACGACCTGCGCGCCCGCACGCTGGCCGTGGCGGCACTGGCCCGCGCAGGGGGACGGACCTCCCTGCGGTCCAGCATCGTGGGCACGCCGGACCGGCGCTTCATCTTCTTCAACACCCAGGGCGACGGCGGCACGGCCACCCTGGTCGAACGGCGCCGCGATGGAGGCACCGTCGTCACCTGAATTCTTGCGAGCCCCGCTGAGCCGGGGCTTTTTTACGAGCCCAACAAATTGATTGACATCAGCCAAGGAGAAAAAAATGAAAGAACTGCCCAACCCCACCTTCCCGCTGTCTCCCGTTGCCATGCCTCGGGGGTCACTTCACCGCCCTGATCAGCCGGTCCCTGCGCAAGAGCGCGGCGGCTTTGAAGTTTCGTGGGCGCGCCACCTCGACGAAGTCCGTGCGGCGCAGCGCCTGAGGCACGACATCTTCGTCGGCGAGATGGGCGCGCGCCTGTCCACCGCGGTGCCCGGCCACGACGTGGACCTGTTCGACGACTACTGCGAGCACCTGCTGGTGCGTGACCAGGAAACCCAGCAGGTCATCGGTACCTACCGTGTGCTCACGCCCGAGCAGGCCCAGCGCATCGGCAGCACCTACAGCGAGCTGGAGTTCGACCTCACGCGCCTGCGCGCCCTGCGCGAGCGCATGGTGGAGCTGGGCCGCAGCTGCGTGCACCCGGATTTTCGCCATGGCGGCATCATCATGGCCCTGTGGGGCGCGCTGGCCGAGTTCATGGTGCGCAACAAGCTCGACACCATGATCGGCTGCGCCAGCATCCCCATGCTGCACAACGGCGTGATCAGCGGCGACGTGGCGGCCAGCATCTGGCGCCAGGTGCGCGAGACCCATATGGCGCCCATCGAGCACCAGGTCTGGCCGCGCCTGCCGCTGCCGGTCGATGAGCTCGACAGCAGCCTGGACGTCGAGCCGCCGGCCCTGATCAAGGGCTATCTGCGACTGGGTGCCAAGGTGCTGGGTGCCCCGGCCTGGGACCCGGACTTCAACAGCGCCGACCTGCCCATGCTGATGCGCATCAGCGACCTGCCGGCGCGCTACCGCAAACATTTCTTCGGCGCCTGATGAAGAGCGCGCTCGATCACCGCAGCAGCTGGCTGGGGCAGGCCATGGCGCGTCAGGCGCATGAGGACGACCATGACGACGACAAGGGCGGCGGCAAGCGCTACCGCGCCGTCTTCATCTCCGACCTGCACCTGGGCACACCCGGCTGCCGCGCCGAGGACCTGCTGGACTTCCTCAAGGCCAGTTCCAGCGAACACCTCTACCTGGTGGGCGACATCATCGATGGCTGGCAGCTGCGCCGACGCTGGTACTGGCCGCAGGCCCACAACGACGTGGTGCAAAAGCTGCTGCGCCGCGCGCGCAAGGGCTGCCGCGTGGTCTTCGTGCCGGGCAACCACGACGAGTTCGCGCGCGGTTTCATCGGCCACCAGTTCGGCGGCATCGAGGTGGTGGACGATGCCGTGCATGTCACGGCCGACGGCAAGCGCCTGTGGGTCACGCACGGTGACTACTTCGACGGCGTGATCCAGTGCGCCAAGTGGCTGGCCTATGTGGGTGACAACCTCTACGAGTTCACGCTCAAGCTCAACCGCTACCTCAATCATCTGCGCGCCAAGGTCGGCCTGCCCTACTGGTCGCTTTCGGCCTACCTGAAGCACAAGGTCAAGAAGGCGGTCAACTTCATCAGCGACTTCGAGCTGGCCGTGGCGCACGAGGCGAAGAAACGCGGCCACCAGGGCGTGGTCTGCGGCCACATCCACCACGCCGAGATCCGCGAGATCGAAGGCGTGCTCTACTGCAACGACGGTGACTGGGTCGAAAGCCTGACCGCCCTGGTCGAGCACCACGATGGCCGGCTCGAACTGGTGCACTGGGGCGACACGGCACCGGCCCAGGCCCTGCAGGCCGCCGTACGAGCTGCCACTGCATGAAGATCGCGTTGATCACCGATGCCTGGGAGCCCCAGGTCAACGGCGTGGTCACCACGCTGGTGGAGCTGGTGCGCGAGGTGCGCCAGGCGGGGCATGAGGTCGAGGTGATCCACCCCGGCCAGTTCCGCACGCGCCCCTGCCCGGGTTACGCCGGCATCGACCTGGCCGTGCGGCCGCGCAAGGCGCTGAGCCAGCGCCTGGACGCGCTGGCGCCGCAGGCCATCCACATCGCCACCGAAGGCCCGCTGGGCTGGGCGGCACGGGCCTATTGCCTGAAACACGGCCTGGCCTTCACCACGGCCTACCACACCCGTTTTCCGGAAATCCTGCAGGCCGCGCTGCGTGTGCCCCTGTCCTGGGGGTATGCCCTGTTCCGCCACTTCCACCGTCCGTCCTCGGGTGTGCTGGTGCCCACGCAGGGTGTTGTGAATCTGTTGCAACAGCGTGGTTTCAGGAACCTGCGCTCCTGGACGCATGGTGTGGACCTGCGCCTCTTCCCCTACCAGGACGAGGTGCGCCTGCACCCACAGCTGAAGGATCTGCCCCGTCCTGTGTCACTGTTCGTCGGTCGCGTCTCGTATGAAAAGAACATCGAGGCTTTCCTGCAGCTTGATGTGCCGGGTTGCAAGATCGTCTGCGGCGTGGGGCCGCTGGAGGCCACGCTGAAGGAACGCTACCCGCGGGTGCACTGGCTGGGCATCCTGCCACGGGCCGAACTGGCGCAGGTCTATGCGGCGGCCGACGTGTTTGTCATGCCCAGCCGTTCCGAGACCTTCGGCCTGGTCATGCTGGAGGCCATGGCCTGCGGTACCCCCGTGGCGGCCTATCCGGTGGATGGCCCGCTGGAGGTGCTGGGCCAGCACGAAGGCCGGGCCCAGGGCGGGGTGCTGGACGAGGACCTGCAACAAGCCTGGTACCGGGCGCAGGCCGTGCCGCGCCATGCGGCCCGCCAGCGGGCCGAGGTGTTCAGCTGGGGGCAGGCTGGCCGGCAATTCCTGGCGCACCTGGCCCCGGCGCGACAGCCGCAAGCCAAACGCTTGCTGGCGGACGAAGCTGTCACATCACTGTCATCAAAGCTGTAAACAATTTGTCATGAACTTGTTACCTTACAGCTTGGACCCTATCGTGTCTGCCGAGAGCGCCTACCCGAGCACCGTGCCGGCCCTGCTGGACCGCGACCAGAGCATCCTGGCCTTCAACTGGCGCGTGTTCGACTGGGCCTGCCGCCCCGAGGTGCCGTTGCTGGAGCGCCTGCGCTACCTGTGCATCGTGTCCTCCAACCTGGACGAGTTCTTCGAGGTGCGGGCTGAACCCCATCTGAGCGCCAAGCAGGGCCAGGACCCGCAGGGCACCTACACCGCGGCGACCTTTGACGCCATGTCGGTGGCCATCCATACCCTGGTGGAGCGCCAGTACGCCCTGTACAACGACGAGCTGATGCCGGCTTTCGAGAAGGAGGGCATCAAGATCATCTCGCACGGCGAGCGCAACACCGCGCAGCGGCGCTGGGTCAAGCAGTACTTCGAGCAGGAAGTGCGGCCCCTGCTGATCCCGGTGGGGCTCGATCCATCGCACCCCTTCCCGCAGGTGGCCAACAAGTCGCTCAACTTCATCGTGCGTCTGGGCGGGCACGATGCCTTCGGGCGGGAGAACGACATTGCCATCGTCAAGGTGCCGCGCGCCCTGCCGCGCCTGATCCGCCTGCCCGAGACGCTGTGCGGCAAGCGCCGCCTTTTCGTCTCGCTCTCCAGCGTGATCCGCGCACATCTGGCCGAACTGTTCCCCGGGCGCGAGATGAGCCAGTTCTCGCAGTTCCGCGTCACGCGTCACTCCGACCTCGCGGTGGACGAGGACGACGTCAAGAACCTGCGCACCGCCCTGCGCCAGGGCCTGCAGCACCGTCACTACGGCCAGGCCGTGCGGCTGGAGGTGTCCGCTGGCTGCTCCGACCACCTGGCCGGTTTCCTGCTGCGCCAGTTCGAGCTGCCAGAAGGCGCGCTGTACCGCGTGCACGGGCCGGTGAACCTGGTGCGTCTGGGCCAGCTGGTGGACCTGGTGGACGAGCCGCGCCTGCGTTTCCCGTCCTACAAACCCTCGTATCCCGTCCAGCTGGTGAGCGGGCAGTCCATCTTCGAACAGCTCAAGCGCGGCGACATGCTGATCCACCAGCCCTTTGAGAGCTTCGACGGGGTGCTCGATTTCCTGCGCGAGGCCATCAACGACCCGCAGGTGCTGGCCATCAAGCAGACCATCTACCGCACCGGCGCCCATTCCGTCCTGATGGATCTGCTGCGCGAGGCCGTGCGCCGCGGCAAGGAAGTGACCGTGGTGCTGGAGCTCAAGGCGCGCTTCGACGAAGAGGTCAACATCAACTGGGCCGAGCAGCTCGAATCGATCGGCGTGCAGGTGCTTTACGGTGTGGTCGGCCTCAAGACCCACGCCAAGATGATGCTGGTTACGCGGCGCGAAGGCCGGCACTTCAAGCGTTATGCCCACCTGTCCACCGGCAACTACAACCCGGTGACGGCGCGTTTCTACACCGACCTCAGCCACCTCACGGCCGATGCGGGGCTGACCGCCGACATCGAGCATGTCTTCGTGCACCTGGCCGGCCAGAGCCGCCTGCCGCGCCTCAAGCACCTGTGGGTGGCGCCCTTCCAGCTGCATCGCAAGCTGCTGGAGAAGATCGAGAGTCTGGGGGCCGCTGCCGCGGCCGGCCAGCCGGCGCGCATCGTCGCCAAGATGAATGCCTTGACCGACGAGGCCATCATCCGCGCCCTGATCGCCGCCGGTCGCCAGGGCGTGAAGATCGACCTGATCGTGCGTGGTGCCTGCATGCTGCCCGCGCAACTGCCCGGACAGACCCACAACATCCGCGTGCGTTCGCTGATCGGACGTTTCCTCGAACATGCGCGGGTGTTCTATTTCCGCGCCGGCGAGACCGAGGAACTCTATCTCTCGAGCGCCGACTGGATGAACCGCAACATGCTGCGCCGGGTCGAGCTGGCCTGGCCGGTGCTGGACCCGCTGCTGCGCCAGCGCATCGTTGATGAGTGCCTGGTGGCGGCCATGGGCGATACCCAGGGCAGCTGGGAGCTGCAGCCGGACGGTCGCTACACCAAAGTTGCGCCGGCGGCCGGCCGCCCGGCCATCAGTGCCCAGGATGCCCTGATGGCGCGCTACGCCCAACGCGAGTCTCGTGGGGGATAGATGGATTTGCTGCTGTGGCGTCACGCGGAAGCGCATGAGGCCCAGCCGGGCGGGGATGACCTTGCGCGCGCGCTGACCCCACGCGGCGAGAAACAGGCGGCCCGCATGGGGGCCTGGCTGGACCGCCAGCTGCCCGAAGGCGCGCGCATCCTGGCCAGCCCGGCACGCCGCACCGAACAGACCGCCATGGCGCTGGGGCGCAAGTACAAGCTGCGTGAGGAACTCGGGCCGGACGCCACGGTGGATCAGTTGCTTCAGGCCGTGCAGTGGCCCGAGGGCCGGGGTGTCACCGTGGTGATCGGGCACCAGCCGGTGCTGGGGCAGACCATTGCACGCCTGCTCGCCATCCACGGCAGCGAATGCAGCGTGAAGAAGGGCGCCGTCTGGTGGCTGCGCCATCGTCTGCGCGACGGCGTTTCGCAGATCACCCTGGTATCCGTGCAGTCACCTGACGTCTTGTAGCGCCGTTCAGGCCTTCTTGGGCCGGCCGGTCTTGATCGAGGGCACCGCCTTGAGCGCGGCCAGCAGGCTCTTGTCGCTCATGGCCGAAAGTGCCTTGATACCGGCACGCAGCAACTCGCTTTTCTTGCTCGGCTGCGCCAGCTTGGCGCAGCGCTGCTTGAGTTCGGCCAGCACACCGTACTCATCCTTGGGGATGGTGAAGCTGTCGCGCACCAGCTTGGTTTTCTTGGTCTTGACCGGCTTGGCCACGCTTTTGGATTGGGTGGTCTTGGCGATGCCAGTCTTGGGAGCGGTCTTGCCCGCAACGGACTTGGTCGGCGTTACCTTCTTGGCGGACGGGCTCTTTTTGCGAGTTGCGGTGGAGGAGGATGAGACAGGTTCTTGCATGAGGTCAAAGTCGTTCGGGTTGAAACAAAAACAGTTTATATAGTTTTATGTGCCGGCGCAATCGCTGCAGTTGTGTGTGTTTTTCATCGATGTCACAAAACGGAAATATCGTTGTCATGTGCATGCCATGTGGCGCCAGCAAAGTGACGGTCTGCCTGTCGTTGGGACTGTGGTCCCTGGAATGGAATGCTGGAAACCCTGCTCGTTGATCCGAAGGATGCGCACGCTCCGCAACGCCAACCGATGATTGATCACGTCCGTCTTTTTGCTCATCAATTCCTGTCCGCTTTGAGTGGACGGGATGGTCCGCTGGCTCGCCTGATGCGCAGCGACGCCCTTCACCCGGTGTTCCAGCCCATCGTCGATCTCAAGAGCGCATCGATGCATGCGCACGAGGCGCTGATCCGCGGGCCGCAGGGCAGCCTGCTGCAGTCGGCCGACGCACTGCTGTGCGCAGCCCAGGCCGAGGGCCTGCTCTATGAGTTCGAGTTGTACTGCGTCTATCTGGCGCTGCGGCACTGGGGGCAGCAGCGCCAGCCGGGACGGTTGTTTCTCAACATCAGTGCCCACGCGCTGGAGCGGCTGGTGGCGGTGGACGGCACCCAGACGCTGGCGCGGGCCATGCGCGCGCTGGAGGTATCGCCACGCATGGTGGTGCTGGAGATCACCGAGCACGAGCGCGTGCATGACATGGACGGCCTGGTCGAGGTGGCCCGGGCGCTGCACGCCGTGGGCCTGTCGCTGGCGCTCGACGATTTTGGTGACGGCCGCTCCAGCCTGCGCCTGTGGTCGCAGATCCGGCCCGACATCGTCAAGATCGACAAGTACTTCAGCCGCGACATCAGCTGCAGCGCCGACAAGCTCAAGACCCTGCAGGCCCTGCTGCAGATCGCCGATGTCTTCGGCACGGCCCTGGTGGCCGAGGGCATCGAGAACGAGGCCGACCTGCGCGTCATCCGCGATCTCGGCATCAGCTACGGCCAGGGTTATTTCCTGGGCCGACCCGACCGGGACGTGCCGTCCGACATGCTGCCTGCAGCCGCCCAGGTGCTGCACGACACGCGGGTGGCGGTGATGCCCGAGCAACGTTACGTGACGCGCATGGGGCAACTGCGCCATCTGTCCCTCATCCACGCGCCCGCGGTCGGGCGCAGTGCCAACAACGACGAGGTGGCGGCCCTCTTCCAGGCTTATCCCGAGCTGCACGCGGTAGCGGTGGTGGATGACGAACGTCCGCAAGCCATCATCAACCGCCAGCAGTTCATGGACCATTACGCCACCCTGTACTTCCGGGAGATCTTCGGCAAGAAGTCCTGCCTGCTGCAGGCGAACATGGAGCCGCGGCTGATCGAGCGCAGCCACGACATCGAGGAGCTGGTGGGCATCCTGACCTCGCAGGACCAGCGTTACCTGAGCGACGGTTTCATCGTGACCGAGAACGGTCGTTACGTGGGCTTGGGCACGGGCGAGCAGCTGGTGCGCTCGGTCACCGAACTGCGCCTGGAGGCGGCCCGCCACGCCAACCCGCTGACCTCGCTGCCGGGCAACATCCCGATCAGCCTGCACATCAAGCGCCTGATCGAGAGCCAGGGCGAGTTCGTCGCCTGCTACATCGACATGAACAACTTCAAGCCCTTCAACGACCAGTACGGCTACTGGCGCGGCGACGAGATGATCCGCCTGCTGGCGCGGCTGGCCGTGGCGCACAGCGATCCGCAGCGCGACTTCGTCGGTCATGTGGGTGGCGATGACTTCATGATCCTGTTCCAGAGCGACGACTGGGCGCGGCGCTGCGAGCGCATCGTCGACGAATTCGCCCAGCAGGCGCGCGAACTCTTCGACGAGGCGGCCCGCCTGTGTGGCGGCATCCACGCCGAGGACCGGCATGGTGTCATGCGCTTCTTCCCCTGCACCACGGTCTCCATCGGCGCGGTGCAGGTCGGGTGCCAGGCCTTCCGCGATGCGGAGGAGGTGGCCACCCAGGCCGCGCTGGCCAAGCGCGAGGCCAAGGCTGCTGGCAACGGCCTGTTCGTGATGCCGCGGCGCGTGCCGGTTTCTGCCTGAGTGGCGGGTGCATCGCGCCGGTCCGCGGGCCGGTCACCGATAGTTCATGGCACGGACATGCCGCGGTCACATGACGCTTCCATGATCGAGCGAACAAACAAGCGGGGTGACCATGAAAGTATCAGTGATCGGTGCAGGTTATGTGGGCCTGGTGACGGCGAGCTGTCTGGCCGACATGGGCCATGAGGTGGTCTGCATGGACAGCGACCCACGGCGCGTGGAGCTGCTGCGCTCGGGCGTGGTGCCGATCTACGAACCCGGGCTGGACACCGTGATCCAGCGCAACACCCGCGACCAGCGGCTGTTCTTTACCACCCGCCTGCCGGATGCGCTGGAGGCTTGCGAGGTGCTGTTCATCGCCGTCGGCACGCCGCCGAAGGAGGATGGCTCGGCCGATCTGGTCCACGTGCTGGAGGTAGCGCGCCAGGTAGGCCGCAGCCTGACGCATCCGCTGGTCGTCGTGAACAAATCCACCGTGCCGGTGGGCACCGCCGAGCGCGTCGGCGCGGTGCTGGCCGAGGCCCTGGGCGAGCGTGGCCTGCAGGCGCTGCCCCTGGCCGTGATCTCCAACCCCGAATTCCTCAAGGAAGGCGAGGCCATCGACGACTTCATGCACCCGGACCGCATCGTGATCGGCCTGCCCGCCGGTGCCCCCGGCGAGATGGCGCGCGCGGCCATGACACGGCTCTACGCTTCGCTCAACCGCCACCATGAGCGCACGGTCTGGATGGATGTGCGCAGCGCAGAGCTCACCAAGTACGCCGCCAACGCCATGCTGGCTGCGCGCATCTCCTTCATGAACGAGATGGCCAACCTGGCCGACTTGGTGGGCGCGGACGTGGACGCCATCCGCCGCGGCATCGGCAGCGACAGCCGCATCGGCCCGAGTTTCCTCTACGCGGGTACCGGCTACGGCGGCAGCTGTTTCCCCAAGGACACGCGCGCCCTGATGCAGACCGCGCAGCAGCACGGCAGTCAGATGCAGCTGGTGGAAGCCACCGAGCGTGTCAACCAGGCCCAGCGCCAGGTGCTGGCGCGCCGGGTCATGGCGCACTTCGGCAGTGATCTGCGCGGGCGCCGCTTCGCCCTCTGGGGCCTGGCTTTCAAGCCGCAGACCGACGACATGCGCGAAGCCCCCAGCCGCCATCTGATTCGCCAGCTCATCCTGCGTGGCGCCGAGGTGGTGGCCCACGACCCCGTGGCCATGGAGGCGGCGCAGGCCGTGCTGGCCGAGGACCTGGCCGACATTCCGGACGGCCTGTCGCGCCTCAAGCTCGTGGGTGACGCGATCTCCGCCCTGGACGGTGCCGATGCCCTGCTGGTGGTGACGGAGTGGAAGCTCTTCCACAACCCCGACTTCGACCAGATCCGCCAGGCCATGCGCCATCCGCTGATCATTGACGGCCGCAATCTCTACGACCCGCAGCAGTTGCAGGAGCAGGGCATCGCCTACCAGGGCATTGGCCGGCGCAATGCATTGGCCGTACTGGCTCTCGCTGGCGCCGCCGGCACCGAGAGTCTGGTCCGGCTGGCCGAACCGGCCCGTCCGATGGCGAATGTCTAGGCAGTTACCGCGCGGCTTCGGGTGGCTCATGGCCACCCAGTTCCTCTCCTCGCTGGCCGACAACGCGCTGCTCATCGTCGCCATCGCCCACCTGCACCACCTGGGCGCGCCGGTCTGGTGGGCGCCGCTGCTCAAGTTCGCCTTCACGCTGTCCTATGTCTTCCTGGCGCCCTTCATCGGCGCGCTGGCCGATGCTGTCTGCAAACGCAGTCTGATGGCCTGGATGAACGGGCTCAAGCTGCTGGGCGCGCTGGCCCTGCTGTATGGCGTGCATCCCATGCTGGCCTTTGCCCTGGTGGGCCTGGGTGCCTCGGCCTACGCGCCGGCCAAGTACGGCCTGTTGACAGAGAGCGTGCCGCCGGCCGCACTGGTAGCGGCCAATGGCTGGGTGGAGTCGGCCGTGGTGCTCTCGGTCTTGCTGGGCACGGTGCTGGGTGGCCTGCTGGTGGCGCCGCTGTGGCTTGCGTCGCCGGCAGCAGCCTGGGGCGGTGGGCTGTGGCCGCTCTCGGCCGGTGCTTCTTCGGCTGCGCTCAACGTTTCGCTCCTCATCGTGATCGTGCTCTATGGCTTGTCGGCGCTTTGCAATCTGTTTATCGTGCCCAGCGGCGTGTCTTACCCGGTACGCGGGCGGGGTCCGCTGCAGATGCTGGCCGACTTCCGTCATGCCAATGCTTTGCTCTGGCGAGACCGCAGCGGCGGTCTCTCGCTGACCGTGACCACGGTGTTCTGGGGTCTGGGTGCCATGCTGCAGTTTGCGGTGCTGCTGTGGGCCGTGCAGGCGCTGGGCCTGGGCCTGGACCAGGCGGCTTATCTGCAGGGCGTCGTGGCCCTGGGCGTGGTGGGCGGGGCCGTGCTCGTGGCCAGCCGCCTGCGCCTGCGCCACGCCACGGCGGTTTTGCCACTGGGCCAGCTCATGGGCGCCTTCATGGTGAGTGCGTTGTTCATCTCCGACTGGCGTGCCGCCGTGCCCGTGCTGCTCGCCGTGGGAGCACTGGGTGGCATGATGGTCGTTCCCATGAACGCGCTGTTGCAGCACCGCGGCCACCGCCTGCTGACGGCAGGCCAGTCCATCGCGGTGCAGGGTTTCAACGAAAACCTCAGCATCCTGGTGCTGCTGGGCCTCTATGCGGGGTTGATCGCCCTGGAGCTGCCGGCGCAACGGGTCATGGCTCTGGCCGGCCTGGGCCTGATTCTTTTCATAGTCAGCACACTCTGGCGCCGCCGTCGCCGCTCCGGACTGAAGGCCTTGTCAGGCCACTTGTTGCGACGCGATTGAGAGGCGGGCGCCGCTGGCCACATGGCCGTCGGCGATGGCCAGCTTCATCACGCTTTCGATCTGCGCCACGATGCCCGGCCAGTCGCGTAACTGGGCTGCTCCGCGCGCGGCGGAACGCAGGCGCAGGCGCAGCCCATCGTCCTGGGCCAGCTCGACCAGCTGGCGCACGAAAGCTTCGCTGTCGTCCATGGGCGCCAGCAGGCCGGTCTGTCCGGGCGCGATGTTTTCCGCGGCGGCTGCGTAGTCGTAAGCCAGCACGGCCAGGCCGCTGGCCATGGCCTCCAGCACCACATTGCCGAAGGTCTCGGTCTGGCTGGGGAAACCGAAGATGTCCGAGCTGGCGTAGTGCCGTGCCAGTTCCGCGCGGCCGAGCTGGCCCGTGAAGATCGCGTCGGGGGCCAGCGCCTGTAGTTCGGCCCGCATCGGGCCGTCGCCCACCAGCACCAGTTTCAGGTCGGGCCGTTGCAGCCGCGCCTGGGCATAGGCGCGCACCAGCAGCGGCAGGCTCTTCTCCTTGGCCAGGCGGCCCACGCAGAGCAGCACCGGTGTCTCGGGCGCTGCGCCCCAGCTGGCGCGCAGCGTCTCGCTGCGTTGGGTCAGGTCGAAGATGCCGGTGTCCACGCCGCGCGCCACCACCTGCAGGCGCTCGAAGCCGGCGGCGTTCAGGCGTTCGGCCAGGCCACGTGTGGGCACCATGGTGCAAAGCGTCTGGTTATGGAAGCGCCGCAGGTAGGCCATGATGGGCTTGCTGAGCCAGCCCATGCCGTAGTGGCTGCTGTAGGCGTGGAAATTGGTGCGGAAGTCCGAGGTGACCGGGATGCGCAGCTTGCGCGCCACGCGCAGCGCCGACCAGCCCAGCGGCCCTTCGGTGGCGATGTGCACCAGGTCCGGCCGCTTGATCGTCCACAACGGTTCGAGCTGGCGGCGCGAGGGCAGGCCCAGCTGCAGGTGCGGGTAACGCGGGATGGGCATGCCGCGCATGAGCACGTCGCCCGATTCACCCGGCGGGGCTTCGCTGGCCTGGCGCGGGCGCACCAGCTGGACCTGGTGGCCGCGCTCGCGCAGGCCCTCCACCACGCGCTGCAGCGTGAGCGCCACGCCGTTGATCTCGGGCGGGTAGGTCTCGGTGACGACGGCGATGCGCAGATGCGTCTGCGCCGGCGGCAGGTCTTCGACCAGGATGTCGGTGGTGTCGGGTTTCATGCACCCATCTTGCGGCGCGTTTATCTCAGTTCGATGACAGCGGCGGGCGCCTGGCTGTGGAGATGCATGAATTTTTGATGACAGTGGGTGGGCTGTCATCGACTTTTCATGAAGCGGGCCGAGCATGCGCCCTGGGCGTGGCCTCTCCGCGTCCAGCATCTTCGATACAAGGAGCCTCCGTGAGCCAATTCCTGCAAGCCTTGAAAGTCCAGCGCTGGGACGACCACCGCTACTACCACCACAGCCGCATCAACCAGTCCCTGCACCTGTTGAGTGCCATCTCTTTCCTGGTGGCCTACGCCTTCCTCTTCATCCAGCCGCCGGTGGCCGCGCTCATCGCCTGGCTGATCTCCATGGTCTCGCGCCAGTCGGGCCACTTCTTCTTCGAGCCCAATGGCTACGACGAGGTGAACCAGGCCACGCACGAGTACAAGGAAGAGATCAAGGTCGGTTACAACCTCAAACGCAAGGTGGTGCTCATCGCCGTCTGGGCCGGCCTGCCCGTGGCGCTGTGGCTGCAGCCGGACTTCTTTGGTCTGCTGGAGGCGCACACCCAACCCAGCGGCTTTGTGCTCAACGTGGGCTGGCTCTGGCTCTGGCTGGGCGTGGGCGGTCTGGTGTTCCGCGTGCTGCAGCTGGCCGTGAGCCAGAGTCTGACCACCGGCATCGTCTGGGCCACCAAGATCATCACCGACCCCTTCCACGACATCCTGCTCTACTGGAAGTCGCCGCTGTACCTGCTGCAGGGCGAGCTGATCGCCAAGCCCGAGTACCTGCTCGAAGAACGTGCCGAGCATGAGGCCGAGCTGGCCCGTCAGCAGGGTTGAATGAAAAAGGCCCTGGATCTCTCCGGGGCCTTCTCGAACCAGCGGGCACGTCAGCGTTTGAACAGCTGTCCCAGCATCTCCCGCAGCAGCCCGCGCTTGATGGTCTTGTTCGTCTGGCCCGGGGCCTGCCACCACCAGCCGTCGCGCTGCATCTGCAGGCCGGCCTGCACACAACGTTCCAGCATGTCTTCGAAATCGGCATCCGTGAAGTTCAGGCTGAAGATGAAACGCCCCGTGCCCACCCAGCTCAGGGCCAGGCCATGATCGCGCAGGTAGTACTGCAGCATCCAGTTGTAGCGCGAGGGGCGGGTGTAGCTCAGCGTCCAGACGCTGCTCATGTTCGCCGCGACCAGCGGCAGGCCTTCGACCAACATGCGGGCGTTGAAGCGCTCGCGGCGCTTATCCCAGGTGGCGTCCAGGTCGCGGTAGATCGCGCTGATCTCGGACGTGTCCAGCCGGCGCAGGAACTCGTTCATGGCCCCCATCACATAGGGATGGGCGTTGAAGGTGCCACGCGCGAAGCAGATGTCGGCCGGCTTGTCCTCGCGGAAGCGTTGCATCAGCTCCTTCCTGCCGCAGACCACGCCCACGGGCAGGCCGCCACCCAGGGTCTTGCCGTAGGTGACCAGATCCGCCTTCACGCCAAAGTATTCCTGCGCGCCACGGGCTGCCAGGCGGAAACCCAGAAACACCTCGTCGAAGATCAGCACGATGCCGCGCGCGGTACAGACCTCGCGCACCTGTTGCAACCACTGCGTGTAGGCCGCGCGGTCGTAGCCCGCGCTACGGCTGCTGTCCAGAAGGGTGGAGTCGCCGGGGGCGTTCTTGTTGGGGTGCAGGGCCTGCAGCGGGTTGATGAGCACGCAGGCGATGTCGCAGCGGGTGCGCAGCACCTTGAGGCTGGCCTCGTGCATGTCGCGCAAGGTGTAGGTCTCGCGCGGGGGCAGGGGGTTGCCCGGGCCGGGCTGCACGTCTTCCCACCAGCCGTGGTAGGCGCCGCAGAAGCGCACCAGGTGACGCTTGCCCGTGTGGTAACGCGCCAGGCGCACGGCCTGCATCACGGCTTCGGTGCCGCTCATGTGGAAGGACACTGCATCCAGGCCGCTGATCTGCTGCAGACGCGCCACGTTGTCGGCCACACAGGGGTGGTAGGCGCCGAGCACGGGGCCCAGGTCCTGCGCAATGCGCGCACCCGCCGCGATGCAGGACTTGTAGAAGTCCATGCCCATGACGTTGACGCCGTAGGAACCGGTGAGGTCGATGTAACGGTTGCCGTCGATGTCCGTCACGCTCACGCCCTCGCTGGCCTGCACGAAGCCGCCCACCTGCAGGTGCTGGCGCAGGTAGGGGCTGAACTGGTAGGGCACGCGGTAGGCGCCGGTGAAGCGCAGGTCCGGCAGGCCTTCGCGTGCTTCTTTGGTCATCGCGATGGACAGCGGCGCCTTGGCCTGCAGCCGGCCGGCCAGCGCCAGAAAACTCGCGCGGCGCTGCTGTGCCACGTCGTCGGGCGCACCGTCGCAGGCGTAGAAGGTAGCCTCGTCGTAGGCGTAACCCGGAATCCAGCGCGCCAGCCGCTTGGCCATGCGCGAGTGCCCGGCCAGCGAAGGATGCTTGGCGCGCGAGAGTTCGAGCCGGCGCTTGAGGGCAGGGAGAGTAAGGCCGGCGGCGCCGGCGATCCAGGCAAGTTCGTAAGTCATGGTCTTTCGGTTTCCTTTTGGGCAGCCGTGTGAAACGACGATGACTCTTTGTATTCAAACCATTTGACAGGCATGTGAAAACCAAATGACATTCCAAACATTCCGCGACCGCCTGCTGCAACAGGAAGGCCTGAACTTCGTGCTCACCAACCGCCTGCCCCGCGTGGCGTTGACCCGTTTCATGGGCCGCTTCAGCAAGATCCGCCAGCCGCTGGTGCGTGATGCCTCCATCGCCCTGTTCAAGTTCTTTGGCGATCTGGACCTGGGCGAGGCGAAAAAACAGAGTTTCGACAGCCTGCACGACTGCTTCGTGCGTGAACTGAAAGAAGGTGCACGGCCTTTTGACGCCGACCCGCAGATCGTTTGCAGCCCCAGCGACGGCATCGTCGGCGGCCACGGTCGTATCGAAGGGGATGAGTTGCTGCAGATCAAGGGCATGCCCTACAGCCTCAGCGAGCTGCTGGGCAGCAAGGAGCTGGCGACGCAACACCAGAGCGGCACTTACGTCACCCTGCGCCTGCGCGCCAGCATGTACCACCGCTTTCACGCACCGACCGATTGCACGGTGCAACGTGTCACGCACATCCAGGGTGATATGTGGAACGTCAACCCCATCGCGCTCAAGCGCGTGCCCAGTCTCTACTGCCGTAATGACCGCGCCGTGATCGAGGCCGCGCTGCCCTCAGGCCAGGCGCTGACGTTCGTGCCCGTGGGCGCCATCCTGGTGGCCAGCGTGCGCCTGCATTTCCTGGACCTGAACCTGCACCACGACTACCGGGGCGAGCAGGTGATCGCCTGCGATGCGTCGCTCAAGCGGGGACAGGAGATGGGCTGGTTCGAACATGGCTCGACCATCGTGGTGCTGGCGCCGAAGGGTATGGAGCTGGTAGAGGGGCTGACGACGGGAGCTGAGGTGAGGGCGGGGCAGGCTTTGCTGCGACAGGTTTGATCGCAAGTACGGGGGGCCGCCCAGGCACCGCAAGGGTGCGCAGAGTTCGTTACCTTGCGGGGTTTGTGGGCTTTTCATTTGGCCGTGTAAATGACTGACACGGGAAAAATGCTGCGCCGACAAGCACTTACGTTCGGCTGGCCACGGAGCTGCGACCGAGCCGCCGATGTTATTCCGCACTTTTGCGGGGTTTGGTGGTTTGTTAAGAGCGCGGCTCTGCGCTATATTGGCCTGAATTCTTCAAATAAAACAAGCACTTAGCTTGCAGCAAGGGAGGCGCCAGGATGAACATCCGTCCATGTTATTCCGCACTTTTGCGGTCCATATCACGTTAGCCGTCATGCCTCAAGTACGTTGCCGCTCGATCTGGTTTTACTCGCCTGAAGATGAGGCGGCATTCTTTTCGTGGGCAGTTCGCATTCCTGGCGTTTCACGTGTCTTTGGCGAAGGTCGAGAAATCGTAATCGTTGTTCGGAGCTCAACGCCCTCTGAGACGACGCTACGGGAGTTGCTTGCGCTCCTGTATCGCTACAAGGTCTCCATGAGTCAGCTTGCTCACTTTCTGAACGAGAAGAACGCCTCCTGGTTCAAGTGCCCAAAGGCTTATTGGTATCGAAAGGTGTTTGGGAATGCCAGCTAACCATTCAGTCAAGCGCGGATTGCCTGCGGCATCCGCTTACCTCAAACGTTGGGCGTCATGAACAAGGCGAAAGCGATTGCCAAAATTGAACATGCGCTGGCTACCGTCGAAGCGCAGGTAATTACACCACCTAGTCGCTCTTATGCGGAGTACGTGCAAGAGCTATCTAGCAGGCTTCTAGCGTGCGTAATTGATCCGATCGAAGTAGAAGTAACCTCTACGTGCGCCCCGCAGGGCGATTTCGAGAAGTACAAGAACGCTAAGGTGTGGGGAATCGCAAGAGATAAAAACATCGGTAGCTGGCTGCTGACCATCGAGAATTCGAACGAGTTTGCCCTTGGTTTTGGAGAAGATCCAACGAACATATTGATGCACGGATTCTCTTCAGCCGATGCGCTTGGTGAATGGTGCACATGAAATACCAGGAATTTCATTCCCTGATGTTCGCTTTGACGCCCAACCCATCATTCCAGCGGACCGCCTCCGGCGGCCGCTGAATTCAAACGTTAGGACGCATATGGGAATGTGGCTTGTTCTCATCGGACTGTCCGCATTGGCCGGTGGCATCTGCGCGTGGTTGTTGCCCCGTTCTTTGGGATGGGTGGCAGCGGCGTTGCTCCCACCTCTTGGTTTGTTCGCGTGGCTGATGATCAACGAGTATCTGTTGCCATATCGTGGAGGTGGCGCCAGTATGTGGCCCATTGCCTTGGTTGTTGGCGGCTCCGTCGCCGCACTTGTCGGCCTCGGGGCCTACGCGGCATTTCGACCCAAGACAGAGGACGTACATGCGTCCTAACAATTCAATCGAGAGCGGATCGCCTACGGCTTCCGCTCATCTCAAACGTTAGACGTCGTGAGTAACCCCGTAGCTCCCAGCACTGTTGATCGAAACGGCCAAGCGGTCGTTGTTGGAACAATAGTGCGCATCGTTCGGGTTCATGAAGTCGATCTCGACGAGCTAGAGCCTTTGGAGCGTGAACGAGTGTTATCCATGGTGGGGATTGAGCTTCCTGTCTACGAGGTGGATCAATGGGGGCGTGCTTGGGTTGAGAAGTGGTGGCACGAAGGGCCTGAGCACTCCACTTCCCACTCTCTCGCCTTGGAATCGGTGGATATGGAGGCGGTTGAGCGTGGAAACGTCTAACACTTCAATCGAGAGTGGATCGCCTACGGCTCCCACTCATCTCAAACGTTAGATGACCTTTTTGAGTGCCGTTTCCGTTCAAGTCACCTCTCAAAGATCATGAGTAATCCAAAGTTCGCGCTGGTTGATCTGTTGAAGATCCAGGTTGTCATAGGCGTCTCCTCTACCCTGATCTCCTATCCCTTCATTGCGGCGTACTGGCTCTTTCGAAATGGCGTTGAGAGCTTTTCGCTCTCTGGGATATTCTCCGAGCTGTTCACGCTTGCACTGTGGGCAGGCGGAACTGGGCTCGGGATGGCGGTAATGGCGTTGGTCGCCTATCCCGCTCTAAAGCTGTCATATAAAAAGGGTTGGCTGAGTTGATTAGTGCGGCATGAATACCAGCTCACCTAACATTTCAATCGAGAGTGGATCGCCTGCGGCTCCCACTCATCTCAAACGTTAGGGTGTTTCATGCGCCGTAAATTTGTTTTCGCCCTCGCCCTCGCCCTCGCCCTCGCTCCTTGCCTCGCGGCAGCGGAGGTGTTGGATAAGGAACTTCCTCTATCGACGTTGGTTGGTACTAGTCTGTTGCTCGGACTCATGATTTTCTGGGGTGTCTTGCAGACTCGCCCAGTCT
>CAUPLI010000011.1:0-93873 GCA_963512175.1 uncultured Hylemonella sp. | reverse complement strand
TTTGGTATCCGGTTCCCCACCGCCGTGTGCGGAGGCGAGTAGCGCAGGGAGCGGCGGAAAAAGAAGCGCAGATGTTTGAGCGCAGCGAGTTTCTGCGCTTCCCGCCGATCCCGAGCAACGCAGCGTGCCCGTAGCGCAGCGCAGGGACGACGAACCCGGCTCGCCTTCTCTTTGCTTACTTTCTCTTGGCGAAGCAAGAGAAAGTGAGTGCGCTGCCGGGCGCACATCCCGGCAATGCCACGCAAACAAACCAAAACAAGACAAAGAGAATCAGATCTCGATCTTCGACCCCAACTCCACCACCGCATTGTTCGGCAGATTCAGGAACTCTGCCGCCGCACTGGCGTTGTGATGCATCTGCGCGAACAGCTTCTCGCGCCAGGGTGACATGCCACGACCCATGGTGGGGATGACGATGTCGCGCGAAAGGAAGTAGCTGGTCGTCATGGGATTGAGCGCGCAGCCCTGGGTGCGGACCTGCTCCAGCGCACTGGGCAGATCAGGGTCGTTCTTGAAACCGTAGTGCACGATGACCTGCCAGCAGTCGTGCCCCAGCGGTTCGATCTCGATGCGCTTGTCCAGCCCGATCCAGGGTACCTCGTGGTTGCGCACGGTGACGAAGAGGTTGTTCTCGTGCAGCACCTTGTTGTGCTTGAGGTTGTGCAGCAGCGCATTGGGTACGTTGCCGGTTTCGGCGGTCAGGAAAACGGCCGTGCCCTCCACGCGCGCGGGCGGGCTGATGAACACGGCTTCCAGGAAACTGCGCAGGTCGAGCGCATCCTGCCGCAAGGCGGCGTTGAGCTGGGCACGCCCCTGCTTCCAGGTGGTCATGAGCATGAAGACGGCGCCGCCGATGGCCAGCGGAAACCAGCCGCCGTGGTGCAGCTTCATGAGGTTGGAGCTGAAGAAGGCCAGGTCCACCACGAAAAAGAAGCCGGTGGACGCCAGGCACAGTGCGAGCGGGTACTTCCAGCCGTAGCGCAGGACAAAGAAGGTCAGCACGGTGGTGATCAGCATGTCCAGCGTGACGGCGATACCGTAGGCCGCGGCCAGGTTGCTTGAGGAGCGGAACATCAGCACTGCCAGCACGATGGCCACGAACAGGCCCCAGTTCACGAAGGGCATGTAGATCTGCCCGGTGTCCTTGACGCTGGTGTGCTGCACCTGCAGGCGCGGCAGATAACCCAGCTGGATGACCTGCTTGGTCACGCTGAAGGCACCGGAGATCAGGGCCTGCGAAGCGATCACGGTGGCCATGGTGGCCAGGCCCACCAGGGGCAGCAGGGCCCAGTCGGGCGCCATCATGAAAAAAGGGTTCTTCACGGCCTCGGGGTTACGCAACAGCAGCGCGCCCTGGCCAAAGTAGTTGAGCGTGAGCGCGGGCATGACCACCGAGAACCAGGCCAGGCGGATCGGCTTCTTGCCAAAGTGGCCCATGTCGGCGTACAGCGCCTCGCCGCCGGTCACGCACAACACCACCGCCCCCAGGATGATGAAGGTGGTGCCCGGGTTGTGCCACATGAAACCAACGGCGTAATGCGGGCTCAATGCCCACAGGATGGCCGGGTTGCTGGCAATGTGTGCCACGCCCAGCAGGGAGATCACCGCGAACCAGACCAGAGTGATGGGGCCGAAGAACTTGCCGATGCCGGCCGTGCCGCGCTTTTGCACGGCAAACAGGGCGAACAGGATCACGAGGGTGAGCGGTATGACCGCGGCCTTGAAGGTGGGTGACACCACTTCGAGGCCTTCCACCGCCGACAGCACCGAGATCGCCGGGGTGATGACGCCATCGCCGTAAAACAGGCAGGTGCCGAAGATGCCGACCAGCAGCAGCACACGGCGCAGCGCCGGCTTGTCCTTGACCGACTGCGAAGCCAGCGCCAGCATGGCCACCAGACCGCCTTCGCCATTGTTGTCCGCCCGCAGCACCAGCGTGACGTACTTGAGCGAGACGATGACCGTCAGCGTCCAGAAAAAGATGGAGAGGATGCCGTAGACGTTGTCCGGCGAGAAAGCCACGTGCCCGGAACCGAACACCTCTTTGACCGCGTACAGGACGCTGGTGCCGATATCACCGTAGACAACACCGATGGCGCCCAGGGTCAGGGCCGCGAGCGAGGATTTGGATGCGGACACAAATGGGCCCCGTCTTCAAGGGCGGGGTTCAAGCTATGCAGATGCGCTATTGTGCTCCGACCGCCCCGGCGCTCCAAACGATGCCGGGCGGCTGCCCTGCCGGCAGCCCGGATTGTTGCAGCGCAGCAACTCAGGTCGGCTGCGGCTTATTCGTAAACCTCGGCCTCGGGATTGGTCGCCTCGAGTTCGTAGCTGGCCGCCAGCATGGCCAGGCGGCCGATCACCCCGTACATGTAGAAGCGGTTGGGAGCGCTGGCGCCGGGTTTGGCACCGGGCTGGGGCAGGCGGGTGCTCTGGTCGAAGGCCAGGGGCACAAAGCTGGAGCCCGGAGCGTTGAGGTTTTCGTCCACGCCGCGCTCGGCATGCACGCGGTAGAAACCGCCCACCACATAACGGTCCATCATGTAGACCACGGGCTCGGCAACGGCGTCGTGCATGCGCTCGTTGGTCAGCACGCCTTCCTGGATGATGACCTCGCTGACCTCCTGGCCGTCCTTGATCACGCTCATCTTGTTGCGCGTGCGGCGGTTCAGGTCTTCGAGCTCCTTGACGTCGCGCACGGTCATGATGCCCATGCCGTATGTGCCGTTGTCGGCCTTGACGACGACGAAGGGCTTTTCCTTGATGCCGTATTCCTTGTACTTGCGACGGATCTTGCCCAGCAGGGCATCGACGTTGCTGGTCAGGCAGTCCATGCCGCTGCTCTCGGCAAAGTTGACCTGGCCACAGCGATTGAACATGGGGTTGATCAGCCAGGGGTCGATGCCCAGCAGCTTGCCGAAACGCTTGGAAACTTCCTCGTAGCTCTGGAAATGCTTGCTCTTGCGGCGCACCGACCAGCCGGCATGCAGCGGCGGCAGCAGGTACTGCTCATGGATGTCCTCCAGGATGCCGGGAATGCCCGCCGAGAGGTCGTTGTTGAGCAGAATGGTGCAGGGATCGAAGTCCTTGAGGCCCAGGCGGGTCTTGCTGCGGATCACCGGCTCCAGCGTCACGGTCTCACCGCCGGGCAGTTCGATGACCGTGTTCTTCTTGATCTCGGGACTGATGGAGCCGATGCGCACGTTCAGGCCGGCCATGTGGAAGATGCGCCGCAACTGCGCCACATTGCTGAGGTAGAAGGTATTGCGCGTGTGGTTCTCGGGAATGAGCAGCAGGTTGCGCGCCTCGGGGCAGATCTTCTCGATCGCCGCCATGGCGGCCTGCACGGCCAGCGGCAGCATCTCGGGCGTGAGGTTGTTCCAGCCGCCGGGGTAGAGGTTGGTGTCGACCGGCGCCAGCTTGAAGCCGGCGTTGCGGATGTCCACCGAGCTGTAGAAGGGCGGCGTGTGCTCCATCCACTCCAGGCGGAACCAGCGCTCGATGGCCGGCATGGAGTCGAGGATGCGCTGTTCGAGTTCGTTGATCGGGCCGGTCAGGGCCGTGATGAGATGGGGAACCATGATGTCCTTGCACGCCCCCCCGATGCGACCTTCGGCCGCCTCCCCCCACTGGGGGGCGATGCAGCGGCCCGGCAAAGCCGGCTCCGCACATCCTCGAAAGTGGGCTTAGTTGTTGCTAGTTTCTTACCTCACCTTGGCCCAAAACGACATATTTCAAGGACGTCAGCCCTTCCAGGCCCACCGGGCCGCGGGCGTGGAACTTGTCGGTGCTGATGC
Organism: uncultured Hylemonella sp.; assembly: GCA_963512175.1. Taxonomy (GTDB): domain Bacteria; phylum Pseudomonadota; class Gammaproteobacteria; order Burkholderiales; family Burkholderiaceae_C; genus Hylemonella. The sequence goes on along the minus strand of CAUPLI010000011.1, from coordinate 90,076 downwards.
CGATCTCGGCACCCAGGCCATATTCGAAACCGTCGGCAAAACGCGTGCTGGTGTTGACCATCACGCTGCCCGAGTCCACCTCGCGCAGGAAGGCCTGGGCGTGCATGTGATCGCGCGTGAGGATCGCATCCGTGTGATGGCTGCCGTACTTGTTGATGTGGGTGATGGCCTCGTCCAGCCCGGCCACGACCTTGACGGCGACGATGGGTGCCAGGAATTCCTCGTACCAGTCCTGCTCGCTCGCTTCCTTGAGGTTGGCGGCGGGAATGCCTTCGAGGATGGCCCAGGCCTCGGGGTCGCAGCGCATCTCCACGCCCTTGGCGGCAAACACGGCACCGATGCGCGGCAGGAAGTCCGCGGCCACACCGCGCGCCACCAGCAGGCTCTCGGTGGCGTTGCAGGGGCTGTACTTGTTGGTCTTGGCGTTGTCGGCCACCTTCACCGCCATGTCGAGATCGCAGGGATCGTCGACATAGGTGTGGCAGTTGCCGTCCAGGTGCTTGATGACCGGCACCTTGGCCTCGCGGCTGATGCGCTCGATCAGCGACTTGCCGCCGCGCGGGATGATGACGTCCACGTACTGCGGCATGGTGATGAGCTGGCCCACCACCTCACGGTCCGTGGTCTGCACCAGCTGCACGGCATCGGCCGGCAGGCCGGATTCGCTCAGGGCCTGCTGCACCAGGCGGGCCAGGGCCTTGTTCGATTCGATGGCTTCCGAACCGCCGCGCAGGATGCAGGCATTGCCGCTCTTGATGGACAGGCTGGCGGCCTCGATGGTGACGTTGGGCCGGCTCTCGAAGATCATGCCGAAGACGCCGATGGGCACGCGCATCTGGCCCACGCGGATGCCGCTGGGCTGCTGTTTCATACCGATGATCTCGCCGATGATCTCGCCCATGGCGGCCAGCTGCTCGCAACCCAGGGCCACGGTCTCGATGACCTTCGGGCTAAGGCGCAGGCGATCCACCATCGGTGCGGCCAGGCCAGCGGCTTCGGCGCGGGCGATGTCGCGGGCGTTATCCTGGCCCAGCGCTGCGGCATTGGCGCGCAGCAGTTCGGCCAGGCGGCGCAAGGCCGTGTTCTTTTTCGCGGCGCTGGCCTTGGCCATCCCGGCGGCGGCGGCGCGCGCCTGGCGGCCCAGGGTCTGGGTCAGCTCACTGATGCGGGCGGCGGAATCGGGCGCGTTCATGCTGCTCATTTTCGCACGGCGGCGGTTTTTGCCGCAGGCGATGCACAGAGCCCGCACAGCTGCAAGGCCAGGCGCTGCAGGGCCTGCCAGCCGTCGGCCGGCCAGTCCGCCACCTTGAGCCCCTTGACGATGCCGTCGACCTGGTGTGCGGCCTGCAGCAGATGGGCCAGATCGGTGGGGCTCAGCAAGGGCAACACACGCTCGTACAGACGCTCCTTCAGGCCCCAGACGCGCTGCTCGCGTAGCGCCATGGGCAGGGGCCTGCCGGCGGAGATGGCATCCTTGACGCGCTTCAGGGCCCGGATGTCCTCGCTCAGCGCATAGTGCACCAGCACTTCGGCCTCGCCCTCGGCCTTCAGGCCGTCCAGCATGCGCTGCACGCGCGCGGCCTGGCCGGCCAGCACGGCTTCGGACAGCTTGAAGACGTCATAACGTGCCACGTTGAGCACCGCGCCTTCGACCTGCTCGAAGCTCAGCTCGCCCTGAGGGTAGAGCAGGGCGAGCTTCTGGATTTCCTGGTGCGCGGCCAGCAGATTGCCTTCCACGCGGTCGGCAAAGAACTGCAGGGTGCGCTGCCCCTCCTCGCCACCCGTCACGCGCTGGCCCTGGGTGCCCAGGCGCTGCGCGATCCACTGCGGCAGGGCCCGGCGCTCGACGGGCTCGACCTGCACCGTCACGCCAAAACTCTCCAGCGCGCCGAACCAGGCACCGGTCTTGGTGGCCTTGTCCAGGCGCGGCAGCAGCACCAGCGTGAGCGTGCTGTCGTTGCCCTGGGCGGCTTCGGCCAGCTGCTGCAGGGCCACGCTGCCGTCCTTGCCGGGCTTGCCCGAGGGGATGCGGATCTCGACGATCTGCTTGTCGGCGAACAGGCTCAGCGAGCCGCCGGCCGCCAGCACCTCGCTCCAGTCGAAATGCGCGCCGGCCACCGTGTGCACGGTGCGCTCGGTATAGCCCTGGGCACGCGCCACGGCGCGGATGGCGTCAGCCGCTTCCTGCTGCAACAGCGGCTCGTCACCGTGCACGGTGTACAGGCTCTTGAGCCCGCGCTGCAGCTGGGCGGAGATCTGGGCGGCGGCGACTTGCATGGTGCTTGGCGGCGGTCGTGATGCCGGCGCTGATGCCTAGATCTCTTTCACCGCCGCGAGGCGACGCAGGATCTGCTGCACCATGTCGCTTTGCATATTGCGGTAGAGCAGCGCCTCCTCGGCCTCCTTGGCAAGGGCAAAGACTTCGTCGTAGCTAAGCGCGCGTTGCTGCACCAGCTCGGTCTCGGGGATGAGTTCCTTGCCCTGCGGCGTGCGCAGGCGGAACTTAAGGATCAGGCGCAACTGGAACTCGCGCACCTGGCCGGTGGCGCTCACGCCGACCACGGACTTCACACGCTGCTCGGAGAGGATATCGAGCACCGCCTGCGCCTCCTGCTGGCGTGCGGCCTCGGTGATGTACTCCAGCTGGCCGCTGGACTGCAACTGGCGCTTGAGCTCCACCCCCATGGGCGAATTCGGCGCCACGCCGCTGTACAGCGAGGTGAAGGCGAAGCTGACCGGCTGGCGCAGCCCGAAACCGCAGCCGGCCAGCGCCAGCAGCAGCGCGCACAAGAGCCAGGCCGGGACGCTCCGTTTCATGGCATCAAAGGACAACGTTCACCAGACGGCCCGGCACCACGATGACGCGCTTGATCGCCGCGCCCTGGGCCTGGGTCTGCACTGGTTCACTGGCGCAGGCGATGGCCTCGATGGCTTCCTTGGAGGCACCGGCCGGCACCAGGATGGCGCCGCGCAGCTTGCCGTTGATCTGCAGCATGAGCTCGACCTCGTCCTGCTGCAGTGCCGATGCGTCCACCTGGGGCCAGGGTGCGTCCAGCAGCTCGCCCAGCACGCCGGCATAACCCAGCTCGCTCCACAGCGCATGCGTGATGTGCGGCGTGGCCGGGTAGATGCAGCGCAAGAGAATGCCGAAACCTTCGATCAGCGCGACTTCGGCGCCCGGCGTGCCGGTCGCCTTGAAGTCCTCGAGGGCATTGAGCAACTTCATGGCACCGGAGACCACGGTGTTGTACTGCATGCGCTGGTAGTCGTAGTCGACCTGCTTGAGCACGCTGTGGATTTCCAGGCGCAGGGCCTTGGCTTCCTTACCGAAGCTCACGTCCTTGAGTTGCTTGGCGCCCGCCACGCTGGCCAGGGCCGCGGTCGGGTCCATGGCGGCGAGCTTGACACCGAAGTTCCAGACCCGGCGCAGGAAGCGGTAGCTGCCCTCGACCGCGGCATCGTTCCACTCCAGCGTGGCCTCGGGCGGCGCGGTGAACATGGTGTACAGGCGTGCGGTGTCGGCACCGTACTTCTCGATCAGGTCCTGCGGGTCGACACCGTTGTTCTTGGACTTGGACATGGTGCCCACGCCCTCGTAGTCGATGGCCGTGCCCGCGGGCAGGCCACCCACCGCCTTGTTCAGCCTGGCGCCCGTGATCTTGCCGCCGGCATCGAGCACATGCTCCACGTCGTGCGGCCAGTAGTACTCCTTGCCGCCCTTGTCGGTACGGCGCGAGTAGATGTGGTTGAGCACCATGCCCTGCGTGAGCAGCTTGGTGAAGGGCTCGTCGACCTTGACCAGGCCTAGATCACGCATGACCTTGGTCCAGAAGCGCGCGTACAGCAGGTGCAGGATGGCGTGTTCGATACCGCCGATGTACTGGTCCATCGGCATCCAGTAGTTCGCGCCGTCCGCCACCATCTTGTCCGGGTTGGTCGGGTCGCAATAGCGCATGTAGTACCAGGACGAATCCACAAAGGTGTCCATGGTGTCGGTCTCGCGCCGTGCGGGCTGGCCGCACACTGGGCAGACCACCCCGGCGTGGAACCCTTCGTGCTTGTGCAGCGGGTTGCCCGAGCCGTCGGGGATGCAGTCCTGCGGCAGCACCACCGGCAGGTCTTTTTCGGGCACCGGCACCGCACCATGCGCTTCGCAATGGATGATGGGGATGGGCGTGCCCCAGTAGCGCTGGCGCGAAACGCCCCAGTCGCGCAGGCGCCAGGTGGTCTTCTTCTCGCCCAGGCCGCGCACCTGCAATGCATGCGCCACGGCGTTCACCGCTTCGGCGTAGGCCAGGCCACTGAAGGTATCGGAGTTGATGGTCACGCCCTTGGCCTTGTCGGCGTACCAGTCGTGCCAATGGTGGTAGTCGTAGTGCTCGCCATCGACGTGCACCACCTGGCGAATCGGCAACTGGTACTTCAGCGCAAAGGCGAAGTCGCGCTCGTCGTGCGCGGGCACGCCCATGACGGCGCCGTCGCCGTAGCTCATCAGCACGTAGTTGCCGACCCAGACCTCGACCTGCTCGTCGATCAGCGGGTGCTTCACAAACAGGCCGGTGGGCATGCCTTCCTTGTCCCGCAGCGCCAGTTCGGCCTCGGTGGTGCCGCCCTTCTTGCAGTCCTCGATGAAAGCCGCCAGCCTGGGATTCGATTTCGCCGCCTGCTGGGCCAGCGGGTGCTCGGGCGCCACGGCGCAGAAGGTCACGCCCATGATGGTGTCGGCGCGCGTGGTGAAGACATACATGCGGCCATCACCGATCAGCCGGCCGTCGTCACCCCGGATGTCGTGCGTGAAGGCGAAGCGCACGCCCTCGCTGCGGCCGATCCAGTTCTCCTGCATCAGGCGCACGCGCTCGGGCCAACCCTTGAGCGTGGCCTTGTCGTTGCCGATCTGCACGTGGTCCAGCAGTTCCTGGGCGTAGTCGGTGATCTTGAGGTAGTACCCCGGGATCTCGCGCTTTTCGACCAGCGCACCGGTGCGCCAGCCACGCCCATCGATGACCTGCTCGTTGGCCAGCACGGTCTGGTCCACCGGGTCCCAGTTGACCACCTGGGTCTTGCGGTAGGCGATGCCCTTCTCCAGCATCTTGAGGAACAGCCACTGGTTCCACTTGTAGTACGTGGGATCGCAGGTGGCGACCTCGCGGCTCCAGTCGATGGCCAGGCCCATGGCCTGCATCTGCCCCTTCATGGTGGCGATGTTCTCGTAGGTCCACTTGGCCGGCGGCACGCCGTTCTTGAGCGCCGCGTTCTCGGCCGGCAGGCCGAAGGCGTCCCAGCCCATGGGCATCAGGACGTTGTAGCCGTTCATGCGCAGGTAGCGCGTGAGCATGTCGTTGATGGTGTAGTTGCGCACGTGGCCCATGTGCAGCTTGCCGCTGGGGTAGGGCAGCATGGAGCAGGCGTAGAACTTCTTCTTGCCGGCGTCTTCCGTCACGCGGTAGGCATCACGTGCCACCCAGTGGCTGTGGGCGGCCTTCTCGACCTCGAGGTGTTGGTATTTGTCTTGCATGGCTGACAGCTTCAGTTCACTTGAGCCCGAGCACGTCGAACATGTCGTACAGGCCGCTCTGGCGCCCGGCCAGGAAGCGCACGGCGCGCAGGCTGCCCTGGGCGTAGGTCACGCGGCTGGCAGACTTGTGCGTGACCTCGATGCGCTCGCCGGTGCCGGCGAACAGCACGGTGTGGTCACCCACGATGTCGCCGCCGCGGATGGTGGCAAAACCGATGCTGGACGGATCGCGCTCGCCGGTGTGGCCGTAGCGCTCGTAGACCGCGCAATCCTTGAGGTCGCGGCCCAGTGCGCCGGCGATCACCTCGCCCATCTTGAGGGCCGTGCCCGAAGGCGCGTCCACCTTGTGGCGATGGTGCGCCTCGATGATCTCGATGTCGTAGCCTGTGGCCAGCGCCTTGGCCGCCATCTCCAGCAGCTTGAGGGTCACGTTCACGCCCACGCTCATGTTCGGCGACAGCATGATGGCGATGTCTTTCGCCGCGGCGGCGATCTCGGCCTTCTGCGCCTCGCTGAAACCGGTAGTGCCGATGACCATGGCCACGCCCAGCTCGCGGCAGACCTTGAGGTGGGCCATGGTGCCCTCGGGGCGCGTGAAGTCGATCAGGGTGCGGGCATTCTGCAGGCCGGCCTTCAGGTCGGCCGTGATGTGCACGCCGCTGGCGTGGCCCAGGAAGGCGGTGGCATCGCTGCCGATGGCCGGGCTGGCCGCCACATCGAGCGCGCCGGCCAGCCGGCAATCCCCGGTCGCGTGCACGGCTTCGATCAGCATGCGGCCCATGCGACCGGAAGCGCCGGTGATGGCAATCGGGTGGGACGTGTGTGCGGTCATGGTGTGGTCCATCTCAGCGGGTGGCCGGCTCCAGCGGCGGATAGCTGGCGGGCAGGGGCGGCAGGGGCTTGGCTTCGGGCGCCGGAGCCGGGGCCGGGAACTCCTGCAGTTTTTCGGGCGTGGCCTCGAGCACCGGCACCTTGGGCGGCTCCTGGCTGCCCAGGGTGGAAACGAACTCGGTCTCGCTGGGCAGGGCATCGGCCTCGAAGCGCTCGAGCACGTCACCCTTGAAATAGACGGTGACACGGCGGGCCTGCGGCTCGGCATTCTGGCGCTTGAGGGTGAAGACGTAGTCCCAGCGGTCGGCGTGGAAGACACTGGCCAGCAGCGGCGTGCCCAGGATGTCGCGCACCTGGATGCGGCTCATGCCCGGACGCAGCACCCCCACCTGCTCGCGCGTGACGACATTGCCCTGCACCACCGGAACACGGTAGGGCTGCAGGAAACTGCAGGCCGAGAGGGCTGCGCCCAAGAGCAGGGCCAGCCCCAGACGGCCAGGGGCGCGATGGAAAATGAACATGAAACTGGCGCTAGCGATATGATCGGCCCATTGTAGCGGCAGGACCTGCTGCCGCCCGGCCCTGCCCCCTCTGGAAATACGCCCATGAACACCATCGACGAACTCAAGAGCACCGGCCTGAAAGCCACGTTGCCCCGCCTGAAGGTGCTGGAAATCTTCCAGAAAGGCGCCCAGCGCCACATGAGCGCAGAGGACGTCTTTCGCGTGCTGCTGGAGGATCGTTCCGATGTGGGCCTGGCCACGGTCTACCGCGTGCTGACCCAGTTCGAGCAGGCCGGCATCCTGACGCGCAGCAACTTCGAGGGCGGCAAGGCCGTCTACGAACTCAACGAGGGCCAGCACCACGACCACCTGGTCTGCCTGGACTGCGGCAAGGTCGAGGAATTTTTCGATGCCGAGATCGAGAGCCGGCAGAACGCCGTGGCCAAGACACGCGGCTTCGAGCTGGCCGAGCACGCGCTCAGCCTCTACGCCCACTGCACCAAGGACAAGTGCCCCAACCGCGGCCAGGGCGGACGCGGCCACAACTCAGGTCACTGAGACAAGGGGGCCGAGGCCCTAGCTCTCACCCATGGCCTTGCGGTGGCGCTCGACGAACTCCTGGTAGGTGTCGATGCCGCGCAGCTGCAGGATGGTGTTGCGCACGGCCGCCTCCACCAGCACGGCCAGGTTGCGGCCGGCCACCACCTGGATCACCGCCTTGCGCACCGGGATACCCAGCACGTCCTGCGTGAGCGGCTCGTAGGGGATGCGCTCGTAGTCGCGCTCCAGGGTCTCGCGCCGCACCAGGTGCACGATGAGCTTGAGCCGCATCTTGCGCCGCACGGCGGTCTCGCCGAAGATGGCCTTGATGTCGAGCAGGCCGATGCCGCGCACTTCCAGGAGGTTGCGCAGCAGCTCGGGGCAGCGGCCCTCGATGGTGTCCTGGTTCACGCGGTAGAGATCCACGGCGTCGTCGGCCACCAGGCCGTGGCCGCGCGAGATCAGCTCCAGCCCCAGCTCGCTCTTGCCCAGGCCCGACTCGCCGGTGATCAGCACGCCCAGGCCCAGGATGTCCATCAGCACGCCGTGCATGGAGGCCCGGTCGGCGAAGTGGCGCGAGAGGTAGCTGCGCAGCACGTCGATCACGTAGGCCGAGGACTCCGGCGAGGCGAACATGGGGATGTTGGCGCCCTCGCACATGGCCTGCAAGGCCGGCGGTACCTTCTGCGCGTCGGCCAGCACCAGCACCGGCGGCTCGAGCGTGGTGATGCGCGAGATCCGGCGCTCGCAGTCTTCCGGCGTGGCGCTGGTCAGATAGGCGATCTCGCGCTCGCCCAGCACCTGCACGCGGTAAGGATGGATGTAATTCAGGTAGCCCACCAGGTCGGCACCCGAGCGCGCGGCGCGCACGGCCACCTCGTCGAAGCGGCGCTCGGAAGCCCCCAGGCCGGCGACCCACTCCCACTTGAGCTTGGCACGGAACTCCTCGAACAGGACCTCGGCGCTGACGACGGTGGGTCTCATGTCGGGCGGGCAGCCGGGCTCAGGCCGGCTGGGCCGAACGCCAGCTGGCGATCAGCGCGTGCAGTTCGGTGGAGGTGGCGCTGCTGTTGAGCTTGGCGCGCAACGCAGCGTCGCTCAGCAGTTCGGCAATCTCGGACAGGATCTCCAGGTGTTTCTGGGTGGCCGCCTCGGGCACCAGCAGGAAGATCAGCAGGCTGACCGGCAACTCGTCCGGCGCGTCGAAGCCGATGGGCTGGGCCAGTTGCAGCACGGCGGCCATCGGTGCCTTCAGGCCCTTGATGCGCCCGTGCGGGATGGCCACGCCGTGGCCCAGGCCGGTGGAGCCCAGGCGCTCGCGCGCAAAGAGGCTGTCGGTCACCAGGGCGCGATTCAGGCCATGCAGGTTCTCGAACAGCAGGCCCACTTCCTCGAAAGCACGTTTTTTACTCGTGGCATCGACATGCACAAGCACTTGTGCGGTCGGCAGGATGGACGCAAGACGATTCATGATGTTCGAGTGGGCAGATTATGCACACAAAACGCATCCCACGCCCCCCACGCTGACGTGGGTCTCCCCGAGGGGCCTGGGATGGTCCGGCGACAAAAAAGCCGCGGGGTCCCCGCGGCTGCTTTGGGCAGGACGGGCGCGCAGCCCCGTCCCTGTGGCCGTCCGGCTATTGCATCAGGCGCTTGGCAGCGTCGTGATGATGGTCCTGGAGGCGGTCCTTGTGGCGCACCACCTGGCGGTCGAGCTTGTCGACCAGTTCATCCACGGCAGCGTAAAGGTCCTCGTGGGAGCTTTCCGCAAACAGGTCATTGCCCTTGACGTGGATATTGCATTCGGCGCGTTGCCGTCGTTCCTTTTCCTTCTGTTTTTCAACGGTGAGTAGCACCTTGACATCGACAACCTGGTCAAAGTGCCGGGTGATCCGATCAAGCTTGGTCGTGACATAACTGCGCAGGGCTGGGGTGACTTCGAGGTGATGACCGCTGATCGTCAGGTTCATGAGTAGCCTCCTGTTGCTCTCGGATTGGGACGTTCGCCCGTACCAGCAAGCCCGACGACGACTTCGGACTTCGCTGCTGCAGGCAAATTCACTATGCGCCCGGCCCGCCCGAAATGCAATCCCTTTTCCTTGATGCCGCACAAGTTTTTTGCGGACTTTGCCTCTTGAATTCCGCCTGTCGCGCGGGGACTTGCCAGCCCGCACACACCGGTGCAGAATATCCGGATTGCAGCGTTTCCTCGCACCCTTCGCGAGCCTGGGCCCAGGCCCTGCAGACCTGCAAATCCCCCCTCCTGCAAGCCGGCACAGTGCCATAATTGCGCCTGTCGTCACTCCGGAGATCGCTCCTTGGAAACCTGCCCTAGTCGGTAGCTTTCGACTCCCGGCATCGGGGGTTGGAAGCCGCACCCCGCCCCCACCCGCCCGATGCCCCAACCAAGAGGGAGTGAGCCATGCTCAACATCTTCACGCTCGCCAACGGCCGGCTCTTCCAGGAAGAGATCGAGTCGCTGGAGGAGCTCTCCAAGTTCCACCCTATCTGGGTCGACCTCGAATCGCCCACGCTCGAAGAGAAACGCTGGGTCAAGCAGTACTATGGCCTGTCCATCCCGGAAGACGCGATGGACGAGGACATCGAGGAATCCGCCCGCTTCTATGAGGAAGACAATGGCGAGCTGCACATCCGCAGCGACTTCCTGATCGCCGACGACGCCGAACCGCGCACCGTGCGCGTGGCCTTCATCCTGAACCAGCACAACACCGGGCTGCGCAGCCGCGGCGTGCTGTTCTCCATCCACGACGAGGACGTGCCGGTGTTCCGCCTGCTGCGCATGCGCGCGCGCCGCGCCCCCGGCCTGATCGAGGACGCCAAGGACGTACTGCTCAAGCTCTTCGATGCCGACGCCGAATACTCGGCCGACACGCTCGAGGGCATCTACGACGAGCTGGAAAAAGCCGGCAAGCTGGTGCTCGCTGGCGACGTGACCGACGCCCTGGCCGGTGAGGTGCTGGGCGCCATCGCCCGCCAGGAAGACCTGAACGGCCGCATCCGGCGTAATGTGATGGACACGCGCCGTGCGGTGAGCTTCCTCTTGCGCAGCAAGATGCTCAACTCCGAGCAGTTCGAGGAAGCGCGCCAGATCCTGCGCGACATCGACTCGCTGGATTCGCACACCGCCTTCCTCTTCGACAAGATCAACTTCCTGATGGACGCCACGGTCGGTTTCATCAACATCAACCAGAACAAGATCATCAAGATCTTCTCGGTGGCCAGCGTCGCCCTGCTGCCGCCCACGCTGATCGCCAGCCTCTACGGCATGAACTTCCAGTACATGCCCGAGCTGTCGCAGACCTGGGGCTACCCCTATGCGCTGGCGCTGATGGTGGCCAGTGCGCTGGTGCCGATGTGGTACTTCCGGCGGCGGGGCTGGTTGAAATAGATCCCCCCTGTTGGCAGCGCACTTCGTGTCGCTGCCCTCCAGTGCCGCAGCCGGAGTCAGCGGCTCTTCGGTCCGTCCAAGCCTGCGCAGGCAGGCTTGGAGCCGCGGCCCTCAGCCCCTTCGGGGGACAACGCCAGTGGCCCGGCGGAGCCGATTCCACGGCGTTCGCTTGATCAAACCCTTCTATCGCTGCCCTTGTTCAGGCTGCGCACGAACTCGTCAATGATCGCGAGCGCGTAGCGGCTGGCGACTTCGGTGACGAACTTGGGGAAATCGACGTGCGCGCTGTCGTCGGCGCGGTCGGAGATGGTGCGCACGGCGGCGAAGGGGATGGCGTAGTCGTGGCAGACCTGGGCCACGGCGGCACCTTCCATTTCCACGGCCAGCGGCGGGTGGCCGGCATCGCTGAGCGCGGCATGCAGGGCACGCGCCTCTTCGGCGGCCGAGACGAAACGGTCGCCGCTGGCGATCAGGCCGTGGTGGACCGTGGCTGGCAAGGCCAGGCTTTCGAGGCCGGCGCGGCTTGCTGCCAGCAGCGCATTGCCCAAGGCGATGTCGCAGGCAAACCGCTCGCGGTCGTAGAGTGGGATCTGGTAACGCGGAAACAGCGGCGAGGCATCCATGTCGTGCTGCACGAACTCGCTGGCCACCACCACGTCACCCACCTGCACGCCGGGGCCGATGCCGCCGGCCACGCCGGTGAACACCAGGCGCCGCGCGCCAAAGGCCTCGATCAGGGTGGTGGTCGTGGTGGCCGCGGCCACCTTGCCGATGCGCGAGAGTGCCAGCACCACGGGCGTGCCGTGCAGCTCGCCCAACCAGAATTCGCGCCCGGCGCGCCTCACGCGCTGCGGGCGCTGCAGCCGCTCCAGCAGGCCCTGCTGCTCCTCGGCCAGCGCACTGAGGATGGCCGTGGTCATGGGCGACCGGACTTTACTTGGCGTCCCGAAGTTCGCGGCGCAGGATCTTGCCGACCGGGGTCTTGGGCAGATCGGTGCGGAACTCGATCACCTTGGGCTGCTTGTAGCCGGTCATGTTCTCGCGGCACCAGGCACGCACCTTCTCTTCGGTGAGGGCCGGGTCCTTCTTCACGATCACGAGCTTGACGGCCTCGCCGGTCTGGGCGTCGGCCACACCGACGCAGGCGCATTCCAGCACGCCGTCGAGCTTGGCCACCACGTCCTCGACCTCGTTGGGATAGACGTTGAAGCCGCTGACCAGGATCATGTCCTTCTTGCGGTCGACGATGCGGAAGAAACCGCGTTCGTCCATGATGCCCACGTCACCGCTCTTGAACCAGCCGTCGGGTGTCATGACCTTGGCGGTCTCGTCCGGACGCTGCCAGTAGCCCGCCATGACCTGCGGACCCTTGATGCAGATCTCGCCGGGCTGGCCCTGGGGCACGTCGCGGCCCTCGTCGTCGATGATCTTCATCCAGGTACCGGGGATCGGCACGCCGATGGTGCCGGTGTATTCGGTCGCCGTCACCGGGTTGCAACTGGCCGAGGGACTGGTCTCCGACAGGCCGTAACCCTCGCAGATCGGGCAGCCCGTCTTCTCGAACCATTTCTGCGCCACCGCGCCCTGCACGGCCATGCCGCCACCGACCGAGACCTTGAGGTTGCTCCAGTCAACCTTGTTGAAGTCGGGGTGGTTGGCCAGGCCGTTGAACAGGGTGTTGACCGCCGGGAAGCTGTGGAAGGTGTGCTTGGACAGCTCCTTGAGCACCGCGGGCAGATCCCGCGGGTTGGGAATCAGGATGAGCTTGCCGCCCGTGCGCATGGACAGCATCATGCCCACCGTGAAGGCGAAGATGTGGTACAGCGGCAGCGCGCACACGCCCGTGGGCTGCTGGCCGGCCGGCACCTTCTTCATGGACGGGTTGTTCCAGAGCTCCGACTGCAGCACGTTGGCAATGACGTTGCGATGCAGCAGCACCGCGCCCTTGGAGACGCCCGTGGTGCCGCCGGTGTACTGCAGCACGGCCACGTCGTCGGGTTTGATGGCGGGTTGGCGCAGCGTGCCGCGCTCACCCTTGGCGATGGCATCGTTGAAGCGCACGGCGCCGGGCAGGTTGAAGGGGGGGACCAGCTTCTTGACCTTGCGCACCACGAAGTTGACCAGCGCGCCCTTGAGCAGGCCCAGGCGGTCGCCCATGGCGCACAGCACCACGTGCTTGACCGGAGTGGCGGCAATGCACTTCTCCAGCGTGTGGGCGAAGTTCTCGATGATGACGATGGCCTTGGAACCCGAATCCTTGAGCTGATGCTCGAGTTCGCGCGCCGTGTACAGCGGGTTGACGTTGACCACCACGTAGCCGGCGCGCAGGATGGCGGCCACCACCACCGGGTACTGCGGTACGTTGGGCATCATGATGGCCACGCGGTCGCCCTGGGCCAGGCCCAGGCCCTGCAGGTAGGCGGCGAAGGCACGGCTGAGGCGGTCGGTCTCGCCGAAGCTCATCTCCTTGCCCATGAAGCTGTAGGCCGGACGGTCGGCGTACTGGCGGAAGCTTTCTTCCATCAGGGCCACCAGCGAGGTGTAGGGCGAGGGCGGCAGATCGGCCGGCACCCCTTCAGGGTAGCTCTTGAGCCAGAGTCGGTCGGTCATGGTCGGATCTCCTAATAATCTTTGTTGCGTTGCGGCGAAAAAAAACCGTGCCGGGTATCACCCGGCACGGTCGTGCTTTTTTGGACGGGCAGGAAATTATGCCTCGTCAGGCCTTGAGTGCACCCAGGACCTCGTCGAGCATCTTCTTGGCATCGCCAAACAGCATGCGATTATTCTCTTTGTAGAACAGCGGGTTGTCCACGCCGGCATAACCCGAGGCCATGGAGCGCTTCATGACGATGGAGGTCTTGGCCTTCCACACCTCCAGCACCGGCATGCCGGCGATGGGGCTGGCCGGGTCGTCCTGCGCGGCCGGGTTGACGATGTCGTTGGCGCCAATGACCATGGCGACGTCGGTGTCCGGGAAATCCTCGTTGATCTCGTCCATCTCCATCACGATGTCGTAAGGCACCTTGGCCTCGGCCAGCAGCACGTTCATGTGGCCCGGCATGCGGCCCGCCACCGGGTGGATGGCAAAACGCACCTTGACGCCTTTTTCGCGCAGGGTCTTGGTGATCTCGTACACCGTGTGCTGGGCCTGGGCCACCGCCATGCCGTAGCCCGGCACGATGACAACGCTCTTGGCATCGCGCAGCAGTTCGGCGGTGTCGGCCGCGTTCACGGGCACGACCTCACCCTGCGGCTGGGCCGCCTCACCCGACTTGGCCGGGGTCGCACCACCGCCGGAGCCGAAGCCGCCGGCGATCACGCTGATGAAATTGCGGTTCATCGCGTTGCACATGATGTAGGACAGGATGGCACCGCTGGAGCCCACCAGCGCGCCCGTCACGATCAGCAGGTCGTTGGACAGCATGAAGCCGGTGGCCGCAGCGGCCCAGCCCGAGTAGCTGTTGAGCATGGACACCACCACCGGCATGTCGGCGCCGCCGATGGCCATCACCATGTGGATGCCGAACAGCAGGGCGATGACGGTCATCACGATCAGCGGCGTCATGCCCTCGGCCACTGTCTTCGCCTGGATGAACTCGCGTCCGAACCAGATCACGATCAGCAGGCCGACCAGGTTGAGCCAGTGGCGGGCCGGCAGCAGCAGCGGCTTGCCGCCGATCTTGCCGTTGAGCTTGCCGAAGGCGATCAGCGAACCGGAGAATGTGACCGCGCCGATCAGGATACCGATGTAGATCTCCACTTCGTGGATGACCTTTTCGGCGCCAGCGAGTTGGATCGAGGTGTCGACGTAGCTGGCAAAACCGACCAGGCAGGCCGCCAGGCCCACCAGGCTGTGCATCAGCGCGACCAGTTCGGGCATCTGCGTCATCTTCACCACCCGGGCGGCGTAGAGACCGATGCTGCCGCCAAGCACCAGCGCAGCGATGATCCAGGGGATGCCGGCCGCGCTGACACGCGGGCCGAACACCGTGGCCAGCACGGCCAGGGCCATGCCGACCATGCCGAAGAGGTTGCCGCGGCGCGAGGTTTCAGGGTTGGACAGGCCACCCAGGCTCAGGATGAAAAGGATGGCGGCACCGAGGTAGGCCACCGTAGCGAGACTTAGTGACATGATCGTCTTTCTTCTCTTTTTTATTTGCGGAACATGGCGAGCATGCGGCGGGTGACGGAGAAGCCACCGAACATGTTGACGGCCGTCAGCACGATGCCGGCAAAGGCCAACCAGCGGATCAGCGCGTCAGGGCGACCGCCCGTGCCAGCCTCCGGCGGCAGGATCTGCACCAGCGCACCGATGGCGATGATGCTGGAGATGGCGTTGGTCACGCTCATCAGCGGCGTGTGCAGCGCTGGCGTCACGTTCCACACCACCATGTAGCCGATGAAACAGGCCAGCACGAAGACCGTGAAGTGGCCCAGGAAGGCCGCCGGCGCATAGGCGCCGATGAACCAGAAGGCCAGGGCAGCCACGGCAAAGATGATGGCCAGGGTCTTGGCCGGCAGCGGTGCGCTGCTGCCATGGCCGTGGCCACCCTTCTTCTCGGCCACCGGTGCGGCAGCCGGCTTGGGCGCGGGCGCGGCCGCGGGTTTCAGCGGCGGGGCCGGCCAGGTGATGTTGCCGTCCTTGACGACCGTCAGGCCGCGGATGGCATCGTCTTCCATATTGACGTTGGCCACACCGTCCTTGGCCTTGCACAGTTCTTCGGCAACGCGGAACAGGTTGGTGGCGTACAGGGTCGACGATTGCTTGGCCAGACGCGAGGCCAGGTCCGTATAGCCGACGATGGTCACGCCGTGTTTCACCACGGCCTGGCCGGGTTCGGTCAGTTCGCAGTTGCCGCCCTGCTCGCCCGCCATGTCGACGATCACGCTGCCCGGCTTCATGGACTTCACCATCTCGGCGGTAATCAGCTTGGGCGCCGGCTTGCCCGGGATCAGGGCGGTGGTGATGATGATGTCCACCTCGCGGGCCTGCTTGGCGTACATCTCGCGCTGCGCCTGCTGGAAGCCTTCGCTCATGACCTTGGCGTAACCGCCGCCGCCCGAGCCTTCTTCTTCGTAATCGACCTTGACGAACTCGCCGCCCAGGGACACGACCTGGTCGGCCACTTCGGCACGGGTGTCATTGGCGCGCACGATGGCGCCCAGGCTGGCCGCGGTACCGATGGCCGCCAGACCGGCGACGCCGGCACCGGCGATGAAGACCTTGGCCGGCGGCACCTTGCCCGCGGCCGTGATCTGGCCGTTGAAGAAACGACCGAAGGCGTTGGCCGCCTCGATGACGGCACGGTAGCCGCTGACGCCGGCCATGGAGGTCAGGGCGTCCATCTTCTGGGCGCGGCTCAGCGTGCGCGGCAGCGCGTCGATGGCCAGCACCGTCACTTTTTTGGCGGCCAGCTGCTGCATCAACTCGGGGTTCTGGGCCGGCCAGATGAAGCCGACCAGAGCGCTGCCCTCGCGCATGAGCGCCACTTCGTCCTTGCTCGGTGCGCGCACCTTGAACACGATGTCAGCGGCCGCCCACAGCGCCGCGGCGCCGTTGATAACTTCAGCACCGGCCGCGCGATAGGTGTCATCGCTGAAATTGGCGGCGTCACCGGCGCCGGATTCGACGGCCACCGTGAAACCGAGCTTGATGAGCTTTTCCACCACCTCGGGCACCGTCGCCACGCGCTTTTCGCCCGGGAAAATTTCCCGCGGCACGCCAATGCGCTGCGCCGGTTTAGCTGTGCCAGCTTGCATAAATCAACTCCTGAACATGATAGGCATGACGGTCCAGCAGGCCCTACCCCAGGGCGCTGTCCGCACAGCACGAAAGCTTAACTGAGAAATCCATTCCACCCAGGAATAAGCTGTATAACGATTTGGGGCCCGATTCATAATGCATGCATATGAATACCCGATGGAAACCCAGCGTCACCGTGGCCGCCATCATCGAGCGAGAAGGCCGTTTTCTGCTGGTCGAGGAAGAGACCCCCGAAGGCCTGAAACTCAACAACCCGGCCGGGCACCTGGACCCGGGCGAGTCACCCGCCGAAGGCTGCGCGCGCGAGGCGCTGGAGGAGACCACCCACTCCTTCAGGCCCACGCATCTGCTGGGCATCTACCTGTCGCGTTTCCAGCGCCCGCAGCCAGACGGCGGCGTTGAGGACATCACCTATCTGCGTTTTGCCTTTGCCGGCGAGCTGGGCGCGGCGGTGCCGGGTCGCCAACTGGACACCGGCATCGTGCGCACGGTCTGGCTGACACCGGACGAGATCCGCGCCAGCGCTGCGCGCCATCGCAGCCCGCTGCTGCTGCGCTGCATGGAAGACCACCTGCGCGGCCAGCGCTACCCGCTGGAGTCGATCTACACCGACACCACGGTGCAGTTGCTGCAGCGCTGACAGGCTGTCGCCCTCAGCTGCCTGTCACTTCGCCTTCCAGCGTGTCGCCCTGCAGATAGAGGCGCAGATTGCGCAGGAACAGCTCGGCGCCGCGCTGGCGCGTGCCCAGGGAGGCCGAGGCGCTGTGCGGCGTCATCAGCACATTGGGCAAGCTCCACAGCGGGGACTCGGGCGGCAGCGGTTCTTGCGCAAACACGTCCAGATAGGCCCCCAGCAGATGACCGCGTGTGAGCGCGTCGATCAGCGCGCCCTCGTCGACGATCTCGCCGCGTGCGATATTGACCAGCCCCGCGCCCCGCGGCAGCAGGGCCAGGCGACGCGCGTTGACCAGATGGCGCGTCTGCTCGCTCAGCGGACAGGCCAGCACCAGCCAGTCGCAGCGCGGCAGCACCGTGTCGATGGCCTCCAGGCCCAGCACCTCGTCGAAAAACTCCGCCGGCTGTGCCTGCCGGCGCAGGCCGATGGTGCGCACCCCCAAGGCCTGCAAACCACGGGCGACCCGTGTGCCGATGTGGCCCACCCCCACGATCACCGCCGTCTGGCCGCTCAGGTCCCGGGGCAATTGCGCGTCCTGGATCGGCGCCCACACCCTCTGCTGCTGCGCCCGCAACCAGCGCGGGAAGCCGCGCGAGAGCATCAGCAGGCCGGTCAGGGCGCTCAGGGCCACCGGCTCGGCGTTGGTGCCCGCGGCGGTGCTGATGCGGATGCCGCGCTGTTTCGAAGGCTGGTAGACGGGATGGTCCAGGCCGGCCGACACCAGCTGCAACCACTTGAGGTTCGGCGCCGCATCGACCAGGGACCAGAAGGTCTGCCCCTGCGGGCTGCGGTGCTTGGCCGGCGTGCCTTCCCAGATGTCGCGCGAGTAGAAAGCCACCTCGATGCTGGCGACCTGCCCGGTGCTGTAGGCGACCTCCGGGTCGAAGTGCAGCAGTTCCAGCCGGCGGGGGGCCGCCGCCAGGATCTGCGCCAGGGCCGCCTGGTGCTCGACGGCAAGCTGCCGGGAGATCAGGAGGCTGGCGCTCATGTTCAGAGGCTGGTGAGGCGCAGGTCCGCAACCTGCAGCCGCTCCATCTGCCAGAGCTGCGCCAGCAGCTTGGCCGCCGCCGCGGCGCCGATAACGGGCGAGGCAAGTTCCGTGAACTTGTCGTTGATGTCCGCATCGCTCAGCGGCGCTTCCGGGTCGCCCTTGCGACAGGGCGCGTACTGCTCGATCACGCGGCCATCCATCAGGGTGATCACGATGCGCGCGGCGCGCAGTGCCGGGAAGCCGGCGCTGAGCTGCGGGTCGGCCACGAGTTTCGTTTTCGCCATCAGGCCGCGGATGGCCGTGTCGGCCAGCCGCTGCGGCTCGAAGGCGTTCAGGCGCACGGCGCCGTAGAGCAGGGCATGGGCCACCACATAGGGCAGGCTGAACTTGGCCTCGAAGGCGGTGCGCGGCTCGAAGTTGCCGGTCACGTCCAGCGCGGTCTGGTAGGTATCGATGCGGATGGATTCGATCTGCGTGGGGTCGATGGTGTGCAGCTGGCGGATGTCCAGCATGGCATCGATGGCCGCGAAAGTGTGGCCGCAGCAGCCGTGGTTCTTCTGCGTGATGGACTGGATGTTGTAGCGCGTGCCCAGGTCCCGCGTGGCCTCGGCCCAGTTCGGGTTCACCGACAGCGCGGCGCCGAAACCCGCGGCGCCTTCGAGGATGTCCAGCGCGCCCGTGACGCCGTGGGCCGCGCCCTTGCCGGCGTTCACGCCCACCCAGGCCGCGTGCCCCGCGTGCAGGCACTTGGTCATGGCATCCGAGCGAAAAGCCTGTTGCAGGCCCGAGGCAAAGGTCGCCGCGGTCGCCAGCGCATGGCGCATGACATCGGGCTTGCTGCCATCCACCAGCGCTGCCGTGGCCGCCGCGCTGCCGAAACAGCCGATGGTGCCCGTGGTGTGGAAATAGCGGTAATGCGAGGGCTGCACCGCCACGCCGATGCGCGTGGAGATCTCGTAGCCTATGGTGATGGCCTTGAGCAGATCGGCGCCGCTGCTGCCGCGCTCCTCGGCCACGGCCAGGGCCGCGCCGATGGTCGGGCAGCCCGGGTGGTAGACCGCATCGCGGAAGATGTCGTCGAACTCAGCCGAGTGCGAAATGCTGCCGTTGATCCAGGCCGCCGTGGCTGCAAAGGCCGTGGTGCGCTGGCCGGGCAGGCTGGACTTGCCGTGCCCCAGCTCGTCTGCATGGGTGCGCATGAGCTGCGGGCCCGGCGCCAGGGCGATGCCCGGAAACAGGGCCGAGAACCAGTCGATCAGCGCGCGCTTGGCATGGTGCGTGACCTCGGGCGGCAGGGGGCGAGCGGCTTCGAAGCGCGCGTAGTCGGCAAGCTGGTCGATGATCATGATGTATTGCGCAAACTATTGATTTCCAAGAGTCACAATAACAAGCCTTCTCGTTCACACGCTTCTTCAGGCCAGCAGGGCCGGGTGAATGACTCCGTTCGTGTCCCCCGCCCGCCACGCGGGCTCCTCCTTTACCTCACTGCGTCACTCACCCAGCCCTCTGGGCGCGCCGTACGGGCATGCGCATCAGTAGCTGATGGTCATCAGCCGTTCTTCGGTCATCTCACGGATGGCGTAGGCCGGGCCTTCCCAGCCAAAACCGCTGTCCTTGACACCGCCGAAGGGCATGGCGTCGATGCGCGCGCTCGAAGCCTCGTTCACATGCACGCCGCCAAAACGCAGGGCCTTGGCTGCTGTGAACGCCGTGTGCAGGTCGGCTGTGAACAGGCCCACCGACAGGCCGAAGGGCTGGGCATTGGCCTGGGCCACGGCGTCATCGATGCCGTCGAACTCGATCACCGACATCACGGGCGCGAAGATCTCTTCACACACCACCTTCATCTCGGGTTTCACACCCGTCAGGATGGTGGGCTGGATCACATTGCCCACCCGCTGGCCGCCGGTCAGCAGGCGCGCACCGGCCGCCACGGCCTCGTCCACCCAGGACTGGGCGCGCTTGGCATGGTGTTCGCTGATCATGGGGCCGATGATGGTGCTCGGGTCGGCCGGATCGCCAGCCTTCATCTTCTGCGCGGCGGCCACGAGCTTGGGCACGAACTCGTCGGCGATGCGCCGGTCCACATACAGACGCTGCACCGAGGTGCAGACCTGGCCCGCTTTACGGAAACCCGCGTTAAGAATCTTGGGGATGGCCAGGGCCTGGTCGGCGTCATGGCAGACGATGGTGCTGGCGATGCTGCCCAGCTCCATCTGCGTGCGCCGCAGACCGGCGGCGCGCTGGATCTCGCGGCCCACGCGGGTGCTGCCCGTGAAGGCGTAGAAGGCGATGCGCTGGTCAGCGCAGAGCTGCGGGCCGACCACGGCGCCGTCGCCGTGCACCAGAGCCAGCAGATCAGCGGGCAGCCCCGCCTCGATCAGGATCTTGCAGAGCTCCACGGCGGTCAGCGGCGTGAACTCCGAGGGCTTGATCACCACGGCATTGCCGCCGGCCAGGGCCGGGCCCACCTTGTGCACCAGCACATTGAGCGGCGAGTTGAAGGGCGTGATCACGCACACCACACCGCGCGGCGAACGCATCGTGAAGCCCACGCGGTTCTTCACCCCATCGGCGGCCTGCATGGGCACCATCTCGCCGTTGAGACGCTTGGCCTCTTCGGCGCAGAGCTCGAAAGTCTGCACGCAGCGGCGCACCTCGTTGTCGCCGTCGGCACGCGTGAAACCGGCCTCGTGGCGCATGAGCTCGATCAGCGGCTCCATGCGCGATTCGACGATGCGTGCCGCGGCCAGCAGGATCTTGTAGCGCTGGTAGGGCGTGAGCGTGGACTGCTGCTGACCGACCACGGCACTGGCCACGGCGGCCGTGACCTGCTCGGGCGAGGCCACGGCCATCTCGCCATAGACCTGGCCGTCGTACTTGTCGCGCAGGGCCTGGCTGGATACACCGGCCACCCACTGCCCGCCGATCAGCAGCTGTTTCATCATGCGGCTCCGGCGTAGGTCTGCTGGTTGCCGCGCGTGTTGACCTTGAGGCCTTCCATGAACTTGTTGCGGATCTTGGCCGCGTCGCGCTCGGTCACGCCGGCCGGCGGTGCCATGTCGGTGCAGGCGCAAATGAAGAGCGGGCCCTCGCTCGTGAGCGAAGCCTCGACCAAGGCATCGAAGTGGGCCTCGTCCTTGGCCCAGACGCTGTGAACCAGGCCCGAGCCCTTGCCGATGGCGACCAAGTCCACATTGGTGGAGGTCAGCGTAGGCTGGCCACCGGTGATCTGGTAAGAGCCGTTGTCCCAGACGATGACCACCAGGTTCTTGAGCTTGAGGTTGGCGATGGTTCCCAGGGTGCCGAGCTGCATCAGCAGCGAGCCGTCGCCTTCGAGCGCAAACACCTTGCGCTGCGGCTGGGCCAGAGCCACGCCGATGGCGATGGGCGCGGCCAGGCCCATGGTGCCCAGCATATAGAAGTTCTGCGGGCGCTGACCGGCGGCCCAGAGGTCGAAGTGGGTGTGGCCTATGCCCCCGACCACGGCCTCTTCGTGCTTGAGTCTGGCGACCAGGCGACGCGTCAGGTCGGAGCGGTTCATCACCTTGGCCGCGTCGCGGCCCACGGAATCGAGCAGTTGAGCTTGCATGGTGTTCCTCACTTCTTCACGCGCGCGGTCAGCAACGGCGACAGGATCATGGCGGCAGCGGCCTGGGTGGCGTAAGCCTGTTTGATCATACGGTCAGCGATGAATTCCACATCGTCCTGGCGCTCGATGGCGTAGTTTTCGATGTTGAGCGAATTCAGGATGGGGCGCATGGTGCGGCAGACGATGACCTGGCCCAGCTGGAAATCACCCAGGGTGCCACGCTCCGAGATCAGCATCAGCAGGGGGATCTGATAGGGCACGGTCAGCGAGGCCAGTGCATTGGGCAGGGTGGCAAAGCCGCTGGTCTGCATCAGCACGATGCCGCGCAGCCCGCCCATATAGGCGCCGGTCACGATGCCCACGGCCTCTTCCTCGCGCGCCGGGCAGACCACGGTGAAGTAATCGTCGGCGTGCAAGCGCTTGATCAGCGGGGCCAGCACCTTGTCGGGCACATAGGTGATGAGCTTGATCTCGTTCGCCTTGAAGACGCGGACCAGGGTCTCGTCCCAGGTTTCGCCGGCCGGGCCGCTTGTCTCTTGCACCATGGCAATACGCTCCTGTTTATTTCAGATTAAAGCCGATGCACCGCCGGGGCGCTGCATCGCAAATTTCGTGCGCCGAGTACTTACTCGTCGCCCACCTTGAGCTTGCTGGGCAGGCGCTTCTCGATGGCCCACTTGAGCAGGGCCGCACTGCGGAAGAAGCCGTGCGCGAACTTGCCGTAGGGCAGCGTGAGGAACAGCGCCATCACGAAACCCAGGTGCAGGGCCAGCGTGGCCGGCATGGCCGCCGTGCCGCGCGCCCACCACAGGCCCAGGCCCGTGAGCGAGGTGAAAAACAGCAGGGCGATGAAACCGCGGTCCATGGGTTTTTGCGCGGCGTCGCCGTGCTGCGGGTGGCGCCGCAGGTTGAGCCAGTACAGGCCGGCCGTGCCCAGGCACAGGCTCAGGCCGCCGATGGCGCCCAGGATCTTGGGCAGGCTGGGCAGGTCATAGGGCGCAACCCAGCCGAAGAGGTAGTGGTAGAGCGTGGCCACGCTGGTGGCGGCAAAACACAGCATAAAACCGTAGAAGGTGGCGTGGTGGAAGACTCGGCGCTTTTTCGTCCAGGCGTCGTCCTCGTTGTGGCAGCCCTCGCCGTGACCGCCGTCCAGGTACTTGAGGCGCAGCACGTCGTGCGTGGCCTCCAGCGCGGCACCGCCCTGCACGGCCGCGATGACCGGGGCCTCGTAGTCGCGGCCCGGCGTCACTTCGCGCCAGAAACGGCGCAGGCCCAAAGACAGGGCCAGCACGGCGAACAGAAACACCGGGGCGAACAGGCTCACCAGCAGGTTGTGCGGAAAGATGCCGTAGAAGTCCGCCGAGGCCGGCACACGCCACAGCGTGTCCTTGAGCCACAGGGTCAGCATCATGAAAAAGGCCAGGGCCCCCGCCGTGGCCAGGGAAAGCGTGAGGCCGTTGCGCTGGTAGAGCTGGCCCAGCGCGCGGGGCCAGGCAAAGTCCGTGTAGGTCTGTAGCCGCACCTTGGCCATGGCTTGCGGCACGTTGACCGCAAACTCGTGCGGTGGCGCGTACTGGCAGGCGTGCAGGCAGGCGCCGCAGTTGTGGCAGAGGTTGGCCAGGTAGTGCACGTCGGCGGCGTTGAAGGATAGGCGGCGTGTCATGGCCGGGAAGACGGCACAGAAACCCTCGCAATAACGGCAGGCATTGCAGATCTGCAGCTGGCGCGCCACCTCGGCTTCCGCCGTGCCGGGCACGACTTCACCGTTGGCCAGGGCCCGCGCCTCGCGGGCCAAAGTCTCAAGCTGCTGCAAGTTGCTTCTCCATAGGGCCTGTTCACACTAATTTCTCAAGTGCGAACGTGGTGAAAACAGCGCCAATCTAGGCGCACGACGACGCCCAGGCTGGCCGCCTGGGCTAGGAGTGCAACAACGAGTGGCGTTGTTTTCACCCCGTTCCCTTCGGGTTGCGGCCAAAAAAGCCATGCGGGGTGTTGCGCGGACTTGCCGGGGGGTGACCCCGGCGGCGTCCACGCGCCTACCGCATGACTTTTTTGATCCGCAACGCATCTTGAGAAATTAGTGTGAACAGGCCCTGGCCTTGTTGTTCAGGGCTGCACGCGCCGCCTCGGTGCCGGCGATGCGGCCGAAGGCCGTGCCGATGGACATGCCCACACCCGCGGTGTAGCCCTTGCCCAGCACATTGCCGGCCATCATCTCGCCGGCCACATAGAGGTTGTCACTGGGCTGGCCACCGAAATGCACGGCGGCCTGGTCGTTGACCTTGAGCCCCAGGTAAGTGAAGGTGATGCCCGGGCGCAGCGCGTAGCCGTAGAACGGCCCGGTCTCGATCGGCAATGCCCAGTGGGTCTTGGCGGGCGTCAGGCCCTCGGTGTGGCAGTCATCCAGCGCCGTGTGGTCGAAGGTGCCGACACGGCAGGCTGCGTTGTAGGCGTTCATCGTCTGCATGAAAGCTGCCTCGTCCAGGCCCAGCTTGCGCGCGAGTTCAGGCAGGCTGTCGGCCTGGATGCCCGGAAACACCGGCGGCATGAAACGGCCCACGGCCTTGCTGTCGATGATGGAGTAGCCGATCTGCCCCGGCTGCTGGGCCACCAGGCGGCCCCAGATGGCGTAACGCTTGGGCCAGAAATCCTCGCCCTCGTCGTAGAAACGCTGGGCGTGTTTGTTGACCACCACACCGAGCGAGACGCAGTCCAGCCGGGTGCAGATACCGCCGTCGTATTCCGGCGCGCGCGCATCGATGGCCACGCAGTGCGATTGCGACGGGTCGCCGATCATGTCGGCGCCGTGAGCCATCATGTCCTTGATGAGCACACCCTGGTTGAAACGCGTGCCGCGGATCAGGAAGTTGTCGGCCGGCCATTCGCCGTCGGCGTTCTGGCCCCAGGCTTCGCGCAGCCATTCGCGGTTGGATTCGAAGCCGCCGGCGGCCAGCACACAGGCCTTGGCCTCGATGCGCTCATCGCCGATGTAGGCCGCCTTGAACTTTCCATCCTGGATGTCCAGGCGATCCACGGCAGCGTTGTAGCGGATCTGCACGCCCAGCTTCTCCGCGCTGCGGTAGTAGGCGTTGACCAGGGCCTTGCCGCCGCCCATGAAAAAGGCGTTGGTGCGCGACAGGCTCAGGGTGCCCGACAGCGAGGGCTGGAAACGCACGCCGTGCTTGATCATCCAGGGCCGGCAGGTGGAGGAAGCGCGGATGGTCAGGCGGGCCAGGTGCTCGTTGGTGATGCCGCCGGTGACCTTCAGCAGGTCCTGCCAGAACTCTTCTTCCGGATAGGCTTCCTGCAGCACGTCCTGCGGCGCAGCGTGCATGCAACGCAGGTTGCGCGTGTGGATGGAATTGCCGCCGCGCCACTCTTTGGGCGCGGACTCCAGCAGCATCACGCGGGCCCCGGCCTCGCGGGCCATCAGGGCAGCGCACAGGGCCGCATTGCCACCGCCGATCACCAGGACGTCCAGACTCATACGTTCAACTCCACTCCCGCATCGGGAAAACTGAGACACCGCCCGCAGGCCCTCACGGCCTCTCGGGCGGTCCATGCACCCCGCTCAGAACTGGTACTTGCGCAGACCGCCGTCGACCGGGATCACGGCGCCCGTGATGTAGCTGGCGCGCGTCGAGGCCAGGAAGGTCACCAGGTTGGCCAGCTCCTCGGGGTCCCCATAACGGCCCACGGGGATCTCGTTCTCGCACTGCCACTTCTGGTACTCGGGCGAGTAGTTGCGCATGATCTGCTCGGAAATGATGCGCCCGGGCGGCACGCAGTTCACCGTGATGCCGTGCTGGCCCACCATGCGCGAGAGGCCCTTGGCCCAGCTGTGGATACCGGCCTTGGCGCAGAAGGCGCCGTTGATGTGCTCGGGTTCGCTCTTGCCGGTGATGCAGACGATGCGGCCCCACTTGCGCTCGATCATCTGGTCGATCAGGGCGTCGCCCAGCTGGCGCGGGCGGTGGAAGTTCAGCGTAATCGCTTCCTGCCACTGCTCTTCGCTCACGTGCAAGTCCTTGAAGCTGCGCGAACCGCCGGCGTTGTTGATCAGGATGTCCACGTGCCCCAGTCCCTTGACGGCGGCCTGGGCCAGGTTCTGGGCGGCGTCGGCCGCGTACATGTCCTGCTCGATCAGCACCGGGGCGTGGCCGCCGGCGGCCACGATCTCGGCGGCGACTTCCTTGAGCTTGTCCACACGCCGCGCCGTGATGGCCAGGCGCACGCCTTCAGCGGCCAGGGTTTTGGCAATGGCACGGCCGATGCCCACGCTGGCGCCGGTGACCAGCGCCGTCTTGTCCTTGAGTTGCAAATCCATGATTTTTGGTGTCCACAAAACTGAGGATGTGAACTGTATACCGGGCATGCGGCCCGGGCGAGCCCCCTGGCGCTAGGGGGGTATCACAAGTTGTGATGGCCTGGAGGCCTCAGGGCACGGCCTGCGCCGCCAGGCTGCCCGCGCGCCGCCCCGAGACAAAGGCCCAGGCCAAGTGGTGGCCATGGCCCTTGAGCAGCAGGCCGCCCTGGCCGGTGGAACCTGCGGCGTACAGGCCCGTCACGGGCTGGCCGTCGGCACCCAGCACGCGGTGCTGGCTGTCCACCATCAGGCCGCCCTCGCTGTGCACAAACACCGAACGCACCGGGCCCAGCGCCACGTAAGGCCCCGCGCCCAGGGGGCGCACCGGGGCCGCCGCCACGCTGGCCGCCAGCACCGTCGCGTCCATGCCCAGCTGGCGCGCCAGCGCCGGCAACGTGGGCGCCTCGGCGTAGACGTCGGGCCGGTTCTGGCGGTAGTCGGGGATGTAGGCGTAGGCGATGCCCGGCGCCGTGGACACGAAGTGCGGCCAGGCCGAGAACTGTGCGGCAAGCGCCTGGTCGATCACGATATAGCCCAGCTTGCCGGGCTGGTCGGGTAGGCGCCAGGCCGGGCGGTCCAGCTCGTTGCCGAAACGCTCGCCGCGCTGGTTGACCAGGATGGCCCCCTGCTCGAACAGCGTGGTCGAGGGCGCCAGCGCCGTGGTCAGGAACTTCATCATGAAGGGCCGCAGCAGGGCCTGGGGCAGGTGGTCCAGCGACCACTGCATGAAGACCGCCAGCCAGCGCCAGGGCGGCAGGCGCCGCACCAGGGTCTCGGTGGCCGGAGCGATGAAGCGGATCTCGGGGCCCAGGGCCAGGTCGCCGTTGACGATGGTCGCGCCCAGGCTCTCGCCCAGGCGTTGGCCGTCGCCGGTGGCCGTGAGGTTCACGCCTTCCACCTTGGCCTCCTGCGGGCCCATGAAACGGGCCTTGAACTCGGGGCCGTTGGTGAAGTCGCCCGCGGCCAGCACCACACCGCCGCGCGCCATGTAGCGCTTCAGGCCGCAGTCCCCCTCGGCATCGACGCCGGTGATGCGGCCTTGCTCCTGCAGCAGCGCGGTCACGCGCAGGCCGGTGCGGATCTCCACCCCCGCACGGCGTGCGCGCCGGCCCAGGTGGTAGATGAAGGCGCGTGAATTGGGCAGCACGTTGTGCATGCGCGGCTGGCGGTGCGGCGGCTCGGGCATGGGGCCCATGAAACGCACACCGGAATCCAGCAGCCACTGGAAGGTGGCGGGAATCTCGTTACAGAGGATGCGGCGCAGCTCGGGGTTGTCGCGGGCACCGAGCTCACCCGCAAACCCCGGCATGTCGGCCCAGTGGTCCGCCGGGTTGTCGACGATGCCGCGCTTCTTCTGGTGCGGTGTGCCGCTGGACGTCACCGACCCGATGGACCAGGCCGTGGATCCGCCCAGAGCCGGGTTCTTCTCCAGCAGCAGCACGCTGCGTCCGCTCTCGCGGGCCTCGATGGCCGCGGCCAGGCCGGCGCCGCCGCCGCCAACCACCACCACGTCGTACGTCCGTTCTTGTCTTTGCATGCCGAAAAAATCAATCCAGCTTGATGTTGGCTGCCGTGATCACGGCGCTCCACTTGGCGGTTTCAACTTCGTTGCGCTTTTGCGCATCGGCCGGCGTGCCGCCCAGGGCCATGATGCCCAGGCTGTCCCAGCGCTGCACCAGGTCCTTGTCCTTGAGCACGGCGTTGAGTTCGGTGTTGAGCTTGTTGACCACGGCCGCCGGCGTGCCGCTGGCCACCGAGAGGGTGTACCAGGGCACCGAGGCATAACCGGGCACGCCGGCCTCGGCCACCGTGGGCACGTCGGGCAGGCTGGGGCTGCGGCTGGTGCCGGTCACGGCCAGGGCGCGCACCTTGCCGCCCTTGAGCTGCGGATGGGCCGTGCCCAGGCTTTCGAACAGCATGTCGATCTGGCCGCCCAGCAGGTCGGCCATGGCCGGCGCGCCGCCGCGGTAGGGCACGTGCACGTAGTCCACCTTGCTCATGTAGCGGAACAGCTCGGCCGCCATGTGCATGGCCGAGCCATTGCCGGCCGAGCCGTAGGTCAGCTTGCCGGGCTGGGCCCGGGCCAAAGCCAGCAGCTCCTGCACCGACTTGGCGGGCAGGTCCTGCTTGACGATCAGGATGCTGGGTGCCTCGGCCAGCAGGATCACCGGCTTGAGCTCCTTCATGGGCTCGTAACGCAGCTTGGGGTACAGCGCCACCGCGCCGTTGTGCGCGATGGTGGCCAGCACCAGGGTGTAGCCGTCGGCCGGGCCCTTGGCCACCTGCTCGGCACCCGTGTGGCCGCCGGCCCCGGGTTTGTTCTCCACCACCACGGGCTGACCCAGGCGCGGGCCCAGCTTTTCGGCCACGCCGCGGGCCAGCAGGTCGGCCGGACCACCGGCCGCATAGGGCACGACGATCTTGACCGGTTTGGACGGGAAAACGTCCTGGGCCTGGGCACAGACGCTGGCGGCCAGCAGGCCGGTCACCAGCAGCGGATGGATCAGTTGCTTCAGCATGTTGGTCTCCTGGGGTCAGTCGAGTTGAATCCTGGCCGCTTCGATCACGCGGGTCCACTTGTCGGTTTCGCTCTTGAAAAACGCCGTCGCCTCGGCCGGGCTGTTGGGTGTGTAGTTCATGCCCAGCTTGTCGTAGCGCGCCACCACCTCGGGGCTGGCCAGCACACGCTGCACATCCTGGTTGAGCCTAGCCACCAGTGCGGCCGGCATGCTGGCCGGCGCGGCCAGCGAGAACCAGGAGGTGCCGCTGTAGCCGGGCACGCCGGCTTCGGCAATGGTGGGCACCTCGGGCAGGCGTGGGTCGCGCTTCGGGCCGGTCACGGCCAGCACGCGCAGCTTGCCGCTTTGCACATGCGGCATGCCGGAGGACATGTTGTCGAACATCACGTCGACCTGGCCGCTGATCAGGTCGATCAGGGCCGGGCCGCTGCCCTTGTAGGGCACGTGGTTCATGCGCTGGCCGATCGCCAGCTGGAACAGCTCGGTCACCATGTGCACCGAGGAGCCCGCGCCGGCCGAGGCGTAATTGATCTTGCCGGCATTCGCTTTGGCGTCGGCCAGGAAGTCGGCGAAGCTCTTGTACTTCGAATTGGCCGGCACCAGCACCACATTGGGCGCCTCGCCGATGACCATCACCGGCTGCAGTTCGCTGCTCGGCTTGTAGGTCAGCTTGCTGTAGCTGGCGTAGGCGGCGTGGATGCCGATGGTGCCCACCATCAGGGTGTAGCCGTCACCGGGCGCCTTGGCCACGATCTGCGCGCCCAGGTGGCCGCTGGCGCCGGGTTTGTTGTCGACGATCACGTTATGGCCGTACTGGGTGCTCAGGCGCTCACCGATGATGCGCGCCAGGATGTCAACCGCACCGCCCGGCGCGAAAGGCGCCACCAGACGGATCGGCTTGGCCGGGTAGTCCTGCGCGACAGCACCGCCGGCCAGTGTGGCCAGCAACAGTCCGCCCAGGACTTGCTTCAGGAAGTTGCGTTTCATTGTTGTCTCCTCAGTTGTTCGAGTGTGATGACGGGGCGCTGCTCGTAAGGCAGATTCCACAAGGCGCAGTTGCTCTGGTCGACGATCTGCACCGGCAACTCGATGCGGGCCGGCACCGGTTCACCACGCAGATGGCGGGTCGCGCATTCGGCCGCCAGATAGGCCATCTGCATGGCGTTGAAATCGGCCGTGGCCAGCATGCGGCCGGCGGCAATGGCTTCGATGGCCTGGGGGATGGCGTTCACGCCCACCACGGCCGCGGTCTGGCCCGCGGCATCGAGTGCGTCCAGCACGCCGATGGCCATGATGTCGTTGGCCACCAGCACCGCATCGGGCGTCGGGTTCGTCTGCAGCCACTGCGCCGTGCGCTCCCGCGCCACCTCACGCACGTAGTCACCCGCGATCTGACCTGCCAGCACGATGCCCGGCACTTCGCGCGCCGCGTCACGGAAACCGCGCAGGCGCTCCAGGCTGGTGTAGGACTCCTCGGGGCCCGTCACCACGAGCACCCGGCCCTTGCCTTGCAGATGTTTGAACAGGTAGCTTGCGATCGCCTGCGCCAGCTGCTCGTCGTCGGAGCTGACATAACTCACCATGGGCGCGGCTGCGATCGGGTTGACGAAGCCGATCATGGGGATGCCAGCGGCCACCACCTTGCCGATCGCGGCATCCACCTTGCTCGCATGCACGGGCGAAAACACGAAGGCATCGGGGCGCGGGTTCAAGGCCAGCGCCTGCTCGATCAGCGCGCTCTGCTCCACCGGGTCATCACCCTTCCTGGGCACGAAGTGCAGCACCTCGTCACCGAACACGGCCGCAGCGCGCTCCGCGCCCAGGCGCGCCGCGCCGTAGGCCGGGTTCGTGAAGTTCTTGGTGAAGACCGCGAGGCGCATCGTGATCAGACCATGCCGCCATTCGGCTGGATGATCTGGCCGTGCACCCACGACGCCTTGTCGGAGGCCAGGAAGGCCACGACCTCGGCCACTTCCTCGGGCTGGCCCACACGGTTGAAGGGGCTCATGCCGGCCGAGCGCGCGATGGCGGCTTCGTCCTTGCCGGCGCGGAACAGGTCGGTGTCCACCGGGCCCGGGGCCACGCCGTTGACGCGGATCTTGCGCGGTGCCAGTTCCCTGGACATGGAGCGCAGCAGGCTTTCGACACCGGCCTTGGTGGCGGTGTAGGCGCCAACACCGGGTACGGCCACGCGCACCATGGAGGTGGTCAGGCCGATGATGTTGCCGCCATCCACCACGTTCTTCGCGGCGGCGCTCAGCACGTTGAAGGCACCGATCAAGTTGACCTCCACGACCTTGCGGAAGTTCTCAGAGTCGTAAGTGGCGATGGGACCGGGCGGCACGTTGATGCCGGCGTTGGCCACCACGCAGTGCGGCATGCTGCCGAAATCCTTGGCCACATCGGCAAACACCTGGGCCACCTGGGCCGGCTCGCGGATGTCGACCTTGTAGCCCCGGGTCGTGGCGCTGCCGATCCTGGCCGGCACATTGGGCGCGCTGCTCACATAGGTGTAGGCCACGTCATAACCACTCTCGGCCAGTTTCTGTACCGTGGCCGCGCCGATGCCGCGCGTGCCGCCGAAAACGAGTGCGATCTTCTTGCTCATGGGAAATCCTTGAATGATTCGATTGAAATGTCAGGCCTTGAAAGGTTTGCCGTAGATCGGTTCCTTGTAGGGAATCGGCGGCAGCTGCCAGGTGCCGGTGGAGGGCGGGCGCACCTCGGCATCCACGTGCACGTCGATCACGCAGGGGCGCTTGTTCTTCAGGGCCTGCTGCACGGTGGCGCCCAGGTCTTGCGGGCGGGTCACGGTGTAGCCGTCGGCGCCGCAGGCACGGGCCCAGGCCGCGAAGTCGGGGTTGTAGCGCGCGCCGGTTTCGCCGTGGTAAAAGGCCGTGCCGATTTCGCGCCCGTCGAACAGGCCGTACTGCAGATCACGGATCGCGCCCCAGGCGAAGTTGTTCCAGATGATCCAGACGACGGGCAGGTTGTATTCCACCGCCGTGCACAGCACATAGGGTGCCATGGTGAAACCGCCGTCACCCACCACGGCCACGCAGGGGCGATCCGGGGCAGCCAGCGCGGCACCCATCACGCCGCAGACACCGAAGCCCATGCTGGAGTAACCCCAGCTGTTGAGCATGCTCTGCGGGCGCTTGGCTTGCCAGAACTGCATGAACCAGTTGTGGTGCACGCCGGAGTCCAGCGCGAGGATCACGTCGTCGGGCAAGAC
Source organism: uncultured Hylemonella sp. (assembly GCA_963512175.1). Classification (GTDB taxonomy): domain Bacteria; phylum Pseudomonadota; class Gammaproteobacteria; order Burkholderiales; family Burkholderiaceae_C; genus Hylemonella. The sequence continues at coordinate 58,135 of CAUPLI010000011.1, read as the reverse complement.
CTTCTGCAGCGTACCCACGACGAACTCGGGGCGCAGCGGACTCGTGGAGTCGCCGAAGTGCGGGCGCACAAACGCTTCCCACTGCGCCTGCCAGCCCTGCACTTGGGCCAACCAGGGCGCGTAGCGCGTGGCCGTGATGTCCTTGCGAGTGGGCAGCGCATTGAGCAGCTGGCGCGTGAAGACTTTCACGTCGGCGATCACACCCAAGGTAGGCGCGTAGTTGCGGCCCAGTTCCTGCGGATCGATGTCCACGTGCACGAGCTGGGTCTTGGGGAAGTTCCAGGAATAACCTTCGAACCAGCTCGAGGAGCTGCGGTCATCAAAACGTGTGCCCAGCGTGATGACCAGGTCGGCACGACGGCCGGCCTCGTTGGCGGGGTAGGCGCCGTTGCGGCCGATGAAACCCAGAGCCAACGGGTGGTCACCACGGATCGCGCCCATGCCATTGGGCGAGGTGATGACGGGGATGCCCAGCTTCTCGGCCAGCTCGGTGATCTCGGGGCCGGCCTCGGACAGCGTAGCGCCGTGGCCGATGAAGAGCACCGGCTCGCGTGCCGCGGCCAGCAGGTCCAGTGCGATGGCAATGTCGGCGTCGTTCGCACCCGGGCGGTGCGTGCGCTGCACGTGCGAGGCTGGTGGCAGTTCGACGTCGGCCTCTTCCTGGTAGACGTTGTAGGGGATGTCCAGGTTCACCGGACCGGGCCGGCCCGTGACCATGGTGTCCATGGCCTGGCGCAGGGCCAGGGGCAGCATGTCCACGCGCGTGGGCTGGAAGGCCCGCTTGACCACCGGGCGCATCACCTGCGCAAAGTCGGCCTGGTTGTGTTTGTACAGTTCCTGGAAGGGCGCGCGATTGTGCTGCGAGGTCGGCACGTTCGACGTGATGGCCATGAAGGCGGAGGAATCCGACAGCGCCGTGGCGCAGGCCATCACCATGTTCGCCGAGCCCGGGCCCGTGGAGGTCAGCGTGGCCACGGGCTTGTGCTTGACGCGGAAGTAGGCATCGGCCATGTGGCCGGCGCATTGCTCGTGGCGCGGCGAAATGAGCTTGAGCTCGTCCTTCACGTCGTACAGGGCATCGAGGATGCCCACGTTGCCATGGCCACAGATGCCGAAGATGTACGGCACTTTTTCCTGGACCAGGTATTGGGCGATCAGTTCGCCACCTTTCATCTTGGGCATGACTAGCTCTCTCTTCTCTCGGGTGTCAATTAGTCGTGAACGTCACGATACGCTCTTCAGTCATCTCATGGACCGCGTAATGCGGGCCTTCGCGGCCGAAGCCGCTGTCTTTGGAGCCGCCGTAAGGCATCAGGTCCACGCGCGAACTGGAGGTCTCGTTGATGTGCACGCCGCCCACCTCCAGCTGCTGGGCCGCGGCCAGCGCATCGCCCAGGCGGTTGGTGAAGATGCCGGTGGCCAGGCCAAAAGGCGTGGCGTTCACGCGCGCGATCGCCTGGGCCAGGGTCTTGAAGGGCACGATGCAGACCACGGGGCCGAAGATCTCGTTGCAGCCCACCTTCATGCTGTCGCTGATGTTGGTCAGCAGGGTAGGTGGCACCACCGCGCCCCGTCTTGGGCCGCCGGCCAGCAGCCTGGCACCCTGGGCCACGGCCTCGTTGATCCAGGCTTCGATGCGGATGGCGTTGTCTTCGCTGATCACCGGGCCGACAAAGGTCTTGGAATCCTGCGGGTCGCCGTAGGACAGCTCCTTGACCTGTTGCGCCAGGCGGGTCTCAACTTCTTTCTGCAAAGACTCGTGCACCAGCAAAAGCTGCACCGAGGTGCAGACCTGACCGGCCTTGCGGAAGCCAGCGTTCACCACCTTGGTCAGCGCGGCGTCGAGTTTGGCGTCGTCACACAGGATGGTGCAGGCGATCGAGCCCAGCTCCATCTGCGTGCGGCGCAGGCCGGCAGCCTGCTGGATCTTGCGACCCACTTCGGTGCTGCCCGTGAAGGCGAAGAAGCGCACGCGCTCGTCGGCCTGCAGGGCCTGCACCACCTCGGCACTGCCATGCAAGACCGAGAGGAAGCCCTTGGGCATACCGGCATCCAGCAGCACCTCGGCCAGCAGGCAGGCGGTGATGGGCGTGAAAGACGAGGGCTTGAGGATGACGGCATTGCCGGCGGCAAAGGCCGGCGCCACCTTGTGCGTGACCGTGTTGAGCGGCGAGTTGAAGGGCGTGATGGCAGCCACCACGCCCAGGGGCACGCGCAGGGTGAAGCCCAGGCGGCCGGCGGCGCCGGGGGCGCCGGCCAGCGGGATCACATCGCCGGCCAGGCGGCGCGCTTCCTCGGCCGAGAGCCGCAGCGTCTGCAGGCAGCGGCGCACCTCGCCCATGGCATCACTCTGGGTGAAACCGGCTTCCAGCTGCATGGCGCGCACGAATTCCTCGCTGCGCGCCTCCAGCAGCTGGGCGGCGCGATCCAGCACCACACCGCGCTCATAGGCCACCGGTGCGCCCTGGCGAAAAGCGCCATGCGCCACGTCCACGGCCTGGCGCACCTGTGCCGCGTCGGCGGTGGTGAGCGTCGCGCAGGGTTGCAGCTTGTACTTGTCGCGCACGGCGACGCGCGGGCCCGCGCCGGCGATCCACTGGCCGTTGACCAGCAGGCCGTAGACAGCCGGAGCGGCGGACGTGGCCGTGTCGATCACGGCAGATACCTTGCGGTCCATCAGCGCATCTCCTCTTCGTCGTCGGCCGGGGTGGTGATGACCAGGAAGACCAGGCCAGCGGTACCGGTGTTGGTGAAGCTGTGGCGCACGCCGGGGGGCACGTAAACGTAGTCGTGCGGACGCATCAGGTTCTTGCTGTCGTCGAGCGTGAGAATGCCCTCGCCTTCGAGCACGTAGTACACCTGTTCCTGCACCTTGTGCACGTGCTCGCCCACATAGGCGGCGGGTGCGTAGCGCGAGATGCGGAAGTCCACGCGCGAGCTGCCCGTGGTCGTGGGGCCCGCCAGTTCCTTGGACAGGGCGCCGCCAAAGTGGCCCGGATATTCCTTCCAGGGCATGTTGGCCATCTTCTCCAGCAGGAGCTTCAGCTCGGGTTTCTTGCTCATGGTCTTTCCTTCCTTGTGTGTTGCAGCGGCTCAGAGCCAGAGAATCTTCTTGCGGTAATCGAGATCGGTCAGCAGCGGTTGGGCCGGGCCTTCGTGGAAGACGGCGCCGCGCTCCAGCGCGTAGGCGCGGTCGGCCAGGGCCAGCACCAGGTCCAGGTTGTGCTCGACGATGACGATGGACACATGCTGGCGCAGCTGGTCGAACACGGTGAACAGCTCCTGCACCACGGTGGGCGCCAGGCCCTCGAAGGGTTCGTCCAGCAATAGCAGCTTGACGTTGCCCGACAGCGCACGCGCCACGGCCACCATCTGCTGCTCGCCGCCCGAGAGGTAATCCGCCGCCACGTTCATGCGTTGTTTGAGGCGCGGGAAGTATTCAAGAATCTGCGCCTCGTCCCAGACCACGCCGGTCTTGCCGTCGGTGGGACGTGCCAACCGGCCCAGGGCCAGGTTCTCGCTGACCGTCATGCCCGCGAACAGGCCGCGGCCCTGGGGCACATAACCGATGCCGATGCGCGCGATGTCGGGCGCGCTCAATCCCGCAATCTCGCGGCCGTTGAAGTTCACACGCCCGCTGACCGGCGGCACCAGACCCACCAGGCTTTTCAGCAGCGTTGATTTCCCTGCACCGTTACGTCCGAGCAGCGCCACGATCTCGCCCTCACGCACCTGCAGGCTGGCGTCGTTGAGGATGTGGCTCTTGCCGTAGTAGGCGTTGACCTTGTCGAAGTCCAGCACCAGGGGGCGGTCGCCCGTGGCCACGCCGGTGCGGCCCGTGACCGGCGGCGTGCCGGTGCCGGTGTAGATCTCCTGCACGCGCTGGTCACAGCGCACCTCATCGGGCGTGCCGCTCATGAGCACCTCGCCCTGGTTCATCACCGTCACGCGGTGCGAGAGAGACAGCACGCGGTCGATGTCGTGCTCGACGATGAGCACGGGGATATTGCTGGCGATGGTCTTGACCAGATTGGACACACGCTCGCGCTCGGCCGCCGCCAGGCCGGCCAGGGGCTCGTCCATCAGCAGCACCTGGGGCTTGGAGCCCAGGGCAATGCCCAGATCGACCAGACGCTGGCCGCCGTAGGACAGGTCACCCCCGCCCACCTGCTCCATGCCCTGCAGGCCCAGGAACTTCATGAGCTCGGCGGTCTCGGTGTGGATCTCGGGGTAGCTGTCGATGTCGCGCCAGATGTTGAAGCGCGCCGCGTGCCGCGCCTGCAGCGAGAGGCGCAGGTTCTCGTAGATGCTCAGGCCCTTGAACAGGTTGGTGATCTGGAAGGAACGCGCCAGGCCCTGCTGGCAGATGCGGTCCGGCGCCAGGTGCTGCACGGCCTGGCCGTGCAGGCGCACCGTGCCGGTGTCGGGCATGAACATGCCCGAGATCAGGTTGAAGGTGGTGGTCTTGCCCGCACCGTTGGGGCCGATCAGCGCGTGGATCTGCCCGGCCTGCACGGTGAGGCTGTTCTCGCGCACGGCCTGGATGCCGCCGAAGCGCTTGCTGATGCCCTGGGCTTCGAGCACGGCGCCCTCGACGCGCTTGGGGCGCAGGAACTCGGGCAAGGGCAGGCCCTCGTAGATCTGGCGCTTGCTCATGGCCGCGCCATCCTCGGGCGCGGGACGCCAGCGCCGCTGCAGCTGGGCCCAGATGCCGGTCAGGCCCGCGGGCGAGAAGATGATGAAGGCCACGAAGATCAGGCCGAAGTACAGCAGCCAGTTGTCGGTGTAGATCGAGAACAGCTCGCGGAACAGCAGGAAGAACAGCGCGCCCAGGGCCGGGCCCAGGAAGCTGCGCATGCCGCCGATCACCACCATGGCCAGCAGTTCACCCGAGAAGGCCACCGTGGTCGACTCGGCCGCCGCCAGACGGTGCAGGAAGACCACCAGCGCGCCGGCCAGGCCGGTGATGGTGGCCGAGAGCACGAAGGCCAGCAGCTTGTACTTGTCGATGTCGTAGCCCTGGAAGGTGGCACGTTGCTCGTTCTCGCGGATGGCCACCAGCACATGGCCGAAGGGCGAGCGCACCACACGCAGCAGGCCGTAGAGCACGGCGAAGGCGATCAGGGCCGTGAACACGTAATACGTCAGGTGGCCGTTGAGATCGATCGGGCCGATGGCGCCGCGCTCGATGCCGCCCAGCCCGCCCTCACCGCCCGTCAGCGCCGTCCAGCGGAAGGCGATGGCAAAGGTGAGCGCGCACAGCGCCAATGTCAGCAGCGAGAAGTAGACACCGCGCCGGCGCAGGATCAGGAAACCCACCGCCAGCGACAGCGTGGCCGTGAAGACGATGGAAAAGGCGAAGGGCAGCACGGTCTGGTCCTTGAACCAGTGCAGCTGGGCCAGCGCGGCCGCGTAGCCGCCGATGCCGAACCAGGCGCTGTGGCCGAAGGACACCAGGCCGGTGGTGCCCACCAGCAGGTTCAGGCCCATGGCCGCCATGGCCAGGATGACCACCACGGTGGCGGCGTCCAGCGTCAGGCCGATGGCCTGGAACACGAGGGGCAGCAGCACCAGGGCCGCCGCACCGACCCACAGGGGGCGGTACTTGGTATTAAAGAAAGCACTCATTCTGTTTTTCTTCTTCTCGTTCTCACTCAAAGCGTTCGATGCGCTCACCCAGCAGGCCGCGCGGACGGAACATCAGCACCAGGAACATCAGCACGTACATGGAGGCCTCGCCGGCCGCCGGCTGGAAGTGGATGGTGATGCCGCGCACCACGCCCACCAGCAGGGCCGCCAGCACCACGCCCCAGAAGCTGCCCAGGCCGCCGATCACCACCACGACAAAAGCCACCGTCATGATCTCGGTGCCCATGGCCGGGTGCACGATGGTGATGGGGCCGAAGAGCACGCCACCCAGCGCGGCGGTGGCCACGCCCAGCATGACGATGGCCGTCATATAGGGCTGCAGCTTGATGCCCAGCACGGCCACCATGTCGGGCTTCTGCACACCGGCGCGCACCACACGGCCGAAAGAGGTCTTGTGCAGCAGCAGCCAGATGCCGACCATCACCACCGTCACCACGCCCAGGATGAACAGGCGGTAGCGCGAGAACATCATGTCGCCCATGATGAGCTGGCCCTTGAACTCGGACGGCATGGTGGAGGCCAGCGGGGCCGAACCCCAGGCCATGCGCAGGGCCTGCTCGGCCACCAGGGCCAGACCAAAGGTCACCAGCAGGCTCAGGATGGGGTCGGCTGTGTAGAAACGGCGCAGCAGGTAGCGCTCGAACACAATGCCCAGCAGACCCACGAGCACCGGCGTGATGAAGATGCTGCCGGTGAAGCCGGCATGCTTGATCACTTCCAGCGAGACATAGGCGCCCAGCGCGTAGAAGGCGCCGTGCGCCAGGTTGACGATGCCGCCGACGCTGAAGATCAGCGAGAGGCCCAGGGCCAGCAAGAGGTAATAACCGCCGAGCACCAGGCCGTTGACGACCTGCTCGAGCAAGAACACGATTTCCATGGATTTCCAGACGGGTAGGAGTGGCGCGGCACCGCAAGTGGCGGCCCGGGCAAGGTTAGGGGCGTCACGGCACGTGACGCCCCGCCCATCAACTCACGGCTTCTTTACATCTTGCAGGCACTCTCCGCCTTCGGAGGTGCCAGCGAGTCCAGCGGCTGGTTCGCAGCCGGCACGGCGTCGCCGAACAGCAGGAAGTCCTGCTTGTTCTTGGACTGGCCCTTGGGCTTGACGGTGAAGGGGTAGGCCTCCTGCATGAGCTGGTGGTCCCAGCTGCGGAAGTAGGCCTTGCGCGCCTTCAGGATGTCGAACTGCGCTTCCGACTCGAAGTAGGCGATCAGCTTTTCGGTGTCGGTGGACTTGGTGGCATTCATGGCCTGGGCCAGCATCTTGAGCGAGACGTACTCGATCCAGGCGTGGTTCTCCGGGATGCGGCCGTACTTCTTGGTGAAGTTGGCCACGAAGGCCTGCGTCCCCGGGGTCTTGAGCTCGTGATGCCACACGGTGGGCCAGATGCCGCCCAGGTTGCCCTCGCCGGCGGCCCAGGCATCGGCGGTGTTCAGGTTGAAACCGGCCACCGGGTAGGGCAGGCCGAACTCGGAATACTGCTTGACGAAGTTGGTCACCTGGTTGCCGGCCAGGTTGGTGGCGACCAGGTCCGGGCGGGCCTGGCGGATCTTGAGCAGGTAGGGGCTGAAGTCGGTCACGTCGGTGGCCACCAGTTCGTCGCCGATCACGGTGCCGCCGTTGGCGGTGAAGAAACGCTTGGCCTGGCGCGACAGGTCGTGGCCGAAGAGGTAGTCGGCCGTCAGGCTGAAGATCTTCTTGCCCTTGACGTGGCCTTCGCGCACCAGCGCCTCGCCGGCGGCGTTGACCATCACCGTCACCGGGATGTCGACGTGGAAGGTGTAGCGGTTGCAGTCCTTGCCGCGCAGCGCGTCGGAGCGCGCGCCGATGCTCATGAACAGCTTCTTGTTGCGCGCGGCCACCTGCGAGATGGTCAGCGCCGAGCCGGAGTTGATCTCGCCCATCAGCACGGTGACGTTGTCGCGCTCGATCATGCGCTGCGCCTTGGTGGCGGCCGTCTGCGGGTTGACCGAGTCCTCGCTCATGACGTCGAGCGGGCGGCCCATCACACCGCCGGCCGCGTTGATCTCCTCGGCCGCCATCTTGATGCCCTGTGCGGCGTACTCGCCCAGCGCGCCGAGGAAGCCGGTCATGGGCGTGAGGTGGCCGATCTTGATCGGGCCCGATTGCGCGCCCGCCAGCCCGGGGAACCCCAGGGCGGCACTGCCGGCCACCAGGGCCCCTGCCTGCAGCAGGGTGCGCCGCTGTTTTGACGTCGCCTTGATTTCAAGCTTGTTCTGTTTGGCTTCCATGATCTTGTCTCCTGTTGGTTTGGGTATGGACTGGAATGCAGGGCCGATGATAGGAAGAGCGCGCCACTCTGAAAAATACTGTTTTCCGAGATGGGGTATAGCTATTTCTTATAGGGGGCCATCCTCAAAAACTTATAGGATGCGGCGATGGACCTGCGACAACTCCGGTATTTCGTACAGATCGTGGAAAGCGGCAGCCTGGCCAAGGCCTCGCGCCAGCTTTTCATCGCCCAGCCCGCGCTGAGCCAGCACATCGCCAAGCTCGAAGCCGAGGTCGGCAAGCCCCTGCTGATCCGCACCGCCAAGGGCGTGACCCCCACGGAGAATGGCACCGCCCTGCACCACCATGCGCGTTTCATGCTGCGCCAGCTGGACCAGGCCCTGTCCATCGCGCGGCAGGAACCGGGCACCGTGCACGGCATGGTCTCGGTGGGGCTGGCGGCCACCACGGTCTGTGCCGTGGGTGTGCCCTTCATGCGCCGCATCCGCGAGAAATTCCCCGGCATCGTGCTCAATGTGGTGGAGGGCATGAGCGGCCACCTCGCGCAGATGATGCGCATGGGCCAGCTGGACCTGGCCATCCTGTTCAGCCGTGACGCCGTGCCCGACCTGCCGGCCGAGCCGCTGGTGGAGGAAGAGCTGTTCGTGATGCTGCCCGAAGACAGCGACCTGGTGCCGCCACGGCGCGTCAAGCTCAGCTGCACCGACACGGCCGACCTGCCCCTGATCCTGCCCACCGGCATCCACGGCCTGCGCCGGCGCATCGCCGCCGAGTTCGAGCAACGCAACCTGGCCCTGCACGTGGTGGCCGAGATCGATTCGCTGTCATTGCTGATGACCTGTGTGCGCGACGGCATGGGCGCCACCATCAAGCCCATGTCGGCCGCCCTGCTCGAAGGGCGCATGCGCGAAGGCTGGCGCACCCTGGCCTTTTCAGACGCCGAGATGAAACGCCCGAACTTCCTCTATTCGGTGGACCCGGAGCGCCTGACACCCGCCGCCGCCGCCGTGCGCGGCGAGCTGCGCGAGACCGTCAAGCAACTCGTGAACAGCGGGACGTGGAAAGGGGTCAACCTGCTTTAAGCAGATTGACCCCCCGTTCCGATTCGGCAGACGCTTACTTCAGCGCGGCAATGCCGGCATTGGCAACCACTTCGTCCTGCGCACCGGAAGCGCCCGAGCAGCCGATGGCACCGATGATCTTGCCGCCATCCATCAGCGGAATGCCACCGCGCGAAGCGATCACGTCATCCAGGGTCAGCAGATAGTTGTTGCCACCCTGGATGCCTGCCTCGAAGGCCTTGGTCGGGCGCTTGTACTTGGCCGAAGCGCGGGCCTTGTGGATGGCCACGTCGATGGAGCCGATCTGCGTGCCGTCCACGCGCTTGAAAGACACCAGGTTGGTGCCGGAATCGACCACGGCGCAGGCCAGCGTCCAGCTGCGGCGCCTGGCCTCGGCCACGGCCGCCGCCAGCACGGTGTCGGCCCGCTCCAGGCTGATCGGGCTGCCGTAAGGGAAGTCGTTGGGCTGTTTTTCGCCCACCACGTCCAGCGGGTTGGGCGTCTGGGCAAAAGCGGTACCGGCCAGCAGCAGGGTAGCCACCACCAGCAGTTTGCGGGTCTTGATCATGAAAGTCTCCTGTTTGTGTTTATGACGCCTGACCGCCTGGTGAAACACCGGCAGCAGACCGACGCAATGTAGTCCGACGCAATACCCTCGCCCCCCTCAGGGTCGCGATGGGGGCATCAGTTTTTCTGATGAGGGGAGGCTTTGCTGCCTCAGTCGGCCAGCAGGCTGGCACCCACCCAGCGGCCCGAGCGCACCAGCTCGCGCGCGCAGTCGGCCAGCACCACCCGCGCGGCCAGGCCGGCCGGCGAAAGCTCGTCGTCCGACAGGCTGCACAGCATGTTGCGGCGGCGCGCCTGGGGGTCGGCCAGCTCCGACAGGGCAAAGCGCTCGCCCGCATCGCGGTAGCGACTCACGGCCGCCCAGGGCTGCAAGGAGCCGCCCAGGCCCGCTTCGACCGCATCCATCAGCATGGACAGGGAGTCGATCTCGGCCACCACGGTGGGCTGGATGCGCGCGCGGCTGAACACCGCATCCAGCGCGCTGCGCAGGCCGTGGCCGCCCGTGGGCATGATCAGCGGCACACCCTTGAGGCTGGCCGCACGCACCTGCGCGGGCAGCTTGCCTTTCACACTGCTGCGCGCGCGGATGTAATAGAGCTTCTCCTCCAGCAGCGGCATCACGCTCCAGCGCCGCCCCGGGTCGGTGTTGAAGAGCACGGCCAGGTCCAGCTGGCGCGCATTGAGCATGGTGGTCACATGGCCCGACATGCTTTCCACCAGGTGCAGGCGCACATCGGGGTAACGCTCGCGCATGGCGCGCAGCAGGGGCAGGCCCAGCACGGCCGCCGTGGTGGGCGCCAGGCCCACGCTGACCGAACCCGAAAGCCGCGCCTGCTGGGCCGCCCGTGCGGCCTGCTCGGCATGGCGCAGGGTCAGCTGGGCCTCGCGGAAAAAGGCCAGGCCGGCTTCAGTGGGCGTCACGCCCTTGCTGGAACGCTGCAGCAGGCGGGTGGACAACTCCCCCTCCAGCCGGCTGATCTGCTGGCTCAGGGCCGACTGCACCATGTCGAGCTCCAGCGCGGCCCGGCTCATGCTGCCGAGCTCCACCACCCGCACGAAATAACGGATCTGCCTGAGTTCCATAAAAGCCTGCTGTCTGCCTTGTTTGTCTGCGGCTGGGATAATCGCATACCTATGGGTACAGCAGGCAAACAAAGGGTGGTGGTGGGGCTGAGCGGGGGCGTGGACTCCGCGGTCAGCGCCTACCTGCTCAAACAGCAGGGTTACGAGGTCATCGGCATCTTCATGAAGAACTGGGAAGATGACGACGACAGCGAATACTGCTCGTCCAACATCGACTTCGTGGACGCCGCCGCCGTGGCCGACGTGATCGGCATCGAGATCGAACACGTCAACTTCGCCGCCGAGTACAAGGACCGCGTCTTCGCCGAGTTCCTGCGCGAATACCAGGCCGGCCGCACGCCCAACCCCGACATCCTCTGCAACGCCGAGATCAAGTTCAAGGCCTTCCTGGACCACGCCATGCGCCTGGGCGCCGAGAAGATCGCCACGGGCCACTATGCAAGGGTGCGCCTGAGCGACAAGACCGGCAAACACGAGCTGCTCAAGGGCCTGGACCCGAGCAAGGACCAGAGCTATTTCCTGCACCGCCTCAACCAGGCCCAGCTGAGCAAGACCCTCTTCCCCGTGGGCGAGCTGCACAAAACCGAGGTGCGCCGCATTGCGGCCGAGATCGGCCTGCCCAACGCCAAGAAGAAAGACAGCACCGGCATCTGCTTCATCGGCGAGCGCCCCTTCCGCGAGTTCCTCAACCGCTACATCCAGAAGGAACCCGGCCCCATCAAGGACGGCACGCCCGCACCCGGCGACAAAGCCTACGGTCGCACCATCGGCAAACACGAAGGCCTGAGCTTCTACACCCTGGGCCAGCGCCAGGGCCTGGGCATCGGCGGCATCAAGGCCAAGGGCGCGCAGAAGGGCGGCGGTGAACACGCCCCCTGGTTCGTCGCGCGCAAGGACATGGAGAAGAACACGCTGTGGGTGGTGCAGGGGCACGACCACCCCTTGCTGCAGAGCCATTTGCTCCACGCCCAGGACGCGAGCTGGGTGGCCGGTGAGCCGCCGAAGCCGGGGACCATGACGGCCAAGACGCGGTACCGGCAGGCGGATGCGGCTTGCACGATCTCTGATATCGAAGGGGCGAGGTTCAGCCTCGTTTTCCCGGAGGCGCAGTGGGCGGTGACGCCGGGGCAGTCGGCGGTGTTGTATGACGGCGAGGTGTGTCTGGGTGGTGGTGTGATTGATGCAGCCAGCACATCAGGGCGCACGGCCTGATATAAAACAAAGCCACCTATAGAAGATGCCGAAAATTGGAGGAAAGATGGCTGATGATCCTCAAACTGAACCATTGCGCAGATGGAACCAATTAGCGCGTGAGAATACCGAAAACGCCATCGTCTCCTCAATGTTTGAAGCGACTTGGAAGGCAAGCAAACCACTCGAAAATTTTTCGACTTGGCTTTTGGTTGGCGTGGCGGCAGTCGCCTCATTCCTCATTACGAACTCAGACAAGGTACTGCCTCTGCTGGGCTCTCGTGGTTTCTTGTCGTGCGGGATACTTCTTTGCCTATCCTGCATCTTTGGGCTTCTCTCCAAAATCTTTGCCTTGCAAGCTCAAATAGGCATTGAGACAGCATTGGCCGTGCGGCAAACATTTGCACAGCATCTTGCTCGATATGAAGAAGAGGAAAAAGAGATCAAGGAGAGCGCGAAGTTCTGGGGCATTGATCTTCAAACTGGGGTTCGGCTTGAGCGTGTGTTGAGTGAATTCTTCAAGCCCATGCCCAAATGGATGGCATGGCTAGCAACGCGACAACTCAAGAAGCACGCTGGGAACCCACAGGTTGGTCATTTACTTTTAGTTCGGCGTATACAGAAACAGGGCTACTTTGCTGCTTTACAGGCTCTGGCTTTTCTTGGATTCATGATTTCAGGTTTTGTCTATGCCACCCCGGTCTAGGGCCTAACAGCTCTATGTCCTCACCAGTTTCCGTGCTGCAGCAAGCCTTGGCTCATACGCCTTCTGTCTTGGTGCAAGTTGTGCAGACGCAGGGCTCGGCTCCACGCGAAACCGGTGCCTGGATGGCCGTATTGCCCACACACGTGATCGGCTCCATCGGCGGCGGCCATCTGGAGTTCGACGCCATCGCACAGGCCCGCGCGATGCTCGCCGGCGCCACCGTCCCCACCGAACTGCAGCGCGTGGCACTCGGCCCCAGCATGGGCCAATGCTGCGGCGGTGTGGTGTTTCTGCGTTACGAGTTGCTGGGCCCGCAGGATGCGGCCGGCCTGGCGCAACGCCTGCAAGCACCCGCCACGCCCGTGGCGCTCTTCGGCGGCGGGCATGTGGGCCAGGCCATCGCACGCCAGCTCGCGCACCTGCCCTTTGCCCTGCACTGGATCGACAGCCGCGACGAGATCTTTCCTGCGGACACGGCGCCCAACATCCGCTGCGAACATTCGGACCCGGTGCAGGCCGCCGTGGCCGACATTGCCCCGGGTTCGGCCGTGCTCATCATGAGCTTCAGCCATGCGGACGACCTGGAGATTCTTGCCCAGTGTCTGCTGCGTGCGCGTGAGAGAAACGACCTGCCCTACATCGGCCTGATCGGCAGCAAAAGCAAATGGGCGACCTTTCGCCACCGGCTGGAGACACGCGGGTTTGGCGAGGAGGACTTTGCACGCGTGACCAGCCCCATCGGCGTGCCGGGCATCGCGGGTAAACAGCCCGAGGTGATTGCGGTGGCGGTTGCGGCGCAGCTTTTGCAGCGCACAGCCTAGACTTACGGCCTATTCAGTTGAGCCCACCGCCCGTGGAGCAAAAGCAAAGGGGCTTTGTGGTTCTCGGCTTTGCTCAGCGCACGGTGCGCCAATCAGCACCGGGCATGATGCGCTTCATGAACTGGTCAAACATCGGCACCGTGAAAGCCGTATCGCCATGGCTCGGGCTCCAGATCATGCCCTTGGAAATCAACTGGTTGCGCATCGGCGCCAAAGCCGTGACCTTGCGATCAAGCATGCCGGCAATATCACCGGAACGATGCGGCCCCGCACCCAGTTCCGCCATGGCGCGCAGATAGCGTTTTTCAGCAGGTGTCAGGCGATCAAAGCGCACGCGGAAAAAACTCTCGTCCAGCGCAGCAACGACCGAAACCGAAGCCAGGTTCACGTCTTGCAAGGTGATCGGCGAGCGAGTCGCCACATCCCAGACATGCTTGCCCCACATCTGCAGGAAATAGGGGTAGCCCTGGGTTTCACTCACGATTTTTTCCAAGGCAGCCTGCTCCAGCGTCACGCCCTGCTCCTGGGCCGGCACCGCGATCGCGTCGCGCGCGGCGCCCGCGTCCAACGGGCCGATGAACGGAAAATCAAACAGGCGTTCAGCGTATGACTTGGCGCGCCCCATGCGGCCGGGCAACTGCGGCAAGCCGGCGCCCACCAGCATCACTGGCAGCTGTCGTTGTGCGACCCGATGCAAGGCTGTGATCAGGGCCGCCATCTGCTCTTCCTCGACGTACTGCAACTCGTCAATAAAGATAATCAAGGCCGTGCTCGCGCTCTTGGCGGCCTCACCTGCAACCTCCAGCAAGGCCTGCAAGTCGTGCTCCAGATCGCCGTTATCAGCCAAGCCCGGCTCGGGCTCGTAATCGATGCCTACTTCGATATCTGCGTACTTGACCTTCAGTGCTCGGGCAAAGCCGGCTAGCGCCTGCAAGGCGCGTTTGCCCAGCTCACGCGCCTGTTCTACACGCGACAGCCGTAGCAGCGCTTGCCGCAACTGTGGCGCCAGAATGGCAGGCAGGGAACGGCCTTCCGGCGCTTCGATGCGCAGAGTGTGCAGGCCCATTCCCTCCATCTCTGTGCACATCCGGTCCAGTAGCACCGTCTTGCCCACCCCGCGCAGCCCGATCAGAAGCAAGCTCTTGGCTGGTCGCCCGGCGCGGATGCGCTCACCCGCGATGCGCACCGTGTTGCGCAGCTCATCCCGTCCAGCCAGCTCAGGCGGGGGCGTTCCAGCGCCCGGGGCATAGGGATTGGTAATTGGATCCATACCGCGATCTTATACAGATATTATGTAAGTTACAAATTTTTATTAACTTTGATAATACGTCCATAAATCAAATGGCGTTTAGCGCGTACCGGCCTGCTGCGCGAGCTGCCAGGCCAGGGTGTTCTGGCGTTCGATCAGCGCGCCCGTGTCCACCGTGGTCAGTTCACCCTTGCGCACCACCATGCGGCCGTTGACCACCGTGTAGTCGGCGTTGTCGCTGGAACAGAGCATGAGCGCGCCCACGGGGTCGTGCACGGCGGCGCCGGCCATGCTCAGCGTGTCGGTGCGGTAGAGCGCCAGGTCCGCGCACTTGCCGGGCGCGATCTGGCCGATGTCGCTGCGGCCCAGCACACGCGCGCCGCCGCGGGTGGCCAGCCAGAGCGCGTCGCGCGGGGTCATCTCGGCCGGGCCGGTGTCACAGCCGAAGGGTTCGAGAGCCTTGCCCACGCGCGCCAGCAGCATGGCCTGGCGTGCTTCGTTCAAGAGATGGCCCGCGTCGTTGCTGGCGCTGCCGTCCACCCCCAGGCCCACGGGCACGCCGAGGTTCAAGAGCTTTCTCAACGGCAGGATGCCGCTGGCCAGGCGCATATTGCTGCAGGGGCAGTGGGCGATGCCGGTGCCGGTCTTGGCGAACAGATGGCTGCCATGGTCGTCGAGCTTGACGCAGTGGGCGTGCCACACGTCTTCGCCCACCCAGCCCAGGTCTTCCACGTATTCGGCCGGTGTGCAGTTGAAGTGCTCGCGCGTGTAGGCGATGTCGTGGTCGTTCTCGGCCAGATGGGTGTGCAGGCGCACGCCGTAGGCGCGCGCGAGCTTGGCCGATTCGCGCATCAGGTCCTGGCTCACGGTGAAAGGCGAACAGGGGGCCACGGCCACCTGCAGCATGGCGCCGGGTTTGGTGTCGTGCCAGGTCTCGATGAGGCGGCGCGTTTCCTTGAGGATGAAGTCTTCTTTTTCCACCACGCGGTCGGGCGGCAGGCCACCCTGGCTTTCGCCCACGCTCATGCTGCCGCGCGTGGCCGTGAAGCGCATGCCGATGGTGTGCGCGGCTTCGATGCTGTCGTCCAGGCGCACGCCGTTGGGGTAGGTGTAGAGGTGGTCGCTGCTGGTGGTGCAGCCGCTGAGCAGCAACTCGCCCATGGCCACCTGGTTCGAGACCTTGACCATCTCGGGCGTGAGCCCGGCCCAGATGGGGTAAAGGCCCTTGAGCCAGGAGAAGAGCTCGGCGTTCTGCACGCCGGGGATCGCCCGCGTGAGGCACTGCACCATGTGATGGTGCGTGTTGACCATGCCGGGGATGACCACGTGTTTGCGTGCGTCGATCACTTCGTCCACCTCGGCCACGAGCGCGCGCAGGTCTGTGCCGGCGGGCAGGATACGGTCGATGAAACCGTCACGAATCAGGATGGAGGCGTCTTTCAACTCCGTGCGCGCGTCGTCCTGGGTGGCGATGCAGCGGGCATCCTTGATGAGCAGTGTTGTCATGGTTGGGTATCGGTTTGCAGGGCGCGCCACACACGCTCGGCCGTGGCGGGCGCGTCCATGGCCGCGCGGCTGTCACCGCGGGCGGTAGCCACGGCATCACGGATGGCTTCCCAGACCGCGATGGCCAGCATGAAAGGCGGTTCACCCACGGCCTTGCTGCCGAAGACGTTGTCCTCAATGTTGGGCTCGGGCCAGAAGTCCACGCGCATTCTTTCGGGCACGTCACCCGTGGCCGGGATCTTGTAGGTGCTGGGCGCGTGGGTGGCGAGCTTGCCGTCGGCGTTCCAGACCAGCTCTTCGGTGGTGAGCCAGCCCATGCCCTGAATGAAACCGCCCTCGATCTGGCCGATGTCGATGGCCGGGTTGATGCTCTGCCCCACGTCGTGCAGGATGTCCACGGCCAGCACACGGCTCTCGCCCGTGAGCGTGTCAATGGCCACCTCGCAGCAGGCCGCGCCGTAGGCAAAGTAATAAAAGGGCCGTCCCGTGAGAGTGCTCTTGTCGTAGTGGATCTTGGGCGTGCGGTAGAAACCGTCGCTCCAGAGCTGGATGCGGTTGGCGTAGGCGGCCTTGACCACTTCGCGGAAATCGCGTGTGCTGCCGGCGGCGAGGATATTGCCGTTCGCAAAACGCACTTCGCCCGCGCCGCAACCCTGCAGGCCCGCCACAAAGGCGGCCAGGTTCTCGCGCACCTGGCGCGCGGCAAACTGGGCTGCGCGGCCATTGAGGTCGGTGCCGCTGGAGGCGGCGGTGGCGCTGGCATTGGGCACGCGCGCCGTGTCGCTGGCGCTGACCAGCACACGCTCAAACGGCAGGCCCAGCTCATCGGCCACGATCTGCGCCACCTTGGTATGCAGACCCTGGCCCATCTCGGTGCCGCCGTGGTTCACCAGCACGCTGCCGTCAGCGTAGACATGCACCAGCGCGCCGGCCTGGTTGAAGAGCGTGGCGGTGAAGCTGATGCCGAACTTCACGGGTGTGAGGGCCAGGCCCTTCTTGAGCAGCGTGTGCTCGCGGTTCCAGGCGGCGATCTCGGCGCGGCGTTCGCGGTAACGCGCGGTCTGCGCCAGCTGCGTCATCAGCGGTTGCAGGATGTTGTCTTCCACCTTCATCTGGTAGTGGGTGGTATCGCGGCGCCTTGCAGGCGCGGTTGCGCTCGCTGGCGCGATGACTTCATCGCTGTACAGATTGCGCAGGCGCACGTCCAGCGGGTCGCGGCCGAGCTGACGCGCGATGTCACCCAGGATGGTCTCGATGGCGATCACACCCTGCGGGCCGCCGAAACCGCGGAAGGCCGTGTGGCTCTGGGTGTTGGTCTTGCAGCGGTAGCTGTCGATGCGCACATCGCTCAGGAAATAAGCGTTGTCGCTGTGGAAGACAGCGCGGTCGGCCACGGGGCCCGAGAGGTCGGCGCTGAAACCGCATTCGGCCAGCAGGGTGAGCTGCAGCACGGTGATCAGCCCCGTGTCGTCATAACCCACGGTGTAGTCGTAGGCGAAGGGATGGCGCTTGCCCGTGACCATGAAGTCGTCGTCGCGGTCCAGCCGCAGCTTGACCGGGCGACCGCTCTTGCGCGCGGCCAGCACAGCCCACACGGCCAGGTGGCCGGCCTGCGTTTCCTTACCGCCGAAACCACCACCCATGCGCCGGCACTCCACGCGCACGCGGTGGTTGTCCAGCCCCAGGGCATGGGCCACCCAGTGCTGGATCTCCCCCGGGTGCTGGGTGCTGCTGTAGATGAGCCACTGCTGCTGTTCCTGCGGCACGGCGTAGGCGATCTGGCCTTCGAGATAGAAGTGTTCCTGGCCACCGACTTCGAAGCTGCCGCTGAGCGTGTGTTTCGCGTTCTTCAGCGCCTGTTCAGGTTCACCGCGTTTGACGGTGACGGGCGGCAGCACATAACTCTGCGCGGCATGGGCGGCGCGCGCGGTGAGCACGGCCGGCAGGGCTTCGATATCGAGCTTGACGGCGCGCGCGGCGCGGCGCGCCTGCATCACGGTCTCGGCCAGCACCAGACCGATGACCTGGCCCACATGCAACACCGTGTCGCACGCGAAGATGGGTTCGTCGTGCACGAAGGTGGCCAACAGTGGGTCACCGGGAATGTCAGCGGCCAGCACCACGTCCACCACACCGGGCATGGCGCGTGCAGCCTTTGTGTCCACCCCCTTGAGTTTTCCGTGCGCGACAGGCGAGAGGATGGGCGCGGCATGCAAGGTACCGCGCAGTTCGGGCAGGTCGTCCACATAGGGCGCCAGGCCCTGGACCTGGTGGCGCGCGCTTTCGTGGGCGACCGACTGGCCGCTGGCGAAGACCGGATCGGCGGCGCTCATGTCAGGGCCTTCAGCTGCAGCTCACCCTGCTCTTCGGCCCAGTAACGCAGGAGCAGGCGGCCCAACACGCTGCGACGGTAGGCCGCGCTGGCGCGCATGTCGGAGATGGGCGAGAACTCCTGCGCCAACACGGACTCGGCAGCTTCAAAACTGGCCAGCGCCCAAGGCTGGCCCGTGAGCGCGGCTTCGGTCTGGCGCGCGCGCACCGGTGTAGCCGCCACGCCGCCGGCGCCGATACGCGCGGTGACGATGCGCCCGTCCTGCACGCGCAGGTTCAGCGCCAGGCAGACGGCGGAGATGTCGTCGTCCTGACGCTTGGAGATCTTGTAGACGCGCAGGTGCTCGTCGGGCACGGGGCGCGGTACCTCGATGAAGGCCAGCACCTCGTCTGGCGCGAGCAGGTTCTTGCGGTAACCCGTGTAGAAATCGTCCAGGGGCACACGGCGCTCGCCGCGCACACTGGCCAGCACCAGGGTGGCGCCCAGGGCCAGCAGCAGGGGCATGCTATCGCCGATGGGCGAACCGTTGGCCACATTGCCACCCAGGGTGCCGCTGGAGCGCACGGGCAGGCCGGCGAAGCGTTCGGCAAAACGCTGGAGCTGCGGGCGGTCGGCCACCAGTGCGGCGTAGGCCTCGTGCAGGGTCACGGCGGCGCCGATGGTCAGCAGTTCAGGCGTGCGGCGCAGCTCACGCAGCTCCGCCACGCGGGTCACGTCCAGCACCTGGGCGAACTGGCGGTGCTGTTTGGTGACCCAGAGCCCCACGTCGGTGCAGCCGGCCACCAGCTGGGCCTGCGGTTGTTCAGCGCGGAGCTTCAACAGATCGGCCAGGCGGGTGGGGGCGCTGTAGTCGGCCGCGGAGGCGGGGGGAATCTGGCGCAGCTGGGCCAGCACGGCAGCCTCGTCCACCGGCACACGCGGCAGGGCGCCCATCTGCTGGGCGGCATCAAAGATGGGGCGGTAGCCGGTGCAGCGGCAGAGGTTGCCCGAGAGATCGGTCTGGGCGGCTTCCCGGCTGATGGTCTCGCCGGCCAGCACGCGGTTCTGGTACATGCCGAAGAGGCTCATGACAAAACCGGGGGTGCAGAAACCGCACTGGCTGCCGTGGCAGTTGACCATGGCCTGCTGGCAAGGATGCAGAGCGCCATCGGCAGCGGGCAGGTCCTGCGCGGTCCAGACCGCCATGCCGTGTACCGAGTGCGCGAGACGGATGCAGCTGTTGATGGCCTTGTAGGCCAGACCCTGACCTTCGGGTTCGGCCAGCACCACGGTGCAGGCGCCGCAATCGCCTTCGCCGCAGCCTTCCTTGACGGCCGTGCACTGCAGGTCTTCGCGCAGCACTTCCAGCAGGGTGCGCGTGGGCGCCACGCTGTCCAGGCAAACGACCTGGCCGCGGCGCACGAACTGCAAGGGTCTTACGTTCATCTCAGTCTCCGAAGCAAGCGTCATACCAGATGTCGCCCACCTGCACCCGTTTGTATGCGATAGTTGTATACAGGACTTGGCACAGTTATAGCTTAAGCTAGGTACGGCTCACACCTTTGGACTTGTGCGTACACCCCCTCTGACATCATGAGCATTGCCGTGGCCGACACCCGCCTACGCCTCCAACTCTCGGGGATCACCAAGCGCTACCCCGGCGTGGTGGCGAACCGCAACGTGGCCCTCACGGTCTTGCCCGGCCAGATCCATGCGGTGCTGGGCGAAAACGGGGCGGGCAAGTCCACCCTGATGAAGATCATCTACGGCGCCGTCAAACCCGACGAGGGCGAGATCGTCTACAACGGGCAGGTCGTGCACATCCGCAACCCGCAGCAGGCGCGGGCCCTGGGCATCAGCATGGTGTTCCAGCACTTCAGCCTGTTTGATTCACTGACCGTGGCCGAGAACGTCTGGATCGGCCTGGACAAAAGCCTGACGCTGGCCGAGGTGACCCAGCGCATCCGCGACAAGGCGCAGCAGTACGGCCTGGACATCGCCCCCGAGCGTCATGTGCACAGCCTGGGCGTGGGCGAGATGCAGCGCGTGGAGATCATCCGCGCCCTGCTGGGTGAACCACAACTGCTGATCCTGGACGAACCGACCTCGGTGCTCACACCGCAGGCCGTGGAAAAACTCTTCGAGGTGCTGCGCCAGCTGGCGACCCAGGGCTGCAGCATCCTGTACATCAGCCACAAGCTGCACGAGATCCGCGCCCTGTGCACGGCCTGCACGGTGCTGCGCGGCGGTGAAGTCACCGGCACCTGCGACCCGCGCGAGGAAAGCAATGCCTCGCTGAGCCGCCTGATGATCGGCGCCGAGCCGCCGGCCCTGCAACACAAGCCACCCCAGACCGGCGCGGTGCAGCTGGACGTGCGGGACTTAAGCCTGGCGCGCCTGGACCCCTTTGGCGTGGACCTGGACGACATCGCCCTGCAGGTCCGCGCGGGCGAGGTGGTGGGCATTGCGGGCGTGTCGGGTAACGGCCAGCGCGAGCTGCTGTACGCCCTGTCGGGCGAAGACCTGCGCAGCCCGAGCGGCAGCATCCGCCTGGGCACGCTGGACGCGAGCCGGCTGGACCCGGCGCGCCGGCGCGCCCTGGGCCTACATTTCGTGCCCGAGGAACGCCTGGGCCGCGGCGCCGTGCCCGCCATGGGCCTGGACCACAACCTGCTGCTCACGCGCCACGAATCGCTGGGCCCGCTGGGCTGGATACGCACCGGGGTGCTGGCCGCCCAGGCGCGCGGCATCATCGCCCGCCTGCACGTGAAGGCCGCCGACGAGCACGCCGCGGCGCGCAGCCTCTCGGGCGGCAATCTGCAGAAGTTCATCGTGGGGCGTGAGATCGACGCCGGCCCGCGCCTGCTGATCGTCTCGCAACCGACCTGGGGCGTGGACGTGGGCGCGGCCGCGCAGATCCGCGCCGAGATCCTGGCCCTGCGCGACGCGGGCTGCGCCGTGCTGGTAGTGAGCGAAGAACTGGAAGAGCTGTTCGAGCTCAGCGACCGCCTGCACGTCATGGCCAAGGGGCGGCTCTCGCCTTCGCTGCCCATGGCCGAGGCCACCACCGAGCGCATCGGCGAGTGGATGAGCGGCCTGTGGCACGGCGAGGTGCAGCACCACCTGCAGGAACTGGAGGCTGGCCATGCTGCGGCTTGAGCTTCGCCCCCAGCCCTCACGCGCCTGGAGCCTGGGTTCGCCCCTGCTGGCGCTGGCGCTGACCGTGCTGCTGGGCGTGATCCTCTTCGTGGCGCTGGGCAAGGACCCGCTGCGCGGCCTGCAGATGTTCTTCTGGGAACCGGTGAAATCGGGTTACGCCCTGGGCGAGCTGATGGTCAAGGCCACGCCGCTGCTCATCATTGCGCTGGGCCTGGCGGTGTGTTTCCGCTCCAACGTCTGGAACATCGGTGCCGAGGGGCAGTTCGTGATCGGCGCGGTCTGCGCCGGCGGTGTGGCCCTGCTGGCCGACAAGGGCACGGGGCCCTGGATCATCCCGGCCGTGCTGCTGGCCGGTGTGCTGGGCGGCATGGTCTGGGCCGGTATCACGGCGCTGCTGCGCGACCGCTTCAACGCCAACGAGATCCTGGTGAGCCTGATGCTGGTCTACGTGGCCATCCAGCTGCTGAACTTCATGGTGCACGGCCCCTGGAAGGACCCGGGCGGCTACAACTTTCCGCAGAGCAAGAACTTTGAAGCTGTGACGCAGATCCCGCGGCTCATGAGCGGCTCGCGCATGAACATCGGCCTGATCCTGGCCCTGCTGGGCGCGGGCGCGCTCTGGGTCTTCCTGTTCCGCCTGCGCGCGGGTTTTGCGCTGCAGGTCGGCGGCTTGGCGCCGGCCGCCGCGCGCTACGCGGGTTTCTCTTCACGCCGGGCCCTGTGGACGGCGCTGCTGGTCTCGGGCGGCGCGGCCGGCCTGGCCGGGGCGCTGGAAGTGGCGGGCCCGATCGGCCAGCTCACGCCCTATGTGCCGGCGGGTTACGGTTTTGCGGCCATCATCGTGGCCTTTGTGGGGCGGCTGCACCCGGTGGGCATGGTCTTCTCGGCCATCCTCATGAGCATGTTCTACATTGGCGGTGAACTGGCGCAGTCGCGGCTGGGCCTGCCCAAGTCCATCACCGGCGTGTTCCAGGGCCTGCTGCTGTTCACGCTGCTGACCTGCGACACGCTGATCAATTACCGGTTGGTCTGGGGGAGGAAGCGCTGATGGAATCCTACGCCCTGCTGCTCGCGGCCACACTCAATGCCGGCACCGTACTGGCCCTGGCCGCGCTGGGCCTGCTGCTCAATGAAAAGTCGGGCATCGTCAACCTGGGGGCCGAGGGCATGATGCTGTGCGCGGCCATCGCCGGTTTCGCCACCGTGGTGCACACGGGCAACGACTGGCTGGGTTTTGCCGCCGGCATGGGCGCCGGTGCGCTGCTGGCCGCGCTCTTCGGCTGGCTGGTGATCTGGCTCAACACCAACCCCTATGCCACCGGCCTGGCGCTGAGTCTTTTTGGTGCGGGCTTCTCGGCCTTTGCGGGCATCGCCTACGTGCAGGCCAAGCTGCCCGAGCGCGCGCAGTGGGCAATCCCCCTGCTGGGCGACATCCCGTGGATCGGCCCGGCCCTGTTCCGCCAGCATCCCCTGGTTTATGTGACCATGGCCCTGGTCGTGGCCCTGCTCTTCTGGTTCGGGCGCAGCCGCAGCGGCCTGATCCTGCGCGCCGTGGGTGAATCACCCGAGTCGGCCCACGCCCTGGGTTACCCGGTGCGGCGTATCCGCTTCGCGGCCGTACTGGCCGGCGGCGCTCTGTGCGGCCTCTCGGGCGCCTACCTGTCCATCATCTACACCCCCCTGTGGGTGGAGGGCATGGTAGCCGGCAAGGGCTGGATCGCCCTGGCGCTGACCACCTTCGCCACCTGGCGCCCGGCACGCGTCTTGCTCGGTGCTTACCTGTTCGGCGGTGTGACCATGCTGCAGTTCCATCTGCAGGGCACGGGCGTGGAAATGCCCAGCCAGTTCCTGGACATGCTGCCCTACCTGGCCACCATCGTTGTGCTGGCCCTGATCTCGCGCAACCCGGCCTGGATCCGTGTGAACATGCCGGCATCGCTGGGCAAGACATTCACGCCAGGCTCATAATCTCGCAACGTTTTTTCAACCCAGTGAGGACACCCATGACCGACCTGACCAAACGCCGCCTGTTCCAGGCTGCCGCCATTTCCGCCATCACCGCCGCCGCCCTCGTGGGCTGCGGCAAGAAGGAGGAGCCCGCTGCTGCTGCGCCCGCCGCTGCCCCCAAGGCCGCGCCGCTGAAGATCGCCTTCGCCTACGTGGGCCCCGTCGGTGACGGCGGCTGGACCTTTGCGCACGACAACGGGCGCAAGGCCATCGAGAAGGAATTCGGCGACAAGATCGTCACCAGCTTCGTCGAGAAAGTGCCGGAAAGCGCCGACGCCGAGCGCGTGATCCGCGACATGGCCGGCCAGGGCAACACCCTGATCTTCGGCACCACCTTCGGCTACATGGAGCCCATGCTCAAGGTCGCCGCCGACACCAAGGGCGTGAAGTTCGAGCACGCCACCGGCTACAAGACCGCCGAGAACATGCGCACCTACGACAGCCGCACCTACGAAGGCGCCTACATGGCCGGCGTGATCGCGGGCAAGATGACCAAGAGCAACACCCTGGGTGTGGTGGGTTCGATCCCGATCCCCGAGGTGATCCGCAACATCAACAGCTTCACGCTGGGCGCGCAGTCGGTCAACCCCAAGGTCAAGACCCGCGTGGTCTGGGTAGGTGACTGGTTCAATCCGCCGAAGGAAACCGAAGCCGCCACCGCCCTGATCAACGGCGGCGCCGACGTGCTGATGCAGAACACCGACTCCTCGGCCGTGCTGCAGACCGCCGAGAAGATGGGCAAACGCGCTTTCGGCTGGGACAGCGACATGACCGCCTACGGCCCCAAGGCCCACCTCGGTTCGGCCGTGATCAACTGGGCCCCGTACTACATCAAGGCCACGCGTGACGCGCTCGAAGGCAAGTGGGCCACCGGCCAGGCCTGGTGGGGCGTGAAGGAAGGCGCCATCGACATGGTGTCCCTCGCGGCCGACGTGCCCGACGAGACCAAGAAGAAGATCGACGAGATCAAGGCCGGCCTGAAGGCGGGCAGCTTCTCGATCTGGAAGGGCCCCATCGTCGGCCAGGACAGCAAGGAAGTGCTGAAGAAGGACGAAGTGGCCGACGACAAGTTCCTCGGCGGCGTCAACTTCTACGTCAAGGGCGTGGAAGGCAAGATCCCCGGGGGCAAGTAAAGCCTCAGGGAAGTGCAAGGGGCTGCTTCGGCAGCCCTTTTTGTTTCAGGAAACAGGAGGAACAGGTCATGCCATCCATCCCCGACATCCCGGCGCAGCGTCTGGCCGAGTTGCTGCGCAGCATGCCCAAGGCCGAGCTGCACATCCACATCGAGGGCTCGCTCGAACCCGAACTGATCTTCGCGCTGGCGCAGCGCAATGGCCTGAGCCTGCCCTACCCCAGCGTGGAGGCGCTGCGTGCGGCCTACGCCTTCACCGACCTGCAGAGTTTCCTGGACATCTATTACGCCGGCGCCGGCGTGCTGCAGACGGAGCAGGATTTCTACGACATGGGCATGGCCTATCTGCGACGCGCAGCGGCCGACCATGTGGTGCGCGCCGAGATCTTCTTCGACCCGCAGACCCACACCGCGCGCGGCGTGCGCATGGACACCGTGATTCACGGCCTGCACCGGGCCTGCCGCGACGGCGCGGCCCTGGGTGTGAGTGCCGAGCTCATCCTCTGTTTCCTGCGCCACCTCAGCGAGCAAGAGGCCTTCGAGACGCTGGAACAGGCCCTGCCGTACCGCGACCTCTTCATCGGCGTCGGCCTGGATTCGAGTGAACGGGGCCACCCGCCAGAAAAGTTCGCCCGCGTCTACGCACGCTGCCGTGAGCTGGGTTTCCACTTGGTGGCCCATGCGGGCGAAGAGGGCCCGCCGGCCTATGTGTGGAGCGCACTCGATGTGCTGAAGGTGGAGCGCATCGACCACGGCGTGCAGAGCGTGCACGACGCCGCGCTGATGCGCCGCCTGGCCCAGGACCGCATCCCGCTCACCGTCTGCCCCCTGAGCAACCTCAAGCTCTGCGTCTTCCCCACGCTGGCCGCGCACAACCTGGGCGCCCTGCTCGATGCCGGCCTGGTGGCCACGGTCAATTCGGACGACCCGGCCTATTTCGGCGGTTACGTCAACGACAACTACACGCAGACCTTCGCGGCCACCGGGCTGAACGCCAGCCAGGCCTACACGCTGGCCCGCAACAGTTTCGAGGCGAGTTTTGCCGAGACGAGGCAGAAGCAGCAATGGATGGCTGCGCTCGACGCAGCCTTCGAGCAGGCGGCGCGTTGAGGCCGCTGCGCGGCGAGTTCAACCCATACGGGCCAGCAGCGTCTCCATGTCCTTCATCATGGCCGAGAGATCGGCCTTCTGCTCTTCGCCGGGCGAGAGGCGCGATTCGAGTTCCTGCGCCATGAAGCAGACCGTCATGCGCAGGTAGGTGCTGTCCAGCGCCTTACGCACGGCACTGAACTGCTGGCCGATCTTCAGGCAGCTCTCGCCGTCCTCGATCATGCGCTGGATGCCGCGCAGCTGGCCTTCAGCGCGGCGCAGGCGGTTGAGGATTTCGGTGCGCGAGTCGGCGTCGGTCAACACCGTGGGGTCACAGCCGGTCTCGGTGCTGGCTTCGGTTTTTTTCACGGCTGTACTCTTGCCCATGCCTGTCTCCCTTATTTGAGTTGCTGGCCGGAGGCGTCGCGCACGGTGATGCGCACGGGCACGCCCTGGCTCACGCTGCTGGCCACGGTGCAGAAATTCTCGAACTGCTCAAGCACGCGGTCCAGGTGCTGCAGCGTGCCGGCCGGCACGCCCAGCGTCAGCGCCACATCCAGCCCCAGCACGCGCAGGCGGTTGTCGGCATTGCGGCCGATCTCCGCCGTGACTTCGCAGCTGATGGGCTCGGGCGCCTGCTTGAACTTGCGCAGGGCAAACAGCAGCGAGTCCGACAGGCAGTTGCCCACGGCAGCCGCCAGCAGCTGCACGGGCGTGGGCCCCTGGCCCTGGCCCAGCGGCGGGCTCTCATCACCGATCAGCTGGGGCACACCGACGCCGAAGTCGATGGCGAACTGGAAGTCCTGCTGCTGGCGCAGCACGACACGGGGCCTGGACTCGCTCATGGCCTTGGCCTTACTTGGTGCCGCAGGCGCCGCCTTCGGGCACGCCCAGCTTCTTCAGCAGGAAGCCGGGGGGGCAGAAGCCGGTGATGCCGGACTGGAACAGGTTGAAACCGACGAAGGCGGTGAAGGCCAGGAACCAGGGGCTCACGAAGATCGGGCTGGCTTCGATGCCCAGGGCCAGCGACAGCATGACAAAGAAACCGGCCATGATGCGGATGTAGCGTTCAACAGTCATTTTTAACTCCTAGGGTTCAGGTTGCGGATACGGGTTGCAGGGGCGTACCGTCGGTGTTCTCATACCTCCGGCGGTATAGCGAATAGTAAAGCACGGGGATCACCACCAGCGTGAGCAGGGTGGAAACCAGGATGCCGAAGATCAGGGCAATCGCCAGGCCGTTGAAGATCGGGTCGTCCAGGATGAAGAAGGCGCCGATCATGGCGGCCAGGCCGGTCAGCGCGATGGGTTGGGCGCGCACGGCGGCCGACTGCACCACGGCCTCGCGGAACTTCATGCCCTGGCTGACCTGCAGCTCGATGAAGTCCACCAGCAGGATGGAGTTGCGCACGATGATGCCGGCCAGCGCGATCATGCCGATCATGGAGGTGGCGGTGAACTGCGCGCCCAGCAGGGCGTGGCCCGGCATCACACCGATGATGGTCAGCGGAATGGGCGCCATGATGACCAGGGGCGTGGTGTAGGAGCGGAACTGCGCCACCACCAGCAGGTAGATCAGGATCAGCCCCACGCCATAGGCGGCGCCCATGTCGCGGAAGGTCTCGTAGGTGATCTGCCATTCGCCGTCCCACTTGAGCGCGTACTGGCGCCAGGTGTCGGTGGGCTGGCTGATCCAGTATTCGTTGAGGTCGCCCGTGCCCTTGAGCGCGGCTTCCTCCAGCTTCGGGCGGATGGCGAACAGGCCGTACAGCGGCGAGTCCAGCTTGCCCGCCATGTCGCCGAAGACATAACTCACGTTGGCCAGGTCCTTGGTGAAGAGCGGCTTGTCGATGACGCCGCGCTCCACGCGCACCAGCTCCGACAGCGGCACCAGCTGGCCGTTGGCCGCGCGCATCGGCAGGGCCAGCAGCGCATCCAGGCCGACCTGCTGCTCGCGCGGCAGCTGCAGGCGCACCGGCACGGGGTATTTGGATTGCGCGTCGTGCAGCCAGGCGGCGTCGGTGCCCGAGAGCGCGGCCGAGACGGTCTGCGCCACTGCGGCCACCGGGATGCCCAGCGACTCGGCGCGCTGGCGGCGCACACGCAGCCAGGCACGCGGCGCGTCTTCCTTGAGCGAGGTATCGACGCCGACGATGTCGGGCGTGGCGCTGTAGGCCTGGGCCACGCGCAGCGCCAGTTGCTGGCGACCGGCTTCGTCGGGGCCATAGATCTCGGCCACCAGCGGGCTCATGACCGGCGGGCCGGGCGGCACTTCGACCACCTTGACGCGCGCGCCGTGCTTCACACCGATCTTTTCCAGTTCGGGACGCAGGCGTTGCGCAATGGCGTGGCTCTTGTCGCTGCGGTGGTGCTTGTCGACCAGGTTGACCTGCAGGTCGCCCTGCTCGGCCTCACTGCGCAGGTAATACTGGCGCACCAGGCCATTGAAGGTGATGGGCGAGGCCGAGCCGGCATACCCTTGCAGGTCCTGCACCTCGGGCTGCTGCGCGAGGTAGGCGCCCAGCTCGTGCAGGGTGGCGGCCGTGTCTTCCAGCGGGGCGCCGGCCGGCATCTCGACCAGCACCTGGAACTCGCTCTTGTTGTCGAAGGGCAGCATCTTGAGCACCACGCCGACGAAGGAGGACGGCACCAGCGTCAGCGCGACCGACAGCAGCAGCGCACCCATGATGCCGGCCAGCAGCAGCAGGCGCTGGCGCGAACTGGCCAGGAAGGGCGTGAGCACGCGGGTGAACAGCGTTTGCAGCTTGCCGCCGATGCCACCGCCGGCATGCGTGTCGTGCGCGGCATGGCCGGGGCCGTGTTCCTTCATCAGTTTCAGCGCCAGCCAGGGTGTGACCGTGAAGGCGATGGCCAGCGAGAGAGCCATGCCCAGGCTGGAGTTGATCGGGATCGGGCTCATGTAGGGGCCCATCAAACCGCTCACGAAGGCCATGGGCAGCAGCGCGGCGATCACGGTCAGCGTGGCCAGGATGGTGGGGCCACCCACTTCATCGACGGCGCGCGGGATGATCTCGCGCAGCGGCGCGTCGGGGGTGAGTTGCTGGTGACGGTGGATGTTCTCCACCACGACGATGGCGTCGTCCACCAGGATGCCGATGGAGAAGATCAGCGCGAACAGCGAGACGCGGTTGAGCGTGAAGCCCCAGGCCCAGGAAGCGAAGAGCGTGGCCATCAGGGTCAGGATCACGGCAGCGCCGACGATCACGGCCTCGCGCCGGCCCAGCGCAAAACCCACCAGCAGGATCACCGAGCCGGTGGCGAAGGCCAGTTTCTGGATCAGCTTGTTGGCCTTCTCGGCCGCGGTCTCGCCGTAGTTGCGGGTGACGGTGGCTTCGATATTGCCGGGGATCACGGTGTTGCGCAGGGCCTGGACACGGGCGTTGGCCCCGCGTGCCACGTCCACCGCGTTCTCGCCCGGCTTCTTGGTGACGGTCAGCGTGACCGCCGGGTAGACCTGGCCGGCGGGGGCGGCATCGCCACCCTCACCCTGGGCCATGGCGGCTCCGGGGGTGAACCAGACATAACGTTGCGGCTGCTGGGCGCCGGCTTCGACGCGCGCCACTTCGCGCAGGTAGACCGGGGCGCCCCGGCTCACGCCGACCACGATGTCGCCCACATCCTGCGCCGAGCGCAGGAACTCGCCGGTTTCCACGCTGAGCATCTGCGGCGCAGCACCGTTTTTCTTGCCCTTGGTGTCCAGCACGCTGCCGGCCGGCATGCCGAAGTTGGCCGCGGTCAGCGTCTGCTTGAGCGTGAGCACGTCGATGCCGCGGGCGCGCAGGCGTGTGGGGTCCAGCCACACGTGCACCGCACGGCCCGGGCCGCCGATGGTCTGCACCTCGCGCGTGCCCTTGACGCGCTTGAGTTCGGTTTCCACCTCGTGGGCCACGCGCTCCAGCTCCTGTGCGGGCTGGGCGTCCTTGCTCCACAAGGTCACGGCCAGCACCGGCACGTCGTCGATGCCCTTGGGCTTGACGATGGGGGCCAGCGTGCCCAGGTCGCGCGGCAACCAGTCCTGGTTGGCGTTGAGCACGTCGTACAGGCGCACCAGTGCCTCGGTGCGCGGCACGCCCACCTTGAACTGCACGGTCAGCACGGCCAGACCCGGACGCGCCACGGAATAGGTGTGTTCGATGCCGGCGATCTGGCTGAGCACCTGCTCGGCCGGGCGCGCCACCATGTTCTGCACGTCGGTGCTGCTGGCCCCGGGGAAGGGGATCAGCACATTGGCCATGGTCACGTTGATCTGCGGCTCTTCCTCGCGCGGCGTGACGAACACGGCGAACAGGCCCAACAGCAGGGCCACCAGGGCCAGCAAGGGGGTGATGGCGTTGGCCTGGAAGGCCGCCGCGATGCGTCCGGAAATGCCCATGCGCTCCTCCTGGCTGTTTTTCATGTCGGTTCTCAAGGTTGGGCGGCAACGGCACCGGCCAGGCCGGCCTTGACCGGATCGAGCGCCACGCGCTCGCCAGCGGCCAGACCGGCCACGATTTCCACGCCCTCGGCGCCGTGATCGGCACCCAGGCGCACGGCGCGCAGCACGAAACCTCGCTCGGTGGCCACATAGACGGCGGTCAATTCACCGCGCCGCAGCACGGCCGCGGCCGGCACCACGGTACGGTTGGCCTGGCCTCCGACGAAACGCACGCGCACCTGCTGACCCGGCAGCAGATTCTGCGCCGCCTGGGGCGAGAGGTCCAGGCGCCACACCACGGTCTGCGACACGGGATCGGCCGCCGGCATGGCGCTGCGCTTGACCGGCGCGACCCACTTCGATTCACCGTTGGCCTCACTCAGCTGCACCAGCACATCCTTGGCCGCGCGGGTGCTGTCGGCCAGCGAGGCCGGCACCTGCACCACGGCGCGCAGCGGCAGCGGCGCGTAGACCGTCACGATGGGCTTGCCCGGCACGGCCAGGTCACCGGCTTCGGCATGCGTCTGCAGCACCCAGCCGTCGTAAGGAGCGGTCACCCGCGTGTAGCCCTGGGACAAGGCCGAGGCACGCGCGCCGGCCGAGGCCTGGGCATTGCCCGCCTGGGCCGCCTGGTACTGGGTCTCGGCCACGTCCAGCGCGGCCTGACTCACGAAGCCCTGGGCACGCAGGTCACGCGTGCGCTCGAAGTTGACCCGGGCGTTGCGCAGTTCGGCCTCGCTCTGGGCCACCTGGGCGGCGCTGCGCTGCAGGCCGACCGAGCTTTCCTGGTCGTCGATGGTGGCCAGCAACTGGCCCGCCTTGACGCGGTCGCCCATCTTCACCAGCAGCTTGACGACGCGACCCGAGGCCTGGGCCGAGACCACGCTCTGCTTGACCGGCTCGATGACGCCATCGATCTCATAGCCGGTGGAGACGGCGCGCGCCCCGATCTGGACCGTCAGCACGGTGACGCCGCCCTTGGCCAGAACGGGGGCACCGGCCAGAACGGCCAGGGAAACGACAAAGGCGATGGTGTGGATCGATTTCATGGCTTTCTCCATATACTGGGTGCAGTATATACGATATACCCCCAGGAGTACAAGATCCAGAGACAAAAAACCCCGCCGACCTTGCGGTGAGCGGGGTTTCCGGGCCAGGGAGGTCTCCCTGGGGGTCAGAACGGAATGTCGTCGTCCATGTCCTCGAAACCGCTGGCCGATTTGGCCGGGGCCTGTTGGCGCGGGGCGGCGCTGGTCGCCGGGCGCGCCGCCGGGGGAGCACTGCGACGCGGGGCGCCACCGCCGTCTTCGTCCGGGCCGCCCGAGCCTTCACGGCCGCCGAGCAGCTGCATTTCGGTGGCGATGATGTCCACGGTGTTCTGCTCGTGGCCGTCCTTGTTGGTGAACTTGCCGTACTTCAGGCGGCCTTCGACATAGACCGGGCGGCCCTTCTTGAGGTATTCGCCGGCGATCTCGGCCAGGCGGTCATAGAAGGTGACGCGGTGCCACTGGGTGTCTTCGATCATCTCGCCGGAGTTCTTGTCCTTGCGGCGACTGGAGGTGGCCACGCTGACATTGGCCACGGCCTGGCCCGAGGGCAGGTAACGGATTTCGGGGTCGCGGCCGCAGTTGCCGACCAGGATGACTTTGTTGACGGATGCCATGGGGAATTCCTCCAGAGATTCAGTAATTATGAGCCCTTGCGGCCGGGTGCCACCATGGGCCAGGCCAGCAGCAGCCACAAGCCCATGCCGACCGCGCAGGCGATGAAAAGCGCCGGCACGCCCTGGGTCTTGACCAGCCAGCCGCCGGCCGTGCCACCGGCGAAGAAACCCAGCGATTGCAGGGTGTTGTAGACCCCCAGGGCCGCGCCGCGGGCGTGCGGCGGGGCCACGCGCGAGGCCAGGCTGGGCTGGCTGGCTTCGAGCACGTTGAAGCCGCAGAAGAACAGGAAAAGCATGAAGGCCAGCCAGGCGATGTGCGGCGCATCGGCCGCCCACAGCAGGCCCAGTTGCACCAGGGTGATCAGCGCAATGGCGCCCAGGAAAACGGCGCGCAGGTAACCGCGGCGTTCCAGCGGGAACAGGGTGGCACCCATGACAAAAAAGGAGGCCAGCACGGCCGGCAGGTAGACCCACCAGTGCTGTGCCGGGGGCAGGCCGGCTTGCACCAGCAGGGCGGGGATGGCCACCCACATGGCCAGTTGCACGGCGTGCAGGATGAAAACGCCGGCGTCCAGGCGCAGCAGGCCGGCATGCCTGAGCACCTCGGAGAGTTTGCCGCGTGGCTGGTTCTTGTGCTGCAAGGGCTCGGCGGGTACCCACCAGATCACCACGGCCACGCCGGCCAGGGCCAGCGAACCCGTGAGCGTGAACAGGCCGGCCAGGCCGATGTGCGTGACCAGCAGGGGCGCCAGCACCAGGGAGAGCGCGAACATCAGGCCGATGCTGGCGCCCACCAGGGCCATGGCCTTGGTGCGCACCTCGTCGCGGGTCTGGTCGGCCAGCAGGGCGGTGACGGCGGCCGAGACGGCGCCGGCGCCCTGCAGCGAGCGGCCGATGATGAGCCAGGTCAGGCTGCCGGCCAGGGCGGCCACGAAGCTGCCCAGGGCAAAGACCAGCAGGCCGGCAATGATGACGCGCTTGCGCCCCAGCCGGTCCGAAGCCATGCCGAAAGGGATTTGCAACAGGCCCTGGGTCAGGCCGTAGATGCCCATGGCCAGGCCAATGAGCACGGGGTCCTCACCGCCGGGGTAGCGGGCGGCTTCCAGGGCGAACACGGGCAGTACCAGGAAGAGGCCCAGCATGCGCAGGGCGAAGATGGCGGCCAGCGAGGCGCTGGCGCGCCGCTCGCGCGCGGTCATGGCGTAGGCATCGGGGCTGGCGGCGGGCGTAGCGACTGAGGAAGACACGGGGAAAGCGGGCACCGGAATAGAGAAGGCCCGCTCAGGGGCGGGCAAGACCTGTATTGTCCCCGATCCGGAAGGCCGGGGTGTCATGCCGACAGGAATTCTCTATCATGGATGGTTTTGCCGATTGCCCACCCTTGAACT
This sequence comes from uncultured Hylemonella sp., assembly GCA_963512175.1. Classification (GTDB taxonomy): domain Bacteria; phylum Pseudomonadota; class Gammaproteobacteria; order Burkholderiales; family Burkholderiaceae_C; genus Hylemonella. The sequence goes on along the minus strand of CAUPLI010000011.1, from coordinate 24,864 downwards.
CCACCCCTGAAGGTCTCCGTCTCCCCGTCCACGCCGAAGAAGGCCAGGGGCGCTACCTGGCCCACGCCCTGCAGCAGCAGGCCATGCACATCCGCGGGGCGCGCACGCACAACCTCAAGAACATCGACCTGGACATCCCGCGCAACCAGCTGGTGGTGATCACGGGCCTCTCGGGTTCGGGCAAGTCCAGCCTGGCTTTCGACACGCTCTACGCCGAAGGCCAGCGCCGTTACGTGGAAAGCCTCTCGACCTACGCGCGCCAGTTCCTGCAGCTGATGGACAAGCCCGACGTGGACCTGATCGAGGGCCTGTCGCCGGCGATTTCCATCGAGCAGAAGGCCACCAGCCACAACCCGCGCTCCACCGTGGGCACGGTGACCGAGATCCACGACTACCTGCGCCTGCTGTACGCGCGCGCCGGCACCCCGCACTGCCCCGACCACGGTCTGCCCCTGCAGGCGCAGACCGTGAGCCAGATGGTGGACGCCGTGCTGGCCCTGCCGGCCGAGACACGCCTCATGATCCTGGCGCCGCTGGCGCGCCAGAAGAAGGGCGAGTTCAACGAGGTCTTCGAGGACATGCAGGCCCAGGGCTATGTGCGCTTTCGCATCGACGGCCAGGCCCTCAATTTCGACGAGCTGCCCACGCTCAAGAAGACCGAGAAACACGATGTCGACGTGGTGATCGACCGCCTCAAGGTGCGTAGCGCCGATGAACCCGAACACGCCGCGCTGCGCCAGCGCCTGGCCGAGAGCTTCGAAGCCGCACTGCGCATCGCCCAGGGCCGCGCCATCGCGCTGGAGACGGACAAGGGCACCGAACACATGTTCAACGCGCGTTACGCCTGCCCGCTGTGCCACTACTCGATCAGCGAGCTCGAGCCGCGCCTGTTCTCCTTCAACTCGCCGCAAGGCGCCTGCCCCACGTGTGACGGCATCGGCCAGCAGGAATTCTTCGACCCGGCGCGGGTGGTGGCCTTCCCCAGCCTGAGTCTGGCCGGCGGCGCCATCAAGGGCTGGGACCGGCGCAACGCCTATTACTTCGCCATGCTGGAGAGCCTGGCCAGGCACTACAAGTTCAAGCTCGAGGACCCCTTCGAGGAGCTGCCGCTGCCGATCCAGGAAGTTCTGTTGCACGGCTCGGGTGAAGACGAGATCAAGTTCAGCTATGTGATGGACTCGGGCGCCTCCAAAGGCCGCAAGGTCAGCAAGACCCACCCTTTCGAGGGCATCATCCCCAACATGACGCGGCGCTACCGCGAAACCGACTCGGCCCTGGTGCGCGAGGACCTGGCGCGCCTGCGCGGCACGCAACCCTGCCCGGCCTGCGCGGGCACGCGCCTGCGCCCTGAAGCACGCCACGTGAAGCTGGGCGAGGATGCGCAGGCCCGCGCGATCTTCGAGGTCAGCCACCTGACGCTGCGCGAGTGTTTTGATTACTTCGAGCAGCTGCAGCTGCACGGCGCCAAGGCCGGCATTGCCGACAAGGTGGTGCGCGAAATCCGCCTGCGCCTGAAATTCCTCAACGACGTGGGCCTGAACTACCTGAGCCTGGACCGCAGCGCCGAGACGCTGTCGGGCGGCGAGGCCCAGCGCATCCGCCTGGCCAGCCAGATCGGCAGCGGCCTGACGGGTGTGATGTACGTGCTGGACGAACCCAGCATCGGCCTGCACCAGCGCGACAACGACCGCCTGATCGAGACCCTGCGGCACCTGCGCGACATCGGCAACAGCGTGCTGGTCGTGGAGCACGACGAGGACATGATGCGCGCGGCCGACCACCTGATCGACATGGGCCCGGGCGCCGGCGTGCACGGCGGGCGCGTGGTGGCCCAGGGCACGTATGACGAGGTCAAGGCCCACCCGGATTCCCTGACCGGGCAGTACCTGGCCGGCACCCGCAAGATCCCCCTGCCCAAGCGCCGCACCCCCTGGTTGCCCCTGCGCGGCGAAGCCGACGCCAAGGCCATCAAGAAGGGCAAGGAGCGCACCGAGCTCCAGCGTCTGCAGATCATCGGTGCGACCGGCAACAACCTGAAAAACGTGAGCGTGGATGTGCCCGTGGGCCTGTTCACCTGCGTCACCGGTGTCTCGGGCTCGGGCAAGTCCACCCTGGTCAACGACACCCTGTACAAGGCCGTGGCGCGTCAGCTCTATCGTGCGCACGACGAGCCGGCACCGGTCAAGGAGATCGAGGGCATCGAGCATTTCGACAAGGTCATCAATGTGGACCAGTCGCCCATTGGCCGCACGCCGCGCTCCAATCCAGCCACCTACACCGGCCTGTTCACCGCCATCCGCGACCTCATGGCCGAGGTGCCCATGGCGCGTGAGCGTGGTTACGGCCCGGGGCGTTTTTCCTTCAACGTGGCGGGAGGCCGCTGCGAGGCCTGCCAGGGCGACGGCATGGTCAAGGTGGAGATGCACTTCCTGCCCGACGTCTACGTACCCTGCGACGTCTGCCACGGCGCGCGCTACAACCGCGAAACGCTGGAGGTCATGTACAAAGGCAAGAACATCGCCCAGGTGCTGGACCTCACGGTGGAAGCCGCGCACGACTTCTTCAAGGCCGTGCCGGCCATCGCGCGCAAGCTGCAGACCCTGCTGGACGTGGGCCTGTCCTACGTGAAGCTGGGCCAGTCAGCCACCACGCTCTCGGGCGGTGAAGCGCAGCGCGTCAAGCTCGCGCTGGAACTGTCCAAACGCGACACGGGGCGCACGCTCTACATCCTGGACGAACCCACGACGGGCCTGCACTTCGCCGACATCGACCTGCTGCTCAAGGTGCTGCACCAGCTGCGCGACGCTGGCAACACCATCGTGGTGATCGAGCACAACCTGGACGTCATCAAGACGGCCGACTGGCTGATCGACATGGGGCCGGAGGGCGGCGCCGGCGGCGGCACCGTGGTGGGCATGGGCACACCCGAGGAGCTGGCCGCGAACCCGGCCAGCCACACGGGGCGCTACCTCAAGCCACTGCTGTAAAGCGGCTTGGGCCTGCGGCGCTTCAGCGCTGCAGGTCTTCGATGGCGTCGATGACGATGGCCGTGCCGACGGCAATCAGCAGGATGTCGCTGGCCACGCGCACGAACTCATGGCCAGCCGGCGGCGTGCCCAGGCGCACGCGGATATCGGCCTCGACCGGGCGGGAACCGATGTCGCGCGGCAGGGGCTGGCCCATCTTCCATTTCTTGGCCTGTCCGGGCGGCTGGCAGCCGTTGCCCTTCTTGGCCAGGCCGGGCGGGCAGTTGGCGCGCGACGGCTGGCCGTAGGCCTCGTAGACCGAAGCGCGCTGGCGTTCGCCAAAATAGCCGCCGATCTGGATCTGCACGTTCGAGCTGCCGCGCTGATCGTCCCGCCGGTCATCGCGCCGGTCGTCCCTGCGATCATCGCGACGATCATCACGCCGGTCATGCTTGTCGTCGCGCCGACTGTCCCGGTGCTCATCCCGGCGGTCATCACGCCGCTCGTAGCGGTCCTTGTCACGTCCCGGCCCGCTTGCGCCCGGGGCCTCAGCCACCACGGAGCAGCCCCCCAGGACCATGGAAGCGATCACGGCATACAAGGGCAGTTGTTTGAAACGGTTTTTCATCACGTACTCCAGAGCCATGCAGGCTGCTTCAGGATTGGGTTGGTCATTGTGCATCCGCTGCGCCGTGCGCTTGCCAGCAGCAACGATTTGTTGCACTCCTCTGAGTGGCCATCAGGCCCGGGCCGCCTGGAGCAGGTCGCGTGTACGCGTGGCCTCGCGGCGCGCGGCGTCCGCGTAATCGGGGCCTGCGGAGGCGTAGAGCACGGCGCGCGAGGAATTGACGACGATCGGTGCCGTGGTCTCGCCGCCGCTGGCGCGCCAGCCGGCCTTGACCGTCGCGGCGGCGTCCCCGCCCTGCGCGCCCACGCCCGGAATCAGCAGTGGCAACGTAGGAGCCACAGCACGCACGCGCTCGATCTCGGCCGGATAGGTGGCGCCCACCACCAGGCCCAGCTGTCCATTGGTGTTCCACGGGCCCTGGGCCAGGCGGGCGATGTGCTCGTACAGCAGCGGTTCGCCCGGCACGCTGGCCAGGCGCTGGACCTGCAGGTCGTCGCCGCCCGGGTTGGAAGTGCGACACAGCAGGAAGGCGCCCTTGCCGTGGTACTTGAGATAAGGCTGGATGGAATCGAAGCCCATGAAAGGTGAAAGGGTCACGGCATCGGCGCCATAACGCTCGAAGGCCTCCCTGGCGTACTGCTCGGCCGTGCTGCCGATGTCCCCACGCTTGGCGTCCAGGATCACGGGCACCTGCGGCGACACGCGGCGCATGTGGGCCACGAGTTTTTCCAGCTGCTCTTCGGCACGGTGCGCGGCGAAGTAGGCGATCTGCGGCTTCCAGGCGATCACCAGATCGGCCGTGGCCTCGACGATGGCGGCGCAGAAGTCGTAGATCTTCGTGGCGTCGCCCTTCATGGCGGCGGGAAACTTCGCCGGTTCCGGGTCCAGGCCCACGCAGAGCATGGAATTGTTCTGCCGCTCGGCGGCACGCAGCATGTCGAGGAAAGTCATGGCCCTATTGTAAGAAAGAGCCCGGACCGGCCCCTTCCTCAAGGTCTGCTCAGAGATCGAGCACCAGCAGCGGCGTTTTGGAACGTGAGCAGCAGGGCGTGAACTGGTCGTTGGCCGCCTGCTCCTCCGGGGTGAGGTAGCTGTCCTTGTGATCGGGCACACCTTCCAGCACGCGGGTAAGGCAGGTGCCGCAGACACCCTGCTCGCAGGACACCATGACCTCCACACCCGCAGCGGCCAGCGCCTGGGTGACCGTCTGGTCCTTGGGCACCATGATGATGCGACCCGAACTGGCGAGCTTGATCTCGAAACCCGCGTCGCTGTCGGACTTGACGACTTCCGCGCCGAAAAACTCGTAGTGCAACTGCTCTTCCGGCCAGCCCTGGGCGCGAGCCATGCCCAGCACGGCATCCATATAACCCTTGGGGCCGCAGACGTAGAGGTGCGTGCCGGTCTGCGGTTTGTCGAGCAGGGTTGTCAGGTCCAGCTTCTGCGCCGCATCGCCGTTGTCGTAATGGAAGTGCACACGGTCCGCGAAGCTGGAAGCTGCGATGCGCTCGCGGAAGGCCGTGCGCTCGGGCGAGCGCGTGGCGTAGTGCATCTCGAAGGCGGCGCCCGTGATGGCCAGGCGCTCTGCCATGCACAGGATGGGCGTGACGCCGATGCCGCCGGCCAGCAACAGGTGCTGCTTCGCATCGTGTGCCAGCGGGAAATGGTTCTTCGGCGCACTGATCTGCAGCAGATCGCCTTCCTGCACGCTGTCGTGCACGGCCAGCGAGCCGCCGCGCGAGGCCGGGTCGCGCAGCACGCCGATCAGGTAGCGGTGCGTTTCCTTGGGGTCATTGCACAGCGAGTACTGGCGCGTGATGCCGCCCTGCAGCTGCACGTCCACGTGCGAACCGGCCGAGAAGGCCGGCAACGCACGGCTGTCGCTGGCGACCAGCTCCAGCGTGACGATGTCCAGTGCTTCCTGGGCCTTGCGGGCCACACGCACCTGCAGGTTCGGGGCGGAGCTCATGCTGTTCCTCAGTTCGCTGTAGCCGGCGCCGCCTGTTCGGCCGCGACGATGCGATCGATGATCTTGCGCGACTGTACGCCACCGGCGTCGATGTTGAGCATCAGCAGCTTTTTCTCGGGATAGTCCAAGAGGTTGCGTTGCTGGCGCTCCAGCATCTCCAGGTCCTCGGCGAAGATCTTGCCCTGGCCTTCGCGGATGGTGGCGGTCAGCGCCTTGTCCTTCGGGTTGAACTTGCGCGCCATGCCCCAGAAGTAGTGGATGGAGGTCTCGGTCTCGGGCGTGATGAAGTCCACCACCACGCTGTAGACCTTCTTGTCGCTGGGCGCGTCGTAGCCGCCGTGGCCCTGGTGCGCCACGCCCACTTCGATCATCACATTGCTGGGCGGCGTGAAGCGGCAGATCTGCCAGCGGTCCACCGGCACGTCGTCGGCCAGGTTGTTGCTGCGCAGTGCGGCCTTCCAGAAGGGCGGGGGCATGATGCCGTTCATGTAGCGGCTGGTGACGACCATGTCGCCTTCCACCACGGTCTTGCAAGGGGTCTCGTCGATCTCCTTCTGACCGATGGACGTGCTGTGCACATAGGTCTCGTGCGTCAGGTCCATCAGGTTGTCGACCATCAGGCGGTAGTCGCAGGCGATGTGGTACAGGCCGCCGCCGTAGGCCCACTCGGGGTTGTCGTACCACTCCATGTGCGGGATCTTGCTTTCGTCGGCCAGCGCCGGCTCACCGGGCCAGACCCAGATGAAGCCGTAGCGCTCGACCACCGGGTAGGCCTTGATGGCCGGGAAGCCGCCCACGCGCTGCCCGGGCATGGCCACGGTCTTGCCGTTGCAGCCCATCTCCAGGCCGTGGTAGCCGCAGACCAGCTTGCCCTCACTCACATAACCCAGGGACAGGGGCGCGCCACGGTGCGGGCAGAAGTCCTGCACGGCCGCGACCTTGTTCTCCGCGCCGCGGTAGAAGGCGATGCGCTCGCCACAGATCGTGCGGCCCAGGGGCTTTTCGTCGATCTCGTTGGGGGCGGCGGCGACGTACCAGGTGTTTTTGGGAAACATGGCGGGCTCCTTGTGAAGGTTAAAAATAGACGGACTTAATCATTCCGTATACTGAATGTCATTCATTGTACTGAATGATTTCCGCCTGTCAAACCCTGCGACCCCGGACTTACCCTGATCTTGCGGGGGTTTCCGACCGGCGGCCGGGATCCGTCGACCTCAGGCCTTGGCAGCGAGGCGGAGCTTGCGGACCTCAACCGGGTTCTGGCTGTCGTGCAGGTGCACGAACTTGCGCAGCAGGCGCATGAACTCCTTCTGCTCGGCTGACTCCAGGCTGCTCATCATGCCGTGGTAGAGCACGTCCACGCCGGGCTTGAGCTCCAGCAGCACCTCTTCACCTTCCGGGGTCAGGGACAGGCGGCGCTGGCGGCGCGGCAGCACCTCGCGCAGGATCCAGCCCTTGGTCTCCAGCCGCGCGGCGATGTCGGCCGTGGTGGAGGTGTCCAGCGCGATCAGCTGCGCCAGCGTGACCTGGTCGATGCCCGGGGTCTCGTGCAGGGTGCGCAGGATGGCGTACTGGATGGGTGTGACGTGGCGACCATGCACCTCGTGGAACTTGGAGACGGCAATCTGCTGGGCACGGCGGATCAGGTGGCCGGGCTCGTCATAGAGCTCGATGGACAGCGGGGCTTCGGCGGACTTGGTGGTCATGGCGGTTTCGGGATGATGGGGGCGTTCCTGAAGACGGATTGTGCTTCAAGCAGGCGATGCGTCGTCTTGACCGCGATCATCAAAACGCTGCAGCACGCGGTAGCGTGCCTCGGGCCGGCCGGTCGACTCCATCAGCACATAACCCCGCACCAGCCAGCCGAAGGCCGGCGGCGCCGGCGGCACGGCCTGGTCGGCACGACGGGCCAGGGTGAGATGCGGCCGGTAGGGGCGCTCGTCGGTGCGCAAACCCAGCTGGCGCAACCGGGCGCCCAGGCGGTCATGCAGCGCCTGCAAGGCTGGCGGCGTAGCCATCGGCAACAGCACCGCCAGCCCATGCGGCCACAACGCAGGCTCGCCAAAACGCAATTCGAAGGGGGTGACCGGCTGGGACAGCCCGGCCCGCAATTCGTCCAGGCGTGTGCGCGGCACCGGGCCGATGAAGTGCAGGGTCACATGCCAGTCGAATGGGGCGTAGCGTAGTGCCCCTTCGTTCCAGCGCCAGGCCTGGGTGTGCGCACTCAACTCGGACCGGACCGGGCCGCCCGGCACCAGGGCCAGGAACAGCCGGGCCTCGGTGGGCGTTTCAACGTCTTGCTGCATCCTGCGCGAGCCAGGCCTGCAACTGGGCCGTCCACCACCTGGCCTGCCCCGTGGTGCCATGGCCGCGGGTGTTGGGACTGGCGGGGATGAGATAGAGACTGCCGTTCTTCACGCGTTTGAGCTCACGCTCCATGATGCCGAGCTCGGGTGGGTTGCGCTCATCGTCGGCGGCATTGATGGCCAGCAGGCGGGCGCGGATGGCTTCGAGCCTGGGCGCCGGGTTGTAGTCGCGCAGGGCATCGAACTGATAGAGGATGTCGTTGGCATCGCTCGTTGACCCCTTGGCCAGCTGGTCGGTGACGTACTGGTCGGCCTTCTCGCGCGTCGGCGCGATCTGGTGCAGGCCCTGGTTGCCCCCCAGCGTGGCCACGCTGAAATACAGCTGCGCGACCTGCAGCCCGCGCGGCTGGCGCGTGTAGTTGCCGTTGCTCCAGTCGGGGTCGAGCTTGATCACCTCCATCAGCATGCGACGCGTCATCCAGTTGCGCCCGGCCACCTCGACCGGCATCGAGGCCATGGGCACCAGGTTGCGCATGGCGTCCGGGTACATGACACCCCACAGCCAGGTGTGCATGCCCCCCATGGAGTTGCCCAGCACCAGCTTCAGTTGCTTGATCCCGAGATGCTCGGTCACCAGCTGATGCTGCGCCCGCACCATGTCCTCGTAGTTGTACTTCGGAAAGGCCATGCGCAGGCCATCCGAAGGCTTGGACGAGCCGCCGGCCCCGATGGAATCCGGGAGGATGATGTAGTGGCGTGCCGCATCGAGCGGCTGCCCGGGCCCGAACAGCTCGCCGGCAAAACCCGGGCTGAGCATGCCGCGGCCCGAACCGCCGGTGCCGTGCAGGATCAGCACCGGCTCACCGGTCGGCTCGCCGACCGTGTGGTACTGCAGTTTCAGCTCGGGCATCACCTCACCCGTGTTGAAGCGGAAGTTCTTGATGACCCAGGTACCCGGCTTGGGCGCCGGATAGTCGGCCGCGCCGGCCAGGCTGCTCCCCGCCAGCAGGACCAGGGCCAGAGCCAGCGCACGCCAGCCCGTCTTTTGAAGTGCTTGTCTCATGCTTGTCTCCTCTTGTTGAAACGTTGTCAGTCAGTCCCAGTGAAACTTGTGCAGCAGGCGGTGCATGACCGGCGTGAACATCAGGGCCGCCGTGACGATGAACACCAGTCCCGCGTACAGCGCGTAAAACCCGGCGAACAGCTTGCCCCCGGTCGTCAAAGGCAGATGGACCGGCCCCATGCCGCCCAGCAGCATGGCCGAGTTGATGAAGGCATCCACCCAGTCGAGCTGCTCGAAATACGCGTAACCGGCCATGCCGGCCAGCAGTGAGACGCCGAGCAAGGCCAGCGCGAGGAAGAGGTGCAGCAGCAGGCGTCGCAGGAAACTGGCATGGGGAAGCGGCGCCTGTTTTTTCGATTCGTACATGGCATCATCCTTTCGGCCGGCAGGGACTGCCGCTGCCGCACGCGATGCAGCCTTCCAGGCAAGTGGCGATGAAGACCTGGGCGCGGGGCTTCATGACCACGGCCGGTGTTTCAGCGTGCCGGCGTCAGCTGGCCTGGCGAGATGGCGGGTGCCAGCGGCTGGGGGGCTGCTTGCGCAGGTGTGTCCACCACCTCCCGGACACCATCGATGAAGTACTCGGTCTCGCCGAAGCACGTCGAGGGTATGAACTTGTACTGGCGATAGTCCAGCACGACGCGCTTGCCAGCCAACAGGTTGATCTTCTGCGCCACGTCTTCGTCACGCACGGAGAACTCGAACTTCTCCGGAATGGCCCCCGGCATGGTGACCATGGCGATCTCACCCTCCCAGGTCTTGCACAGCCAGCCCTTGCGCGAGAGCTTCTGCACATAACCGGCGCGCTCGCCGTCGGAATAGCTCCAGTGCAAGGCGATCCAGACCCAGCCGATGGCCAACAGGACCAGGATGGCCAGGAAGGTCAGCAGCAGTCGTATCAGTTTGGCTTTCATGCCGGTTCTCCCGTTTTGACAATTCAGGCCGGTGTGCCGGCGCGCATCACGTCCATGGCCAGGCACAGGTCGGCCCAGGTCTTGGCCTTGTCCTGCGGCGTGCGCAACAGGTAGGCCGGGTGGTAGCTCACGATGACGGGCACACCTTCGTAACTGTGCACCTGGCCGCGCAGCTTGCCCAGCGGCATCGTGGCCACGTCGGGCACGCTGTGCTGCAGCAGCGACTGGGCGGCAAAACGACCCAGCGCCAGGATGATCTGCGGCTGCAGCAGCGCGACCTGGCGACGCAGATAGGGCTCGCACTGCAGCACCTCTTCAGGCTGCGGGTTGCGGTTGGCCGGCGGGCGGCACTTGAGCACGTTGGCGATATAGACGCCCTGCGGCCCCGTGCCTTGGCGGTTGAGCCCGACCGCCTTGAGCATGTTGTCCAGCAGCTGGCCGGCCTGGCCAACGAAAGGCTCGCCCTGGAGGTCCTCGTTCTCACCCGGCGCCTCGCCCACCACCAGCCAGCGCGCCTGCGTATCGCCCACACCGAACACCGTGTTCTTGCGGCTCTGGCACAGGCCGCAGGCCTGGCAGCCGGCCACGGCCTGCTGCAGGGCGTCCCAGTCCATCCCCGCAATCTCGGCGGGCATGGCACGCGCCACGGGAGCAACAGCAACTGGCCGGACGGGCGCGGAAACGGGCATGGCTGCGCGAGTCTCAGTTGCAGGCTGCCGTGCCGCCGGCAGGGCAGCCGGAACTGCCTCGACTGCAGGCGCAGATGACTCTTCGGGCAACCAGACCCGAACGCCGATTTCAGCAAGCATTGCGCGTTGACGCGCGTCCAGTTGCAGACTCATGGCTGCATTGTCACAGACGCAAGCTCATGACCACCGCATCCTCGCGCTGGCCATGGCCGGCGGGATAGTAGGCCTTGCGCAGGCCGACGCGGCGGTAGCCGTGCGACTCGTAGATGGCGATGGCGCGCGTGTTGCTCACGCGCACTTCCAGCCACAGCCATTGGGCCCCCAGGCCACGCGCCCACAGGGCCAGGGCATCGAGCATGACGCGCCCCCAGCCCTGGCGCTGGTACTCGGGCGCCACCGTGATGTTGAGCAGGTGCACTTCGTCCACGCCCTGCATGGCCACGTAATACCCCAGCAATTCCCCACCGGCCAGCAGCACACGGGCGTGATAGCCCGAACGCAGCGCATCCATGAAGTTGCCGCGTGTCCAGGGGTGCGGGTAGGCACCCTGCTCGATCGGCAGCAGCTGTTCGAGCAACGCGGCATCGAGCGGTTCGAGGCGGGCTTCGACGGGTTCGAGAACGGCACTCATGGGTGTAGGCCCACCCTAGTGGCCCGCCTTGGCAGCGGCACGCTCCTGGGTGGTCAGTGCCACTTTATCGCGGATGTAGCGCGGCAGGGCATCAGCCGCGGCCACGGCGTTGCCCGCAGCCAACAAGGACGGGGCCAGCCGCAGCATGGCCGCGGCAGTGGGCAGGGCGGGCCAGCAGGGCAACTCCGGCGGCACCGGCAGGCGCTCGCCGTACTCGGCAAACACATTGCCGGCCAAGGCCTGGGCATCGCCCAGCGCCAGCTGCTCGGGCTTGAGCAGGCTGAAATCGGCCTGCTGCATCCAACGGCCATCAGCGTAGGCATAAGGTGCGGCATAAAGTTCACCCATGCGCGCGTCGAGCAGGGCCAGCAGGCGCAGGCTGGGCTGCTGCGGGGCCTGCTGAGCGCGCGCCTCCTCGGCCACTGCCAGCAGCGTGTCCACCGGCAGCAGCGGCACATGGGCGCCGAAGCCCAGGCCCTGGGCCACGGCACAGGCCGTGCGCAAACCGGTGAAGGAGCCCGGCCCGCGGCCGAAGGCGATGGCGTCGAGCTCCTCGAACCTCAGCTCGGCCTCGGCCATCAGGGTCTCGATGGCCGGGATCATCGCGCTGGAGGCCTGCGCACCACCCGCGCCGGTGTGCACCCAGAGACGCGGCGCGCCGTCGACCAGACGCGTGACGGCGATGGAGATCAGCTCGGTGCTGGTGTCGAAAGCGAGCAGTTTCATGTTTGCTTGCGGACCCCGAAGGTGATGCCCACCGTCACCAGCACCAGGCCGGCCAGCAGGTTGGCGTGCAGCGGCTCGCCCAGAAAGATGACAGCGCCCAGCGCCGAGAGGCCGGGCACCAGAGCCGTGATCATGGTGGAGCGCACCGGGCCGAAGTACTGGATCATGCGCACGAAGGTGATGCCCGAAATCACCACCGAACCCACACCCTGGAAGACCACCTGGAACAGCAGCTCGCCCGGCGGTGCGGTGAACAGCCGGCTCTCGATGGCGCCCAGCCCCTGTAGCAGCAGGTAGAAGGGCAGGTAGCTGAACAGCGCGAACACTGTGACCGCCGTGGTAGCGCGCACGGCATCGAGGCCGTGACGGCGCGCCAGCACGCTGTAGGCCGACCAGCTCAGGGCCGCACTCATGAAGAGCAGGTCGCCCTTCCAGACCTCGCCGCCCTCGAAGGCGCGCAGCAGGCTGGCCCCGCCGACCAGCAGGTCGCCACCCACGATGCAGGCCAGGCCGATGATGCGCGCCGGCAGGATGGGGGTGCCCAGCATCAGCGCCGCCAGCAGCGTGGTCCACAGCGGCAGGCTGCCCGGCATGAGCACCGAGGCGTGCGCCGCCGGGGCATAGAAGAAACCCGCATAGGCCAGCAGCGCATAACCGAAACCGCCGAACACGCCGCACAGCACCGTCACGCGCAGCGCCAGTGGCGACAGGCCGAAGAAGGACGAGGCCGTGGCCAAGCCCTGCGCGCGGTCGCGCCGCACCAGCCACCAGCCCAGGGGCAGCAGCACGGCGCTGGCACCGATGATGCGCGCCAGGGCGATGTCGAAGGGGCCGAGCGAACCCTGGGCTGAAGCGCGGGCGATGACGATGAAGGCCGTCCAGATGCCGACGGTGATGACCGCCGCCGCGATGCCGATGGTGCGCGGGGACAGGCCCTTGAGGAAATGCATGCCTGCATTATCGGTGGCCGGCGTTAGACTCGTTGCCATGTCCTCCCTGCGCTTGCTGCCCCTGCTCACCGGCCTCCTGCTCCTGGCCGGCAACCCGGCCCAGGCCCGGGATACCGCCCTGCCTCCCAGCGTCATCAAGGCCCTGGCGCGCGCCAAGGTGCCGGTCGAGGCCATGGGAGTGGTGGTCGAGGAAGCCGGGGGCAACAGCACGCCGCTGCTCAGTCATCGCGCGGGCACACCCATGAACCCGGCCTCGGTGATGAAGCTGGTGACCACCCTGTCGGCCCTGGAAACCCTGGGGCCGACCTGGACCTGGAACACACCGGTCTACATGGAAGGCACGGCGCGCGAGGGCACGCTCTACGGCAATCTCTACATCAAGGGCCAGGGCGACCCCAAGCTGGTGGTCGAACGCCTGTGGCTGCTGCTGCGTCGTGTGCAGGGCCTGGACATCCGCAACATCGCGGGCGACATCGTGCTCGACCGCAGCGCCTTCGAGGCCGTCGCACACGATCCCGCCGAGTTCGACGGTGAGCCCCTGCGGCCCTACAACGCCGCGCCCGATGCACTGCTGCTGAACTTCAAATCCGTGCTCTTGACCTTCGTGCCCGACCGTGGCGCCAACGCCGCGCACGTGCACGTCGAACCGCCGCTGGCCGGCGTGTCGTGGCCCACGCACGTACCGCTGCGCGAGGCCGAATGCAACGACTACCGCAGCGCCCTGCGTGCCGACTTCTCCGATCCCGCGCAGCCGCGTTTTGCCGGCCGCTACCCGGCCGCCTGCAACGAGAAAGTCTGGCCCCTGGCCTATGCGGACCCGGCCAGCTACGGCGTGCGTGCCATCGAGGGCATGTGGCGCGCCATCGGCGGGCAACTGCAGGGCAAGGTGCGCTACGGCTCCGTGCCCGAAGGCCTGGCGCCGGCCTTCGCGCTCGAGTCGCCCCCGCTGGCCGAGATCGTGCGCGACATCAACAAGTACAGCAACAACGTGATGACGCAGCAGCTTTTCCTCACGCTGAGCCTGCAACAGCAGGGCCGCGGCACGTTGATGGGCTCGCGCGAACTGCTGCGCGAGTGGTGGCGCCAGCGCTTCGGTAGCGAGGAAGTGCCGCAGATCGCCAACGGCTCCGGGCTCTCGCGCGAGGACCGCATGACGGCCGGCGCACTGGCGCGCCTGCTGCAGTACGCCTGGGCCTCGCCGCTGATGCCCGAACTCATGAGCTCCCTGCCCATCAGCGGGCAGGACGGCACGCTACGGCCCAGCCGCTGGCGCGCCAACGGCAGCGCCCACCTCAAGACCGGCAGCCTGCGCGACGTGGCGTCCGTCGCCGGCATCGTGCACGGCGCCGGAGGCCGGCGCTATGTGCTGGTCGCCATGGTGAACCACCCCAACGCCAATGCCGCCCGCCCGGCCATGGAAGCCCTGGTGGAATGGGTGGCGCAGCAAGGTCCGGCCGAAGGCCGGCTCCGTGGCCGTAGCCGCACGCAGGCAGAATGAAGACGTCATGAAGCCCGCCCGCGCCCCGGTCCTTGCGCTCACGCCTGCCGCACGCGGGCTGCAGGGGCAGACACAGTCCCTGCTGCACAGGATCCACCGCATCCGGGTCGGCGGCTCGGTGATGGGCCTGCTCATCCTCGCCTCGCATCTGGCGGCGGACACGCACGACACCCTGGTCTGGGTTCTGCTGGGGCTGCAGTTCCTCGTCTATCCCCACCTGGTCCACCCGTACGCGCTGCGCGCCGCCAACCCGGTGCGCGCCGGCACGCACATCTTCCTGCTCGACGGTGTCCTGCTGGGCCTGTGGTCGGCTGGCCTGGGTTATCCGCTGTGGATCACCTTCACGCTGTTCGTCTGCAACACCGTCTCGGTCATGCTTTACCAGGGCCTGCGGGGTGCCTTGCTGGCGGTGGCGGCTTTCGTCCTGCCCGGCCTGGGCTGGGTGCTGCTGTCGGGCACCGCCTTCAACCCGGACACCAGCACGCTGACCACCGCCGTGAGCATGGCGGGGCTCTTCGTTTTCCTGCTCCTGGTCACGCGCATGAATTTCCAGCGCACGCTCAAGCTGCGTGATACGCGCGAGGCCCTGCGCCGCAGCGAGCAGGCGCTGCAGTCGGCCAATGACGCCCTGCACCAGCAGCTCGACGAGATTCAGGTGCTGCAGGCCCGGCTGAGCGAGCAGGCCAACCGCGACCCGCTGACCGGCCTGTACAACCGACGCTACCTCGACAGCACGCTGGAGCGCGAACTGGCGCGCTGTCAGCGCGAGGGCCAGCCCCTGAGCCTGATGCTGATCGACCTGGACCACTTCAAGCAGGTCAACGACAACTGGGGCCATCCGGCCGGCGACGAGGTGCTGCGCCAGCTGGCCGACATGCTGGCCTCGCATGCGCGTCTGGCCGACGTGGCCTGCCGCTATGGCGGCGAGGAATTCCTCATGCTGCTGCCCGGCATGCCGCTGAACGTGGCGCTGGAACGCGCCGAGCGCTGGCGGCAGGACTTCGCCGCCTCGACCGTGTTTTTCGGCGAGCTCGCCATCCAGGCCACGCTGTCGGTCGGCATCGCCGGTTACCCGGGTCACGGCACCACCGCCCAGCAGCTGATACGCCATGCCGACCTGGCGCTGTACCGCGCCAAGGCCGCCGGCCGCAACCGCGTGACCGTGTACGACCCCTTGAGCGCCTGAGCATGAACGACACCATCGGCTACATCGCCGCCAGCCTGACCACCCTGAGCTTCCTGCCCCAGGCCCTGCACACTTTCCGCACGCGTGACGTCAGCGGCATCTCGCTGGGCATGTACGCGCTGTTCACCGCCGGCGTGGCGCTGTGGCTGGTCTATGGCCTGCTGCTGGGTGCCTGGCCCATCGTGGTAGCCAACGCCGTCACCCTGGCGCTGGCCCTGGCCATCCTGCTGATGAAGCTGCGCTACCGCTGAAGCGGCGAACGTCTCAGCTGGCGGCGGCGCGCTGCAGGCGGTCGCGCACGCCCTCCCAATCCGGTGTCTCGGGCGGCGTCTCGACCCAGATCAGATGGGCACGCTGTGCATCGAAGTCACGCAACACGGCAAACAGCTGCTGCGCGGCGGCCGCCGCATCGTCCGGCATGCGCCGGTACAGCACTTTCGAGGAAGGCACGCGCAGGATGCTGCGCGCATAGACGGCGATGGTGGCGCCGTCGAAATCCTTGCCCAGTACATCCAGCGCGGTCTGCAGCGCGCGGCCGTCCATCAGACGCAACTTGGCGTTCGGTGCGTAATGCGCCTCCAGCGTGCCGGAGGCGCGCGGCGCAGGCGAGGCAACATCCTCTTTGTCCAGCAGGCGCATGCCGCAGGCCGCCTGCACCTGTTCGCCCGTGATGCGACCCGGGCGCAAGAGTACGGGAACGCCGCGCGTGCAGTCGATGATGGTGGATTCGATGCCCACGGAGCAGGCGCCACCGTCAAGGACCAGCAGGCTGTCACCGAACTCGCCCTGCACGTGCGCAGCCGTGGTCGGGCTGACGCGGCCGAACTGGTTGGCGCTGGGCGCGGCCACGCCGTGCACGCCCAGCTCGCGGGCCGCCAGCAGCAGCGCCTGCGCCACAGGATGCGAAGGGCAGCGCAAGCCGATCGTGTCCTGCCCACCGGCCGCCGCTGCGCCCACCTCGGGACGGCGCGGCAGGATCAGGGTGAGCGGGCCGGGCCAGAAGGCCTGCATGAGTTTCTGCGCGAAAGCCGGCACCTCGCGCGCGAAGTGGTCCACACCGCTGGCGTCGGCCACGTGCACGATGAGCGGGTGGTCGCTGGGCCGGCCCTTGGCGGTGAAGATTTTCGCCACGGCCGTGTCGCTGGCCGCATCAGCCCCCAGGCCGTAGACGGTTTCGGTCGGCAGGCCCACCAACTCGCCCGCCTGCAAGGCCTGCGCCGCAGCGCTGACCGAGGCCGCATCCCGTCCGTCGAGGATCACGCTGCGCCCCTGTTCAGAAGGGCTCGATGCCCAGGATCCTGGCCGCCGCAAGTGCGGTGGCCCGCACCTCGTCCACGGTCTGGCCGGTGATGTTGAGGTGCCCCATCTTGCGGCCCTTGCTGGCCTTGAGCTTGCCGTAGAGGTGCAGGTGCGTGCCGGGCAGGGCCAGCACCTGGTCCCAGGGCGGTGCGTCCTGGAAGGCCGACCAGATGTCGCCCAGCAGGTTGAGCATGATGCTGGGGCTGTGCAGGCGCGGCTGCACCAGGGGCAGGCCGGCCAGGGTACGCACCTGAAGGTCGAACTGCGAATGGTCGCAGGCGTCGACGCTGTAGTGGCCGCTGTTGTGCGGGCGCGGGGCCATCTCGTTGACCACCAGCCGTCCTACAGAATGGGACTCTGGCGTCCCGTCCTGCAGGATGAAGAACTCCACGCAGAGCACGCCCACGTAGCGCAGGCCCTCGGCGATCGACCGGGTGGCGGCGATGGCCTGGGTCGCCAGCGCGGGCGGCACATTGCCCTCATAGACCTCGGTCACGGCCAGGATGCCCTCGCGGTGCAGGTTGGACTGCACGGGGAAGTTGACCATCTGCCCGTCCCAGCCGCGCGCGACGATGACCGAGCACTCGGCCGCCAGCGGCAGCATCTTTTCCAGCACACAGGGCACGTGCTTGAGTTCGTCCCAGGCGGCGGCCAGCTCGGCGCGTGTCTTCACGCGCATCTGGCCCTTGCCGTCGTAACCCATGCGCGCCGTCTTGAGGATGCCGGGCAAGAGCGCATCGGGCACGGCGGCCAGTTGCGCGGCGGTTTCGATCACCGCGTTCGGCGCCACCGGCACCCCGCAGCGCGTGAAATGCGCCTTCTCCTGGGCGCGGTCCTGGGCAATGGCCACGGCCTCGGCACCGGGCGCCACTGGACGGTGCGCGCCCAGGGTCAGCAGTGCCGGCGCAGGCACGTTCTCGAACTCGGTGGTGATGGCCGCACAGCGCTGCATCAACTGGGCCAGGCCCTGCTCGTCCAGGTAAGCGGTCTGGATGTGGTGGTGGCTGACCAGACCGGCCGGGCTGGCCGCGTCGGGATCCAGCACGGCGGTGAAGTAGCCCATACGCTGGGCCGCGTGCACGAACATGCGGCCGAGCTGGCCGCCGCCCATCACGCCCAGGGTGGCCGGCTGGCCATTGACCAGGGTGCCAGGCAGGATGCGGCCGGAAAGCGGGGTCTTGCTCATATCGCGGGCGGCAGGCTCATGCCGCGCGCGGTGGCGGTCTGCTCAGCGCGGAAGGCTTCGAGCTTGGCGCGCAGGGCCGGGTCGTCGTTGGCCAGCATGGCCACGGCAAACAGCGCGGCGTTGGCCGCACCGGCGGCGCCGATGGCGAAGGTGGCCACCGGGATGCCCTTGGGCATCTGGACGATGCTGTGCAGGGAATCGACGCCCTGCAGGTGCTTGCTGGGCACCGGCACGCCCAGCACCGGCACCGTGGTCTTGGAGGCCAGCATGCCCGGCAGGTGGGCCGCGCCGCCGGCACCGGCAATGATGGCCTTGAGGCCGCGGCCGGCGGCCGACTCGGCGTAGGCGAACATGTCGTCGGGCATGCGATGCGCCGACACCACCTTCGCTTCGTGACCGATGCCAAAGTGGTGGAGAATCTGGACTGCCTGTTGCATGGTGTCCCAGTCGGAACTGGAGCCCATGACTACACCAATAATAGTTTTCATAATGTTGAGGACAGAGCTTGCCGCGGTGCGGCTGCGGTCTGTCCCGCAAATGATCAGGACTGAATTTTACTTTTTTGCCCCCGGCAGCCCCAAATGATCGATATCACCACCGAAAACTTCGAAACCGAGGTCATCCAGGCCTCCATGTCCGTGCCCGTGCTGGTCGATTTCTGGGCCCCCTGGTGTGGCCCCTGCAAGTCCCTGGGGCCCATCCTGGAAAAGCTGGAAACCGCCTACGAAGGCCGCTTCGTGCTGGCCAAGATCGACTCGGACCAACAGCAGGAACTGGCCGGCGCCTTCGGCATCCGCAGCATCCCGACCTGTGTCCTGATGATGGGCGGCAAGCCCGTGGACGGTTTCATGGGCGCCCTGCCCGAAGGCAAGCTGCGCGAGTTCCTGGACAAGCACCTGGGCGGAGAAGGCCAGCTGCAGGCGCCGCCGGAAGAACTGGACGAGGCGCAGCAAGCCCTTGAATCGGGCGATATCGCCAGCGCCATCGCCCGCATGAACGAGGCCCTGCAGGCCGAACCGGCCAACGACGAGTTGCGTTATGACTATGTCAAGCTGCTGATCGGCACCGGCCACCTGGCCGAGGCGGCCGGCGCGCTGGCCCCGGCGCTGGCGCAGATCCCGGTGCCGCTGCGTTTCGAGGCCTTGCAGCAATGGCTCAACGCGCTGGAGTTCGTCAGCACCGACCCGCGCGGCCAGTGGCCGCTGGCGAAATTCGAGGAACTGATCGTCGCCAACAAGCGCGACTTCGAGGCGCGCTTCGCCAAGGCCCGCGTGCTGATGGTGGCCAACGAGTGGGTGGCCGCGCTGGACGAGTTGCTGGAGATCATCATGCGTGACAAGAAGTGGGACGGGGAAGCCCCGCGCAAGACCTTCGTCGGCATCCTGGAACTGCTGACGCCACCCAAGCCCAAGAACGCGGGCCCCGAAGCCAGCGGCAAGACCGCTGGCGGCATCGAACTGGCTGGCCCCGCCAGCGTGGAGCAGGACGAGCAGGCGGCCCTGGTGTCGTCCTATCGGCGCAAGCTCAGCATGGCGCTGAACTGAAACCGGCCTGTCAAGCCATGCTGTGAGCTGGCTGGGGCTGCCCAGCGCGTTGTTCCAGGGCAAGCACACGCTGCGCATTCAGGCTGCTGATCGGGATGGAGACATCCTGTGGAATGCCGCCCGAAAGCTGCAAGGCCAGGTAACGGCCGCAACACACCCGCAAGAACGAGGCGAAGTTGTCGATGTAGCCCCGCTCTGCCAGCAATTCATCATGCAATTTGGCGCACAGCTGCGGCACGCTCAGGCCATCGCGACCCGCAATCTCGTCCAGCACCTGCCAGAACAGGTTTTCCAGCCGGATGCTCGTGGCCACACCGTGCAACCGCACCGAGCGGACCCGGCTTTCATACAGCGCTGGGTCTGCGCCGATAAATACCTGACACATGATGCGTCTCCAGCTGGTTAGCGTTTCCCCGACAAGCTCGGGGGATCATGCGACTCCCGCTGACATCCGTCAATGCGTGATTCTGGTGCCCAACACTGCCAGAAACTGGGCGATCCATGCCGGATGCGCCGGCCAGGCCGGCGCCGACACCAGGTTGCCATCCGTGTAGGCGGCATCGATGGCGATGTCGGCATAGGTACCGCCTGCACGTTCCACTTCGGTACGGCAGGCCGGATAGGCTGAGCAGGTCCGCTTCTTGAGCACATCCGCGCCCGCGAGCAACTGCGCGGCGTGGCAGATCGCCGCGACGGGCTTGTTGCTGTCGAAGAAGTGCCTGACCATCGCGACCACGGCAGGGTAGGTACGCAGGTACTCCGGTCCGCGGCCGCCCGGCAACACCAGCGCATCGTAGTTTTCCGCCTTGATCTGGGCGAACGAGGCATTGAGCGCAAAGTTATGGCCCGGCTTTTCGCTGTAGGTCTGCGCGCCTTCGAAGTCGTGGATCGCCGTCTTGATCAGATCGCCTGCCACCTTGTCCGGGCAGACGGCGTGCACGACATGCCCAACCGCCAGCAGCGCCTGAAACGGCACCATGGTTTCGTAGTCTTCGCAGTAATCACCACAGAGCATCAGAATTTTCTTCGCAGCCATGTGCTCGTCTCCTCTTTGTTGATGAACAGAGAGGCTCATTCTTGAGCACAGCGGGCCGCCTGTGGTGTTATCGGGCTGTTACATGGCCCGATGGCAGACTCAGGTCGTCAAGCGAGTCAGCGCCTCGCGGTACTTGGCCGCGGTTTTCTCGATCACGTCAGCCGGAAGCCTGGGCGCGGGCGCCTTCTTGCCCCAGGGCTGGCCATTGACCATGGCGGTCTCCAGCCAGTCGCGCAGGAACTGCTTGTCGTAGCTGGGCGGATTGGCCCCCTCCTTGTAACCCTCGACCGGCCAGTAGCGCGAGGAGTCGGGCGTGAGCACCTCGTCCATGAGCACCAGCTTGCCTTTCGGATCCAGGCCGAATTCAAACTTGGTGTCGGCAATGATGATGCCCTTCTTGAGTGCTATCTCGCTGGCGGCCTTGTAGATGGCAATCGAGATGTCGCGGATCTGCGCGGCGAGTTCGGGGCCAATCATCTGCACGGTCTTCTCGAAGGTGATGTTCTCGTCGTGCTCGCCCATCTCGGCCTTGGCGGCGGGCGTGTAGATGGGCTCGGGCAGCTTGCTCGCATTCTTCAGACCGGCGGGCAACTTGACGCCGCAAACCGACTGGCTGGCCTGGTACTCGGCCCAGCCGCTGCCGGCCAGGTAACCACGCACCACGGCTTCCACCGGGATGGGCTTGAGGCGCTGCACCAGCATGGCGCGGCCGCGCACCTGCGCCACCTCGGCCGGTGTGACCACGCTCTCGGGGTCCTCGCCGGTCAGATGGTTGGGACAGATGTGGCCGAGCTGGCCGAACCAGTAGAGCGCCATCTGCGTGAGCAGCTCGCCCTTGCCGGGGATGGGCTCACCCATGATGACGTCAAAGGCGCTGATGCGGTCGGAGGCCACCATGAGGATGCGGTCCTCGCCCACGGCGTAGTTGTCGCGCACCTTGCCGCGCGCGAGCAGCGGCAGGGAAGTGAGGGAAGAGGTATGCAGGGCGTTCGTCATGGTGGGGCCTGAAAAAGCAAAGCCCGGCGCTGGAGCGCCGGGCCTGCAATTATCGCAAGAAAGAGATCGAGGGCTTAGTTCACCAGCTGGGCCAGTTCGCCCTTGGCGTACTTGCCCGCCATGACCTGCAGGCCCTGGCCCTTGATCTTGGCGCCCTGGCCTTCGCAGCCGAACTCCAGGTAACGCGCCTTGCAGACCTGCTTGGCGGCTTCGCGCGCCGGCTTGAGCCACTCACGCGCGTCGAACTTGTCCGGGTTCTCGGCCAGGAACTTGCGCACCGCGCCCGTCATGGCCAAGCGGATGTCGGTGTCGATGTTGATCTTGCGCACGCCGTGCTTGATGGCTTCCTGGATTTCCGCGACGGGCACGCCGTAGGTTTCCTTCATCTTGCCGCCGTACTGGTTGATGAGGGCCAGCAGTTCCTGCGGCACGGAGGAGGAGCCGTGCATCACGAGGTGGGTGTTGGGGATGCGCTTGTGGATTTCCTTGACGCGGCTGATGGCCAGGATGTCGCCGGTGGGCGGGCGGCTGAACTTGTAGGCGCCGTGGCTGGTGCCAATGGCAATCGCCAGGGCGTCGAGCTGGGTGGCCTTGACGAACTGGGCGGCTTCCTCGGGGTCGGTCAGCATCTGGCTGTGGTCCAGCTTGCCTTCGGCGCCGATGCCGTCTTCCTCGCCGGCGTCGCCGGTTTCGAGGTTGCCCAGACAGCCGAGTTCACCTTCGACCGTGACACCGACCTTGTGCGCCATGTCGACGACCTTGCGTGTCACGTCCACGTTGTAGCTGAAGTCGGCCGGGGTCTTGCCGTCTTCCTTGAGCGAACCATCCATCATGACCGAGCCGAAGCCCAGGTCGATGGCGCCCTGGCAGATGGACGGGCTCTGGCCATGGTCCTGGTGCATGACCAGGGGAATGTGGGGGTAGGCCTCGACGGCCGCCTGGATCAGGTGCTTGATGAAGGCTTCACCGGCGTACTTGCGCGCACCGGCGCTGGCCTGCAGGATCACGGGGGCGCCGGTTTCCTTGGCGGCCTCCATGACGGCCTGGACCTGCTCCAGGTTGTTGACGTTAAAAGCCGGAATGCCGTAGCCGTTGGCTGCTGCATGGTCCAGCAGCTCGCGCATCGAGACGAGTGCCATGATGGTATCCCCAGGGAAGTTGGTAACTGGTCGGTAACTGCCGCCAATTTTACCCGCTCCCCCGCTGGGGTGAACACCGCCGGCGCCGCCCCAAGGCGCGAGGGTCCTTAACTGACCTTGCAGATCTGCAGCATATTGGTGCCGCCCGGGGAGCCCATGGGTTCGCCGCAGGTGATCACGTAGATGTCGCCGCTTTTCACGATGCCGCGGTCCTTCAGGTGCTTTTCGGCCTGCTTCAGCGCGGTGTCGCGGTCGGCGCTGGTGTCCATCAACAGCGGGCTGACATTGCGGTACAGCGTCATCTTGCGCTGGCTCGACACCTTGGGCGTCAGGGCGTAGATCGGGATGTGGATGCGGTGACGGCTCATCCACAGGGCGGTCGAGCCGGAATCCGTCAGGGCGACGATGGCCTTGGCCCCCAGATGGTAGGCCGTGAACAGCGCGCCCATGGCGATGGACTGGTCGATGCGTGTAAAACGCTTGCCGCTGAAGTCGGCATCCAGCTTCACCTCTTCGGCGGCTTCGGCGGCCACGCAGATGGCGGCCATTTCAACCACCGTCTCCAGCGGGAACTTGCCGGCCGCGGTTTCGGCCGAGGTCATGACGGCATCGCTGCCGTCGAGCACGGCGTTGGCCACGTCGCTCACCTCGGCACGCGTGGGCATGGGGTTGTTGATCATGGACTCCATCATGTGGGTCGCGGTGATCACCGTCTTGTCCATCTCGTGCGCCATCTTGATCATGCGCTTTTGCAGCGCCGGCACGGCGGCATTGCCCACCTCGATGGCCAGGTCGCCGCGCGCCACCATGATGCTGTCGCTGGCGCGCAGGATCTCTTCGAGTTTCGGGATGGCCTCGGCGCGCTCGATCTTGGCGATCAGGTAGGGCTTGTGGTTGTACTCGGCGGCGGCCACGTTGCAGAGTTGGCGCGCCATTTCCATGTCGGTGGCGTTCTGCGGGAAGCTCACGGCCACGTAGTCAGCCTGGAAGCTCATCGCTGTCTTGATGTCTTCCATGTCCTTGGCGGTCAGGGCCGGCGCCGTCAGACCACCGCCCTTTTTGTTGATGCCCTTGTTGTTGGACAGCTCACCGCCCATGGTCACCGTGCAATGCACGGCCTCGCCCTTGACGGCATCGACCTGCATGGTGATCAGGCCGTCGTTGAGCAGGAGCACGTCGCCCGCCTTCACGTCGCGCGGCAGTTCCTTGTAGTCCAGGCCGACGGCGTTGACGTCTCCCGGCTCGGTGCGGGTGGCGTCGAGCACGAATTTCTGGCCGGTCTTGAGCTGCGCCTTGCCTTCGGCAAACTTGCCGACCCGGATCTTCGGCCCCTGCAGGTCGGCCATGATGCCCACCTCGCGTCCCGCGCGCTTGGCGGCTTCGCGCACCAGACGGGCGCGGTCGATGTGGTCCTGGGCCTTGCCGTGGCTGAAATTGAGCCGGACCATGTTGACCCCGGCACGGATCATCTGTTCGAGCAGGGCCGGGTCGCTGGAAGCGGGGCCGAGGGTGGCAACAATCTTGGTCTCACGACGGGTCATGTATCAGTCTCCTTTGTAACTTAGTTTCCATTTTGACATGAAATTAGTTACATCGAAACAACAAGATGAAACGGCCCCATCAGGGCCGTTGTGCATGGCTAAGCCTGTGGTTCAGCCCCGGGCGCGTTGCTCCAGGATCTCGAAGGCCGGCAGGGTCTTGCCCTCCAGCACCTCCAGGAAGGCGCCCCCGCCCGTGGAGATATAGCCCACCTGCTGCTCGATGCCGTACTTGGCAATGGCCGCCAGGGTGTCGCCACCGCCGGCAATGGAGAAGGCGCTGGATTCGGCAATCGCTTTGGCGATCTCCTTGGTACCGTTCTCGAAGGCCGCGAACTCGAACACACCCACCGGGCCGTTCCACACGATGGTGCCGGCGGCCTTGAGCTGCTGTGCCAGCTTCTTCGCTGTTTCCGGGCCGATGTCCAGGATCAGGTCATCGGCTTCGACGTCAGTGGCTCGTCTGATCGTGGCTTTCGCATCGGCCTTGAATTCCTTGGCGGTGACGACGTCCACGGGGATCGGCACTTCGGCCCCGCGCTCTTTCATGGCCTCGATCACAGCTTTGGCTTCATCCAGCAGATCGGGCTCGGCCAGGCT
>CAUPLI010000010.1:0-121170 GCA_963512175.1 uncultured Hylemonella sp. | reverse complement strand
GCTGGCCGCGCTGATCTCGCCCATGATGTCGGTCACGCGCCGGATGCTCGCCACCACCTCGTTCATCGTGGTACCCGCCTGGTCCACCAGGGCGCTGCCCTGATCCACCCGGCCCACGCTGTCGTTGATCAGGGTCTTGATTTCCTTGGCGGCTTCGGCCGAGCGACCTGCCAGGCTACGCACTTCGGCGGCCACCACGGCGAAACCACGGCCCTGCTCGCCGGCCCGGGCGGCTTCCACCGCCGCATTGAGCGCCAGGATGTTGGTCTGGAAGGCGATGCCGTCGATCACGCTGATGATGTCGGCGATCTTCTTGCTCGAATCATTGATGCCTTTCATGGTGTCCACCACCTGGGCCACCACCTCACCGCCCTGCACCGCTACCGTGCTGGCACTCTGCGCCAGCTGGTTGGCCTGTTTGGCGTTGTCGGCGTTCTGTTTCACCGTGGAAGAGAGTTCTTCCATCGAAGCCGCGGTTTCTTCCAGCGCGCTGGCCTGCGACTCCGTGCGGGCCGACAGGTCCTGGTTGCCCTGGGCAATCTCGGCGCTGGCCGTGGAAACGGATTCGCTGCCTTGGCGCACCGTGCCCACCACCTTGACCAGGCTGTCCTGCATGGCCGACAAGGCCTGCAGCAACTGGCCTACCTCGTCCTTGCCCGTGGTGTTGATGTGGCGCGAAAGGTCGCCCTGGGCCACGGCGTGGGCCGTGGAGATGGCCTCATTCAGGGAACGCGAGATGCTGCGCACCAGCAGCCAGCCGAAAACAGCGGCAAAGGCGACACCGAGGATGAAGAGGGCCCAGGAGATCATGCGGGCCGTGTTGTAGCGCGACACCGCAGCCTCGTACTCTTCCTTGGCCACATCCAGCTGCAGATCGGTCAGCAGCCCCAGCTGCTTGCGCACCTCTGGATAGATCACCCTGTCTTTTTCGGCCAGCAGGCGGCGCGCCGTATCGAGGTCGTTGGCGCGCAGCGCCGCCTGGGCCGGCCTCAGGAATTCGCTGACGAAACGGCCCCGCTCCTGCGCAAAAGCCTTGGCGATCTCGGCTTCCTTGGGCGTCAGGTAGGTCGCCATATACGCTTCCCAGGTCTTGCTGATCGCCGCGATGTTCTGATCGATCTCGTCGACCCGCTCCTTGATGTTCTCCGGCGTGGGGATGGCGATCGCGTTGTTGGCCGCCACCCGGTTGCGCAGGATGTTGCGCTGCACGTCCAGCAACTGGCCCATGGGCACGGTGCGGTCCTCGTAGACGGTCTTGAGGCCGTCATTGGTGCTGCTCATCCCGCGCAGGCCGATCCAGCCAACGATCAAGAGCAGCAGCACAAGGATGCTGACCTGCAAGGTCAGGCGGGTGGATATCTTGAGGTTGTTCATGGGGACTCCCGTGTCTTGATGGGTTGATCGGGGTTTGAATGGGCGGGCCGGAACGAGGATAGTCCTGGATGCGTTTCAGATCAATGAGGGGTGCGCTCTGTTTTTCCACGGCCTGCTGCAACGGGTCCATGGGCATGAACCGGTGCCGAAATCGTCGATGGCAATGCGCACCCCCATGGTGCGCAGGGCCTGGATCTGCGGCCGAACCTCCTCGGCCCGCACCAGCACACTCTCGCTGATTTCGACCACCACCTGGCTAGGCCGTATATCGGCCTGAAGCAGTTGGGACTTGAGCCTGGCCACTGCCACCGAGCCCACGATGGCCATCAACCCGTGCAGATAGGGTATGCCACCGATCTTGCGGTCGAGTCTCACGGCTTGACCTCGATCGGCGCATGAAAGCTGTAGCCCACGGCACGCAAGGTGCTGACTGGCAACTCCTGCCCGCAGGCTTCCAGCACCTTGCGGCGCAGGCGGCGCATCTGGGTGTCGAGGCGGCGCTGGTCGTAGTCGAAATAATCCGCCCCCAGGGCCAACACGATGGCCTCGCGCGTGACGCTCTCGCCGCCCAGGGCCAGGGTCTTGAGCACCAGGTAGTCCTGGGCTGAGAGGGCGATGGGCGCCTGACCCGGCGGCGTGAGCTGGCGCGGCGAGGCCTGCAGCAGCCAGCGCGGCTGCTCCTGCACGTCCAGGCGGCGCGCCAGGGCTGCAATGGTGGCAGCCAGCTCGCTCAGGTCGGCCGTCTTGGGAATGTAGTGATCGGCCCCACCGACCAGGCCGTCGACCTTGTCCTGCATGCCGCCGCGCGCGGTGAGCATGATGATGCCCAGGCGCAGGCCGTTGCTGCGCATGCGCAGGATCAGGTCCAGGCCATCGCCGTCGGGCAGGCCCCGGTCCAGCACGGCCACCTGGTGCCCACGTGGTTTGAAGACCCGCATGAACTCGGCCACCGTGCCGGATACGGTGACAACATGCCCCTGCGCCTGGAGAAACTCGGTGAGTTCCTCGCGCAGCACGGGCTCGTCTTCCAGCAGGATCACTTGGGCCATGGCCGCAGTGTAGGAGAGCCGCTGCCGGGGTGTCTGAGCAAATCTGAGCAGGCGCTTCCACCCCGCTTATTCCCGCTTCCCCCTGCTGGGCACATGTTATGTTGTGGCCCCATGTGGAAACAATGCTGCGCCGCACTAGGCATGCTGCTGTTCACGGCCTGTGCCCTGGCCCAGGCAGGCGCGCCTGTCCAGCTGAATACTGAGCGCGACGAGTTTGCGCTGGCCGGCCACTTCGAGTGGCTGGAAGACAAGAGCACCCGCATGACGCTGGCCGACGTCCAGGCCGCGCCAGGCTGGGCTCTGCTGCCCGGTATGCCCAATGCCGGCTTCACCCGCTCGGCCGTCTGGCTGCGGTTGCGGCTGGAACAGCCCGTCGACGGCAACAACTGGATCCTGAGCATCGACGACACCCAGCTCGACGAAGCGCAGCTCCACAGCCCGCTGGCCGATGGCCGCTGGTCGGTGCAGCGCGCCGGGCGCCAGGTCGC
Source organism: uncultured Hylemonella sp. (assembly GCA_963512175.1). Classification (GTDB taxonomy): domain Bacteria; phylum Pseudomonadota; class Gammaproteobacteria; order Burkholderiales; family Burkholderiaceae_C; genus Hylemonella. Next base: position 118,259 of record CAUPLI010000010.1, on the reverse strand, counting down.
CCGGTCCGAATGGCCGCTGGACAGCCGCACCCCGGCCTTACGCCTGCGCCTGCCGCCCGGGCAACACGATATTTACCTGCGCCTGCAGAGCCAGCACACCCTGTCGCACACGCTGCGGCTGCATTCCCTGGATGGCTACCTGGTGCAAAACAGCAACGAGGCCCTGCTCTTCGGCGCCTACTTCGGCGTTTACGCAGTGGTCATCGTACTGCAGCTGTTCTTCTGGGTCGTGGCCAAGGACATGCTGAGCGGGTGGTACCTGCTGTACAGCAGCATGCTGCTGATGGTCACGCTGCTGCGCGCAGGTTATCTGCAGGTCTATCTGGGTGAACACCAGCCCAGCGTGGATCTGCTGGGGATATTCATCAATCTGGCGCCACTCGCCGTGGTACGCCTGACGGCTGTCTGGCTGGAGCTGCACCGGCATGCGCCACGACTCAACGTGCTCTTCCAGGGCGGCGCTTATGTCATGGCCCTGCTGACCACCGGCATGCTGCTACTCGGCAACCACGTACGAGCCCTGCAGCTCGGCCAGATACTGACCGTGCTCTGGTTTTCGACCTCCTTCATCATCGCTTACTGGCTGTGGCGCCGCAAAGTCAGCGAAGCCGGGAATTACCTGCTGGTCTTCGGCATCATCGTCTTCTGGATCATCGTCCGTTTGCTGCGTAACCTGGGTCTGCTGCCGGTGAACTTCCTCACAGACTACGCCCTGTACATCGGCTCCATCCTTCATCTGCTGCTGCTGAGCCTGTATTTCATCCACCGTTACAAGGCGCTGCAATCCAATCTGGAGAACGAGCGGCGCTCGCGCGAGGAGCAGAAGGACTTCGTGAACATGGTCTCCCACGAATTCCGCACGCCGCTGGCCATCATCAACACCTCGATCCAGCAGCTCGCCGCCAACCTGGATGCCCCGGCGGAAAAAACCCTGCAGCGCGCCCAGAACATCCGCAACGCCATCCAGCGCATGAACCTGCTGCTGGACGACTACCTCTCGCTGGACCGGCTCGACACGGCGCAACAGGCACTGCAGACCCGCGCCTGCGACTTCTACGAGGTGATCGAGGACGCCGCCTCGGACTGGCCGGTGGGCCGCGTGCGCTTGCGACTGGACAAGCTGCCCGCGCGTTTTGTCTGCGACCCGGACCTGATGCGCATCGTCCTGCGCAACCTGCTGGCCAATGCGGTACGGCACTCACCGGCCACCTCGGTCGTCGAGCTCGATGTGGCCGGCCAGGACGATGGCCATCTGCGCATCCGGGTGCAGGACCAGGGCGAGGGCATCCCCGCCGAGGAACTGCCGCACCTGTTCCAGCGCTACTTCCGTGGCCGCGCCAGCCAGGGCAAACCCGGCGCCGGCCTGGGCCTGCACCTGGTGCAGCGCATCGTGCAACTGCACGGCGGCAGGATCGAAGTGCAAAGCACCGTGGGTCAGGGCACGACCTTCACCCTCACGCTGCCGACGGGCCAGTTGCCGCGCAGCTGAAGCCCGCCCGGTCCTGGCGCAACGCCCCGTTGCTCAGATTTGCTCAGCCAGCCAGGTGCCGGTTGGCGGTATGGTCCCCTACCATGCTGACTCTCTTCAAGAAGCTGATGCCCGGTGCCCCGCCCGAGGAAACCACCTCCACGGTGGCGCGCCTGCGCATGAGCCTGGACGAGCGCAAAGCCTACCGGCGCGAGATGCTCTACCAGTCCATCCGCGAATGCCTGATCGGGCTTGAAGCCCTGTCCAGCATGTACAAGCTCGAGGTCGTGAATGCGGATGAACGGCACCACCGTTTCAACGTCAGGCTCGAAGTGAGCAGCATGTTCGAGGCGCGCAGGGATGGCCTGGTCCTGGGCCATGCGCAGATCGAGACCCTGCTGCGCCAGTACGCCTACCTGCGCCACGGCGTGCAGGTGGACACGATGCACTGGCATGTCAATGAAAGCCAGGCGAGCTTCGCGCGCGCGCGGCGCGCCGGCGACGCGGCAGGCAGTTCCATCAAACCGCAAACCCCGATCCAGCGCCTCATGGGGCAGCGCCTCGCGCGCCGGCATTACGAACCGGTCTCCGCGCGCGAGCGCGAGCTGTTCATGCAGGCCCTGCAGCTGGGGCAGCACCCGCCCCCCGTCCGGGTGGGCATGCAGACCTACCAGTCCGACCTGATGCCGCTGCAGACCACGGCCAAACCGGACGACCCCCACGACCAGCCATCTTGATGGCACACTGGCGCCATGGAACTGCAGCGCCTGCTCGAAGCGCCCGGTGCCCTGCCCAGCATCCCGCGGGTGGTGGCGCTGGTGCTCCATGAACTCAACCAGGACCGGCCGGACCTGATCCGCGTCAGCTCGCTGCTGGCCAAGGACCCGATGTTGACCGCGCAACTGCTGCGCGTGGCCAATTCGGCACGCTACCAGATGGCGCAGCGCATCGGCACCGTGAGCCAGGCCCTGACGGTGCTGGGCCTGGCCGAGGTGCGCGAGATGACGCTGCTGGCGGCGCTGGCCAGCGCCTTCCGCCGAGTCGGCGGGGTGGACATGCGGCAGTTCTGGCGCTACAGCCTCAACACGGCGCGGCTGACGCGGCAGCTGGCCCGCGGCCGCGGCACGCTGCTGCGCGGCTGCACCGTCTCGCCCCACACCGTGGGCCTGGTCCATGCGCTGGGCGAACTGGTGATGCAGCGGGGCCTGCCGCAGGAGATGGCCGCGCTGAACCAGCGCGTCGACGTCTTCGCGCCGGACCGCGCACCGGCCGAGCGCGAACTGCTGGGCTACACCTACGCCCAGGTCGGCGCCGCCTTCGCGCGGGCCTGGCAGCTACCGCCGGCCCTGGCCCGGGTGGTGGACCAGCACGACGCGCCCTTCGCACGCGACGACGACGAACCCCTGGCCGGCCTGCTGCACATGGCCGCCTGGCGCTGCCGCACACGTGAGCAGGGCTGCGCCGAGACCGATCTGGCTGAAACCTATCCCGATACGGCCGCGCTGGCCCTGAGCCTGGAGCTCAAGGAGGTACTGGCGCACAACCCGGTGGAATGGGCCAGCGAGACCGACGTCGACGTGCTGGCCGGCTGAATGCCGGCCCTGATCAGACCCGCTCGAAGATCGCCGCGATGCCCTGCCCGCCACCGATGCACATGGTGACCAGCGCGTAACGGCCCTGGATGCGCTGCAGCTCGTACAGGGCTTTCACGGTGATCAGCGCGCCGGTGGCGCCGATGGGGTGGCCCAGCGAAATGCCCGAGCCGTTGGGGTTGACCTTGGCCGGGTCCAGGCCCAGGTCTTTCGTGACTGCGCAGGCCTGTGCGGCGAAGGCTTCGTTAGCCTCGATCACGTCCAGGTCCTTCACCGTCAGCCCGGCCAGCTTCAGGGCTTTCTGCGTGGCCGGCACCGGACCGATGCCCATGTACTTGGGGTCCACGCCAGCATGGGCGTAGGCCACCAGGCGCGCCATGGGTTGGAGACCACGGGCCTTGGCGGTGCCTGCCTCCATCAACACCACGGCCGCAGCCGCATCGTTGATGCCCGAGGCATTGCCCGCCGTCACCGTGCCGTTCTCCTTGGCGAAGACCGGCTTGAGCCTGGCCATGTCGTCCATGGTGGCGCCCGCGCGGAAATGCTCGTCGGTGGCATAGGCCACTTCGCCCTTCTTGCTCTTGAGCATCACGGGCACGATCTGGTCCTTGAAATGACCCGCGGCCGTGGCGCGCTCGGCGCGCTGGTGGCTCTCCACGGCCAGCGCATCCTGCTGCTCGCGGGTGATGCCCCACTTGGTGGCGATGTTTTCGGCCGTCACGCCCATGTGGATCGTGTGGAAGGGGTCATGCAACGCGCCCATCATCATGTCCACCATCTTGGTGTCGCCCATGCGCGCCCCCCAGCGCATGTTGAGCGAGGCAAAGGGCGCCCGGCTCATGTTCTCGGCGCCGCCGCCGATGGCGATGTCGGTGTCGCCCAGCAGGATGGACTGGCTGGCCGACACGATGGCCTGCAGGCCCGAGCCGCACAGGCGATTCACGTTGTAGGCCGGCGTGCCCTGGGCGCAACCGCCGTTGATGGCGGCCACGCGAGAGAGGTACATGTCTTTCGGTTCGGTGTTGACCACGTGGCCGAAGACCACATGGCCCACGTCCTCGCCGGCCACGTTGGCGCGGCGCAGTGATTCGCGCACGACCAGGGCGCCCAGCTCGGTGGGCGGCACGTCCTTCAGGCTGCCGCCAAAGGTTCCGATGGCGGTGCGCACACCGCTGACGACGACGACTTCACGTTTCATGTTGAACTCCGATGGTTTTGACGATGACCATAGGATAGCGGCTCGGTCCCGGGCTCCCCGCCAGTGATAAGCTGGCCGGGTCTTAGGGCCTGTTCACACTAACCACGGAGTTCCCCATGTCCAGCAACGTCCTGGTCGCCGGTGTCGGCATGATCGCTTTTGCCAAGCCGGGCGCCAACCGCCCCTACCCCGAAATGGCCGCCGAGGCCGTGCGTGCCGCCCTGGCCGATGCCGGCCTGGACTACGCGCAGCTGCAGCAGGCCTATGTGGGCTACGTCTACGGCGACTCCACCGCCGGCCAGCGCGCGCTCTACGAAGTGGGCATGAGCGGCATCCCCATCGTCAACGTCAACAACAACTGCTCCACCGGCTCCACCGCCCTCTACCTGGCACGCCAGGCCGTGGCCAGCGGCGCCGCCGACTGCGTGCTGGCCCTGGGCTTCGAGCACATGAGCCCGGGCGCGCTGGGCGCCGTCTTCCAGGACCGCCCCACGCCCTTCGACCGCTTCGACGAAGCGACCCAGGAACTGGTCGGCCACGCCGAGATCCCGCTGGCGCTGCGCTACTTCGGCGGCGCCGGCCTGGCGCACATGCAGCAGTACGGCACCAAGCTGGAGACCTTTGCCGCCATCCGCGCCAAGGCCAGCCGCCACGCCGCGCACAACCCGCTGGCCCTGTTCCGCAAGGAAGTCACGACGGAAGACGTGATGGCCGCGCCCATGCTGTGGGACGGTGTCATGACGCGCCTGATGGCCTGCCCGCCCACCTGCGGCGCTGCCGCCGCCGTGATCTGCTCCGAAGCCTTTGCGCAAAAGCACGGCCTGGACCGCTCGGTGCGCATCCGCGCCCAGGCCATGACCACCGACACCAACAGGACTTTCGAGGCGCGCGACATGCGCGAAGTGGTCGGCTTCTCGATGGCGAAGGAAGCCGCGCGCCAGGTCTACGAGCAGGCCGGCATCGCCCCGCAGGACGTGGACGTGGTGGAACTGCACGACTGCTTCGCGCAGAACGAACTCATCACGTATGAGGCCCTGGGCCTGTGCCCCGAAGGCGGTGCGGAAAAATTCGTGATGGACGGCGACAACACCTATGGCGGCCAGTTCGTCACCAACCCCTCGGGCGGCCTGCTCAGCAAGGGCCACCCGCTGGGCGCCACGGGCCTCGCGCAATGCACCGAGCTCGTGCAGCAGCTGCGCGGCCAGGCCGGCGCGCGCCAGGTAGCCGATGCGCGCCTGGCCCTGCAGCACAACCTGGGACTAGGCGGCGCCTGCGTGGTGACGCTGTACGAACGCGTCTGAGCGCGTCCCTGATCTCAGTGCTTGGGCGCGCCGCTGGCCTTGGCCGCCGCGTCGAAGCCGCCCTTGGCCTGCCACTCGCTCATGCCGCCCTGCAGGATGCGCACGTTCTCGTAACCGGCCAGGCGCAGCGCAAAACCGGCCTGCGCCGACAGCGTGCCTGCGTTGCAATAGATCAGCACCGGCTTGTCCTTGGGGATCTGGTTGCGCCTGGCCAGCACCTGGCGCCACTCGATGTTGTGCGCGCCGGGGATGTGGCCCTTGTCGAACTGCCCCTGATCCCGCGCGTCGATGACGAAGAACTTCTTCCAGTCGTCCTTCGGGATCTGCTCGGGGAAGATGGTGGCGCCGCCGTAATCGACGAACTCGAAGTAACCCTCCATGGCGTCGACGACGGCCTTGTCATTGGCATGGGCCGGCAGGCTGACGACAGTAGCGGACAGCGCGAGCAGGGAGAGGGTCAGCAGTTTTTTCATGGTTTTCATTCCTTCAGCTTGAATCGGTTCAGGCGGGCTTGATCCGCGGATGGGTTTCTTCACCGAGCAGCCACAGCAGGCCGCCCGAGAGAGCCATGGAGATGGCGACGAACCAGAAGGCGCCCTCCATGTGGCCGGTGAAATGGGCGACCGCGCCCAGGCCCAGCGCGCCGATGCCGTAGCCCAGGTCGCGCCAGAAGCGGTAGATGCCGATGGCCGAGCCGCGCCAGTTGGGGTGCGAGATGTCGGCCACGGCCGCGGAGAGGTTGGGGTAAAGCAGGGCCATGCCCAAACCCGACACCGCCGCCGACAGCGACCACCAGGCCACGCCCGAGCCCAGCAGCATCATGGCCACGCCGGCGCCGCAGATCCACATGCCGGCCACGTTGGGGAGATGGCGGCCGATGCGGTCCGACAGCTTGCCGGTGAAGAGCTGCGAGCCGCCCCACACAAAACCGTAGACGCCGATGACCCAGCCCACCTGCGGCAGGCTCAGGCCCTGCTGGTAGAGGAACACCGGGTAGAAGACCCAGATCAGCGCGTCGACGAACTTCTCCACCAGGCCGGCCTGGCACAGCGCGGCCAGGCGGCGGTCGCGCCAGCTCATCAGGGTGAACATATCCCAGGTCGTCGGCTTGGCCGGCACATGAGTGGGGTAGCGCGGCACGGGTCCCGTCGTCTTGCCGGCCGCATGGCGTGCGCCCTCGGCCTGGGCCCAGGGGAGGGTTTCCTTCACGAAGAAGAGCGTCAGCAGCAGCGCCGACAAGATCACCACCAGGCCGAAGATCAGCAAGCCCTGGCGCGGCCCGAAGGCCGTGGCCATGTAGGCGGTGACGATGCCGGCGATGGCCACGCCCACATAACCCGCAAACTCGTTGAGGCCGATGGTCAGGCCGCGCTGGTCGGGCCGTGTGATGTCGAGCTTGGAGGTCTGCGTCATGGACCAGGCAAAGCCCTGGTTCATGCCCAGCAGCACGGTGGCCGCGACGATCCAGCCCCAGCTCGGGGCCCACAGGATCATGAAGGGAATCGGCAGCGCGCTGAGCCAGCCAATCAGCAGCACACGCTTGCGCCCGATGTTTTCCGACAGGCGGCCGGCCACGAAGTTGAGCGTGCCCTTGACGAAGCCGAAGGCGACGACAAAGGAGATCAGCAGCATGAAGGAGCCCTGGGGCACACCGAATTCGGCGCTGGCCAGCGCCGGCACCACGGTGCGCATCATGCCGATGGTCAAGCCCACCAGCAGCACCTGCAGCAACTGGTGGACGAACTGGGCCAGGTTGTGGCGGATGCCGTGCAGGACATCCTGCACCTCGTGGCGAGCCACGCTGAGTTCACTCATGATGGCAATGCGTTCAGGCCGCGATATTGGCCGCGACCATACGGTCCATGTCGGCCGGGCGCGGCGGGATCTCTCGCGTCAGCTCGGCGATGAAGTCCTCGCGGCGCATGGAGAGCGCAGGGTTCCAGCGCTTCTCGAAACCGATGGTGGAAGACGGCTTGCCCGACAGGCCCACACCGCAGGCACTGCCGGCCTGGTGGCCGGGGTAGATCTCCAGGTCGGCCGGCAGGCTCATGAGTCTGGCCTGCAGCGAGTCATGGAGCTGGCCCGCCATCACGCGCTCCTGGCCTGCCAGGTCGGGACGGCCGACGGCGCCGACGAAGAGCGTGTCGCCCGTCACCACGAACCAGGGTGCACCGCCGCGGCGCAGGTCCGTCACCAGCAGGCAGATGCTGTCGGGCGTGTGGCCCGGCGTGTGCAGCACTTCCACCTGCACATTGCCCAGATCCAGTTTCTGGCCGTCGCGCAGCGGTGTGTAGTCGAATTTCACGAAGTCCTTGTCCGACTCGTGCAGGCAGTAGGGCGCGCCCAGCATCTGTGCCAGCTTGCGCCCGCCCGAGTAGTGGTCGGCATGGACGTGGGTGTCGATCACGTGCGTGATCGACACCCCGGCCTTCTTCGCCTCATCGATGAACCATTGTTCATCCCCCGCCACGACGTCCACGGCCACCGCCTTGGCGACCGTTGCGCAACCAAAGAAATAGGACAACGACGCTTCCTTCGTCGCCAGTTGCTTGAAAAACATGATTTGCCCCTTCGAATCTCTCGTCAGAAAACCAGCACCTTGTCGGCCTCGACCGTCCAGTCGGCCAGCTCCTTGAGGGTGGAACGTTTCGTGCCTGCGGCCAGATCCCCGTCCTGCATGCCGCGCGCATCCATGCAGGTGCCGCACAGGCCCACCTCGCCGTTGCGCGCGACCTTGCCCAGCATCAGCTCCACGTTGTAGTAACCCTCGGGCAGCTTCTGCCCGGCGCGAGCGCAGCCCACGGCATCCGCCAGCAGGAACAGGCGCACCTGCTGCCCTTCGCGCGCCGCCAACGTGCCGGCCAGGCGCAGCGCGTTGTAGGCGCGCTCGCTGCCGTAGGGGGCTTCATTGAGGATGAACAGTGTTGATGCCATGGCACACCTCCTTCGTGGAATCGGGGATCAGCCGCGCTCCAGCGGCATGCCGGCGGCCTGCCACTCGGCCACGCCGTCCAGAATCTTGCGCACGCGGTAGCCCTTGCCGGCCAGCAATTTCTGCGCTTCATCCGAGAGCAGGCAGAAGGGCCCGCGGCAATAGGCCACGATCTCGCGGCCCTTGGGCAGCTCGGCCAGGCGGCGCTCGATCTCCGCCACCGGCATGGAGCGCGCATGCGGCAGGTGCGCCACGTCGTACTCTTCCTGCGGCCGCACGTCGATCACGATGACCTCGCCGCGCCTGGCCTGGGCCAGCAGATCGGCGCGCCCCATCTGCGCCAGCTTGTCGGGCTGGGCCACCATCTTCTGCAGCGCCAGTTGCAGCTCCACCAGATGCTCCTCGGCCACCAGGCGCAGCGTCACCCAGAGCTGGCCCACGTCTTCGCCGCTCAGGCGGTAGACCATGTACTTGCCCTCGCGCCGGTGCTCCACCAGGCGCGCGGCCTTGAGCGCCTTCAGGTGCGCGCTGGCCAGCTTGACGTCGATGCTCAGCTCGGCGGCCAGCACCTCCACCGTCTTCTCGCCCTGGGCCAGTAGCTCCAGCAGCTCCAGGCGCTTGGGGCTGGAGACGGCCTTGCCGATGCGGGCCACCTGTTCGTAGAGCAGATCCTTGAGTTCGCGCTTTTTCATACGAACATTCTAACGCTTGTTTGAATGTTGTAAACCCCGGGCATTCACTGGCCCCATCCGGCCGGCCACTTCAGCGCAGCGGAAGCCTGTCGCACAATCGGCAGCAAACGCGCCGCGCCCTCTACCCTCCCGCCGCCAAGGAACCCCATGCTGCCGCAACTGCACCGCCACCCCTGGATGGATACGGACATCGAAGCCTTCCGCGACCAGCTGCGTCGTTACGTCAACGCCGAACTGCTGCCGCACCTGGGTGGCTGGCGCCAGCAGGGTTACATCCCGCGCGAGGTCTGGCGCCCCTTCGGTCAACTGGGTTTCCTGCTGCCCGAGCTGCCCGAAGCCTATGGCGGCGCCGGCGCCAGCCTGGCCTACCAGCTGGTGGTGGCCGACGAACTGGCGCGCGCCGAAATCCCCGGCACGGTGGCCGTGCACACCATCGCCGCGCACTACATCCTGGACTACGGCACCGAGGAACAGAAGCAGCGCTGGCTGCCCGGGCTGGCCAGCGGCGAGCTGATCGCCGGCATCGCCATGACCGAACCCGGCGCCGGCTCCGACCTCAAGGCCGTGCGCACGCGCGCGCGCCGCGAGGGGGATGACTACGTGGTCGACGGCAGCAAGGTCTTCATCACCAACGGCTACACCGCCAACCTGCTGGTGGTGGTGGTGCGCACCGGTGGCGAAGGCAGCAAGGGTGTCTCACTGCTCGTGCTGGAAACGGAAAAGCTGCCGGGCTTTCGCGCCAACATCCTGGAGAAGGTGGGCCTGCATGCCTCGGACACCTGCGAACTCTTCTTCGACGGCGTGCGTGCGCCGGTGGCGAATCTGCTGGGCGGCACGGAAGGCCAGGGCTTCGCCCAGCTCATGAGCCAGTTGCCCTTCGAGCGCATGCTGCTGGCCGTGGCTGCGGCCTCGGTCATCGAGCGCGCGGTGGAACTGACGGTGGAGTACACGCAGCAGCGGCAGGCCTTCGGCCAGCGCGTGATCGATTTCCAGAACACACGCTTCAAGCTGGCCGAATGCGCCACGCTGGCCCACGTGGTGCGCAGCTTCGTGAACGACTGCACCCAGCGCCTGCTCGACGGCACGCTGGACGTGGAGGCCGCCTACATGGCCAAGTGGTGGACCACCGAGCAGCAGTGCAAGGTGACGGACGAATGCCTGCAGCTCTTCGGCGGCTACGGCTACATGGCCGAATACCCGATTGCGCGCCTGTGGGCCGATGCCCGCGTGCAGAAGATCTACGGCGGCACCAACGAGATCATGAAGGACCTGATCGCGCGCAAGGTCTGCGGCTGAGGACCTGCGTGCTATCGGCGGCCCCACGTGCCGGACCTTGAACGACGCCAGGAGGGCAAGATGTCGAGAAGAACACTGGGCTGGGCAGCCTCCGTATTCGTCGCACTGCTGGGTCTGGCCACAGCGGCCTATCTGTGGGACATAAGCCGCGCCTATGAGCGGGTCCGCACAAAGGGCACGGTCATTTCTTCACCTTATGGGGATATCGAATACACCGAAGGCGGATCAGGCCCGCCCGTTCTGGTAATCCACGGGAGCGGTGGCGGCTACGACCAGGGCGAACTCATGGTGCGCGCGCTGCTGGACGATCGGTTTCGCTGGATCACGCCTTCGCGCTTCGGCTACCTGCGCTCCACTTTTCACGAGGGCGCCACGTTCGACGAGCAGGCGCACGCCTATGCGCATCTGCTCGACCGCCTGGGCGTCAAAAAGGTCGCGGTCGTCGCCCTGTCCCATGGGGGGCCTTCGGCGCTTCTTTTTGCCCTGTTGCATCCCGAACGGGTGTCGTCGCTGACGCTCATCTCCGCAGGCGTGGCTTCATCCACCGAAGGTGACCAGGCGCAGGCCAACCGGAAGGGCGACATGCTGATGACGATCTTCAGGCACGACCCGCTTTACTGGGCCATCAGCAAGCTGTTCAGGCGGCAGCTGATGGAACTGATGGGTGCCGACGATGCGGTCATTGCCGGTCTGACACCTGTGCAGCGGGAGCTGGTCGACCAGATGATCGATTACATGAATCCGGTTTCACCGAGATCGGCTGGTGCGGCTTTCGACAACAAGGCGGCGATGCCTAATGAGCGGATTTCCGCCATCCGGGCTCCGACACTGGTCATCCATGCCGCAGACGACACCCTGCAGCTGCATCGCCATGCCCAGTTTGCCGCGTCCACCATTCCGGGTGCCAAGCTGCTTCGTTTCGAGACGGGCGGTCATCTCGTCATCAGCACCGAGCTGACCACCATCCGCACGGTCATGCAGAAGCACATCGTCAACGCTGCGGGCAAATAATGCCCACAACCTTCGTGAACGATCCTGCTCCGGGAAAACGCCCTACCCGGCAGCTGTGCATCAAGGCGTCGCGGCCGCCTCGGCCGCCGGCAGGCGCACCTGGTTGTCCGTGCTGAACTGGTAGTCCTCGAAGACATGCTGCGCACTGAGCAGCTGGTAGCTGCCGTCGGCGTGGCGCACGCTGGTGTCTTTCAGGCGCCAGGCGAGCTGGCCGCAGGTCCAGATGTCGAAGTTGCGCATGTGGGTGCACAGGCAGGTCTTGTCCCACACCTTGACCTTGCGCTCGCCGGGGTGGGCCGCCACTTCGCGGTTGTAGGCGTCGATGTAGGCACACTTGCCGTTGGCGTCCAGCAGGTAGCCGTAGGCCTCGCAGTTCGGGCGGATGCCGTCGCCGATGCCGGGGCTGCCCTTGATCATGCGCATGGGGTAGCCGGTGGGCGAGATCTCGTTGACCTCGATGTCCTCTTCGTTGGCCTTGAAGTATTCCTGCTTGATGTCGTCGGGCAGGCCGCACTCTTTGGTGACGGTGAAGCGCGTGGCCACCTGCACGCCGGCCGCGCCCATCTCCATGAAACGCACCGCATCGCTGCCCGTGAAGATGCCGCCCGCGGGGATGACCGGGATGCTCAGCTGCTCCTGCTTCAGGTAGGCCAGGATCTCGGCCACGATGGTGGCCAGGTCGTACTTGGCCCAGTCCATGCCGAAACCCAGGTGGCCGCCGGCCAGCGGGCCCTCCACCACCACGTAGTCGGGCAGGCGGTTCAGGCGGCTGTTCTTCTTCAGGAAGAGCTGCAGCGCGCGCAGCGAGGAGACGATGATGCCCAGCTTGGCGTCCCGAAAACGCGGGTTCTGCTCGATCAGCGCGAAGGAGCCCAGGTGCAGGCCGGCCGCCAGGGTGATGCCGTCGATGCCCGCGTCCAGCGCGGAATTCATGCGCACGCTCAGCGTCTCCTTGGGCGCGTTCATCGTGAGCTTTTCCATGCAGTTGATGAACACCTGGCCGCCGCCGGTCTTGCGGGCCATGGTGTTGCCTACGTGCAAGCGCGTGGCCTCGGCCAGGTCGGCCAGGTCGAACTTCACGGCCGACTTGTCCGCCGACTCCACGTTGTACTGGTACTGCGCCTGCTTGGCCTTGACGAACTTGGTCTTGTAACGGCGGTCCGTCACCGTCTTGACCATGGCATCCGAAATATGCCCCACCCCGCCCAGGCGGGCCGCCTCCAGGGCCAGGTCGGCGGAAGAGATGTCCACCCCCATGCCGCCAATCATGATGGGGACCAGTTCCTGGCGGCCCAGGCGCAAACGGAAATCATCGAGACGTTTCATCGGAAATTCTTGAATATTCGGCCCAACCCGGCCGGAGCCCAGGCCCCGGCATCCTGCACGCGATTATGTGCCGGCTCGCTGCCGCCCGCCTTACATCGGGGGAAATCCGTCAAACGATGATCTAGCGCAGTGCCAGAGGCTCGCACAAGACGCACAATGGGGCTACCGATTCAGCTGCGGCGGCGTATGGGCCAGAACCTGGCCCGTCCCCCGCCCACCCCTACCTGCCATGCTTAGTTTCCTGCCTTCCCTCGTCAAAGGCATCCTCGCCTCCCTGCTGCTGGCGATCAACACGCTGTTCTGGTGTGCGCTGCTGTTCATGCTCGCACTGGTCAAGCTGGTGCTGCCCTTCAAAGCGGTCCGGCAGGCCATCGACCCGGCCCTCAACGCCGTCGCCACCGCCTGGATCGCCTGCAACAGCGGCTGGATGTGGCTCACGCAAAAAACGCGCTGGGATGTGCAGGGCGTGGCCGAGCTGCCCTACCAGGGCTGGTACCTGGTGAACTGCAACCACCAGTCCTGGGTGGACATCTTCGTGCTGCAGCATGTGATGAACCGGCGCATTCCCCTGCTGAAGTTCTTCCTGAAGCAACAGCTCATCTACGTGCCGGTGATCGGCCTGGCCTGGTGGGCGCTGGATTTCCCCTTCATGCGCCGGCACGGCAAGGCCGCCCTGCGCCGAAACCCGGATCTGCGCCGGCAAGACCGCGAAACCACTCGCCGCGCCTGCCAGAAGTTCGCCCGCGTGCCCACCAGCGTGATGAACTTTGCCGAAGGCACGCGTTTCACCGCAGCCAAACACCAGGCCTCGGGCTCGCCCTACCACCACCTGCTCAAACCCAAGGCCGGCGCCCTGGCGCTGGCGCTCAACGCCATGGGCGACCAGTTCCACGCCATGATCGACGTGACCATCGTCTACCCCGCAGGCGCCCCCACCTTCTGGCAGTTCCTCTGCGGCCGCACGCCCCAGGTGGTCGTGCGCGCACGGCAACTGCCCATCCCGGCCGAGTTCTGCACGGGCGATTACGAAGCCGACTCGGAATTCCGCGGCCAGTTCCACCGCTGGCTGGCGGTCATTTGGGAAGAAAAAGACCAGCAGATCGCCGCGCTGCTACGCGGCTGAGCGACTGCGTTCAGCGGGTGATCACCACCAGCACGCTGCACGGCGCGTGCTCGATCAGCGCCTTGGAGACCGAGCCGCGCCACCAGCGCGCCGCCCAGCTGTCCTGATGCTTGTGCCCCAGCACGATCAGGTCTACCTGCAGGCGGCCGGCGGCCTTGGCCAGCTCCTGCACCGGGTCGCCACTCAGCACCTCGCCGCGCGCCTGCAAGCCCGCCTGCGCCAGGCGCTGCACCCCGGCTTCGAGGATGGCGCGGTAACGCTCACGCTCGACCTCCTCCACCTTGGGGTCGTAGAGCCCTCCCTCGGGCCCGAGGGAAGCGATGGGCAGCGGCATCACGGCCACGAGCACCAGCTCGGCCTGGCTCCACTGCGCGATCTCACGGCTGTCCAGCAGGGCCTGCTGCCCGGACTCGGAACCGTCGTAGCCCAACAGGATGCGTTTGTACATGGCGGATCACCTCAGCGTGGATAGGGGACGTGCCCATCTTAGGCATTTCTTCCGGAGCAGCCAACAACCTGGCGCCACCTCACCGTCCGGCAGGCTACAACCTTGGCGTTGGCCGCCGCCTTGTCCGGGCTGCGGATGACCCTGTTCTATCCCAATGCCGACGCCAACTTCGACGGCCCGGCCGTCTATGCCATGCGCCTCGCAGCAGGCGCCGGCATGGTCGCGGCCATGGTGCTGGCGCTGGCGGCGATAACCCGGCGCGACATTCCCGCCCACCAACGCTGGATGACCCGCGCCTATGCGCTGGGCATGGGGGCCGGCACCCAGGTGTTCACGCACATCCCGTGGTTTCTTTGGCCGGAGCTGCAGGGCGAGCTGCTGCGGGCGGTTTGTATGGGGGCGGGGTGGGCAATCAATATCGTTGTGGCGGAGTGGACACTCAGACTCGTTGTGGCGGAGTGGACACTCAGACGGCCCCGAGGGCGGTGATAGCTGCGGCACATTGCCAAGAACACCAGATAAGCCGGGCACCAAGGCGCAATTTCGCTCCTGCCCAGCAGGGCCTGCTGGGCGGATTCGGAGCCATCGCAACCCAACAAGGTCGCCTGAGCTTGGCAGGTCTCGTGGTACTCAACTTGTATGGAGTCAACCACCTCTTAGGGCGATACGGAGAACTGCCAACCCCTTGGATTTCCTAAGTCGACCACGTACACTCCGCCAATGCTAAGAGCAGAAATACTCGAATCGTTCCGCGCCAGCCTTTTTTCGGGCCACTACAACCTGCTGATCGGCAGCGGCGTATCGCTAGATAGCATCGACGCTAACCGCGTACCGCTGAAGTCCAGCAGCACACTCACAAAAGAGTTGTGTGAACTGAAAAATGTGAATGCAACGACTCCTCTTTCCAGAGTCGCGTTGCTCCTCAAGCCGGATGAGGTAGAACGATACCTCACGGCACCATATTCTTCTTGTCGACCGGGCGAGACCGTCAAACGGATAACAGGCTTTGTCTGGCGATCTATTTACACCTTCAACATCGACGACGCCCTAGAAGCGGCGTACGAGACTTCACCTCGGAGACGTCAACGAGCAGAGCCCGTCAATTTCGACGCAAACTATCGAACCCCCTCAAATAGAAGCAAGGTTGGAGTCATTCACATGCACGGATTTACACGTGAGCCTGAGAAAGGTTACGTGTTCACCGCATCAGAGTATGCGCGGGTCACAAAGGGCCTCAATCCATGGATGCATGTATTGTCTGAGTTGCTTGCCACAGAACCGTTCGTCATATCTGGCACAAGTCTTAATGAGCCAGATCTTGAGTACTACCTAAGCGCCCGCTCAGACTCTTCATTGCGAACGAACCGAGGCCCATCGATTCTGGTTGAGCCATACCCTGATGCAATAACCGAGAGTTTGTGCCAACGGCACGGCCTAATTCTTGTCAAGTCAACACTCGCAGAATTTCTCCGCTGGACGACCGAAACTCTAGGCCACTCACCTCAGGTCAGCCAGCTCACCGTACCCTCGATGGAGGGGTTACTTGACCGATCTTATGGCCCCGATGCGCAAATCGAGTTCTTTAGCTCATTTGAACTAGTCAAGCAGTCTCCCCCAAACCCGGCGGGCGAAACGTCTCCCTTCTTCTATGGAAAGGCCCCTCGCTGGTCAGATCTTGAGTCAAGCCTTGACCTGCCAACTGAAGATGAGCTTCGCTTGGGCGCAAAGGTACGCAACTTCCTAGAGAACCAGAAGAACAAGGCAAAGTTCTTCATGCTTCTCGCTGAGTCTGGCGCAGGCAAGACGACCGTGTTGCGTCGTATTGCGTACGACTCGGCAAAAGAAGGACGCGTTGTCCTCAATCTCACTGGCAAACTTGCACTTGACCCTGACAACACAAGAAAGGGACTGGCGGCCTTGACGAAGCCGGCTCTAGTTGTAATCGACAACCTTGCCGATCACGCCTCAACCGTCCTTTTGGCGCTGCACGGCCTAACGGTAAACAAGCCAGTTGCGATCCTCTGTGCTGATCGAGACTACCGACGAGATCACATCTTCAGGGTTTTAGGAGACTTCCCAAACGAGGAGTTTTCGCTCTCTGATTGGAGTTCTGCGCAATTTGAGGACTTTATTGAGAGATTTCGAAAAGCTGGACTTGTTGGCACCCCCGATGCAATTCGAATGCCAAAGAAGTTTGCAGATCAACTCCTAGGCGAACCTGTCGCGATTGCAGGATGCAGAGTATTAAACAACTTCAAACCACTCGACGTTATCGTTGACTCTCTATGGCGTGACGCAACACAAGAAGCGAGAAATAGCTACGCCCTAGCCGCCCTATCCGAATATTGTTATTCGGGTGGAATCTGCTACCCAATTTTGGAGCGCGCTCAGCACAATACCGGCCTCCGAGAGCAACTCTCATTAGCGGTTCCTTTGCCTCTTGCCTATTCTGAGGACGGCGACTTTGTTCTTCCACTTCATCCGGCTGTTGGTGAACGGCTCCTGAAATATCTATCGCGAGACAAGAGGCCTTTGCTGGCCAATCTATTTCAAAACCTCGCACTCGCGCTCGCGCCATACGTCAATCGTCAAACCATTATTGACAGAACTCCAGAGGCAAGATTGGCGGGACGACTATTCAATGCCGAGCGCGTAGTTCGACCTCTATTGCGAGAGGAATCCGGAGAGTTCTATGAGACTGTAAAAACAGCATGGCAATGGAACTCACGATACTGGGAGCAGCGAGCAATCCTCACCCAGGAAACGAATATTGACCATGCGGTCCAATTTGCGCGCCACGCAGTGGCAATTGAGGAGCACCCTTTCACAAAAACAACACTAGCTTCGCTTTTAGTACGAAAAATGGAAGCTGGAACTGGAGCTGGGCCAGACGAACCGCTCTTTGATGAAACCTACTCTCTACTGGAAACCGCCTTGCGAGATGAAGCGATTCGGGGTTGGCGTCCTACTCCTCACCCGTACGCCGTCCTGCTTCATTCTGTTAGCGTTTTCTTAAAAGCAGGGGGCCACCTTTCCACAAAGAGGGAGAACTGGGTCAAGGAAAGAATCGACTACTGCAAGCGAAACTTTCCACGCGACACTGGCCTAATCGGATCTGGCGATCGAATTCTCAAGCGGCTCGCCACAAAGTAGCCTGTCAACGCAGCAAGATCAAGCATTCCTGACAGAAAGCTGTTTACCTCAGGCCTCGAAACTGGACAAGATATGCATGCAGCCGCCTAGTCACGAAAATGCGTATCCAGCTGACCAAAAAAGAGTGGTGAGGCTTTGTCGCATCGGCCGCAGGAGTTCCTACCCCAACAAGCCCGCCAGCAACTTCGCCACATGCACCGCCTCGCGCTGCGCCCCATCGGCAATCTGATGCCGGCAACTGGTGCCGTCGGCCACCACAATGGCATCCGCCTTGGCGCGCACGGCCGGCAGCAGCGCCGCCTCGGCCATCTGCATGGACACGTCGTAATGCTCGGCCTCGTAGCCGAAGCTGCCGGCCATGCCGCAGCAGCTGGACTCGATGAGTTCGGGCTTGGCGCCGGGGATCAGTGAGAGCACTTCCATCACGGGCGTGACGGCGGCGAAGGCCTTCTGGTGGCAGTGGCCGTGCAGCAGCACAGGCTGGCTCACGGGCTTGAGCTTGCTGATAAGGGCTTCGAGCTGGCCGCGCTTCGCTTCCCGCGCCAGGAACTCCTCGAACAGCAGGGCCTGCTTGGCAATGGTCTGCGCACCTTCCCCCAGGCCCATCACCAATAGTTCGTCGCGCAGGGTCAAGAGGCAACTCGGCTCCAGGCCGACGATGGCGATGCCCTTTTCGGCGAAGGGCAAGAGGCTGTCCACCACCTCGCGCGCTTTCACCTTGGCCTGCTCCACCATGCCGGCGGAGAGCAAGGTGCGGCCACAGCAGAGGTGCTTGCCATCATCCTTAACCTTGCTAGCCACGTGCACGGTGTAGCCCGCAGCCTGCAGCACCTGCAGGGCGGCGTGGGCATTTTCCGATTCAAAGTAGCCGTTGAAGGTGTCGACGAAAAGCACCACGGCCTTGGGCGCCACCAGCACTTCGGCGCGCGTGGCGCTTTGTACGGGTGTGTTGAAGAAGTGCTTGCTCTTCCACTGCGGCAGGCTGCGCCGGGCGGAGAAGCCGAAGAGCTTTTCGCTGAGCTGGGCCATGAGCGGAACCTTGTCGCGCAGGTTGAGCAGGGGCGCGATCTTCGCGGCGTGGCGCGCGTAGTCGGGCAGCTGGCCCACCAGCTTGTCCTTGAGCGTGTGGCCATGTTTGGCCTTGTAGTGCTGCAGGAACTCGACCTTGAGTTTGGCCATGTCCACGCCCGTGGGGCAATCACGTTTGCAGCCTTTGCAGCTCACGCACAAATCCATGGCTTCGCGCACTTCTTCGCTGGCCAGGGCATCCTTGCCGTCCAGTCCCTCGATCTGACCCGAGAGTGCCAGCCGCAGGGTGTTGGCGCGGCCGCGGGTGAGGTGCTGTTCGTCACGCGTGACGCGGTAGCTCGGGCACATGGTGCCGGCGTCGAACTTGCGGCAGTGGCCATTGTTGTTGCACATCTCCACGTGCATGGCCAGGCCATGCGCCGGGTCGTCGCCGGTGCCGGGGGCGGTGGTCTCTTCGGTCACCGGGTTGTTCTGCACGTTCCAGGCGCTCCAGTCCAGCACGGGCTGGATGGGCACCACGCGCTGCTTGTGGCCGGGCGGGTAACGCATCAGCGTGGTGTCGTCCATCTTCGGTGGCTTGATCAAACGCTGGGGGCACAGCAGGCTGGCCGGGTCCAGGTACTCCTTGATCTGGGTGAAGGCCTGCGTGAGGCGCGGGCCGAACTGCCACTCGATCCACTCGCCGCGGCACAGGCCGTCGCCGTGTTCGCCGCTGTAGGCGCCCTTGTATTTGCGCACCAGTTCGCTGGCTTCTTCGGCGATGGCGCGCATCTTGGCCGCGCCGTCACGTCGCATGTCCAGGATGGGCCGCACATGCAGCGTGCCGACCGAGGCGTGGGCGTACCAGGTGCCGCGGCTGCCGTATTTGCGGAACACCTCGGTGAGCGCATTGGTGTATTCGGCCAGGTGCTGCAGGGGCACGGCGCAGTCTTCGATGAAGCTCACGGGCTTGCCGTCGCCGCGCAGGCTCATCATGATGTTGAGGCCGGCCTTGCGCACTTCCCACAGGTTCTTCTGCGGGGCGTCGTCGATCATCTCCACCACGCTGCCGGGCAGGCCCAGCTCGCCCATCAGGTCCACCAGCTCCCTGATCTTGGGCGCGATGTCGGCCTTGCTGGCCCCCGAGAACTCCACCAGCAGCACGGCTTCGGGTTTGCCGCCGTTGATGGCGGGCGAGAGCGCGGTGCGGATGGTGGGCGCGAAGGCCGGGTTCTGGAGCGAGAGCTCGATCATGGTGCGGTCGACCAGCTCCACCGCCGTCAGCGCCCCGCCCTGCATGTTGTGACCCAGCTTGACGATGTGCTGGGCGCTGTCCATCGCTTGGTAGAAGGTGGGGAAGTTCACCACGCCCAGCACCTTGGCGCGCGGCAGTTCGCTCAGCTGCAGGCAGAGCGAGCGCGTGAGCGCCAGCGTGCCTTCGCTACCCACCAGCAGGTGCGCGAGGTTGACCGAGCCGTCGCTCGTGTACGGCTTCTCGTTCTGGTTGTGGAAGATGTCCAGGTTGTAGCCGGCCACGCGGCGCAGCACCTTGGGCCAGCGCGCCTCGATCTCGTCGCGGTGCAGGCCGGCCAGGCCGCGCACGTAGTCGCCGATCTGGCGCGCGCGGCCGCTGGCCTGGTCGTAGCGGCCGAAGTTCAGCAGCTCGCCGTCGGCCAGCCAAGCCTGGGCGCCGATGACGTTGTGCACCATATTGCCGTAGGCGATGGAGCGGCTGCCGCAGGAGTTGTTGCCGGCCATGCCGCCCAGCGTGGCCTGCGCGCTGGTGGACACGTCCACCGGGTACCAGAGGCCGTGCTTCTTCAGGTCGGCGTTCAGGTGGTCCAGCACCAGGCCGGGCTCGACGCGCGCGGTGCGCTGCTCGACGTTGACGTCGAGGATCTTGCGCATGTGCTTGCTGTGATCGATCACCAGCCCCGCGCCCACGGTCTGGCCGCACTGGCTGGTGCCGCCGCCGCGCGGCACGATGGGCACCTTGAGGTCACGGCAGATGTCCAGCGCCAGGCGCACATCGGCCGCCTCGCGCGGCAGGAACACGCCCAGGGGCATGGCCTGGTAGATGGAGGCATCGGTGGCGTAACGGCCGCGGTCGGCCGGGCTGAACAGCACCTCGCCTTTGGTCTCGGTGCGCAGGCGTGCGGCCAGGCGGCCGGCCACTTCATTGCTGAGGCGGGAGACGACCTCGTAGGTCTTGGACGCTTGCGTCACATTGGCGGGCAGCGGGGCGTTCATATCAGACCTCAATCTTTCGCATTGGCCACCGCAACGGTGCGCATCTGTTCGATCACCACGTCGCGCTTGTGGCCCAGGTGCGCGACGAGCTCGGCGCGCAGGGCGGCGCCGTCGCGCTTTTGCAGGGCCTCGATCATGCGGTCGTGTTCCTGCATGGCACGGGCCCATTTCTCGCCGTCCTGGTTGGAGCGGAAGCGCAGGGCCTGCAGCCGGGCATTGACCTGCTGGTAGGTGGCGGTGAGCACCGGGTTGCGGGCGGCGGCGTTGAAAGCGCGGTGGATGGCCGCGTTGAGCCGGTAGTAGGCCGAGAGGTCGCGCCGGGTGTAGGCGGCTTTCATCTCGTAGTGCATGGCCTCGATCTCGGCCAGTTCTTCGGGGGTGATGCGCTGCGCGGCCAGCTCGCCGGACAGGCCTTCGAGCCCGGCCATGACCTCGAAGGTGTTGAGGATGTCGTCCTCGCCCAGCTCCACGGCGATGGCGCCGCGGTTGGGCAGCAGCTCCACCAGGCCCTCGGCGGCCAGGGTCTTGATGGCTTCGCGCAGCGGGGTGCGCGAGACCTTCATCTGCTCGCACAGCTCGCGCTCGTTGAGCTTGGCGCCGGGGGCGATCTGGCCCTCCACCAGCAGCAGGCGCAGGCGCTGGGTGACCTGCCCGTGCAGGGCGGTCGGCATGGTCAGGATTTCAGCCATGGATATGCTTTGTATTCAAAAAGATCGTGATTTCAGGCGATTTTAGGGTCTTTCTGGTTGACAAACAAATTTTGTATGCAAAAAATGCGTCTGTTCTTTATCTCTGATTTGCCATGCTGACTACTGATTTTCACCCCACCGGCCGCCATTTCCTGCAGATTCCGGGCCCCTCCCCCGTGCCCGACCGCGTGTTACGCGCCATGAGCCTGCCCACCATCGACCACCGCGGCCCCGAGTTCGGCGCCATGGGCCTGAAGATCCTGGCCGACATCCAGAAGATCTTCCAGACCCGGCACCCGGTCATCATCTACCCGGCCTCGGGCACCGGTGCCTGGGAAGCCGCGCTGACCAACACCCTCTCGCCCGGTGACCACGTGCTCATGTATGAGACCGGCCACTTCGCCTTCCTCTGGAACCGCCTGGCCACGCGCCTGGGCCTGAAGGCCGAGGTCATCGCCCTGCCCGGCACCGACAACGGCGTGCCGGCCAGCTGGCGCCGCGGCGTGTCGGCCGAGTTGATCGAACAGCGCCTCAAGGCCGACCCGGGCCACAGCATCAAGGCCGTGTGTGTGGTGCACAACGAAACCTCCACTGGCGCCACCAGCAACATCGCAGCCGTGCGCAAGGCGATTGACGCCGCCAGGCACCCGGCCCTGCTGCTGGTCGACACCATCTCTGGCCTGGCCTCGGCCGACTACCGCCACGACGAATGGGGCGTGGACGTCTCCATCAGCGGCTCGCAAAAAGGCCTGATGCTGCCGCCGGGCATGAGCTTCAACGCGCTCTCGCCCAAGGCCATCGAGGCCAGCAAGACCGCCAAGCTGCCGCGCAGCTTCTGGGCCTGGGACGAGATCATCGAGATGAACAAGACGGGCTACTGGCCCTACACACCCAACACCAACCTCATGTACGGCCTGAGCGAAGCGGCCGACATGATCCTGGGCCAGGGTCTGGACGTGGTCCTCGCGCGCCACCAGCGCTGGGCCGCCGGCGTGCGCGCCGCGGTGAACGCCTGGGGCCTGCCTATCCAGTGCGCCGACGCGGGCGTGTACTCGCCCATCCTGACCGGCGTGATGACACCCGAGGGCGTGGACGCCGATGCCATCCGCAAGATCATCTACGAACGCTTCGACTGCTCGCTGGGCACGGGCCTGGGCAAGATCAAGGGCCGCATGTTCCGCATCGGCCACCTGGGCGACAGCAACGACCTGACGCTGATCGGCACCGTGGCCGCCTGCGAAATGGGCCTGAAGCTCGGCGGCGTGAAGCTGGCCGGCTCGGGCGTGCAGGCCATCATGGACTACTACGCCGGCCACCCGGCAGCCGTGCCGCAGCGCAAGGCAGCCTGAACACCCAACAGAATTTCTACAACGACCCGAGGAGACACACCATGAAACGCAGAACCTTCGTTACGGCCACGGCCGCCACCGCAGCCACCCTGGCCGCCCCCATGCTCCAGGCGCAGACCCTGCCCGGCGGGCCGGTCCGCATCATCGTGGGCTTCGCCCCCGGTGGCGGCACCGACGTGCTGGCCCGCATCGTCGGCCAGAAGCTGCAGGCCATGTGGAACACCACCGTCGTGATCGAGAACAAGGCCGGCGCCTCCGGCGTGATCGCGGCCGATTTCGTGGCCAAGGCGCCCGCTGACGGCAACACCCTGCTGATGGCCCACATCAACAGCCACGCCCTGGCCCCCGGGCTCATGCCCAAGCTGGGCTATGTGGTGGAACGCGACTTCACGCCGCTGACGCTGGTGGGCGTGACACCCAACCTGCTGATCGCCAACACGAACCTGCCCGCCAAGACCGTGGCCGAGGTGGTGGCCCATTGCAAGGCCAACCCGGGCAAGATCAGCTTCGGCTCGGCCGGCCAGGGTTCGGCCCAGCACCTGGCCATGGAGTCCTTCAAGCTCGCTGCCGGCGTGGATGCACTGCACGTGCCCTACAAGGGCTCAGGCCCCATGCTGGTCGACCTCATCGGCGGCCAGATCCACTACTCCTTCGACACCATGACCGCCGCCACCCCGCACGTGAAGAGCGGCAAGGTGCGCGCCATCGCCCAGACCCGCGCCAAGCGCGCCTCGGGCCACCCGACGGTGCCGACCATGGCCGAGTCCGGCTTCCCCGGCTTCGAAGCCACCACCTGGTATGGCCTGGTGGGCCCGGGCAAGCTGCCGGCCGCCATGGCCCAGCGCATGAACGAAGACATCAACAAGGTGCTGGCCATGCCCGACGTGAAGGAAAAACTGGACCAGTACGGCGCCGAGGACGGTGGCGGCACGGCCCAGCAGTTTGCCGACTTCATCCGCGCGGAGCAGCAGAAGTGGGCCAAGGTGATCAAGGACGCCAAGGTCACTGTAGAAAGTTAAACACCCCCGAGGCGGCTGGTGCCGCCTCCCCCTCAAGGGGGCGACGCCAGTGGCCCGGCAAAGCCGGTTCCACGGCGTCCCGCGCATTACTCCCTCTCTGAACCTTCACCATGAATGACACCGGGCAAGTAAGCCTGAACATCGAGGCCGGCGTGGCCTCGGTGCTTTTTGATCGCCCCCAGGCGCGCAATGCGATGACCTGGGCCATGTACGAGCAGCTGATGGCCATCTGCCGCCAGCTCAAGGACGATGCCAGCGTGCGTGTCGTCACCTTCCGCGGCGCGGGTGGCGAGGCCTTTGTGGCCGGCACCGACATCGCACAGTTCCAGAACTTCCGTTCAGGCGCCCAAGGCGGCGAGGACGGCGTGGGCTACGAGCGCCAGATAGACGCCTGCATGGAGTTGCTGGGTTGCCTGCCCATGCCCACGCTGGCCGTGGTCGAGGGCTGGTGCGTGGGCGGCGGCGTGGCGATCGCCACCGGCTGCGATTTCCGCATCGCCACGCCCTCGGCCAAATTCGGCGTGCCGATTGCCAAGACCCTGGGCAACTGCCTGTCGGTGAGCAACCTGGCACGCCTGAGTGCGGCCTTCGGCATGCAGCGTGTGCGGCGCATGCTGCTGCTGGCCGAGATGATCGGCGCCGACGAGGCGCTGGCCTGCGGTTACCTGCAGGAGATCGCTGCGCCGGCCGAGCTCGATGCCGCCGTGTTGCGCCTCACCCAGAAACTCGCCGCGCTGGCCCCGGTGACGCAGCGTGTCAGCAAGGAAGGCCTGCGCCGCCTGACCGTGCACAGCCTGCCCGAGGGCGAGGACCTGGTGCGCGCCGCCTATGGCAGCGCCGACTTCCGCGAGGGCGTGAGCGCCTTCGTCGAGAAGCGCCCCCCGGCCTGGAAAGGACAGTGATGACGAACAGGAAAGCAGGTGCCCTGCACGGCCTGCGTGTGCTCGAACTCACGCAGATCATGTCGGGCCCGACCTGCGGCCAGATGCTGGCCGACATGGGGGCCGACGTGATCAAGGTCGAGAAGCTGCCCGGTGGCGACGATGCGCGCGCTTACCGTGATCCGCTGGTGAACGGCGTCTCGGCGCCCTTCATGATGATGAACCGCAACAAGCGCGGCATCGCCATCGACCTCAAGCACGCCGACGGCAAGGCCATCCTGCTGCGCATGGTCGAGAAGGCCGACGTGCTGGTGGAAAACTTCCGCGGCGGCACGCTGGACAAGCTGGGCCTGGGCTACGAAGTGCTCTCCAAAGCCAACCCCGGCCTGATCTACTGCGCCATCACCGGGTACGGCCGCAACGGGCCCTATGCCGGCAAGGGCGGGTTTGATCTGATCGCCCAGGGTTTTGCCGGCCTGATGTCCATCACCGGTGAACCCGGCGGCGCGCCGGCCAAGAACGGCAACGCGGTGTCGGACATGAACGCGGGCATCCTCGGCGCCTTGGGCATCGTGGCCGCCTACGTGCACAAGCTGAAAACCGGCGAGGGCCAGATCGTCGACACCTCGCTCAGTGATGCGGCCCTGCAACAGCTCTACTGGCACGCGGCCATCTTCTTCGCCACCGGCAAGTCCAGCGAGCCCACGGGCTCGGCCCACATCCTGACCGCGCCCTACCAGGCCTTCGAGGCCAGCGACGGCTGGATCAACGTCGGCGGCGCCAACCAGGCCAACTGGGAGCGCATTGCCGAGGTGCTGGGCCACCCCGAGTGGCGCAGCGATGCGCGCTTTGCCACCAACAGCGACCGCATGGCGCACCGCGAGGAACTGGTGCGCTTGATGAACGCCGTGCTGCGCACGCGCACACGCGCCGAGTGGCAGTCCGCCTTCGACAACGCAGGTGTGCCGGCCGGCCCGGTGCATACCGTGGGCGAGGCGCTGAGCCACCCGCAGACCCTGGCACGCGGCATGGTGGTGGAGCTGGACCATCCGCAGGCCGGCCTGACACGCGCCCTGGGCTGCCCCATCCATTTTTCCGCCACGCCGGCCCAGGTCATGCGCCCGGCGCCCCTGCTGGGCCAGCACACACGCGAACTGCTCAAAGAGTTCGGCTATAGCGATGCACAGGTTGATACATTCATAAGTACAAACGCTATCGCCGAATCCTGATACGCATGTCAACATATCAAGCGCCGCCAGCGTTGGCGACGCTTTTATTGGTGACTGCTTATGCGTATAAAAATAGCGGCGCTATTCGTCGCGTTGGGAACCCTTGTTCATGGCAGCCTGATGGCCCAGACCACCTGGGTCGTCGGCCAGTCTGCGCCCCTGAGCGGCAGCAATGCCGTGTTCGGCAAGGACATCCGCGACGGTGCCCTGGCCTGGTTCAAGCTGGTCAATGCCCAGGGTGGCGTGGGCGGTGCGCCCATCGAACTCGTCACGCTGGATGACCAGAACCAGCGCAAGATCGCCGGCGAGAACACCACCAAGCTGCTGCAGAACCGCAACCTCGTGGCCCTGTTCGGTTACGCCTCGGCCACGCTGAGCCTGGACGCCATGCCCCAGGCCGAGAAGGCCGGCGTACTCTTCTTCGCCCCCTTCTCGGGCGCCAACCCGGTGCGCAAGCCCAGCCCCGTGGTCCACACCCTGCGCGCCTCCTACGGCGACGAACTCGAAAAGATGCTGGCCTTCTGGACCGGCTTCGGCATGAAACAGGTGGTGGTGGTGCACTACGACGACGAGGTCGGCGTGCAGAACCTGGGGGTGGTCGTCGACTACCTGGCCCGCCAGGGCAAGAAGCCGCAAGCCTTCGCGCTGGAACGCAACGCCAAGATCGACGATGCGCGTTTCAGCCAGCTGGTGGCCCTCAAGCCCGAGGTCATCATCAACACCGTGCTCTCCGGGCCGGCGGCCGAGATCAGCAAGCGGCTGGTGGCACAGGGGCTTTTCGTGCCCATGTCCAGCCTGTCCTTCGTCGGCGCGCAGCAGTACATCGATGCCGCCGGAGACGCCGGTGCCGGCGTGTCGATCTCCCAGGTGGTGCCCAACACCGGCGCCTCGCTGCCCATCATCCGCGAATGCAGCAAGGCCCTGCAGGAGTCCGGCGTCACCAAGGCCATGAACACCACGCACCTGGAAGCGTGCATCGCCGCCAAGGTGCTGACCGAGGCCATGCGCCGCAGCAAGAAACCCGGCGATCACAAGGCCCTGCTGAGCGCCTTGAGGAACCTGGGCAGCTTTGATGCGGGCGGTTTCACCGTCACCTACGGACCGGAGCAGAACCACGGCAGCAAGTACGTGGAACTGGGCATGGTGACGCGCGGCGGCAAGCTGCGCAATTGAACACGTTACGATTGTTTACGCTGCCATACACCTGCACACAGGTGTTTCCGTTTCAGCCCTAGCCCTGAAACAAGTTCTGGCCCACCATGGAAACATCAAGTTATCCATGGGACCGATCATGTTCTCTCGACCCTTCAAGCGCCTGGGCCTGGCCACTCTGCTGTGGACACTGGGTGGCTTGCTGCACACCACGGCCCAGGCCCAGAACGCCTGGCTCGTCGGCCAGTCCGCACCACTCTCCGGCAGCAATGCCGTCTTCGGCCAGGACATCCGCGACGGCGCCCTGGCCTATTTCAAGATGGTCAATGCCCAGGGCGGCGTGGCCGGTGCCCCGGTCGAGCTGCTCACCCTGGACGACCAGAACCAGCGCAAGATCGCCGGCGAAAACACCGGCAAGCTGCTGCAGACCAAGGGCCTGGTGGCCCTGTTCGGCTACAGCTCGGCCACGCTGAGCCTGGACGCCATGCCCCAGGCCGAGAAGGCCGGTGTGCTGTTCTACGCGCCCTTCTCCGGCGCCAATCCCGTGCGCAAGGCCAGCCCCGTGGTCTACACGCTGCGCGCCTCCTACGGCGACGAACTCGAAAAGATGTTGGCCTTCTGGATGAGCCTGGGCATGAAACAGGTGGTGGTGGTGCACTACGACGACGAGGTCGGCGTGCAGAACCTGGGGGTGGTTACCGACTACCTGGTGCGCCAGGGCAAGACCCCCAAGGCCTTCGCCCTGCAGCGCAATGCCGGCATCGACGCGGCCAGGATGAATGCCCTGATGGCCCTCAAGCCCGAGGTCATCATCAACACGGTGCTCTCCGGTCCGGCGGCCGACATCAGCAAGCAATTGACCGCACGCGGGCTCTACGTGCCCATGTCCAGCCTGTCCTTCGTGGGCGCGCAGCAGTACATCGACGCGGCGGGCGAAGCCGGCGCCGGCGCCTCCATTTCACAGGTGGTGCCCAACGCCTCCGCCTCCCTGCCCATCATCCGCGAATGCGGCAAGGCCCTGCAGGATGCCGGCGTGAAGAAGGCCATGAACAGCACGCATCTGGAGGCCTGCATCGCCGCCAAGGTGCTGACCGAAGCCATGCGCCGCAGCAAGCGGCCGGGTGACGCCAAGGCCCTGCTGGCCGCGCTGCGCAACCTGGGAACCTATGACGTCGGTGGGTACACCGTGCAGTACGGCCCGGAGCAGAACCACGGCAGCAAGTATGTGGAACTGGCCATGGTCACACGTAACGGACGGCTGCGCAATTGAAGGTGTGAGGGTGAGAGGGAGTTCTCCAGAGGGAATTGCAAAGGGCGCCGTCGGCGCCCTTTTTTTATCCCGTCACAGCGGACTCAGGCCGTGAGCTCGCGCGCCGTGATCTGGTACTTGAAGGCGTCGGGTGCATAGGAGTCCAGGCGTTCGTCGGCGGTCTCGGCCACCGGGTACATCAGGAAGCCCAGCTTGGGACCCTTGGCACCGGGCAGCGCCACGTCATGTGCCATGTTCCAGGCCAGCCAGTTGCCTTCCCAGCCGCCGAACAGGGCCTGGTTGACCGGCGCCACTACCGGATCGGTGGTGTTCTTGATCCACTGCGGCGTCTCCAGGCGCATGACCTTGGCCACGTCGGCCGGGTCCATGGCCACCCAGCCATGGTCCTTCAGGTACACCTCGGCCCGGCAGTGCTGGGCACCCTTGAGGCTGGCCGGATTGCCGCTGAGTTCCTTGTAGCCGAAGGCCGACGGCACCAGGCGCAGGCCGTAGACGTCGCGCGCGGGCAGGCCCACGGCACGGCACAGGCCGACGAAGATGGCGTTCAGGTCGGCGCACTTGCCGCCCAGGTTGCCGGTCTCCAGCATGGTCTTGATGTCGCCCTCACCGCAGCCGCGCACCTTGGGTTCACGCCAGGTATTGGCCACCACCCAGTCGTAGATCTTCTTCGCCTTCTCGGCGTCGGTCCGGGCACCGCGCGTGGCTTCCAGCGCGGTCTTGCGCACGATGCCGTCAGTGGGCAGCAGGGCCGTGGGACGGGTCCAGAACTGCAGGCTACTCGCAGTTTCCGGCGCAGGCTTTTTGGCAGCCCAGTTCACGGCGCGGTTGTTGGTCTGGATGCGGCTGGTGAGTTCAACCCAGGGCTTTTTCTCGCCGGGCGTGAAGTCCACCTGCAGCAGCCGGGCGCCGTAGACCGCGTCGCTGCCCATGCGGGCCTGGCCATTGCTGGCATAGCTGTTGTCCAGCGAACGCTGCCAGTCGGCATCGACCGAGGGCACAGGCAACCAGACGCGGGTGGCGCCTTCGGCCTGCAGGATGTCGACGCGGGTCGTCACCTCGAAGGTGCGCCAGGCGCCGGGCTGGGGATTGAACTGGCGCTGCGCCGGCGCGGTCTGCGCCAGGCCCAGGGCCGGCAGCGTGTAGGCGGCCGACAGGCCTGCCGCGTTCTTCAGGAAGGTTCGACGTTCGGTGGTCATCAAGAGAGCTCCGTCATGGTGGGGGAAACGCCGCCGGCGCAGGTGAAGGTGCTCCGGAACGGCGTGCACACGATGGAATATCGCGTGACGACCCAGATTATCGAGCCCACCCCACCCCGGAGTAATCCCCAAGCTAAACCCCACGAAGCTTGGGGTATATTGATCACCATACCTATGAGAAAGCTGCTGGAGACATACAACACGATGGAGCAGACAGGGCAAGGGCCCGTCAGTCGCGGCATCCTGCTGCGCGGCCTGGGCACCCACAGCACCGAAAGCGTGCGCCGTGTCTTCCTGGAGCGGCTGGGCGCCACCGACCTGGCAGCGCACGTCCATGCCGAACCCGGCCAGGACGCGCAGGGCCAGGGGGTGCGGCTCTGGCTGGACCACCCCGCCACCCAGGTCTGGGCGCCGGGCCACAACACCATGCAGCTGGCCAGCACCCTGGGCTTGCGCACGCTGGACAGCGAAACCGACCTGCAGCGCGAGATCCTGGTGACCCTGCTGATGAGTCCGACCGGCCTGGACTTCCCCAGCCTGGACGAGTTCGAATCAGCCATCCACATCCGCCGTAACATCGTGCAGGCGGCGCGCCGCACCACGCTGGCCTTCGATACCGATGCCGCCGAGCGCCCGCAGGACTGCTGGACCTACGACGAAGACCGGGGCTTCACCCTGCTGCCGGACGTGCCGCTGATCGACGCGCTGGTCAAGACCACGCAGCCCGAGGTCTCGGGCCGGCTCTATTCCTTCTCCTGCTACCGTGCCACCGAATACGTGACGCTGCTGGGCATCGCCCAGGAGCTGGCGCGCAGCAACACCGAGCTGTTCGAGCGCCTGCAGGAAGTCTGGCGCCAGCGCGCCATCATGTCCGAGGAGTTCCACACCGTCTTCCTGCGCGAGCAGGGCTCGATGGAAGCGCCGGTGCCCCCGCTGTACTACGTGCCGGGCGACCGCGTCTGGTTCCGCAACCCCGACGAGGCCTCGGCCGACGCCTGCGGTTTCGAGGGCTCCTGGGTCATGTACCTGGGCGGCGGCCTGTTCACCAACTTCTGGAAACAGCACCAGCCCTACACGCTGACGCGCAAGTGCGTCGAGATCTACCACTGGCGCCACGGCCTGTACCGCGATGACCAGGGTGAGTCGCAGATCGACGAAGTCCGCATCGAGCCCCTGATCGAGGCCACACTCGCCAACCCGGACGAACTGGCACAGGTCATGGCGCGCATGACCCGCTGGCGTGAGCCGCGCGGCGTCTACACCGAAGCCGGCGGCTGCATGGACACCACGCGCGAGTTCGCGCGCTGGGTACGCCCCGGCACCTCGGACATGCCCATCCCCCGGACCTGAGCCCGGCCTCATGCAGGCACGCCAGACGCACATCGATGCGCTCAAGTGCATCGGTTCGCAGCTCATCGTGCTGCACCACTTCTCGGCCTACGGCCCGCTGGCCGACGCGACGGCCCTCGCCGCCCCCGCGCTCATGGGCTGGCTCTACGACTACGCCCGCATGGCGGTGCAGATCTTCCTGGTGCTGGGGGGCTACCTGGCCATGCAGGGCCTGCTGCCGGCCATGCGCCACGACGCAACCCAGCTGGGACGCGCCGTGCTGCTGCGTTACCTGCGCCTGGCCCTGCCCTTCTGCGTGGCCATGCTGCTGGCCGTGGCTGCGGCCGCCCTGGCGCGCCAGGGGCTGAACGCCGACTTCATCCCGGCGGCGCCGGGCTGGGGCCAGGCCCTGGCGCATCTGCTGCTGCTGCAGGACGTGGTGGACGCCGAAGCCCTGTCGGCCGGGGTCTGGTACGTGGCCATCGACCTGCAGCTCTACGCCCTGCTCGCGCTGCTGCTGTGGCTGGGCCAACGCGGTGCGCGGCCCGCACCGGCCCTGTGGCTGGTGGCCGGGCTCATGCTGGCCTCGCTGCTGCATTTCAACCGCGACGCCGGCTGGGACGACTGGGCACCCTATTTCTTTGGCAGCTATGCACTCGGTGCGCTGGCCTGGTGGGCGGCCCGCTCACCCCATGCCCTGCGCTGGCTGGGCCTGCTGACCGCACTCGGCGCGCTGGCCCTGCTGCTGGACTGGCGCACCCGCATCGCACTGGCGCTGGGCGTGGCCCTGCTGCTGATCGTGCTGCACTGGCGAACTCATGGGGGGCGCCCGCTGCCCGCTGCCCTCGCACGGCCGCTGCACGCGCTGGGCCGCACGTCCTACGCGCTCTTCCTCGTGCACTTTCCGGTGCTGATGCTGGGCAATGCGCTGTACGCACGACTGGGTGGCAGCCAGCCTGGTGAGGCCGTGGCCGTGCTGGTCCTCAGCGTGCTGGTCAGCGTGGCGCTGGCCTTCGTGTTCGAGCGTCGCATCGAGGCGCCGCTGGGGCGCTGGATCAGCCAGCGATTCAGCTCGAAACGCCGGGCCTAGTTCTCGCGCGCAACAGCGGCTCCACCAGGGCCTGCGCCTCGCGCCCGCTCCAGTCCACTTCACCGCGCACGCGCTGACGCGGCCGGCCCTCGGCGTCGATCAGGATGGTGGTGGGCAGCACATTGGCGCCCCAGGCTTTGGCAGCCTCGCTTTGCGGGTCCAGCAGCACCGTGAGGTTCAGGCCGCTGGACTGCAGGTACTGGGTGATGCGGCGCGGGCCCTCGCCCACGTTGATGGCCAGCACCAGCAACTGCTCGGGGCCGTAGATTTCGGCCAGCTGCTGCAGCGAGGGCATCTCGGCGCGGCAGGGCGGGCACCAGGTGGCCCAGAAGTTGAGCACGACGGCGCGGCCACGCAGTTCGGCCAGCGTCCAGGTCTTGCCCTGCAGGTCCAGCGCACGCAGTGCGGGCGCCGGCCGGTTGGCCGGCCAGGGCGTCACGTCATAGCCGCGCTGGGCCAGCGCCGGGCCGGCCAGTGCGGCCAGGGTCAGGCCCAGGACATCGCGACGCTGCATCAGAGTTTTTCCGCCACCCAGCCCTGCACGCTGGCCAGGGCCGCGCCGAGTTTGCTGGCATCGGTGCCGCCGGCCATGGCCATATCGGCTTTGCCGCCACCCTTGCCGCCGACCTGCTGGGCCACAAAGTTGACCAACTCGCCGGCCTTCACCTTGCCGATGCTGTCGGCCGTCACGCCAGCGGCCAGCTGCACCTTGTCACCGTCCACAGCGGCCAGCACGATGGCGGCGGTCTTGAGCTTGTCTTTCAGTTTGTCCAGGGTGTCGCGCAACGTTTTGGCGTCGGCGCCTTCCAGACGCGCGGCCAGCACCTTCAGCCCTTTGACGTCCACGGCCTGGGCCATGAGTTCGTCGCCCTGGCTGGAGGCCAGCTTGCCCTTGAGCGCAGCGATTTCTTTTTCCAGCGCCTTGACCTGGTCCAGCATCTGCGCCACGCGACTAAGGTGCTCGCCTCTAGATGCCTTGAGATAGCCGCTCATCGCCGCGCTATCTGCTTCGAGTTCTTGCATAAAGTTGAGCGCGTTAAGGCCCGTGACGGCCTCGATACGGCGCACGCCCGCAGCCACGCCGCCTTCGGCCACGACCTTGAACAGGCCGATGTCACCCGTGCGCTGCACGTGGGTGCCGCCGCAGAGTTCGCGGCTGCTGCCGATGTCGAGCACACGCACGGTGTCGCCGTACTTCTCGCCGAAGAGCATCATGGCGCCGGTCTTCTGCGCGGACTCGATGTCCATCACACGGGCCTGGGTCGCGGCATTGGCCAGGATCTCCTCGTTCACCTTGGCCTCGATCTCGCGGATCTGGGCCTCGGTGACCGGCGCGTTGTGCGCGAAGTCGAAACGCGTGCGCTCGGCGTTCACGAGCGAGCCCTTCTGCTGCACATGGCTGCCCAGCACTTCGCGCAGGGCCTTGTGCATCAGGTGCGTGACCGAGTGGTTGCGCATAGTGGCCGCGCGCACGCTCAGGTTCACCTGGGCCGTCACGTGGTCGCCGACATTGAGCGTGCCTTGCGCGAGCGTGCCGTGGTGGCCAAACACGTCGGCCTTGATCTTCTGCGTGTCGCCCACCTCGAAGCGGGCCGAGCCGCTGGTGAGCACACCTTCGTCACCGACCTGGCCGCCGCTCTCGGCGTAGAAGGGGGTGGTGTCCAGCACCACCACGCCCTGCTGGCCGGCCTTGAGCACGGCGGTGGACGTGCCGTCCACGTACAGTGCAACGATCTTGGCCGAGGCTTCGAGCTTCTCGTAACCCACGAACTGGTTGCCGGCGCCGCTGTATTCCAAGGCCTTGTCCATCTTGAACTTGCCGGCGGCACGGGCCTGACTCTTCTGCTTGTCCATGGCGGCGGCAAAACCGGCCTCGTCCACGCTCAGACCACGCTCGCGGCAGACGTCGGCCGACAGGTCCAGCGGGAAACCGTAGGTGTCGTGCAGCTTGAAGGCCACTTCACCCGGCAGCACCTTGGCGTTGGCCAGGGCAGCATCCAGGATTTCCATGCCATTGGCCAGGGTCTCGTAGAAGCGCTCTTCCTCGGCCTTGAGCACTTCGGTGATGCGCTTTTCCTCGGCCTTGAGGCGGGGGTAGGCGTCGCCCATCATGCGCACCAGTTCAGCCACCAGCTTGTGGAAGAAGGGTTTCTTCTGACCCAGCTTGTAACCGTGGCGGATGGCGCGGCGCACGATACGGCGCTGCACATAACCACGGCCTTCGTTGCTGGGGATCACGCCGTCGCTCACCAGGAAGGCGGTGGCGCGGATGTGGTCGGCGATGACCTTCAGGGACGGGTTCGTCAGGTCCTTGGTGCCGGTCTCACGGCCGGCGGCCTTGATCAGCGCGGCGAAGATGTCGATCTCGTAATTGCTGTGCACGTGCTGCAGGATGGCGGCCAAGCGCTCCAGGCCCATGCCCGTGTCCACGCAGGGGGCTGGCAGGGGCGTGACGGCACCGGTCTCGTCCATGTTGAACTGCATGAACACGTTGTTCCAGATCTCGATGTAACGGTCGCCGTCCTCATCGGGGCTGCCCGGAGGGCCGCCGGCGATGTGGTCGCCGTGGTCGTAGAAGATCTCGCTGCAGGGGCCGCAGGGGCCGGTGTCGGCCATCATCCAGAAGTTGTCGCTCTTGTAGCGCCCGCCCTTGTTGTCACCGATGCGGATCACACGCTCGGGCGGCAGGCCGATTTCCTTGGTCCAGATGTCATAGGCCTCGTCGT
This sequence comes from uncultured Hylemonella sp., assembly GCA_963512175.1. Taxonomy (GTDB): domain Bacteria; phylum Pseudomonadota; class Gammaproteobacteria; order Burkholderiales; family Burkholderiaceae_C; genus Hylemonella. The sequence goes on along the minus strand of CAUPLI010000010.1, from coordinate 83,531 downwards.
CCTCGGCATAGACCGTGGCCAGCAGACGCTCCTTGGGCAGCTTGTAGACCTCGGTCAGCAGTTCCCAGGCCCACTTCAGCGACTCGCGCTTGAAATAGTCGCCAAAACTCCAGTTGCCCAGCATCTCGAAGAAGGTGTGATGCCGCGCGGTGTAGCCCACGTTCTCCAGGTCGTTGTGCTTGCCGCCGGCGCGCAGGCAGGCCTGCACCGAAGCCGCACGCACATAACTGCGCTTGTCGCTGCCCAGGAACACGTCCTTGAACTGCACCATGCCGGAGTTGGTGAACATCAGGGTCGGGTCGTTGCCCGGCACCAGCGGGCTGGACTGCACGACGGTGTGGCCCTTGGCGGCAAAGAAGTCCAGAAAGGTCTTGCGGATGTCGGCAACGGAGATGACGGGTTGGCTCATGGTTTTCCTGGACCGTGCAGTCGCTCCCCCCGGGGACTGCGGCACGCACGTAACTGCTTGATTTACTTGAACTATCGATTATAGATTTTGTGCCCCGAGGCAGGTGTGGCGCCCTGGCCTCAGGCGGACGAAAGCCCCGTCCAATCATCGTACGATTGACCAAAATGGCCCCGCAAGCCTGTAAGATCAAACGCATGCAAACGCCGACCGCCCTGCAGGTGATGCAGGATGCTCCCGTCATCCCCGTCATCGTGCTCGACCACGTGCAGGACGCCGTGCCACTGGCGCGCGCGCTGGTCGCCGGCGGTATCCGCATGCTGGAAGTCACGCTGCGCACACCGCAGGCGCTGGCCTGCATCGAGGCCATTGCGCGCGAGGTGCCGCTGGCCGTGCCCGGCGCCGGCACGGTGCGCAACAGCGCCGATGTCCTGGCGGCCCAGCGGGCCGGTGCGCGCTTCCTGGTAAGCCCGGGTTACAGCAGCGCCCTCGGCCAGGCCGCGCGCACCAGCGGCCTGCCGCTGCTACCGGGTGTCGCCACGGGCAGCGAGATCATGGCCGCGCTGGACGACGGCTACACCGAACTCAAGTTCTTCCCAGCCCTCGCCGCCGGCGGAACGGCCTTGCTCAAGGCCTGGAGCGGCCCGTTTGCCGACGTGCGCTTCTGCCCCACCGGTGGCATCAGCCCGCAAAACGCGCGGGACTTCCTGGCGCTGCCCAACGTGGCCTGCGTTGGCGGGTCCTGGCTGACGCCGGCGCAAGCCATCGCCGAGCGGAACTGGGACGAGATCACTCGGCTGGCCACCCAGGCGGTGCAGCTGCGCCCATGAAGCGCACCAAAACAAAACCAGAGGAAGACAAGCAGATGCTGAACCCACTGACACTTGAGACCTGCCTGCCGCGTGATGCGGAACGCGCCACGCTGGTGGGGCGCCTCTGGATCGAGGGCACCGGACCGGTGCTGGTGCAGGTACGCCCCGATGGCGTGTACGACCTGGGCGCGGTGGCCCCGACCATGTCGGACCTGCTGGAACGCCCCGACGCGGCCGCGGCCGTGCGCAAGAATAAAGGCGCGCGCCTGGGCGACACGGCGGCCATCCTGCGGAACTCGGCATACGACGAACGCAAGACGGCCCTGCCCTGGTTTCTGGCGCCCTGCGACCTGCAGGCGATCAAGGCCACCGGGGTCACCTTCGTCAACTCGGTGCTGGAGCGCGTGATCGAGGAGCAGGCGCGCGGCGATGCCGACAAGGCCGAGAGCGTGCGCCGGGCCGTGGTCGCCGTCATCGGCGACAACCTGGGCCAAGTGAAACCCGGCTCGCCCGAGGCGGCGAAGCTGAAGGACGTGCTGGTCGCGCAAGGCGCGTGGTCGCAGTACCTGGAAGTGGCCATCGGCCCCGACGCCGAGGTCTTCACCAAATCGGCGCCCATGAGCGCGGTGGGCGTCGGTGCCGAGGTGGGCATCCACCCGCGCAGCCACTGGAACAACCCCGAGCCGGAAATCGTGCTGGCCGTCAACAGCCGCGCCGAAGTGATGGGCGCCACGCTGGGCAACGACGTGAACCTGCGCGACTTCGAGGGCCGCAGCGCCCTGCTGCTGGGCAAGGCCAAGGACAACAATGCCTCCTGCGCCATCGGCCCCTTCATCCGCCTGTTCGACGAGCATTTCGGCATGGACGACGTGCGCCGCTGCGATCTGGCCATGGAGGTGCGGGGCGCCGGCGGCTTCGTCATGCGCGGCAGCAGCTCCATGAGCCAGATCAGCCGCGACCCGCTGGAACTGGTCAAGCACGTGATCGGCCCGCACCACCAGTACCCGGATGGCGTGATGTTCTTCCTCGGCACCATGTTCGCCCCGATCCAGGACCGCCACGGCCCGGGCCAGGGCTTCACGCACGAGATCGGCGACATCGCCACCGTCTCGACCCCCAGCCTGGGCATGCTGGTGAACCGCGTCAACACCTCGGACAAGATCGCCCCCTGGACCTACGGCACGCGCGCGCTGATGCGGGATCTGGCGCGGCGGGGGTGAGGCGAGTTACAGACTGGGTGAAATAGGGGATCGGTTCTGCATGTCGGCGGCTTTCGACCCAAAGCAGGCCTTCCACTTCGAGCACACTCCAAAGAAGCCTGTCCTGTGTGCGGAACCCACATACTGATCAATTCGTATGAAGATCCGTGTCGATAGCTTCGAGTACAAGTGCTGGCATGAAGTCGGCCACGCCACTATTTGCTTGCATTTAGGCGGCGATGTCGACCTCATCGAATTTCTCGACGGCGATGCACGTGGTCACGCGCGCACCTGCTGCATAGTCACCCCCGAAATTGAAAGGATTGTCGCTTGCGGTGGGTTTGCTGCTGAGTTCTACCTATTGAAAATGGGTTGCGCAGAGAAGGGCCACGACGACGAAAGGGATATCAATCGGATCGTCTTTCACAACGCCACGGAGGATCGTGAAGACTTCTGGGGACGCAAGCTCGGTAGGGACGAAACGTTCTCGAGGGAAGAAGATGAGGCGTTCATGCACCACGCGATCGATTTCGTGGCTCCGATCTTCGAGCAGTACTTTTTGGGGATGCAAGAACTCGTGCGCGAGCTTTGTGACGCGAGAAGGGTCGAAGGCAGGCGAGTGAAAGAACTTCTTCTCCCTTGGAGGCCCCGATGAGACAGTGCCTTGGTGAATGTCCGCTCGTGGCCGGAAACGCCTCAAAGCAAACCGCAGCTCACGAACCGAGCGAATACTGACGCGTCTTGCCCAGCGGCGCGTGAATCTCCATCAGTTCGACCACCCAGTCGATAAAGACACGCAGCCTGGCGCCCACATGGCGATTAGGTGGAAACGCCAGATACAGCGGCATCGGGGCGATGGACCAGTCCTCAAACAGCGGCACCAGTTCGCCTCGCGCCAGATGCGGCGCAGCCATGTAGTGCGGCAACCAGAGCGCACCCAGGCCGGCCACACCGGCCGCCAGATAGGCGTTGCCGTCGTCCATGGCGATGGCGTAACGGCCCAGCACCTGCACGTGTTCTTCGCCGCGCCGCAATGTGCAGGGCAGGATGCGTCCGGTGCTCGACCGCAGAAAGCCCACGGTCTGATGCGGTGCTGCCTCCAACTCCTTGGGATGCGCGGGCTTCCCGACGCGCGCCAGATAGGCGGGTGCCGCATACAGCCCGATGGCCAGGTCGCCCACATGCCTGGCCACCAGTGATGGGTCGCCCGGGTCACCGCCCCGCACGACGCAGTCGACGTTTTCGTCGATCAGATCGACCATCCGGTCGCTCACCCCCATGTGCACCTGGATGTCGGGGTAGCGTGCATGGAATGACGGGAAGGCCGGTGCCAGGATCATGCGGGCCAACGGGCTGGGAACGTCCACCCGCAGGCGGCCACGCGGCGCGGTGGACGCGCGCGTCAGACTGGTCTCGGCGTCGTCCATGTCCGCGAGCAGGCGTACGACACGCTCGTAATAGGCGGCGCCGTCGGCCGTCACGTTCACCTTGCGGGTGGTGCGGTTCAGCAGCTTGACCCGCAGGCGCGCTTCCAGCTGCTGCACGAGCTGGGTCACGGTGGTCTTGCTCATGTGCAGCGTCTGCGCCGCTTGGGTGAAGCTGCGGGTCTCCACCACGCGTGCAAACGCCAGCATGGCATCGAAACGGTCCATAGCGGTCCTGGGGCTGTGTGATTGTCTGGATTATGCAAACAGTCTTGAGCAGACTCTCCTGTTTATCCAAACGACCGCGTTCCCTACAGTGCCTTCTTCATGCAATGAAAGGTATGTGATGACCCCACGCGACGTTGTTTTTCCCGCGGGCCGACAGGCTCTTTATGAGAGGAACCGCTACTCACCGGCCGTCCGGTCGAACGGCTTTCTCTTCGTCTCGGGTCAGGTCGGAAGCCGCGAAGACGGTTCGCCCGAGCCGGAACTGGAGGCACAGGTGCGGCGCGCCTTCGACAACCTGAACGCGGTGTTGCGTGCAGCCGGATGCAGCTTCGATGACGTGGTCGATGTGACCGTCTTCATCGTCGACCCGGAGAAGAACTTCGAGCGCATCTGGCAGATCGTGCCGGACTACTGGGGCAACGCGCCCCACCCCACGCTGACCGGCATCGGCGTGACCTGGCTCTATGGCTTCCAGTTCGAGATCAAGGTGATCGCCAAGCTGCCGGGTTGATGCCGGGCAGCGCCACCTCAAAAGAAAAGGCCGCAGGGGGTTGCCCCTGCGGCCTTTGCGTTGGTGGTTCGTGCCGGGCTTACTTGCCGCCGCGCACCTTCTTCAGCTCGTCGAACACGACGTTGATGGCCTCGGTGCCGATGGAGGCGCCGTGCTTGTCATACACCGGCTTGACCTTCTCGAACATGCGACGCTGCTCGAAGGCGGAGATCTCGTTGATCTGCATGCCCTTGGCCTTGAGCGCGGCCAGGGCCGTGTCGCTCTGGGCGCGGATGGCGATGCGCTGGGCTTTCTGGCCTTCGATGGCGGCTTCACGCAGCACGGCCTGCTCTTGCGGATTAAGCTGGTCCCACAGCTTCTTGCTGTAGAGGATCAGGTAGGGCGTGTAGGCGTGGCGCGTGACGCTCAGGTACTTCTGGACCTCGTAGAACTTGGAGCTGTCGATGGTCACGAAGGGGTTTTCCTGGCCGTCGATGGTGCGGGTCTCCAGCGCGGTGAACACCTCGCCGAAGGCCATGGGCACGGCGTTGGTGCCCAGGGTCTTGAAGGTGTCGAGGAAGATGTTGTTCTGCATCACGCGCACCTTGACGCCGTCGAAGTCCTCGACCTTGTTCACCGCTCGCTTGCTGTTGGTCAGGTTGCGAAAGCCGTTTTCCCAGTAGGCCAGGTTCACCAGGCCGGCGGCTTCGAGCTTCTTGTTGAAGTACTGGCCGGCCGGGCCGTCGAGCACCGCGTCCGCTTCCTTCTCGTTGGCGAAGAGGAAGGGCAGGTCGAACACGCCCAGTTCCTTCACGATGCCCACCAGCGGCGAGCTGGAGGTGCAGACGGCCTCTTGCGTGCCGGCCCGCAGGGCCTGCGTGGCCTGCAGATCGCCACCCGCCGAGCCGCCCCAGAAAACGTTGAGTTTGATCTTGCCGCCGGTCCTGGCGTCCAGCACTTCCTGCATGCGCTTGACGCCCGCGCTCACCGGATGGTCGGCGTTGACCCCATTGGTGAGCTTGATCGTGCGCTCGGTGAACTGGGCATGGGCCGAGGTGGCCAAGACCAGGGCGGCGCCTGCAAGCGCCGAGGCGATAGTTCTGCGTTTCAACATGAATGTCTCCTTTTAGTAGTTACAGCAGGGTTGGGAAAACTGTCATTGCATCCACCACTTCAGCGGGACGAGAACGATGTCGGGGACCAGCACCAGCAGGAACAGCACGGCCAGTTCGGCCAGCAGGAAGGGCAGCACGCCCCTGAAAGCCTCGCCCATGCTGATGCGGGCCACGCCGCAGACCACGTTGAGCACCGTGCCCACCGGAGGCGTGATCAGGCCGATGGCGTTGTTCATGATGAACAGCACGCCGAAGTACACCGGGTCGATGCCCGCCGCCTTGACCACGGGCATCAGCACGGGCGTGAGGATCAGCACCGTGGGCGTGAAGTCCAGCGCGGTGCCGACGACGACGATCAGCAGCATCATGACCAGCATGAGCTGGGTCTTGTTGTCCATGAAGGGTCGCAGCAGCGCGGCGACTTCATCGGGGATGTTCGCCACCGTGATGAGCCAGGCGCTGACCATGGCAGCCGCCACGAGGAACATGACGACGGCCGTGGTCTTGCCGGCGGCCAGCGTCAGGCCATAGAGCTCCTTGAGCTTGAGCTCGCGGTAGCAGAACATGCCGACCACGAAGCTGTAGACCGCCGCCACCACCGCCGCCTCGGTGGGCGTGAAGGCGCCGATCTTCATGCCGCCGATGATGACGACGGGCAGGGCCAGGGCCAGCGACCCCTCGGCCGTGACCTTCAGGCGCTGGCCCAGGGGCATGCGCGGCGCGGGCCGCACCTTCTCCGCCCTGGCCACCCACCACCAGGCCACCCCGATGGCCACGCCCATGAGGATGCCCGGGACGATGCCGGCCAGGAACAGCTTGGTGATCGAGACGTTGCCGGCCACGCCGAAGATGATGAAGCCGATGGACGGCGGGATCACCGGCGCGATGATGCCGCCGGCCGAGATCAGGCCGGCCGAGCGGCCGACGTCGTAGCCCGCCGAGCGCATCATGGGGATCAGCAGCGCGGCCAGCGCGGCCGTGTCGGCCACGGCCGAGCCGGACAGCGAGGCCATGATGATGGCGGCGATCACGGCCACGTAGCCCAAGCCGCCGCGGAAGTGCCCGACCCAGGCCATGGCGAAGTTGACGATGCGCCGGCTCAGGCCTCCCGCGTTCATGAACTCGCCGGCCAGCAGGAAGAAGGGCACGGCCAGCAAGGGGAAGTTGTCGGCCCCGTCGACGAAGCGCTGCGCCAGGATCTGGCTGTCGAAACTGACCAGATTGGTGGTGGCCCCGAGAAAGGCCATCAACGCGACACCGCACACCAGCAGGGCGTAGGCAATGGGCATGCCGATCGCCATGGCGCCCAGCAGACTGAAAACGAATACGGCGACGGTCATGACAGGGCCTCAGGTCTTGACTTCGCGGAGCTGTTGTTCGGCGTCGGCCAGGCCCTCGGCTTCCTGCACCTGCACCAGCTCGTCGGCGCGCAGACGGCCGCTCAGCAGCCCGTACAGCACATGCAGATTGATCAGCCCCATGACCACGCTGACCACATAGCCGATGCCGTACACCCAGATCATGGAGATGCCCAGCACGGGTGACTGGTTGGTCACCTGCAGTTCGTGCATCTTCCAGGTCCCGAGCAGGAACAGGCCGTTGCAGAACAGCATGAGGCATTCGCTCAGGAACAGGCAGGCCTTCTTGCCCAGCAGCGGCAGGTGCTTGACCAGCGTGTCCACGCCCAGGTGGCCCCCCTCGCGCATGGCGATCATGGCGCCCAGGTAGGTGAGCCAGATGAAGCAATAGCGCGACAGCTCGTCCGACACGTCGATGCCGGAGTTGAAGCCGTAGCGCAGCACGACGTTGCCGAACACCATCACCACCATGGCGACCAGGCAGACGACGACCAGAAATTCGAGCAGCTTGAAGAATAGATGAACGAGCTTCTGCATCGGTTGTTCCATGGGTGGGGTTCAGACGGCCTTGAGCACCGAGGCCGGTGTGTTCAGCCGCGGCAGCCGGCGGCGCGAGGCCAGGATTTCCTCGATGTCCTCGTGCGCGCCGTCGATCAGGACCAGGATGGCTTTCTCGGCCTTGGCGGGCTGGCGCGCAATCACCGCGTCCAGCACGGCCCGGTGCAGCGGCAGCGAACGCGCGGGACCGTCCTTCTTCTTGGTGGCCAGCTCGAAGCTGGTGTGCAGCAAGGCGCCCAGGGCCTTGCTCATCTGCATCAGCATGCGGTTGCGGCTGGCGCGCAGCAGGCCCTGGTGAAAGCGCAGGTCATGCGTGACGTAGTCGCCGCCCTCCTTCACCGCGCGGGCCATGCCGGCGTACGCCTCCTCCACGAAGGCGATGTCCTCGGGCTGGGCGCGCTGCGCGGCCAGGCGCATGGCGGCGGGCTCGACCACACGCCGCAGGTCCATCAGGTCTCGCAGGAATTCCGGCGTCAGCCCCGCCTGGGCCTGCCAGGCAATGATGTCGGGATCGAACCAGTTCCACTGGTCTTCGGACAGCACGCGCGTGCCCACCTTGGGCCCCGCGCTCACCAGCCCCTTGGCGATGAGCGACTTCACCGCCTCGCGCACCACGGTGCGGCTGACGCCGAGTTCTTCGCACAACAGGGGCTCGGGCGGAATGGAAGCACCCGGCGCGTAGCGGCCGGAAACAATGGCCGCCCCGAGGTGATCGACCGTGTTGCCGTGAACGTTTTTGATCATGGTTTGTACTGAGCTCTTTTTTCAATGGTATGACCATAATACCTTTTTCAGTCCCGGATTTACCCTATGTCGAACGCCGACCGCCCCAGGAAGAAGCCCCAGGAACTCCGCAGCCAGCAATGGTTCGGCCGTCAGGACCGTGATGGTTTTGCCTACCGCAGCTGGGTCAAGGGCAAGGGGGTGCCGCACGACCAGTTCGATGGCCGGCCGGTCATCGGCATCTGCAACACCTTCAGCGAGCTCACGCCCTGCAACTCGCATTTCCGCACCCTGGCCGAGCAGGTGAAGATCGGCGTCTACGAGGCCGGCGGCTTCCCGCTGGAGTTTCCCGTGATGTCGCTGGGCGAGACCCTGTTGCGCCCCACGGCCATGCTGTATAGGAATCTGGCCAGCATGGACGTGGAGGAAAGCATCCGCGGCAACCCGATCGACGGCGTGGTGCTGCTCATGGGCTGCGACAAGACCACGCCCTCCTTGTTGATGGGCGCCTCCAGCGTCAACCTGCCCACCATCGGTGTCTCCGGCGGCCCCATGCTCAACGGCAAGTGGCGTGGCCAGGAGCTCGGCTCGGGCACCGGCGTGTGGAGCATGAGCGAGCAGGTGCGCGCCGGCACGCTCAAGCTGCAGGATTTCTTCGAGGCCGAAAGCTGCATGCACCGCAGCCACGGCCACTGCATGACCATGGGCACCGCCTCCACCATGGCCAGCATGGTCGAGGCCCTGGGCATCGGCCTGCCCGGCAATGCCGCCTATCCGGCCGTGGACGGCCGGCGCAACGTACTGGCGCGTAGTGCCGGCCGGCGCATCGTCGAGATGGTGCACACCGACCAGACCATCTCCCAGGTGCTCACGCGCGAGGCCTTCGAGAACGCGATCAAGACACTCGCCGCCATCGGCGGCTCGACCAATGCCGTCATCCACCTGATCGCCATCGCCGGGCGACTGAACATCAAGCTCACGGTGGACGATTTCGACCGCCTGGCCAGCGAGCTGCCCTGCCTGGTGAACCTGCAGCCCTCGGGCCAGCACCTGATGGAAGACTTCTGCTACGCCGGCGGCCTGCCCGTGGTGATGAGGGAGATCCTGCACCTGCTGCACAAGGACATCGTCACGGCCAACGGCAAGACCGTCGCCGAGAACGTGGGCGATGCACAGAACTTCGACCCGCGCGTCATCAAGACCTTTGCGGAGCCCTTCAAGGACAAGGCCGGCATCGCCGTGCTGCGCGGCAATCTGGCGCCGCGCGGCGCGGTCATCAAGCCCAGCGCCGCCACGCCCGCGCTGATGGTGCACAAGGGCCGCGCCGTGGTGTTCGAGAACAGCGACGACTTCCATCGGCGCATCGACGACGACAAGCTCGACGTGGATGAGAACTGCATCCTGGTGCTCAAGAACTGCGGCCCCAAGGGCTACCCCGGCATGGCCGAGGTGGGCAATATGCCCCTGCCGCCCAAGGTGCTGAAGAAGGGGATCACCGACATGGTCCGCATCAGCGATGCGCGCATGAGCGGCACCGCCTACGGCACGGTGGTGCTGCACACCGCGCCCGAGGCTGCCGCCGGTGGCCCGCTGGCCGTGGTGCAGAACGGCGACATGATCGAGCTCAACGTGCCCGAGCGCCGGCTGCAGCTGCTGATCAGCGACGATGAGCTGAAAGCCCGCCTGGCCAAATGGAAGGCCCCGGAGCCGCCGCTCAAGTCCGGCTACTGGAAACTCTACATCGACCACGTGCTGCAGGCCGATGAAGGCGCCGACCTGGACTTCCTGGTCGGCCAGCGCGGCGCCTTCGTGCCCAAGGACAATCATTGAAACGCCATGCGTATCAATGATTGCGACGCAGGCTCACCTGGCGCAGCCAGGTTAAGGCACGAAGTGCCGGCCGTAGTCACAAGCATTGACAAGCGCGGCGGACCGGCCTGCTGAGGAACCATGGACAAGACACTGGATGTGGCCGCCCTGGGCGAGGCCATGCTGGAATTCAACCAGACCGAGGCCGGCCGGCCCAACTACCTGCAGGGCTTTGGCGGCGACACCAGCAATGTGGTGATCGCCGCCGCCCGCGCCGGTGCACGCACGGCCTACCTCAGCTGCGTCGGCGCCGACCCCTTCGGCACACGCCTGCTGGAGCTTTGGTCCGAAGAAGGTGTGGACACCCGGGGGGTGGAACGCGACGCGCAGGCACCCACCGGCATCTACTTCGTCACGCATGGCGCCCAGGGCCACGAATTCAGCTACTACCGCGCGGGCTCGGCCGCCAGCCGCATGACGCCGGCCTGGCTGCAGGCAGGGCCGGCCGCACAAATCATCGCCTCGGCGCGTTTCCTGCATGTCTCCGGCATCTCGCTGGCGATATCTGACAGCGCCTGCGAGACCGTCTACACCGCCATGCAGCTGGCGCGCGAGGCCGGCACGCGCGTGAGTTTCGACTCCAACCTGCGCCTCAAGCTCTGGCCGATCGACCGGGCGCGCGCCTGCATCGCGCAGGCCGTGGCGTTGTGCGATCTCTTCCTCCCCAGCCTGGAAGACATGGTTGCGCTCACGGGCCTGGACGATCCCGACGCCATCGCCGACTGGGGCCACGCCCTGGGTGCCCCTCAGGTCGTGCTCAAGCTGGGGGCGCAAGGTGTGCTGCTGAGCGAGCGCGGACAGGACCGCCTGCGCCTGAGCGCGCACCGTGTGCCCCTGGTGGATGCGACCGGCGCGGGCGACTGCTTCTGCGGCAACCTGCTGGCCCGCCTGGGCGCGGGCGACAGCCTGGCGCAGGCAGCGCGCTACGCCAATGCGGCCGCCGCCCTCGCCGTGCAGGACTGGGGGGCCGTCGCCCCCCTGCCCCACCCCGGCGCCGTGCGCGACCTGCTGAACCAGGTGTCCTGAGCGCAGCATGGAGGTGCACGATTGAACGCCGCCCTGCTGGCCGTGGGCGGCATCACCCCGACGCCGTTCAGCGCCCGCGATGGCTGCGCGACTGCTCGCGCGCGAGTTCGATGAACTCGGTCACCACCGGGCGGCTGCGCGAGCCGCGGCGCCAGACCAGGCCCACGTCGATGCTGGGCGCAGCGTCACGCAGGCTGCGCGCCTCCACGTGTTCGGCGTCCAGCGTCCAGGGGCGGTAGAGGAAGTCCGGCAGCAGGGCGATGCCCGCGCCTATGCCCACCAGGGAACGCACGGCTTCCAGCGAGGTGCTGCGCATCAGCACGGGCGGGTGCAGGCCGTGACGCGACCACAGGGCGTTGAGCACGCTCTCCACCCGGTCGGCCTCCAGCACCACCTGGGGATAGGCAGCGCACTCCTGCAGGCTCAGTTCGGTCTTGTCGGCCAGGGCGTGGCCCGAGGCCATCCAGACCCGGTTGGGCGAACGCGTCAGCGCCTCCACCTCCAGGGCCTGGGGGTCGCCCAGGGCGTTGGAGACCATGATGGCCAGGTCCACCTCGCCGTTGATCAGCAGGTGCTCCAGGAACTGGGGCGCGTCTTCCACCACAGAAATCGTGACCGAGGGGTGCGAGCGCTGGAAACGCGCGAACAGCTCGGCCAGGTAATAACCGGCCACCAGGCTGGTCACACCGATGGTCAGGCTGCCCGACAGCGTTTCGGGCTTGCCGCGCCCGAGCTGCCCGGCCTCGGCCACCGCCGCGATGACCTTGCGCGCGCTGGCCTGGAAGCGGTGCCCGTCCTGCGTCAGCACCATGCCCTTGGCGGTGCGCTCGAACAGCTTCACGCCCAGCGAGTCCTCCAGTTCCTGGATGCTCTTGGTCACGGCCGATTGCGCGATATTGATCATGCGGGCCGCCGCCGCCACCGAAGCGGTTTCCGAGACCGCCATGAAATAGCGGAACTGCTTGAGGGTGATGTGACGCTGCATATTGGTGCGCAAAAAGAGAGGGTTAACCCTTGATATCTGTTTTTTAGATAGGAAGAGCACCGAATATTGAACTTTGCAGGCTAAAACGTCAAGGCTACAGTCCCCTTGCTTTTTGCCTAGGGACCCTCTGCAAAACTCGCGTCGCGCGCGGCGTGGATTTTGCGGGATGAGCCGCAAGGCGCAAAACCCAAGGCAAGCCTGGACGGCTTGCCTGGTTTTGCAACGCCGCGGATCGCCCGCAAAACCGCGCCCCGGAGGGTTCGGCCAAAAACGGGCCCTTTGCCCACCAAATCGCTTGCGTGTGCCTACGGGCACACGACGCGCGATGTTGGCGGTCAAATCATCCCGTTTTTGACTCGAACGCGCATGACGGGAGTTTTGCAGAGGGTCCCAAAGCGAAGCCCCAGCCCGGCTGGATTCCGATCAACCCGAACGAGTGGAGAAGACATGAAGCTACTGAAGTACGCGGCAATTGCCGCCGGCATGCTGGCCCTGGCCGGCACCAGCCAGGCGCAGAAGATGGTCCAGAAAATCGGCAAGGGCGAGGGACAGGTCGACATCGTCGCCTGGGCCGGTTACATCGAGCGCGGCGCGACCGTCAAGGAATTCGACTGGGTGACCGGCTTCGAGAAGGCCACCGGCTGCAAGGTCAACGTCAAGACCGCCGGCACCTCCGACGAAATGGTGGCCCTGATGAACGAAGGCGGCTTCGACCTGGTCACGGCCTCCGGCGACGCCAGCACGCGCCTGATCCGCGGCAAGAAGGTGCAGCCCATCAACGTCAGCCTGATCCCCAGCTACAAGAACGTGGACCCGCGCCTGCAGAAGGCGCCCTGGCACTTCGAGGGCAACACCCACTACGGCGTGCCCTACCAGTGGGGCTGGAACGTGCTGATGTACAACACCAAGGTCTTCGGTGACAAGAAACCCACCAGCTGGAGCGTGGTGTTCGAAGAGCAGACCCTGCCCGACGGCAAGAGCAACAAGGGCCGTGTGCAGGCCTTCGACGGCCCGATCTACATCGCCGACGCCGCGCTCTACCTGATGAAGAAGAACCCGAGCCTGGGCATCAAGGACCCCTATGAGTTGAACGAGGCCCAGTACAAGGCCGCGCTCGACGTGCTGCGCGCGCAGCGCAAGATCGTGGGCAAATACTGGCACGATGCCTTCGTGCAGATCGACGACTTCACCAACGAAGGCGTGGTGGCTTCCAGCAGCTGGCAGTTCCAAGCCAACATCCTGGGCTCCAAGAAGGCCCCGATCGCCACCGTGGTGCCGGTCGAAGGCGCTTCCGGCTGGGCCGATTCGACCATGATGCACGCCGACGCCAAGCACCCCAACTGCGCCTACAAGTGGCTGGAGCATTCGCTCAACCCCAAGCTACAGGGTGACCTGTCCGCCTGGTTCGGCTCGGTGCCGGCCGTGCCCGCAGCCTGCAAGGGCAACAAGCTGCTGGGCGACGAGGGCTGCGCACGCCAGGGTTACAACGATTTCGAGCGCATCTCCTTCTGGAAGACGCCGACCAGCCAGTGCAAGACGCAGAACAACCAGTGCGTCCCGTACCACAAGTGGGTGTCCGACTACATCGCCGTGCTCGGCGGTCGTTGATCCGGGCCTGAGTGCCTGAAGGGTATGGCGCTGCTGCGCCATACCCTTCCCCTCCCCTGTTTTCCGCGAAAGAGTGTTTCCGATGACTTCGGCAGTGAGTTTGCGCGACGTGTCGTGCGTGTTTCGTTCGGCGGGCAAGACCGTCCATGCGGTGGCCGGTGTCGACCTGGACGTCCAGGCCGGTGAGTTCTTCACCCTGCTGGGCCCCTCGGGCTCGGGCAAGACCACCTGCCTGCGCATGATCGGTGGCTTCACCCTGCCCACCAGCGGCCACATCACCATCCATGGCCAGGACGTGAGCCAGCTGCCCCCCTATGCCCGTCCTGTGAACACCGTGTTCCAGGACTACGCGCTGTTCCCGCACATGAGCATCCTGGACAACGTGGCCTACAGCCTGATGGTGCGCGGCGTGGACTGCGCCACCCGTGAAAAACGCGCCCAGCAACTGCTGGAGACCGTGCAGCTTCCCGACGTGGGCCAGCGCAAGCCGCCCCAGCTCTCGGGCGGCCAGCGCCAGCGCGTGGCCCTGGCCCGCGCCCTGATCAGCGAGCCGCAGGTGCTGCTGCTGGACGAACCCCTGGGCGCGCTGGACCTCAAGCTGCGCGAGCAGATGCAGAGCGAACTCAAGAGCCTGCAGCGCAAGCTGGGCATCACCTTCATCTTCGTCACGCACGACCAGCACGAAGCCCTGTCCATGAGCGACCGCATCGGCATCTTCAACAAGGGCCGCCTGGAGCAGGTGGCCACGCCGGCCGAGCTCTACAAGCGCCCGGCCACGCGCTTCGTCGCCGAATTCGTGGGTGCGGCCAATGTGCTGCAGGGCGGCGATGCACGCCAGTACGCTGCGGCCGACGCCCTGATGATCCGCCCCGAACTCATCGGCATCGAGTTCGGCCATGCCGCCACGCGCGGCAGCCCGCGCGCGCGCGGCACTGTGCGCGAAGTGCAGTTCTTCGGCTCCTTCTGGCGCGTGCAGGTACAGCCCGAACAGGGCGGCGCGGCGCTGCTGGTCGACCTGCCCGTGCAGGGCAGCAGCGCCACGCCCGAAACCGGCGCCAGCGCCAGCCTCTACTGGGCTGACGCGGCCATGCACGTCATCGAAGCCGCCGCCTGAACATGAGCAGCCTCACCCTGCCCCCGCCCCGCAACAGCCTGGCCGACCGCCTGTCCACGCTGCTGTACACGCGCCGCGGCCTGCTGCTGGCCCTGCTGCTGGCGCCGCCCCTGCTGTGGTTCGGTGTCATCTACCTGGGTTCGCTGTTCAGCCTGCTGGCCAACAGCTTCTTCCGCCTGGACGACTTCACCGGCCAGGTGGTGCGCGAGATCGGTTTCAGCAATTTCGTCGAGATCTTCACGCCCACCAACCTGGACGTGGCCCTGCGCAGCACGGTGATGGCCATCCTCGTCACAGTGGCCTGCGTGGTCATCGGCTTCCCCATCGCCTACTACATGGCCCGCTACGCGCGCGGCCCGCAGAAGGCCCTGCTCTATGTCGCCGTGATGCTGCCACTGTGGTCCAGCTACCTGGTGCGCCTGTATGCGTGGAAGCTGCTGCTGGCCAAGGAAGGCGCCATCTCCTGGGTGATGCAGAGCCTGCACCTGCAGTGGCTGCTCGACGCCCTGCTGTCCATGCCGGTGGTGGGCGGCAGCTCGCTGAGCTTCTCGCCCATGGGCACCTTCGTGGTCTTCGTCTACATGTGGCTGCCCTTCATGATCCTGCCCATCATGGCGTCCATCGAGCGCATCCCCGGCTCCTACCTGGAGGCCTCGGCGGACCTGGGCGCCAGCCCGGCGCAGACCTTCCGCCAGGTGATCTTCCCCCTGGCCATGCCGGGCATCGCGGCGGGCTCCATCTTCACCTTCTCGCTGACCCTGGGCGACTACATCATCCCGCAGGTCATCGGCAACTCCACGCTCTACATCGGGCAGGTGGTCTACCGCCAGCAGGGCGTGGCCGGCAACCTGCCCTTCGCCGCGGCGTTCTCGCTGGTGCCCATCGTCATCATCGGCGTCTACCTCTGGCTGGCCAAGCGCAAGGGGGCCTTCGATGCGCTCTGACACCCCCGCAAAATTCTCCAAGCCGCAGCGCGGCGCCTCCTGGGGCCTCAAGCTGGCCACCTGGGCCGGCGTGCTTTTCCTGCACATCCCGCTGGCGCTCATCATCCTTTACGCCTTCAGCAGCGAGGACAAGAGTTATGTCTTCCCGCCCCCCGGCCTGACCACGCAGTGGTTCGGCGTGGCCATGGAACGCCAGGACGTGTGGGACGCGATGAAACTCTCCTTCCAGGTCGCGCTCTGGGCCACGGGCATCGCCATGGTGCTGGGCACGCTGGCGGCTGGCGCGCTGGCGCGCACGCAGTTCTTCGGCCGCGATGCCGTCAACCTGCTGCTCATCCTGCCCATCGCCCTGCCCGGTGTCATCACCGGCATCGCGCTGCGTTCGTCCTACCACGCCATGGAGATTCCCTTCAGCTTCTGGACCATCGTGATCGGCCACGCCACCTTCTGTGTGGTGGTGGTCTACAACAACGCGGTGGCACGGCTGCGCCGCATCAGCCCGGCGCTGATCGAGGCCTCCATGGACCTGGGCGCCAACGCTTTCCAGACCTTCCGTTACGTTCTGCTGCCGCAACTGGGCTCGGCCCTGCTGGCCGGCGGCCTGCTGGCCTTTGCCCTGAGCTTCGACGAAGTCATCGTCACCACCTTCACCGCGGGCCAGCAGACCACGCTGCCGATCTGGATGCTGCAGGAGCTGATCCGCCCACGCCAGCGCCCCGTGACCAATGTGGTGGCCGTGATCATGATCGCGCTCACTTTCATCCCCATCGTGGCGGCCTACTGGCTGACCCGCGCCGACGAAGACAGCCAGAACCGCTGAGCGGTCCGCCCGTCCACCTCATTCATCAGCCCATCCAGGAGACCAGACCATGGGACACCCCACCGAACCCACCCTGCAGTTCCCCACCGAACTGCTGATCGACCAGCAAGTGGTCCGCGGCGAAGGCGCCGAAGAGCCCATCCTCAACCCCGCCACGGGCGAGGTGCTGTGCACCGTGCGCGAGGCCTCGCCCGAACAGGTGGCGCGCGCCGTCTCGGCCGCCAGCCGCGCCTGGGAATCCTGGTCGCAGACCACGCCGGGCGAGCGCAGCAACCTGCTGCTCAAGCTGGCCGACGCCGTGGAAGCCAACGCCGCGCAGTTCGCGCGCCTGGAGTCGCTCAACTGCGGCAAGCCCTATGCGCGCGCGCTGGGCGACGAGATCCCGGCCATTGCCGACTGCTTCCGTTATTTCGCGGGCGCCGCGCGCTGCATGACCGGCTCCATCGCCGGTGAATACCTGGCCGGCCACACCAGCATGATCCGGCGCGACCCCATCGGCGTGGTGGCCTCCATCGCGCCCTGGAACTACCCGCTGATGATGGCCGCCTGGAAGGCCGCGCCGGCCCTGGCCGCGGGCAACACCGTGGTGCTCAAGCCCAGCGAGCAGACGCCGCTGACCGCCCTGCTGTTCGGCCGCCTGGCCGCCGACATCCTGCCCAAGGGCGTGCTCAACGTGATCTGCGGCCGCGGCGCCAGCGTGGGCCAGCCCCTGGTGGAGCACCCGCAGGTGCGCATGGTCTCGGTCACGGGCGACGTCTCCACCGGCCGCAAGATCCTGCAGGCTGCATCCGGCACGCTCAAGCGCACCCACCTGGAGCTCGGCGGCAAGGCTCCCGTGATCGTCTTCGACGACGCCAACCTCGACGAGGTGGTGGCGGGTGTGCGCACCTTCGGTTTTTACAACGCCGGCCAGGACTGCACCGCGGCCTGCCGCATCTACGCCGGCCCCAAGATCTACGACAAGCTGGTGGCCGAACTCAGCGCCGCCGTGTCCACGCTCAAGATGGGCACGCAGGACGAAGAAGGCGTGGAGCTGGGCCCGCTGATCTCCGACCGCCAGCGCAACCGCGTGGCCAGCTTCGTGGAACGCGCACAGATGACCGGCCACATGGAAGTCACCACCGGCGGCAAGCTGCGCCAGGGCAACGGCTACTTCTACGAACCCACCGTGATCGCCGGCGCCAAACAGGACGACGAGATCGTGCGCCGCGAGGTCTTCGGCCCCGTGGTCTCGGTCACGCGCTTCTCCGATGCCGAGCAGGTCGTGGGCTGGGCCAACGACTCCGACTACGGCCTGGCCTCCAGCGTCTGGACGCAGGACGTCTCCAAGGCCATGCGCGTGGCCAAGCAGCTGCAATACGGCTGCACCTGGATCAACACGCACTTCATGCTGGTCAACGAAATGCCGCACGGCGGACTCAAGTCCTCCGGCTACGGCAAGGACATGTCCATGTACGCGCTGGAGGACTACACCGTCCCGCGCCACGTCATGGTCAAGCTCTGATTTGAGGATTTGAAAATGAAACACTCTTCCAACGAAGCCCTGATGGCCCGCAAGGCCGCTGCCACGCCGCGCGGTGTGGGTGTGATGGGAACCTTCTTCGCCGACCGCGCCAAGAACGCCGAACTCTGGGACGTCGAGGGCCGCCGTTACATCGACTTCGCCGGTGGTATTGCCGTACTCAACACCGGCCACCGCCATCCCAAGGTGATCGCCGCCGTGCAGGCGCAGCTGGAGCGCTTCACCCACACCTGCTACCAGATCGTGCCCTACGAGAGCTATATCGCCCTGGCCGAAAAGCTCAACGAAATCACACCCGGCAGCCACGCCAAGAAGACGGCCCTCTTCTCCACCGGCGCCGAGGCTGTGGAAAACGCCATCAAGATCGCGCGCGCGGCCACCGGCCGCAGCGGCGTGATCGCCTTCGGCGGTGCCTTCCACGGCCGCAGCGTCTACGCCATGTCGCTGACCGGCAAGGTGGCGCCCTACAAGAACGCTTTCGGCCCCATGCAGGCCGAGGTCTACCACGTGCCCTTCCCCAGCGACGCCGAGAGCCTGGCCGAGGCGCGCAAGGGCGTGGAGCGCCTGTTCAAGTACGACATCGAGCCCAGCCGCGTGGCGGCCTTCATCTACGAACCCGTGCAGGGCGAGGGCGGCTTCCACATCATGCACCCCGAGGCCGTGCGCTGGATGCGCGAGCTGTGCAACCAGCACGGCATCCTGATGATCGCCGACGAGGTGCAGACCGGCTTCGGCCGCACCGGCAAGCTCTTTGCCATGGGACATTACGAAGACCAGGGCATCACGCCCGACCTCATGACCAGCGCCAAGTCCATGGCCGCCGGCCTCAACCTGTCGGCCGTGACCGGCCGCGCCGAGGTGATGGACGCGCCGGCCCCCGGCGGCCTGGGCGGCACCTATGCCGGCAACCCGCTGGCCGTGGCCGCCGCGCACGCGGTGATCGACATCATGCGCGAGGAGCAGTTGCCCGCACGCGGCCAGCAGCTGGGTGACCAGCTCCAGGCCCGCCTGCGCAGCCTGCAGGCCCGCGTGCCGCAACTGGCCGAGGTGCGCGGCCTGGGCGCCATGGTGGCCGCCGAGTTTCGCCACGCCGACGGCCGCCCCGACGCCGACTTCACCAAGAAGGTCCAGGCGCGCGCGCTCGCGCAAGGCCTGATCCTGCTGACCTGCGGCATGGACGGCAATGTGCTGCGTTTCCTGTTCCCGCTGACCATCGAGCAGCCCCTGTTCGAGGAGGCGCTTGTCATCCTCGAGACTGCGCTGACCGCGGCTTGAGGCAGAATCCCGCCTCTACCCAGGAGATTCCGCCATGGACATGAAGACCTCCCCGCTTTCCCTGCTGAAAGACCCCTCCCTGCTCAAGACCGACGCGCTGGTGAACGGCCAGTGGGTCAAGGGCGCGGCCGGCACGCGCTTCGACGTGCTCGACCCGTCCAACGGCCACAAGCTGGCCGACGTGGCCAACCTGGGCCCGGCCGACGCTGAACTCGCCATCAAGGCGGCCAACGCCGCCTGGCCGGCCTGGCGCACCAAGACGGGCAAGGAGCGCAGCATCATCCTGCGCAAGTGGTTCGACCTGCTGATGGCCAACCAGGAGGACCTGGGCCGCATCATGACGGCCGAGCAGGGCAAGCCCTTCCCGGAAGCCAAGGGTGAAGTGGCCTACGGCGCCAGCTTCGTCGAGTGGTTCGCCGAGGAAGCCAAACGCGTCAACGGCGAGACCCTGCCGCAGTTCGACAACAACCGCCGCCTGATGGTCATCAAGCAGCCCATCGGCGTCTGCGCCGCCATCACGCCCTGGAACTTCCCGCTGGCCATGATCACGCGCAAGGTGGCCCCGGCCCTGGCCGCGGGTTGCCCGGTCATCATCAAGCCGGCCGAGCTCACGCCGCTCACGGCCCTGGCCGCGGCCGAGCTGGCCATCCGCGCCGGCATCCCGGCCGGCGTGCTCAACATGCTCACCGCCGACGGCGACAACTCGATTGCCGTGGGCAAGGTTTTCTGCGCCAGCGACGTGGTGCGCCACATCAGCTTCACCGGCTCCACCGAAGTGGGCCGCATCCTGATGCAGCAGAGTGCCCCCACCGTCAAGAAGCTCTCGCTGGAGCTCGGCGGCAATGCGCCCTTCATCGTGTTCGATGATGGCGACATCGACTCGGCCGTGGAAGGCGCCATGGCCAGCAAGTACCGCAACGCCGGCCAGACCTGCGTCTGCGCCAACCGCATCTACGTGCAGGAAGGCGTGTACGACCAGTTCGTGCAGAAGTTCGCCGCCAAGGTGGCGGCCGTGAAGATCGGCAACGGCTTCGAGGACGGCGTTTCGCAGGGCCCGCTGATCGAGCCGGCCGCGCTGGACAAGGTGGAGCGCCACGTGGCCGACGCCGTGGCCAAGGGCGGCAAGGTGCTGACCGGCGGCAAGCGCGCCACCGAGGTGGGCACCCAGTTCTTCCAGCCCACCGTGCTGGCCGAGGCGAAACAGAACATGCTGTGCGCCACCGAGGAGACCTTCGGCCCCTTCGCCCCGGTGTTCCGCTTCAAGACCGAGCAGGAGGTCGTGGAGATGGCCAACGCCACCATCTTCGGCCTGGCCAGCTACTTCTACAGCCGCGACGTGGGCCGCATCTTCCGCGTCAGCGAGGCACTGGAGTACGGCATGGTGGGCATCAACGTCGGCGTCATCGCGACCGAGCATGTGCCCTTCGGCGGCGTCAAGCAGTCCGGCCTGGGCCGCGAAGGCTCGCACCACGGCATGGACGACTACGTGGAACTGAAGTACCTCTGCCTGGGCGACATCCTCAAGTGATGGCCGCGTGAACACTGCCCTGCTCCGGATCAGCCGTCGCCTCGCGCTGGTCGCCCTGCCGTTTCTGCTGGCCGGCTGCGCCGCGCTGGCGCCCGATAACGCGCCCAAGGTCGAGGTGGCCGCCATCGAGCCGCTGCCCTGGCGGGGCCCGGAACTGCGCATGCTGGTCCGCCTGCGCATCGTCAACCCCAGCAACGTGCCCATGCAGTACGACGGCGCCTACCTGGAAATCAACGTGAACGGCCAGAGTTTCGCCAGCGGCGTCACGGACGCGCAGGGCAGCGTGCCGCGTTTCTCCGAGACGATGCTTGAAGTCCCCGTCACCGTGACGACCATGGCCCTGGTGCGCCAGGCCATCGCCATCACGTCGGTCGAGAACAGTTCAACGATGAGTTACCAGCTGCGCGGCAAGCTCTCCGGCCCCATCTTCCGAAGCCACCGCTTCGACTCCACCGGCGAGTTGAAGCTGCCGGTGCCACCGCACCTGCGCTGACGCCACCCGCAGCGGGTCCGGCCGCCGGCCTTCCGCTAGAATCACGCACTATCGCGGGTGTCGTTCAATGGTAGGACTCTTGCTTCCCAAGCAAATAACGTGGGTTCGATTCCCATCACCCGCTCCAGTCATATCCCATGTTTAGCACACCATCCGGCGCATCCGAACCCGAGTTCGATGCGCCGTTTGTTTTTACGGCTGACGGCCACAAGTCCCTGTATTTCACCCTCGACCAGCTGCAAAGCCGCATGTGCAGCGAGCACCCCACGCAGCTGGACGTGGACTACACCCGCACCATGATGGGTTTCCTGCTGCTGGACAGCCAGCCGGCCAGCGTCGCCATGATCGGACTGGGGGGCGGTTCGCTGCTCAAGTTCTGCCACCGGCACCTGCCCCAGGCGAAACTGACGGCGATCGAGATCAACCCCCATGTCATCGCGCTGCGCCGCGAGTTCGAAGTGCCCGAAGATGACGAACGCCTGCGGATCATCTGCGCCGACGGGGCCGACTTTGTCCGCGCGCTGTCCGCGGACGGCGCCGACCGCTACGACGTGCTGCTGGTAGACGGCTTCGATGGCCAGGGACAGTCGGCCAGCCTGTGCTCGCAGCGCTTCTATGACGACTGTTTCCGGGCGCTCTCCCCCCAGGGCATCCTGGTCGTCAACCTGCACCACGACCACCCCGAGCATGGGGTGTACACGGGGCGGATCAGGCTGGCTTTCGACGGCCATGTGCTGGAGGTTCCGTCAAAAGAAAAAAGCAACAGCATCCTCTTTGCCCGCAAGAACCAGCGCCTCTGCGTTGATGAATTGCGGCAAAGCCGTCCGCTGGAGAACTTTGCCCCCGAAGTGCGCGCCCAGCTCCAGCAGGAGTTCTCGCGCATCGGCTGGGACATCAGGCACCTCACCCAGGGACCCTCACCATAGCGCCGAATCGGGCACCTCAGATCCTGAACGACTCCAGCGTCTGCGGCGCAAACAGTTCCCGGGGCTCCAGCAGGCGCTTGGACAGTCCCTGCTCAAAGGAGTAGCGCAGGAAGGTGCGCAAGGTGGCCTCGTTCTTCTCGAAACCATAGGGCCAGAAGTCGTCCCCCATCTCGCGTTTGGCCTGCTCCACATGGGCCGTGAGCCAGGGCAGCATGGTCTTGAGGGCCGCCGTCTCGTACAGGTCTTCGTAGCAACGCTGCTGGGACGCCACCAGCGCCTTCATCATGGACTGGGCGATCCAGGGATGGGCCTCGTACACATCACGGCGCAGGGCCACCGTGTGCATGATGGGGAAGATGCCGGTTTCCCTGAAGTAGTTGCGCTCCACCGGCTCATAGTCCTCAAACAGGCGCCTGACCTTGCCCCCGCCCTTCAAGAAACTCGACGGCATGCGCGCCGTGTAGAGCGCATCGATCTCGCCGTCGAGCAGCATTTTCGAAAGCGTCTGCTCCGGGCCGATGGGCTGAACCTTGATGTTGGGCGGCAGATCGAGCCTGATTTTTTCAGACCGACCGGGCTCCTCCTCGCCCCCCGTGTAGTACGTGACGCTGTCCACCGGCACGCCATAGTGGTCGGACAGGATGCCGCGTATCCACACCGGCGCCGTCATCTGGTACTCGGGGTTGCCGACGCGCTTGCCGATCAGGTCCTTCGCCTCACGGATGCCGGAGTTCGCGTTCACGTAGATGCATGAATGCCGAAAGAACCGCGACGGAAAGATCGGGATGGCGACAAAAGGCCGCGGCTCACGGAACATCGACACCGTGTAAGACGAGAGCGACATTTCCGCCATCTCGAACTCCTGGTGCCGCAGCATGCGGAAGAAGGTCTCCTCCACCGGCAGGTTGAGGTAGTTCAAGTCGATGCCGTCGGGCTGGATGCTGCCATCCATCAGGGCACGGGTACGGTCGTAGTTCCAGCAGGCGAAAGTGAGTTTGAGTTTGGACATGAATGAGGTTTATTCGGTCTTGAGACCTGCGGCACTGATGGCCTGGGCCAGGCGCGCGATCTCGCCCTGGATGGCCTGGTCGAACTCCGCCGGGCCGGCACCCACGGCGACGATGCCTGCGTTGTTCAGGCTCTGGACCAGTTCCGGCAAGCGGGCCACGTGGGCCATCTCCGCGCTGAAGCGCTCGATGACGCTGGCAGGCGTGCCCCGGGCGGCAAACACGCCGATGGTGGGGGCGAAGTCAAAACCCGGAATCGTCTCGGCGATCGCCGGCACCCCGGGTTCCTGGCTGGAGCGCTGCGCCGCGTTATTGCCCAGCAGCCTGACCTGACCGTTCTTGACGAAGCCGGAGAGCGAGGGCAAGGCCGAGAAGGCCACATCCACCTGCCCCCCGATCAGCGCCGGCACCGACTGGCTGCTGCCCTTGTAGGGGATGTGCCGCAGGTCGATGCCCAGCGCGCTCTTCATGGCTTCCATGGTCAGGTGATGGGTGCTGCCCACGCCCGAGGAACCGTAGGTCAGGACACCGGGTTGGGCCTTGGCCAGCGCGATCAACTCCTGCAGGGTGTTGACCCCCACCTTGGGGTGCACGGCCAGGTACAGCGGCGCGCGGGCCGCCAGCGACACCGGCATGAAATCACGCCGGTAGTCGTAGCTCAGGTTCTTGTAGATGGCGGGGTTGATGGAGAACATGGAGCCGTCTGTCACCAGGTAGGTGTAGCCGTCAGCGGGCGCCGTCGCCAGGGCCTGCGCGGCCACCACGCCATTCGCGCCAGGCTTGTTGTCCACCACGACGGGCTGCCCCAGGCGCTCGCCCAGGCGCTGCGCGAACAGGCGGGCCACCGTGTCGGGCAAGCCCCCCGCCGGGTTGGGCACGACCAGCCGGATGGTCTTGTTCGGATACGGGGCCTGCGCCTGGGCCAGGCCCGGCAAAGCCAGCACGGCGGCGGCCGACAGCGCGCACCCCCACAGCATGGAACGACGTGTACTCATGGTTGGTCTCCTGGTTGCTCCGGCTGGGGCCGATGGCCGGTTGCCGATTTTTACTTAGGGAACTAAGATAATAGGCCATGCCCTTCTGCCCGTCAAACCCGTGCCGCCGCCTCACACCACGAGATCGTGAGGCAGCACACGCACCAGGACACCCACTCCAGCCATGAGCCATGACACCCAGAACATCCTGCGGCGCTGGCGCGAAGCGGTCCCCAACGACCGCCTGGCGCACCTGATCCGCGACACGGAACGCGCCTTCCGAAAATCCCTGCAGGTACGCCTGGCCGCGCACACCGTGCCCTTCGGCCACTGGGCCTTTCTGCGCATCCTCTGGGAAAAGGATGGCCTGACCCAGAAGGAACTGAGCGAACGCGCCGGCGTGATGGAGCCCACCACGTTTGCCGCCATGAAAGCGATGGAAGCGCAGGGTTACATCCTGCGCAGGCAGTTGCCGACGAACAAGAAGAATGTGTACATCTACCTGAGCGCCCAGGGCCGGGCCCTGCGCAAGAAGCTGGTGCCGCTCGCCGAGGACACCAACAGCATCAGCACCCGAGGCATCTCGCCCGATGAGCTGCTCACGACCCGCCGGGTCCTGCTGAAGATGATCGAGAACCTGGCCGAAGACGAGCGGGCCTGGGAAGCCGCCGTACAACGCAAGCCTGCGCGCCTAAAGCGCACCGAAGCGTGAGGATGCAGCGCCGGGATGATGGTCCTTGAACAGGGCGGTCAGACCCGTCATGCACGCGCGCGCCTGGGCTTCTCCGCGCCGCGCCGCCATGGCGTTCATGATCTCCGGGCGCAGATACCACAGGCTTTCGATATCGTGCGCGAAGTGCACCTGCTGCTTGAGCTCCTGCCCGTCCTGGCCGAGGTGTTCGACCAGCGCACGCAGCATGGCGCCGCGCACGCGCTCCACCACCGCCTCGGGGGCTTCGGTCTGTGACTGGCCCAGCAGGGCCCAAAAACTGTTCCTCAAACGCATACGGCAGACATTCCAGGCGGACTTCGGGATCAGCCCTCATGATGCTTGGCCTGCAGCACGGCAATGAAGGCATGAGCAGCCCGAACCCCGGCCAGTTCGTGGTTTCGCCCCCGGGAGCCAAGGCCCTGCGGGGGTCTTGCGCTTTTCAGAAGTGCCAGCCCAGCCCGATGCTGCCGGTGGTCGACACCGGCCGGAAAGCGCCGGTGCGCGCCGTCTTCCACTCGTAGTCGGCCTGCAGCAACTCCAGCTGCAGGTACAGGCGCCCGCCCAGGCGGGTGCGCAGGCCGGCGCCGTAAGCGATGCCGGCGTAGGTCTTGCTGAAAGTCTCGCCCTGGTAGGACTCCTCGCCGCGCGCGCCAAGGTAGGCCAGCTTGCCGTAGAGCAGCGTGGCATCGCCCAGGACATGGCCGGGCTCGGCGTAGAGCGCATACCGCTCCCGCAGCCTGAAGCTCAGCTCGCTGCCGGCCAGCGTCTGGCGACCCGCCTGCAGATCGCCCAGGCCCAGGGCGAGACCCAGGCCCAGTCGTGCGCGCCCGGCCAGGGGCAGCGCGTAGGCCGCCTGCACGGTGGCATGGACATCGGCCGCGCCCATGCTGGACGTGGTGCCGGCGCCGCCGAACTCGGTGGCGGTCGTGGCGCGGTTCAGGTTGAGGCCTAGGCTCCAGCCCGTCCAGGGGACGGGCTGCGCCTGCGCCGGAACCAACGCCAGGCTGGCGGCCAGCGCGAAGGCAAGGTTCCAGCGGCGCACGGCACGTCCCTGCGGTGGAGCGACCGGACTCAGACCAGCGGCACGCCCGTCTTGGACTGGATGAACTCGCGCGTCACGCCCGGGGCCAGCTCGACGAGCTTGAGGCCCTGCGGGGTGATGTCCATCACGCCCAGGTCGGTGATGATGCGGTCGATGACGGCCTTGCCGGTCAGCGGCAGCGTGCATTCGGGCAGGATCTTGAAGTCTTCCGTGCCGTCCTTCTTCTTCGCCACGTGCTCCATCAGCACGATGCAGCGCGGCACGCCGGCCACCAGGTCCATGGCGCCGCCCATGCCCTTGACCATCTTGCCGGGGATCATCCAGTTGGCCAGGTCGCCCTGGCCGCTGACCTGCATGGCGCCCAGGATGGACAGGTTGATCTTGCCGCCACGGATCATCGCGAAGCTCTCGTGGCTGCCGAAGATGGCCGAGCCCTTGATGGTGGTGACGGTCTGCTTGCCGGCGTTGATCAGGTCGGCGTCCACCTCGTCCTCGTAGGGGAAGGGGCCGATGCCCAGCATGCCGTTCTCGCTCTGCAGCCACACCTCGATGTGGTCGGGCACGAAGTTGGCCACCAGCGTCGGGATGCCGATGCCGAGATTCACATAGAAGCCGTCCTGCAGCTCCTGCGCCGCACGCGCGGCCATTTGTTCCTGGGTCCAGGGCATGTTGTTCTCCTTACTTGCGGTCGCGGGTGGTGCGCTTCTCGATGCGCTTCTCGGGCGTGGGGTTGTGCACGATGCGGTGCACGTAGATGCCCGGCAGGTGGACGTCGTCGGGCGCCAGTTCGCCGGTGGCGACGATGCGCTCCACTTCCACGATGCATATCTTGCCGGCCATGGCGGCAGCCGGGTTGAAGTTGCGCGCCGTCAGGTTGAAGCGCAGATTGCCCGAGCGGTCGGCGATGTCGGCCTTGATCAGCGCCACGTCGGGCAGCAGGGCACGCTCCATCACATAGGTCTCGCCGTCGAACTCGCGCAGCTCCTTGCCCTCGGCCACCACCGTGCCCACGCCGGTCCTGGTGAAGAAGGCCGGGATGCCCGCGCCGCCGGCGCGCAGCTTCTCGGCCAGCGTGCCCTGGGGCGTGAACTCCAGCTCCAGTTCGCCGGCCAGGTACTGGCGCTCGAACTCCTTGTTCTCGCCCACGTAGCTGGAGATCATCTTCCTGACCTGGCGGGTCTGCAGCAGCTTGCCCAGGCCGAAATCATCCACACCGGCATTGTTGGAAATGGCGGTGAGGTTCCTGGCGCCGCTGTCGCGCACGGCGTCGATCAGGGCCTCGGGAATGCCGCACAGGCCGAAGCCGCCCACGGCCAGCAGCTGGCCGTCGCGGATCACGCCTTCGATGGCCTTGGCCGCACTCGGGTACACCTTGTTCACGCTGTTCTCCTTTTAAAAATGTTTGAAGCAGCAAATCGGCAACGATACTACTTATCAGAATACGTAGTTATGCCTAGAATCCATCCCTTATGGACATCGACTACCGCCTCGCTTTCGAATACGCCCCCATCGGCATGGTGCTTTCGCGCAACCGCATCATCATGGACTGCAACCGGCATGTCTGCGAGATGTTCGGCAGCAGCCGCGAAGAGCTGGTGGGCCAGTCCTTCCTCGTGCTCTACCCCAGCGCCGACGAATTCGAGCGCACCGGTGCACGCATCACCCCCATCATGAACCGCCAGGGCAGTTATGCCGATGACCGCATCATGAAGCGGGTCGACGGCCGTTTCAAGGGGGAAGTGTTCTGGTGCCACGTGACCGGTCGCGCGCTGGACCCGGCCGAACCGCACGGCGCCGGCATCTGGACCTTCGAAGACCTCAGCTCGCGCCGCCCGGTCAAGGCCGAACTGACGGCGCGCGAGCGCGAGGTGGCCGCCCACCTGCTGGAGGGCCTGACCTCCAAGGAGATCGGCAAGGCCCTGGCCATCAGCTACCGCACGGTGGAGATCTACCGCGCCCGCCTGATGCGCAAGTACAAGGCCAGCACCACGGCCGATCTGGTGCACAAGCTCACCGCCGGCTGATCCCGCCATGACAGCACCCGCCCATTCCCTGCGCCTGCTGCTGGTCGGTGCCACCGGCGCCGTCGGCCGCGAAGTGCTGGCCGCTGCCCTGGCCGACCCGCGCATTCAGCAGGTCGTCGCCCCCACGCGCCGGCCCCTGCCTGTCCACCCCAAGCTGCTCAACCCGGTGCTCGACTTCGCCGCCCTGCCCGCCGATGCGCCCTGGTGGCAGGTGGATGCCGTCATCTGCACCCTGGGCACGACGATCAAGGCCGCCGGTTCGCAGGCCGCCTTTGCCGCGGTGGACCGTGACCTCCCCATCCAGGTGGGCCGGCTGGCCCGTGCGGCCGGCGCCAGCCGCTACGCACTCAACTCCTCGCTGGGCGCCAGCGCGGGCGGCAATTTCTACCTGCGCACCAAGGCGCAGGCCGAAGCCGGCATCCGCGCCCTGGGCTACCCGGTCTGCACCGTGGTGCGCCCTTCGCTGATCGACGCCGAGCGTGAGGCATCGCGCCCGGGCGAGCGCATCGGCCTGGCCATCGCGCGCGCCCTGCGCCCGCTGATCCCGCGCCGTTACCGGGCCGTGCCGGCGGCGCGCATCGCCCAGGCCCTGCTCGCCGGCGTGCTGCGCGAGCAGCCGGGTGTAGACATCGTCGAATCGGAACAGCTGCAAGCCTGACAGCGCGACCCCTTCCAGATCGCAAACAGGTTCTAAAACCGGCGTGACTTCTTCAACACTTTGGCGCCTGGCGGGGCGGGGCCTTCTCGACGCCGCCGGGGATATGCATTAGAGTGCATACAGGTACCAGGGACTTCCTGCGGAAGCGCAACACGCTCCCAGAACAAAAACAAGCAGTCGTTGAGGGGATCCAGTGTGCAGCGTCTGAAGGCCAGGCTGATCGGGCCCTTGCCCGGGGTCAATCGCCGCATCGTGTTCGGTCTGGTCGGTGGCCTGCTGATCTGCCTGTGGGGCTTTGTCGGCTTCTGGACCTGGTGGGAACGCCAGAGCATACTCAGCGCCAACGCCCAGGTCCTGGACCAGCTCAGCACAGCCGTGCACGAGCAGACCCGCTCCCTCTTCAAGCAGGCCGAAACCTCCCTCGTCGTGGCCCGGCACTGGATGGCCGAACATCCCAGGCAGGACCCCGGCAAGGATCCAGACTTCATCAGCCTGGTCGATGACCTGCGCAAGGCGTCCGACGGCCTGATCGACATCCGCATGGTCACCCTCGACGGCACCCTGCGCTACATCCCGGACCGCGGGCAGGCCCGGCAGACGAACGTCTCGGACCGCGACTACTTCCGGGCCCAGTTCAACGATCAGACCCGTGGCCTCTACGTGGCCCAGCCCGTGGTCAGCCGGGTCACGGGCAAGCTGGGCATCCCCATCTCGATGCCGGTCACGAAAGCCGGCGGCAACGTCGCCGTCATCTTCGCGGCCATCGAGCTCGACCGCATCGCCGGCACCTTCGAGGCCGAGCGCACCCAGCCCCAGGGCACCATTGCCATCATCCGGACCGACGGTCTCTTCCTCTTCCGCAGCCCGATGGACGCCAGGATCATCGGCAGCTCCGTGGCGCAGAGCACCATGTGGACCCGGCACATGGGTGCCAACCCCAAAGGCCACTACCAGTCCGAGGTCAGCCCGGTGGACGGCCGCGCCCGCGTCGTCACCTACATCCGCGTGCAGGACTACCCCCTGGTCGTGGCCGTCACCGCCGCCCTCGAGGATCTGCTGGGCGACTGGCGCCAGCACACCCTGCTGGTGGTGCTGGCAGCCTTGACGATTTCTGCCTTCTCCGTGCTGCTGGGCTCCATCCTGCTGCGCACCCTGAAGAACGAAGAACTGGCCCGCCGCGAACTGGAGCATCTGATGCTGACCGACCCGCTCACCGGGGTCGGCAACCGCCGCATGCTGGAGCTGCGGCTGGACGACGAAATCCTGCGGGCCCAGCGCTACCACCGCACCCTCACCGCCGTCTACTTCGACCTCGACCATTTCAAGCAGGTCAACGACAAGCACGGCCACGACGTCGGGGACGCGGTGCTGCGCCAGGTGGCCGACAGCCTGGGGGCCAATGTGCGCCAGAGCGACCATGTCGCACGCCTGGGCGGCGAGGAATTCGTGGTGCTGCTGACCGAAACCGACATCAACGCTGCCGTGACGCTGGTGGAGCGCATGCGCGCGGCCGTGGCGGCTCTGCGTACCCCGGGACTGCCCCACCACATCACCATCAGCGCCGGCCTGGCCCAGTGGCGCGAGGGCGAGAACGCCGAATCGCTGCTGCGCCGGGCCGACCGGGCCCTCTACCGCGCCAAGGCGTCGGGCCGCAACAGCGCTTTCACCGACCTGGAAGCCTGAGAGGGTGAGCGTCCGCGCCCGATAATGCGAACTCCACCTGCCGGAGACCGCATGAACCGCTACCCCCACCCCGAACTCAAGGACCTGCCCGAGGACATCCACGCCCGGATCCTGGAGGTGCAGGAAAAATCCGGTTTCGTGCCCAACGTCTTCCTGGCGCTGGCGCGCCGCCCGGCGGAATGGCGTGCCTTCTTTGCCTACCACGATGCGCTCATGCTCAAGGAGGACTCGGGCCTGGGCAAGGGCGACCGCGAGATGATCGTCACCACCACCAGCGCGGCCAACCTGTGCCTGTACTGCGTGGTGGCGCACGGCGCCATCCTGCGCATCTACGAGAAAAAGCCCCTGGTGGCCGACCAGGTCGCCGTCAATTACCGCAAGGCCGACATCACACCGCGCCAGCGCGCCATGCTGGACTTCGCCATGAAGGTCTGCCAGCGCTCGCACGAGATCGGCGAGGAGGACTTCGCCGCCCTGCACGCCCACGGTTTCAGCGACGAGGACGCCTGGGACATCGCCGCCATCACGGCCTTCTTCGGCCTCTCCAACCGCATGGCCTCGTTCAGCAACATGATGCCCAACCCCGAGTTCTATCTGATGGGCCGCGTGCCCAGGGAAAAGAAGTAAGGGCTGGCCATACCGGCCCCGGCACGGCTTGCAATCCCGGCAGACGCGACCTAAGCTTCCAGTCCGGACCCGTCCGCAGCCATCCCGCCACCGTCCGGAAGGAGCCGCATCATGCCTTCCACCCCCCTGCCCGCCACCGTGCTTGTCATGCTGTTGCTGTGCGCCGCCCCGGCGCGCGCCGCCGACCTCACGCCCGTCAGCCCGGCCCCGCCCGACGAACTGCAGCAGGCGCGCGCACTGATCGGGAAACAGGACTGGCGCGCCGCCGCCACCCTGCTGACAAACTACACGCGCGAACACCCCGGCAATGCCGACGGCTACAACCTGCTGGGCTACAGCTACAGGCATCTGCAGCGCTACAACGAATCGCTGGACGCCTACCTGCGCGCGCTGGAACTGAACCCCAAGCACCGCGGCGCACACGAGTACATCGGCGAGGCCTATATCGCGCTCGGCCGCCTGGACAAGGCACGCGAGCACCTGGAGGCACTGGACCGGCTCTGTTTCTTCCCCTGCGAGGAATACCGCGACCTGAAGAAAGCCTACGAGGCCGCGCTCATGGGCAAGTAGGCGCTACTTCAGCGTGCGCGGCCGGCGCTCGGGTTTCGCGCCGGCGGCCTGGGTGGCCTTGCGGTAGTCCTGCAGCGTCTTCTGCGCACGGCCCAGCACCGTGTCGGCCGGGTAGCCGGCGGCGCCGAGTTCGCCGAAGCGCTGGCCGCAGAGCAGTTCCATCCCCTCGCCCGCGGAATCGGCCGTCCAGATGTGGAAACGCCCCTGCGCCACCGCCTCCACCACGCGCGGGTCGAGCATCAGGTGGCGGCGGTTGCGCCGCGGGATCAGCACACCCTGGCGGCCGCTCAGGCCCATCAGTTCGCAGCTGCGGAAATACCCTTCGATCTTCTCGTTGATGCCGCCCACCGGCAGCATCTCGCCGTGCTGGTTCACCGCGCCCGTCACGGCGATGCCCTGCTGCAGCGGCAGGCCCGAGAGCGAGGACAGCAGCGCATAGAACTCGGCGCACGAGGCCGAGTCGCCCTCCACCCCGCTGTACTCCTGCTCGAACACCACCGCCGCGTTGAGCGCCAGCGGCGCGATGTGCGCGAACAGCGCGGCCAGGTAGCTGTTGAGGATGAGCACGCCCTTGTCGTGGATGGGGCCCGAGAGCTCCACCTCGCGCTCGATGTTGAGCAGCCCCTCGTCGCCCGCGTGCGTGCGCGCCGTCACGCGCACGGGAAAACCGAAGCGGTAGTCGCCCAGGTCCACCACCGTGAGGCCGTTGACCTGCGCCACCTTCTCGCCGTCCACGTCGAGCAGGCGCTCGCCGTCGGTGATGGTTTCCTGCAGGCGCTGCTCGGGATAGTCGTGGCGATGGATGCGCGCCTGCCGCGCGGCCAGCACGTCGACGGCCTCCACCAGCGCAACTCCGCGCGCGCGCGCCATGGCAGCGGCCTCCATCACCAGCGCCTCGCTGTGCGCGAAGATGGCGCTCTGGCGCGCCTGGTCTTCGGCCTCGCGGTGGGCCTCCTCCAGCAACGCGGCCACGGCCGCGGCACTGAAATGCGGCAGGCCCATCCTGCGGCAGGTATGCGCGACGAAGATGGCGGTGGCGCGGCGCGTCTGGGCACTGGCCGTGAAGCTCTCGGCAAAGTCCACCTTGCAGCGGAAACGCCGCGCGAACTCCGGGTCACCCTCCTGCACGGCGTAGTACTCCTCCACCGAACCCACCAGGATGATCTTCACGTCCACGTCCACCGGCTCGGGCTGCAGCGAGACCGCGGCAATGGGCGCGTAGAGCATGCCCGGCTCCTCGATCTGCAGACGGGCGCTGCGCAGGAAACGGCGCAGTTTCTCCCACACCGGCTCGTCGGCCAGCAGGTCGCGCAGGTGCAGCATGATGAAGCCGCCGTGCGCCTTGAGCAGGCTGCCCGCGCGGATGCGCGAATAGTCCGTGACCAGCACGTCGTTCTCGTTCTGGTACTCGATGCTGCCGAACAGGGTGCGGAACAGCGGGTTGTCCTCCACGATCACCGGCGCGCCCTCGCGGCCGTGGTTGTCCACCACCAGGTTCACGTGGTAGCGCGCCAGCACGCCGGCCAGCGCCTGCTGGCGCACGTCCTCGTCCTCGTCGACGGGCTGGAACAGCTCCAGGTTCTCCAGCATGTCGTGCGCCACCTGGTCCAGGTAGCCCCCCAGCTTGACCGTGTCCTTGATCTGCTTGCGCAGCTCGTTGCGGATCTCCTGCAGCTCATGCTCCAGCAGCGGCTTGATCACCTGGCGGCGCAGCGCGGCCAGGCCCTCGTTCACCACACGCTCCAGCGCGCGCGTCTTGTCCAGGTAGCGTGTGATCTCGCCGCGCAGCTCTTCTTCCAGCCGGTCCGTCTCGGCGCGCTTTTCCTTCGGGAGTGCCAGAAGCTTGCCTTCGGTCATGGGCTCGCCCTTCTCGTCGCGCAGGGTCAGCACCAGGTGCCCCTCGTCGCGGATGATGGCGAAGCTGCGCGCCTCGGCGTAGGCATCGAGCTCGGCGAAAGCGCGCACGTCCTCGGCCTTGTAGGTCTTGTGCAGGTGCTCGCTCTCGCCGCGGAAATCCTCGCCATCCAGGCGCTTGGGAATTTCAGTCTGCAGCAGCTTGACCAGCTGCTGCATCAGGCTGCGCAGCTGGCGGCCCTGGCCGGGCGGCATGCGCAACGCGCGCGGGTGCTCGGGCGCATCGAAGTTGTGCAGGTAGCACAGGTCCGGCGGCACCGGCCGGCTGGCCGCCACCTCGCGCATCATCTGGCACAGCAGCGTGGTGCGGCCGCTGCCCACCTCGCCCAGCACGAAGAGGTTGTAGTCCGGCTGGTCCATCTGCAGGCCGAAACGCGCGGCCTGCTCGGCCCGCTCCTGGCCTATCCAGGGCAGCGCTTGCGGCAGCAGCTCGGAGGTGTCGGCAAAACCCAGCGCCCCGGCGTCGACGGCCAGGCGCAACTCGGCAGGCGGGACTTTGGTGATGGGCATGGGCGGATTGTGCGCCGACCGGCCCGCCGTTTCATGACCTGCGTCAAGTCCCGGTCGCGCTGCCGGGCATGACGGTTAGGGCCTGTTCACACTAATTTCTCAAGATGCGTTGCGGATCAAAAAGGTCATGCGGTAGGCGCGTGGACGCCGCCGGGGTCAGCCCCCGGCAAGTCCGCGTAACACCCCGCATGGCCTTTTTGGCCGCAACCCGAAGGGAACGGGGTGCAAACGGCGCCACTCGTTGTTGCACTCCTCACCCAGACGGCCAGTCTGGGTTTCGTCGCGCGCCTAGATTGGCGCCGTTTGCACCTCGTTCGCACTTGAGAAATTAGTGTGAACAGGCCCTAGACCGCGAAGCCGTCGTCGGCCTGGATCACCGCGCCATTGATGAAGTGGCTCTCCTTGGAACACAGCATCACCAGCACCGCGTCCAGGTCGGCCGGCTGGCCCACACGCTTGCGCGGCAGCATGGCGATGAGCTTTTGCCCCTGCTCGGTCTGCCAGTGGTGGTGGTTGATCTCGGTGTCGATGTAACCCGGGCACAGGGCGTTGACGTTGATGCCGAACTTGCCCCACTCCATGGCCATGGCGCGCGTCATGTGCACCACGGCGGCCTTGCTCATGCAGTACACGCCGATCTGCGGCAGCACCTTGAGCCCGGCCATGGAGGCGATGTTCACGATGCGCCCGCCCGTGTAGGTGCCCGGCGCCGCCCCCTTGGCACGCGCCAGCATGCGCTTGCCCACTTCCTGCGCCACGAAGAAGGCGCCCTTGGTGTTGGTGTCGAGCACGTAGTCGTAGTCTTCCTCGGTCACGTCCACGATGCGCTGCGTGGTGCTGACGCCCGAATTGTTGATGAGGATGTCGATGGAACCCACCTCGGTCTCGGCGTGCGCCACCGCCGACTTGATGGAGCCGATGTCCGTCACGTCCAGCTCCACCACGTGGGCATCGCCGCCCTCGCCCTCGATCTGCGCGCGCAGCTCCTTGAGCTTCTCGATGCGCCGCGCCGCCAGCACCACGGCCGCGCCGGCGCGCGAGAGGGTGCGCGCAAACTGGGCGCCCAGGCCGCCCGAGGCGCCGGTGATGAAGGCCACGCGGCCGGAAAGATCGATGCTGTAAGCCATGACAGGCCCTTTCTGAGTCAACCCAAACAAAATAGAACGACCGTTCTATTTTTCCTTCAAACCGGAATAAAATCAGTCGCAAATCCGACAGGCCGGGTCAGCGTTTACCCCTAACATCCCGCACCATGACGGCCCCATTATCAAGCGATAAACCAGCAGAGACGAGACCATGACCCACGAAGAAATCCTTGCCCAGTTCGGCCCCCGCGAGGCCATGGAATACGACGTGGTCGTCGTCGGCGGCGGCCCCGGCGGCCTGTCCACGGCCATCCGCCTCAAGCAATTGGCCGCTGAAAAAGGCCAGGACGTCTCGGTCGTGGTGCTGGAAAAAGGCGGCGAACCCGGCGCCCACATCCTCTCCGGCGCGGTGATGGACCCGATCGCCCTGAACGAACTCTTTCCCAACTGGAAAGAGATGGGCGCCCCGCTGCACCAGCCCGTGACCGGCGACGACGTGCTCTTCCTGTCCGAAACCGGTGCCAAACGCACCCCCAACTTCCTGGTGCCCGACTGCTTCCACAACGACGGCAACTACGTCATCAGCCTGGGTGTGCTCACCAAATGGCTGGGCGAGCAGGCCGAAGCCCTGGGCGTGGAGATCTTCCCCGGCTTCACTGCCGCCGAAGTGCTCTACAACGAGAATGGCTCCGTCAAGGGCGTAGCCACGGGCAACCTGGGCATCGGCAAGGACGGCCAGCCGCATGACGGTTTCCAGCTCGGCATGGAGCTGCACGCCAAATACACCGTCTTCGCCGAAGGCGCACGCGGCCACCTGGGCAAGCAGATCATCGCGAAATACAAGCTGGACGAAGGCCGGGACCCGCAAAGCTACGCCCTGGGCATCAAGGAACTGTGGGAAGTGCCGGCAGACAAAGCCAAGCCCGGTCTCGTGGTGCACACCGCCGGCTGGCCCATGGACAACAGCACCTACGGCGGCGGTTTCCTGTATCACCTGGAAGGCAACAAGATCACCCTGGGTTTCGTCACCGGCCTGGACTACCAGAACCCGTACTTGAGCCCCTTCGAGGAAATGCAGCGCTGGAAGACGCACCCCGCCATCCGCAAGCACATCGAAGGCGGCAAGCGCATCGGCTACGGCGCGCGCGCCATCACCGCCGGCGGCCTGCTGAGCCTGCCCAAGGTGGTCTTCCCCGGCGGCGCCTTGGTGGGCTGCGACGCCGGTTACCTGAACGCCAGCCGCATCAAGGGCAGCCACGCCGCCATCAAGAGCGGCATGCTGGCCGCCGAGGCCCTGTACGGTGCCCTCACGTCCGGCCGCCAGCATGACGAAGTGACCGCCTACCCGGTCAACTTCGCGCAGAGCTGGCTCTACGACGAACTGCACAAGTCGCGCAATTTCAAGCAGTGGTTCAAGAAGGGCAACCTGATCGGCGCCATCATGACCGGCATCGAAAACTGGTTCCTGCCCAGGATCGGCATCAAGACCCCGCCCTGGACCATCCACCGCAAGGAAGCCGACCACACCCGCCTCAAGCCGGCGGCCGAGTGCGCGCAGATCGCCTACCCCAAGCCGGACGGCAAGCTGACCTTCGACCGCCTGAGCAGCGTCTTCATCAGCAACACCAACCACGCCGAAGACCAGCCCGCGCACCTGACGCTGAAAGACGCCAGCGTGCCCGTGAGCATCAACCTGAGCAAGTACGCAGGGCCTGAGAGCCGCTACTGCCCGGCCGGCGTCTACGAGTTCGTGAAAAACGACGACAACAGCGACCGCCTGCAGATCAACGCGCAGAACTGCGTGCACTGCAAGACCTGCGACATCAAGGACCCGACGCAGAACATCGTGTGGGTCACGCCCGAAGGCGGTGGCGGGCCGAACTACAGCAGCATGTGATGTTCATCTGATGTCATCCACAGAACGGGGTCAAAAGACCCCGTTCTGCTTTCTGTCCCCACCCGGATCAGGAGCGTAGCCAGGGCTCCAACTCAAAGCGCCGGCGCTCATACGCACGGATGGCATCCGCTTGCTGCAAGGTGATGGCAATGTCATCCAGCCCCTCCAGCAGGCGGTGCTTGCGCTCGGGGTCGATGTCAAAACCCTGCACGCGGCCGGAGGGCAAGGTCACGGTCTGCGCGGCAAGGTCGATCCGGAGCCGATAAGCGGGCTGGCGCAGGACCGCCTCGAACAGGCCCTGCACCACCGACTCATCCAGCACGACGGGCAGCAATCCGTTCTTCAGGCAGTTGCCGTGAAAAATACCGGAGAAACTGGGCGCCACCAGGGCGCGTATGCCGAAATCACGCAGCGCCCAGACCGCATGCTCCCGGCTGGAGCCGCAGCCGAAGTTGTCCCTCGCCAGCAGGACACTGGCCCCGGCGTAACGCGCCTGGTTCAGCACGAAGTCCGGCCGGCGCGGCCTGCCGCTGCAGTCCTGGCCCGGCTCGCCAGGGTCCTCGTAGCGCCACGCGTCGAACAGGTAATCACCGTAACCCGTGCGGCGGATGGATTTCATGAACTGCTTGGGAATGATGGCGTCCGTATCGACGTTGACCCGGTCGATGGGGACGACCAGGCCATCCAGCAGGGTGAAGGGTGCGAAGGCCGAACTCATGAACAACTCTCTCTCACATCCACAAAATGCCCCGCGATCGCTGCCGCCGCGGCCATGACCGGGCTGACCAGGTGACTGCGGCCGCCCGCACCTTGCCGCCCTTCGAAGTTGCGATTCGAGGTCGAGGCACAGCGCTCCCCGGGCGACAGCCGGTCGTCGTTCATGCCCAGACACATCGAGCACCCAGGCTCGCGCCATTCAAAGCCGGCCTGGATGAAGAGCTGATCGAGGCCCTCGGCTTCCGCCTGTGCTTTCACCAGGCCCGAGCCCGGCACCACCAGGGCCTGCCGGATGGACGGTGCGACCTGTCGTCCGCGGATGACCGCTGCCGCCGCGCGCAAGTCCTCGATCCGCGCGTTGGTGCATGAACCGATGAAGACCTTGTCCAGGCGGAGGTCGGCCACGGGCCGGCCCGCTTCGAGGCCCATGTAATCCAGCGCGAGCGCCAGCGCAGACCGGCGCACGGGGTCGGCCTCCTGCGCCGGATCCGGCACCCGCCCGGTCACCGGCACCACCATGTCCGGAGAGGTGCCCCAGCTCACCATGGGCTCCACGGAGGCAGCGTCGAGACGGAGCGTGCGATCGAAGGCCGCACCCTCGTCACTGACCAGGGTGCGCCAATAGCCCACGGCACTTTGCCAGAGCGCCCCGCGGGGGGCCAGGGGCCGGCCGCGCAGGTAGCCGAGGGTGGTTTCGTCCACGCCTACCAGCCCCACCCGTGCGCCGGCCTCGATGGCCATATTGCACAGGGTCATGCGCCCTTCCATCGAGAGGGCAGCCACCGCATCTCCGGCAAACTCAAGGGCGTAGCCGGCGCCCCCGCCGCTGCCCAGGCGCTGGATGACGGCCAGGGCCAGATCCTTGGCGCTCACACCCGGCGGCAGGCGGCCGTCCACCTGCACCTTCATCGTTTTCAGTTTCTGCAGTTGCAGGCATTGGGTGGCCAGCACGTGCTCCACCTCCGAGGTGCCGATACCGAAGGCCAGCGCGGCGAAGGCGCCATGCGTGCTGGTATGCGAATCGCCGGCCACCACGGTCATGCCCGGCAGGGTGGCCCCCTGCTCCGGCCCCACGACATGGATGATGCCCTGGCGCCTGTCCTTCAGGCCGAACTGCGTGATGCCGAACTCCCGGCAATTCGTATCCAGCTGCTCGACCTGCAGCCGGGACAAGGGGTCCTGGATCGCGCCGAAGGAGCCGCGGTGGCGGGCGATGGTCGGGATGTTGTGGTCCACCGTGGCCAGCACGCTCTGCGCCCGCCACGGTTGCCGCCTGGCGAGACGCAGGCCTTCAAAGGCCTGCGGGCTCGTCACTTCATAGACCAGGTGCCGGTCGACATAGAGCAGCGCATTACCGCTTGCATCCTCGCTGACCACATGCCGCAGCCAGAGCTTCTCGAAAAGGGTCTGTGCCGTCTTGCCGGCGTCGTCGCGCATCGGCATCGTCATTGCAACCAGTCGAACAGCAGATCGTTGACGGCCTCGGCGGCCTCGTACTGCACCCAGTGGCCCGCGCCCGGGATGCTCGCCCAGCGGCGCTCCGCCCGGCCGTCCTGGTAGAGGGGGCCGATCTCTTCGGGCACACCGGTCGCGTCGTGCTCGCCCCAGAGCATGAGCATGGGCAGCTGCAGTTGCGCCAGGACAGCGGGCAGCACCGGGCTCTGCGAGGTCTGCTTGCTGCGGTAGCGCGTGTGCACACAGGAGTACCGGTGGATCTCGAGCGCCAGCGGGTCGACGGGGCCATGCAGCATCAGCACGGCCAGGTTGTGCTGCAGGTCGGCCCGCATGTCCGCCGCTGCGGTGGAACGGCGCCAGTTCACCATCGGTGATGATTCACGACGTCGCCCCCCGTGCCCGGTCGGGCCCAGCAGGACCAGCTTGCGCACTGACCCGCGGCGCAACGCCAGGTGGGCCGCCACGACAGCCCCAAATGAAAACCCGGCCAGGTTGATGACACGGCCCGGCCCCACGGCCAGGTCGACGGACACAGCCAGCGCATCGACCAGCTCGCTGAAAGTCGTTTCCCGGGGCAATGCGTTGGATGCGCCAAAGCCGGGCATGTCGGGCACCCAGACTTCATGCGCGGCCGCCAGCCGCTCGATGTTGCGCACCCAATGCAGCCAGGAGCCATGCCCGCCATGGATCAGCACCAGGGGTTCCCCGGCGCCATAACGACGCCAGCTCACGACACGCCCCGCGCCACCCAGCCGATGCAGGGCGCCGGGTGTAACCAGGGTCGCGCTCAAGGTTTGTTCGCTGAGCACCAGCTCATCATCCATCTCTATCCTCGACACGCGCACAAGGTCTCCCCTCCAAGGTGGGGGGAGTGTAGGGATGAAACATCTTCGCTGGTAGTGATGAATTTAGATTGTTACGATCGATGCTGTCGATGATCAAGAAAGCGCCTGATGGAACTGAGACATCTCCGGTATTTCGCTGCGCTGGCCAGCTCGCTGAGCTTTACCCGGGCCGCCGAGCGGGTGCACGTGACCCAGTCCACCCTGTCGCACCAGATCCGCCAACTCGAGGAGGAGCTGGGCAGCACACTGTTCGACCGGGTTGCCAAGCGGGTCACCCTCACCGAAGCCGGCGAGACCTTTCTCGTCTACGCCACCCGGGCCTTGCAGGAGATCGACCAGGGCGTCGGTGCCTTGAAGGAATCCGAAGGAGAACTCGCCGGCTTCGTCCGGGTAGGCGCCACCCACTCCTTCAACCTCGGTTTCATCCCCGAGTGCGTCTCCATCTTCATGAAGCGCCACCCCACCGTGCACATGACGGTGCAAGAACTGGCCGCCGACAGCATCGTCCACAAGGTCAGCGCCGGCGAGCTGGACCTCGGCATCACCTACCGCCCCTCCGGCCTGAGCGAGCTGGTCTTCGAGCCGCTCTACAACGAGGAAATGGTGCTGGTGGTCGGCCCCGGCCATCCGCTGCGCAAGCGCAAGCGGGTGCGCATGGTGGAGCTGCACCGGCAGGCCCTCGTCCTGCTGACCCGGGAGTTCACCACGCGCTCGATGCTGGAGGAATGTTTCGTCGCCTGCGGCGCCGAGCCGCGGGTGGTGGCCGAAATGAACACCATCAGCCCCATGCTGTCACTCGTGGAACGCACCGAGATCGCGACCATCGTCTCGCGCAGCGTGATACCGGGTGGCGGTTTCCTCAAGGCCATCCCGATCGAGAACCCCACCCCCATCCGCACCCCGGGCATCCTGCGGCGCAAGGCCGACCGCCCCTCGCCCGAGGTGCGCTCCTTCTCGTCCATCGTGCGCAAGCTGGGTTTCAACAGCAGCCTGCAGAAGGTGCCTTGAATGGAAAAGGCCGATGCCCGAAAACCGGACATCGGCCTTGTTCAGATGCAGAGCAGCGGTTCAGTCCAGGCGGATGTTGCGCGCCTTGACGATCTTGCCGAACATGCCGGCATCCTGGCTCACCAGGGTGGCCATTTCAGCCCGCGAGACCCCCAGCGGCTCCACGTTCAGGTCCTTGATGCGTTTTTGCATGTCGGCATCCTTGCTGGCTTCCACCAGCACGCTGTTGAGGCGTGCCAGCACCGGGGCCGGCGTGGCCGCGGGTGCCCAGATGCCATGCCAGGACATCACGGCCAGGCCCGGCACCACTTCCGCGAGCGTGGGCACATCCGGCAGGGCGGGGTGACGGCTGGGCCCTGAATAGGCCAGGGCCTTGGCGCGACCGCTCGTGATCAGGGGCATCGCGGTGGCGATCGGCTCCATCAGCGTGTCCACCTGGCCACCCACCAGATCGGCGATGGGGCTGGCGCGGTAGGGGACGTGGATCATCTCGATCTTGGCCTCGTCCTTCAGGATCTCGACGATCAGATGGGAGGGGCTGCCGGCACCATAGGAGGCGTGCGAAATGGTGCCCGGCTTGGCTTTCGCAGCAGCCACGAGGTCCTTGATTGAATTGGCAGGGAATTTCGGATTCGCAATCAGCACCAGCCCCTGGCGCATGGTCGTGGCGACAGGGGTGAGATCCTTCTCGGGATCAAAAGGCAGCTTGGCGTACAGGAAGGGATTGAGCGTGAACGCCGTCGACAGGTTGTAGAGCACGGTGTAGCCATCGGCCGGCGATTTCGCCACC
This sequence comes from uncultured Hylemonella sp., assembly GCA_963512175.1. Taxonomy (GTDB): domain Bacteria; phylum Pseudomonadota; class Gammaproteobacteria; order Burkholderiales; family Burkholderiaceae_C; genus Hylemonella. The sequence continues at coordinate 41,590 of CAUPLI010000010.1, read as the reverse complement.
GCATCCGACGACAGATTGCCTGCTGCCCCCGGCTTGTTGTCGACCACGACCGGCACGCCGAGTTTCTTGGACGCGTAGTCGCCGTACATGCGGGCAAAGATGTCCGGCGGTGTGCCGGCCGCAAAGCCGACCACGATCTTGATGGGCTTGCTGGGCCAGTCGGCATTCTGGGCATGGCCCAGGCTGCAAACCAGTCCCAGGAACAGGCCGGTCAGCAATTTGATATTCAAGCGCATGTTTGTCTCCTTGTGCGGACTGCAGTCCGCTTTGATAAAAATTTTTACCTGCAACTTACAACGGGAAAGAGAGGGTCGAAGCAAACCCGGTGCTCACTTCGTCTGGAATCATTCGATGGCATGGGCTCCTTTCTGCATGTCAGTCGACCTGGGCACCGGAGCGCTTGACGGCTTCACCCCACTTGGCGATCTCGGCGGCGCCAAAGGCGGCCATCTCGGTCGCATTCATCTCCGACAGCTCCACCCCCTGGGCCGCGAGCTTCTCGCGCACCTCGGGCTGGGCCAGCACCTGGCGCGTCGCAGCACGCAAACGGTCGCGCTGCGCAGCGGGCACATCCGCCGGCGCGTACAACATGAACCAGGCCACCAGGTCGAAGTCGGCCACGCCCTGCTCGACGAGGGGCAGCACATCGGGCACGGCGGCGCTGCGCCGCGCACTGGACACGCCCAGGGCCCGCAACTTGCCCGAGCGGATGTGCGGCAGCACGGCGGCGGGGTGGTAGAACATGAACTGCACGTTGCCGGCTATCAACTCGGTCAGCGCCTGGGCCCCGTCGCGATAGGGCACGTGCACGAAATCCTTGCCCAGGCGGATGTTGAGCATCTCGCCGGCCAGGTGCCCCGAAGTGCCGTTGCCGGCCGAGGCAAAACTCACGTCCTTGCCACTGGCGCGTCCCAGGTCCGCCACGCTCTTCCAGGGCGAGGCCGCGGGCACCACCAGCAGCGTGGGCGTGGCGCCCACAAAACCGAGGGGCACGAAGTCGCGCTGCGGCTGATAGGACAGACGCTTGTACAGCGATGGGTTGATGGCGTGGGTCCCCACCGTGCCGAGCAGCAGGGTCTGGCTGTCGGCGCCGGACTTGGCCACCAGGTCACTGCCGATCGTGCCGCCCGCCCCCGGCTTGTTCTCCACGATGACGGTCTGGGCCAGCTGCTTGCCCAGGCCATCGGCCAGCAGGCGGCCCACGATGTCGGTGGTCGTGCCGGCGGCAAAGGGCACCACCAGCTTGATGAGCGGGCGGGGTGCGGGCGTCTGCGCCATGGTCACGCCCGTGGCCAGCAAGGCGCTCGCCAGCAGCAGGCGCCGCTTCATGCGGCCTCCCCGTAACCTTCGGGCAGGACGCCGTCGTACTGCAGCTCGCGCGTGGCCTGGTAAGACAGGGCGAAGCCACTGGGCTTTTCCGCTTCCTCGGCCAGGTGGGCGATCAGGCCCGCCGTGCGCGCCAGGATGGGCACACCGCGCAGCGAGGACACCGGGAAGCCGACGCCCATGAGCACGGCCGGAATGGCGGCCGACACGTTCATGCGCAAGTCCTTGCCGGTGATGCCGGGAATCGCACGCTCCAGCGCCTGGGCGATGTGCACGTAGCGCAGGTCGGCGCCGGCCTGGGTGGCCACTTCGATCAGGCGGTCCACACGCGGGTCACGGGCCTTGTGCAGCGGATGGCCGTAACCGGGGATGGCACGGCGCGCGGCCTTGAGCTCGCCGATGGCGGCGGCCGCCGCCGCGTCCAGGGTGGCGCCGGCATCCACGCGGGCGGCCACGTCCGCAAAGAGACGGCCCGCGGTTTCGGAGGCCCCCAGGATGACCGAGCCGCAGCCCAGGATGCCCGCGGCCACCGCGCCCTGCAGCGCATCGGGCGCTGCCGCAAAGGTCATGCGGCTGGCCTGCACGCTGGGCACCATGCCGTGCTCGGCAATGGCCACCAGGGTGGCGTTGAGCACCGCGCTGCAGGCGGCATCGGGCTTGCGCCCGGTCAGCAGCAGGAAGAAGTAGTCCGCAAAGGACAGGTGGCCGATCAGGTCCTGGCACAGGTCCTGCCCCCTCACGACGATGGTGTGTTCGTCGGAGGTGCAGATGGCGGTCTTGGGGATGGTTTCTTTACCGATTTTCATGGGAGTAAGGCCTCAGGCAACTTGGGGCGCGAGGCAGAAGTCGTAGTGAGCCGTCCAGTAGGTCTTGTCCATGACCCGGCCATCGGGCGCCTTGCCGGCCGGGTGCTTTTCGTAGTCCACGATCAGGCTGGGCCGCACGCCGAAGACTGCGTCGGAGTCGATGTAGGGACTGTTGGCCACGAAGAGGTGCGTGGTGACCGGCACATGCCCGGGCGCCGACACCATCATGTGGATGTGGCCGGGGCGGTTGGGGTGGCGCCCCATGCCGCCGAGCATGCGCCCGACCGGGCCGTCCACCGGCACCGGGTAGTAGGAAGGCCGGATGGACCAGTACCAGTAACGGCCCTGCTCGTCGGTGCGGATGCGGGCCCGCGCCGCCATCTCCGCGCCCTCGATCTGCATGTCGTAGTTGCCTTCGCCGTCGCCGGACCAGATGTCGAGCAGGGCCCCGCGCAGCGGCTGGCCCTTGGTGTCCGTGATGCGTCCGCTGTAGAGCGTGGGCTCGCCCTTGACCCCCTCGGCGATATTGGCGCCCAGCGGCTGCTCCGGGGCGCCCTCCCAGTAGTAGGGGCCCTGCACGGTGGCTTCGGTCGCCTCGGTGGCCTTGGCGCCGGCCTGCCCCTGGGCCAGGGCGCGTGCCTGGTCCAGCATCACCACCATCATCGAGGCGCCCAGGGTGTCGGACAGCAGGATGAATTCCTGGCGTTTGTCGGTGCAGGCCTGGCCGACCGCCGTCAGGAACTGGATGCCATTCATCCATTCGTCGGGCTTAAGGTCCACGTCGCGCAGGAAAGCGTGCAGGTGCTTGATCAGCGACGTCATGATCTGCGCAAAGCGGGGATCGGCCGCACTGTCCAGACGCTCCAGCACGGCCTGGGTCAGTTCATTTTCGTTCGAGGGATTCACGTTTGGGTCTCCTTGTTGTTGGTCAGGCCGCGCGCTTGGGCAAGGCGCCCAGGCTACGGCGCAGGGGCTCGACGATGGCTTCGTTGTCGGCGCCCAGCAGGGGCGGCGCGCTCACCTCCAGCGCGCGTTCACCATCGAAACTCACGGGGGAGCGGATGGTGTGCCATTCGCCGCCCTCGGGGTGGGGCGCGCTCACCTTGAGTTGCAGATGCTGTGCCTGCGGGTCCTCCATGGCCTCGCGGGTGTCGTACATGGGCGCGTGGGGCACGTCCTCGGCCTCCAGCCGACGGCACCAGGTGGCCCGGTCCTGCTGGCGGAACAGGCCGCTGAGCAGCACGATCAGCTCGTTCTGGTTGGCGATCCGTGCCTCGCGATTGGCAAAGCGCGGGTCCTCGAACAGCTGGGGGCGCTCGATGGCGTTGGCCAGCCCCTGCCAGAACTTCTCGGGCGAAGACATGTGCAGCGCAATCCAGAGCCCGTCGGCGCACTCCAGCACATAAGACTGGGAAACGCTGGGGCGGCTGAAGGGCCCCATGATCTCGCCCTCGGAGAAATAGTGGGTGAAGGCGTCGAGGTTGAAGTGGCACATCGCCTCCAGCATCGACACCTCGACCTTGCGGCCCACCCCTGTGCGGCCCCGCTCCACCAGCGCGCCCAGGATGCCGTAAGCCGCATAAAAGCCGGTCATGGCGTCGGCGATGGCCGGCCCCACCACACGCGGATTGGCCGGGTTGACGAGCAGATTGAGAAACGCACTGGCCGCCTGCGCCACCGTGTCGTAGGCCGGGCGGCCCGCGGCCGGGCCTGTCTGGCCAAAACCGCTGATCGCGCAGTAGACCAGGCGGGGGTTGAGTTCGCGCAGGTGGGCCTCGCCGGCACCGAGACGCTCCGCGGTGCCGGGGCGGAAGTTCTGGATGTAGACGTCAGCACCCTTGACCAGCTCGTCGAACACCGCGGCGTCCTCGGGCAGCTTGGTGTTGAGCGTGATGCTGCGCTTGTTGCGGTTGTAGGTCTGGAAGTGCGGGCTGTAGAGGCCGCCGCGGAAGGCGCGGAAAGGGTCGCCCGTGCCCGGCTGTTCGATCTTGATCACCTCGGCCCCGAGATCGGCGAGGAACATACCGGCCGCCGGGCCGGTGATGAAGGTGCCTTGCTCCAACACCTTGATGCCGCTGAGGACTTTCTGCATGACGACGTCTCTTTCTTTATCAGTCTCTTGCCTTGCTTGGCATGGGGCGGACTGTAGGCGTCGTGGTCAGTTTTCAGAAATGATAGTTTTTCATGAACATGATCGATGGCATCGATGGATCGGGCGCATGAACAGATGCATGAGGAAGGAGCCGAGCCCAGACCCGGCCATCACTACCTTGCAGCGCAGCGGCTGAGCAGCGTGTTCTTCAGCGACCTCAAGGACCCGACGCAGAAGAACATCGTCTGGGGCACGCCGGAAGGCGGCGGGACGAACTACAGCGGCATGTAAGCCTCAGCCAGGGGGTCAGCGAAAGACCCGGCGGGTGAACTCGTCGCGGTCGGCCTGCGCGTCGTTGGCCGTGCGCCGCAGCTGCTCAGCCAGCGACAGATCTTCGGCGCTGGGGGCCGGCCCCTTGCCTTCGGCAAACGACTTGTAGCGCAAGAGGATTTTCATCTCCATGCGCCTGGCGTCCTGATTCGCCACGACCCAACGCTGGTGCAGCTCTTCCCACTTCAGCCCGGCTTCTTTCAGATCCATGCCCTGCCTCTTTCTGTCCGGGGCCAGCGCCAGCCTGGGGAAAACTCCCGAAGCGCCGCCCTGACCCGAGGCCGATCTTAAGTCCAACCATCGCTATCGAAGTACGGAAGGGCAAGCACTCAGGGATTGCCGAGGTAATCCCGCTTGCCGATCTCCACGCCGTTGTGCCGCAGGATGGCGTAGGCCGTGGTCACGTGGAAGTAGAAGTTCGGCACGGCATGGCCCAGCAGGAACTGCTGGCCGGTGTAGCGGGTTTCCTTGTCGCCGCGCTTGATGACGATTTCCTTGTCTTCCGTGCCGTCGATCTGCGCGGGCGTGAAAGTCTGCAGATAAGCGATGGTCTTGGCGATGCGGGCTTGCAGCTCGGCCAGGGTCTTCTCCGTGTCTTCGTAGACCGGGATCTCCACGCCGGCCAGGCGTGCGGCCAGGCCCTTGGCGGTGTCGGTGACGATCATGACCTGGCGGGCCATGGGCAGCATGTCGGGGTAGAGGCGAAAGCCGGTGAGCGCGGTCTCGTCCAGCTTCTTCGCCAGCACATGGGCCTGCGCCTTGTCCAGGATGGCCGAGAGGTTGCCGAGGGTGTTGATGAAACGCGGCACGCTGGCCTGGTACATGGAAAGGGTCATGGAAGTCTCCGGGGTGATGGCGATGAAACAGCGCGCATTGTGGTGCCGCAACGCAGCACCTGCTGGCGCAAGGGCTTTGCCGCGGGATGTGTCAGGGCCGGGCGGCGCGCAGGGCCAGGTTGAGCTGGTCGGTCACTTCGGCCCAGTCGGCATCGTCCACCAGCTGCTCGCGCAGCAGCGCGGCCTGGGCCGGCGTCCAGAAGGGCGCATCTTCCAGGCGGGTGGCGGGTGGCAGCGGCGAATGGCTCTGGATGAAGGCGGCGATGCTGGGCACGTCAGCAGGCAGGCCCAGCTGGGCGAACAGTTCGCAGAACTGGTGGTAATGGGGCGACATGGTTGGATTCCTTTCCGGCCGTGCCCGGCAGTGTCGGGGGCACAGGCTGTATTGAACCCGCATCTGGCGCGGCGCACAATGGTGGCGGTGGAATGACCCACCGCAGCACGGGAGCATCACCATGTCCCTCAGCACACCCCCTCCCCCCGCGCCCACACGCACCGAGCACGACAGCTTCGGCCCCATCGAGGTGCCCGCCGAGCGGCTCTGGGGTGCGCAGACGCAGCGCTCGCTGGCCTGCTTCGACATCTCCACCGAGCGCATGCCGGTGGAGATCGTGCAGGCGCTGGCCATGGTCAAGCTGGCCAGCGCCCGCGTGAACCTGGAGCTGGCCCTGCTGGCGCCCGACAAGGCCATGGCCATCGCCAGCGCGGCGGAAGAGGTGCTGGACGGCGAGCACTACGCCGAGTTCCCGCTCTCGGTCTGGCAGACCGGTTCGGGCACGCAGAGCCATATGAACATGAACGAGGTGCTGGCCAACCGGGCTTCCGAGCTGCTGGGCGGCCCGCGCGGCGCCGCCCGCCTGGTGCACCCGAACGACGACGTGAACCTGGGCCAGTCATCCAACGACGTGTTTCCCACGGCCATGCACCTGGCGGCAGCGCACAGCATCTCCGTGGCGCTGTTGCCGGCGCTGGCCCGACTGCGCAAGACGCTGACGGCCAAGGCCACAGACTTCGGCGACATTGTGAAGATAGGCCGCACCCATCTGCAGGACGCCACGCCGCTGACGCTGGGCGACGAGTTCTCGGGCTATGCGGCGCAGCTGGAGCATGCGCAAACGCTGATCCACGCCACGCTGGCCTCGCTCTACCCGCTGGCCATCGGCGGCACGGCCGTGGGCACGGGCCTGAACACGCACCCCGAGTTCGGCGCGCGGGTGGCGGCCGAACTGGCGCGCGGCGCACAGCTGCCCTTCACCAGCGCTTCAAATAAGTTCGCGGCCCTGGCGGCGCACGATGGCGCGGTGGCCGTGCACGGCGCGCTCAAGACGCTGGCGGTGGCGCTGATGAAGATCGCCAACGACGTGCGCTGGCTGGCTTCGGGCCCGCGCTCGGGCCTGGGCGAGATCAGCATCCCGGAGAACGAGCCGGGCAGCTCCATCATGCCGGGCAAGGTGAACCCCACGCAGTGCGAGGCGCTCACCATGCTCTGCTGCCAGGTCATGGGCAATGACGTGGCCATCACCCTGGGCGGGGCCTCGGGGAATTTCGAGCTCAACGTCTACAAGCCGCTGATCGCCCACAACCTGCTGCAGAGCATCCGCCTGCTGGCCGACGGCATGGCCAGCTTCGACGCGTTTTGCGCGCAAGGCATCGAAGCCCGGCGCGAGCGCATCCAGGAACTGCTGGACCGTTCGCTGATGCTGGTGACGGCGCTGACCCCGCACATCGGCTATGACCGCGCCGCGCAGATCGCCAAGCGCGCGCACCAGGAGGGCAGCACCCTGCGCGAGGCAGCACTGGCGCTGGGCTACGTGAGCGCGGCGGACTTCGACCGTTGGGTGGACCCGGCCCTCATGGTGCGGCCCGCGACACCCCCCGGGCAGGCCTGAAGACCCGCGATTTCCCTGCGCAGCCCAGGGGCATCCACCCCAAATGGATGAAGCTTGCGCCAGATCAATTTAAAGATATGCACAAAGTATTTCTTCAAATTGATAATGGCGGCACCTCATACAGACATGGAGTATTGCGATGAACGCCCGACTGGAATCCACCGTCCCCGACACCCTGAGCGCCGACCAGGCCATCGGCCAGATCGCCGTGCAGCTGCCCGGTGCCACCGCCGTGTTCCGCCGCCTGAAGCTGGACTTCTGCTGCGGCGGCCAGATCAGCCTGCGCGACGCCGCAGCCGACAAGGGCCTGAACCTGCCCGCCCTGATGGAAGAGCTGGGCGCCCTGCAGCGCCCCAGCACGATGCCGGCCGCCAGCGAGCCGGGCGTGCTGATCGACCACATCCTGTCCCGTTACCACGAGGTGCACCGCGCCCAGCTGCCCGAGCTGATCCGCATGGCGCGCCGGGTGGAGGCCGTGCACCGCGAGAACCCGGACGTGCCGGCCGGGCTGGCCGATTTCCTGGAGCACATGGAGCAGGAGCTGCTCTCGCACATGATGAAGGAGGAGCAGATCCTGTTTCCCATGCTCAAGGCCGGCGGCAACCCCTTCGTGGTGCAGCCCATCGGCATGATGCGACATGAGCACGTGGACCACGGCGAGGCCCTGGAGCGCCTGGCCGCCCTGACCCACGACGCCACCCCGCCCGCTGGCGCCTGCAATACCTGGCGCGCCCTCTACGCCGGCATCGCCCAGCTCAACGATGACCTGATCAACCACATCCACCTGGAGAACAACGTGCTGTTCCCGCAGTTCGAGACGCCGCAGCCGGCGCAGGGCTGTGGCTCGGGCTCCGGTTGCGGTTGCGGCTGAAGCCGGACCGGCGCCCGGTCGGCCCTCGGGCCGGCCGGGCTTTTTTGTTGGCCGGCTCAGCGCGGCACCAGGAAGGTGGATTTCACCCGCGTGGTCTTCTCCTCGCCTTCCTGCACCGTGGTGACCGTGAACACGATGGGGGTCGCCTGGCCCGGGTGTGCCTGGGCCGTTTCGGGCGGCAAGGTCAGGCGCAGCGGCAGGGTGCCGATGTCCAGCGCGTCGACCGCCAGCTCGGTGGGCGTGACGATGGCCAGCCCTTCCAGCCCGCTCACACGGATGAGGTAATGCTGCGCGTGTTCGCTGCCATTGGTGATCTGCATGCGGTAGACGTTCTCCACCACGCCCTGCCCCACCACACGCGCCAGGGCGCCGCGGTCCTTGATGACGTCGACCACGAAACCCTGGCGCAGCGAGAGGCTGATCACGAAGGCCAGGCTCATGGCCAGCAGCAGCGCGCCATAGATCAGCACCCGCGGGCGCCAGACGCGGCGCAGCATCTGCGCGGGCGACCAGGACTTGACGATGGCGTTGCCCGATGAGTAGCGGATCAGGCCCTGGGCGTAGCCCATCTTGCCCATGACGTCGTCGCAGACGTCGATGCAGGCGGCGCAGGCGATGCATTCGTTCTGCAGCCCTTGGCGGATGTCGATGCCCGTGGGGCAGACCTGCACGCACAGGGTGCAGTCGATGCAGTCGCCCAGGCCCAGGGCCTTGGGGTCGGCCTGGCGCGAACGCGAGCCGCGCGCCTCGCCACGCTGGCTGTCGTAGGCGATCACCAGCGAATCCATGTCGATCAGCGCGCTCTGGAAACGGGCATAGGGGCACATGTACTTGCAGACCTGCTCGCGCAGGTAGCCGGCGTTGCCGTAGGTGGCCAAACCGTAGAACAGCACCCAGAACCACTCCCAGGGCGAGAAGGACAGCGCGGCCGCTTCCGCGGCCAGGGTGTGGATGGGCGTGAAATAACCGACGAAGGTGAAGCCGGTGTACAGGCCGATGCCCAGCCACAGAGCCTGCTTACTGCCCTTGCGGGCGATCTTGCGCACGCTCCAGGGCGCGGCGTCCAGGCGCATGCGCGCGCTGCGGTCGCCTTCGGTGTGGCGCTCCACCCAGAGGAACATTTCGGTGTAGACCGTCTGCGGGCAGGCGTAGCCGCACCACAGGCGCCCGGCCACAGCCGTGAAAAAGAACAGGGCCATGGCCGAGATGACCAGCAGCGCCGCGAGGTAGATGAAATCCTGGGGGTGCAGCACCAGGCCCAGCACGTAGAAGCGCCGTTCGTTCAGGTCGAACAGCACGGCCTGGCGTTCGTTCCACTGCAGCCAGGGCAAGCCGTAGAACACCAGCTGGGTGAGCCAGACCATGGTCCAGCGCCAACGGGCGAACCAGCCGCTGACGGCGCGGGGGTAGATCTTCTTCTGCTTCTCGTAGAGCGAGACCATGAGCTCCGGATCGGGAGCCTGGGGCTGGATGGGAATGATGCGGGCGGGGGCGGGATCGGTCATGGGCGGCAAGGCGCAGGCCTCTATAAGATGCATTTATTTTAAATCTTATAGGGAGCGCCTTGATCCGGGTCATATACACCTGCCTCATGCAGGGTTTAAGAGGCCTGGGGAGTGGCCGGGCTTGCCCCGTCTGGCCGGCTCTGGCGCAGGCCCCCTGAATCCGTTAATCTTGCGTTCAGTCAAGACCCGCCATGTCCATCCAGTTCCTGATCATCGGCCAGCACCTGGCGCGCAGCACGCGCGGGCGGCCCTGCGCGCCTCCTGCGCAAGGCTGAGCGTCCCTTGCCGTGGCGTGCTCCGGCGCGCCTGCTGATCATTTTTCTGGAGACTACTCATGGCTGATCTGTTCGACAATCCCATGGGCCTGTGCGGCTTCGAGTTCGTTGAATTCGCCTCGCCTGCCCCCAACACCCTGGAGCCCCTGTTCGAGAAAATGGGCTTCTCCCTGGTGGCGCGCCACCGCAGCAAGGACGTGCTGCTCTACCGCCAGGGCCACATCAACTTCATCGTGAACCGTGAGCCGCGCAGCCTGGCCGGCTACTTTGCCGCCGAGCACGGCCCCAGCGCCTGCGCCATGGCCTTTCGCGTGCGCGATTCCCATAAGGCTTACGCCCGTGCGCTGGAACTGGGCGCGCAGCCGGTGGAGGTGCCCACCGGCCCCATGGAGCTGCGCCTGCCGGCCATCAAGGGCATCGGCGGGGCGCCGCTCTACCTGATCGACCGTTTCGAGGACGGCAAGAGCATCTACGACATCGACTTCGAATTCATCGAGGGCGTGGACCGGCATCCGCGGGGCCACGGCTTCCAGGTGATCGACCACCTGACGCACAACGTGTACCGCGGCCGCATGGCCTTCTGGGGGGCTTTCTACGAGCGCATCTTCAACTTCCGCGAGATCCGCTACTTCGACATCAAGGGCGAGTACACGGGCCTGACCAGCCGCGCCATGACGGCGCCCGACGGGCTGATCCGCATCCCGCTGAACGAGGAATCGGGCCGGGGCACGGGACAGATCGAGGAGTACCTGATGAAGTTCAGCGGCGAGGGCATCCAGCACATCGCCCTGCTGACGGACAACCTGATCGAAAGCGTGGACGCGCTGCAGCTGGCCGGCATTCCGCTGATGACGGCGCCCAACGACATCTACTACGACATGCTGGCCGAGCGCCTGCCCGGCCACGGCGAGCCGGTGCCCGAGCTGCAGGCGCGCGGCATCCTGCTCGACGGCTCCACCAAGGACGGCCGGCCGCGCCTGCTGCTGCAGATCTTCTCCGAGACGCTGCTGGGCCCGGTGTTCTTCGAGTTCATCCAGCGCAAGGCCGACGAGGGTTTTGGCGAGGGAAACTTCAAGGCCCTCTTCGAAAGCCTGGAGCGCGACCAGATCCGCCGCGGCGCGCTGAAGGTGGGTGACTGAAATGACCCGAACCCCCTATACCGGCGACGCAATACAGGCGGCCCTGGCGCGCCTGCCCGGCTGGCGTCTGGACGCGCGGCGCCCCGCGCTGCAGCGGCAGTTCGTCTTTGCCGACTTCGGCGAGGCCTTCGGCTTCATGACGCAGGTCGCGCAACTCGCCGAGCGCATGAACCACCACCCGGAGTGGAGCAACGTCTACAACCGCGTGGAGGTGCTGCTCACCACGCACGACGCCGGCGGCGTGACCGACCTGGACCTCGACATGGCGCTGGCCATGAACGCGCTGGCCGGCGCGGCCAACACCGCAGGCGGTGGGCCATGAGCGGCACAGAGTTGCACGGCCTGGCCGAGGCGGGCTACCGGCCCGAGCGTGCCGACTGGACCGTGGACCAGGGTTGGGCCGGCTACACGCCACAGGAACACGCCACCTGGCGGACACTGTACGAGCGCCAGTGCCGCCTGCTGCCGGGGCGCGCCTGCGCGGCCTATCTCCAGGGCCTGCAGGCGCTGCCGATCTCAGCGCACGAGATCCCCGACTTCGGACAGCTCAACGAAGTGCTGTACGCCCGCACACGCTGGCAGGTGGTGGCGGTGCCCGGACTGGTGCCCGACGAGGTGTTTTTCGAGCACCTGGCGAACCGGCGCTTTCCCGCGGGCAACTTCATCCGCAAGCCACACGAGCTGGACTATCTGCAGGAGCCGGACGTGTTCCACGATGTGTTCGGTCACGTACCCATCTTGATGAACCCGGCCATGGCCGACTACATCCAGGCCTATGGCGAGGGCGGGCTCAAGGCACAGCGGCTGGGCTATCTGGCCCAGCTGGCGCGGGTGTACTGGTACACGGTGGAGTTCGGCCTGGTGCAGGAAGACGGCCAGCTGCGCATCTACGGCGCGGGCATCCTCTCGTCCAACACGGAAAGCGTGTTCAGCCTGGACGACGCTTCGCCCAACCGCATTGCGTTTGACGTGGCACGCGTGCTGCGCACGCGCTACCGCATCGACGACTTCCAGGAAACGTATTTCGTGCTGCGCGACCTGGACCAGCTGCTGGAGCTGGCGCGCATCGACTTCGCACCGCTGTACCAGCGCCTCCAGGGCCAGCCCGAATACGTGCCCGGCGATGTGCTGTCCACGGACACGGTGCTGCATCGCGGCAGCAGCCGTTACCACCGGGGCCGGGTGCCGGCGCCGTGATGACACCGGCCGGGTATGCAACCCGGGTTCAGGCTGCGCCGGCGCCGCTCGCGACGCCGGCCCGGGCCAGGACTTCGCGCATCAGCTGCGGATCCGTACCCATCGCCACGTGCGGCACGCCCGGCACCAGGCGGTTGTCGGCGCCCTCCAGCATGGCCACCGAGGTGGGAAAGACGATGTTGTCGCAGTTGGAGTAGTAGCAGGTGAACAGCCCTCTGCGCCCGGGCGGCTCGCCGTGCGCCAGCTGCTGCAGCCAGATGCTTTGCAGCGCCATCTGCTGGCCATTGATGGCGGGGCTGAAGCGGGCCAGCCAGGTGCCCTGGTGCGGTGTGCCAAGGGTGATGACGTGGTGCACGCGCGCATCGGCCCGGTGGGTGCGCAGCCAGGCACGTGCGGCCAGGCCGCCCATGCTGTGGCAGACCAGCAGCGGCGGCAGGCCGGTGGCGGCCGTGACGCGCTGCACCGCGGCTTCGATGGCCGGCACGTAGTCGTCGATCGCACCAAACACCGGCTCCAGGCTGAGAGCTGCAAAGGCATGGCCGCTGCCGTGCAGCCGCCGCAACCAGGGGTTCCAGAAACCGCGGTTGCAGACGAAGCCGTGGATGAAGACGATGCCGCGGCGTCCAGGCACCACCGCTTCGGGTTCCAGCGCATCGGGCACGGCACGGCTGCGAAACGGCTGCCGCCAGAGGAAGGCGCGCGGTGCGGCCAGGATCTCCCGGGCCCAGGCGCGCAGCAGCAAGGCCACGCCCGCGCGCGGCGCCGGATCATGGCGGTTGAGCCGGTGCGCGGCCACGAACTCCAGCGCCAGCACGAGGGCGTGCCCGAAGGCGAACACCAGCAGCCCTGCCCCGGCCAGGGTTGGCGAATGCTCCCAGGTCAGGGCGAGCCACAGACCCACGCCGAGCAGCAGGCTCAGGGCCAGGATCTGCTGCAGGCGCGCCAGCATCAGCGGGGCCCCACCTCGACCGGAGGCAGCTCCAGCTGCCGGCACAGGTGGTCGATGGAGTTGGCGTAGTACTGCAGGGCCGGCAGTTCGGCCGGGTTGGCGCGGAACAGGCCATCGTCCTCGAGCACCAGGCGACGCAGCGTGAGCATGCGCAGGCCCACGTCGAGCGCGTAGTCCAGGTCGGCCCGCGGCACGTAGACGTGCGCGCCCTGCGCTTCGATGGCATGGATCAGGGTGTTGAGTTCCGCTTTCAACTCCAGCTCGGACAGCGCCAGCCGCGGGTGGCGCAACAGCACCGTGGCCACCAGGGGAACCGGCAGCACCGGCACGATGCGCCCGATCTTGGCCATGAGCTGCTCGCCCAGCCGTGCCACGGCGGCATGGCGTTCGGTCTCGTCCAGCGTGCGGAAATCGATGCCGGTGTCCAGGGCGCGCTCGCGCATGGACAGGGGCTGGCCGAAATTGACACAGGCGTAGCCATTGCGGTAGCTGCGCCCACGCACCTTGCGCAGCAACTGGCGCCCCAGGTAGGCCGCGATGACGCGCATGGCGTGCAGCACGCCGGCCCGTGGGGCGGCGGGGTCGCGCCGGGCGAGCAGGGTGCGGTCTTCGAAGACGCGGTCGTAGTTGATGCCCACGGGCACGAACACCAGGTCGCGATCCCCCGTGGGATCAAAGGTCTTGAGCATGTAGTCCAGCAGGCCCAGCTTCGGGGACCGCAGCAGGCCGTCGGTGGTGAGGCCGCCCTCGGGAAACACGGCCTGCGGCACGCCGCCTTCGGTGGCCATCTGCACGTAGCGTTGCAGCACCATGCGGTAGAGCGGGTCGCTGGAGTTGCGCCGCACGAAATAGGCGCCCATGGCGCGGATCAATCCCTGCAGCGGCCAGATGCGCGCCCACTCCCCCACGGCGTAGCTCAGCGCCACCTGTTCGGCGGCCAGAAAGGAGACCAGGATGTAGTCCATATTGCTGCGGTGGTTCATGACGAACACCACGGTGGACTTCGGCGGGATGCGCGACAGGGCCTCGGCGTCCATATAGCCCAGGCGCACGCGGTAGAGCAGGCGTGCGAACCGCTTGGACAGCCAGTAGCCCAGGCGGAAATACATGTAGGCGTTGAAGGCCGGCACGATTTCACGCGCGTGGCGGTGCACCATCTCCATGGCAGCCTCAAGCGAGATCTTTTTTTCGGCCGCGTAGTCCTGCACGGTGGACAGCACGCGCGGGTCGCTCATCAGGCGGTCGATCAGCGCCTGGCGGCGTGTCAGCTTGAAGGGGGGAATGTCGATGCGCAAGCGCACCCGGATCTCGTCCATGACGTTGCGCACCTGGCGCCTGAGCATCCAGCGCAAGCCGGGCAGCAGCAGCCACTGCAAGGCGGCCAGCAGCGCCAGTGCCAGCAGCACGATGAAGAGCCACAGGGGCAAGGTGATGGCCTGCGTCATGGGGCCACTTTACCCGAGCGCCGGGGCGACGCCCGGCCTGGCTCAATGCACGGGCACGAAGTCGATGAAACCGCGCTCCACCGAGGTGGACACCAGTTTCACGCGCAGGGCCTGCCCCACCCGCAGTTCGGGCAGCTCACCCGTGAGGCGGCCTTCGGCCGGCGGCTCAAGGATGCGCACCCAGGTGCCGCTGGGGCTGATGCCGGTGACCAGGGCATCGAAACGCTGGCCGATGCGGGAATGCAGCAGCAGCGCCGCCTCTGACTTGCGCACTTGCCGCTCCACCTTCTGCGCGGAGTCTTCCTGCGCGGTGCAGTGCGCCGCCAGTTCGGCCAGTTCCTCGTTGGAGTAAGGCGGCCGCTCGCCGGCCAGTGCGGCCTTGAGCAGGCGCTGGGTGATCAGGTCCGGGTAACGGCGGTTGGGCGCCGTGGAGTGCATGTAGTCCTGCACGGCCAGGCCGAAGTGGCCGATGGGCGGGCCCTGCGGGCGCTCCACCACGTATTCACCCGAGCCCATGAGCTTGACGATGACGAGTGACAGGTCCGGAAAGCGCAGCGGGTCCAGCCGGTGCTGTCTGGCCAGGAAGGCTTCCAGCGCCTTGGCGTCGGGTTCGTGCGGCAGCGCCGTGCCGTAGCCCTGCGCCACTTCGACGATACGCAGCCAGCGCTCGGGCGAGCGCACCACCCGCCGCAGCGAGGCCGCCCCCTGCGCCGCCAGGTAGCGCGCGGTGCAGCCGTTGGTGGCGATCATGAATTCCTCGATCAGCTGGCGGGCGCGGTTCTGCGGCTGCAGGCGGATGTCGGTGATGCGCTCGCCGTCGAACAGGGCGCGCGGCTGGAAGGTCTCGAACTCCAGCGAGCCCTCGGCGCGGCGCAGCACGCGCAGCTTCTGCGCCAGCGCGTCCTGCAGGTGCAGCTGCGCGTCCAGGCCGGCGATGCGACGGGCGGCGGCGGGCAGCTCACCCTTGTCTTCCAGCCAGTCGGACACGGCGTCATACCCCAGCTGCGCCTGGTTGCGCACGCGGGCGCGGTAGAGGACGGAGGCGGTCAGGATGCCGTCGTCGCTGAACTCCATTTCGCAGACCACGGCCAGACGCTCTTCATCGGGGTTGAGCGAGGTGAGGTCGTGGCTCAGGCGTTCGGGCAGCATGGGAAAGACGCGCGCCGAGGTGTAGACCGAGGTGGTGTTGATGCGCGCATGCTCGTCGATGGGTGAGCCCATCTTCACCAGCGCGTCGACGTCGGCCACGGCCACGAACAGGCGCACGCGGCCGTGGGCCAGCGCCTCGCCCACGGTGAGCTGGTCGAGATCACGCGAGTCGTCGTTGTCGATGGAGCACCAGGGCAGCGCGCTGAGGTCGCGGATGCGGCTGTCCTGCTCCTGCGCCGCGCCTTTGAGCCGGGCCAGCTGCTGCTGCACCGCCGGCGGGAACTCGGGCTGCAGGCCGCGGCTGAACATGGCCCAGCTGGCGATCGTGGCCAGATCGGTGCGGTGATGGATCAGCGCCTTGCGCATGGAGTGCCCCTCTGCAGCTTGCTGGAGCCGCTGATTGTGCACCCCGGATCAGCTCTGCTGCGCCAGCCAGGTCTCCAGCGGCACCGGCCGCGCGTACAGGTAACCCTGCAGGCTGGGGCAGCCACTTTTGCGCAGGTAATCGGCCTGGGCCTGGGTCTCCACGCCCTCGGCCACCACGTGCAGCGAGAAGTTGCGCGCGATGGACAACACGGTCTCCACGATGCCACGGGCGTGCACGTCATCGGGCAGGCCCTGCACGAAGCTGCGGTCGATCTTGAGCTCGTACAGCGGCATGCGGTTCAGATAGGCCAGGCTGGAATAGCCGGTGCCGAAGTCGTCGATGGAAAAGCGGATGCCCAGGGCTGCCAGTTCACGCATGCGCGCCAGCATCTTGTCCACGTCGTCCACCAGGTGGCCTTCGGTCACCTCGAAGATGAGCCGGTCCGCCGGGGCGCCGGTGTCGGCCAGCACGCGACGCACCTGCGCCACGAAATCGTGCTCGCGCAGCTGGCGCGGGCTGATGTTGATGGACAGGGGCATGTCGTGCCCGGCCTGCGCCAGCGTGACCAGCATGCGGCAGCCCTGCACCAGCACCCAGTGCCCCAGCTCCAGGATGAGGCCGGTGGACTCGGCCAGGGGGATGAACTGTGCCGGTGACACGAAACCGCGCACCGGGTGCACCCAGCGCAGCAGCAACTCGGCACCGCAGGGCCGGCCGGCCGCATCGACCTGGGTCTGCAGGTGCATGGCGAGCTGGCCCCGAGCGATGGCGTGCTTGAGGTCGAATTCCAGCGCCAGCCGCTCCTGCACCTCGGCGTGCATGGCCGGCTCGTAGAAGGCGATGGCATTGCGGCCCGAGGCCTTGGCGCGGTACATGGCCGTATCAGCCTCGCGCAGCAGGTCGTCCACCGAGCGGCTTTGCGGCGTGAGCAGGGTCACGCCGATGCTGCAGCCCGAGGCATAAACCTGGCGCTCCAGTTCCACCGGCTGCTGCAGGGCCTTGCGGATCTTCTCGGCCACGCCCAGCGCCACCAGGCCGGCCTCGTGGGTGTCGCTGCTCACATGGGGCAGCAGGATGACGAATTCATCGCCGCCGATGCGCGCCACCGTGTCCTGCTCGCGCAGCAGGCTGCGCAGGCGTTCGGCCACCCGCTGCAGCAGGGCATCACCCACGGCGTGGCCACTGGCGTCGTTGACGTTCTTGAAATGGTCCAGGTCCAGGAACAGCACGGCGGCACATTCCCCCGAGCGCTGCGCGGTGTGCAGGGCCATGGCCAGGCGGTCCATGAGCAGACGCCGGTTGGGCAGATCCGTCATGGGATCGTAGAAGGCCAGGCGATGGATGCGCGCCTCGTTCTCGCGGCGTTCGGTGATGTCGACGAAGCTGACCCGCAGCTGCCGGCGTTGGTCCGAGGGCATCTGCAGCAGGTTCATCTCGCACAGCACGTCGGCGCCGCCCGCGACGGACCGCACACGGCACTCCTGCACCACGTGCTGCCCGCGCGGCAGCGTGGCAAGGGTGGTGTCGAGGAAACGCCGCACCGACATCCCGTCGGGCTGGACTGCGTCCGGCGCGAAGAAGCGCATGAGGTCGGAGTGCAGGATGTCCACACGCGGACAGGCAAACAGCACTTCCGCATTGCGGTTGGCATCCACGCACAGGCCCGAGTCCAGGTCGTACACGACGATGGCCTCGGGCGCGTGCTCCACCAGCATCTTGACGCTGGCTTCACTCTCCAGGGCCTGCCGCTCGGCCAGGCGCCGGCGCCGGTTCTGCAGGGACAGCGCCACCACCATGCCCGACAGCACGAGCAGCGCGGCGCCGGTGCCCAGCACCACGTTGCGGTGCTCCTCGTACAGGCTGCGCGGGCGGTTGATGATGACGCTGTCGGGCGGCAGGGCCGAGGTGTCGGCGCCCCAGCGCTGCAGCTGCGCCCAGTCGAACATGGGCACGCTGCGGCTGGGCAGCGGGGTGACCACCTCCTGGAGTTGCAGCCGGCCGTGCACGATGTCATGGCCCAGGCGGGCGGCGCGCTCGCCCTCGGTGCCGATGGCGTACATCATGCCGCCCACGCTGGACTCGACGCCGAACTTGGTGTCGAACAGGTAGAACGTGGGCACGCTGGTGACGCGCGAGAACTCCACGCCGACATCGGCCGAACTGAAAGTCTTGCCGGCGGCGTCGCGGTTGAAGGTGGTGCGCAGCACGATGGTGCCGGCGGGCAACTGGGCCAGGCGCTGCAGGATCTGCGCGTGGCTCAGCTCGTTGGTGTAGTCGAACTGCAGCCGCCCCTGCCAGCGCGGCGCCAGGGCCTCCAATTCGCGGCGCGCCGCCAGGTCCGGCACGCCGGTGCCGCCCAGCACCAGCACCTTGCGGGTGGCGGGAAAAAGCTTGAGCGCGATGTCCAGGGTGCCGGCGTAGTCGAAGCTGACGTCCTGGCGCAGGAAGCGCCGCCCGCTCTGCCGGGCCTGCTCGGCACTGATGGACGCGTTGGAGGCGATCACCGGCGCCGTCGGGCCCAGGGTCGGCAGTTCGTCGAGCAGGAAATTGAGCGGCGTCTGCTGGAAGGTGACGATCAGGTCCAGCGAGCGGTTTGCGTACTTGTGCAGCAGCAGTTCGCGACTGAGCTTGCGGTAGGCGGGGTCCAGGTTGCGCGCCAGGTCCAGGTACTCCACGTAGACCTTCTCGACCGGCATGCCCAGCTGCCGCCAGGTGGCCACGAAGCTGGAAACATAGGCATCCACACCGGGCCGGCCATAACCGGGCTGCAATAACAGGAGCACCTGCCTGCTCGTATCCGGCGCGGCCGTGACGGCCGGGGTCGTACGCCCCGAAGGCGTCTGGGCCGGCACGAGGCCAGCGGCCAGCACCAGGCCCCAGACCAGCAGCAGGCAACTGCGCACGGCAGGACGGGCAAACCAGCGGACGGGGAAGGTGCAACCCATGCCGGCAATGGTACATGGGGCTATCGCGTCCGCCCCCCGGAGACGGCGCAGGCTGGCGATGGCCAGGCCGTGGTCTCAGGCCGCCGTCATGACGCGGTTGCGCCCCTGGTGCTTGGCGAGGTAGAGGGCCACGTCGGCCTCTTTCAGCAGGGCCTCGGCCTGTTCGGCGCGCTGCACGCGGGCCGAGGCCACGCCGATGCTGATGGTGACGACGCCGGCCGCCGGCGAATGCTCGTGCCGCATGCCCCGGCCCTCCACGGCGGCGCGGATGCGCTCGGCCACGGTGCGGGCCTCGGCAGCGGTGGCGCCGGGCAGCACGAGCACGAACTCCTCGCCGCCGTAGCGCGCCACCAGTTCGCCGGCGCGGCGCGCCTCGGCCGCCAGGAGAGACGCCACCTGGCGCAGGCAGACATCACCGGCCTGGTGGCCGTAGTGGTCGTTGTAGGCCTTGAAGTAGTCCACGTCGATCAGGGCCAGGGCCAGTGGCAGGCCCATGCGCGCGGCACGCTGCCATTCGGCCTCCCACACCTCGTCGAAACGACGCCGGTTGGCCAGGCCGGTCAGCGCATCGGTGCTGCTGAGCGCGGCCAGCTGGCGGTTGGCGGCCTCCAGCTCGGCGGTGCGCTCGAGCACGCTTTGCTCCAGCTGTTCGTTGGCGGTGACGATCTTCTGCTGCAGCCGGGCCTGGGCGGCCACTTCGCTGCGCAGGCGGCGCGAGAACATCCAGCCCACCCAGACCAGCAGGCCCAGAGCGGCCAGGCGCAGGCCGTAGGTCAGCTGGCGCATCTGCTCCAGCCGGCGGGCGCGTTCGGCCAGTTCGTCGCTCAGCGCGCTGATGACGGATTCAGTGGTGATCTCGTAGATCTTCTTGGCCAGCACGTAGTCTTCCTCGAAGAGCACGGCGCGCGCCCGGCGCCAGCTGCCCGCGCGCATGTGGCGCAAGGAGCGCGCCTCGGTGGCGCGCAGGCCTTGCTGCAGATCGAGCAGCACGGAGATGTCACCCGAGAGTTCCAGCTCGCGGCTGAGTTCGGCCACGGCACCGACCGTGGCGGTGAGGTGCTCGTCGACGGCGTCGTAGCGGCTCACGCGCAGCAGCTTCTCTTCCAGCACGGCACCGCTGAGCAGGCTGGTGAGCTCCTGCTCCAGGCGCACGATGCGCTCCAGGCGCGTGCTGATGCCCAGATGGCGCACGTGCATGTCCTCGCTGCGCACGTCGACATAGAGCCCCAGCACAAAGGTCAGGACCAGGATGGCCACGGCAATGTAAGTACTGCCCAGGTATCTCATTGGTTCGAGTTGTTGGAGAGTCCAGGGGGAGAGCCTCCCGTCAGGGGCGGCACTGCCATTTTGCCGACCCTCCAGGCGGCCGCAAAAGATTTATCGGCACAATTCCACAATACAGCGTACAATCCGCACGTTGCTGCAACTTGCTTACCTTTGCAGCAGCTGTTGTCTGACACGGTTCGCGGCACCTACAAACCGCCCGCCCCACCTTCTGGCCGCTCTCACCGGCCCCCGGTCGTCAAACTCCCCTTCTCAGCGGCGAGCCCTATCCCCGGTCTGTATTTCCTTCCCTGGACCGGACACCCGAAGCGGCGTGTGCCGCAACGTCGAGCCCCAGGGCTGACGGTTTTTCCTGTTTTCCTGCGACGCGTACTGATACGCGCGCCTTTAGTTTTGATGATTACCACCCTAGAAAAAGCATTCTCGGTGGGCAAGTACCTTGTCTCACCCCTCACCCGAACGACCGAGTCGGGCCAGTACACGGCTTCCGTGTCCATCCGTAGCGGTAGCGGCCGCGGCACGTCTGACCGTGTCTACCGCTTCGTGCCCGAATTCGCCACCCGCGAAGGCGCCCTGCAGTACGCCGTGGCCGAAGGCCACAGTTGGCTGCAACAGCGCCACTGCGCGGCCTGAGCCCCTTACACTGTCACACCCCACGAGGAATATCCCATGGCCAAGGAAGAACTGATCGAAATGGAAGGCAAGGTCGAGGAAGTGCTCCCCGATTCCCGCTTTCGCGTGACACTGGACAACGGGCACAGCCTGATCGCCTATACCGGCGGCAAGATGCGCAAGCATCACATCCGCATCCTGGCCGGCGACAAGGTGTCGCTCGAGCTCTCGCCCTATGACCTAGGCAAAGGCCGCATCACCTTCCGCCACCTCCCTCCCCGCACCGGCGGCGCACCCGCGCCCGCCCGGCGTACGTTCCGTTGACCGCCTAACCAGACGGTCATTCCCCCTGCGTCACAAGTTGCATTGCGACCCACGGCGCTTTTTTTGAAAGGCTCACTCATGAGCAGCAAACTTTATGTCGGTAACCTCTCCTACTCGGTGCGGGACGACGATCTGCAACAGAAATTCGGCGAATTCGGCTCTGTCCAGTCCGCCAAGGTCATGATGGACCGCGACAGCGGCCGCTCCAAGGGCTTCGGCTTCGTGGAAATGTCCAGCCCGGCAGAAGCCGAAGCTGCGATCCGCGGCATGAACGGCCAGAACGTTGACGGCCGCGACATGGTCGTGAACGTCGCCCGTCCGATGGAACCCCGCACCGGTGGCGGCGGCTTCGGCGGCGGTGGCGGTGGCCGTCGTGAAGGCGGTGGCGGCGGTTACGGTGGCGGCGCCGGCGGTGGCCGCAACCGTTACTGAAGTCTCGGCTTCCTCTGAAAAACCGGCCTCTGGGCCGGTTTTTTTATGCCCGCGCCCGTTGCAGGCCAGGCAGGTAAGATCACGCCCTCAATAGCGGAGTATTGGCAATGATCAGGTTCAGCGACGAACACGTGTGGGTGCGGGTGGAAGGCGATACGGGCGTGGTGGGCATCACCGTGCATGCGCAGGACACGCTGGGCGACATCGTGTTCGTGGAACTGCCGGCCGTGGGCAAGACCCTGGCCGCGCGCGACGTGGCCGGCGTGGTGGAGTCCGTCAAGGCCGCGGCCGATGTCTACGCCCCGGTCAGCGGCACGGTGACCGAAGTCAACGAGGCGCTGCGCGCCGACCCCGCACTGGCCAACAGCGAACCCCTGGGCGAAGGCTGGTTCTACAAGCTCAAACTGTCCCAGCCGGCCGAACTCGACGCGCTGATGGACGAAACGGCCTACGCCAGCTTCAGCGCCTGATCCGGGTCGCGCCACCCGGCGAGACGCTGTTTTGCCACAGCGCTGTCTTCATACTGTCACGGTCACGCCTTAAAAACACGGGGGTGCCGGTCGAACGACCGGTTTACGCAACCCTCTACAAGGCAGGACCATGGCCAAGGATTTCTCCACCATGGAGGACAGCAACCGCTCCTCCAACCCCAGCATCCACGACATTTCAGACCCGGCCCGGCGCACGCTGCTGCGCGGCGGCCTGGGCGCCACGCTCAGCGGCCTGCTGGCGCCGCTGGGTGGCGCAGCCGCCCTGACGGCCTGCGCCAGCAACGGCAGCGCAGGCAGCCCCCTGCTGGGTTTCAAGAGCGTGCCGATCTCGACCACCGACACCATCGTGGTGCCCGAAGGCTACACGGCGCAGGTGATCGCCCCCTGGGGTGACCCGGTGGGCCTGTCCGGCGAGAACCACGCCTTCAAGGAAGACGGCAGCAACAGCGCCGCTCAGCAGGAGACGCAGCTGGGCATGCACCATGACGGCATCCACTATTACGCGCTGAACGGCGCGCAAAGCGGCATGCTGGTGATGAACCACGAGTACACCGACGAGGGCCTGCTCTTCCCCGACGGCATGAAGACCTGGACGCCCGAGAAGGTGCGCAAGGCGCAGGCCGCACACGGCGTGAGCATCATCGAGGTGGAGCAGCGCAACGGCCAGTGGACGCTGGTGAACCCCTCGCCCTGGGCCCGTCGTTTCACGGCCAACACGCCGATGGCGGTGGGTGGACCGGCCGCCGGCCACGCACTGCTGCAGACCGTCGCCGACCCGGGCGGTCGCCGTGTGCTGGGCACCATCAACAACTGCGGCAGCGGCATCACGCCCTGGGGCACCTACCTCACCTGCGAGGAAAACTTCATCAACTACTTCAGCGGCGGCGACATGCCCAGCGAGCATGAGAAACGCTGGGGCCTGAAGAAGGGCGGCGCCGGCGGCTACCGCTGGCACGAGCACGACGCGCGCTTCGACGCCACGAAAAATCCCAACGAACCCAACCGCTTCGGCTGGGTGGTGGAAATCGATCCATCCAACCCCAGCTCCACGCCCGTCAAGCGCACGGCCCTGGGTCGCGCCGCGCACGAAGGCGCCACGGTGGCGATCACCCAGGACGGCCGCGCCGTGGTCTATATGGGCGAGGACGCACGCTTCGAATACATCTACAAGTTCGTCAGCCGCGACCGCATCCAGCCGGGTGGCGCACGGGCCAACGCCACGCTGCTGGACCACGGCACGCTCTACGTGGCGAAGTTCAACGCCGACGGCAGCGGCCAGTGGCTGCCGCTCACGCACGGCCAGGGCCCGTTGACGGCCGCCAACGGTTTTGCCGACCCCGGCGAGGTGCTGATCAAGAGCCGCCAGGCCAGCGACCTGCTGGGCGCGACCAAGATGGACCGCCCCGAGTGGATCGACGTGGACAAGAACGGCTGGGTCTACTGCACGCTGACCAACAACAGCAACCGCGCCGTGGGCAAGAACCCGGGCCTGGACGCGACCAACCCGCGCGCCAACAACAGCATGGGCAACATCATCCGCTGGAAGGACGACGGCGACTTCCATGCCACCACGCTCAAGTGGAACCACTTCGTGCTGGCCGGCGACCCGGCCAACACACGCGCCGAAGCGCGCGGCAACGTGAAGGGCGACATGTTCGCCTGCCCGGACGGCCTGTGGACCGATAGGCGCGGTGTGCTCTGGATCCAGACCGACATGTCGACCTCGGCCATGGGCAAGGGTGACCTGGCGCGACTGGGCAACAACATGATGCTGGCGGCCGATCCGGCCACGGGTGAGATCCGCCGTTTCCTAACCGGCCCCAGCGGTTGCGAGATCACCGGTGCCACGGGCACGCCCGATGGCTGCACCATGTTCATCAACATCCAGCACCCGGGTGAAAGCCCCTCGGAGCGCAGCGATCCGGCAGAACCCGGCAAGCTCTCCAACTGGCCTTCGGGCAAACCCGGCGCCCGCCCGCGCTCGGCCACCGTGGTCATCCGCAAGCGCGATGGAGGTCTGATCGGGACCTGAGCTTTTATGACCCGGGCTACTTCTTCCAGTAGCCCGGCGCGGGCAACTCGTTGAAGACCTTGCGCAGCTGCTCGCCCCAACGTTCGCGCAGCGAGGCGAAGTACGGGTCCTTGCCATCGATCAGGGTGCGGCGCTGCACCTTGAGCGCGTCCTTCTCGTAACACAGCAGGTCCAGCGGCAGGCCGACCGAGAGGTTGGACTTCATGGTCGAGTCCATGGAGATCAGGCAGCACTTGGCCACTTCGTCCAGGCTGAGCTGGCCGCCGATGACACGGTCCAGGATGGGTTTGCCGTATTTCGACTCACCGATCTGGAAATACGGCGTCTCGGGCGTGGCCTCGATGAAGTTGCCGGCGGAATAGATGTTGAAGAGGCGCGGCTCCTCGCCCTTGACCTGCCCGCCGAAGATCAGGCTGACGTTGAACTCGATGCCGAAGGCCTTGAGCGATTCGGCGTCACGCGCATGCACCTTGCGCACCGCCTCCCCGACCATCTTGGCGGCGGAGAACATATTGGGAGCGGTGGCCAGGCTCTTCTGCCCGGGGTCTTCGCCGTGGGCCTGCATCTGCACCTTCAGGCCGCTGGCCACGGCCTGGCTGATGGCCAGGTTGCCAGCCGTCAGCAGCACCATGACGCGCTCGCCCGGCACCTCGTAGACGTGCATCTTGCGAAAGGTGTTGATCTGGTCCACCCCGGCGTTGGTGCGCGAGTCGGATAGGAATACCAGCCCCGCATCGTTGCGGACGGCGACGCAATAGGTCATGGCGCTGTCATCTCCTGCTTTGTCTTCTTGCAGCCCGCACAAGGGGTCCGCCTCCGCCCCCAGCCCCTTCTGGGGCTCGGCTGCGGCGGGTCCGGCCTGGACCTCAGCGGGATTCTGCATGACCGATCTTAGAGCCTGTTCACGGTCTCTTACTGGTCGGCACCCTGCACCGCCACGTTCACGCTCAGCGCTTCCCCGCCGCCGCCCACATGGATGCCGCGCATGGGGCTGGCGTCGGCAAAGTCGCGGCCCACGGCCAGGCGGCAGAGTTCGGGGCCGGCCAGGCGCTGGTGCGTGACGTCGAAACCCACCCAGGCGCCGGCACCGCCGCGCGCGCGCGGCAGCCAGGCCTCGGCCCAGGCGTGCGAGGCGGCGTGGCTGGCATCGGTCAGCAGGTAACCGCTCACATAACGCGCCGGGATGCCGCGCGCGCGGCAGCAGGCCAGGAAGACGTGGGCCATGTCCTGGCACACGCCCTGCCCCTGGCGCAGCACCTCGGCCGCGGTGTGAAACACATCGGTCACACCCTGCACGTAGGCCACACGCGCGAAGACGGCGTCGACCAGGGCCTGCAAGGGCTCAGGGCTGTCCAGGGCCTCGGCCTGCGCCTCGCCCAGGGCCGCGGCAGCCAGCGCCTCGATGGCGGCGTCGGCGCCGGTCAGCGGCGTGGGCAGGGCGAAGGCTAGCGGCGGCACGGCCGAGTCATGCGACAGCAGCACGCCGCGCTCGTCCGAGGTCTCCACCTGGCCCTGGGCCACGACCCGGACTTCGTCGTGCGTGTCGGTCAGCGAGGTGACGAAGACTGCATTGCCATAGGCGTCGGTCTGGGCCCAGCGCCGGCCTGGCGCATCGATGCGCCAGTGCAGCACGCGCTGGCCGCCGTCGGCACGCGGCCACAGACGCATGTACTGCAGGCTGTAGCTGGCCGGCACGGCGTAGCGGTAGAGGGTTTCGTGGCGGATGTTGAGCAGCATGGGGTTCTCCGGTTTCAACCGATGGGCAACAGGAAGTCCTGCGAGATCCGGTTGCCCAGGTCGGCGGTGCCGTCCAGGAAATCGGTGAGCACCGCGTGCAGGCCGCGCGCGGCGATGTCCTCGATACGGCCGTAGCGCAAGCGCGAGTACATGGCGCCGGCCTGACGCAGGGTTTCCTGCGAACGCGCGTTGGCCACCCAACCCAGGATCTGATGCACCTCCTTCATGCAGGCATGCAGCGAGCGCGGCATGTCCTCGCGCAGGATCAGCAGCTCGGCCACGCGTTGCGGCGTGATCATGTCGCGGTAGACCTTGCGATAGATCTCGAAGGCCGAGACCGAGCGCAGCAGCGCGCTCCACTCGTAGTATTCGCCGTCGGCGGCGGTCTGCGGCGCCAGTTCGTCGAACTTCACATCGAGCAAACGTGCGGTGTTGTCGGCACGTTCCAGGAAGGTGCCCAGGCGGATGAAGTGGAAGGCCTCGTCCTGCAGCATGGTGCCCACGGTGACGCCGCGCGAAAGGTGCGAGCGGAACTTGACCCATTCGAAATACTTGGTCAGCTCGCTGCCCTGGATGCTGCCCTGGGGCAGGGACTGCACCGAGTCACGCGCCTCCAGCCAGGTGGTATTGACGGTCTCCCAGACCTCGGAGGTGACGGTGCCGCGCACGGCGTGGCAGTTCTCGCGCGCGGCGCGCAGGCAGACCAGGATGGACGAGGGGTTGTCCAGGTCCACGCTCATGAAACGCAGCACGTTGCCGGCGGTGATGGCGCCGTACTTGGCGCGGTAGGCCTCCTCCAGGCCATTGATGCCCAGGGCTGCGCCCCAGTAGCCGCCCTGCACATTGGGCGTCTGCAGCGACATGCGGTAGCTCACCTCCAGCATGCGGGCGATGTTTTCGGCCCGCTCGGTGTAGCGGGACATCCAGTAGAGATGGTCGGCGGTTCTTGAAAGCATGGCTCAGTCCTCCAGCACCCAGGTGTCCTTGGTGCCGCCGCCCTGGGAGGAGTTGACGACAAGCGAGCCGGCCTTGAGTGCCACCCGCGTGAGGCCGCCAGGCGCCAGGCGCACCTCGCGGCCCGAGAGCACGAAGGGCCGCAGGTCGATGTGGCGCGGGGCAATGCCCGACTCCACGAAGGTCGGGCAGGCCGAGAGCGCCAGCGTGGGCTGGGCGATGTATTTGTCCGGCGCGGCCTTCACGCGCTCGCGGAAGTCCGCCACCTCGGCTTTCGTCGAGGCGGGCCCGACCAGCATGCCGTAGCCGCCGGCGCCGTGCGTCTCCTTCACCACCAGCTGCTCCATATTGGCCAGCACGTAGCTCAGTTCGTCGGGCTTGCGGCACTGGTAGGTGGGCACGTTGGCGATGATGGGTTCCTCCGAGAGGTAGAAGCGCACCATGTCGGGCACATAGGGGTAGATGGACTTGTCATCGGCCACGCCGGTGCCGATGGCGTTGGCCAACGTGACACGCCCGGCGCGGTAGACCGAGAGCAGGCCCGCCACGCCCAGGGCCGAATCGGCGCGGAAGGCCAGCGGGTCGAGGAAGTCGTCGTCGATGCGGCGGTAGATCACGTCCACCCGGCGCGGGCCCTGCGTGGTGCGCATGAAGAGCGTCTCGTCGTGCACGAACAGGTCCTTGCCCTCGACCAGCTCCACGCCCATCTGCTGGGCCAGGAAAGCGTGCTCGAAATAGGCGCTGTTGAAGGCGCCGGGCGTAAGCACCACCACGGTGGGATCGTCCACGCCAGCCGGCGCGGCCTGGCGCAGGGTGTCGAGCAGCAGATCGGGGTAGTGGTCCACCGGCCGCACCTTGAAACGGCCGAAAAGTTCGGGGAAGAGACGCATCATCATGCGCCGGTTCTCCAGCATGTAGGACACGCCCGAGGGCACGCGCAGGTTGTCCTCCAGCACGTAGTAGGCCGCCTCCCCGCCGGGCAGCGAGGCGCGCACGATGTCGATGCCGGCGATGTGGGCGTAGATGTCGTTGCGCACCGTCACGCCCTGCATCTCGGGGCGGTACTGCGCGTTGCAGAAGACCTGTTCGGCCGGGATCAGGCCGGCCTTGACGATGCGCTGCTCGTGGTAGATGTCGTGGACGAAGGCGTTGAGCGCATTGACGCGCTGGCGCAGGCCGCGCTCCAGCAGTTCCCACTCGGCCGCCGGGATGATGCGCGGCACGATGTCGAAGGGGATCAGCCGCTCCTTGCCAGCGTTCTCGCCATAGACCGCGAAAGTGATGCCGGAGCGATGGAAGGCGGAATCGGCCTCTGCACGCTTTTGGGCGATGTGGGCCGCTGGCATCAGAGACAACCAGTCCTGGTATGGGGCGTAATGCGCACGCGTGCCCCCGTTTGGGGCATGCATTTCATCAAACACGTTCTTCATGGTGCACAAGCCTTCTCTGACACATGGATCAGAGCAAGGGTCGTGCCCGGCCAGGGGCTGGCCAGCAGGACGACAAGAACGGAGAAAGGAAGACGCAGCACGCAAGCCTGCGTGCCAGCGATATGAAAGTCAGGTCGCGCCGCGCCAGCGGTGGTTGATCTGGCGCGTCAGCACGGCCTGCAGGCGCCGGCCCCCGGCCATGGCGGCTTCCAGCAGCAGCAGCATGAGCAGCGCCACCACGCCGCCGGCGATCAGCGCGTCCTGCGTCAGCGGCACAGTGGCGTTGTACTGGATCAGGGTCTGCTCGCGCAGGTCCGGGTCGGCACGGAAGGCCACATGCCACAGGCGACCCGGCAGATGGGTCTTGAGGGCCTTGGCCTCCCCCTCGAAACGCAGCTTGCGCTGGTACATGCGCTCGATGGCATCGCCCTCGGCCTTGAAGGCCGCCACATTGCTCTGGCGATGCATGGCGATCAGCGCCTCGACGTTGCCGCCGGTGTGCTGGTTGGCGATGATCAGGAAGGGCTGGAAGTTGATGGTGACTTCGCGCAGCGTGGCGTCCACGCGCTTGGCGTACTGGTCGGCCAGATGGGGCAGCTGCATGCCCGCCAGCAGGCAGATGCAGGCGATCACGATCATCACATAGCGCAACAGGACCGACATGGTTTTTCTCCGGGGACGTATTCCCGACATTAAACCAAAGCCGCCTGGCCCAAAGGCGGCAGAAACAAACGCTTGCAGTTTGTTGGTGGTCTGCCCGGCACTCAGGCCGGGTCGGTCGCCGCAACCTCGGCGGCGATGCGGCGCAGGGCATCCTCGTACGCCGCCGCCGGCTGGCCGCCCGAGATCAGGTACTGGCGGTTGACGATGACGGCGGGCACCGAGTTGATGCCGGCCTGCTGCCACTGCAGTTCGTTTTCGCGCACGGCCAGGGCGTATTCGTCACCGCCCAGGATCTCGCGGGCCCGCGCCTCGTCCATGCCCACCGTGAGGCAGGCACGCACCAGCACCTCGGCATCGGACACGTTCTCGGCACGACCGTGGTAGGCGGTCAGCAGCTCTTTCTTGAGTGCGTACTGCTTGTCGAGGCCCAATTCGCCTGCCCAGTGCAAGAGGCGGTGGGCGTCGAAGGTGTTCCAGATGCGCCCGCGCCCCTCGGGCTTGAAGCTGAAACCCACCTCGGCGCCACGCGCACGGATGGTCTCGCGGATCTGCGCCTGCTGTTCGGGGCTGGAGCCGTACTTCTGCGTCAGATGCTCGGTCATGTCCTGGCCCTCGGGGCCCATGGCGGGGTTCAATTCGAAGGGCTGGAAGTTGATATGGGCATCGACCTGGCCCAGCAGATTCTCAAGCGCCTGTTCCAGGCCACCCAGGCCGACGGCGCACCAGGGGCAGGCCACGTCGGAGACGAAATCGATCTGGAAAGGGGTGCTCATAAGGGTTTCCGAGAATGCCTTGCAAGGGTAGGCTCTCGGGTGATTTTAGGTATATTCAAAGAGCCCTGCCGCAGAGCGGGTTTCATCTAAAGGGAGACACCATGAACAGAGCGCTCGTTCTGGCTTTTGCAGCCGCATTGCCCATCTTCTTCACCGGTTGCGCATCGGTCACCGGCTCACCCACCCAAAATGTGTCTATCCATGCACATGACCAGACCGGTGACGAGGTCAAGGGGGCCAGATGCACGTTGTCAAACAATAAGGGACGCTGGAACCTTGACACTCCTGGTTTCACTACAGTTCAGAAATCCAATCAGGATATGCAGGTGAACTGCACCAAGGATGGCATGGAGTCTGGCAATCAGGCTGTCGCATCCGAAACCCTGGGTTCCATGTATGGCAACATCATCATTGGCGGGGGTATCGGAGCCTTGATCGATCACAGCAGCGGTGCCGCATACGAATACCCGGCCATGGTCCGTATCCTGATGAGGGCACCAGGCAAGATAGAGTCCGAAAGTCAGGCGAAAGCAGCAGCTCAGCCGACTACCGTGGCCCGAACGTCAATGACTTCATCTGGCGTCCGCACACTGGGACCGCTGGCCATCAATTCCGGAAAGAAGCCGGAAATTGGGGACGAATGGGAATACCAGAGCCAGGACAAGCTCTTCGGCAAGCGCAAGAAACTGGTCTGGCGCGTCAAATCCCTAGAGCCAGACGGAGCGCTGGAAGAGCTTGTCGTTGACGGCATTCCATCACAGCAGTGGCTCTTTAAAGCCCAGCCCGAAGTGATCGCCATTCCGGTCGAGACGGGTTTCATTTTTGGGTCGCACTGGGATATTCAGACCAATATCCCCGCGATGGCCGTCAAGGGCACAGGGGAATGCACTCAGCGCATGCAATGCAGCATCGTTGATGCAAGGCAGGCTGGCATCGAGAGGATTTTCATCACGGCAGGCAGCTTCGACGCCATGCGCATCAACGGATCGCTTCTCGTCAAGACCAATGTAGGCCTCCAGCTCCGAGGTCAGGTCACTGTCTGGTACTCCGAGAAAGATCGAAGACTGCTCAAACAGGTCGTCACTTTGCGGTCCACCGCCAACGCAATTGACGAAACCATTGAACTTCAGGCAGCTCGCACTTATCAGTAGTGACACGCCGAGGCCTCTGCATTCATACGCACTCAGTGCGGGTCCGAACCGCTTCTGACACGCCCACGTGCGGCCTTGGTCTCCGAACGCTGGCTCTTGCCTTCGAGCCGCCGCTGGCGCGAGCCGTAGGTCGGCTTGGTGGCGCGGCGCGTCTTGGGCGCGCGGGCCACGCTGTTGACCAGCTCGTGCAGGCGGGAAAAGGCGTCGAGCCGGTTCAGGTCCTGGCTGCGGTGCTGCTGGGCCTTGAGGACCAGCACGCCCTCCTGCGTGATGCGGCTGTCGCGCAGGGCCAGCAGACGTTCCTTCACGTCCTCGGGCAGGGAGGAGGCCGGGATGTCGAAGCGCAGGTGGATGGCGCTGGAGACCTTGTTGACGTTCTGGCCGCCCGCCCCCTGGGCGCGGATCGCGCTGATCTGCACCTCGGACTCGTCGACCTGCAGCAGCGCGGGCTGGGACATGGCGGGCGCCGTGTCAGACGACGGCCGTCTCCGGCGCGCCAGCGTTCAGGTTCACGTACCGGGCCACAAAGGCGCCCACGGCTGATGCAGGCAGCGGCAGCCAGACCATGTGGCCGTCACCGGGTGCCACCTCGATGGGCTGGCCCTCGGCGTTCTCCATGCGGCTGATGTCGTAGTCCGCATTGCCGGTCGGCTGGATCAGTTCCAGCCGGTCGCCGACAGAAAACTTGTTGCGCACACGCACTTGCGCCAGGCCGCGCGCGGCGTCAAAGGCAAGGACGTCGCCCACGTACTGGCTACGACCCGATTCCGAATAGCCCTTCAGGTAGTTCTGCGTTTCCTGCGGCGTGTGGCGCTGGTAGAAGCCCGAGGTGTAGCCGCGGTTGGCCAGGCCTTCGAGCTGGCCCAGCAGGGCCGGGTCCAGGCCGCGGCCGGCGGCGGCGTCATCGATGGCCTGGCGGTAGCTCTGCACGGTACGCGCCACGTAATACGGGCTCTTGGTGCGGCCCTCGATCTTGAGCGAGTCGACACCGATGGCCACCAGGCGCTGGATGTGCTCGATGGCGCGCAGGTCCTTGGAGTTCATCACGTAGGTGCCGTGCTCGTCTTCCTCGATGGGCATGAACTCGCCGGGGCGCTTGCTTTCCTCCAGCAGGTAGGAGATGGATTCGCGCGCCTCGCTGGGCAGCGTCTCGCCCTGGCCGCAGCTGTGGCCGGCGGCACGCGGGGGCGAGAGCACGTCGCCGCTGGCGTCCACCTGCGCGGTATGCGTCTTGTAGTCCCAGCGGCAGGCATTGGTGCAGCTGCCCTGGTTGGCGTCGCGGTGGTTGAAATAACCCGAGAGCAGGCAGCGGCCCGAGTAGGCGATGCACAGCGCGCCGTGCACGAAAACTTCGAGCTCGCTGTCCGGGCAGTCCTGGCGGATCTGCTCGACCTGGTCCAGCGAGAGTTCACGCGAGAGGATGATGCGCTTGACGCCGACCTTGTTCCAGAACTTCACGGCGGCCGAGTTGACGGTGTTGGCCTGCACCGAGAGGTGGATCTCCATCTCGGGCCAGGTCTCGCGCACCAGCATGATGAGGCCGGGGTCGGACATGATCATCGCGTCGGGCTTCAGGGCGATCACCGGCGCCATATTGCTCACGTAATGCTTGACCTTGTTGCCGTGCGGGAAGATGTTGGACACCAGGAAGAACTTGCGGCCGAGTTCGTGCGCGCGGTCGATGCCGGTTTTCAGCACCTCGATGTCGCCGAAGTCGTTGTTGCGCACGCGCAGCGAGTAACGCGGCTGGCCGGCATAGATGGCGTCGGCTCCGAAGGAAAAAGCCGTCTCCAGCATGGCCAGTGAACCGGCCGGGGCCAGCAGCTCGGGCGCCTTGCGTGCCATTATTTCTTCTCGGTCAGCTGCACCAGGCCGGCGATGGCCAGGGCGTAACCATTGACGCCGAAGCCGGCCATCACGGCTTTGGCCACCGGCGAGATCCAGGACTTGTGGCGGAACTCCTCGCGCGCGTGCACATTGCTGATGTGCAGCTCGATCAGCGTCACGCCCGCGCCCTTGATGGCGTCGTGCAGGGCAATGCTGGTGTGCGTGTAGGCGCCGGCGTTGAGGATGACACCCAGCATCTTGCCGGCGGCCTGCTGGCGGCCCGCCTCGTGGATCCAGTCGATCAGCTCACCCTCATGGTTGCTTTGGCGGAAATCCAGCTTGAGGCCGTTGGCGGCGCAGGCGCGTTCGCAGAGTTCCTGCACGTCGGCCAGGGTCTGGGAGCCATAAACGGCGGGCTCGCGCGTGCCGAGCAGGTTGAGGTTGGGGCCGTTGAGGACGAGTGCGGTTTTCATGGAAATTTTTCCCGGTCTTGGATCGCTGAATTGTGCCACTGGGCTACCATTCGACGATAAGAATCTCGAATCACGAGGAGACCGCCATGACCACCCCCAAGCTGCACGAACTCGGCGCCGCCCAGGCCGCCGCCCTGCTGGCGCGGCGCGAGCTCAAGGCCGAAGACCTGGTGCGCGCCTGTCTGGAACGGGTGGCCGCGCGCAACGACGACATCCACGCCTTCGTGCACCTGGACGCCGTCTCGGCCCTGGCCCAGGCCCGCGCGCTCGATGCCGGCCCCGTGCGCGGCCCGCTGCATGGCCTGCCCATCGGCGTGAAGGACATCTTCGACACCACCGACCTGCCCACGGGCTACGGCTCGGCGGTTTATGCCCACCATCGCCCGGCGGCCGACGCGGCCAGTGTGGCGCTGTGCCGCGAGGCCGGCGCCGTGGTGCTGGGCAAGACGGTGACCACCGAGTTCGCCTACTTCTCACCCGGCCCCACCGTCAACCCGCACAACGCCCTGCACACACCGGGTGGCTCCTCCAGCGGCTCGGCCGCCGCCGTGGCCGACCACATGGTGCCGCTGGCCTTGGGCACGCAGACGGCCGGCTCCATCATCCGCCCGGCCGCCTACTGCGGCGTGGTGGGCTACAAGCCCAGCCTGGGCCGCGTGGTCGGCGCCGGGGTCAAGAGCCTCTCCCCCACGATGGACGTGATCGGCGGCTTCGGCCAGGGCGTGCGCGACGTGGCCCTGCTGGGCGCCGTGCTCACCGGCGACCTGCGCCTGCTCGAAGGCCATGAACACGGCACCCTGCGCATCGGCCTGTTCCAGTCGCCCGCCTGGCCGCAGGCCGACGCCGACACGCAGAAGGCCTGGGAACAGGCCACGCAGGCCCTGGCCCGCAACAGCGACAGCTGCCAGGACGTGGCCATGCCGCAGGACTTCGGCGAACTGTTCCAGCTGCAGAAGGACGTGATGACCTTCGAGATGGCGCGCTCGCTGAGCTTCGAGCGCCTGCGCCACCGCGAGGCGCTGAGCCCCGCGCTGGTGGCCCTGCTGGACGCTGGCATCAGCATGGACGGCGCCGCGCATGCGGCCCGGCTGCAGCGCACGGCCGAATGGCGCCTGCGCATCGACGCCCTCTTCGAGCGGCACGACGTGCTGCTCACGCCCAGCACCATGGGCGCGGCACCGGCGGGCCAGGCCGCCACCGGCGACCCGCTGTTCTGCCGCAGCTGGTCCCTGCTGGGCCTGCCGTCCGTGCACCTGCCTTTTACCAGCAATGCCAAGGGACTGCCCGTGGGCCTGCAGTTGGTGGGCCGCATGGGCGAAGACCACAAGCTGCTGGCCGCGGCACAGCGCATCCATGAACGCCTGAGGTACTGAAGACCCATGCAGAACGACACTCCCCCGGCCCTGGCCGCCCTGCTCAGCCGCCACTCCCTCGGCCCACGCTGGATGGTGGCCCCCGGGCCCGACGCGCAGCAGCTGGCGCTGGCAGCGCAGGCCGCACTGCGCGCACCCAACCACGGCCGCCTGCAGCCCTGGCGCCTGGTGACCATAGACGAAGCCCAGCGCCCGGCCCTGGCCGCGCTGTTCGAACAGTTCGCGCGCGATGCCGGCAAGAGCGAGGAAGAGGTGGCCACCGAACGCGAGCGCGCCTGGAACGGCCCGGTGCTGGTGGCCTGGGTGGCGCGCATCGCCTCGAACGTGGAAAAAGTACCGCCGCACGAGCAGTGGATCTGCGTGGGCGCAGCCATGGCCAACTTCATGAACGCCGTGCACAGCATGGGCTTCGGGGCCAAGATCCTGAGCGGCCGCAAATGCCTGCACCCGGCGCTGGTGCAGGCCTTCTGCGAAGAGGGCGAACAGCTGGTGGGTTTCACCTGCATCGGCACGGCGACGAAACAGCCGGAGCCCCGCGAGAAGGACGAGGTGGCGCCGCGACTCTCGGCCTGGAGCGTTCCTTAAGGCACCGGGTGGTGCGGGCCATGCAAGTGGCGCCAGACCCGCCACGCACAGAGCGTGGCCAGCGCACTGCAGAGCAGGCCGGCCCAGAACACACTGGCCAGGCCCCAACGGGTGGTCAGCAGGCCCCCCACCAGCCCGCCCAGCACACCCGGCACGCCATAAGCCAGCACGGTGTAGAGCGCCTGGCCGCGCCCGCGCAGGCTGCCGGGGAAATGGTGTGAGAGCAGCGCGATGCAGACCGCGTGGTGGGCGGCAAAGGTGAAAGCGTGCAGGCACTGGGCCAGCAGCAGCACCGGCCACAAGGCCGCACCGCCGGCCGTCATGCCCATGCGCAGCACGGTGAGCGCGGCGCACAAGAGCAACCAGCCGCTCAGGCTGAGCAGCGGCAGCCAGCGGCTCTGTGTGTAGAACCAGACGATCTCCACCACCACCGAGATGCCCCACATCAGGCCGATCACGGTCTTGCTGTAGCCCAGCGCATCGAGGTGCAGCGAGAAGTAGATGTAGACGCCCATGTGCGCCAGCACATGGAAAAAAGCCGATGCGAAAAACCACTGCACCGGGCGCTGCCGCAGGATGGGCAGCAGCGGACGCTTCTGCTCATGTGGGTTCAGCTCCTCCTTGAGGTCAGGCAGCCACCAGACGCAGCCCACCACCAGGGCCATGGACACCACGGTCCAGGCCGGGAAATGGCCCAGGCCATAGTGTTCGAACCAGGCGCCGGCCGTGAACACGGTGACGAGGAAACCCAGCGAACCCCACAGCCGCACCCGGCCATAACGCTTGGCATCGAAGGCGCCGCCAGCACTCACCAGATGCGCCATGGCCGCCTCGCTCATGGGCATCATGGCGCTGGTGTGCAGGAACATGAGGAAAAGCACCCCGGCCAGCCAGGCCACGCCGGCCTCCACCCACAGGCCCAGCGACACGATCAGCGCCGTGGTGGCCGCGTAACGCAGCAGCTTGACGCGTTCGCCCGTGTGGTCGCTCAAAGCGCCCCAGGCATAGGGCCCGACCAGGCGCGTGACCGCGGGCACCGCCGTCAACAGGCTGATGACCAGCAGGCTGTAACCCCGGTCCTTGAGCCACAGCGGCAGGTAGGGGTTGAAGAAACCGATGTGCGCGAAATAACTCGCCGACAGGGCCGAGAAAGGCAGCAGGTGGCGGCGCACGCTCGGCACGGGGAGCACCCCTTATTTCTTCTTCTCGCTCCAGAGCACGCCACCCGTGGCCCAGTCGGACTTCTTGATGTCGGTGAGGATGACATCCACGGCTTCGGGCGAAGTGCCCAAGGCCTTGACCGTGGCCTCGGTAAGGGCCTTGACGAATTCCTTCTTCTGCTCGGGCGTGCGGCCTTCGAACATTTCAACGCGGATGGTGGGCATGGATAAGCTCCTCTTCAGTTGCGGTAAGTCGGATCGATCTTGTCGAGTTTGCGCAGCAGGGCCGGCCATTCAGCGTCGCCGTCGCGTTCGCTGCCGTCGCCAGTCCACTGGGCATAAGTCTTGGTCGCCACCTCGTCACTGGCGACAAGCACATGGCCTCCGGTGGCTGCCATCGCGCGCAGCTGGGCGCGCGCGGCGCGCTCCAGGTGGTGCATGAGCATATAGGCCTCGGCCACACTCTCGCCCACGGTCAGGGTGCCGTGGTTTTCCAGGATGAGGCCGTCGAGTTCGCCGAGGTTCTGCACCAGGCGTTGGCCTTCGGCTTCGCTGAGGGCCAGGCCCTCGTAGGCGTGGCGGCCCAGGCGACCGAACAGGCGCATGGCGTGCTGGGTGGTGGGCAGCAGGCCGGCGGGCACCATGGCCAGGGCCAGGCCCCATTCGGTATGCAGGTGCAGCACGCAACGCGCGCTGGCGCGCGCTGCATGGATGGCGCCATGGATGGCGAAGCCCGTGGGGTTCACCGGGTAGGGCGAGTCGTCCAGCTTCTCGCCGCGCGTGTTGACCTTGACGAGGTTCGAGGCACAGACCTCCTCGAACAGCAGGCCGTAGGGGTTGATGAGGTACACGCCCTCCTCGCCCGGCACCGCCGCGGAGATGTGGGTGTAGATGGTGTCGTCCCAGCCGTTCAGCGCGGCCAGACGGTAGGCCGCGGCCAGATCGGTGCGCGTGGCGCGTTCGGCCTCGGTCATCCGCTCGGCAGGCATGGCTCAGACCGAACCGGGAATCGGCGCGATGGGCAATTCCACGTCACCGCACTGGGCGCGGTGCCGCAGCGCGTGGTCCATCACCACCAGAGCCAGCATGGCCTCGGCAATCGGCGTGGCGCGGATGCCCACGCAGGGGTCGTGGCGGCCCTTGGTGATGACCTCGGTGCTGTGGCCTGTCGTGTCGATGGACTCGCGCGGCAACAGGATGGAGCTGGTGGGCTTGACGGCGATGGAGACTTCCAGGTCCTGGCCGGTGCTGATACCGCCCAGCACACCGCCGGCCTTGTTGCCCTTGAAGCCATTGGGCGTGAGCGCGTCGCCATGCGTGCTGCCCTTGTCGGCCACGCTGGTAAAACCGTAACCGATCTCCACGCCCTTGACGG
Source organism: uncultured Hylemonella sp. (assembly GCA_963512175.1). Lineage (GTDB taxonomy): Bacteria > Pseudomonadota > Gammaproteobacteria > Burkholderiales > Burkholderiaceae_C > Hylemonella. The sequence goes on along the minus strand of CAUPLI010000010.1, from coordinate 3,793 downwards.
CGTTGATACCCATCATGGCGTAGGCGATGTCGGCGTCGAGCTTGTCGAACAGGGGCTCGCCCAGGCCCACGGGCATGTGCGTGGCAGTCACGCGCAGGCGCGCGCCGCAGGAGTCACCCGACTTGCGCAGGGCCTCCATATAACTCTCCAGCGCCGAGACATCGGCGGCCGGGGCGAAGAAGGGGTTGTTCGGCACATGCTCCCAGGACTCGAAGGGAATCGCGACTTCACCGATCTGCGTCATGCAGCCGCGGAACTCGGTACCGAACTTTTCCTTCAGCCACTTCTTGGCCACGGCACCGGCGGCCACCATGGGCGCGGTCAGGCGGGCCGAGGAACGGCCGCCGCCGCGCGGGTCGCGGATGCCGTATTTGCGCCAGTAGCTGTAGTCGGCGTGGCCGGGGCGGAAGGTCTGCAGGATCTGGCCGTAGTCCTTGCTGCGCTGGTCGGTGTTCTTGATGAGCAGGCAGATGGGTGTGCCCGTGGTCTTGCCTTCGTAGACGCCGGAGATGATCTCCACCGCGTCGGGCTCGTTGCGCTGGGTCACGAACTTGGAGGTGCCGGGGCGGCGGCGGTCCAGGTCGGGCTGGATGTCGGCCTCGCTGAGTGACATGCCGGGCGGGCAGCCGTCGATCACGCAGCCTATGGCCGGGCCGTGGGATTCACCGAAGTTGGTGACGGTGAAGAGATGTCCGAAGGTGTTGCCGCTCATGGGCTTCGATTATCCCCGACACCGTTGCCGCCGCCGGCCTTCCCGGGCGCGGCGCTGGAACGGATTGTGCTTGCTGCACTGCACCATCCGCTTCTACGAAGGAGGACAGCATGTTGGACCGCACCGCGACCCAGTTCTCGCATGTCAAGCCCGGAGACACCGCTTTCGTCTCGGGCGGCTTGCGGGATTTCTTTCTGTACCGCGACCTGGGCATTGCCGACGCCACCCACGGCAAGGTGATTGCGCACCTGGTCAAGGCGAACATGGCACCAGAAAAAGGCACCGGATGGCACCGCCATGAGGCGGATTTCCAGATCGTCATCATGATCAAGGGCTGGGCCCGCTTCATGTACGAGGACAAGGAAACCCTGGTGGAGGCCGGCGACGTGGTGCACCAGCGCCCGGGCATACGCCACTACCTCTTCGATTACTCGCCGGACATGGAGTACCTGGAAATCGTCTCCCCCGCCGATTTCAAGTCGGTGGACGTGGAGCCGGTCTGCCCCATCCCGGACCCAACACCCTGGAAATAGCGTCCGAAGTGAACTCGCGGGGTAGCCGCGGAACTGGCTTTGCCAGGCCGCTGGCTGCGCCCCCTGGGGGGAGGCGGCCGCAGGCCGCTTCGGGGGGAGTCAAAATTCAGCGTCGAGCTCGTCGATTTCGTCGGGTTCGGTCTTCGCTGCGGCCACCCATTCCTGCATGGCGGGCAGCGCCATGATGTGCTTGCAGTAGGCCGCGCAGGCCTTGTCCAGCGTCACGTCGTAGCTCAGGAAACGCGTCACCACTGGCGCGTACATGGCATCGGCCATGCCCGGCTGTTTGCCGAAGAGGTAGGGCCCGCCGTAGGTCTTCAGGCACTCGCGCCAGATCGCCAGCACGCGGTCCACGTCGGCCTGCGCGCGCGACCAGATCTTGAAGCCCGGGAAATGCGCCTTGATGTTCATGGGCAGCGCGGCGCGCAGCGATGCAAACCCCGAATGCATCTCGCCACACACCGCGCGACAATGCGCGCGGGCCTTGATGTCGGTGGGCAGCAGCCTGGCCTTGGGCTTGATTTCGTGCAGGTATTCGGCAATGGCCAGGGTATCCCAGACCTTGACACCTTCATGCTCCAGCATGGGCACCAGCATGCTGGGCGCCAGCAGCAGCATCTCGGCCTTCATGGCCGGATCGTCGGGCGGGATCACCTTTTCCTTGAACTCCAGCCCGGCCAGCCTGGCCATGAGCCAGCCGCGCAAGGCCCAGGCACCGTAGTTCTTGCTGCTGATCGTCAGGATGGCTGTGGCCATGGCGCACTCCTCAACACGGAAAGATGAGGAAACCCCGCAAGGGTTGTGCCAACCCGGACCTGCCACCGATCAAACTGGCCCGTTACTTGCCTGCAAACAGTTCACCCGGGTCGCATGCCCCATCTTGAGTCAGGAAGCACCATGCTCTACCAGGCCTACCAGACCCAATCGGACCTGATGTCGCCGCTGCGCCTGCTGGCCCAGAGCGGCGGCGCCAGCTTCTGGCTGCCCCGCACCGAGGGCAGCCTGCTGCGCAAGCTCGCGGCCTCGATGGAGGTGTTCTCGCGCCTGCGCCTGACCCACACGCGCCCGGCCTACGGCATCAGTTCGGTGATGGTGGGCGAGCGCAAGCTGGCGGTCACCGAAGAAAGCGTGCTGCGCACACCTTTCGGCGCCCTGCTGCGCTTCAGGAAGGAGGCCCCGGCCGACCTGCCCCACCAGCCCCCCGTACTGCTGGTGGCGCCGCTCTCAGGCCATTTCGCCACGCTGCTGCGCGAAACCGTGCGCACCCTGCTGCAGGACCACGACGTCTACATCACCGACTGGCACAACGCGCGCGACGTGTCATTGCGCCACGGCCCCTTCGGCCTGGACGACTACATCGAACACATGATCCGCTTCGTGGAGGCCATCGGCCCCGGCACCCATGTGGTGGCCGTCTGCCAGCCCTGCGTGGCCGCGCTGGCGGCCACGGCCCTGATGGCCGAAGACAACCACCCGGCGCAGCCGCGCAGCCTGACCCTGATGGCCGGCCCGGTGGACTGCCGCGTCAACCCCACGGGGGTCAACCAGCTGGCCACCAGCCAACCCATAGACTGGTTCGAGAAGAACCTCATCAGCCACGTGCCCCTGCCGCATGCCGGTTACATGCGGCGGGTCTACCCGGGGTTTGTGCAGCTCAGTGCCTTCCTGAACATGAACCTGGAGCGCCACAAAAAATCCTTCCAGGACCTGTACCGGCACCTGGTGGACGGCGACATCGAGAAAGCCAATGCGGTGCGCCTGTTCTACGAGGAGTACCTGGCGGTGAACGACCTGCCCGCCGAGTTCTACCTGGAAACCGTGGAAAAGGTCTTCCAGACCTACGACCTCGCGCTGGGCAAGCTCATGTACCGGGGCCGCCTGGTCAACCCCAAGGCCATCCGGCACACGGCCTTGATGACGGTGGAGGGTGAGCGCGATGACATCTGCTCGATCGGGCAGACGGTGGCGGCCCAGGACCTGTGCACCGGCATCCGCCCCTATATGAAGACCCACCACGTCCAGACCGGGGTGGGTCACTACGGCGTCTTCAGCGGCCGCAAGTGGAACCAGCAGATCTACCCGCGCGTGCGGGACATGATTCACGCAAGTCTGGGCTGACCCTTGCCCGCGCTTCGTTGCCGGGTTTCGCTCCGGCGACGGGTTTGGCGTCGGGTGATGCGCCCGACAGCGCACTCACTTTCTTTGCTTCGCCAAAGAAAGTAAGCAAAGAAAAGCGAGCCGGATTCGTCGACCCTCCGCTGCGCTACGGGCACGCTGCGTTGCTCGGGATCGGCGGGAAGCGCAGAAACTCGCTGCGCTCAAACATCTGCGCTTCTTGATCCGCCGCTCCCTGCGCTACTCGCCTCCTCATTACGGCGGGGAAACCGGGGAACGGATACCAAAGACAACAAGGACGCGCCATGGCGCGTCCTTGTTTGGCTGTTCTGTCTTGGCTGTTGGTTTCCGGCTGTCTGGACCCCCATGCCGTGTGGCAGGGCTGAGCAGCGCAGCAGCGGGCGGATCAGGGCGGGCGTTGTTTGAGCGCAGC
>CAUPLI010000009.1:0-126419 GCA_963512175.1 uncultured Hylemonella sp. | reverse complement strand
CTGGTGCTCTGCGCGCCCGTGCTGGCGAAGGAAGCGAAAGAACAGGGCAAGACCCTGGAAGAACACTACGCCCACCTGCTGGTGCACGGCACCCTGCATGCGCAGGGTTACGAGCACGAGACCAACGAGGTCGATGCGCTGAAAATGGAGGCGCTGGAAGTGCTGCTGATGGAAGCGATGGGCTACGGGAATCCGTACGAGTGACTACTACTGCCTTTTCGAGAGAGTCGCGTTAATCATATTTCCAGCATCAACAATTAGCATCGACCATCGATCATGTTCTAACTGCAAGAGGCTGGCCACGGCGACTTCTTGATAGCGCTCGCTTTTGTAGTCGAATGCGGGGAACTTCAATTCATGGCGCTCTTCGGCTTTTCCCGTCCAATCCTCAGACAACGTCGGACGAACAATGCTGCGGTGTTTCCCACGATTCGCCAAACCGGCGATATGCGAAAAGCTTCCGCCATTTAAACCTGCTGATAGAAGTTCTTTCACTTCTTGCTCGTCTTCCCGCCACGGATTTCGCTGAAGAAGCTTTGCTGCTCCAATGTCGTCTCTGCTACGAGTTGGCATTCGCAAGTTCATGCCGAGAGAGAAGTACACGGCATTCGCAAGAATGTCCGCCAAGGCATGAATACTCTGGACACACGCCAAAACATGCGCTCCGGCATCCAACATAAAGCGGTTGAACTCTTGGCGCCTCTCCTCTTCGCCCCAAACCACTTCCAGTAAGAACGATTCAGACAGATGAGAGTCTTTGAACTTCTCTAGCAGGCGTTTTGCTTCTCGATAGTGAAACTCAGCGAAGTACCTGCGCTCCACCAGAGAGTTCAGGCAGGGTGCAGCCAACTGGCGCTGCGACTCCCCATGAATCCGTCGCACATGGTCCAATGTCTGACTAATGTACCAACGGGTCATGTGAGTTCCTTTTCGAAGGTGATACGCATCGGTATCGTCACCGGCCCGTCATTGACCAGATGCACCTGCATGTCCGCCGCAAACTGCCCGGTCTGCACCACCGGATGTGAAACCCGAGCCTGTTCCACAAAGTAGTCATACAGCCGCCGCCCCTCGTCCGGCGGCGCGGCATTGGTGAAGCTGGGGCGGTTGCCGCCCGTGGTGTCGGCGGCCAGGGTGAACTGGCTCACGATGAGCAGGCCACCGCCCACGTCCTGCACGCTGCGATTCATCTTGCCAGCCTCGTCGCTGAAGATGCGCAGCTTGAGGATCTTGGCCAGCAGCTTGTCGGCTATGACCTCGGTGTCGCCGCGTTCGGCGCAGACGAAAACGAGCAGGCCCGCGTCGATCTGGCCGATGGTGTGACCATCGACCTCGACGCGGGCCTGTTGGACGCGTTGGAGCAGGGCGAGCATGCGGCGTTTATACCGCGGCGCGCCAGCCCCCCGAGCCTCGGCTTATTTGGCGAGCGACACCGAGACGGTGGGACGCTTCTCCAGGGTCCACTGGTGCATGGAACCGTCGTAGAGCTTGACGTTCTTGTTGCCGACGATCTCGTGCAGCACGAACCAGGTGCCCGAGGCCTGGTGGCCGGTGTTGCAATAGGCGATCGAGGTGGCCTGCGCATCGAGGCCACTGAGCTTGAAGACGTCGCGATAGGTGTCGGCGGCCAGCAGGCGGGCAGCGTCCCCGCCCTGGGTGGACATCAGGCCGGTGAAGACGTTCCTGGCACCCGCCACGTGGCCGGCGGCACTGGTGCTGCTGCTCTTGCTCAGGCCCAGGTAATGGGCATCGTCACGGGCATCGACCAGCTGGGCCGACTTGTCGGCCTGGGCCTTGGCCACGTCGTCGGAGGTGGCCATCAGTTCGGCCGTGCGGTCGGCCTTGGAAGCCCAGTTGCCTTCGGCGGCCTTGACGGCGGCGCTGCTGACTTCACGACCCTGGGCGATCCAGCCGGCGGTGCCGCCGTTGAGCACGGTGATGTTGTCTTCACCGTAGACCTTGAACTGCCAGTACAGGCGGGCGGCGTCGTTGAAGTCCAGCGGCTCCATGCCGGCCGAGACGATCACGATGGGACGGCCGGACTGCACACCCCAGCTGCGCGCGAGCTTCTCGAAGTCGGCGCGCTCGGGGATCATGGACTTGACGGTCATGCCGTTGAAAACGCGATCCACGCGCACCTTCTTGTTGTCCACCAGCACGGCGCCGTCGATGTGGCCGCCCAGATCGACCAGAAATTTCTTGCCGGTCTTCTTGTCGGTCTCGAACTCGGGCGTGAGCGTGAAGGTCTTGGGGTTGGCGCGCACGTCGAGCACGGTGACTTCGGCGCGGTTCTTGGCGAGCCACTCGCCGTCGACCACGGGGCCGGGCACGTTCAAGGCCAGAGCCCACTGGGACAGGCCCAGCAAGGCAGCGCCTGCAAAGTAACGGATCTGTGTCTTCATCGGTATCTCCTGAAAAAAACGATCAATGCGTCGTGGCCCCGGCTGCCTGCAAGGCATCCTGGGGCCAGTTCACGGGGTGGGAACTCCAGACAGCCACGCGCCGGTCGGCCCAGGCCTGTGCGCGGCTCTGGCCATGGCGCGCGCAATGCCGCTCCAGAGCCGCATCACGTCGCTGCAGCATTCGGCGCAGCGGCTCGGCATAAAAACGCACCATGTCGCCCAGCCACAGGCCGGCACCCGACAGCGGGCCGCGCAGGCGCAGCTCGAAGCCGGGCAGTTCACGCATCAGCAAGCTGGCGGCCTGCCAGCGCTCGCCGGTGACCCACTGGTTGGTGGCGAACCAGCACAGGGGCAGGCCGCGTGCGTCCAGCGCCAGGCCGGCAAAGTGCGTCAGCCGGCCCTGCGGGCTGCGGCGGAAGAGGTGGATGTGGCCATGCTCCTGCGGATGGCGCGCACTGTCTTTCTCAGTGCGGTCATGGGCATGGAAATAGAACTGCCAGCGGCCGCTGCTGTCGATGGCGTCGTGACGCGGGTAGTGCGCCCAAATTTCGAAGCGTGCGCTGCGCCCGATGAAGGGAAACAGCATGGAGCGCCCCTGGCGCGCCAGGCGCAACTGCCGCGCAAGCGCACCGTGCGCGGCGCGCCCGGTGACGTCATGCGAGGCGGCTGCGGCCACGTCGGCTCCGTTCAGCGGCTCTTCTTGCCGGCCTCGGGAGCGCTGTCGTCGCCACTGCGACGACGGCTCTTGCCGGCACAGGGGTTGCCCGCGCACGGGTTGTCAGCGCGGCTGCGACGCTTGGAACCAGCGCAGGGATTGCCACTGCAGGGGTTGTCGGCGCGGCTGCGGCGTTTGCTGCCAGCGCAGGGGTTGCCTGCGCAGGGGTTGGCGGCACGCGCCGGGGTTTCAGCGGACTGTGCCACGGCCGCGACCGGCACGGCGCCCAGGGCGAGGGCCAGGGCCGAGACCAGCGGGGCCAGGGTGTTGCGGGGATGTTTCATGGACCGTTCTCCTGAAAAAATTTGTTCAAACCTGGCCGGCCACACGCGCGCGGCGCTCGAACCAGCCGCCGAGGGCGAACACACCGACGGCTGCGCCCACCATGGCGACGAGCACCAGCCACTCGGGCAGGCCCAGGGCCTCGGGCAGGCGGTCACCCCGGGTGAACTCGCCGGCGGTGGTCAGCGCGTCGAACTGCGGGAAGAAGCCGGCAAAGATGAAGGTGCCGATGAACAGGCCGACAAAAAACACGATGGCATCGATGCGGCCCGTCATCAGGCCCACGGCCGAGGTGCCGGGGCAGTAACCGCCCACGGCAAAACCGGCACCGATCAGCGCGCCACCGGCGGCGATGGCCCACAGATAGGGGATGGGCACGTAGATGCTTGCGGCCTCCACCAGACCAGCCAGCTCCAGCACATAAAGACCGACCGCCGTGAAGACGATGGCCGTGAACATGACCTTGAAGACCGACCAGTCGCTCAGGCGGAACTGGGCGGTGAGCTTGCAGCCGCTGCCGAAGCCGGCGCGCTCGAGCACGAAGCCGAAGCCGAAGCCCAGCAGGATGGCGATGAGGGTCTCGATCATTTGACACCTCCACCGCTCAGGCGTGCGGCAATCAGACCGGCGGCAAAAAAGGCGCCGAGGAAGACGAAACCGGCCACGCTGAGCACGGCCGCGCCCGACAGGCCCACGCCGCTGGTGCAGCCGGCGGCGATGCGCGCGCCGATGCCGGCCAGGATGCCGCCGGCCAGGGCCTTGAGCAGGCGGCCGGTACGGCCGGCGCTGGCTGCGCCTTCGATGCGCCAGGCCATGCGGCCAGCCAGCCAGGCCGAGACCAGCGCGCCCAGAAAGACGCCGATCACCTGCCAGCTGATCCACGAAGACAGCACGGCGCCGTCTTCGACCATGGGGCCGAGGTAATCATTGGCCAGCGTCCACTGCGGCGCGGCGATGTCGCCCAGCCAGGCCGTCAGGCGGGTGGTGAAACCGGTGGCGCCCAGGCCATGGCCGGTCAGGATGAAGGTCAGCAGCAGCACCACACCCAGGGCGAGTCCGGCCAGCCAGGCCGGCCAGTAGGGCTTGCTGCCTGGCGCTTCGCAGGCATTGGAAATTTCCACTCTGTCTACTCCAACAATGAGATGAACAGGCGTAAATATACCCTAGGGGGCATATTTACGCCCAGCACAGGGACATCCGGCGCTTTTGCCAGGCGGCCGTGCCGGCGACGAGGGGGTTCAGCGCAGGCTGGCGCGCGCCTGCTCCAGGCGCTGGTCGAGGTAGGCGCCGTAGAAGTCGGGGATGTAGCCACCCACCAGACGCTCGGCCACCTCGGCGCCACCACGCCCGAAGAAAAGCACCGTGGGTGCGATGCGGATCTTCCATTGCCGCACCAGGTCATCGTGTGTCACGGCCTTGCCGCCGAAATCCAGCACCCGGGCACGGCTGCGCATGTCCACCTGCGCCACGTGCAGGCCTTCGCGCTCGTGCATCGGCGCCAGGTAGTTGTTGCGCGCGATCTTGCAGAAGGGGCAGCCCTCCAGGCTCACCATGACCACCAGCGGCTCGCGCCTGGCCAGCGCAGCGGCCAGCTCCTCCTTGAGGTTGTGCGCCGCCGGCAACTCGGCCGCCTGGGCCGGGCGCAGGGCCAGCGGCAGCGTGGCCGCCGCCAGCAGCAGATCGCGCCGCGCGAGGTTCTGGCGCTTCATCATTTGCCGCCCTCCTGCTCCAGCAGCAGATAGGTGTTGTAGGCGTTCATGCGGTTGGCCACGCGGAACAGGGGCAGGTGCTCGAACGCGCTCCAGTCGGTGTTCTGGTAGGCCTCGTCGAAGGGTTCCAGGTTGGCCGCGGCCTTGCCCATGCTCTCGCGCAGGTAGCGCAGATAGTCCCGCGTGAGCTGCATGTCCTTGCGCGCCTCGTGCGAGAGCGGGCCGTGCCCGGGCACGATGACGCCGGCATCGAAGACCAGCAGTTTTTCCAATGCGAGGATCCAGTGCCGGCTGTCGGCCTTGCCCACATAGGGAATGCGGCTGCGGAACACCAGGTCACCGGCGAACAGCACCTTCTCGCCTGGCATGTAGACAACCAGGTCTTCCGGGGTGTGCGAGGGACCGACGATCCTGATCTGGAACTCCATACCGCCGATCTTCAGCGTTTTGTCACCCTCCAGCCATTCATCGGCCTCGACCAGGCGGGTCTCGTCATTGACCCAGGGCGCCAGTTCGACACGCGAGACCTCCAGCCGCAGGCGGGCCGTGTCGGAATTCATGTACTCCCTGGCCGCGCCATGGGCGATGATGCGCGCCCCCAAGGCCTTGAAGACCTGCAGGCCATAGATATGGTCGGCGTGGTAATGGGTGACGATGACGTGCGTGACGGGCCTGGGCGTGACCTTGCGGATCTCGGCCATCAGCCGCTCGGCCAGTGCCGGCGAGCCCAGGGCGTCGATCACCACCACACCGGCCGGCGTGACCACGAAAGCCGCGTTGGAGATGAAGTTCTGGTTGGCCGGCGAGCCCAGCGCGGACACCCCCTCGACATACCAGGCCGAGGGCGTCACCTGTTGCGCCGCCATGACCGGCGCTTCGGCCCGGACCCCGGTCGCCAGCAGCAGGACCAGGGCGGCTGCCATCAGCCGCCCGACCCAGGGGGCAACATCCATTCCACTTGTGCGCATTCCAACTCCATGACGGGACCGCCCACCCCGCCCACAAGACCAACTTGTCTTGAGGCAGGTCAAGCCGCTACGATGCAATTATGCTTAGCATTCAATATAAGCATTCACTAAATTATGGTACGGCTTCATGAACCTGGCAACCATTCTTGAGCAGCATGGCGAGAGCTTGGTGCTCGCCATCGGCGGCGGCGTGATCGGCCTGCTGTTCGGCTTTTTCGCCCAGCGCTCCAAGTTCTGCCTGCGCGCCGCCACCATCGAGTTCTGGCACCGCAAGTTCGGCGAGAAGCTCTCGGTCTGGCTGCTGGCTTTCTCGACTGCGGTGGTTCTGGTGCAGGGACTGATAACGCTGCATGCGCTGGACACCAGCACGGCACGCCAGATCGCCTCGCGCGGCAGCCTGTCGGGGGCGCTGATCGGCGGCCTGCTGTTCGGCGCCGGCATGATCATGACGCGCGGCTGCGCCAGCCGCCTGCTGGTGCTTTCGGCCAACGGCAATCTGCGCGCCCTGCTCTCGGGCCTGATCTTTGCCGTCACGGCCCAGGCGGCGCTCTCGGGCTCGCTCGCCCCGCTGCGCCTGGCCATCAGCAACTGGTGGACCGTGGAAGGCGGCCCCACCCGCGACCTGCTGGCCATCACCGGCATCGGCCACTGGGGCGGCCTGGCCTTCGGCCTGCTGTGGTTTGCCGCCGCGCTCTACTTCGCCATCCGCAGTGGCTGGGGGCTGTGGAAATGGGTGGGCGGCATCGGCACCGGCCTGGCCGTGGCGGCAGGCTGGTGGTACACCTACCTGATCTCTTACAACAGCTTCAGCGTGGTGCAGGTGCAGGGCCTGACCTTCAGCGGGCCCTCGGCCGAATGGCTGATGCGCGTGCTGTCCTCGCCGGCACCGCACATCGGCTTCGACTTCGGCCTGCTGCCCGGGGTGTTTGCCGGCTCCTTCATCGGCGCCCTGGTGGGCAAGGAGTTCAAGCTCGAAGGTTTCAAGGATGGCTACAGCATGCGCCGTTACATCGCGGGCGCCATCCTCATGGGCTTCGGCTCCATGCTGGCCGGCGGCTGCGCCGTGGGAGCGGGCATGACCGGCGGTGCGGTGTTCGCGCTCACCGCCTGGCTGGCGCTGATCGGCATGTGGGCCGGCGCCGGCCTCACCGACCGCCTGATGGACAGCCAGTCGACCGTGCCGACAGCAGCGCAGCAGGTCGCCGGAACAACCGCTAACATGCAGGCACCCTGACCCTGGACACCTGCCCCTCGAATGCGCGGCACTACCCGAAGGGATTAGTGAGGGTAAATACCCACGCCTATCGCGCTGGCCACTCTGTAAATTGGCAGTTGCTTTTCTGAAACGAGTCGAGGAGACCACCATGCACTTCAAATCCCATTGGGCAGCGCTGCTACTTGGCGGCTTTGCCTGCACCGCCTTTGCCGCGACACCGCAGGACACCGTCAAGCTGCACCAGCGTGCGCTGGCCGCCACCTGCGCCAACTGCCACGGCACCGAAGGCCGTACCACCGAAGGTTCGGCCATCCCCTCGCTGGCCGGCATGCCGCGTGAATACATGGTGGCGCAGATGAAGGCCTTCCGCGAAGGCTCGCGTCCGGCCACCGTGATGCACCAGCTGACCAAGGGACTGACCGACCAGCAGATCGAGACCGTCTCCACCTATTTCTCGACCCTCAAGCGCTAAGGAGACCAGCATCATGAAACGACGCAGTTTTGTACAGGCCTCCCTCGCACTCGGCACCCTGGGCGGCAGCCTTTCCATGGTGGGTTGTGCCACCACCGCCACCATTCCTTCCAAGGCCAAGGTGGTGGTGATCGGCGGCGGTTATGGTGGCGCCACCGCCGCCAAATACGTTCGCATGCTCTCCAACTACCAGATCGACGTGGTGCTGGTGGAGCCCAACGACAGCTTCATCTCCTGCCCGATCTCCAATCTGGTGATCGGCGGCTCCAAGACCATGGGCGACATCACCACGCCCTATGACAACCTCAAGAGCAAACATGGCGTGATCCACGCGCGCGACCGCGTCACGGAAATCGACCGTGGCAAGAAGACGGTCACGCTAGCCGGCGGCGCCACCATCGGCTACGACAAGCTGATCGTCTCGCCCGGCGTCGACTTCATGTGGGGCAGCATTGAAGGGCTGAAGGATGCCAGCGCCTCGGGCCAGATCCTGCAGGCCTGGAAAGCCGGCCCCGAGACCATCGCGCTGCGTCGCCAGCTCGAAGCCATGCCCGACGGCGGCGTCTACGCCATCTCGGTGCCGCTGGCGCCCTACCGCTGCCCGCCCGGCCCCTACGAGCGCGCCAGCCAGGTGGCCAGCTACTTCAAGAAGGCCAAGCCCAGGTCCAAGGTGCTGATCCTGGATGCCAATCCGGATGTCACCTCCAAGGGTCCGCTGTTCAAGAAGTTCTGGGCCGAGAACTACGCCGGCATGCTGGAGTTCCGTGGCAACCACAAGGCCATCGCGGTCGACGCGAAGACGAAGACCGTCAAGTTCGAGACCTCGGACGACGTCAAGGCCGATGTGCTCAACGTGCTGCCCAATATGAGCGCGGGCCTCATCGCCATGCAGTCGGGCCTGGCCAACGCCAACAACCGCTGGTGCAACGTGAACTACCAGACCTTCGAGTCCACCGCTGCCAAGGATGTCCACGTCATCGGCGACTCGGTGCTTGCCGCCCCGCTGATGCCCAAGTCCGGCCACATGGCCAACTCGCACGGCAAGGTGGTGGCCGCCGCCGTGGTGGCCCAGCTCTCGGGCATGGACGTGAACCCGCAGCCGCTGCTGACCAACACCTGCTACAGCTTCGTCAATGACAAGCTGGTGGTGCACGTGGCCTCGGTCCACCAGTACGTTGCCGAAGAAAAGACCTTCAAGACCGTGGCGGGTTCGGGTGGCGTCTCCAGCGCCCCCAATGAGCTCGAGGGTATCTACGCCATGAACTGGGCGCAGAACATCTGGGCGGATACACTGCTCTGATGCTGCCGGGCCCGGTCTCGCACCGGGCCCATCCCTGCCGGCGTTCGCCGGTTTTTTCTTGTCGACGAGTTCAGGAGTTGCTCATGTACAAATTCATTACCCCCCTGCTGCTGGGTCTGGCCGGTCTGCTCGGCCTGCAGGGCGCCGCCCAGGCCCAGGCCACGGCACAGGTCAAGGCGGTGTACCACATCAACACCGACGTGAACACCGTGCCGGCCATCCTGAACAACATCCGCAACCACATGGCAGCCGATCCCAAGGCCAAGATCGTGGTGGTCACGCACGGCGCCGGCATCAACTTCCTGCTGCAGGACGCCAAGGACAGCCAGGGCCGCGAGTTCAGCGGCGCCGTCAGCGATCTGGCCGGCAAGGGCGTTGATTTCCGCGTCTGCAACAACACGCTGACGGTGCGCAACATCAACCCGGATCGCCTGCTGATGGAAACCAAGATCGTGCCCTCGGGCGTGGCCGAGGTGGCACGTCTGCAAGCGCAGGAAGGTTATGTCTACCTGAAGCCCTGAGCGCAAGGATGCGCAGCGAAAAGGGGCCTGTCAGGCCCCTTTTCTTTGGTCGTGTGCCAGTGCTCAGGCCGCCGGCGAGGCCGTAGGTTCGGCCATGGGGGATTCGAAGTCCGCATCCATGGCGATCTGGGTACACACCGCGCGGCACAAGGATGAAACGCGGTCGTCGATGATGCGGTAGTAGATCTGCACGCCCTCGCGCCGCTTGCCCAGCACGCCGGCCTGGTACAGCGTGGTCAGGTGCTGCGACATATTGGGCTGGGTGGTGTCGATCTTGCTCAGCAGATAACTCACATTGCGCTCGCCATCACACAGGTGGCTGATGATCTTCAGGCGCATGGGCGCCGACATGACACGAAAAACCTCCGCTGCCAGCTCGAAGACCTGGTCCGGTTCGGTCACGGTGGCCGGGGTCGCCTGGATGGAACGCTTGCTCATGACTTGTCAGTTCCTAATATAAGTACATTCTCATTTTATACAGACACACCCTTATGTGTGCTGTGTTTTAACCCTCATCCTGTGCATTGCGGCTGCGCAGTGTGCGGCTGAGCAACAGTACCGGGATCAAGCCCACCAGAACCAGGGCCAGGGAAGGCAGGGCCGCCTCGCCCAGGCGCTCGTCGCGTGCCAGCTGGTAGGCCACCACGGCCAGGGTATCGCTGTCGAAGGGCCGCAGCACCAGGGTGGCGGGCAGCTCCTTCATCACGTCCACGAACACCAGCAGGGTGGCCGCCACCACCGAACGGCGCAGCAGGGGCCAGTGCACACGGCTCAGCAGGCCCCAGCCCCCGCCGCCCAGCATGCGCGCGCTGTCGTCCAGGCTGGCCGGAATGCGGGCGTAGCCGCTTTGCACCGACTGCAGGGCGACGGCGACGAAACGCACCAGATAGGCCCAGACCAGGCCCAGCGAGGTGGCGGTGACCCAATAGGCCGCGCCGGCCTCGGGCCAGCGGGCCTGCACCCAGCCCACGGGCAGCAGCAGGCCCACGACGATGACTGCACCCGGCACGGCATAACCCAGGCCGGCCAGCCAGACCACGGCACGCGTCAGTGCATCGGGCAGGCGCCGCAGGGCGTAGGCCAGCAGCAGGGCCAGCGCCACGGCCAGCACCGCACTGAGCAGGCCCAGGCGCACGCTGTTGGCGGCCCAGCCCAGAAAGCGATCCCAGGGCAGCTCCCCCCAGTCCGCCAGCAGCGGACGGAACATGAAGAGCACCGGCGCCACGAAACCCATCACCAGCGGCAGGCCGCACACGACCCAGGCGACAGCCAGGCGCAGGCCACGCAGCGGCACCGGCCGTGCCTCCGCACCGGCCTGGCGTGCCGTGCGCGAACTGACGAAGCGCAGGCGCTGGCGCGAGCGGTGCTCCAGCCACAGCAGCATAGCCACCCCGGCCAGCAGCAGGGTGGCCAGCTGGGCGGCAGCGATGCGGTTGTCCATGGCCAGCCAGGCCTTGTAGATGCCGGCGGTGAAGGTCTGGATGCCGAAGTAGCTGGCGACACCGAAGTCGGCCAGCGTCTCCATCAGCGCCAGCGCCACACCGGCGGCCACGGCAGGACGCGCCAGTGGCAGCGCCACCTCGCGGATGCGTCGCGACAAGGGCGCGCCCAGCAGGCGCGCGGCCTCCATGAGGTGGCTGGCACGCTCGGCCAGGGCCGTACGCGCCAGCAGGTAGACGTAGGGATAAAGCGCGAAGGTCAGCACCCAGGCCGCGCCGGCGGTGTTGCGGATCTCGGGAAAGACCCGCCCCTGCAGGCCGGTGATCGCACGCAACCAGGTCTGCAAAGGGCCGCTGTACTGCAGGAAGTCGGTGTAGGCATAAGCCACCACATAGGCCGGCATGGCCAGCGGCAGCAGCAGCGCCCATTCGAAAAAACGCCGGCCCGGGAAGTCGAACAGCGTGACCGCCGCCGCCGAGGACAGGCCCACCGTGATGACACCGACCGTCACCAGCAGGCAGAGCCAGAAGGTGGTGGCCAGGTAGTCGGGCAAGACGGTGCGTGCCATCTCCAGCAGGATCTCCGTCGCCTGGGTACCGGGCGCACCACCGGGCAGCCAGGCCCCCAGGAGGGCCAGCACGGGCAGCATCAGGGCGGCGGTGAAGAGCAGCAGGAAAAGATGGCGGAGCCGGCGCAAGGGCATGAAGTGACCCGGGAAGGGCTGAAGAGGCGTAATGAGAATTGTAAGCATCTACAATAAGCCACCATGTTTCTCGAAGTCAGCCAGCTCGAAGTCCGTTATCCCGGCGCGGCCCAGGCCGCTGTCCAGGGGGTGTCGCTGGGCCTGCGCGCCGGCGACATCGGCGTGCTGATCGGGCCTTCGGGCTGCGGCAAGACCACGTTGCTGCGCGCAGTGGCCGGGCTGGAGCCGGTCAGCGGCGGCGAGATCCGCCTCTCAGGCCAGGTGGTCGGCAGCGCCAGCACGCAGCTGGCACCGGAAGAGCGCCGTATCGGCATGGTGTTCCAGGACTACGCCCTGTTCCCGCATCTGGACGTGGGCCGCAACGTGGCCTTCGGCATCGCCCACCTGCCGCGCGCCGAGCGTGCGGCACGCGTGCAGGAAGTCCTGGCCCTGGTGGGTCTGGAAGGCAGCGAAACGCGCTACCCGCATGAGCTCTCGGGCGGCCAGCAGCAGCGCGTGGCGCTGGCGCGCGCGCTGGCCCCGCGCCCGCAACTGCTGTTGCTGGACGAACCTTTCTCCAACCTCGATGTCGAGCTGCGCGAGCGCCTGGCACACGAGGTACGCAATATTCTGAAAGCGGCCCAGGCCACGGCCCTGTTCGTCACGCACGACCAGCTGGAGGCCTTCGCCATCGGCGACACCATCGGCGTGATGCACGAAGGCCGCCTGCACCAGTGGGACGACGCCTACACGCTCTACCACCGCCCGGCCACGCGTTTCGTGGCCGACTTCATCGGCCACGGCGTCTTCGCACCGGCGACCATCCGCGAAGTCAACCAGCAGATCGTGGTGCAGACGCCGCTGGGCGAGCTGACCGACATGGCCGAATGCCCCCTGCCCTGTGCGTTTGCCGGCGGCGAATGCGACGTGCTGCTGCGCGCCGACGACATCGTGCACGACGACGAGGCGCCGGTGAAGGCCGAGATCGTGCGCAAGGCCTTCCGCGGCTCGGAGTTCCTCTACACCCTGCGCCTGGCCGGCGGCCAGACCGTGCTGGCCCATGTACCCAGCCACCACGACCACAGGATCGGCGAGTGGATCGGCATCCGGCCCCAGGTGGACCATGTGGTGACCTTCAACCGGGCCTGCTCCCTGCGTGGCGGTGCGATGTGCGAGAAGCCCTGCTCCGGGCAGACGGTCGCCTGCGAAGACTTGCGCTGAAGCCTCAGCGCGACGCCGGCGGCTGGCGCAATTGCACGATGGTCTCGCGCAGACCGGCCGCCCAGGTCCGGCGCTCGCGCCCCTGAGCAGTCTGCGGCCCGCCGAAGACGATGCGCACCGTGATGCCACGCGCGCGCACCGTGCGCCAGACCGAGCCCAGCAAGGTGTCGTCCCCCACATAACAGGGTGCCAGGCTGCGCTCGCCACTGTGCGTATCGATGAACTGCAGAGCCACCGGTTGCACCGGGGCACCCGCGGTGATGGCCGCCTGCAGCAGGTTGGCATGGAAAGGTAGCAGCTCAATGCCTTCGCCGGTCGTGCCTTCCGGAAACACCGCCAGCACATTGCCGGCGCGCAAGCTGTCGGCCATGTGGTGCACGACGCGCATGGCGTCACGCCTTGACTCGCGCTGGATGAACAGCGTGCCCACGCCGCTGGCCAATGCGCCAATCAGCGGCCAGGCCTTGACGTCGGCCTTGGAGACGAAGCGGCAGAAACGCGCCGCGTGCAGCGAGGTGATGTCCAGCCACGAAATATGGTTGGCCACCAGCAGCAGGGGGCCGGGCAGCGTGGCGTCGCCCTGCACGTCCAGCTTGATGCCCAGGCGCGCCAGCATTTCGCGCGACCAGACCTGCACACGTATTTCACGTTGCTCGGGGTTCAGGCGTGGGAAACGCAGCAGGACGGTCAGCAGACCCGCGACGATGTGCGTGCAGGCCCGCAGCAGCCGCCAGACGGCGCGCCAGATAGAGACTCTAGGCTGCCTGGTATGCAATCTGCCCACCCACGATGGTGCAGCGCACGCGCGCGGGCAGCTCGTAACCGGCAAAAGGCGTGTGCTTGCCCTGGCTGCGCAGGACCTCGGGCAACACCGTCCACTCGGCCTGCAGGTCGAACACGCAGACGTCGGCCACACCCCCCACCACCAGCTGGCCGGCGCTGGCCTGCAGCGTCCCGAGGGCACTGCCCAGCACGCGGGCCGGTTCGCTGGTCAGCACAGCCAGGGCGCGCGTGAGGCCCACGCCGCTTTCCTGGCCCCATTTGAGCGCCAGGCTCAGCAGCAGCTCGACGCCGGTGGCACCGGGTTCGGCCTCGGCGAAAGGCAGCATCTTGGCGTCCTCGTCCACCGGTGTATGGTCGGAAACCAGGGCGTCGATGGTGCCGTCGGCCAGGCCTTCGCGCAGGGCCTCGCGATCGGCCTGCTGGCGCAGCGGCGGGTTGAGGCGCATGCGGCTGTCGAAGTAGCCGATGTCGTTGTCGGTCAGGTGCAGGGAGTTGATGCTCACGTCACAGGTCACCGGCAGGCCCGCGTCCTTGGCCCCTCTGACCAGGGCCAGGCCGGCGGCGCTGCTGAGGCGACACAGGTGCACGCGGGCACCGCTGGCACGCATCAGCTCGAAGATGGTGTGCAGGGCGACGGTCTCGGCCGCCACCGGCACACCGGACAGGCCCAGGCGCGTGGCCAGCGCGCCGCTGGCCGCCACGCCCTGGCCCAGGTAATGGTCGTTCGGCCGCAGCCAGACCGCGTAGCCGAAGGTGCTGGCGTACTGGAAGGCGCGCTGCAGGATCTGGGTGTTGACCAGGGGCACGTCGGCCTGGCTGAAGGCCACGCAGCCGGACTCGGTGAGCTCGGCCATCTCGGTCAGGATCTCGCCCTGCAGGTTGCGCGTGAGCGCGCCGATGGGGAAGACACGCGCCTGGTGCAGCTTCTCGGCGCGGAACTTGAGCATCTCGACCAGGCCGGGCTCATCGAGCACGGGGTCGGTGTCGGGCGGACAGGCCAGGCCGGTGACGCCACCGGCCACAGCGGCCGCCATCTCGGATTCGAGCATGCCTTCGTGCTCATGGCCAGGTTCGCGCAGGCGCACGGCCAGGTCCATCAGTCCCGGGGCGACGATGCAACCGGCCGCCTCGACCACGCGATTCGGCGCGAAGTCGACCGGAACCCGTCCGATGGCCACGATGCGGCCGGCGGCGATGGCGACGTCGGCGATCTCGTCGCGATTGCTGGCGGGGTCGATGACGCGGCCGCCCTTGATCAACAGTTTCATCTTATGCCTCATTCCCTGCGACGATGCTCATGACCGCCATGCGCACCGCGATACCGAAGGTGACCTGCGGCAGGATCACGCTCTGCTTGCCATCCACCACGTTGGAATCGATCTCGACGCCTCGGTTGATCGGGCCCGGATGCATGACGATGGCATCGCTCTTGGCCAGCTGCAGCTTCTCGGGCGTCAGACCAAAGCTCTTGAAGTACTCCTGACTGGAGGGCAGCAGCGCGCCGCTCATGCGCTCGTTCTGCAGGCGCAACATGATGATGACGTCCGCGCCCTTGATGCCCTCTTCCAGCGTGTGGCAGACGCGCACGCCCATGGGCGCCATGTTCGCCGGCACCAGGGTCTTGGGGCCGACCACGCGCACTTCGGCGCAGCCCAGGGTGGTGAGTGCGTGGATGTCGGAGCGCGCCACGCGCGAGTGCAGCACGTCGCCGACGATGGCCACCGTGAGGTTGGAAAAATCCTTCTTGTAGTGCCGGATGGTGTACATGTCCAGCAGGCCCTGGGTGGGGTGCGCGTGGCGCCCGTCGCCGGCGTTGATCACGTGCACGTGCGGCGCCACGTGCTGGGCGATCAGATAGGGCGCGCCGGACTCGCTGTGACGCACCACGAACAGGTCGGCCGCCATGGCACTGAGGTTGGCGATAGTGTCGAGCAGGCTCTCACCCTTGGAGGCCGAGGAGCGCGCGATGTCCAGGTTGATGACGTCGGCGGAGAGGCGCGTGGCGGCGATCTCGAAGGTGGTGCGCGTGCGCGTGGAGTTCTCGAAGAAGAGGTTGAACACGCTTTTGCCGCGCAGCAGCGGCACCTTCTTCACTTCGCGGTCGCTGACGCTGACGAAGTTGGCCGCCGTGTCGAGGATGTGGGTGAGGATCTCGCGCGGCAGCCCTTCGGTGGACAGCAGGTGGATCAGCTCGCCGTGCTTGTTGAGTTGGGGGTTGCGTTTGTACAGCATGGGTCTGGCCTGGTTCGGTTCGCTCAGTAAGGCAGGGGGCAGGTGATGTACTTCATGCCGCCTCCACCTTGAAGCTGAAGCGGTCGTTCTTGTCGCGCGCCAGGGCCAGCGACTGGTCGCTCGCCAGCGCCACGCGCGCAGCGGCGAAATCGGCCTGGATGGGCAGTTCGCGCCCGCCGCGGTCCACCAGCACGGCCAGCTTGATGTCGGCCGGGCGGCCGTAATCGAACAGCTCGTTGATGACGGCGCGGATGGTGCGTCCGGTGTAGAGCACGTCGTCGAGCACGATGATGCGCGCCTCGTTGACGTCGAAGGGCAGCACGGTCTGGCCGCCCCCTGCCAGGCCGCGCTGCGCGAAATCGTCGCGGTGCATGGCCGAGGAAATCGCCCCATGCTCGCCTGTGAGCTTCAGGTCACGCTGCAGGCGTTCGGCCAGCCAGGCGCCGCCCGAGGTCACGCCGACCAAGCGCGTGTCCGGGGTGCACAGCCCCTGCACGCCGCGCAGCAGTTCGCGGTACAGGGCTTCGGCATCAAGTGTGAGGGTGCTCATTCCAGGTTCCTCAAAAACTGTTCCAGGATGACGCAGGCCGCCCCCGCATCGGCGTCGTCCGCGCCATCGGCCAGCGCCTCGGTGGTACTGTAGCGCTCGTCGACCTCGTAGACCGGCAGGCCGAAACGCCCACGCAGCTGGCGCGCAAACTTCTGCGCCCGCGTCGTATTCTCATGCGGCGCGCCATCGGGATGGAAAGGCACGCCAACCACCAGGGCGTCGGGCTGCCACTCCTTCAGGCGCTCGGCGATGCGCTCGAAGCGGGCGTCCCCCTCGGCCCGGATGGTGGGCTGGGCCTGGGCCTGGCGCAGCAGGCGGTTGCCCACGGCCACGCCGGTGCGTTTGAGACCGAAATCCAGAGCAAGAAAGCTTTGCTGTGTAGCGGGTACGGAGGTCATGGACACCGCCGTGCTCATGCCAGCACCGTCTCCGCATTACATGCAAAAACCGAGAAACGCCGTGGAACCGGCTTCGCCGGGCCACTGGCGTTGCCCCCTGCAAGGGGGGGGGCGAAGCGAAGCGGAGCCTGGGGGTGTTCCATATTCATGCATGCCCCGCATCGGGTGAAAGCATCCAGGCCTGCAGGCCCAGCAGTGAGAGGGCCTTGTCGTAGCGCTGGGCCACCGGCGTCTCGAAGATCACGATCGGGTCGGCGTGGACAGTGAGCCAGCTGTTTTCGCTGATCTCCGATTCGAGCTGGCCCTGGCCCCAGGCCGAGTAGCCCAGGGAGACCAGCACGCGGCTGGGACCGGCACCAGTGGACAGGGCTTCGAGCACGTCACGCGAGGTGGTCATCTCCAGTCCGCCCGGAATCATCATGGTGGAGGCGTAGACCGGCTCCGGCTTTTCGGCCGCCGGTTCCTGCAGGGCCTCGTGCAGCACGAAACCGCGCTCGGTCTGCACCGGGCCACCGTGGAAGACCGGGGCGTCCTTGAGGTCGGCACGCCCCAGCGGCAGTTCGACCTTGTCGAACAGTCCTTGCAGATTGATGTCGGTGGGTTTGTTGATCATGAGGCCGAGCGCACCCCGCTCGCTGTGTTCGCAGAGGTAGACCACGCTTTTGGAGAACGTCTCGTCGGCCAGACCGGGCATGGCGATCAGGAAATGATTCGTGAGGTTGATAGGTGCAGAATCATCGGCCATGGTTCAATTTTAGCGGTTCATGAGCAAACCCCTAGCTTCCGGTCTGGTCTGGTTCCGTCGCGACCTGCGGGTGGACGACCACGCCGCCCTCCACCTGGCCCTGCAGCAGTGCCAGCGCGTGTATTGCGCCTTCATTTTCGACCGCGATATCCTCGACCCGCTGCCGCGCGCCGACCGCCGGGTGGAGTTCATCCGCAGCAGCCTGATCGAGCTGGATGCGGACCTGCGCGCCCTGGCCGGCCAGGATGAGGCCGGCCTGATCGTCCAGCACGGCCACGCCCCCGAAACGCTGCCTGCCCTGGCCCAGGCTTTGGGTGTACAGGCCGTCTACACCGCGCACGACTACGAGCCGCAAGCCCAGGCACGCGATGCCCGCGTGCGCGGCAGCCTGGCCAGCCTGGGCATCGCCCTGCACACCTGCAAGGACCACGTGATCTTCGAGGGCCGGGAGATCCTCACGGGCGGCGGCACGCCCTACACGGTCTTCACGCCCTACAAGCGGACCTGGCTGGCGCGGCTGCAGGCCACGCAGCTGCCGGTGTTCGACTGCGCACCGCTGGCTGCCGGTCTGGCCCCACGGCCCGAGTCCCTGCGCAGCACCGTGCCCACCCTGGCCGAACTCGGCTTCGAGCCCAGCAACCTGAGCCAGCTCAGGATCCCCACCGGCAGCAGCGGCGCCCGCCAGCTGCTCGAGGAGTTTTCCCGCCGCATGGACCAGTACCACGCCACGCGCGATTTCCCTGCCCTCAAGGGCCCGAGCTACCTAGGGGTGCACCTGCGCTTTGGCACGGTCTCGCTGCGCCGCCTGGTGAGCACGGCGCAGCAGCGCAGCCTGGAAGGCAGCCCGGGTGCGGCCACCTGGCTCAGCGAGTTGGTCTGGCGCGAGTTCTACTGCCAGATCCTGGCCAACTTCCCCCATGTGGCCAGCAGTGCCTTTCGCCCCGCCTACGACGCCATCCGCTGGGAACAGGGCGCCCACGCCGAAGCCCTCTACGCCGCCTGGTGCGAGGGCCGCACGGGCTACCCCCTCGTGGACGCGGCCATGGCCCAGCTCAACCAGAGCGGCTACATGCACAACCGCCTGCGCATGGTGGCGGGCAGCTTCCTCGTGAAGGACCTCGGGATCGACTGGCGCTGGGGCGAGCGCTACTTTGCCGAGAAACTCAACGATTTCGACTTGGCGGCCAACAACGGCGGCTGGCAGTGGGTGGCCTCCAGCGGTTGCGATGCCCAGCCCTGGTTCCGCATCTTCAACCCGGTGAGCCAGAGCCGGAAGTTCGACCCGCAGGGCCGCTTCATCCGCCGTTACCTGCCGCAGCTGGCCGCCCTGCCCGATGCCGCCCTGCACGCCCCCTGGCTGGCCAGCCCGGTCGAACTGGCGGCGGCCGGCGTGACACTGGGCAGCGGCTACCCCCAGCCCCTGGTCGCCCACGACGCGGCGCGTGCGCAGACGCTGGAACGCTACGCGGTGGTACGCAAGAGCGGAGAGCAGGAGGCCGACTGACCCACGCAGCGGAGCTGCGCGGGCCGTGGATCAGGCCGGAACGGCCTGGGTGCAATAGTGCTTCACGAGGGCGAGCAGTTCGTCTTCGCCGTAGGGCTTGCCCAGGTAGTGGTCGACGCCCAGTTCCTTGGCATGCTCGCGATGCTTTTCGGCAATGCGCGAGGTGATCATGATGATGGGCAGGTCGCGCAGCTTGGCGTCGGCGCGGATGTTGCGGGCCAGGTCGAAGCCGTCCATGCGCGGCATCTCGATGTCGGACAGCACCACCGCCGGGCGTTCCTCGGCCAGGCGTTCGAGCGCCTGCAGGCCGTCGGCGGCCATGGCCACACGATAACCTTCGCGGCGCAGCAGGCGCTGCGTGACGCGACGCACGGTGATGGAGTCGTCCACCACCAGCACGAGCGGCAGTTCTCCACCGGTGCCCGGGAGCACCTGCTCGGCCGCGGGAATGAGCGGCTTGCCGGATGCCGGTTCGCTGCTGGCCTGCTGCAGCTCATAGGCCTTGTCGCCGAACACGGTCGCCAGAGCCACCGGGTTGTAGATCAGCACCACCGCACCGGAAGCCAGCACCGACATGCCGGCCAGACCGGGCATGCGCGCCAGCTGCGGGCCGAGGTTCTTCACCACGACTTCCTGGTTGCCCAGCACTTCATCGACGTGGATGGCCAGGCGCTGGCCCGCGCTGCGCAGCAGCACCACCGGCTGCGTCTTGCCCACATGCTCGCGGCTGCGGGTCGAGGCCTGCAGGAGTGCCCCGGACCAGAAGAAAGGCACGGCCTCTCCGCCAAAGTCGATACTGCCGTTGGCATAAGCCTGGTCGAGTTCGGCGTAGGTGAGACGACGCACGATCTCGACCAGGTTGGCAGGCACGCCAACGCTCAACTCACCCATGCGCAGCATGATCACCTGCGTCACGGCGGTGGTCAGGGGCAGCACCAGCTTGAAGCTGGTGCCGGCGCCCGCCGTGGTGGCGGTTTCGATGCGGCCACCCAGAGCCTGCACCTCGGAACGCACCACGTCCATGCCGATGCCGCGGCCGGCCAGTTCGGTCACGCTGGCTGCGGTGGAGAAGCCCGGCATGAAGATCATGTTGGAGGCATCGGCATCGCTGAGCGCCTGGCCCGGCGCCACCAGGCCCTGGGCCAGTGCCTTCTCGCGGATGCGGGGCAGGTTGAGGCCGGCGCCGTTGTCGCTGAAAACGACCGAGACGTCATTGCCTTCCTGGTGCAGGCCGATGGTGATGGTGCCGGCCGCCGGCTTGCCGGCGGCTTCGCGCTGCTGTGGGCTTTCGATGCCGTGCGCCACAGAATTGCGCAGCATGTGCTCGAAGGCTGGCGTCATGCGGTCCAGCACGCCGCGGTCGATTTCCATGGAGCCGCCGGTGATGTCGAGCTTGACCTGCTTGCCGGCGTCCTTGGCCGCCTGGCGCACCACGCCATAGAGGCGCTCGGAGATACCTTCGAATTCCATCATGCGCGTGCGCAGCAGGTCACGCTGCAATTCACGCGTCTGGCGCGCCTGGGCGATCAGGTCGTCCTCGGTGCCGCTGATGGTCTGCTGCAGGTTGCGCTGCACGGTGGCCACGTCGTTGACCGACTCGGCCATCATGCGGGTGAGCTCCTGCACGCGCGTGAAACGGTCGAACTCCAGCGGATCGAAACCTTGCGCCGTGTCCTTGGCCTGGGCCAGACGCGACTGCATCTGCGACTCGGCCTGCAGTTCAACGTCGCGCAGGTGGGTACGCAGACGATCCAGATTGGCGGTCAACTCGCTGAGGGAGCCGTTGAGCTGGCCCAGCCGCTGGTCGAGCCGGCTGCGGGTGATCATGACTTCGCCGGCCTGGTTGACCAGACGGTCGAGCAGTTGCGAGCGCACCCGAACGGTCTGGCCGGATGTGGACCGGGCCGTGGCGGACGGCAGCCTGGCCGGCACAGGTGCCGCCATGGCCGGACGCGCCGCCACCAGGGGGCGTTGAGCGGCCTTGGCTGCTGGCTCGGGAGCAGGCACAGGGGCCGTGGCGACAGGAGCCGCTGCGGGCGCTGCGGCAGCCACGCTGGGGCGGGCCGGCGCTTCGGGCACGTAGGCCTCTTCCACCGGAGCGCGACAGAGTTCGTCAAAAACCTGTTGCAGACGGTCGTAGCGCGTGAGCATGGGCTCGATCTGCGCGGCCTGGATGAACTCGCTGCCCATCTGCTCGATGGCCGATTCCATGCGGTGCGTCATCTCGCCCAGACGCATGGCACCCGCCAGGCGGGCGCTGCCTTTGAGGGTGTGCAGCACACGCAGCACGTCCAGGCGTGCGCCGGCGTGATCGGGCTGTTCCGACCACTGGCGCAGTGCCGCCGCCATCTGGGGCATCAGTTCGGCAGCCTCTTCCTCGAAGATCGGGAACAGGTCGGGATCAATCACGTCGACGGCGTCGATCTCTTCGTCGCTGTCGTCCACCACGATCTTGGCCGCGCCGGGCAAGGCTGCTGCCGGCGGCTTGGGCGCGGCGGCCGGCACCACCGGAGGTGCGACTGCTGCCGGCATGGGCTTGGGCGCTGGCGCCGCGGCAGGCACCGTCGGCTTGGCAGGCTCGAAGTCGAAGTTCAGATCACCCAGATCAAACTCGGGCACCTCTGTGACCGTGAGCGCCTCATGGCCGCGCAGGCTGTCTGATTCGAGGGCGTCGAGCTGGGCAAATTCAGTGCTGTGGATCGCATTCAGCGCCTCGACCAGCCCGGGCTCCGGGGCCTTCAGGAAACCGGCAGCGAACTGGTGCAGCAGGTGGCGGATGTTGTCGGCAGCGGCCACGAAGACCTGGGCGTGCTCGGACTGCCCCTGGCCGTGCAACTGCACGTGCTGCATGGCCTGCTCAAGTGCGCGGGCAATCTCGGAAAGCGCGGAAAAGCCGACCGTCGCCGAACTGCCGCCCAGGGAATGGGCCAGGGCGATGGCGGTGTCAGGGACCGGGTTGTGCAGCTCAAGCGACCACTCGTTGAGTTCGGTGAGCAGGCGACGCGACCACTCGTCGGCCTCGTTGAGGAAGACGTTGTACAGCGGGATGCCGATGCGCAACGTGCCGATCACCTTGACCTGCTCGTCCGCCGTTTCGACGGGCGTTGCGGCCTCCGGCAGGTCGAGTTCAAAGCCCTCGATACCGGCCGGCTGGGTGTCGGGCGCATCCGGCAGATCCTGGAGGGAGCCGGTCGCCGTGTCAGCCCAGTTGTTCTGCAACTCCGGCAGCTCGAAGGCCGGCAGTTCGTCCGGCCCGGCCATGCGGGTCGCCGCCCAATCCTTGCCCGCGCCCTTTTTGGGCGGTGGCAGATCCTCAGGGCCGGCCAGGCTGGTGGGCGCCCAGTCCTGGCTCGCACTCTTGGGCAAGGGGAGCAGATCCTCGGGACCGGCCAGGCTGGTCGGCGCCCAGTCGATGGACAGGCCGCTGCTCTTGCCAGCCGCTGTCTCGGCAGCACGCGCGGACGGGGGGGCCGCCGGAGGCACGCCGGCCAGACTGCTGAAGTCGATGTCCCCGACATCACCCAAATCGGGCGCTGCCACCGGCTTGCCCAGGGCCTTGGTATCGGCCAGCTCGACATCGAACATCTGGGTCGACTCGAAGTCGATGGGAGGTGGTTCGTCGGACAGTGCGGGAAGTTCGGGAACGGCGGCGACCGCCACCGGGGACTGTGCGGCAAGGCGGGGCAAGGCCAGCGCTACGAACTTGCCATCCAGACGCATGGCATCGGCCGACTGCCGGAAAGGCACGGCACTCCAGCCGGCGTCGCTGCCGGCAGCGATGTCCTCGACCCACTGCCCCAGGCCTTGCAAGGCGGCATTGGAGAGCTGCAGCAGTTCGGGGCGGGCCGGCTTCTGCTCGGCCAGCCAGCTGTTCATCATCTGCTCCATGGCCCAGGCCGCTTCGCCGAACTCGTTGAAGCCGACCATGCGCGAACTGCCCTTGAGGGTGTGGAAGGCACGGCGCAGGGTGGTCTGGTGGGACAGATCCGCAGGATCCCCGAGCAGGGCCGACACGGCGTCCAGCCCATTGCGCGCCACTTCGCGTGCCTCATCCAGGAAGATGTCACGCAACTCGGCACCATCGTCCTCGACGGCGGCCGGTGCAGCTGCAGGCGGCGGCGCGGCGACGGGCGGACGGGCCGCAGCAGCAGGGGCTGCAACAGGCGCCGGCATCGGAGGCGGTTCAGGCGCCACCGCGGCAACCTCACGTTCGCGGCCCATAAGGGGCTTGAACTCACCCAGTTCCTCGTCATAGACGAACAGCTTCTTGGCCAGGGCGCGCTGATAGCTCAGCATGTCGATCAGGAATCCCAGGGCACCCAGGCTGTTGCCGAATTTCTCGAACACGCCGGTGCGTGCGGTGTCCTCATCGATGTTGTCGACCAGGAACTTCTCGACGGTATCGCGCATGCGCATGGTGGCCAGCGAAGCCTGGTCCAGGCCCAGCACCGAGAACACGCCGCGCATCTGCGCCAGCTGGTTAGGCACGTCGTTGAGCGGCGCCTTGTCCTTCGGATTGCGGAAGAAGGTATCGAGCGACTTCTCGATCTCGGTCAGGCTGGTGCGCAGCTCCTCGACCACGCTGCCCATGGTCTGGCGGTCGCTGACGCGGCGGTACAGCTCCTCCATCCAGGGTTCGAGCGCCTCGGGCTGCCCGCCGGCCACGACGTGGTCCAACCGACGCGCCAGACGATCGCTGCGCTGGCTCATGCTGGACTCGGTCGGGTCCATGTCCTCGTAGGCCGCGTCCAGATAAAGGATGGAGGTGGCCACTTCCATGGCCACCGGCGTGGTCGGTGGCTCGCCCGAGCGCACCGTGCCGTCCACGGCCTTGAGCAGGGCGCGCGCCAGTTCCTTGTTCTCGGGATGCAGCTTCAGCAACGACTCGCCCACCAGGGTGAACTGCTCGGACACCACCTTGAGGCGGTTGGTGTCGCCACCGGAGAGCGCCGACCAGGTTTCGGTAGCCGTGGCAATGCGCTTGCGCGCCTGCACCAGCACAGCCGGATCGAAGCGGCCATACTGCGGCGTGTCGTAATTGACAGGCTTGGTCTGCACCAGGCCGTAGGCCAGCCTGACCGCGGTCAAGGCCGGCGCGGCCTGGGCATCGGCCGGCGCGGCCTGGGCACAGAAAAACAGCAGGTCCTGCGCCAGACGGTCCGACACTTCATTTTTGCCACGCGCCAGCGTGGTGAACTGCATCAGCACGCGCGACGCCGCGCGCTTGACGTAGACATCCGATGGGCACAACTTCAGCGACAGGGCCTCGAAGTAGGCGGCACAGATCTTCCAGAAGGAACGCTCCTCCAGCGTCTGCTGGCCGGCTGCCAGCCCCAGGCAGATGTCGCACAGGGCCTTGGCCGAGGAGACGCTGCCTGTCTTGACCACCTTGAGCACGGCCGAATCCAGCTGCGCACGCACGGCCGGGTCATAGCCCAGGGCTTGCGCCGGCGCAGGCATATCGGCATCGATCCAGCGCCAGGCGTGACCCCACAGTTCAGCCGGGTGCACACGCTCCTCGCCGACCAGCTCCAGCACATCGCGGTACTGCGGAAACAGGGCCACCGCCGAGGCCGACTTGCCGCGCAGCACGCTTTCGAGGTATTCGATCAGGGCAAAGCTGGCGCGCTCGACCTTGGTGGCAGCGTCCTCGCTGCAGGACTCGGGGCGCTCGACGAATTTCTGCGCGAGCGCCTCCATGGCGCGCAGCACCTTGGCCGGCTCGGGCAGGCCCACCATCTCCAGGGCGCCGACGGCCTGGTGCAATTGCTGGCGCGCGATGCGCAGCTGGCTGGCATCGAGCGACTCCAGATCGGATCCGCGCGCCAACTCGGCATCGCGCACGAAACGGCGGATGGCCTTGCTGGCGCCATCGAGCGACTTGCGCAGCTCGTCCAGCACCCAGGCCAGGGGGCCCAGGTCGTTGACCGGCTGATCGTCGTTGCCGCTAGCGGCTGCGAGGGCTTGCATGGATACGTCGCTCCTGCGGATGACGGGAGGTGATCAGGAAATCTTGAAACGCGCCACCGACTGGCGCAGCTCTTCGGCCATGCGCGAGAGTTCACGCACCTGGGCGGCCGTGGCCCGCGTACCTTCACCGGTCTGTTCGGTCACGGCAAAGATGTGCTGGATGTTGTCCGCCACCACGTTGGCCATGGCGGCTTCCTTGGAGGTGGAGTCGGAAATCTGCTCGATCAGTTCGGCCAGTCGACGCGACACGCGGTCAATCTCGGTCAGCGCGGTACCGGCGTTGTCCGACAGTCGCGCTCCCTCGACCACACCCTGGGTGGAGCGCTCCATGGCGGCCACGGCGTCCTGCGTGTCGGTCTGAATCGCCTTCACCAGTGCCGAGATCTGGCGCGTGGCGTCTGCGGAACGTTCAGCCAGTCGCTGCACTTCTTCCGCCACCACCGAGAAGCCGCGACCGGCTTCACCGGCGGACGCGGCCTGGATGGCGGCGTTCAGGGCCAGCACGTTGGTCTGTTCGGTAATGTCCGAGATCAGCTCCGTGATTTCACCGATCTCCTGCGAGGATTCGCCCAGACGCTTGATCCGCTTGGACGTGTCCTGGATCTGGTCACGGATGGAGTTCATACCGCCGATGGCGTCCTGCACGGCCTTCAGGCCGGACTCGGCAGCCTGCAGCGACTGGCGCGCCACCGCGGCCGATTCCTGCGCCTGATGCGACACCTGGTTGATGCGGGTCGACATGTCCACCACGGAGCGACCGGTTTCGCGAATCTCGTGCAGCTGTTCGTTGGAAGCGGCCAGCAGTTCGGTGGAGGTCTGGTCCACCTCGGCCGTCGTCTGCGCCACCTGCGCCGCCGTGTTCTGCACGTTGCCCACCAGCAGGCGCAGCTCTTCCACCGTGTAGTTCACCGAGTCGGCAATGGCACCCGTGATGTCCTCGGTCACCGTCGCTTCCTGCGTCAGATCGCCTTCGGCCACCGTCTGCAGTTCGTTCATCAATCGCAGAATGGCCGCCTGGTTCGCGTCGTTGACGCGCTTGGCCTCCTGCTCCTGGCGTTCGGCTTCCAGTCGCTGCGCTTCGGCCATCACCTGGCGGCGGCGGCTGTCCATCAGCTGCACGCGCGCCAGACCGGCCGCGCAGATCAGCGCGAAGACGGCGGCAGCGATCAGGGACAGCAGCGAAGTCGTTCCCAGACCGGTACGTGTCGCCAGATCAGCCTGCAAAGCTTCCAGGTCGCGACGCATCGGCTCGCTGTCGTTGATGATGGTGATCTGGGCGCTACGCGCCGAAACCAGGCCCTGCAGATTGCCCAGAATGGCACCGGCCTGCGTGCGGGTCAGCTCGTAGAGCTTGATGAGCGCCTCGATCTGCTCACGCGTCTGCGCATCCTTGGAGGCATTCAGGCGCAACTCGGGGCTGCCGTCGAGCAGGCCCTGTGCAATTTCCTTGAAGGAGTTCAAGTCCTTGCCCAGCAGGAACACGGCTTCCGGACTCACACCTTCGGCCGTCAGGAACTCGTTGGACGACTTGCCGATGCGCTGGGTCAGCATCACCAGCTGGCCGGCCGCGGAAATCTCGGCGGCGCTGGCGTTCTGCTGCAGCTTGAGCGAGGACACGGTCTCGGCGATCTCCAGCAGGTCGGACGACTGGCGGTTGATGGTGCGCAGGGCGGCGCCCACCTGGGTCAGGATCTTCTCCTGCGCCACGATGGCTGCGGCGCTCTTCTCGGCGCGCTCCATCAGCGGGATGATCTTCTCGAGTTGCGGCAGCAGGTCGGCATCGATCGGCTCCAGGCGCATGGCGTAATCGCTGTCGCGCAGGCCCTTGACGGAACGCACCAGGTAGCTGGAACTCTCCTTGACTTCGGCGAAAGCCTGGGGCACGCCCACCAAGGCCTGCGACACCGATTTGGCCAGGCGTTGCGACTGCATCAGGGACTGGCCGGTGGCATTCAGCTGCTGCGCCACGCGGTCGGCAGCGGTCAGCGCCACGAAGGCGATCGCGCCCAGTACGACCAGGGCCAGGCCCAGCAGCCACCACAACAGGCGCTGCTGCTCGGCAATCGGCCGGCGCCCCAGCAAAGGCACGCTGACCATGTCATCCTGATCCAGCGGCACCGGCGCGGGCAGGTCCTGCAACTGGGTGTCGGCCGACTTCCCGGGGGCCGACGCACGTTGCGGCTGCAGGCCGGACAGGTCGTCGGGCATCGCCAGGCTCAGACCGACACTCTGCTCCGAGTCGTGTGTCTTTTTGGCAAAGAGATGGGTCAGTTTGTTGAGGACGGACATGATGTAACCTTAGGAAAGTATGGACAGGCCCTAGGCACTGATGCTCAAAAACTCGCTCATCTGCGACAGCTGCTGGAGATTGATCTCCTGCCAGCGGCTGCCGTCAGCGTCGACATAGCGGTTACCGAAATAGGGTGGTGCGCCTTCCGGCGGCGGCTCGGAACCCGAGAACGCCCCGACGTGGCGCAAACCCGCCAGTGAATCGATCAGCAAGGAACAATTGAGCTCCAGGGCGGCGTTGAGCGTGACGACACTGGCCTCGGCCCAGTACTGCTCGGTCCGCACCGGCGCCTTGCCGGCAATGAAGGCCGCCAGATCCACCACGCCATACAGGCCGCCACGCAGGTTGACGACCCCCAGAAACCAGGACTGCGAGTAAGGCACCGTCTGCACCGGAGGCAGCGGGAAAATTTCACCCGACTGGGCCAGGGGCAGCAGGTAATCGAGCCCCCCCGCACGCACCGCCAGCCACGAAATGGAGAGACCTTCGGCCTTGGCCGCTTGCAATCGGCTAGCAAGTCGTGACTGCAGGTCCCTGAGAGCTTCGCGATTGGCCATGGGATGCGAATCAGCCCAGCGCCTTGATCTTGCCCAGCAATTCGGCCTCGTCCACCGGCTTGGTCACGTAGTCACGCGCACCCTGGCGCATGCCCCAGACGCGGTCGGTTTCCAGGTTCTTGCTGGTGCAGATGATGATCGGGATCTCGGCGTACTCCGGCGTGCGGTTGATGGCGCGCGTGAGCTGGAAGCCGTTCTGCCCCGGCATGACCACATCCATGAGGATCAGGTCGGGCTTGTCTTCGGCCAAACGGCGGAACGCATCATCGGCGTCCTCGGCGGTCTTCACGGCCATTCCGTTTTTCTGGAGCAAATCCGTCAGAAACATCAATTCCGTCTTGGAATCGTCAACGATCAAAACTTTGCGTATCGGCATCAATTCACTCCTTGCGAGACTATGCCAAACTGCTGCACGGCCTGCAACAGCTGGTCTTTGGTAAACGGTTTGGTCAGGTAGTCCTGCGCACCCACCATGCGGCCGCGCGCCTTGTCGAACACCCCGTCCTTGGATGACAGCATGACCACCGGCACCGAGGCGAACTTGGCGTTGCGCTTGATGATGGCGCAGGTCTGGTAACCATCGAGGCGCGGCATCAGGATGTCGCAAAAAATCAGATGGGGCTGGTAGTCGTTGACCTTGGCCAGAGCATCGAAGCCGTCTTCGGCCAGCATCACCTCATGCCCGCCCTGCTTGAGAAAGATCTCGGCGCTGCGGCGGATCGTATTGCTGTCATCGATCACGAGGACCTTGAGGGGCGATTCTTGCGTGCTCACTGAACGCTACTCCTGATTACGGCCGGCTGAAACGATGACAGACACCATCTTTCAGACCACGCCTCAGATCTGGACCATTTCGAAATCTTCCTTGCGCGCACCGCATTCAGGACAGGTCCAGTTCATGGGCACATCGGCCCATGCTGTCCCCGGCGCTATGCCGTGCTCCGGATCGCCGGCCGCCTCATCATAGATCCAGCCACAAATCAGACACATCCAGGTTTTCTTATCGCTCACAGCTTACGGGACCTTCGAATAGAATGCAACATTGTACAAAGCGAAAACCACTCTCGAACGGCTTTCGCGCAACGACTTGTCGTATTCTGCCTGATGACCACCACAGGCCAGCCCATGCAAACCCCAGCCCCCGAGGAAACAGCGCACGATCCGAGCCAGCCGCCGTGTGTGCTGGTGTTCAACGCCAACGACCCCAGCGGCGCGGGCGGCCTGTCCGGCGACGTGTCCGCCATCGCCTCGGCCGGCGCCCACGCACTGCCCGTCATCACCGGCACCTACGCCCGCGACACGGCGGAGACTTTCGACCATTTCCCCTTCGATGAAGAGGTGGTGGCCGAGCAGGCGCGCGGCCTGCTGGAAGACGTGACCGTGCAAGCCATCAAGGTCGGATTTGCCGGCACGCCCGAGAACCTCAGCACCATCGCCGGGATCGCCACCGACTACCCGGACATCCCGCTGATCGCCTACATGCCCAACCTGTCCTGGTGGAGCGAGGTGCAGATCGACCTCTACCTGGACGCCTTCCAGGAACTGGTTTTGCCCCAGACCACAGTGTTGGTCGGAAACCACAGCACCCTGTGGCGCTGGCTGCTGCCGGACTGGAACGGCGAGCGTAGCCCCAGCGCGCGAGACATCGCCCGCGCCGCCGGCGAATATGGCGTGCCCTATACCCTGGTCACCGGCATCCCGGCTCCCGATCAGTACATCGACAACGTGCTGACCTCGCCGCAAACCGTGCTGGCCAGCGAGAAGTTCGAACGTTTCGAAGCTGTTTTCTCCGGTGCCGGCGACACCCTGGCGGCCACGCTGACCGCCCTGATCGCCAGCGGCTGTGACCTGAGCGAAGCCTTCACCGAGGCCCTGGACTACCTGGACCACTGCCTGGACGGCGGCTTTCGCCCCGGCATGGGCCACGTGATCCCGGACCGCCTGTTCTGGGCCCAGGCCGACCTTGACGACAGCGATCCTTCCGAAGACGAGCCGCAGGGCCCGGCCTCCCAATTGGAACTTCCCCCGCATGACACCCAGCACTGACCGTAACGAAACCCTGTTCGAGCGCGCCAAGCGCGTCATCCCCGGCGGCGTGAACTCGCCTGTGCGCGCCTTTCGCGCCGTCGGCGGCACACCGCGCTTCGTGCAACGGGCTCAAGGCGCCTATTTCTGGGACGCCAACGACCGCCGCTACATCGACTACATCGGCTCCTGGGGCCCCATGATCCTGGGCCACGGTCACCCGAACGTGGTTGCGGCCGTGCAGAAGGCCGTGACCGAGGGCTTTTCCTTCGGCGCCCCGACCGAGCGCGAGATCGAGCTGGCCGAGGAAATACTGAAGTTCGTGCCGTCCATGGAAATGGTGCGCCTGGTCAGCTCGGGCACCGAGGCCGGCATGAGCGCCATCCGCCTGGCGCGCGGCGCCACCGGGCGCAGCAAGATCATCAAGTTCGAGGGCTGTTACCACGGCCACGCCGACGCCCTGCTGGTCAAGGCCGGCTCGGGCCTGGCCACCTTCGGCAACCCCACCAGCGCCGGCGTGCCGGCCGAGGTGGTGCAACACACCCTGGTGCTCGAGTACAACAACGTGCAGCAGCTGGAAGAAGCGTTCGCGCTGCACGGCAAGGATCTCGCCTGCCTGATGATCGAGCCCATCGCCGGCAACATGAACTTCGTGCGTGCCTCGGCGCCCTTCATGCAGCGCTGCCGCGAACTCTGCACGCAGCACGGCGCCCTGCTGGTGTTCGACGAGGTCATGACGGGTTTCCGCGTGGCCCTGGGCAGCGCGCAGAGCGTCTACGCCCAGTCTATCCCCGGTTTCAAGCCGGACATCACGGTATTGGGCAAGGTCATCGGCGGCGGCATGCCGCTGGCGGCCTTTGGCGGGCCACGCGCGCTCATGGAGCAGATGGCCCCGCTGGGCCCGGTCTACCAGGCCGGCACGCTCTCGGGCAACCCGGTGGCCACGGCCTGCGGCCTGGCGACACTGCGCGAGATCAGCAAGCCGGGCTTCTTCGATGCGCTGTCGCGCAAGACGCGCAGCCTGGTCGACGGGCTCAAGGCCGCCGCCGCAGCTGAAGGCGTGCCCTTCAGCGCCGACTGCCAGGGCGGCATGTTCGGCTTCTTCCTGATGCCCGAGCTGCCGCAGAACTACGCCACGGTCATGAAGACCGACAACGCCCGCTTCAACATCCTGTTCCACGGCCTGCTGGATCGCGGCGTCTACATCGCACCGGCCCTCTACGAAGCAGGCTTCGTCAGCGCAGCGCACAGCGAGGAAGACATCGCACAGACCGTGGCAGCAGCGCGAGAGGTGTTCAAGCTGCTGGCTCAATAGGCCTTGCCATACCCATGAAAAAGCGGCCCTCGGGCCGCTTTTTTGTTACGCCGAATTCCGTTCAATGACGGAAATGACGTACGCCCGAGAACACCATGGCCACGCCGCGCTCGTCGGCCGCGGCTATGACCTCCTGGTCGCGCATGGAACCGCCCGGCTGGATCACGCAGGTCGCGCCGGCATCGACCACCACGTCCAGGCCGTCGCGGAAGGGGAAAAAGGCATCGCTGGCCACGACCGTTCCCTGCAAGGACAGGTTGGCGTGCTGGGCCTTGATGCTGGCGATGCGCGCCGAATCCAGGCGGCTCATCTGGCCTGCGCCCACGCCCATGGTCATGCCGTCCTTGCAGAAGACGATGGCATTGCTCTTGACGAACTTGGCCACCTTCCAGGCAAACATCAGGTCTTCAAGCTGTTGTGCGGTCGGCGCCTTCTTCGTGACCACCTTCAGGTCGCTGCGTTGCAGCTCGTGGTTGTCGGCCGTCTGGATCAGCAGGCCGGAGCCGACGCGCTTGACGTCGTGCGAGTTCTGGCCCCGCTCCCAGGCGTTCTTGCCATCGCGCTTGATGCCCTCGAGCGAGATCTCGAGCACACGCACATTGGCCTTGGCCTTGAACACGGCCAGCGCTTCGGGTGTGTAGCCGGGCGCCATCAGCACCTCGACAAACTGCTTGCTCACGGCCTGGGCGGCGGCGCCGTCCACCACACGATTGAAGGCGATGATGCCGCCGAAGGCCGAGGTCGGATCGGTCTGGAAGGCCTTGCTGTAGGCCTCCAGCGCGTCCTTGCCAACGGCCACGCCGCAGGGGTTGGCATGCTTGACGATCACGCAGGCAGGCACCTCGAAGCTCTTCACGCATTCCCAGGCGGCGTCACCGTCGGCGATGTTGTTGTAGCTCAGCTCCTTGCCCTGCAACTGGCGCGCCGTGACCAGCGAACCGGGGGCCGGATAGAGATCGCGGTAGAAGGCGGCGGACTGGTGGGGGTTCTCGCCGTAACGCAGGTCCTGCAGCTTCATCATATTGCTGTTGGCCTGGGCCGAGAAGGCGGCGTGCGTGCCGTCCTCGTTGATGGCCGAGAGGTAGTTGCTGATGGCCGCGTCGTAGTTGGCAATGCGGTTGAAGGCCGCCACCGACAGCGCAAAGCGCAGCTTGTCCGACAGCTTGCCGTTTTGCTTCAGCTCATCCAGCACCGCCGGGTACTGCGATGCGTCGGTCAGCACACCCACGTCTTTCCAGTTCTTGGCCGCGCTGCGCACCATGGCCGGGCCGCCGATGTCGATGTTCTCGATCGCGTCTTCGAGCGTGCAGCCAGGCTTGGCCACCGTGGCCTCGAAGGGGTAGAGGTTGACCACCAGCAGGTCGATGGTGTCGATCTTGTGCGCCTTCAGCGAGGCCATGTGTTCGGGCACGTCGCGCCGGGCCAGCAGGCCGCCGTGCACCTTGGGGTGCAGGGTCTTGACCCGGCCGTCCAGCATCTCGGGAAAGGCCGTGACTTCGGCCACCTCGGTCACGGGCAGCTTGGCATCGGCCAGCAGCTTGGCGGTGCCGCCGGTGGAGATCAGCTTGATGCCCAGCGCATGCAGGGCCTGGGCAAATTCGACGATGCCGGTCTTGTCGGAAACGGAGAGGAGTGCGTTCATGCCTTGCTTACTTGAGTAGTTTGTGTTCGACCAGTTTCTTGCGCAGGGTGTTGCGGTTCAGCCCCAGCCAGAGCGCAGCGCGCGACTGGTTGTGCTCGGCCTGCTGCATCACCACTTCCAGCAACGGCTTCTCGACGATGCGCACCAGCATGTCGTACATGCCGTCCGGCTCGGTGCCGCGCAAATCCTTGAAATAGCCTTCCAGGCTGGTACGCACGCATTCTTCGATCTGTTTTTTGCTCATGCGGCAAGCTCCATCTGTTCCTCGTCCCTGTCTTCGGGGGCATCCGTCACGGCCGCGGGCATGCGGTCCATGTGCGTGCCCAGTTCGTCAAAAAATTCCGCCACGGCCTGCACCTGGGCCTGGCTGTCTTCCAGCGTGTTCATGCGGGTACGGAAAGCCTCGCCGCCAGGCAGCGTCTTGACGTACCAGCCAATGTGCTTGCGCGCGCTGCGCACGCCGGTGTATTCGCCGTAGAGCGCGTAATGGTCTTCCAGGTGCTCCAGCAACAGGCGCCGGACTTCCACCACCAGCGGCGGCGCCAGGTGCTCACCCGTGGCCAGGTAGTGCCCGATCTCGCGAAAGATCCAGGGCCGGCCCTGGGCCGCGCGGCCAATCATCAGCGCGTCGGCGCCCGTGGCGCGCAACACGGCCAGGGCTTTTTCGGGCGAGTGGATGTCGCCGTTGGCCACGACCGGGATGGACAGCGCGGCCTTGACGGCGGCGATGGTGTCGTACTCGGCAGCACCCTTGTAGCCCTGCTCGCGGGTGCGACCATGCACGGTGACCATCTGCACGCCGGCGCTTTCGGCGGCACGCGCCAGCGTCACGGCGTTCTTTTCAGCCTGGCACCAGCCGGTGCGCATCTTCAGCGTCACCGGCACGTTGCGCGGCGCGCAGGCGGCCACCACGGCCTCGATGATCTCCAGCGCCAGCGTCTCGTCCTGCATCAGGGCCGAGCCGGCCCATTTGTTGCAGACCTTCTTGGCCGGGCAGCCCATGTTGATGTCGATGATCTGGGCACCGCGATCGATGTTGTAGACGGCCGCCTCGGCCATCATGGCCGCCTCGGTGCCGGCAATCTGCACGGCGATGGGCCCGGCCTCGCCCTCGTGGTTGGCGCGGCGCGAAGTCTTCAGGCTGTTCCAGAGGTCCTTGCGCGAGGTCACCATCTCGCTGACCGCATAACCCGCGCCCAGCGCCTTGCACAGGCTGCGGAACGGCCGGTCCGTCACGCCCGCCATCGGGGCCACGAACAGGGTATTCGGCAGTTCGAAGGAACCGATGTGCATGCGGGTGTGGAAAAGTAGGGCGCCAATGAAAAATGCCACCGCCAGAACTGGCAGCAGCCGGGCCGCGTATTCTAGCTGCACAAAATTTCAGCAATTGAAATCGGGCTGCATCGTGTGCCGGAGCCTGCATATACTGGCTTGGCTATGGAAGTCTGGATCGCGCACCTGCTGGAACTATTGGCCCTCCCCCAATACGGGCTGGTCACGCTGTTCCTGATCGCCTTTGTTTCAGCCACGCTGCTGCCGCTGGGTTCGGAGCCGGCCCTCTTCGGCCTGCTCAAGCTCAACCCGGAACTGTTCTGGCCCGCCATCCTGGTCGCCACGGCCGGCAACACCCTGGGCGGCGCCGTCAGCTGGGCCATGGGCTGGGAATCCCACAAGCTGGTGGACAAATACCGCCATTCCGACACGCATCTGCGCGCCCTCGACTGGCTGGAACGCATCGGCCCCAGGGCCTGCCTGCTGAGCTGGCTGCCAGTGATCGGCGACCCGCTGTGCGCCGTGGCCGGCTGGCTGCGCCAGCCTTTCTGGCCCTGCCTGCTCTACATGGCCATCGGCAAGCTGGCGCGTTACCTCACCATGACGGTGGTGTTGCTCTGGCTGTTCCCGGGCGGCTTCAGCTTCTAGGCGAGTGACCGGCGACGGTAGCGCCGGACCAGCGGCGGCAGCACCAGCAGCAGCATGGCCACGGCCATCAGCGAGCCCGACAGCGGCCGCGTGAAGAAGGTGAACCAGTCTCCCTGGCTGATGGTGAGCGCCTGTCGCATGGACTGCTCGGCCATGGGCGCCAGGATCATGCCCACGATCAGCGGTGCCGCGGGAAAGTCGAAGCGCCGCATCAGAAAACCGATCAGCCCGAAGAAAAACAGCAGGCCCACGTTGAACACCGAGTTGCCCGCGCCGTAAACCCCGGCGGTGGAGATCACGATGATGCCGGCGTAGAGCCAGGGCGGCGGGATCTTCAGCAGCCGCACCCACAGATGCACTAGGGGCAGGTTGAGCACCAGCAGGATGACGTTGCCGATGTAGAGGCTGGCGATCAGCGTCCAGACCAGGGCGCCCTGCTGGCTGAACAGCTGCGGCCCGGTCTGGATGCCATATCCCTCGAACGCTGACAGCATGATGGCCGCCGTGGCCGAGGTGGGGATGCCCAGCGTGAGCAGGGGCATGAGCACGCCGGCGGCCGCCGCATTGTTGGCCGCCTCGGGCCCGGCCACACCCTCGATCGCGCCGTGGCCGAACTCCTCGGGATGCTTGGAAAGCTTTTTCTCGGTGTAGTAGGACAGCATGGTGGGCAGTTCCGCGCCGCCCGCCGGCAGCGCGCCGATGGGGAAGCCGAACAGCGAACCGCGGATCCAGGGCTTCCAGGAGCGCGCCCAGTCCTGGCGGCTCAGGCGCAGGCTGCCCGTGAGTTTCATCACCTCGCCGCTGCGCGACTCGCGCCCCTGCCAGGCCAGGTACAGCGCCTCACCCACCGCGAACAGGCCCACGGCCACCACCGTCACCTCCAGCCCGTCGAGCAGTTCGGCCCGCCCGAAGGTGAAGCGTGGCTGGCCGGTCTGCAGATCGATACCCACCAGACCGCAGAGCAGACCGGCGCACAGGCTCAGCAGGCCGCGCAGCACGGAGCTGCCCAGCACGGCCGACACCGCCACCAGCGACAGCACCATGAGGCTGAAATACTCCGCCGGGCCGAAGGCCAGGGCCGCCTCCACCACCCAGGGTGCAAAGAAAGTCAGCGCCAGAGTGCCGATGGTGCCCGCCACGAAGCTGCCGATGGCCGCCGTCGCCAGGGCCTGGCCGGCGCGACCGCGCCGCGCCATCTTGTTGCCCTCCAGCGCCGTCACCACCGAGCCGGATTCACCGGGGGTGTTGAGCAGGATGGAGGTGGTCGAACCGCCATAGGCCGCGCCGTAGTAGATGCCGGCAAACATCACGAACATGCTGGTGGCCGGCACCTGGTAGGTCAGGGGCAGCAGCAGGGCAATGGTCAGCGCCGGGCTGATGCCCGGCAGCACGCCCACCAGGGTGCCGATCAGGCAGCCTGCGAAGCCCCACATCAGGGTCAGGGGTTGCAGGGCGCTGCCGAAACCGGTCAGCAGGGCGTCAAAGGCTTGCATGCTCGCTCCACTCGCAGAAACAGGGAATCAGAAAGGCCAGCGCAAGGCCGGCCCCAGGCCGATGCCCAGCAACTGGGCAAACACCAGCCAGAACACGGTGGCGATGGCGCCGCAGACCCCGGCCGAGCGCCAGCCCAGCGGCGCGTCGAAGGCGCGCGCCACCCCCATGCCGCAGAGCGCGGCCGGCAGCACAAAACCCAGCGGTCCCACCAGAGCCATGAAGACGATGCCACCACCGAGCAGGCTGGCCAGCCGCCGGCCGCTGCCGGGCAGCGGCTCCTGCTCAGGCGCGTGGCTCACGTCGACCTGGCGGCCCCGCCAGGCGCTCACGCCGTAGAGCAGGGCCAGCACAGCCAGCCCCCCCACCACCACGGCCGGGGCCAGCACGGGCCCGACCGTCATCTGCATCAGGGACTCGGGGATGACCGTCACCTGCCAGATGGCCGCAGCAGCGATCAACACCAGCAGGACAGCCAGGCGCAGAGGTGTCATGCCAGCCCCAGGTC
Source organism: uncultured Hylemonella sp. (assembly GCA_963512175.1). GTDB lineage: Bacteria > Pseudomonadota > Gammaproteobacteria > Burkholderiales > Burkholderiaceae_C > Hylemonella. The sequence continues at coordinate 89,561 of CAUPLI010000009.1, read as the reverse complement.
CTTCATGACCTCCTCGGTGTCACGAATGTTGGCCTCGATCTCGCGCTCGAAAGACTGGGCGGCCAGGAACACGTCGGTCCACTTGCGCGTCTCCAGTTCCTTGCGCCAGGGCTCGGAGGCATGCACCTTGCTCATGAACTCCACCAGCGCATCGCGCTGCGCCGCATTGATGCCCGGAGGCGCGAACACCCCGCGCCAGTTGGCCGCGGTGACCCGCACGCCCAGTTCGGTCAGGGTCGGGACATTAACGCCCGGGATGCGCTTGTTGCCCGACACCGCCAGCGGAATAAGGCGGCCGGCCTTGATCTGCTCCTCGAACTCCGAGTAGCCGGAAATCCCCGCCACCACCTGGCCACCCAGCAGCGCTGCGTTGGCCGGCCCGCCGCCGGAAAAGGCCACGTAGGCAGCGTCACGCGGATTGCGTCCCAGGGCTTTGATGATCAGCCCCAGCAGCACGTGGTCGGTGCCGCCGGCGCTGCCGCCGGCCACGGACACTGCTTTCGGGCCGGCCTTGATCGCGGCTTCCAGTTCGGCCCAGGTCTTGATCTTGCCGCCGGCCGGCACGGCCACCACGCCGGCCTCTTCGGTCAGGCGGGCGATCGGTGTCACGTTGCGCATGGTGACCGGGCTCTTGTTCGCAATGGCAGCGCCCACCATCACCGAACCGCCCACCATCAGGCTGTTGCCCTGGCCCTTGCGCTGGTTCACATAACGGGGCAGCCCCACCATGCCGCCGGCCCCGGCCACGTTCTCGAAAGCCATATTGCCCACCAGCCCGGCGGCCTTGGCCGCGCGCTCGATGGCCCGCGCCGTGCCGTCCCAGCCCCCACCGGGCGCCGCCGGCACGAACATGCTCAGGGTCTCGAACAGGGGCTTGCCCTGGGCCCAGACCGGCAAGGCCAGGGCCGCACCCGCAGCGGCGCCCAGGCCCAGAAACTCACGCTTGTTCATCTTCATGATCATCTCCTGTGTAAGATCAAACGGGCCAGACAGCCCACCCATCGCATTCTGCTCACCAGCCCGGACGCCGGCTTTCAAACGGCTGTCAATCCGGCTCAGTGAAAACCCTGACGACTTCGTGAACACGCCCGCCCCCCACATCCTGCTGGTCGAAGACACCCCCGATCTCGCACTCTGGCTGGGCACCGCCCTGCGTCAAACGGGTTTGGCGGTGAGCTTTGCGCGGGACGGGCATGAGGCACTGGCGCAACTGCCGGCGGGGCACGGCTTTGACGCCGTGCTGCTGGACCTGCAGCTGCCCGGCCTCGATGGCCTGTCCGTGCTGCAAAACCTGCGCGAGCGCGGCGACACCGTACCCGTCCTGGTGCTCACCGCCCGCGTCAGCGTGCCCGACCGCGTGCTGGGCCTGAACCTGGGCGCGGACGACTACCTGCCCAAACCTTTCGACCTGAGCGAGCTCGAAGCCCGGCTGCAGGCCCTGCTGCGCCGCCCTGGCCGCACCAGGAACACCCGGCTGCGCCTGGGGCCCCTGGAGATGGACCGCAGCTCCGGCCAGGTCAGCCTGTTTGACCAGCCCCTGGCCCTGACCCCCAGGGAAGCGGCCGCCCTGCGGGTGCTGCTGGAAGACCCCCGGCGCACCGTGAGCAAGGACGATCTGCACCGTTACGTCTTTGCCGACGAGGCCGTGGAACTGGAAGCGGTCGAGGTGCTGATCCACCGCCTGCGCAAGAAGCTGGAATCCGCCCCCGTTCCGCCGGGACAGGCCGGCCCGCCCGTCGTCCACACCATCCGCGGCCTGGGCTACATGCTGATGCCACCTACCGGGCCAGGGCACTGACATGGCAGGTGCCGCCGCCTCGCTGCGAACCCGCCTGCTGGGCTGGATCCTGCCGCCGCTGGCCGGGCTCATCGCCATCAATGCCTGGGTGGCCTATGGCAATGCCATCGAAGCCAGCAACGAGGCTTACGACCGGGCCCTCTACCTGGCCAGCCGGGCCCTGGCCGAGGAGCTGGTCTGGCGCCATGGCGCGCTCCAGGTCAACGTGCTGCGCGCCGCCGGTTATCTGCTGGAGAACCACACGGGCGCACGCCTTTACTACCGCATCAGCGACGCCAGCGGCCAGCAGCTGGCGGGCGAAGCCACCCTGCCCGCCGCCACACCCGGACCTGCAGCCAGCGTCAAGTACTACGCCCTGGTGCAGTTCGAGGATGGGCACTTCCGGGAACGCCCCGTGCGGCTGGCCCACCTCACGCACGTGCTGGAGGACGAGCAGGGCAGGTCGCACATCCTGAAGATCAGCGTCGCGGAAACCCTGGAAACACGCCAGCAGATGGTGCAGCTGCAACTGCGCGAGACCCTGGTCAGCCAGACGCTGCTCTTGCTGGCAGCCGCATTGCTCGTGATTGCGGGTGTGCAGCACGGCATCCGGCCGCTGGAGAATTTTCGCCAGCGCCTGGCCGAACGGAGCGACGATGATCTGTCCCCCATCCATCCCCCGGACCTGCCTCGCGAATTGCGCCCGCTGGTGGACACGCTCAACAGCTATCTGGCGCGCCTGGGCCGCCTCATCGACATCCGCAAGCGCTTTCTGGACAATGCCGCGCACCAGCTTCGTACGCCACTGACGGTGCTCAAGACGCAGCTGGCACTGGCCGACCGGGAGAGTTCAGCGCTGGCCGCGGCGCGAAAAACGACCGATGAGGCCGTGCGACTGACCGAGCAGCTGCTGGCCATGACCCGCGCCGAGCACGCTGGCGAAATGCATGTGCCCTCCGCCGGAACGTCCGTGGATCTGGTGCCCCTGGCACGGCAGGTCATCCAGGAATACCTGCCACGCGCACTGCAGCGCGGCGACGACCTGGGCTTCGAGACCAGCGTGGACAGCTGCGGGGTGCCCGGCACCAATGCCCTGCTGCACGAAGCACTCGGCAACCTGATCGACAACGCACTGCACCACAGCCCGGCAGGCACGCGCGTCACCGTGCGCGTGGGACCGCGCTGGGTGGAAGTGGAAGACACGGGTCCGGGCATCGCCCCCGAGCACCAGGCCCATGTGTTCGAGCGCTTCTACCGGGCCGCACCGCCTGCGCTGCGCGGCAGCGGTCTGGGCCTGGCCATCGTGCGGGAAATCGCGCAGCAATATGGCGCGCAGGTGTCGCTGCGCAGTGCCCCGGGCACAGGAGCGGTATTCCGGATGGAATGGCCCGCCAGCTGAAGCCTGGTCTCAGGCGCTGAACAGGAAGTTCATCACGTCGCCATCCTTGACGACGTACTCCTTGCCTTCGGCGCGCATCTTGCCGGCATCCTTGGCACCCTGCTCGCCCTTGCAGGCAATGAAGTCATCAAAGGCTATGGTCTGGGCGCGGATGTAGCCCTTCTCGAAATCGGTGTGGATCACGCCGGCGGCCTGCGGCCCCGTGTCGCCCACATGGATGGTCCAGGCGCGCACTTCCTTGACGCCGGCGGTGAAGTAGGTCTGCAGGCCCAGCAGCTTGTAGGCCGCACGGATCAGGCGGTTCAGGCCCGGCTCCTCCTGGCCCAGCTCCTTGAGGAACTCCAGGCGGTCGGCATCGTCCATCTCGGACAACTCGGCTTCGATCTTGGCGCAGATGGCCACCACCGGGGCATTCTGCGTGGCGGCGTATTCCTTGAGGCGGTCCAGATAGGGGTTGTTCTCGAAACCGTCTTCGCTCACGTTGCCCACGAACATGGCGGGCTTGGCCGTGATGAAAAAGAACTGCTTGAGCAGGGGCTGCTCTTCCTTGCTGAACGCGATCGTGCGCACCGGCTTGCCTTCGTTGAGCGCGGCCTGGCATTTCTCCAGGATGGCCACCAGCTTGATCGACTCCTTGTCGCCGGATCGCGCCGTCTTGGTCACGCGGTGCAGGGCCTTCTCGACCGCGCCCAGGTCGGCCAGGCACAACTCGGTCTGGATCACCTCGATGTCCGAGATCGGGTCCACCTTGCCGGCCACGTGGATCACGTTGTCGTCAACAAAACAGCGCACCACGTTGACGATGGCGTCAGTCTCGCGGATGTGGGCCAGGAACTTGTTGCCCAGGCCTTCGCCCGTGCTGGCGCCGGCCACCAGGCCGGCAATGTCCACGAACTCGACGATGGCCGGCACCACCCGCTCCGGCTTGACGATCTCCGAGAGCTGCGCCAGTCGCGGATCGGGCACTTCCACCACGCCCACATTGGGCTCGATGGTGCAGAAGGGATAGTTCTCCGCCGCGATGCCCGCCTTGGTCAGGGCGTTGAAGAGGGTGGATTTGCCGACGTTGGGCAGGCCGACGATGCCGCACTTGAGACTCATGGGTTTCCTTGGAATGCCCGGCCGGGTCCGGTCAGGCTCGCGCTGCACGGCTGAAGCCGGCGCACGGTGGGGTTCGATGGGGCGGCCCGCAGCCGCCGGAAATTGCTGCCAATTGTAAGACCCGGGCGCCGATCCGCCCCGGCGTCAGCCGCCTGCCGGTTCATGGCGTTAGGGAAAGGCACCCGCAGGGCGGGTGCCACAATGCCCATCAACCTAGATCCGCCATGCCTGCCATCATGAACCTCCGTACCCCCACCCTCCTCGGCCTGAGCCTGGCCCTGGCCGTGCTCAGCGGCTGCGCCGGCCGCGGCTCGCGCAGCCCGGAGGCCCGCCCCGTGCTGTATCCGAATGCCGCCTTCAAGCAGATGGGGGAAGACCGGGCGCTGGGCGAGGTCGATGCCTGCATGGGTGCGGCCAGCCGCGCCGGCCTGACCCCGGACGAGAAGGACAACGCCGCCGGACGTGGTGCCGCCAAGGGCGCCGCCGTGGTCGGCACGGCCGCCGCCGTCGGCGCACTGGTGCGCGGCCGCGGCGTGGATGGCGTGGCGACCGCCGGCGCGCGTGGCGCGGTGGTGGGCGGCTCGGTCGGCGCCGTCGCCGGCGCCATGAGCGAAAAGCCGAACATGACCTACCGCCACTTCGTGCAGCGCTGCGCGGCCGAGCACGGCCTGGAAATCATCGGCTGGCAGTGAGCGCCTGCCGCTGCTGCAAGCTCAATCGAAGCGGTAGTTCGCGCTGACCGGCTGCCCGACGCGCAGCACCTTGTCGACCCCGGCGCTGACGATGGCGTTCATGCCGAAAGTCACGGCGCCCTTGAGGCGGGCATCCTGCCGATAGGTCTGCAGCGTGTCGCTGACCTCCGGCGTGCTCCTCGCTGTCAGCGGATCGATGTTCGGGACAGGGCAGCGCGGACACGGTTTGACCGGCGTCAGCACGGCCGCCCCCTCGGCCGTCCCGATCTGCAGGGGGCCCACACGGTCTTCGTCATGCTCGGGCAAGCCGTCGAGCACGATGTTGGGCCGGAAGCGCCGCACATCCACGGGCACGTGCCCCTGCGCCTGCAGACGGGTATTCAGACCGTCCAGGGAAGCCTGGCCCAGCACCAGCACGGCAAAACCGTCGCTGAACTGGTTGAGCGCCTCGACTTCGCCCGTCCACTTCCTGTCCGACAGGCGCCGATGCTCGGGATCGAAGCGCACCAGCCGGTATCGGGGCGCATTCGCCCTGGGCAAGCCCTGCTCGTTGAGCGCCAGGAAATCGGTGAACCACTGGGCCGCGATGTCGCCCATGTCATAGGCCGGGACTTCGTCGTCCCACACACGCACCCGAGCCGGCGCCTCGACGGCGTCGACCCGCAGGTGCAGGGCCAGCATGCCCGGCGCGCGCAGCTGGAGTTCAGTGCCGCCGCGCTTGAAGGCCGGCTGGATCAAGGCCATACGCGGTTCCTCGCGCTGGGTCAGGAACTCGCCTTCGCTGTCCACCACCATCCAGGCGCGGTCCAGGTCCAGGCCGGTCTCGGTCAGCAGGGCCTCAGGCACCTCGATGCCAGCACAGGATTTGACGGGATAGACGAAAAGACGGGCAATACGGGCCTGCACGTCGGCGGGGGGCATGGAGGAAGCACTCACGGATCGATTTCCTGAAGAGACGGACAACAGACCGATTCTGCCCTGCCTTCTACAATGGCTGCATGCCCCAAGCCCTGGATATCTGCATACGCGGCAGCGGCATCGTCGGCCGCACCCTGGCCCTGCTGCTGGCACGCGAGCGCCTGCGCGTCGGGCTGGTGGAACAGCCGGCCCCGGCAGGCCAGCCGCCGGCCACCGACGTGCGTGCCTATGCCCTGAACCGCACCTCGCGCGAACTGCTGGAAAGCGTGCGCTGCTGGCCTGCCGACGAAGCATCGGCCACGCCGGTGCGGCACATGCAGGTCTGGGGCGACCGCGGCAGCGAACTGAATTTCGACGCCGGCGAGCTCGACAGCCAGGCGCTAACCTGGATCGTCGACGTGCCGGTGCTGGAAGCCCAGCTGGCCGATGCCGTACGTTACCAGCCCCAGATCGAGGTGCTGAGCGCCCCGGCACCGGCCCGGCTGACCGTGGTCTGCGAAGGCCGCGCCAGCAGCACGCGAGCCGAATTCGGGGTCGACTTCGAGGTCACGCCCTATCCACAGCATGCCCTGGCCACCCGCATCCGCTGCGAAAAACCCCACGGTCAGGTCGCCCGACAGTGGTTTGCACATGGCGAGATCCTGGCTTTTTTGCCCTTGGACGGCGCCCAGGGGAACTCTGTGGCCATCGTCTGGTCTGTCTCTCCTGAGCAGGCCACGCGCTTGCAGCACTTGGAGCCGGCCGAATTTTGCCGGGAGCTGGAAAACGCCAGTGCCCACACACTCGGTTCGCTCACGCTGGCAAGCGAACGCCGGACCTGGCCTTTGCAGAAGGCGCGGGCACGACAGTGGTCGGGCCGCTCGGCGGGAGGCGCTTGGGTGCTGGCAGGTGACGCGGCGCACAACGTGCACCCTCTGGCCGGTCAGGGCCTGAACCTGGGCCTAGCCGATGTGGCGGAACTCACGCGGGTGCTGCACGGGCGCGAGTACTGGCGCGGCGTGGATGATGAGAAGCTGCTGCGTCGGTATGAACGGGCACGCAAGGCCGGCATGCTGGCCCTGGATGTCGGCATGGACGGGCTGCAGCTGCTGTTTGCACGCGAGGGCGAGGCCTGGGGCGCACTGCGCCACTGGGGCCTGCAAGGCGTGGAGCGCAGCGGGATGCTGAAGAACTGGCTGGCGCGCCGCGCCATGAATTTTTGAAAGTCGATGTGATGATGAATATGTCCAAACACCTGCTGACGGGCCTGCTGGCCCTGCTCGCCCTTGGTGTCTGCGCCCAGGAAACGGCCATCCGCAAGAACCTGGCCGAACGCCTGCCGCAACTGCCCAGGATCGACGAAGTCAGCAAGACGCCGCTGCCCGGCATCTACGAGATCCGCGTCAACGAGAACGACATCTACTACACCGACGCCGAAGGCAATTACCTGATCCAGGGCAGCATCATCGACGTGCGCCAGCGCCGCAACCTCACCGAGGAACGTGTCGAACAGCTGACGGCCATCGAGTTCAAGGACCTGCCCCTGAAGGACGCCTTCACCGTGGTGCGCGGCAACGGCAAGCGCAAAGTAGCCGTCTTTGCCGACCCGAACTGCGGTTACTGCAAGCGTTTCGAACGCGACCTGGCCAAGATCGACAACGTCACGGTCCACACCTTTCTCTATCCCATCCTGAGCCCGGATTCGACCGAGAAGTCGAAAAACATCTGGTGTGCCAAGGACAAGAACAAGAGCTGGCAGGACTGGATGTTCAACGACCAGGTGCCAACTGCCGCCAGCTGCGACACCGCGGCCCTGACCCGCAACCTCACGCTGGGTCGCAAGCACAAGATCACCGGCACCCCCACGCTGATCTTTGCCGACGGCTCGCGTGTGCCGGGCGCCCTGAGCACCCAGCAGATCGAAAAACAGCTCACCAGCGTCACCCGCTGATCCCATCCAACAGACAGCCCCATGCCCCGCATCTCCGGCCGCACCGCTCCTGCCCCCGTGCACTACCAGGTCCAGGCGGCCGACCTGCACGCCCATCTGTATCGCGTCACCCTGACCATCACGCAGCCGCAGGCCAGCCAGCGCGTGGCACTGCCGGTCTGGATTCCAGGCAGCTACCTGGTCCGCGAATTTGCGAAGAACCTGCAGCAACTGAAGGCACGGCAAGGCCGGCGTGTCCTGGCCGCTGTCCAGCTCGACAAATGCAGCTGGCAGATCGAATGCGACCCGCAGCAGCCACTGGAACTGAGCTACGAGGTCTATGCCCTGGATAACTCGGTACGCACGGCCTGGCTCGATGCCGCGCGCGGCTTTTTCAACGGCACCAGCCTGTGCCTGCGCGTCGAGGGCCAGGAAGACGCGCCGCATGAATTGACCTTGCTGGCCGGTGCCGCGCCCGCCCACTGGACCGTGGCCACCGGCCTGCCGGTCATCAAGACCGACAAGCGCGGTTTTGGCCACTATCGTGCCGCCAACTACGACGAACTGGCCGACTGCCCCTTCGAACTCGGCACCTTCTGGAGCGGCAACTTCAAGGCTGGCGGTGTCACCCACCGCTTCGCCGTGGCTGGCGCCCCGCCCAGCTTCGACGGCACCCGCCTGCTGGCCGATGCCCAGCGCATCTGCGATACCGCCATCCGCTTCTGGCACGCCGGCGGCCAGGCCAGCGGCCGCAGCGGCAAGCCGCCCTTTGCCAGCTACCTCTTCATGCTCAATGCCACCGACGACGGCTATGGCGGGCTGGAGCATCGCAATTCCACGGCGCTGATCTGCGCGCGCCGCGATCTGCCGCGCGCCGACAGCAAACCGGGCGAGGGCTACACCACACTGTTGGGCCTGATCAGCCACGAGTATTTCCACAGCTGGAACGTCAAGCGCCTGCGTCCCGCCGAATTCGCACGCTACGACTATTCGCAAGAGAATTACACCGAACTGCTCTGGTTCTTCGAGGGCTTCACCAGCTATTACGACGACCTGCTGTTGCGCCGTGCCGGCCTGCTCGACGATGCGGGTTATCTGCGCCTGCTCAACAAGAGCATCAACCAGTTGCAGCAGACACCGGGGCGGCTGCTTCAATCGGTGGCCCAGGCCAGCTTCGATGCCTGGGTCAAGTACTACCGGGTCGACGAAAACACGCCCAATGCCACGGTGAGCTACTACGGCAAGGGCGCGCTGGTCGCCTTGTGCCTGGACCTGACGCTGCGCGCGCAGGGCAAGCACAGCCTGGACGACGTCATGCGCGCGCTCTGGTTACGCTGCAAGGCCGGCCCCATGGCCGAGAGCGATCTGCTGGCCGTGCTGCAGGAACTGAGTGGTCGTTCCTGGTCGCGCGAACTCAAGCGCTGGGTGCACAGTACGGCCGAGTTGCCCTTGCGCGAACTGCTCGAGCGGCATGGCGTGACCATCCACGAGGAACCGGCCCAGCTGGCGCAGCGCCTGGGCCTGCGCGTGAGCGAATCGGGTTCGCTCCAGATCAAGACCGTGCTGCGTGGCGGCGCCGGCGAACAGGCCGGCTTTGCGGCCGGCGACGAATGGGTGGGCGTGGAAGTGGGCAGCGGCAAGTCACTCAGCAGCTGGCGACTCCACAAGCTCGACGAACTGCTGCTTTATGCCGGTGGACAAAACCGGGTCAAGGCCCTGGTGGCACGCGACAAGCGCCTGTTGTCATTGAGCTTGCTTCTGCCGCGCAGCATCGACACCTGGCGTCTGTCGGTGGGCACCAGGGAACGGGTCGGCACCTGGCTCGGGGCCTGAGCAGGCCTCAGGCCTTCGGTAGCTGGGCTTCGACTTCCGCGCCAAAGCGGTCGGCCGCCGCTTGGCCCTTGACATCGCGCACCACGGTGTAGGCACGCTTCATGGCCTCGACGAACTGGGACAGGTCTCTGGTCGCCTCGATCCTGAGAGAAAGTTCATCCGCCAGGGGGCCCAGTTGTTCGAGCAAGAGACGGGCGGCCAGCGATTTGAGTTTGCTCAGGTCCGCGCCAGCTGACACGGACTGTCCCTCCACCGACCTGGCCCCCCCGGCTAGGACTTCGATGAAACCATCCGCTTCCAGCTGTTCCAGCAACTGGGCCGACTCGCCCATGCCAGCCGCCAGCCGGGTCAGCTCTTCCACGTTCTTCTTGCCATCGACCAGAATGAGCAACATACGCAGCTTGCCGCCCACGCCGTGACCGCGGGTCGCGATGGCTTCTGCTCCCTTGTCGGATTTCCGGTATATCGCTTGCGCTTCCATGCCGCCCAACCTTGCTTTATTTAATCTGCGGATTATTTCACCACAATCAGCATACCCAGCCCCGTGTTTCCACTAGGCAAGTGTCTGCATATTTTCCGCTGCATTGCAGCATACCGGCAGCAAGCCGGCAAGTCAGGTCCCGGATGACACCAGCGTGACTTTCTTGAACTTGCGCTTACCCACCTGCAGCACATAGCTGCCGGCACCAAGCTTGAGGCCCTTGTCACTGACCACCGCAGCGTCCACACGCACACCGCCGCCGTCGATCAGACGGTTGCCCTCGCCGGACGATGCCACCAGGCCGACCTGCTTGAGCAGCGCGGCCATACCGATGGGCCCGCCCTCCAGCGTTAGCGTCTGTTCCTCGATGTCGTCGGGGATGCCGCCCTTGCTGCGGTTGATGAAATCCTGCTCGGCCGCATCGGCGGCGGCGGCCGAATGGAAGCGCGCCGTGATCTCCTTGGCCAGTTGCACCTTGGCATCCTTGGGGTTGCGGCCCTGCGCCACGGCCTGCTTCAACTGCTCGATCTCGGCCATGGAGCGGAAGCTCAGCAGCGTGTACCAGCGCCACATCAGCTCGTCGCTGATGGACAGCACCTTGGCAAACATGGTGTTGGCCTCCTCGGTGATGCCGATGTAGTTGTTCTTGGACTTGGACATCTTGTCCACCCCGTCCAGGCCTTCGAGCAGCGGCATGGTGAGGATGCACTGGGGCTCCTGGCCGTACTCGGCCTGCAGGTGGCGCCCCATGAGCAGGTTGAACTTCTGGTCGGTGCCGCCCAGCTCCAGGTCACTCTTGAGCGCCACTGAGTCGTAGCCCTGCATCAACGGGTAAAGGAACTCGTGCACCGAGATCGGGGTGCCGGCCTTGAAGCGGTCGTGAAAATCATTGCGCTCCATCATGCGCGCCACGGTGTACTTGGCCGCCAGCTGGATCATGCCCATGGAGCCCAGGGGCAGGCTCCATTCGCTGTTGTAGCGGATCTCGGTTTTCGCCGGGTCCAGCACCAGGCTGGCCTGCCGGTAGTAGGTCTCGGCGTTGGCCTTGATCTGCTCGGGCGTGAGCGGCGGGCGCGTGCTGTTGCGGCCCGACGGGTCGCCGATCAGGCTGGTGAAATCGCCGATCAGGAAGATGACCTGATGCCCCAGGTCCTGCAACTGGCGCATCTTGTTGAGCACCACGGTGTGGCCGATGTGGATGTCAGGCGCGGTCGGGTCCAAGCCCAGCTTGATGCGCAGCGGCGTGCCCGTGGCCTCGGAGCGGGCCAGCTTCTGCACCCAGTCGGATTCGGGGATCAACTCTTCGCAGCCGCGTCGGGTCACGGCGAGCGCCTCGCGAACCCGGTCGGTGAGGGGAAAAGTCGACACAGAAGCTTGATTCATAAAGATTTTTCGCTGTGGCCCGGAGACGGGCCGATATACTTGGGTCTACCCCTGAGGCCACGATTTTAAGTGGCGCCGGATGGCCGGCCGGCCCGGCTTGCGAACCTTGGGGCTGCATCCTTGAAGACCACGCTGCTCACCGCCCTCCCCGCCACCCTGGCCGCCTTGCGCCGGGCGGTTGATCACCGCCCACGCGGGCTCACGACAGCACTGCTCTCCCTGGCCCTGCTCGGCGGCGGCGCCTACGCCCTGGCAGCCGCCGTGGTCACGCTGGCGCCCGATGTGGCGCAGTTGCCCGTGCGCGAGGTCAGCGAAACCGTCACCCCTTTGCCGCTGGCCGAACAGGCCTCGGCCCTCGAACTTCATCGCTACAGCCTCTACCGCTCCGATGTCTCGCGCGCCAACGACACCGCCGACACGCTGCTGCGCCGCCTCGGCATGGACGATCCACAGGCCGCCGAGTTTCTGCGTCGCGACGCCCTGGTCCACCGCCACCTGCTCGGGCGCACCGGCCGCCAGCTCAGCGCCGAGGCCAGCGACCGCAACACCCTGATCAAGCTGATGGCGCGCTGGAGCCCGGACGACGATGGCAGCTTCAAGCGCCTGGTGATCGAGAAATCCGGCACCACCTTCAAGTCCCGGCTTGAGAACGCACCACTGACGGCCTCCATCCGCATCGCCAGCGCCACCATCGACAGCTCTCTGTTCGCCTCGGCCGACGAGGCCGGCATCCCCGACGCCGTGGCGATCCAGATCGCCGAGATCTTCTCCGGCGACATCGACTTCCACCGTGAACTGCGCAAGGGCGACCGCTACTCGGTGGTCTATGAGGTGCTCGAAGGCGACGGTGAACCGCTGCGCGCCGGGCGTGTGCTCAGCGCCGAATTCGTCAACGGCGGCAAGGCCTACCAGGCCATGTGGTTCCAGGAACCGACGGCCGCCAACCCCACCCCGGTGGAAGAAGGTCGTCCCACGCGGACCCAGGGGCGTAGCGGTTATTACTCGCTGGAAGGCCAAAGCCTCAAGCGCGCCTACCTTGCTTCGCCGCTGGCCTTTTCGCGCGTGACCAGCGGTTTCAAGATGCGCTTCCACCCCATCCTCAAGAAATGGGCGGCCCATCTGGGCGTGGATTACGCCGCGCCCACCGGCACCCCGGTGCGCAGCGTCGGCGACGGTGTGGTCGAGTTTTCAGGTGTCCAGGGCGGCTTCGGCAATGTGGTCTTCGTCCGCCACCGCAACAACCATGTCACGGTCTACGCCCACCTGAGCCGCATCGCCGTGCGTCGCGGTCAGCGCGTCGAACAAGGGCAGAACATCGGTGCGGTCGGCGCCACCGGCTGGGCCACCGGCCCGCACCTGCACTACGAATTCCGTATCAACGGCCGGCACCAGAACCCGCTGGCGATTGCGCGCAACAGCGAGTCCATTCCCGTTTCACCTACCGCCCGCCCGGTCTTCAACCGTCTGGCCGCCGTGACACGCCAGCAACTGGCGGCCGCGCAGTTGCTGGCGGTGCGCTGAATCCGGCATGCCCGATCACTACATCGGCCTGATGTCCGGCACGTCGCTGGACGGCGTGGATGGCGTGCTGGCCGACTGCAGTGCCGCCAGCACCCGCGTCCTGCAACATGCCTGGCGCCCCTTCCCGGCTGAACTGGCTGCCGAGCTGCTGGCCCTGAACGGACAGGGCGGCGACAACGAGCTGCACCGTGCGGCCCTGGCCGCCAACGCCCTGAGCCGTGTCTATGCCCAAGTCGTCGCTGACCTGCTGAAGGCTGCAGGCCTGCCAGCCACTGCCGTCTGCGCCATCGGCGCGCACGGGCAGACCGTACGGCATCGCCCCGGCGCCTTCGACGGCATCGGTTACACCCTGCAACTCAACAATCCGGCCCTGCTGGCCGAACTGAGCGGCATCACGGTCGTGGCCGATTTCCGCAGCCGCGACGTCGCCGCCGGGGGCCAGGGCGCACCCTTGGTACCGGCCTTCCATCAGGCCCTGTTCGGCCGCGCAGGCCAGACGGTGGCGGTGCTCAATATCGGCGGCATCTCCAACCTATCGGTGCTGCGCGACGATGCGGTACTGGGATGGGACTGCGGGCCTGGCAACGCCCTGATGGACGCCTGGTGCCGGCAGCACACCGGCCAGGCTTTTGACGAGCAGGGGCGCTGGGCGGCCAGCGGGCGTGTGCACGCCGGACTGCTGCAAGTGCTGCTGCAGGAACCCTATTTCGCCCTGCCAGCCCCCAAGAGCAGCGGACGCGATCTGTTCAACCCTGCCTGGCTGGCCGGCAAGCTGTCCGGCTTCGAAACCTTGCCCGCTGTGGATGTGCAAGCCACGCTGACCGAACTGACCGCCCGGGTCTGCGCCGCCGACGTGCTGCACCATGCCGCCGGCAGTCACCGCCTGATCGTCTGCGGTGGCGGGGCCCTCAACACGCATCTGGTGCAGCGCCTGCAGGCGCATCTGCCCTCGCTAGAAGTGATGTCATCGGAGCAGCAGGGCCTGCCACCGCTGCAGGTGGAAGCCACCGCCTTTGCCTGGCTGGCCCGCAAGTGCCTGAGCAGGGAAACCGCCAGCCTGAAAAGCGTCACGGGCGCCCGAGGCGCCCGTGTGCTGGGTGCGATCTACCCGGCCTGAGCCGGGGAAGCGCGCTTAGACGGAGAAAGACGAACCGCAACCGCAGGTGGTGCTGGCGTTCGGGTTCTTGATCACGAACTGGGCGCCCTGCAGGTCTTCCTTGTAGTCGATCTCGGCACCCAGCAGATACTGGTAGCTCATGGCATCGATCAGCAAGGACACGCCGTTCTTGGTCATGGTGGTGTCATCCTCGTTGGCCACCTCGTCGAAGGTGAAACCATACTGGAAGCCCGAACAACCGCCACCCTGCACGAAGACGCGCAGCTTGAGGTCAGGATTGCCTTCCTCAGCGATCAAGTCGGCCACCTTGGCGGCCGCACTGTCGGTGAAAAGGATAGGGGCGGGCATCTCGGTCTGGATGGATTCGGCAACGGCGCTCATGGAAGACTCCAGGGGAAAATAAGCTGTATTAATAGTACACCCGTTCGCTCGGGAATTCCTGGCTCAGTTATTTGCCGCCAGTTTCAGTGTGGGCTTTTCCTCCATCATGGCCGGCGTAGGGCGCAGCAGGCCGGCGATGATGGCGCCCTGGTGCATTTCCAGGGCGGTGTAGTAGACATCACCCTCGATCCGCGCCTTGGGCTGCAATTCCAGCATGCGGCGGGCATAAACCGGCCCCTTGACGGAGCCATTGATGATGACGTGGTCGGCATGCACTTCGCCCGTGACCGAGGCGGTTTCGGAGATCACCAGGATGCTGTTCTTGTCCTCATTGGACCGCACGTCACCCACCACCGAGCCATCGACACGCAGGCCATCGGTGAAATGCACATGCCCTTCGATATGGTTGCCATCGGCGATCAGGCTGCGAATGGCGGGCTGCTTTTTCTTGTTGAACATCTGGATTTCCCCATCAGACTTGAATTACAACTTGATCGACTGCACGGCCTTGACCAGGGTGCCGTCCATGACTTTGACGCTGACCCCTTTGACCAGGGTCTGGGGCGGCAAGTCGAACACCCCTTCGGCGCGCGCGTACTGACGCAGCTTAATCGTTTGCGGTCCCCCGGGCAAGGTTGCAGCCCATGGCCGGCCCGCCTGCAAGCCGGAGAAACTGATCTCCAGCCGGCCCGAGAATTCCGGGGCATTCTTCAGCGGCTGGATCACCAGCACCTGCCACTTGACCTGGCGCCCGTCCTGCACTTCGGCCTGCAGGCCGCGGATGGCCAAGGCTTCCGTTCCCACGGTGGGGATGAGTTTCTCGAAGAATCCAAGATCGTCGCGCAGACGCTGGTTGTCGACTTCGAGTTGCTTGTTCAGGGTCGAGAGCCGCTCCTGGGCCGACTTCTCCGCCGTCATCAGCGTGGTCGAGGTATTGGCCAGGGCCAGCGCCTTGTCGCGCTCCTCCTTCATGACCTCCAGCTGGCGCTGCAGGTCGGCCACCTCACGCTCCAGCCGCCCCAGATACTCGATGCGCCCGTCGTCGATGCCGGCGATCTCCTTGCCGAACTCGAAGGCCCACAGGCCGATGGCCGCGCAAAAACCCAGCACAACGGCCGCACCGATCCAGCGGAAAGGCCAGGGCAAGGCACTGCGCACCGACATGCGCGGGGCGCTGACCGTCAAGCGGCGGAGAAGCAGTCGCAATCGCATAAGCCAACGAGTCTAGCAGCCACAAAGACAAGGGCCGCCAGAATCTCCATCCTGGCGGCCCCGGTTTTGCAACAGATTGTTGCCCTTGCGGGCAGCATGCAGGCTTAACGCTTGCTGAACTGCTTGCGACGGCGTGCAGAGTGCAGACCGACCTTCTTACGTTCAACTTCACGGGCATCGCGGGTCACGAAGCCGGCTTGCGACAAGGCGGGCTTGAGCGAAGCGTCGTAGTCGATCAGGGCACGCGTGATGCCGTGGCGGGTCGCGCCGGCCTGGCCGGACTCACCGCCGCCGTGCACATTGACCTGCACGTCGAAGGTCTCGGCGTGGTTGGTCAGCATGAGCGGCTGCTTGGCAATCATGATCGAGGTTTCGCGGCCGAAATATTCCTGGATATCCTTGCCGTTGACCGTGATCTTGCCCGTGCCTTTTTTCAGAAACACGCGGGCGACGCTGGATTTGCGACGGCCGGTGCCATTGTTCCATTCACCAATCATCTCAAGGCTCCTTAGATTGCCAACACTTGGGGTTGCTGGGCGGTGTGCGGGTGCTCTGCACCACCGTACACCTTGAGCTTCTTGATCATGGCGTAGCCGAGCGGGCCCTTGGGCAGCATGCCCTTGACAGCCTTCTCGAGTGCGCGGCCAGGGTGCTTGGCCTGCATGTCACGGAAGTTGGTAGCGTAGATACCGCCGGGAAAACCGGAGTGGCGGTAGTAAATCTTGTCGAGTTCCTTGGTACCGGTCACACGCAGCTTGGCTGCGTTGATGATGACGATGAAGTCACCGGTATCGACGTGAGGCGTGTAAATGGCCTTGTGTTTGCCGCGCAAACGGAGAGCAACTTCGCTGGCTACTCGTCCGAGGACCTTGTCGGTCGCGTCAATCACAAACCACTCGTGCTTCACGTCAGCGGGTTTGGCGCTGAACGTTTTGGTCATGAGTTTTCTCTTAAAAGAGGGTTTGGGCGGCCCTTTTCCACGGTCGGTTTTCCTCTGTTGGGAATCTCTTAGGTGGGATGAAAAGCCTTCGCCGCGGGGCCACAAAAGCGCTGCGAAGCCCGCCATTATACGAGTTTTGGCCCGCTGGCGGACCAGGCTGGCCTCAAGGCGATTGAGCCGGCTGATTGGTCGCGCGGCGGCTTTCGACGCAGACCGGGTGGTTGAAATTCTCTTTCTTCAGGCATTCCCGGAACAGGCACAGGGGCTGGGCGAAGAAGTTAGCATCCGCACACAATGGCTTGGGGGGGCGCGGTTTGGCCGGGCGCGCAACAGCCCGGGGCGCAGAAGCCGGGCTGGCGGGTTTGGCCGCGAGGGTCGGCGATTTGCGAATCTCGCCTGCCTGTACTGGAACCTCCGTCTGGGCAGCAACAGGCCAGGGGTCCGTGGGATCGGATGCTGCCGGTTCAGGCGCCGCCGCCCGGGCCATGACCGGCGCCGGTATCGGGGCCGGCTCCGGAGCAGCCACCAGTGGCAAATCGCTGGACAGCCCCCAGTAGATCCCCAGGACGGCCAGCAGGGCCGCCGCGCCCAGCAGCCCCCAGGCCCGTCCATGCCAACGCCGGGCAGGAGGGCTCACCGTCACAGCTACGGTCTGGGTCTGGGTCTGAGCCTGGGTTTGCAAGTTCGAGCGCGAGTGATCCTCGGGATCGGGCAGCAGATCGACACCGAGCGCGGAGCGCCAGTCGAACTTGCCCAGCCCCGCCGGTGCCTGCAGGCCCATCTCCTGGACGAAGTCGTGAACACTTTGCTGCCGCTCGGCCGGCTGCACCGACAGTGCATGACTGATGGTCTGGACAAAAGCATCCGAGTAATCGTTTCCGAAATGCTCTTTCACCGTCTCAGCCACGCTGCCAACCGAAGGCATGCTGTCGCGCACCACGCGCGCCGTGGCGGGCAGCGGCGGGTCGTTGCGCAGGCAGCTGTAGACCACGGCGGCCAGGGCATAGAGATCGGTCCAGGGGCCCTGTTTCAGGTCGTCGGCCTGGGCGTACTGCTCGATCGGCGCATAGTTGACCTTGAGGATGGCCGTGTGCTTGCGCGACTGGTCGGTGATGGCGCGCCGCGCCGCGCCCAGGTCCAGCAGCACCGGTGGCCCCACGTCCTGCAGGAAGATGTTGTCGGGCGAAACGTCGCGGTGCAGTGTGTTGTGCTCGTGCAGCACCTGCAAGGCCTGCAGGATGGACCACAGCATGGTGCGCAGCCAGTCCTCGGGCGGCGGAGCAGCCATCTGGGCACGCGCCTGCTTGAGTGTCATGCCCCGGTACAGGGGCATGGCCATGTAGGCCGTGTTGTTGGCTTCCCAGAAGCGGTAGACCTTGACCAGCGAGGGGTGGTCGAACTGCGCCAGCAGGCGGGCCTCGGCCACGAAGGACTGCAGGCCGTACTGGTAGGTGGCCTGGTCGGCCGAGGAGCGGATCGACAGCAGCTGGCCATTCTGGCGCGCCACCAGCGCCGACGGCATGTACTCCTTGATGGCCACCGTGCGGTGCAGCGAATGGTCGTAGGCACGGTAGACCAGGCCGAAACCACCCACGCCGAGCAGGTCCTGCAGCTCGAACTCGGCCAGGCGCGTGCCGGGCGGCAGAGCGTCCAGATGCACCACCGGCTGCGCCGGTTGCGGCGCAGGCGGGTCGGTATCAAGCAGGTGGTCGGCCATAGGAAATGATTCTTGCATGGAATGCCGGCGTCACGACCAGGGCACAGGCTTGCGGCGGCCGGCGCGACGGCCGCGGACACCAGCGGCCAGGCCTGTCACTGATTCGGGCTGGCACCGTCCGGATAACGCTGCCGGTTCTCGATGCAGACAGGCAACTGCAGATTCTCCGCTTTCTGGCATTCGAGATGGATGCACATGGGGCGGGTAAAGAAGTTGGCATCCGCACATAAAACCTTGTCCCGGCTCACGGCCGGCTCCTGGGAGGGGGGCGCACTTGCGGCCTTGGGCGGCGCCTCCGGCGCAGCAGGTCGCGGACGGGCTACGGGCTGCCGCTCGTCCTCCCTGGGCGCAGCCTTGGCCGCCGGACGTGGCTTGGGAGCAGGCACTGGTACCGTCGAGGCCTGGGTGGCAGGCGCCTTGGGGGCCGGGGTCAGCACTGGCGCAGGCGCGACCGGCAACTGTGGCGGGACGGCTCCAGCGGCAACGGCCCCTGCATCGCCCGCGGGGCCGGACGATGCTTGCGCATCCGCCGGCGCCGGCAGGACCGCCGGCACCGGCGCAACGGTGGGCGCCGGACGGGCGATCACGGGACGATCCCTCAACAGACCACCCACGTCAGCCAGCCAGACCCCAAGAAGGGCGGCCCCCGCCAGCAGGCCCACGCCCCAACCCATCCGCCTGGCCCATCGCCCGCTCCGGCGTTTCGGGCCAACCGGTGCTGACGACGCAGTCTGCCGAACGGTCTGCGGCTGGGTATGCCAGAACTGGCGGGAGTTGTACTCCTCCTCGTCGGCGCGCAGCGAAGGCCCGAGCTCCGCACGCCAGTCGAACTTGCTCAACCGGGGCGCGGCCTTGAGCTTCATCTCGGTCACAAAGGCCGCCAGGTTCTGCGGCCGGTCGGCGGGTTGCACGGCCAGCGCGTGCTGGATGGTGCGCACGAATTCGTCCGAGTAGGCGAGACCGAAATGTGCCTTCACCGTCGCCACGACGCTGCGCACGGAAGGCATGCTGTCACGCACCACCCGTGCCGTGGCGGGCAGTGGCGGGTCGTTGCGCAGGCAGCTGTAGACCACGGCGGCCAGGGCGTAGAGATCGGTCCAGGGCCCCTGTTTCAGGTCCTCGGCCTCGGCGTACTGTTCGATCGGCGCGTAGTTGACCTTGAGGATGGCAGTCAGTCTGTGCGACTTGTCGCTGATGGCACGCCGCGCCGCGCCCAGGTCCAGCAGCACCGGCGGCCCCATGTCCTGCAGGAAGATGTTGTCGGGTGAGATGTCACGATGCAGCGCATCGTTGCGGTGCAGCACGTGCAGGCCCTGCAAGACGGACCAGAGGACGGTGCGCAGCCACGCTTCGGGCGGTGGCGCGGCCATCTGGCTGCGCGCCTGCTTGAGCGTCATGCCGCTGTATAGGGGCATGACCATGTAGGCCGTGTTGTTGGCTTCCCAGAATCGGTAGACCTTGACCAGCGAGGGGTGGTCGAACTGCGCCAGCAGGCGCGCTTCCGCAATGAAGGACTGCAGGCCGGACTGGTAAGTGGACTGGTCGGCCGAGGAACGCACCGATACCGTGGTGCCATCCAGCCTGGCGGCCAGCGCCGCTGGCATGTACTCCTTGATGGCCACAGCACGCTGCAGGGAGGTGTCGTAGGCGCGGTAGACCAGGCCGAAACCGCCCACCCCCAGCAGGCCCTGCACCTCGAACTCGGCCAGACGCGTGCCGGGCGGCAGGGCGTCCACGTGCGCCACCGGCTGCGCCGGCTTCGGCGCCACAGGCTGGGCAGGATCAACGAGAATATCGGCCATAACGGATGATTCTTGCACGGAACGCAGGCGTCCCGGACACGGCCGCTCCGTCATTAACATCCACTTACCATGTTCAGCTACCGCCACGCCTTCCATGCCGGCAACCACGCCGATGTGCTCAAGCACACCGTGCTCATTGCCCTGCTGCGTCACCTCACGCAAAAAGAGGCTGCGCTCACGGTGCTCGACACCCACGCCGGCGCCGGGCTGTACCGGCTCGACAGCGAGTTTGCCGACACCAGTGGCGAAGCCGCCGAAGGCATCCAGCGCCTGCTGGCCGCCGGCAGCGATGAGCCGCTGGCCCCCGCCCTGCAGGACTATCTGGATCTGGTCGCCAGCTTCAACAGCAAGAACAACTGGCGCGTCTACCCCGGCTCGCCCTTCATCATCCAGCGCCTGCTGCGCGAGCACGATCTGCTCAAACTCTACGAACTGCACCCGACCGATGCCAAGACCCTGGACGCCAATGTGGCGCAGCTCCATGCCGGGCGCCAGGTGGTCGTGCTGCGCGAAGATGGCTTCGGCTGCGTCAACAAATTTCTGCCCCCGCCCTCGCGCCGCGCCCTGCTGCTGTGCGACCCGAGCTACGAGATCAAGAACGACTATCCGCGCGTGGTGGCCATGGCGACCGAAGCGCTCAAGCGCTTCGCCACCGGCACCTATGCCGTGTGGTACCCCATCATCCCGCGGCCCGAGGCACACGACCTGCCGCGCAAGCTCAAGACCCTGGCCACCAAGCTCGGCAAACCCTGGCTGCACGCCACGCTGACGGTCAAGTCGAGCAAGCTGAGCGCAGCCGCCGCCCAGGGCGAAGCCAAACGCCCCGGCCTGCCGGCCAGCGGCATGTTCGTGATCAACCCGCCGCACACGCTCAAGGGCTTGCTGCAACCCGCGCTGCCGCAACTGGTCAAGCGGCTGGGTCAGGACCGCAACGCCGGCTTCACGCTGGACAGCGGCGGCTGAGCAGGCGCCCTCCATCGGCATGCACGC
Source organism: uncultured Hylemonella sp. (assembly GCA_963512175.1). Classification (GTDB taxonomy): domain Bacteria; phylum Pseudomonadota; class Gammaproteobacteria; order Burkholderiales; family Burkholderiaceae_C; genus Hylemonella. Next base: position 68,388 of record CAUPLI010000009.1, on the reverse strand, counting down.
CACCTCCCGCCACCGCCTGGCCCTGGCGCTGCTTTTCATCACACCCGCGCTCTGGGCCGTCAACGCCCTGATCGCACGCAAGGCGCCGGGCGTGATCGAACCGCACCTGCTGGCCATGCTGCGCTGGCTGCTGGCCAGTGGGCTGTTCTTCCTGGGCACCCATGCCGAGATCTGGGCACACCGGCGCCAGGTGCTGGTCGACTGGAAGCATTACCTCGTGCTGGGCGCCCTGGGCATGTGGATCTGCGGTGCCTGGGTCTATATCGGCGGACAGACCACCAGTGCCGCCAACATCGGCCTCATCTACGCGATATCGCCCGTGCTGATCGTACTGGCCTCGGCCCTCTGGCTGGGTGAAAGTTTCCGCCTGCGCCAGGCCCTGGGTGTGGTGCTGGCCCTGGCCGGGGTCCTGCATGTGGTGCTCAAGGGGCAATGGAGCGCGCTGGCCGCGGTGCAGTTCGTTCCGGGGGACGGCTGGATCCTGGCGGCCACACTGTCCTGGACCCTGTATTCCCTGCTGCTCAGGAAATGGCACAGCCCCCTGGGCCTGGGTGCCCAACTGGCCCTCATCAGCCTGGCCGGCGCGCTGATCAACCTGCCCTTTGCCCTGTGGGAAGTCCTGTCCAGCCCCTTACCGGCCCTGACGCTTGAAGGCGGCGTGCTGGCGTTGACCGCCGCCATCATCCCGGGATTTGGCGCCTACCTGGCCCATTCCTTCATGCAGCGTGAACTCGGTGCGGCACGGGTCAGTGTGGTGCTCTACCTGAGCCCCATCTACACCGCGCTTTTGGCCTGGTTGGTGCTGGGTGAAGGGCTGAGCGCTTTTCACCTCTGGGGCATGGCCCTGGTGCTGCCCGGCATCTACCTGGTGACGCGCACCAGCTCCCGCTAGAGCCCCAGGCGCTTGCAGATCTCCAGCGTGGCCACGCTCTGGTTCATGCTGTAGAAGTGCAGGGCCGGCGCGCCACCGGCGCGCAGCTGTTCGCACAGCTCCGTGACCACGTCCAGGCCGAAGGCCTTGATGGACGCCGTGTCGTCACCAAAACTCTGCAGGCGCAGGCGGATCCAGCGCGGGATCTCGGCGCCGCAGGCATCACTGAAACGCATGAGCTGCGTGGAACTCGTGATGGGCATGATGCCCGGCACCACCGGCACCGTCACCCCCAGCGCGTCCGCCTCTTCGACGAAGCGGAAATAGGCGTCGGCGTTGTAGAAATACTGCGTGATGGCCGAGTCGGCCCCGGCCTTCACCTTGGTCACGAAAGCCTGCAGGTCGGCCGCCGGCGACTTGGCCTGCGGATGGATCTCCGGATAGGCTGCCACCTCGACGTGGAAGTGATCACCGGTCTCGGCGCGGATGAAGGCCACCAGGTCGCTGGCGTACTGGAACTCGCCGCCCGCACCATAACCGCTGGGCAGGTCGCCGCGCAGCGTGACCAGGCGTTTGACGCCCATGGCCTTGAGCGTGGCCAGGTTCTCGCGCATGGTGGCCTGGGTGGCGCCGATGCAGGAGATGTGCGAGGCCGCGTCCATGCCCTCGGCCAGGATCTCGCGCACGGCGGCAAACGTGCCTTCCTGCGTGGAGCCACCGGCACCGTAGGTGACCGAGCAGAACTCGGGCTTCAGAGCCTTGAGCTGCTGGCGCACGGCACGCAGCTTCTCCACGCCCTCGGGCGTCTTGGGCGGAAAGAATTCGATGCTCAGGGGCAGTTGTTGCGGGCTCATCGGGGCCTCTTCACTTGATGGCATGGATGAAAAATTCGCGGTTGCCGTCGCCGCCTTCGATGGGCGAGTCGAACCAGTCCTGCACCGCCAGATCCAGGGCCGAGCAGGCGTCACGCAGGCGCTGCTCGATCAGCGGATACAAGGCGACGTCGCGCACGATGCCGCCCTTGCCCACCTGGCCCGGCTGCAGCTCGAACTGCGGCTTGACCAGCATCAGCAGGTGACCGCCTGACTTGAGCAGCGGCACCACGGCCGGCAGCACCAGCGTCTGCGAGATGAAGGACAGGTCACCCACCAGCAGGTCGAAGCCGGCTTCGAGCACATCGTCACCAGCCAGGGCTTCGGCAATCGCCTCGGGGTCACGCGCATTGACCTTCTCGATGCAGAGCACGCGGGGATCGTCGCGCAGGCTGGCGTGCAATTGCGCCTGCCCCACGTCCAGCCCCACCACGCGCGCCGCGCCGGCCTGCAACAGGCAGTCGGTGAAACCACCGGTGGACTGGCCGACGTCCAGGCAGGTGCGCCCCTGCACCGACAGACCGACGCGCTTGAGCGCGGCCTCCAGCTTGAGGCCGCCGCGCGAGACATAGCGGGCCTCGGCGTCGTCGAGCAGGCGCAGCTGCGCGTCGTCCGGCACCTCGTCGCCGTTCTTGACGACGCGTTTCCACGCCTCGCCCTGCAGCCACTCCACCCCACCCGCAATCAGGCGCTGTGCCTGGGAGCGGGTGCTGGCGAGTTGGCGCTGGACCAGCAGTTGATCAATACGCATTAATAGCGATACGTGTCCGGCTTGTACGGGCCCTGCTTCGGCACGCCGATATAGGCAGCCTGCTCATCGCTCAACTCGGTCAGCATGGCGCCGACCTTCTTCAGGTGCAGGCGAGCGACCTTCTCGTCCAGGTGCTTGGGCAACACGTAGACCTTGCCCTGTTCGTAGAAATCGCTGTGCGTGAACAGCTCGATCTGCGCGATGGTCTGGTTGGCGAAGGAGGAGCTCATCACGAAACTCGGGTGGCCCGTGCCGCAGCCCAGGTTCACCAGGCGGCCCTTGGCCAGCAGGATGATGCGCTTGCCGTCCGGGAAGATCACGTGGTCCACCTGCGGCTTGATCTCTTCCCACTTGCACTTGGTCTCCAGCGTGGCGACCTGGATCTCGTTGTCGAAGTGACCGATGTTGCAGACGATGGCCTGGTCCTTCATCTTGGCCATGTGCTCATAGGTGATGACGTCCTTGTTGCCGGTGGTCGTCACGAAGATGTCGGCCTTGTCGGCGGCGTACTCCATGGTCACGACCTTGTAGCCTTCCATGGCGGCCTGCAGGGCGTTGATGGGGTCGATCTCGGTCACCCAGACCTGAGCGCTCAGGGCGCGCAGGGCCTGGGCCGAGCCCTTGCCCACGTCGCCGTAACCGGCCACGCAGGCCACCTTGCCGGCGATCATCACGTCGGTGGCGCGCTTGATGCCGTCCACCAGCGACTCGCGGCAGCCATAGAGGTTGTCGAACTTGCTCTTGGTCACCGAGTCGTTGACGTTGATGGCGCGGAACATCAGGGTGCCCTTGGCGGACATTTCCTTGAGGCGGTGCACGCCGGTAGTGGTCTCTTCGGTCACGCCGATGATCTGGGCACCCTTGCGGCTGTACCAGGTCGGGTCCACGGCCAGCTTGGCCTTGATGGCGGCGAACAGCTCGCGCTCTTCCTCGCTCTTGGGGTTGGCGATCAGCGAGGCATCCTTCTCGGCATTCTTGCCCAGGTGCATCAGCAGGGTGGCGTCACCACCGTCGTCCAGGATCATGTTCGGGCCTTCGCCGTCCGTGCCCTTAGGGCCGAAGTCGAAGATGCGGTGGGTGTAGTCCCAGTAGTCCTTCAGCGTCTCGCCCTTGTAGGCAAACACCGGCGTGCCCTTGGCCACCAGGGCGGCGGCGGCATGGTCTTGCGTGGAGAAGATGTTGCACGAGGCCCAGCGCACTTCGGCGCCCAGGGCTTCCAGCGTTTCCACCAGCACGGCGGTCTGGATGGTCATGTGCAGCGAACCGGTGATGCGCGCGCCCTTGAGCGACTGCTTGGCCGCGAATTCCTCACGGATGGCCATCAGGCCGGGCATCTCGGTTTCGGCGATCTTGATCTCTTTGCGGCCCCAGTCGGCCAGCGTCAGGTCGGCAACAACGTAATCTTGGGCGGGTTTGAGAACGGCACTCATGGTGTACTCCTGCTTAAGGTTGAACACCACTGGCTGCGCAAGGGGAATGCAGACTCACCTCACAACAAACCAGTGGGTGAGCGCAGTTGGAAGGCGAGGCACTGGGAAAGCTCCAGCCCCGGGTTCCGAGCCTCACCCGTCGGCCTGGTGAAACAGGCGGGACGAGCTGCAACGCTCCTCGGAAAGGCGTGATTATACGGAGCCTGAAGCTTTTGCGCTGGTCAACCGATCAACGGCTGGCCAGCTCACGCGTCAGCTGCGCCGCCGGCACCGGACGGCAAGCACTGGTGTTTTGCCCAGCCCAGAGGGGCGAGAAATCCCCGCTGCCCGCGGCTTCCGCCTTGGCGCGCAAGGGGGCTACCGCCGCCGTGGCCAGTGGAAAGGCGGGGGCCATGGCATTCATCGGGCCCTGCTCACGCATCAGCCGGGTCAGGATGCCGCGCGCCGGGCGGCCGGTGTAGAGATTGGTCAGGGCCGTATGTGTGGCCGCCGGGCTCTGCAGGGCGGCCCGGTGCACGGCGCTGGTGGTGGCCTCGGGGCACAGCAGGTAGGCCGTGCCCACCTGCACCCCCGCCGCGCCCAGAGCCAGGGCGGCCTGCACGCCGTTGGCGTCGCTGATGCCGCCGGCGGCGACCACCGGCACCCGCACGGCCCGCACGATCTGCGGCAGCAGCGCGAAAGTGCCAACCTGGGTACTGAGATCGTCCGACAGGAACATGCCGCGGTGGCCGCCGGCCTCCAGCCCCTGGGCAATGATCACGTCCACGCCGCGCGCCTCCAGCCAGCGCGCCTCGTCCACCGTGGTGGCCGAGGACAGGACCTTGGCACCCCAGCTGCGCACGCGCGCCAGCAAGTTTTCATCGGGCAGACCGAAGTGGAAACTCACCACGGGTGGCTTGAATTCCGCCAGCAGTTCAGCGGCAGCGGCGTCAAAGGGCAGGCGACCGGGCCCCGTGGGCAGGGTGACCGGGTCGATGTCGAACTCGCGGTAGTAGTGGGCCAGGTTCTGCCGCCACAGGGCCTCGCGCGTCGCATCGGGTACCGGCGGGCGATGGCAGAAGAAGTTGACGTTGTAGGGCCGACTCGTCTGCGCGCGGATCTTGCCCAACTCGGCCCGCATCGCGTCCGGCCCCAGCATGGCGCAGGGCAGTGAGCCCAGCCCCCCGGCATTCGAGACGGCGACAGCCAGCGCACTGTCCTGCACGCCGGCCATGGGCGCCTGGATGAGGGGCAAGGCCATGCCCAGTGTTTGCTGAAGAACCATGGATGCCTCCTGTCGCTGCGATCTGCTTCCAGGCGACTGTACAAGACCGGCCGGGTAAAATTGCCACCCTGGCCGCCGCCTGCCCCCGGGCAGAGTCGGCGACCCGCTCCTCCATCCTGGCTGCGCCACGCGCCGCCCCTAGCTTCTGGAACCCCTGTGTCCTACGCCCCCGAAACCCGGCGCCGCCGCACCTTTGCCATCATCTCGCACCCCGACGCCGGTAAAACGACGCTGACCGAGAAGCTGCTGCTGTTCTCGGGCGCAATCCAGATCGCCGGCTCGGTCAAGGCGCGCAAGGCCTCGCGCCACGCCACGTCCGACTGGATGGAGATCGAGAAACAGCGCGGCATCTCGGTGGCCAGCTCGGTCATGCAGATGCAGTACCGCGACCACGTCATCAACCTGCTCGACACCCCCGGCCACAAGGACTTCAGCGAGGACACCTACCGCGTACTGACCGCGGTGGACTCGGCGCTCATGGTGATCGACGCGGCCAACGGCGTGGAAGCGCAGACGCGCCGCCTGATCGAGGTCTGCCGCCAGCGCGACACCCCCATCATCACCTTCGTCAACAAGATGGACCGCGAGGTGCGCGATCCGCTGGACATCCTGGACGAGGTGGAGCGCGAACTCGGCATGCCCTGCGTGCCCATGACCTGGCCCGTGGGTCAGGGCAAGAGCTTCGGCGGCATCATCAACCTGCGTACCCAGGCCATGACGGTCTTCGAGTCGGGCAGCGAACGCCGCCCGCAGGATTTCGACACCGTGCCGCTGAGCGACCGCGACAACCTTCTCAAACGCTTCGGCTCCGAGTTCGAAGCCGCCGAGGAAAGCATGGAGCTGGCCACCGGTGCCTCGCCCACCTTCGACCGCGAGGCCTTCCTGGCCGGCAAGCAGACTCCCGTGTTTTTCGGCTCGGGTGTGAACAACTTCGGCGTGATGGAAGTGCTGGACGCGCTGGTGGACTTGGCCCCCTCACCAGGCCCGCGCACCAGCTCGCTGGTGGTAAACAAGCAGCCTGTGGTGAAAGAAATGCAGCCCGACGACGACGCCTTCTCCGGCGTGGTGTTCAAGGTGCAGGCCAATATGGACGCCAACCACCGCGACCGCATCGCCTTCGTGCGCGTCTGCTCCGGCAAGTACGCACCGGGCATGAAACTCAAGGTACAGCGCTCGGCCAAGGAACTGCGCCCCACGAGTGTGGTGACCTTCATGAGCCAGCGCCGCGAGGCGGTGGAAGAAGCCTACGCCGGCGACATCGTGGGTTTCACCACACACGGCGGCGTGCAGCTGGGCGACACCATCACCGATGGCTCCATTGCCCTGCAATACACCGGCCTGCCCTTCTTCGCGCCCGAACTCTTCATGACCGTGGTGCTCAAGAACCCGCTGCGCACCAAGCAACTGCAGCAGGGCTTGGCCCAGCTCGGTGAAGAAGGCGCCATCCAGGTCTTCCGCCCCGAGATGGGCGGCAACATGCTGCTCGGTGCTGTCGGCCAGCTGCAGTTCGAGGTGGTGCAGCACCGCCTGAAGGGCGAGTACGACGCCGACGTGCGCCTGGAAGGCTGCCAGTACACCGGTGCACGCTGGATCACGGCTGACACCCCGGCCGAGCTCAAGGCTTTCGTGGATGCCTACCCCACGCGCATGGCGCGCGATGCGGCCGACACGCTGGCCTATCTGTGCACCTCACCCTATGACGTGCGGCTGGCGCAGGAACGTTTCCCCAAGATTCATTTCCACCCGCTGCGTGAGCACGCTGGGCTGGCATTGCAAAGCGCGGGGTGAGAAACGCTCAATCGGTCAGAGCATGCCCTCCTGTCACCCCATCACTTTCACAAATACCAGAACAAGAAAAAGGGCGAATGTCACGCCTTGCAAGAAGGCAAAGCCCAGAGATGTCCACTGCAGCAACTTCAAAAACAACCGCTCTTGAGGCTCAGCTGCCTTCCCAGTAATGCGTTCTGTTATCTCACCTAGCATGTGTCCCACGAGGAACAGGGAGATAGCCACATAAGCATGCCTTCGGTTGAACTCTTCAGCTGAGAGACAAAAAACAAAAAACGCCATGCTGGCCGGCACGCCGATAAAGAGTCCCCGCTCGATCTGTTTTGCTAGTCGTTCTTTGTAGATTTCTGTTTTCATTCGCCTCCCTTTAGGCCATCTCAATAAATCCCATTCACGCTCGCGCGGCAAACCAATCCGCCACCGCGCGCTGAAAACGCGCGTGACCCTTTTGCAGATGCAGCATGTGCCCGCCCTCGGGCACGACCACATACTGCTTGTCCGGGTTGGGCAGCGCGGTGAAGAAGGGCAGCAGCCCTTCCAGATCGGCCACGTCGTCGTACTGACCGTGGATCATCATCGTCGGCACCGTGATCTTCGTCGCATCGATCAGCGGCTGGCGCGTGAGCAGGTCCACCTGCGGGCCCGTGGGTGATTTCGTTTCGACCAGGGCCGCGGCCTTGGCGAAGGCATCCATCACCACCGGGTCGTTGACCGCCTCGGGTGTCATGGAGTTGAACCGCAGTTTCCATCCGGGTTCGGAAATACGGATGTAGGGCGCGCGCTGGAAGGTCGCCAGGCGCTCGCGGCGCGCCAGCAGGTCCGGGCTCTGCGCATGCATCTGCGCATAAGCGGCATAACGTTGCACCTTTTGCGGCTGCGCCATGACGAACTGGCCGCTGTACTGCGTGCCCCAGGACCAGGCGAGCAGCTGCACCTGGGGCGCCCCACGCAGCTTGCAGATGAAGTCCACCACGTCGTTCAGGTCGCCGGCCGCCTGCTCCGTCGTGATGTGGCCTTCGGGTTTGGTGGAGCTGCCGAAGCCGCGCATGTCGGGCGCGAACACATCGAAGCCCCGGCGCGCCAGGAAATCCATGAGGCTGTATTCCGGATGGCCCGGCACCTTGAGATCGAAGCTCTCGCGCCCGGCCGTAGCCGAGCCGTGGGCCAGCACCAGCACAGGCTTGCCCTGGGGGCTGCCCTGGTATTTCTCCCAGACAAAAAGCCGCAGCCCTTCCTGCACCACCCAGTGCTGCGTACCCTGCACGGGCAACTCGTTCTCTTTCATATCGCTACAGGCATCTCAGTTAAAGTTGCTGCGATTTTGCTTGAACTCCGCATGCACCCCTTATCTGACTGGCCCGCCGAACAACGCCATCGCATCACCGGCGTGCTGACCGACATCGACGACACGCTGACCACCGAAGGTGCCATCACACCCGACGCGCTGCAGGCCCTGCACGATCTGCGCGCGGCCGGCCTGGATGTGATCCCCATCACGGGCCGCCCCGTGGGCTGGAGCGTGCCCTTTGCACAAACCTGGCCCGTGAACGCCATCGTGGCCGAGAACGGCGCCGTGGCCCTGGTGGACGGCGGGACGCGCAAGATCTACCAGCAGGATGCTGCCACCCGCGCCGCCAACCACGCCCGCCTGCAGCAGGTGGCGCAACGCGTGCTGCGCGAGGTGCCGGGAAGCACGCTGGCGCAGGACTCGGCAGGCCGCGAGACCGACATCGCCATCGACCACAGCGAGTTCACGCACCTGCCGGCTGAAAAAATAGAGCAAGTGGTGCAGCTCATGCGCAGCGAGGGCCTGCAGGCCACGGTCAGCAGCATCCACATCAACGGCTGGATCGGCGCGCATGACAAGCTGGCCGGTGCGCGCTGGATCGTGCGTGAGCTGCTGGGCCGCGACCTGGATGCCGAGCTCGGGCACTGGGTCTACGTGGGCGACTCCACCAACGACCAGCTGATGTTCCAGCACTTCCCGCACAGCGTGGGCGTGGCCAACATCCGGCGTTTCGAGGCCCAGCTCAGCCACAAGCCGCGCTACATCACGCGCCTGGAGCGGGGCAGCGGTTTTGCCGAAGTCGCGCAGGCCCTGCTGCAGCATCTGCCGACCTGAAGCTGCGCCGGGCGCCTGGCTGGCCGCAGCCGTCAATCTACGTATACTGAGACGCGGGAACAGGAGGAGCCCTACTTCCTCCCTCACGACCGGGGAGGTCGTCGCGTCGATGTCAGTCGTCTTCAACTTCTGTCCGGGCTTGAACGGACAGCCCCACCGCCTTGTCGTCATGCCGATCGCGCACAGGCTCCTGCATCGCCAGCCCATGCCATGAACCCCGCCGCCCCAGTACCAGCGCTCACACTGCGCCAGGCCCTGCTGGCCCTCGTGTTCTACGGTCTGGCGGCCCTGCTGTCCATCTGGCTCTCGGCCCGGCCGGGCCAGATCGCCGCCCCCTGGTTTGCCAACCCCATCGGCACCGTGGCCCTGCTGGCGCTGCCGCCCAGACGCTGGCTGCCCATGCTGCTGGCCCTGGGCCTGGTCAACCTGCTGGTCAATCTGGGCACCATGCCGGGTGCCTGGCGCTGGGCGCTGCAGACCTGCCTGGAGGCTGCCGCCTTCGTGCCGGGCAACGCCGCCGAGATGCTGCTGGCGGCCGTGCTGCTGCGCCAACTGGGCATGAACGCCGACACGCTGCGCCAGCCCGGGCGTTTCGGTCGTGTTCTCGTGCTGGGCGGGTTTCTGCCCACCTTCTGCAGTGCCTTTGCCGGGGCGGCCCTGGTCGTTGCGCCGGGACGCCCCTTTGCCGAGGCCTGGACCCAGTGGTTTGCCGGCAGCCTGATCGGCACCGTGGCCGTGCTGCCGCTGGCCCTGGCGGTCTGGCTGCACGGTACGGGCGCCCTGCGCCGGTCGCTGCGTCAGCCCCGCACGCTGGGTTATCTGGCACTCAGCGCAGCCATCACCCTGCTGGCCATGACCACGCTGCCGCGTCCCTTCGTGGTGATGAGCATCGGCCTGGTCCTGGTGGCCACGCAGACCAGCTTCACCGTCACCACCCAGGCCACCCTGGTCAACACGGTCCTGCTGGCGCTGCTGCACACGACGGGCGTGCTGGTCCCGCCGCCCGCGGACGCCTGGTGGGAACCCGGTCTCTACCAGCTGTCGGTCATCGCCAGCCTGCTGCCCGGCCTGCTGCTGTCGAGTTCGATGGAAGGCCAGGCCCAGGCCATGCGGCATCTGCTCGCCAGCGAGCAGCGCTTTCGCTCGCTCTACACGCGCACACCGGCCCTGATGCATTCGATCGACCCGCAAGGCCGCATCCTCAGCGTCAGCGGGCTCTGGCTCCAGACCCTGGGCTACGAGGAGCATGAGGTACTGGGCCATCACACGACTGAATTCATGGCGCCGGAAACGGCGCGTTATGCGCGCGATGTCGTGATCCCGCAGGCCAAGCGCAACGGCCGCTGCGACAACATCGAATACCAGATGCGCACGCGCGACGGCCGCGTGCTGGACGTGCTGCTCTCGGCCATCTGGCTCTACGACAAGGAGGGCCAGCCCCTGCACAGCCTGGCCGTGCTGCAGGACGTGACCGAGAAAAAACGCCTGCAAGCCCTGAGCTACTACGCTGCCCACGACCCGTTGACCGGACTGCCCAACCGCATGCTGCTGCAGGACCGGCTGGAACGTAGCTGCGTGCAGCACGCGCGGCATGGCACGCGTTTTGCCGTCGGCTTTCTGGATCTGGACCGCTTCAAGGAGGTCAACGACACCTACGGCCACGACGCTGGCGACCTGCTGCTCAAGCGCGTGGCGCGCCGCCTGCTGGCGGCGCTGCGCGCCTCGGACACGGTGTGCCGCCTGGCGGGCGACGAGTTCGTCCTGCTGTTCGCCGACGTGGAGCACAGTGAGGACCTGGCCCCGCTGGTGCAGAAGATCCTGGCCAGCGTGGCCCAGCCCTACCGCCTGGGAGACGGGCCGGAGTCCCCGGTCGTCAGCGTGGCCGCCAGCATGGGCCTGGCTCTTTTCCCCGAGCATGGCCAGGATCCCCAGACCCTGATGAGCCATGCGGACAAGGCCATGTACGCGGTCAAGCGCGGTGGCCGCGGCCGTTACGAGTTCTACCGGCCCGACGATCCGCCGGCCTGAACCGCGGCACCGGGCCGGCCCCGTTCAGCGGGACACGACCTTCAGGTTCACCGCATCGGCGCGTGCCATCACGCTACCGGGTTCCGTGGTACTGGCCAGCTCCAGGCGCAGGGTGTAGTCATCGGCGGGCGGATTGAGCCAGACTTCCGTCTGCCCGGCCGTGAAGTTCATCACCTCGGGCTTGCGGCCGGGGCGCTCCATCAACAGGCGGAAATGGCCGGTGTCGGGCGCCTTGGCCCCGACGTGGGAGATGTTGTAGCCACTGGCGTGGAACTGGACCCGGAAGGGCGGACGCACCGTCGCGCTGTCGGCCGGGCTCATGATCTCGATGCGCGCAGGGCCCAGCAGGCTGGCGGGCGCCACCCCTGCGTTCTGCTTGCCGATGGTCAGCGTCAGCGGCTTGCTGTAGACAAAAAAGGGAATGTGTCCCTGGTCGGCCAGCAGCATGCGCAGTTCGTACTTGCCCGGCGGCAGGTTCAGCACCGTCTCCATCTGCCCCTTGCCGAAGTGGATGTACTTTTCGGTGAAGGGCAGCGGCTGGTTGAAATCCAGCGGCAGGGGCTGGTTCACCAGCAGATGGTGATGCCCGGCACGGCCGGCCGACTTGCCTGCCGGCACGATGCCGCGCATGGACAGGCCGAAGCGCACCACCAGCGGCGCCTCCACCACCGCCCCGTCTTTGAGGTTGGTGAAGTAGGACTCGGCCGTGCGTGAGCTAGGCAGCGTCACCCAGGGATGCGGCAGCAACTCGGGTGCATCGACCAGGGCGGCCGGCCCCTGGGCAGCGAGCGGACTCGCGAACAGCAGGGCCGCGAGGGCCGGGAACAACAGCCAGGACGTCTTGGTTGGCATATGGTCTTCTATAAGAGTGACCATTGAGGCTAACAGGAAGTCTTGACTTCCGTCAACATAAGGTCATGCGCCCTATGACGGTGCGCTGGTGTTCCGCAGGCCCCGTCAGCCTCGCGCCAGCACCGGCCCCAGCGCCTGGCCCGTGTGCGTGGCCAGCCGCACCACCTCTTCCGGCGTGGCCGCCGCCACGATGCGGCCACCCTCCTTGCCCCCTTCGGGGCCCAGGTCCAGGATCCAGTCGGCTTCGGCGATCACGTCGAGGTCGTGTTCGATCACCACCACGCTGTGGCCGCCATCGACCAGGCGGTGCAGTACGCGGATGAGCTTGTCCACATCCGCCATGTGCAGGCCCACGGTGGGCTCGTCCAGCACGTAGAGCGTGTGCGGCGCCTTCTGGCCGCGCCGGCCTACTTCGTCACGCACCTTGCTGAGTTCGGTCACCAGCTTGATGCGCTGCGCCTCACCGCCACTCAAGGTGGGCGAAGGTTGGCCCAGGGTCAGGTAGCCCAGGCCCACATCCTTGAGCAGCTGCAGCGGATGGGCGATGCTCGGCATGGCGGCGAAGAACTCGACGGCCTCGTCCACTTCCATCTGCAGCACGTCGCCGATGCTCTTGCCCCGCCAGGTGACGGCCAGCGTTTCCGGGTTGAAACGCGCGCCCTTGCAAGACTCGCACAAGACCTTCACATCAGGCAGGAAGCTCATCTCGATGGTGCGCACGCCCTGGCCTTCACAGGTCGGGCAACGCCCTTCGCCGGTGTTGAAGCTGAAACGACCGGCCGCGTAGCCGCGCGCCTTGGCTTCCAGGGTCTCGGCAAAGAGCTTGCGGATGGTGTCCCAGAAACCGATGTAGGTAGCAGGACAACTGCGCGGCGTCTTGCCGATGGGCGTCTGGTCCACTTCGAGCACGCGGTCCACGGCTTCAAAGCCGCTGACACCCTCGCAACCGCTCCAGTCCACGCCACGCGCCAGCGCGTCGCGCCCGGCCTTGGTCGCGCGCTTGGCCACGACGGCCGCCACATTGGCCAGCAGCACGTCGCGCGCCAGCGTGGACTTGCCCGAGCCGCTGACCCCGGTCACAGCCACCAGGCGCTTGAGCGGCACCTTCGCCGTGACGTGCTGCAAGTTGTGCAGCTGCGCACCATGCACGGTGAGCCACTGCAGGTCTTTCGCCTTCACGTCGCGGCGCGGCTGCAGCGGGTGTTTCATGGCGTGCAGCAGGTAACGGCCGGTCTGTGAATCACCCGCGTCAGTCACATCCTTGACCGAGCCCTCGGCCACCAGCCGGCCGCCGCGCTTGCCCGCGCTGGGACCGATATCGATGATGTGGTCGGCCCGACGGATGGTGTCCTCGTCGTGCTCCACCACCACCAGGGTGTTGCCCTGGTCGCTCAGGCGCTGCAAGGCCCCCAGCAGGATCTGGTTGTCGCGCGCGTGCAGGCCGATGGTGGGTTCGTCCAGCACATAGCACACGCCCTGCAGATTGCTGCCCAGCTGCGCGGCCAGGCGGATGCGCTGCGCCTCGCCCCCGCTGAGCGTGGGCGCGCCACGGTCCAGGGTGAGGTAACCCAGGCCCACCTGCTCCAGGAACTCCAGGCGGCTCTTGATCTCGGGAATCAGGTCGCGCGCGATATCGCTTTCGCGTTGGGTCATACGACCGATCACCTGCAGGGTCTCGACCCAGGCCCGCACATCGCTCACGCTCAGGCGCGCGATCTCGGTGATGCCCACGCCGCTGAACTTCACGGCGCGTGCCGTGGCGTTCAGGCGCGTGCCCTCGCACGTCGGGCAGGCCAGATCAGCCACGTCTTCCACCTCGGGTTCGGCAAAGGTCTGCTCGCGGCCCTTCTCCTTGTCGTCGCGCACCGAATCGTCCAGCAGCTTGCGTTGTTCCTTGCTGAGCTTCACCCCCGTGCCCACACAGTCCGGGCACCAGCCATGTTTGCTGTTGTAGGAAAAGAGGCGCGGATCCAGCTCGGCGTAGGAGGTGGCGCAGACCGGGCAGGCGCGCCGCGTGGAAAACACCTGCAGCGAGCCGATGCCAGCGGTGGACGCCCCGCTTTTCATGGCCTCGGCCAGGCCGTCCAGGCTGCTGAGCACATGCAGCACGCCCTTGCCGTGCTCCAGCGCTGTCGTCAGCGCCAGGCGCAATGCCGCCTCGTTCTCGGGCTGCACCATGAGGCTGGCCACCGGCAGCTCGATGGTGTGCTCCTTGAAGCGGTCGATGCGCGGGAAACCCGTGGTGGGCAGGAAGTTGCCGTCCACGCGCAGGTGGGTGTAACCGCGCGGTCGGGCCCACTCGGCCAGTTCGGTGTAGACGCCCTTGCGGTTCATCACCAGCGGCGCCAGCAGGCCGACTTCCTGGCCGCGGAACTGCTTCATGAGCTGGGCCAGGATGCTGTCGGGCGTCTGCGGCGCCACGGCGGCGCCGTCGTGGATGCAGTGCTGCACGCCCAGCTTCACGAACAGCAGGCGCAGGAAGTGCCAGACCTCGGTGGTGGTGCCCACCGTGGACTTGCGCCCGCCTCGGCTGAGGCGCTGCTCGATGGCCACCGTGGGCGGAATGCCGTAGACCGCGTCCACCTCGGGCCGGCCCGCGGGCTGCACGATGCTGCGCGCATAGGCGTTGAGCGATTCGAGGTAACGGCGCTGGCCTTCGTTGAACAGGATGTCGAAGGCCAGCGTGGACTTGCCCGAGCCGCTGACGCCGGTGATCACATTGAACTTGCCGCGCGGGATGTTGACGCTCAGTGACTTGAGGTTGTGCTCCTTGGCGTTGACGATCTGGATCGCGTCCAGCAGGGCGGGCTTCTTGCGGACGGGTTTGTGGCCGGGCGTGAAGGCCTGCGGGATGAAACGCGCTGCGCCTTCATGCGCCTCATGCACCTCGCCCATGGCCAGGGCGTACTCGCGCAAGGCGCGGCCCGTGTGGCTGCTGGCGTGCAGGCGCACCTCTTCCGGCGTGCCCACGGCCACCAGTTCACCACCCGCGTCGCCGCCTTCGGGGCCAAGGTCGATCAGCCAGTCGCTGGCACGCATGACGTCCAGGTTGTGCTCGATGATCAGCAGGGAGTGGCCGGCATCGAGCAGCTTGCGCAGGGCGCGCATGAGCTTGGCGATGTCGTCGAAGTGCAGGCCCGTGGTGGGCTCGTCGAAGAGGAAGAGCGTGCCCTTCCTGCCCACCACCTGCCGGCTGGCCGTGGCGCTTTTGGCGGCCTCGGCCAGAAAACCCGCGAGTTTGAGGCGCTGGGCCTCGCCACCCGAAAGCGTGGGCACGGGCTGGCCCAGACGCACGTACTCCAGGCCCACATCCACGATGGGTTGCAGGGCGCGGATCACGTCGCGGTCATGGGCGAACAGACTCGCGGCCTCGCTGACGGTCAGCTCCAGCACGTCGGCCACATTGAGCAGGCGCCCGCCGCGCTCCACGGTGATCTCCAGGATCTCGGGGCGGTAGCGCTTGCCATCGCAATCCGGGCAGCGCAGGTAGACGTCGCTGAGGAACTGCATCTCCACGTGCTCGAAACCCGAGCCCCCGCAGGTGGGGCAGCGGCCGTCGCCGCTGTTGGCACTGAACTTGGCCGCGGTGTAGCTGCGCTGGCGCGACAGGGGCGCATTGGCGTAGATCTCGCGGATGGCATCCCAGGCCCCCACATAACTCACCGGGTTGGAGCGGGCCGTCTTGCCGATGGGCGACTGGTCGACAAACACCACGTCGGCCAGCTGCTCGGCGCCCAGCAGGCGCTCGTGCGCCCCCGGGGTTTCCGTGGCGCGACCGAAATGGCGCATCAGAGCCGGGGCCAGCACGTCCTGGATCAGCGTGGACTTGCCAGAACCCGAGACCCCGGTCACGCAGACCAGGCGGCCCAGGGGAATGTCGATGGAAATGTTCTTGAGGTTGTGCTCGCGTGCGCCTTCGAGGATGAGGCGCGGCGTGTTCTCGGCCACCATGCGCTTGAAACCCATGCCGACCTGCTTGCGCGCGCCCAGGTAGGCGCCGGTCAAGGTGTCGGCATTGCGCAAATCGTCCGTGCTGCCGTCGAAGACGATCTGGCCGCCACGTTCACCGGGGCCGGGGCCCATGTCGATCATGCGGTCGGCCGCGAACATCACGGCCGGGTCGTGCTCCACCACCACCAGGGTGTTGCCAGCGTCGCGCAGGCGGTGCATGGCCTCGATGATGCGGTGCATGTCGCGCGGGTGCAGGCCGATGCTGGGTTCGTCCAGCACGAAAAGCGTGTTGACCAGCGAGGTGCCCAGCGCCGTGGTGAGGTTGATGCGCTGCACCTCGCCCCCGCTGAGCGTGCGGCTCTGGCGATCCAGCGTGAGGTAGCCGATACCGACGTCACACAGGTACTTCAGGCGGGTGGTGATTTCCTCGAACAGCAGTTTCAGCGCCTGGGCTTCGCCCTCGGCATGCGTCGAGGCGGTGATCTCGCTTTGCTGGAAACCGTCGAAGAAGCGGCGCAAGCGGTCCAGCGGCAAGAGCATCAGGTCGTGCAGGCACAGACCCGGCAGGGCCTCCAGCTGCGCACGGCTCCACTGGGTACCGGCCGGCATGAAACGTTTCGAAGGTTCAAGCACGGCGTCGGCGTCGGCCTTGCTGCCGATGCGCCAGAGCAGGCTTTCGGTCTTGAGGCGCGCGCCGTTGCAGGTCTCGCAGGGGGTGTAGCTGCGGTACTTGGACAGCAGCACACGGATATGCATCTTGTAGGACTTGGTTTCCAGGTACTCGAAGAAGCGCTTGATGCCGTACCACTGCTGCTTCCACTTGCCCTTCCAGTTGGGCGAGCCGTGGATGACCCAGTCCTTCTGCTCGGGCGTGAGCTTGTACCAGGGGGTGTCACGCGGGATGCCGGCCGCCTCGGCGTGGCGCATCAGGTCATCCTGGCACTCGGTCCAGGCGGGGGTCTGGATGGTCTTGATGGCACCAGCGCGCAGGGTGAGCTTGTCGTTCGGGATGACCAGGCCGTAGTCCACCCCGATCACACGGCCGAAACCGCGGCAGACCTCGCAGGCGCCCACGGCCGAGTTGAAGGAGAACATGGAGGGGATGGGGTCGGCGTAGCGCAGGTCGCTGTCCGGGTTGTGCAGGCCCGTCGAGAACCGCCAGATGTCTGGCTCGCCTTCATCCTGCAAACGGTAGACATTGAGCCGGCCGCTGCCACGCTTGAGCGCGACCTCGATGGCCTCGATCACGCGGGCGCTTTCCGCACTGGACAGGCGGAAACGATCCGCCACCACGTCCAGTACCTTGCGCGGCCCGCTGAGCGTCGCCACCTCGCGTTCGGCCTGCACCTTGGTGAAACCGCTGGCCGAGAGCCACTGCTCGATCTCTTCGCGGCTGGTGTTGACCGGCAACTCGACCGGGAAGGTCAGCACCAAGCGCGGATCACCGGCTTGTCCGGCGCGTTGCTGCAGCTCGGCGTAGATGCTGTCGGCGCTGTCGTGCCGCACGGGCTGAGCCGTCTGGCGGTCAAACAGCTGGGCGGCACGCGCGTAGAGCAGCTTGAGGTGGTCGTTGAGCTCGGTCATCGTGCCGACCGTGGAGCGCGAGGAGCGCACCGGGTTGGTCTGGTCGATGGCGATGGCGGGGGGCACACCCTCCACGCGGTCCACCGCCGGCTTGTCCATGCGGTCGAGGAACTGGCGTGCGTAGGCGCTGAAGGTCTCCACGTAACGACGCTGGCCCTCGGCGTAGAGCGTGTCGAACACCAGGCTGGACTTGCCGGAGCCGCTCGGGCCGGTGACCACCGTCAGCTCGCCGGTACGGATGTCCAGGTCGAGGTTCTTGAGGTTGTGCTGGCGTGCGCCGCGGATGCGGATGGTCCCCTGGGTCATGGCTGCTGTCTTTCGGTATGGCCCGAACATTCTAGGCACGCCCTCTTACCCCAGCATGACCGCGGGGCTTGCCCATGGTGCCATGGGACTGCCCCTGTTTATGCGGGGGTCCGGCCCATTTGGGCGTAAACTCCTTGGTCCGAGAAAATCAGAAAAGTCCGGAGACAAGATGCAGACCTGCAAGGCCTTGGGAGCAGCACTGCTCATCCTGGCTGGCGCCGCCAGCCAGGCCCAGATCCTCATCGGCCAGACGGCCGGCTTCACCGGCGCGGTGGCCGCCGGCGTGAAGGAAACCACCGATGGGGCCAAACTCTATATTGACAGCATCAACGCCAAGGGTGGCATCGCCGGGCAGAAGATCGAGCTGATCTCGCTGGACGACAAGTTCGACCCGAAGCTGGCCGTGGAGAATGCACGCAAGCTGATCGAGGAAAACAACGTCGCAGCGCTTTTCCTCAACCGCGGCACACCGCACACCGAGGCCATCGCCCCGCTGCTGGACAAGCACAGCATTGTGCTGATTGCACCATCCACCGGCGCCATGAGCCTGCACCAGCCGGTGCGCAAACACATCTTCAACGTGCGAGCCACCTACCAGCGCGAGGCCGAAAAAGCCGTCACCCACCTGTCCACCATCGGCATGAACCGCATCGCCGTGGTGCACGTGGACGACAGCTTCGGTCTGGACGGCCTGGCCGGTGCGCAAAAGGGCCTGGCCGCAGCCAAGCTCACCCCGGTCGTGCTCGAAAAGTTCGACCGCAGCAAGCCCGACTTCAGCAAGATCGCCCCCGCAGTCACCCAAGCGGGCGCCCAGGCCGTGTTGATGATCGCATCAGGCTCGGCCGTGGTCGATGGCATCAAGGCCTTGCGCGCTGCCGGCAGCGCCGCCCAGGTGGTGACCCTGTCCAACAACGCCTCCGGTGGTTTCATCAAGAGCCTGGGCGAGCATGCGCGCGGCGTCATCGTCTCCCAGGTGTTCCCCCAGTCGATTTCCTACGCTCTGGTCAAGGAAGCGCAGGACATGGCCCGCGCCAAGGGGGCGGCCGACGTCAGCCCGGCCATGCTCGAAGGTTATGCCGCGGCCAAGGTGCTGGTGGAGGCCTTGCGACGCGCCGGTCCGAAACCCAGCCGCGAACGGATCCAGGCGGCCCTGGAGGGGCTGGGGAAATTCGACATCGGCGGCCTGGAAGTGAACTTCAGCCCCCAGGACCATACGGGCCTGGACTTCGCAGACCTGTCCATCATCACATCCGACGGCCGCTTCCGGCGCTAAAAGCGTATTAAGCCAGCAAGGCCCGCTCCAGCGGCAGGCTGGCTTCATGGCCCACGGCGGCCTGGATCTTCGGAAGCAGCGCCAGCAAGTCCTCGTAACCCGAGGCTCCCTCGACCGCCAGGTTCAGCTTGAAGCCCCGCAGGCCCAGCGTAGCCGTGAGCTGGGTGGCCAGCGGATAGGCCTCGGCATAACGTTCCTGTGGCGTGCGCGCGCTGCGGGCCGTGGCGGCAGCCGTGGCCGCTTCAGCCGCGGCGACCGCTGCCGCATCCGCCACCAGGAAGCCTTGCGCCACCATGTGCTCCACATCGGCCGGTGTCACGCCGAGGCCGGCCGTGGCCGCCAGCACCTGCTCCTGCGTCTTGACCCCATCGAACAGGATGAAGGCCGAGCGCTGCCGGGCCGACAGCGCCGGGGAACGCTCCTTGAATGCCTGCTGCCCAAGGTCTGTTTTTGAGTAGTTCATGTTGTGGAGTGGCTATCGCCACTTCTTCTCCACTGCACGGTCTTACCTGGCGGTGCTGGCTGCCGGCGCGGGAGCCGATGCAGCTGCGGACGGGGCCGAAGCCGGCGCCTCGGGGGCGTGCACGGCGTCAGCGCCATGCTTTTCGCCGCCCATGTCGAGCTGGTCACCGCCCTTGATGATGACGAACAGGGCCAGGGCGGCGAAGACGATGAAACCGATGATGATTTTCCACATGATGTGTGTCCTTGAAAGAAAAGGCCCTCGCCAGAGGAGAGGGCCACTGTGTCCACCCCGCCTGGCAGGCCAGGTCGGGAGGGACGCGAAGTACGCTGGCTTCAGTCGTTGGCGTAGATGTCCACGTCCTTGGTTTCCTTGACGAACAGCATGCCGATGACG
Organism: uncultured Hylemonella sp.; assembly: GCA_963512175.1. Lineage (GTDB taxonomy): Bacteria > Pseudomonadota > Gammaproteobacteria > Burkholderiales > Burkholderiaceae_C > Hylemonella. Next base: position 48,437 of record CAUPLI010000009.1, on the reverse strand, counting down.
AAGGTCATGCCGGCGATGATGATCGGGTACCAGAGGCCGTTGTACATATTGCCGGTCTGCGCCACGATGGCGAAGGCCGTGGTGGGCAGCAGGCCGCCGAACCAGCCGTTGCCGATGTGATACGGCAGCGACATGGAGGTGTAGCGGATGCGGGTCGGGAACATTTCCACCAGCATGGCGGCGATCGGGCCGTAGACCATGGTGACCAGGATCACCAGGTAGGTCAGGATGGCGATGACCATGACCTTGTCGACCTTGGCCATGTCGGCCTTGGCCGGGTAGCCGTGCTCCTTGAGCGCGTCAGCCACGGCCTTCTTGAACTCGGCGTCCTTGGCCTTGGCTTCGTCGGCCGGAATGCCCTTGGCGGTGTAGCCGGTGATGACGGTCTCGCCGATCTTGATGGAGGCGGGCGTGCCAGCGGCGCCGACGGCGTTCTCGTAGCTCACCGAAGCGCCGGCCAGCACCTGCTTGGCGATGTCGCACGAGCTGGTGAACTTGACGGTACCGGTCGGGTTGAACTGGAACGAGCACTCTTTCGGATCAGCCGTCACGACGACCTTGCTCGACTGCTGAGCCTTGTACAGGTCGGGGTTGGCGGCCTTGGTCAGGGCTTCGAAGACCGGGAAGTAGGTCACGACGGCCAGCAGGCAGCCGGCCATGATGATGGGCTTGCGGCCGATCTTGTCGGACAGGGAGCCGAACAGGATGAAGAAGGGCGTGCCGATCAGCAGCGAGATGGCCACATAGATGTTGGCAGCAGCACCGTCCACCTTGAGCGCCTGGGTCAGGAAGAACAGGGCGTAGAACTGGCCCGAGTACCAGACCACGGCCTGGCCGGCGGTCAGGCCGATCAGCGCCAGGATCACGATCTTCAGGTTCTTCCACTGGCCGAAGGACTCGGACAGCGGAGCCTTGGAGGTCTTGCCTTCAGCCTTCATCTTGGCGAAAGCCGGCGACTCGTTCATGGACAGACGGATCCAGACGGAGATGGCCAGCAGCAGGATGGAGACGATGAAGGGAACACGCCAGCCCCAGTCGGCGAAGGCCACTTCACCGATCAGGGTACGCGTGCCCAGAATCACCATCAGGCTCAGGAACAGGCCCAGGGTGGCCGTGGTCTGGATCCAGGAGGTGTAGGCACCGCGCTTGCCGTGCGGCGAGTGCTCGGCCACGTAAGTGGCGGCACCACCGTACTCACCACCCAGCGCCAGGCCTTGCAACAGGCGCAGGGCGATCAGGATGATGGGGGCGGCCACGCCGATGGTGGCGTAGTTCGGCAAGATGCCCACGATGAAGGTGGACAGGCCCATGATCAGGATGGTCACCAGGAAGGTGTACTTGCGACCGATCATGTCGCCCAGGCGGCCGAAGAAGATGGCACCGAAGGGACGCACGATGAAGCCCGCGGCGAAAGCCAGCAGCGCGAAGATGAAGGCCGAGCCGGCATCCAGTCCGCTGAAGAACTGCTTGGCGATGATGGCCGCCAGCGAACCGTAGAGATAGAAGTCGTACCACTCGAAAACGGTACCCAGGGAAGAGGCGAAGATAACCTTCTTCTCTTCCGGCGTCATCGGCCGTGCGGCCTGTGCAGTTGCCATGTTGTGTCTCCAATATAGGCAATCCCCCGGTCGGGGAATCTGGCCTGATTGTTGGAGACAGCACTGACCCAGCTCTGACGCGAAACCAACGTGGGCTGACGCCGGCCTGAACGCAGGCTGACGAATTAGGTAGTAACCCGCGGATCTTCTTTCACTTGCTGGGAAACGCTGCGTGTCCCGACATCAGACAGCAGGTGCCGCCGTCTGGGCCAACCAGCCCGGCCCGTCGAACCAGGCATCGCCTTCGAGGTAACGACGCAGCATGGGGAGGCTGTCCAGGCCCCAGAACATGCGGCCATCGACCACGAAGGACGGCACGCCGAACACGCCGGCGGCCACGGCCTCGTCGGTGTTGGCGTGCAGGCGGGCTTTCACCACCTCGTCATCCGGCGTCAAGGCCGGGGCCAGTTGCTCGCGCAGCGCCTGCAGCCGCGCCGGATCGTTGGCGTCCAGGCCGCCATGCCAGACGTGGCGCAGCAGGGTCTCGCAGACATAACGATTGGGGTCGCCACCGTTCGCGGCGGCAATCGCCAGGCGCAGCAGGGGCAGCGGGTTGAAGGGGTGCACGGCCGGCATCTCCAGCGTGACGCCCTGCTGCTGCCCCAGCCACATCACGTGCCGGTAGGTCCACTCGCGCTTGGCCGGCACCTCGGCCGGACCCAGCAGCTTGTGGTGCCGCAACAGGGCGCCCAGCAGCACCGGCCGGTAGCTGACGGAATAACTCAGGCCCATCAGCGCCTCGGGCAGCTGCTCGAAGGCCAGGTGCGTGTAGGGCGAGATGAAGTCCAGGTAGAAGGTGATCTGCTTCACGGGTTCACTCCTTGCGCCGTGGCGCGTGCCTCGATGCAGGCCCAGATGGTGCGCTTGCCCGCGTCATCCAGGGTGGACCAGGCGGCGATCTCGTCCAGCGTGCGCAGGCAGCCCTTGCACAAGCCCGTGGCCGCTTCCATGCGGCAGACCGAAATGCAAGGCGAGGGCAGGTTACGGACCTGCGCCTGCGCCGCCACTGCCTTCTCTGCCAGCCATTCCATGGCGCTCAGTTCCGCTTGTTCAGCAAGGCCGTCGCGGCGCGCGAATTCGGCTTGCGTTCCAGGAAATCGCTGATGTACTTGCCGGCGTCGACCAGCTGGTCCAGATCGATGCCGGTCTCGATGCCCATGCCGCGCAGCATGTAGACCACGTCTTCGGTGGCCACGTTGCCGGTGGCCCCCTTGGCATAGGGACAGCCGCCCAGGCCGGCCACGGAAGACTGAAAATTCCAGACACCCATTTCCAGCGCGGCCAGCGTGTTGGCCAGCGCCTGGCCATAGGTGTCGTGGAAGTGGCCCGAGACGTCATCGAGACCGTAGTACTTGAGCGCCGCTTCCATGGCGCGCCGGGTCTTGAGCGGCGTGGCCGCACCGATGGTGTCGGCCACGTCCACCCGCTGCACGCCGATCTGCTTCATCAGCCGCGCCACCAGCTCCACCCGCTCGGGCGCCACGTCGCCTTCGTAGGGACAGGCCATGGCGCAGGAGATGGCGCCGCGCACCTGGATGCCGGCGGCCCGCGCGGCGGCAACCACCGGGGCGAAACGCTCGATGCTCTCGGCAATCGAGCAGTTGATGTTCTTCTGGCTGAAGAGTTCGCTGGCCGCGCCGAAGACCACGATCTCGTCAGGCTTCGAGAGCACCGCTGCCTCGTAACCCTTCATGTTCGGCACCAGCACCGAGTAGCGCACACTCGCCTGGCGCGTAATGCCCGCCATGACCTCGGCGTTGTCGGCCATCTGCGGCACCCACTTGGGGCTGACGAAGCTGGTGACCTCGATCTCCTTCAGGCCAGCGTCCTGCAGACGCTGCACCAGCCCGATCTTGATGGCCGCCGGCACCGGCTGCTTCTCGTTCTGCAGGCCGTCACGCGGACCGACATCGACCAACTGGACGCGGGTGGGCAAGCTCATGTCAATAACCTTTCGAGGGATCGACGATACCAGCGATGGATTCCCCACGCTCCAACCGGGCGATCTTGCTCGCGATCTGCGCCACGCTCTCGTCGCGCAGGGTGCGCGCCGCCGTGTGCGGCGTCATCGTGATCTTGGGATGGCGCCAGAAGGGATGGCCGGCCGGCAGCGGCTCCTGGCGGAACACGTCCAGCGCGGCACCGGCCAGGTGGCCACTGTCGATCAGCGGGATCAGGTCTTCCTCCACCAGATGCGCGCCGCGCGCCACGTTGATGACATAGCCCCCCGGCTGCAGTTGCGCCAGCGTGTCGCGGTTCATGATGCCGCGGGTCTCTTCGGTCAGCGGCAGCAGGCAGACCAGCACCTTGGTCTCGGCCAGGAATTCGGCGAACTGTTCTTCCCCAGCGTAGCAACGTACCCCCGGCAGTTCCTTGGGGGAACGGCTCCAGCCCCGCACCGGAAATTCGAAAGCCTGGACGGCGCGCGCCACGCGCTGGCCCAGCACGCCCAGGCCCATGATGCCCACGGGAAAGTCCTCACGCAGGCGCGGCTTGCGGAAAGACCACTTCGCGTTCGCCACGTCGGCCGCATAGACATCGAACTCGCGGAAGTGGCGGATCAAGGCATGCACCACGTATTCCGCCATCTGCACCGACATGCCGGCATCGTCCAGCCGCACCAGCTTCGTCTTGGGCGACAGCTTGAGTTGCGTGAGCGCGTCCACACCGGCGCCGATATTGAACAGAGCCTTGATCTGCGGCTGCTCGTCCAGGAATTGTTGCGGCGGCGCCCAGACCACGCCGTAATCGGCCGGGCCAGCGCCCGGGGTCCAGACCTCGATCCCGGCTTGCGGCAGCGCGGTGCGCAGTGCGGCCAGCCAGGGCTCGGCCTTGAAATCGGTGCAGCAGAAATAAATCTTCATGACAACGAGCTTAAGGGCACGGACGTCAAAGTCAGGTCACGCGGCCGACAGCTTCAGCAACTCCGCGCCTTCAGCCACCTGGTCCCCCGGCGCGTACAGCAACTCGGCCACCACGCCCTCGGTCGGCGCGGCGATGGTGTGCTCCATCTTCATGGCCTCCATCACGGCCAGCACCTGGCCCTTGCTGACCTTGTCGCCGGCCTTGACGGCAAAGGACACCACCTTGCCCGGCATGGGCGCGGTCAGGCGGCCACCTTCGGCCTGCGCCTCGCCGGCATGGGCCAGCGCGTCCAGCACCGTGATCTGGGTGGCGCCCTGCGGGGTGTAGATGTGGGCGACCTCGCCACTGCGCAGCACCTGCACGACCACACGCAGACCGCCGTAGTGCAGGACGATATCGTCCCCATGGCGGCTGAACTGCAGCGTGGCCCCCGCCTCTTCCACGCGCAGCTGCAAGGCGCCGTCGTGCAGATAGGTCAGCACGGCCGTGTGCTGGTCGCCGTGGAACTCCAGATCGAAGTAGCGCTGCGTCAGGCCGTGTGAACGCCAGCCGTCGCGCCGCGCCCAGGGATCGACCCAGCCCGCCGAGGGCGCGGCATCCTGTTCCTGCAGCAGCGTGTGCGCCACTACGGCCGCGGCGGCCAGGGGCAGGCCCACCTTCTCCTGCTCGAAGAGCACGGCGGCCTCGCGCACGATCAGCGCGGTGTCCAGGTCGGCCTGCGCAAAGGAGCGGCTGCCCACCACATGGCGCAGGAACTGCACATTGGTCTGCAGGCCCACGATGCGGGTGGCCGCCAGGGCAGCGTCGAGCCGGGCCAGGGCCTGCTCGCGCGTGTCGCCATGCACGATGAGCTTGGCGACCATGGAGTCGTAAAACGGACTGATGGCGTCACCCTCGCGCACGCCGGAATCGACCCGCACATCGGCCCGCTCGAAGGCGCTGCACGGTGGCAGCGCATAGACCTGCAAGGTGCCGGTGGCCGGCAGGAAGTGCTTGTCCGGGTTCTCGGCGCAGATGCGCGCCTCGATGGCGTGGCCCTGAATCTTCAACTGCTCCTGCTTGAGCGGCAGCGGCTGACCCGCGGCCACACGCAATTGCCATTCCACCAGGTCCAGTCCCGTGATCGCTTCGGTCACCGGGTGTTCCACCTGCAGGCGCGTGTTCATCTCCATGAAGAAGAAGCTCATCTTCCCCTCGCGCTGTTCGACGATGAACTCCACCGTGCCTGCACCCACGTAGTTCACGGCGCGCGCCGCAGCCACGGCAGCCTGGCCCATCTGCTGGCGCAGTTCGGGTGTCATGCCGGGCGCCGGCGCTTCTTCCAGCACCTTCTGGTGGCGGCGCTGCACCGAGCAGTCACGCTCGAAGAGATAGACACAGTTGCCCTGCGTGTCACCGAAGACCTGGATCTCGATATGGCGCGGGCGTAGCACGTACTTCTCGATCAGCACCGCCGCGTCGCCAAAGCTGTTGATGGCCTCGCGCTGGCAGGAGGCGAGCGAGCTCTCGAAGTCCTCGCGCTTTTCCACCACGCGCATGCCCTTGCCGCCGCCGCCTGCGCTGGCCTTGATCAGCACCGGGTAGCCGATGCGATCGGCCTCGTGCTGCAGCAGCTTCACATCCTGATCGGCGCCGTGGTAACCCGGCACCAGGGGCACACCGGCTTTTTCCATCAGGCGCTTGGACTCGGCTTTCAGACCCATGGCCTGGATGGCCGAGGCCGGCGGACCGATGAAAACCAGGCCGGCCTTCGCACAGGCCTGGGCAAAGGCTTCGTTCTCGCTGAGAAAACCATAACCCGGGTGGATGGCCTGCGCACCGGTGGCCTTCGCCGCCTCGAGGATGCGCTCCCAGCGCAGATAACTCTCGGCCGGCGCGCTGCCGCCGATGTGCACGGCCTCGTCGCAGACGCTGACGTGTTTGGCGTTCGTATCGGCATCGGAATAGACGGCGACGGTCTGGATGCCCAAACGACGGGCGGTCGCTGCCACGCGACACGCGATCTCGCCTCTGTTCGCAATCAGGATTTTCTTAAACATCGGTTTTCACCTTTCCAAGGTCCAGATAAGCCGCCGCCGCAGCTGCGGTGGGATGTTCGAGCCGTGGCACATGGCCGAGAAGCGGGGCAGAAATACGCGCGGCGATCGCTTCGATATTGCCGTCCATGTGGGCCATGGCCGGGTCCACGGTATTGGCCACCCAGCCGGCCAGCTTGAGCCCGCGCGAGGCGATGGCCTCGGCGGTCAAAAGGGCATGGTTGATGCAGCCCAGGCGCAGGCCCACCACGAGGATGACGGGCAGGCCCAGCTGGCGGGCCAGGTCCGAGGTGTCGTAGCCATGGGTCAGCGGCACGCGCCAGCCGCCCACACCCTCGACCACCACGGCCTCGGCCTGGGCACGCACCTGCTCGTAGCTGGCGATGATGCGGCGCGGCTCGATCAGCACGCATTCCTGCGCCGCCGCGATATGGGGCGCGGCCGGCGTGCGCAGCAGGTAGGGGGTGGTCAGTTCGCGCGGCAGCTTCAGGGGCGCGGCGTCATAGAGCTGGTCCACGTCCTCGTTGTGCCAAAGACCGTCGCGCAGCTCGGCACCGGCCGCCAGGGGTTTCATGCCGGCGGCGCGCACACCCGCCTGTCCGAAGGCATACAACAGGGCGCTGCTGATGAGCGTCTTGCCGATCTCGGTGTCGGTGCCGGTGACAAAACAGGAGAAGGCTTTCATGGTCTCAGGCCTCCTGCGCCAGTTGCCCCAGCGCGGCCAGTAGCCGCGCCACATCGTCGTGGGTGTGGGCGGCCGACAACGTGATCCTCAGGCGCGCGGTGCCCACCGGCACGGTGGGCGCACGGATGGCCGACACCCAGAGGCCCTGGGCTTCCAGCGCCTGCGCCGTCGCCATCACCTCGGCATTGCCGCCGATGATCAGGGGCTGGATCGGCGTGGCGGAAGCCAGATGCGACCAGCCCTGGCGCACGGGCATGGCACTGAGCTGGTGGCACAGCAGTTCCAGCTGGGCACGCCGCTGCTGTCCTTCCCGGCTGTCGATGAGGTCGATGCTGGTCAGCAGCGCATGGGCCAGGGCCGGCGCGGCGGCGGTCGTGTAGATATAGGGCCGGGCACGCTGCACCAGCCAGTCGATCACGGTCTCGTGCGCAGCGACGAAGGCGCCGCTGACGCCGGCGGCTTTGCCCAGCGTGCCCATATAGACCAGCTGCGGTGAACGCAGCTTGAAATGCTCCAGCGCCCCACGCCCATGCTCGCCCAGCACACCGAAGCCGTGCGCGTCATCCACCACCAGCCAGGCACCGAAGCGTTCACACAGGGCCAGGATCTGCGGCAGGGGGGCGATGTCACCGTCCATGCTGAAGACGCTGTCGGTGACCACGATCTTCGTCTTCGCCGCACTGGTCGACAGCGCGGCTTCCAGGGCTGCCACATCGCTGTGCGGATAGACCGTCACCTGGGCGCGCGCCAGGCGCGTGCCGTCGATGATGGAGGCGTGGTTCAGCGCATCGGAAAAAATCTCGGTCTCACCCGGCGTGGCCGCCACCAGGGCCGTCAGCACCGCGAGGTTGGCCATGTAGCCGGTGCTCAGGTACAGGGCACGCGCGCGCTCCAGATGCGGCGCCTCGAAGGCGGCCAGGCGCTCCTCGAGCTCCTCATGCGCTTTGGAATGTCCGCTGACCAGGTGCGAGGCGCCGCTGCCGGCACCGTAGAGGCTCACGCCCTCCTGCAGCGCCGCGGCGATGCGTGCATCGGCCGCCAGGCCCAGGTAGTCGTTGCTGTTGAAACTCAGCACGCGCTGGCCGTCCAGCACGAGGTTCGGTGCGCAGGCAGTTTCCGTCGTGCGGCGGCGACGGCGCAGCCCCTTCGCGTCGAGCTGTTCAATCTGCTGCTGCAGCGTTGCGATCGGTGCAAAGCTCATGCTCATAAGGCTCCCCCACGCTCACCCACTGCGTGTGGTTCGCTGCCCCCTGAGGGGGCCCTCGCGCCTTGGGACGGCCCGGCGGCGCTCATCACCTCGTCGAAGGTCGCGCGCGTGCGCTGCGCCAGCTGGGTGATTTCTTCGTCGTTCAGGATGTAAGGGGGCATGAGATAAACCGTGCGGCCGATGGGGCGCAGGAGCAGGCCACGCTGCAGGGCCGCCGTAAAGAAACGCCGCGAGAAAGTGGCGGCCTGGGCCGGGTCATCGACCACGGCGTCAAAGGCCCAGATCATGCCGCGCCGGCGGAAATGCTGTACCCGCTCATCGGTGGCCAGAGGTGCCAGCGCCATTGTCAGTTCATGCGCCTTCAAACGGTTGGCATTCAACACATCGTCCTGCGCAAAGATGTCCAGCGTGGCCAGAGCCGCGCGGCAGGCCAGCGGGTTGCCCGTGTAGGAATGCGAGTGCAGGAAACCGCGCGTGACGTCGGCGTCGTAAAAAGCCTGGTAGATCGCCTCGCGTGTCATCACCAGCGAGAGCGGCAGGTAACCACCGCTGATGCCCTTGGACAGGCAGACGAAGTCAGGCCAGATGCCGGCCTGCTCGCAGGCGAAGAAGGTGCCGGTGCGGCCGCAGCCTACGGCGATCTCGTCGGCAATCAGGTGCACCTGGTGGCGGTCGCAGATGGCGCGCACTTCCTGCAGATAGACCGGGTCGTGCATGGCCATGCCGGTAGCGCACTGCACCAGCGGCTCGACGATGACCGCCGCCACCTTACCGGCGCGCTGTTGCAGCTGAGTTTCCAGTGCGGTTGCGGCGCGGTGTGCCACGTCCGCCGCACTCTCGCCCGACTGGGCCAGCCGCGCGTCAGGCGAGGCCACGACGTGCGCGCGTTGCAGCAAGGGCCCGTAGGCATCGCGGAACAGGGCCACATCGGTCACGGCCAGGGCGCCGATGGTCTCGCCGTGGTAACTGCCCGAGAGGCAGACGAACTCCTGCTTCTGGCTCTGGCCGCTGTTGCGCCAGTAATGAAAACTCATCTTGAGCGCGATCTCCACGGCCGAGGCGCCGTCGGAGGCATAGAAGCAATGGCCCAGCACGCCACCGGTCAGCGCGCCCAGGCGCTCGGACAGCTCCACCACCGGCTGGTGCGTGAAACCCGCCAACATGGCGTGCTCCAGCTTGTCGAGCTGGTCCTTCAGCGCCGCGTTGATGCGGGGGTTGGCGTGCCCGAAGAGGTTGACCCACCAGGAACTGATGGCGTCCAGGTACTCACGCCCCTGCACATCCACCAGCCAGGCACCGCGGCCGTGGCTGACCGGGATCAGCGGCACGGTCTCGTGGTGCTGCATCTGCGTGCAGGGATGCCAGACGCTGCGCAGGCTGCGCGCGACCCAGTCGGCAGACTCGCCTGACTGCTCTTCCGTAGTTCTTGTACTCACTGCACCCAAGACTTTCACTCGCTCTTCCAGACCACTTGGTCATCCACCGCGTACAGGCGGCACGGATTGCCGAAAAGCTTCTCGCAGTTCTGCACCGCCTGCTGCATCGCATGGCTCCCATAACCTCGGGCCATGGCCCCCTTGTCCGAAACCGCCACGGCACGGGGGAAGGGTTTGCTCAACCACTCAAGGTACAACTCCCTGCCCTTGGATCCCAGCCGGGGTACAGCATCCACGTCGTCCACTTTGGCAAAACCCGTCGCCGGGGGCGGCACCATCACGTGCTCGATCTTGAAGGGTTTGCGTTCCTGATTTGCGGCCGCCGGCTTATTCGAATCCAGGGACGCGAACCATACCGTCAAGACAGCCGGATAGTCATAGCCAGCCCCTGAAGTGTGGTCAATGGCCGCACCTATCGGCCCGCCGGCCAGGATATTGCCGACCATCGCAGAAGTCGATTTCGAATTGAAGGCATCCGCTGCGTCAGGCAATCCATCCCTGGAGCAAATGATGTTGAGCGCCTGATAGTCCCGGCGCACAGCAACCACGGCCGGCGTCCGGAACCGCCCCTCCCCTTTGGAATTTCTCCACGTGCACTCCGCGCCCGTCACCGCGAACCCCGCCTTGTCGCGCGTGGTGATGCTGATCTGCTGCGTGTCCGAGTTCGTGACGGACGCACAGCCAGCCAGAACTGCCACCAGAGCGACGACAATGAAACGAAACGCCAGGTTCATGTGCTTCATGGTGACCCTCAGTCCCTGGACGGGATAGGCGGCAGAATTGCCTCATTCTCACGCCGCTCGAACAAGCTCTTCAGCCGTTCCGGCAAACCTCTGGCCCATGCCACAACAGCTTCGTCACCGGCAACTTGGTCGGCCGGCAGCCAGACGCGGACCATTCCGTAATCGTTGTTTGCATATTTGATGTACATCACCTCATACACCGCGCCTGGCAACTTGATCTTTTCTTGCGCCGCCCACTGGGCCGCCTGCGGATAGAACTCGCCGGAAGAGCGTGCCAGATGAGAGGGCCGCTTGTAGATGAGCAGGCACTCGGGCGTCCTGAATCCGCTGCTGAAGTCATCCTTGAACAGATAGCCGTCTTTCTTGCAGGGCTCGGGTTTCCAACTCGCGGAGATGAAGCTGAACTCCGGCATCAGCAATTCGACACTGTTGAGAAAGCGGCCATTGCGCACATTCATCGCGTAGGCATGGTAGGTCGTGCCAATCACCTCATCGTTGCGGGTCGTCATGATCACGACCCCTTTCTTCTTCGCGATGAAATTCCACGCCCCCTCAGGCAGTCTCAATGTGCGGCTGCCGACGGTCAGTTGCCTGTCCCCGATCACTTGGGGCGAAGCAGCATCCACCACGTTGATGGCCCAGGCGGAATGAACCACCCCGATCATCAAGCCGACAAGCCACGCCCACTTTCTGAAAGCAATCATGATTCCTCCCTGTTTTGCTGTTGCCTCGATCCGCTTTTTTATATCGAATACAAATCACATGCGGAAAACACCGAACTTCATGTCCGGGATCGGCGCATTGAGCGCGGCCGACAGACCGAGCGCCAGCACGCGCCGTGTGTCGGCCGGGTCAATCACGCCGTCGTCCCACAGGCGGGCCGTGGCGTAGTAGGGGTGGCCCTGGTCTTCGTACTGCTGGCGGATCGGGGCCTTGAAGGCCTCTTCTTCCGCCGCACTCCATGCGCCGCCCTTGCCCTCGATGCCGTCGCGCTTGACGGTGGCCAGCACGCTGGCCGCCTGCTCGCCACCCATCACGCTGATGCGTGCGTTCGGCCACATCCAGAGGAAACGTGGACTGAAGGCGCGGCCGCACATGCCGTAGTTGCCGGCGCCAAAAGACCCGCCGATGATGACGGTGAACTTGGGCACGTTGGCCGTGGAGACGGCCGTGACCATCTTGGCGCCGTTGCGCGCGATGCCCTCGTTCTCGTACTTACGGCCCACCATGAAACCCGTGATGTTCTGCAGGAAGACCAGCGGGATCTTGCGCTGGCAGCAGAGCTCGATGAAGTGCGCCCCCTTGAGCGCGCTCTCCGAGAACAGGATGCCGTTGTTGGCGATGATGCCCACCGGCATGCCCTCGATGCGCGCGAAACCCGTCACCAGCGTGGTGCCGTAGCGCGCCTTGAACTCGTCGAACTCCGAGCCGTCGACGATGCGCGCGATGATCTCGCGCACGTCGAAGGGCTTGCGCGTGTCGGCCGGGATCACGCCATACAGTTCCTCGGCCGGGTAGCGCGGCGCTTGCGGCGGGTCCACGCTCACCGGCAGCGTCTTGCCCGCGTTCAGGTTCTTGACGGAAGCACGCGCCAGCGCGAGCGCGTGCAGGTCGTTCTGCGCCAGATGGTCAGCCACGCCCGACAGGCGCGTGTGCACGTCGCCGCCGCCCAGGTCTTCAGCCGTCACCACCTCGCCCGTGGCGGCCTTCACCAGCGGCGGGCCGCCCAGGAAGATGGTGCCCTGGTTCTTGACGATGATGGCTTCGTCGCTCATGGCCGGCACGTAGGCGCCGCCGGCCGTGCAGGAGCCCATGACCACGGCGATCTGGGCGATGCCCAGCGCGCTCATATTGGCCTGGTTGTAGAAGATGCGGCCGAAGTGCTCGCGGTCGGGGAAGACCTCGTCCTGGTTGGGCAGGTTGGCGCCACCGGAGTCCACGAGATAGATGCAGGGCAGGCGGTTCTGCTGCGCGATCTCCTGCGCGCGCAAGTGCTTCTTGACCGTGACGGGGTAGTAGGTGCCGCCCTTCACGGTGGCGTCGTTGCAGACGATCATGCAATCCACACCGCTGACACGGCCGATGCCGGCGATCAGGCCGGCGCAGGGCGCGTCGCCGTTGTACATGTTGTAGGCCGCCAGCGGACTGAGTTCCAGGAAGGGCGTGCCGGGATCGAGCAGGCGCTGCACGCGCTCACGCGGCAGCAGCTTGCCGCGGGCGGTGTGCTTGGCACGGGCGGCCTCGCCGCCGCCCTGGGCCACCTGGTCGAGCTGGGCCTGGTGATCAGCCACCACGGCGCGCATGGCGGTCGCGTTGGCCTGGAAGTCGGCCGAGCGGGCGTTGAGTTGGGTTTCCAGAATCGGCATGAACGTTCTTTCTCAACAGCACCCCGCCATTTTCGTATTGCGGGATTTGATTGACGTTTACGTAAACGTCAATTGTGGCAGATTTCCAGCCTTCGGCCGCGCCGGAAGGAGGCCCATTTTGCGGCAAGATGAACTCATGCTCCACCTCCACCACTGCGTCAGCGCCCGCTCCTTCCGTCCCCTGTGGATGCTGGAAGAACTGCAGCTGCCCTACGCCCTGCAGATGCTGCCCTTCCCGCCGCGCGCCCATGCGCGCGACTACCTGCAGCACAACCCGCTGGGCACGGTGCCCCTGCTGGTGCATGGCGAGGTTCGCATGAGCGAGTCGGCCGCCATCTGCCAGTACCTGGCGACCCTGAAGCCCGAAGCGGGTTTGGACGTGGCGCCCGGCGAGCCGGACTTCGGCGCCTACCTCAACTGGTTGCATCTGGGCGAAGCCACGCTCACCTTTCCACAGACCCTGGTGCTGCGCTACCGCCACTTCGAGCCACCGGAGCGCCGCCAGCCACAGGTGGCCGAGGACTATGCCAAATGGTTTCTGGCCCGCCTGCGCGTGGTCGAGGCCGCGGTCGCCAGCAGCGATTACCTGTGCGCCGGGCGTTTCACGGCCGCCGATGCCAGCGTAGGCTACGCCCTGCTGCTGGCGGAGCATCTGGGCCTGGCCCCGCAGTGGGGCCCTGCCACCACGGCCTACTGGCAGCGGCTGCAGGCCCGCCCGGCCTTCCAGCGTGCGCTGGCCGCGGAACAAGCCGCGGCACAGGCCCAGGGGGTGGACCCCACGCCCTCGCCGGCCCTGCGGCCTCACGACAACTGAAAAAGATTCGGCGCACCACAGCAGTGCGCCACCCCTGGCATGACGCTTGCTCACCCTTCAGGGTCTGCACAGGAAAACACCGTCGTGACCGTCCACCCCGCCCGCATCCGTCGCACCAGCCTGCTCAGCATCGGTGAGCTCGACCGGGCGCGCGTGCTCGACACCCTGGTCAACAACCTGGACGGCATGGCCTACCGCTGCCTGCATGACGCCAGCTGGCGCATGGTCTTCGTCAGCCAGGGCTGCCTGGCCCTGACCGGCTACGCCCCGGCCGAGCTGGTGCAGAACGCGGCCATCACCTGGGAAGACATCACCCACCCGCTGGACCGCCCCCGCGTGCGCGGGCTGATCGATGCCGCGGTGCGCAGCGGACAACGCTTCACGGTGGACTACCGCATCACCACCCAGGCCGGGCAGATCAAGTGGGTGCACGAACGCGGCATCGCCGTGCCCGACGAGCAGGGCGAGCTGGTGATCGAAGGCTTCATCGAGGACGTGACCGCGCAGCGCGAGATGGTGCAGGCCCAGAAAGAGGCCGAGCTGCGCTACCGCAACATCTTCGAGCACGCCTCCGAGGGCATCTTCCAGACCTCGCTCGACGGTCGTTACCTGGCGGCCAACCCGGCCCTGGCCCGCCTCTACGGTTACATCAGCCCCGCGGCGCTGATGGCCGGCCTGGACGACATCGGCCGCCAGCTCTACGCCCGCAGCGGCCAGCGCGAACGCTTCCACCAGCTCATGGCCCAGCAGGGCGAGGTGCTCAACTTCGAGTCCGAGGTCTATCGCCAGGACGGCACGCGCATCTGGATCTCCGAAAACGCCCACGCCGTGCGCGACACGGACGGCCAGACCCTCTACTACGAAGGCACGGTGCAGGACATCTCGGAGCGCAAGCGCCACCAGGAAGAACTGGAGCGCCAGGCCAACCACGACATGCTGACCGGCCTGCCCAACCGCATCCTGCTGGGCGATCGGGTCGAGCAGGGCATCGCGCGCGCGGCACGCCTGGGGTATTACCTCACGGTGGTCTTCATCGACCTGGACAACTTCAAGTTCATCAACGACAGCCTGGGCCACGGCGCGGGCGACGAACTGCTCAAGGAAATCGCCAACCGACTGCGCCACTGCGTGCGCACCTCCGACACGGTGGCGCGCCTGGGCGGTGACGAATTTGTGCTGCTGCTGGGCGACCATTTCCGCGCCAGCACCGTGATCTCGCAGCTGCGCCGTGTGCTGGCCGAGATCGGCCGCCCCGTCATGCTCTCGGGGCGCGAATTTCACGTGGGGGCCAGCCTGGGCGTGGCCATGTACCCGGCAGACGGCGAAGACCCGGCCAGCCTGCTCAAGCACGCCGACACGGCCATGTACGCCGCCAAGAACCGCGGACGCAACAACTTCCAGTTCTTCACCAGCGAACTCAACCGCGTGGCCGACGAGCGGCTCAACCTGGAGGCGGCGCTGCGCCAGGCCATCGAGCGCGATGAGTTCCAGGTGCACTACCAGCCCAAGGTGGACCACCGCCGCCGCATCGTCGGCGTGGAAGCGCTGGCGCGCTGGACCCACCCGGAGTACGGCCCCATCAGCCCGGACCGCTTCATCCCCATCGCCGAGGAAACCGGGCTCATCGTGCCGCTGACCACCATCATCCTGCGCCGCGCCTTCGCCGCGGCGCGCGACTGGAACCGGCGCCTGCCCACGCCCCTGCGTGTGGCCGTCAATCTCTCGCCGCGTCTTTTCCTCAGCGGCGACATCGTGGCCCATGTGGCCGGCCTGCTGGAGGAAGCCCAGCTGCCCTCCTCCCTGGTCGAACTGGAAATCACGGAAACCGTGTTCATGGGCGACAGCGACAGCGTGGTCGCCACCCTGGGTGACTTCAAGGCCCTGGGCGTGCAGCTGGCCATGGACGACTTCGGCACCGGTTACTCGGCGCTCAGTTATCTGCGCCGTTTCCCGCTGGACATCATCAAGATCGACCGTTCCCTGGTCACCGGCATCGAACACGAGGAAGAGGTGGCCATGATCGCGCGCGCCGTGATCTCCCTGGGCCAGAGCCTGCGCAAGACCGTGGTGGCCGAGGGCGTGGAAAACCAGGCGCAGTTCGATTTCCTGCGTTACCAGGGTTGTCACGAATTCCAGGGTTACCTGCTCTCGCGCCCGCTGCCGCAAGCCGAGATGACGCGGCTGCTGCAAGCCGGCGCCGTGATACCGGCTCCGCTGCGGCCGGCCTCGGGTTTTGCGCCTTTAGCCTAGGACAGGAGCCCTGGCAGCTGCGCCATGTCGCTGAACACCGCGGCCACACCGGCGCGCAGGAAAGGCTCGGCCTCGCCCTGCGGCACATAGGCAAACACCGTGGCGCCGGCGGCCAGGCCGGCGGTGGCGCCGATCAGCGTGTCTTCCACCACGGCGCAGCGCTGCGGCGGCGCCGACAGGGCAGCCGCAGCGGCCAGGTAGACATCGGGGTGCGGCTTGGAACGCGGCATCTCATGGCCGCTGAAGATGCGGCCTTCGAAATAGTCGTGCAGACCCACCTTGCGCAGCTGCAGCTCGACCTTGTGGCGATCGGCGCCGGAGGCGCAGGCAATGCGTGCGTCCAGCCGTTCGTGCACTTCATGCACCGCGGCCTGCGCGTTGGCCACGA
The DNA here is from genome assembly GCA_963512175.1 of uncultured Hylemonella sp. Taxonomy (GTDB): domain Bacteria; phylum Pseudomonadota; class Gammaproteobacteria; order Burkholderiales; family Burkholderiaceae_C; genus Hylemonella. Next base: position 32,049 of record CAUPLI010000009.1, on the reverse strand, counting down.
TGCGCAGCTCATTCTCCAGCGCGGCGTTGCGGCGCTCGCGGAAGCTGGCCAGCCAGGCTTCGGTCAGCGGCTGGCCCGTGTGGTGTTCGATGCGCGCCTTCTCATCACGCACCATCCGGCCAATGAAGATGCGCATGCACTCTGCTTCGCTCAGCACCCAGCCGCGCTCGGCCAGCATCGTGCGCAGCACGCCGTTGACGATGGGCTCGGAGTCGACCAGCACGCCGTCGCAGTCGAAGAGCACGGCCTCAAACCTCACTTCAGATCTCCCTCGATGTAGAACCAGCGCCCGTCTTCGCGCACGAAACGGCTGCGCTCATGCAGACGCACGGCGCGGCCGCTCCTGTCACGCTGGCGTGCGACGAATTCAACCTCGGCATGCGTGGCGTCGATGGACTGGTGCTGTTTCACCTCCAGCCCCAGCCACTTCACGCCCGGGTCGAAGCTCACCTGCGAAGGACGCGTGCTGGCATGCCAGGTGACCAGCAGGTAATCGGCGCGCTCCAGCACGAAAGCGCTGTAACGTGAACGCATCAGCGCCTCGGCATCTGGGGCCGGTCTGCCGGCGTCATCCGCAAGATAGATGCCGCAGCAGCGCGCGTGACTCAGCACACGACCTGCCGCATCGCGCCGGCCGCAGGGACAGTCCACCACCATCAGCCGCTTTTTTTGGCCTTGCGCTGCTCCAGCGTCTCCACCGGGCCGCCGTGCTTGACCCATTCGGCAAAACCGCCCTCGATGTGCGAGACATTGGTCATGCCCATGTCCTGCAGGGTCTTGGTCGCCAGCGCGCTGCGCCAGCCCGCGCCGCAGAAGAGGATGAAGTGCTTGCTCTCGTCGGCCCACATGGGCTTGTGGTACGGCGACTCGGGGTCCACCCAGAACTCCAGCATGCAGCGCGGTGCGTGCGTGCTGCCGGTGACGGTGCCCTCCTTCAGCTCGCGCACATCGCGGATGTCCACGATGTGCACCTGGGGGTCGTCCAGCATGGCCAGCACTTCGGGCACGGTGTGGGTCTTGACCTCGGCCATCGCTTCGTCGACGAGGGCGCGGAATCCTTTGGTAATAGGCATGATCGTCAACCTTTACTTGAGTCGATAGAGTCGTTCTGCATTCTCGTACCCGACTTTCCGGGCAAGCTCCCTGGGCAGAGCCATCATGACGCGGCGTATGCCCATGCGTTGCGCTTTCGAGCGCTCGGCAAAAATGCGCCCGGCCGTGCCCGACTTCGCCCCCGGATCCACGAGGAAGCTGTCGCTGCCGAAAACAAAGCGGTCGGGGTATTCCTGTACGACCTGAATCCACTCCGGATTCACGTCACCGCTGGGTGTAATCATGACGCCAGGCGTGCGCCCCATCGGCCGGATGCTGAGGAACAGGTTGGAGTGGCGCGCCAGCAGGCTCCGTACCAGCGCTGGGGTGTACTGGCCGATGAAGTCGAGCCCTCCCGCATGCGCCCAGACGATCTTTGCCTTGCGGTTGTGTTGGAGCAAGCGCTCGAACGCCTCGATGTTCGGCTGGAATTTTTCAGGATTGCTGAACTCCTTGAGCTCCACGGGCACGGGAGTCACCGCCAACACCGGATCGAAATGCAGGTCCAGCACCAGATCACGCTCGGCGGCAACGTCGGCCAACACCAACAACATCGGATGGTCTGCCGGGACCGATTCGTAGGCGTGGGTGGGGCTCAAGGACAGATGGTGCAGGGCGATTTCGCCAAAACCCACCACGCCAAAATCCGCAATGCGCAAGGCCAGCTCACGAAACTCCTTGAGCGTCTCCTCCGGGATCTGGGTCTGCTGCCCATGGTTGTGCAAGATCGGATTGAGGGTGGCGCCGCCTGCGACCACAGCGAAGCGATCCCCATGCTTCTTGAGCACCTCGACGAGCTGCGAGCCATCAAGCGCTCCGGATTTTGGCTGTGGCGGCGGCATCACCACCAGCCTGCGGATACGCTCCTGCCCCATCAACTCCAGGCTCTGGCTGGCCAGTTGCTCGGCGCCACCAGCACTCTCGGCAATGAAATGGAAGTGCACATCCACCCAGGCAATAGGCTGCGCCTGCGCCTGCGTGAAGAAGAGCCCGGACGCCAGCCACAGCAACGCTGCGACAGAAGCATGGAGCGGACGGTGTACCTGCGGCATACGTTTCACCCCCTCAACGATTCATCATGCGTCAGCCGGTACACCCGTGCGGCGGTGCCGCCAAAGATATCGGCCTGCTCGGCCGGCGACAGGTGCTGCACGGCGGCACGGTGCGCCGCGATCAGGCTGGCATGGTCGGTCCAGAGCTTCTCGATGGGGAAGTTGGAGCCGTACATGCAGCGCTGGGCGCCGAAGAAGGTCACGGTCTGCCCCACCACCAGGGCGATGTGCGCCGGGTCGTTGCGCTGGAGAAAGGTGCCCAGGCCCGAGAGCTTCACAAACACATTCCGCTGCGCGGCCAGCTTGCCCATGCCTTCGCGCCAGGCCCGCAGGCCCACATGCGAGGCATCGGCCAGCATGCCGGCATGGACCAGGATGAAATTCACCTTCGGGTTCGCGGCCGCCAGCTGCGCCGCATCGGCCATCTGGCCGGAGAAGACTTGCAGGTCGAAGCTGTAGCCGTAGTCCGCCAGGTGAGCGATGTTGCGGCTCAGCACGGGACTGCGCACCTGCTCGGGCCCGGGCGCGAAACGGTAGAGCGGGTTTTCATGCCAGTGCAGCTGCATGCGTACGCCGCGCACCAGCGGGTATTTCTTCAAGAGGTCGAGCTGCGGCCGCACGTCGGCGGCCATCATGTCGGCATAGGCCACCATGGCATGGGGCCAGCCGGTGCGCTGGGCCTCGGCCTGCACCCAGGCGGCTTCCTGCTCGAATTGCGCCGGCGGCCAGTTGGTCTGCACGTAGATGGACTGCGCGATGCCCGAGCCGGCCTGGTCGGCCAGGAACTCTTCCACCGGGTAGTCGCGCCGGATCGCCTCGTAAGGCCCGAAGATGCGCGGCACCATGGGGCCCAGCAGCCAGGGCAGGTCCTGCTGGCGCCAGATGTGGTGGTGGGCGTCGATGATTTTCATGGTTCTCCTCTTTCCAGGAGAAGTATGAGGCTCAAACTCAAAGTGCGCGCTGGATCAGTATTTTCTGCACGTCGCTGGTGCCTTCGTAGATCTGGCAGACGCGCACGTCACGGTAGATGCGCTCCACCGGGAAATCATTCACATAACCATACCCGCCCAAGGTCTGGATGGCGGCGCTGCAGACCTGCTCGGCCATCTCGCTGGCAAAGAGCTTGGCCATGGCGGCTTCCTTGAGGCAGGGGCGGCCGGCGTCGCGCAGCGCAGCAGCGTGCCAGGTCAGCTGGCGCGCGGCCTCGATCTTCGTCGCGCACTCGGCCAGGCGAAAACCCACGGCCTGGTGATTGAAGATGGGCTGGCCAAAGCTCTCGCGCTCCCTGGCGTATTGAATGGCCACTTCCAACGCGCTGCGCGCCATGCCGATGCTTTGCGAAGCGATGCCGATGCGCCCGCCCTCCAGGCCACCCAAGGCGATCTTGTAGCCCTCGCCCTCCGCACCAATCAGGTTTTCGGCCGGGATACGGCAGTTCTCGAAATTGATCTGCGCCGTGTCGCTGCTGTGCTGGCCGAGCTTCTCTTCCAGCCGCGCCACCACATAACCCGGCGCATCGGTGGGCACCAGGAAGGCGCTCATGCCCTTCTTGCCCGCGCCCTTGTCGCTCACTGCGATCACGATGGCCACCTGCCCGTGCTTGCCGCTGGTGATGAACTGCTTCACGCCGTTGAGCACATACGCATCGCCATCGCGCACAGCCGTGGTGCGCAGGCCCGAGGCGTCCGAGCCCACGTGCGGCTCGGTCAGGCAGAAGGCGCCCAGCATCTCGCCGCGTGCCAGCGGCGCCAGCCACTTGGTTTTTTGCTGCGCATTGCCGTGTTTCATGAGGATGGCGTTGACCGGGCAGTTGGTCACGCTGATCGCCGTGCTGGTGCCGCCGTCGCCCGCCGCAATCTCTTCCAGCACCAGGGACAGGCTGAGGTAATCGAGATGGGCGCCGCCGTATTCCTCGGGCACGCAGATGCCGTAGGCGCCCAGCGCGGCCAGGCCGCGGTGCACCTCGAGCGGGAAGTGGCGCTCCCGGTCCCAGCGCGCGGCATGCGGCCAGAGCTCGGCGCGCGCGAAGTCGCGCACCGCATCGCGGATCATTTCCTGGTCGGGGGTCAGCAGCATGGGGCCCGCCTTCAATTGACGTTGACGTAAACGTCAATTATGCCGGGCTGCGCCCGGCAAGCCCGCTCATGGCACTCAGAGCCGGAAGGTGCCCACCAGCTGGTTCAGGTGCTGGGCCTGTTCGCGCAGGCTCATGGCCGCGGCGGTGGACTCCTCCACCAGGGCCGCGTTCTGCTGCGTGGCCTGGTCCATCTGCGTCACGGCCTCGCCGACCTGGGCCACGCCCGTGCTCTGCTCGGTGCTGGCCGTGCTGATCTCGCCCATGATGTCGGTCACGCGCCGGATGCTCGCCACCACCTCCTGCATGGTGGCGCCGGCCTGGTCCACCAGGGACGTGCCCTGCCCCACCCGGTCCACGCTGTCGGTGATGAGTGTCTTGATCTCTTTCGCCGCCTCGGCACTGCGGCCCGCCAGGCTGCGCACCTCGCTGGCCACCACGGCAAAACCGCGGCCCTGTTCACCGGCCCGGGCGGCTTCCACTGCGGCGTTCAAGGCCAGGATGTTGGTCTGGAAGGCGATGCCATCGATCACGCTGATGATGTCGGCGATCTTCCGGGAGCTGTCGTTGATGCCTTTCATGGTGTCGACCACCTGGGCCACGACTTCACCGCCCTGCACCGCGACCGTGCTGGCGCTCTGGGCCAGCTGGTTGGCCTGGCGGGCGTTGTCGGCATTCTGTTTCACCGTGGAAGAGAGCTCTTCCATCGAGGCGGCGGTTTCTTCCAGCGCGCTGGCCTGGCTCTCGGTACGCGCGCTCAGGTCCTGGCTGCCGGCGGCGATCTCGCTGCTGGCCGTGGTGATGCTGTCGGTCGAATGGCGCACCTCGCCGACCAGACGACGCAGCGACGCCTGCATCGTCACCAGCCCTTCCATCAGGCTGCCCTGGAAACGCGTGGGCGGCACGGGGTAGGCCAGGTTGCCCTCGGCAATCTCCGACAGGGCCTGGCGCGCATCGCTCGGGTCTCCGCCCAGTTCGTTGCAGACCGTGTTGCGCAGGTAGATCGTGAAGCCGGTGGCCACGGCGACGGCCAACACAGCCAGGGAGATGGAAAAGAGGATGACCCGGTTGGCTTGGCGCTCGACGTTGGCCTGGGCTTCTGCCGACACTTTTTCGGCCACCTCGACCTGCTTGAGCAGTTCGCCGCGCAGATTGCGCCAGGCCGGCGTCTCGGTGCTGTTGAGAAACTTCACCGTCTCGGTCGACTGCTCCTTGATCAGGGCCAGCACTTTCTCCTGTGCCTGGGCGTGCGCGGTCCGCAAGGGCGGCAGTTTCTCCAGCCCGGCCTCGAAGGCCGTGCCCTTGGCGGTCTTCACGGCATCGGTATAGGCTTTGTCATAAGCTGTACGTGCTGCGTCCAGATTCCTGGGGGCCTGGGGATTGGCCGGGTCAAGCACGATGTTGCGCAGGGCCTGGCCCATCTGCAGGCCTTGGGCGTACATCTCGTTGAGCCCGGCGCTGATGCGCTGCTCGGTCTGGATGTAGCGACCGAACTGGTTCTTGGTATAGACCAGCCCACCGATGCTGCCGGCCAGACCGACGATGAAGAGCGCCGCGGGAACCACGGCACAGAGGAGGAGTTTGGAGCTGAATTTCATGCCTGGATCCTGATGAGGCTCAAGGCCTACATCATCGCTCACTTATGAAATCTTATCCAGCCCCCCTAGGCCATCCATGACGCGAATAAGCGCCGGTTTTCAGAGCATTTCCAGCGCCACGGCCGTGCCTTCGCCGCCACCGATACACAGCGTGGCCAGGCCGCGCTTGAGGCCGCGGGCCTTGAGCGCATGCATGAGCGTGACCATGATGCGCGCACCACTGGCGCCGATCGGGTGGCCCAGCGCGCAGGCGCCGCCATTGACATTGACGATGTCGTGCGAGACCTTGAGCTCTTCCATCAGCGCCATGGGCACCACGGCAAAGGCCTCGTTCACCTCCCACAGGTCCACGTCCCGCGCGTTCCAGCCGGCCGCGGCCAGGGCTTTCTGCGTGGCGCCCACCGGGGCGGTGGTGAACCACTCGGGTTCCTGCGCGTACATGGCGTGCGACACGATCTTCGCCAGGGGCTTGCAGCCCAGCCTGGCGGCGGTGGAGGCGCGCATCATCACGAGCGCTGCGGCGCCGTCGTTGATGGAGGAGCTGCTGGCGGCGGTGATGGTGCCGTCTTTCTTGAAGGCGGGCTTGAGCGCCGCAATCTTGTCGAGCTTGGCCTTGCCCGGACCTTCATCGATGGCGACCACGGTCTCGCCGGCGCGGGTCTTCACGGTCACCGGCGTGATCTCGGCCGCAAAACCGCCGTTCTGGATGGCAGCCTGCGCGCGGCGCACGCTGCTGCTGGCGAAATGGTCCTGCTGCTCGCGCGTGAACTTGTACTTGGCCGCGCAGTCCTCGCCAAAGGTGCCCATGGAGCGGCCGGCCTCGTAGGCGTCTTCCAGGCCGTCGAGCATCATGTGGTCGTAGATCTTGTCGTGGCCCATGCGGTAGCCGCCACGGCCCTTGAGCATGAGGTAGGGGGCGTTGGTCATGCTCTCCATGCCGCCGGCGACGACCACGTCGGCCGTGCCGGAATGCAGCATGTCGTGCGCGAACATGGCCGCGCGCATGCCCGAGCCGCACATCTTGGACAGCGTCACCGCGCCCGCGCTCTTGGGCAGGCCGCCCTTGAAGCCGGCCTGGCGCGCCGGGGCCTGGCCCTGGCCGGCCATCAGGCAGTTGCCCATCAGCACTTCGTTGACGAGCTCCGCCTTGATGCCGGCGCGCTCGACGGCGGCCCGGATGGCCGCGCCACCCAGGTCATGGGCCGAGAGGGAGGAAAAGTCGCCCTGGAAAGCCCCCATGGGGGTACGGGCGGCGCCGACGATGACGATGGGATCGGACATGGTGTGCTCCTGAAGCGTGGATACGTATCCACGCATTTTGCCGCGAAAGACCCGCGCCTTGGTCTTTCGCGGCAGTCAGGAGGACTACGTAGGGGTGTTCCCCCGGTCGACGGCGATGTAGATCTCGCCACCGGTACGCCGGAACTCGGCGGATTTCTGCGTCATGCCCGCGTCCAAGGCCTGAACCTCGCTCACGCCCTGGGTTTTTGCGAACTCGCGCACCTCCTGCGTGATCTTCATGGAGCAGAACTTCGGCCCGCACATGGAGCAGAAATGCGCCACCTTGGCCGCGTCCTTCGGGAGCGTCTCGTCGTGGAAGTTGCGCGCGGTGTCGGGGTCCAGCGAGAGGTTGAACTGGTCCATCCAGCGGAACTCGAAACGCGCCTTGGACAGCGCGTCGTCACGCGCCCGCGCCCCCGGGTGGCCCTTGGCCACGTCGGCCGCGTGCGCCGCGATCTTGTAGGTGATGATGCCGGTCTTCACATCGTTGCGGTCGGGCAGGCCCAGGTGCTCCTTGGGCGTCACGTAGCAGAGCATGGCCGTGCCGAACCAGCCGATCATGGCCGCACCGATGCCGCTGGTGATGTGGTCATACCCCGGGGCGATGTCGGTGGTCAGCGGGCCCAGGGTATAGAACGGTGCCTCGCCGCAGTGCTTGAGCTGCTCGGTCATGTTCGCCTGCACCATGTGCATGGGCACATGGCCCGGGCCTTCGATCATGGTCTGCACATCGTGTTTCCAGGCAATCTGCGTGAGCTCGCCCAGGGTGCGCAGCTCGGCGAACTGCGCCTCGTCGTTGGCGTCCGCGCCCGAGCCCGGGCGCAAACCATCGCCCAGCGAGAAACTCACGTCATAAGCCTTCATGATGGCGCAGATCTCCTCGAAATGCGTGTAGAGGAAGTTCTCCTGGTGGTGGGCGATGCACCACTTGGCCAGGATGGAGCCGCCGCGCGAGACGATGCCCGTGACCCGGTTGGCCGTGAGGTGGATGAAGGGCAGGCGCACACCGGCGTGGATGGTGAAGTAGTCCACGCCCTGCTCGGCCTGTTCGATCAGCGTGTCGCGGAAGATCGCCCACGTCAGGTCTTCGGCCACGCCGCCCACCTTCTCCAGCGCCTGATAGATGGGCACGGTGCCGATGGGCACGGGCGAGTTGCGCAAGATCCAGTCGCGCGTGGTGTGGATGTTCCTGCCCGTGGACAGGTCCATCACCGTGTCGGCGCCCCAACGCGTGGACCAGACCAGCTTCTCCACCTCTTCCTCGATGCTCGACGTGACCGCCGAATTGCCGATGTTGGCGTTGATCTTGACCAGGAAATTGCGGCCGATGGCCATGGGCTCCAGCTCGGGGTGGTTGATGTTGGCCGGGATGATGGCGCGCCCGCGTGCCACCTCGTCGCGCACGAACTCGGGTGTCACCACTTTCGGGATGCTGGCGCCAAGGCTGTGGCCCGCCAGGCGCAACTCGCGCTCGGGGCTGCTCAGGTAAGCGGCCGTCCACTCGCGCTGCTGGTTCTCGCGCAAGGCCACGTACTCCATCTCGGGCGTGACGATGCCTTTGCGGGCGTAATGCATCTGGCTCACATTGGCCCCTGTCCTGGCGCGACGCGGTGTGCGCTGCAGGCCCGCGGCCTGCGCACGCAAGGCCGCCAGGGCATCGGCTTCGGCGCCCTTGAGGCCATCGTCCAGCGCCACGCGCGCGCGGCCGATGTAGATCTCCGTGTCGCCGCGCTCGGCGATCCAGTCCGAGCGCAGCGCCAGCAAGCCGCGCTTCACGTCGATGTTGGCCTGCGGGTCGGTGTAAGGCCCGGAGGTGTCGTACACCAGCACGGCCTCGCCATTGCTTTGCGTGATCTCGCGCATGGGCACTTGCACATCGGGTCGCGTGCCTGTCACATGGACCTTGCGTGAGGCCGGCAGGGGCTCGCGCGTGAGGCTGATGAACTGGCTGAGTTTGTCGGGTGCATTCACTGTGGATCTCCTTGAAACAAATGGTTTTGCTCCGAAGGAGGTTCACAGAACGCGAACCGGAAGACGGCACGAGGCCAGCAAGGGGAAACAGGCACGGCAGGACACACTAACGTGGACTGCAGGTCAGGCTCTTCTTACGCCGGCATTAACCGGATCAAGTTCGCGGGTTCGGATCACCATCTCAGCAGATCTAGACCATCATCGGTCCGCCTGCACCCCGGGCAGGACGGAATGTAGCCGACCCGGCGCCACCCGGGACATGACCCAGGTCAATTTTTCAGATGCTGCCGCGCTGTTGTGAAAAACGCCGGCTGCGTTCGTAGGGGAAAACGTCGTAGACGTGGCCCTGCTGGATGCGCTCCTTGTGGCTCTGCCAGAAGGCCGGATCCAGCAGGTCGGCGTGATGTTTCATGAACACCTCACGCACGACCGGGTTGCCCAGCAGGAAGGGGGCGAAGGTCTCGGGGAAGACGTCACGCGGGCCGACCTTGTACCAGACCTCGCCGCTCATCTCCTCTTCCTCGTTGCGCGGGGTGGGCACCTGGCGGAAATTGCAGTCGGTGATGTACTCGATCTCGTCGTAGTCGTAGAACACCACCTTGCCCTGGCGCGTCAGCCCGAAGTTTTTCCACAGCATGTCGCCGGGGAAGATATTGGCGGCCACCAGGTCCTTGATGGCGTTGCCGTAATCGATGACGGTACGCTCCAGCTGGCGGCGCACACGGCTGGCTTCCTCGGAGGTGTTGGCTGGATCGGCCGCGCCGGCGTCGAAAGCCTCCTGCAGGTAGATGTTGAGCGGGATCATGCGCCGCTCGATGTACAGGTGTTTGATGATGACTTCGCTGCGCCCGTCCTGGTCGCGGTCGCTGATCTCCAGCTGGCTGGGCGCGAATGTCCGGATCTCGGCGAGCAGCGCCTCGTCGAAGCGCTCCAGCGGAAAGGCCACCAGGCTGTACTCCAGCGTATCGGCCATGCGGCCCACGCGGTCGTGCTGCTTGACCAGCAGGTATTTGCCCTTGACCTGTTCACGCGTGGTGTCCTTCGGGGGCGGGTACCAGTCCTTGATGATCTTGAACACATAGGGGAAGGACGGCAGGTCGAACACCAGCATGACCATGCCCTTGATGCCGGGCGCGATGCGGAAGCGGTCGCTCGAATGCTGGAGGTGGTAGAGAAAGTCGCGGTAGAAAAGTGTCTTGCCCTGCTTGGCCAGGCCCAGGGCGTTGTAGAGCTCGGCACGCGGCTTGCGCGGCATCATGCCGCGCAGGAACTGCACATAGGCCGAGGGCACTTCCATGTCGACCATGAAATAGGCTCGGGCGAAGCTGAAGAGCATCAGCAGGTCGTCCTCGCCGAAGAGCGCGGCGTCGATCACCAGCCCACCCAACTCGCCGTGCAGGATGGGCAGGGCAAAGGGCACCTCGACGAAGCCGTTGATGATCTTGCCCACCACATAGGCACCCTTGTTGCGGAAAAAAAGGCTGGACAGCACCTGCACCTGGAAATTGGTGCGCAGCTTGTTTTGCCCCAGCAGGTCGTTCACCGCGCCCAGCACGTGGTCGACGTCACGCGCCAGGTCTTCGAAGGGGCACTGCAGCTGGAAGTTGCCGATGATGCGCTCCACCGTCTCGCGCAGCGATTCGCGCGTGGGGTAGTAGGCGCGATAGGTCGGCCGGGCGGCGGGCTCGTCGTTTTCGATGTACTCGGTGCTGACCGCCGGGCGCACGAAGATGAAGTCGTTGTGGAAGTGCGTGCGGTGCAGGATCTTGGTGGTGACCGAGTTGAAGAAGGTCTCGGCCAGCTCGGGCTGGTGGTGGTCGACCAGCAGGCCGATGTAATGCAGCTTGACCTGCTGCCAGATGGCCATGGGCTGGGCGCCGGCCTGGAACTCCTGCTCCAGCCGGCTCACGCATTCCTTGACACGCAGGTCGTAGAACTCGATGCGCTCGCGCTGGGCGCGCTGCTGGCCATGCCAGTCGGCCGTCTCGAAGCGGTGCTGGGCGCGCGCGGACTCGGTGCGGAAGAGTTGGTAATGGCGGTTGAAGCCGTCCAGCATCGCTTGGGCGATGTCGTAAGCCAGCGTGGAATCCAGGCGCTGGGGGAACATCGCGTTCAGCCGGCGCGGGCGCTCACCCGCGCTTGGTTTGTGCCACGCCGGCAATGGCCTGACGGTACAGCGGCTCCAGCGCCTCCTGCCCGTCCACGGTCATCTGCAGATCCTTGAGCAGCCCGTCGTGCACGCCGTAGACCCAGGCATGCAAGGTCACGTTCTGGCCGCGCCCCCAGGCATCCATCAGCACCGTGCTCTGCGCCACGTTGACGACCTGTTCGATGGCGTTGAGCTCGACCAGCGCCTCGTGGCGTGCCGCCTCGGGAATGGCGTCGAGCAGCTCGCGATGGCGATCGCGCACGTCCATGATGTGGCGCAGCCAGTTGTCCGCCAGGCCGATGCGCGCGCCTTCCAGCGCGGCCTGCACGCCCGAGCAGCCGTAGTGGCCCACCACCATCACGTGCTCGACCTTGAGCCGCTCCACCGCGAACTGCACGGTGGACAGCGCGTTCAGGTCCGAGTGCACCACCACATTGGCCACGTTGCGGTGCACGAAGACCTCACCCGGCTCCAGGCCGGTGATCTGGTTGGCCGGCACGCGGCTGTCGGAACAGCCGATCCACATGTACTTGGGGCGCTGCTGCGACTTCAGGCTGGTGAAGAAGCCGGGGCGCTCGCGCTCCATCTGCGCGGCCCAGGCGCGGTTGTGGGCAAAAAGATCGTCAAGGGTCTTGCTCATGGCTTGATTTTCCTACAGTGGCCTTTTTCCTCAACGACGAAGGGTCACACGCACGTTCCAGTCCAGCAGGCCGAGCTGGGCGCGCGCCAGCGCATCCTGCTGCGCGTCGAACTGGCAGGTGGCGGCGTTCTTCGGGTCCACCGGTGAACAGACGAAGCTGGCCGGATTGCCCAGCGTCCAGCTGCCGCGGGCATTGCGCGCCGTGCCGTAGTAGTTCACGCTCAGGGGTGCATTGAGCGCCGGCTTGGCCTGCTGCGCCGGATCGAGCAGCAGATTGCGCCCGGTCTGCACGTAGCCGCTGTTGACGCCCAGCAAAGGCAGCAGCGTGGGGAACATGTCGCGGTGGCTGGCCGGCAACTGGCGCTGCGGCCCGCAGGCCAGCCCCTCGCCCCAGACCACGAAGGGCACCTGGCTGAGCAGATGGCGCCGCTCGGGCGTGGCATACAGGCCGAAACTGCGCACATTGTGGTCGCCGGTGGCGGCGATGACCGTGTCGTGACGCAGCGGGCCGTTGCGCACCTCCTGCACCAGCCCCCCCAGCAGATCGGTGGCGTAGTGGTAGGAATCGATGTTGAGCCACAAGGTGTCGGCGCTGCGCTCGCCACCCCACCTGGCTTCGTTGCGCTTGACGCGCTGGTACTCGGGCGGCAGGTCGTAGGGCGGGTGGTTGGTGGCGGTCAACACGAAGACGAAGAGCGGCTTGTCCTGCGGTTTCTTCAGGCGCTGCGACAGGTAGCGGAACACGTAGCTGTCCCACACGCCCCAGATGCCCAGGTCGGCCTCGGGGTAGGCGGCCTTCAGGTGGCTGGCGTCGATCACCTCGTCGAAACCCTGGGTCTTGAGCACGCGGTCCAGCTCACGCCAGCCGGCGCGCGCCGAGGTCACGAACAGGGTGCGGTAGCCGGCCTGGCGCAGCAGCAGCGGGACGGACCAGGGGATGGGCGTCTTGCCCTGCGGCCCCAGCGTGAGCGGCGTGATGGGCGTGGAGAAGAGGATGGCTTCCAGCGAGGGATGGGTGCCGGGCTGGGCCGAGTCGAAGTTGGAGAAGTGGCAGGCACCGGGCAGGGTGGGCGCCAGTCGGCCCAGCACATCGAAGTCCTTGCGGTCGTGGTACAGGAAAGGCTCGGCGCTCCAGGACTCCATCAGGAAGAACAGCAGGTTCTTGCGGGGGCCCGGCGCGGGCGCCGCGCCCTGCGCGATGAGCGAAGCACGCAAGGCCTGCTCGTCCTTCGTCTCCATGCCGAGCACGCGCGCCGCTTCCTGCGGCGAGCTATAGCCCAGGCGCTTGAGCCCGAGCAATGGATCGTTGAGGTTCTGCGAATCGCGTCGTGCGTCCCAGGCGAACTTCAGCGCGATGACGCCGTTGGGCACCATGTCGTTGAGGAACTGAGAGGTGGTGACCGAGACGTTCTGCCGCCCCAGGGCCATGGCGCGCAGCGTGCCCTTGGTGGTCAGCACCAGCAGGAGGAAGGCCAGCAGCACCCCCAGCAGCGTGAGCCAGACCGGGATACGCCGCTCGCTCACCCCGCGGTTGAGCCCCAGGCTGAGTCGCCCATAGGCGATCTTGCGCGCCGCCATGGCACCCCAGCTGGCACCGACCAGCACCGTGAAGGTCAGAAAAACCGGGAAGTCACTCCAGATGGTCTGGAGGATGGCCTTGGTGTCGTCCTCGAAGAAACCGAACACCACGGGATCGATGGGCGTCTTGTAAAAGCCGAAGTAGTGCAGGTTGACCAGGCTGGCCGTCACGAACAGGAAAGCCACCGTGCCGGCCAGCCAGCCATGCCAGCGCGCCGGAACGATGATGAGCAGCGGCCAGATCAGGATGGCGGCGGCGGCGCAGACCTTGAGGTCGAAGCGCGCGCCCTGGTAGACCACGACCCAGACGTCGGAGAGCGGGGCATCCAGGCCTTCGGGCCAGTGCCAGGCAATCTGGCCCATGCGCAGCAGGGTGAGCGTGAAGGCCACGCACAGCACCATGACCCAGGCCTGCAAGGTGGCCGAAGCCAGGGCGCCGAGCAGGTGGTGGCCGAAGGTGCGCAGCGAGAACTTCACGTCAGACTTCCCTTTCATCTCAGGGAGGTATTGTGCCGTCTGTCCATGGCCGCCGCATGACAGCCGGGGCCGGGCTCACATGGTCTCGGAAAAAAGCTCCCGCCCGATCAGCATGCGGCGGATCTCGCTGGTGCCGGCGCCGATCTCGTACAACTTGGCGTCGCGCCACAGGCGGCCCAGCGGATAGTCGTTGATGTAACCGTTGCCGCCGAAGATCTGCACGCCCTCGCCGGCCATCCAGGTGGCCTTCTCGGCGCACCACAGGATGACCGAGGCGCAGTCCTTGCGGACCTGGCGCACGTGCTCGACACCCAACAGGTCCAGGTTCTTGGCCACCGTGTAGGCGAAGGAGCGGCCGGCCTGCAGCACGGTGTACATGTCGGCCACCTTGCCCTGGATCAGCTGGAACTCGCCGATGCTCTGCCCGAACTGCTTGCGGTCGTGGATGTAGGGGATGACGTTGTCCATCACTGATTGCATGATGCCCAGCGGCCCGCCCGTGAGCACGGCGCGCTCGTAGTCCAGGCCGCTCATGAGCACCCTGGCGCCGCCATTGAGCGTGCCCAGCACGTTCTCCGCCGGCACCTCCACGTTCTGGAACACCAGCTCGCCGGTGTGGCTGCCGCGCATGCCCAGCTTGTCGAGCTTCTGCGCGATGGAAAAGCCCTTCATGCCCTTCTCGATCAGGAAGGCCGTGACGCCGCGCGCGCCCAGCTCGGGCTCGGTCTTGGCATAGACCACCAGGGTGTCGGCATCGGGACCGTTGGTGATCCAGAACTTCGCTCCGTTGAGCAGGTAGTAGCCACCCTTGTCCTCGGCTTTCAGCTTCATGCTGATGACGTCGCTGCCAGCCCCCGGCTCGCTCATGGCCAGCGCACCCACGTGCTCGCCGCTGATCAGCTTGGGCAGGTATTTCTTGCGCTGTGCCTCGTTGCCGTTGCGCTTGATCTGGTTCACGCAGAGGTTGCTGTGCGCGCCATAGCTCAGACCCACCGAGGCGCTGGCGCGGCTGATCTCTTCCATGGCGATCATGTGGGCCAGGTAACCCATGTTGGCGCCGCCGTATTCTTCGCCCACGGTGATGCCCAGCACGCCGAGCTCACCCATCTTGCGCCACAGGTCCATGGGGAACTGGTCGTTGCGGTCGATCTCGGCCGCGCGCGGGGCGATCTCGGCTTGAGCGAATTCGCGCACGGCGTCGCGCAGGGCGTCGATGTCTTCGCCGAGCTGGAAGTTGAGTCCGGGCAGGTTCATGTCTATCTCCGTTGTGCTTTCAGAAAGGGAGGCTATTTGCCGTTCTTCTTGTCGAGCTTGGCCAGCAGGGCGCGGGCCTCGCGCTGGTGCGCCTTGATCTCGTCCAGATTGGCCTGCAGGTCGGCCATCTGCTCCTCGACCTGGGTGCGGTGCGCGGCCAGCACGTCGAGAAACTTCTTGAGCTGCAGCCCGGTATCACGCGGGCTGTCGTACATGTCGATGATCTCCTTGGCCTCGCTCAGGCTCAGGCCCAGGCGCTTGGCACGCAGGGTGAGCTTGAGGCGGGTGCGGTCGCGCCCGCTGTAGACGCGGATGCGCCCGCCCGGCCCGCTGCGCTCGGGCTGCAACAGCCCCATGTCCTCGTAGAAGCGCATGGCGCGCGTGGTCAGGTCGAATTCCCGGGCCAGATCGCTGATGCTGTAGGTCGTTGCCATGGATGGGTCTGCATTACAGTGAGTTCAACAAAGGCGACAGCGCCACGCCAGTGACGCCCCTAGAATGGGGCACCGTTACTTGACGTTTACGTAAACGTCAATTCTGTCACAGAACATGAACGAACTCGAACGCCAGCTCCACTACCCCCTGGGTGACACCCTGCCCGAACCCGGCCAGACCATCGAGGTGGCCCCCGGTGTGCGCTGGGTCCGCATGGCCCTGCCCTTTGCGCTGGACCACATCAACCTCTGGCTGCTGCGCGACAGACTCGACGGCCGCGAAGGCTGGACCGTGGTGGATTGCTGCATCAGCCGCGACGAGGCCAAGGCCCAGTGGGAGCAGATCTTTGCCAGCACCTTCGAAGGCCTGCCCCTGCTGCGTGTGATCGTCACGCACATGCACCCGGACCACATCGGCCTGGCCTACTGGCTGTGCGAACGCTGGAGCACGCCCGAGTTTCCCTGCCGCCTGTGGATGAGCGCCACCGACTACAACCTGGCACGCATCGGCTCGTCCGGCAGCAACGGCTTCGGCGGCGACAGCTCGGCCCTGTTCTTCTCGTCCCACGGCCTGCGCGACCCGCTCTCGATGGAAAAGATCCGCGAGCGCGCCAGTTATTACCCGACGCTGGTACCGGCCGTTCCGCGCCAGTTCCGCCGGATGATGGAAGACGACGTGGTGGCCATCGGCGGGCGCGGCTGGCGCTGCATCAGTGGTCATGGCCATGCGCCCGAGCACATCGCGCTCTACTGCGAGGATCTGAAGCTGCTGATCGGCGGCGACATGATGCTGCCGCGCATCTCCACCAATGTCAGCGTCTTCGACATGGAGCCCGAGGCCGATGCCCTCAAGCTCTTCCTGCAATCGATCGACAAGTTCAAGGCGCTGCCGACCGACACACTGACCCTGCCCTCGCACGGCAAACCTTTTACCGGCCTGCACCGGCGCATCGAGCAGTTGCACGAACACCACCGCGACCGCCTGGCCGAGGTGCTGCAGGCCTGCCATGAAAAACCCTGCAGCGCCGCCGACGTGCTGCCTATCCTCTTCAAGCGCAAGCTCGATCTGCACCAGACCACCTTTGCCATGGGCGAGGCCGTGGCCCACCTGCACGCGCTGTGGTTTGATGGCCAGCTGCGCCGCGAACGTGATGCCGAAGGGGTTTACCGCTTCCGCACGCCAGTCTGAGAAACGCCACCCCTACAATGCGCCACTTCGGTGCTTGTAGGAGTGCATGTGCATCCCCTTCTTCCCTGGCTGCGCAGTTTCTGGCCTGCGCCGCTGTCGGTCAGCCGGCGTGAGATCTGGCTGGGCTGCCTGGGCGCCGGCCTGGGCCTGCTCGGTACCGAATGGCTGAGCCATCAGGCGCTGGGTGGGCTCAACCCCTGGTTCATCGCCCCCATGGGCGCATCGGCTGTACTGCTCTTTGCCGTGCCGGCCAGCCCGCTGGCCCAGCCCTGGCCCATCTTCGGTGGCAACCTGGTCTCGGCACTGATCGGCGTGCTGTGTGCGCACACCCTGGGCCATGACGGTCTGGCGGCCGGCACCGCCGGCGCGCTGGCGATCGCCGCCATGTTCGCCCTGCGCTGCCTGCACCCGCCCGGTGGGGCCGTGGCACTGACCGCGGTGCTGGGCGGACCGGCCATCAGCCAGCTGGGCTACGGTTATGCGCTGTGGCCGGTGGCCACGAACTCCGCTCTGCTGCTCGCGCTGGCCCTGCTCTTCAACAACCTGATGCAGCGGCGTTACCCGCACCAGCCCGTGCCCCAGCCCCACCCGCATCGCACGACGGACCTGCAGCCCAGTGCGCGCCTGGGCCTGAGCAAGGAGGATCTGGACGCCGCCCTGGCCAGCCAGGGCCAGCTGCTCGACATCAGCCCCGACGACCTGGAGCAGATCCTCACGCGCGCGCAGTTGCACGCCAGCCGCCGTAAATGGGGCGACGTGCTCTGTCGCGACATCATGTCGCGCGACGTGATCCATGTCGGCCCGCGCGACTCGGTGGACGAGGCCTGGGCCCGGCTGGCGCTGCACAAGGTCAAGGCGCTGCCCGTGATCCGCAATGACGGCACGTTGGCCGGCATCGTCTCGCTGCACGACTTCTTCGTCGGTCACGGCGCGCCGGACCCGCGCAAGATGCCCGTCATGAGCACGGCGCGCTATGTAGCCGACATCATGACGCGCAAGGTGCGCGTGGCCCGCCCGGAACAGCTGATGGTGGATCTGGTGGGCCTGTTCTCCGACGGCGGCCTGCACCACATGCCGGTGGTGGACGAACAGCTGCGCGTGGTCGGCATGATCACGCAGTCCGACGTGGTGGCGGCCCTGTTCAAGACCGGTGCGGCCTGAGCGGATCAGGCCAGCGCAGCACCGGATGCCCGCGGTGAGCGTCGGTAGGTCAACAGCCGCCCCTTGTAGGCCGGCATATCAAGAGCAGCGATGCGGTCCAGACGCTCCTCGCTCAGACCGAAGCCCTGGGCCAGCATGTGCCGGCTGAAGGCAGCGCGGTTGCCGCGGTCCGGATCGACGATCCACACCTCGGCACACAGCTTGGCATGCCGGCCGATGAAGCCGGCCAGGGCGACGCTGGCGTCAGGGTCGTACAGCAGGTCGCTGCCGATGATCAGGTCGAAACGCCCGCGCACCATGTCGATGGCCGGCGCGCCATCGTCCTGTTTGAGTGAACCGGGTTTGCTCCAGTGGCCATGCCGGTACTTCATGGGAAGCAACTGGTTGAGCCCCAGGTTGGCCTGCAGAAAACCCTGGGTCAGCGGATGGCAGTCGCTGGCCGTGATGTCGGCACCGCGGCGATGACAGACCAGGCTGGGCAAGGCCAGGCCGCAACCCAGCTCCAGGATGCGCTCGCCCGCCAGCACCGGTCGCAGCGCCATGCGCGCCGCCAGCTGCTCCCCCGAAGGCCAGAGCAGGCCGAACAGCGGCCAGGTGGCAGAGGAAATGCCCTGGCGCATGGCAGCGCCCTGCGGATCACTGAACTGCTGCCGGTCCAACAGGGAACGGATGAAGAGGTCAGCCACACCCGTGATGGGCACGTTTTGCTGCTTGATCTGATAGCCGGGCATCGCTGAAGCGTGAAGCCGGCTTCAATGGCTTCATGAGATGAGGTTGGGCCAGTATAGACCCGGGCCCTGTGCGCACGATGATGCCGGGACGATACGTCTCGATACACATGCGAGGTCAACGCGACGGCAACGCCTCCCGTTGTGTGAGTGTCTTCAGATCCACTGAAGTCACAACCTCCACCGAAAGGCAAATGAAATGAGCAAGATCCTCGCCACCCTGATCGCCGGTCTCTTCGCAGCCAACGTCTTTGCCCAGGCAGCTGCACCCGCCGCCCCTGCCACGCCCGCAACGCCTGCCACCCCTGCTGCTGCCAAGCCGGCCGCGAAGGCCGAAGCCAAGAGCGAGAAAAAGGCCGAGGCCAAGAAGGCCGCTGTCGCCACCAAAAAAGCCGAGAAGAAGGCTGAAGCCAAGAAGTAACCCGGCTCTGCCGCACTCTGTGCAGCCCACCCGCATGACATGCGGGTGGGCTGTTCTGTTTTCAGGCTGACAGGCGCAGCCAGCCCCAGCAGGCCCACGCGGCCAGCGCCACCAGCACCAGCCCGGCACCCACGATGCTGCCGTAACGCACCCCACCGGTCACATAGGCAGCCACGATCTTGCTCGCGTTGTTGGTGCTGAAGGCCAGCAGCACGGCGGTGAGCATGGTGAACGGTTCGATCTCACCGCGTGCAGCCAGGCCCATGACCGCTGCAGCCGATGAATGCGCGTCGGCGAAACCCGCCAGCGCCGTGGCAGCCAGGGTGGCCAGCGTCCCCACACCTTGCTGCAGCCAGGCCACGACGGCCGCAATGCCGGTGAACAGCAAGGCCAGCAGGATGGACTGGCGCAGGCTGAAGGCCCGCCCCTGCGCTGGCGTCTCCTCCTGCGGTACCGGGCTGCGGCGAAAGGCAGCCAGCCCGAGCAGCAGTGCCATCAGCAAGGCGCTGCCCATGGCCGGTGCGATGAGATGCAGGCCCGCCGGATACAGCAGCCCGGCGATCAGCATCACCTGCAAGGCCGTGGAAACGGTGGAGAACCAGGCGCCCGCCACACAGGCCGTGCGCAGCTCGGGATGACGGGCGGCACGTGTGCCCATGGTCGCGATGGTGGCGGTGCTGGAGACAAAACCGGCCACCAGCCCCGACAGCGGCAAACCGAGCCGGCTGCCGAACAGACGCAAGGCCACATGGCCCAGGGCCTGCACGGCCATGATGAGCACGACCAGTTGCCAGACCACACGCAGATTGATGCCACCCAGCCAGGGCAAGGCCTGGTTGGGCGCCAGTGGCAGGACCACCAGGGCCGAAGCCGCCAGCAACAGGGCATCACGCAACTCCTGCTCGCCCAGCACCTGCGTCGAGAACCGCTGCAGCGGCACGCGTGCCACCAGCAGCACGGCCACCGTCACGCCCAGCGCCGAGGCCAGCACCGGCTCGGGCACGCTGAGCAGGCCGAGCAGAAAGGTCAGAAAGAGCGCGATCTCGGTGGTGACCCCCGGATCGCGCGAGCGGTCCTTGAAGTGCGACACCAGGGCCAACCCTGCCACCAGGGCACCGGCCACGGCCGTCAGCCAGGCCTGGCCCAGCACTTGCGCGCCGGCGCCGGTCAGGGAGGCCAGGGCAAAGGTGCGGATGCCGGCAAAGCGGCGCGTGGGACCGCTGCCCTTGCTGCGTTCGCGTTCGATGCCGATCAACAAGCCCAGCCCCAGGGCCAGCGCCAGGCTGGTCAGGGTGTCGGCATTGAGCGCCATGTTCATCTCAGTGCCAGCGCGGCAGGGCCTCGTCGCGCAGTTCGCCGCGCAGGCTCTGGTAATCCGGCACGACCGAGCGCACCGTGTCCCAGAAGCGCGGGCTGTGGTCCATCACGCGCAGGTGGCTGAGTTCGTGCGCGACCACGTAGTCGATCACGTTCTGACGGAAGTGGATGAGCCGCCAGTTCAGCCGGATCGCGCCATCGCTGCTGGCACTGCCCCAGCGCGTGCCCGCGCTGCTGAGCGAGAGCTTGCGCCACTGCACACCGAGTTGTGGCGCGTAGTGATGCAGACGCTCAGTGAAAACGCGGTGCGCCTGGCGCATCAGCCAGGCCTGCACGGTGTCACGGATCTGCTGGGTGGTGGCGTGTTGCGGCAAGCCGATGTGCAGGGTCAGGCGCGGCACGCCGTCCAGCGTGAGGTTGGGCGCCTGCGCATCGGTATGCAACACCACCTCCACGTCATCGGCCTTGAGGCTGCCGCCCACCGTGCGGTAGGCGTGCGTCGGGTCGAGCACCACGATGACCGTCTCGCCCAGGAAGGGGAAGCTGCTGCCATCGCGCCACTCGATGTGGGTCGAGTCCAGGCGCTGCTGGCGCTCGCGCATCTCGCCGAGCTTGCGCACGATCCATTCGGCCTTCTCTTGCAGCGCCGCCTCCACCTCGTACAGGGGCACCCAGCGCGGCGCGCTGACCACCAGACCGTCGGGGCCGACCTGCATGCCGATGGTGCGGCGTTTGCCGCGTTTGAACTCGTAGGCCACGTGGGCGTCGCACAGGCGCGTCTGGCGATTGGCGCGCGGATGACTGAACTGGGCCGGTGTCATCACGCTGTCTATGGTCTGGGCCGGCTGGAAGGGGCCGTGCACCGGCGCTGCAGGCTGAGTCGTGGGCGTCGGCTGCGCCTGCACGGGCGCTGCATCGAAGAGGTCGAGGGCGAGCTGGAGGAAGCTGCGCATGCCCAGATCTTAGTGGACGGTCACTTGTAGGCTTCGGGATCGAGCCGGCGCATCTCCGCCTCGATCCAGGCCTCGACCTCGCGCATCAGCTCGGCCGGCTCACGGCCCGCACTGGGGATGGGCTGGCCGATGGACACGTCCACCACGCCCGGCCGCTTGATGAAGGCCTTGCGCGGCCAGCACTTGGCCGAGCTCACGGCCACCGGGATCACCGGTGCGCCCGTCGCCACGGCCAGGCGTGTACCGCCCGTCTTGTAGGTGCCAGCCTGGCCGCGCGGGATGCGCGTGCCCTCGGGGAACATGATGATCCAGACACCGCGCGCCAGCAGCTCCTTGCCCTGCGCCACCACCTTGGAAAAAGCCAGCGAGCCCTGCGAGCGGTCGATGTGGATCATGTCCAGCCGGCCCATGGCCCAACCGAAGAAGGGCACGTAAAGCAGCTCCTTCTTGAACACATAGGCCAGCGGATGCGGCATCAGCGTGGGCATGAGGAAGGTCTCCAGCGTGGACTGGTGCTTGACCAGCAGGATAGCCGGACTGGTCTCGCCCACCGGCAGGTTCTCCATGCCGCTGACGCGCACGCGGATGCCGAGAATGACGCGGGCACCATCGATGGCCCAGCCCAGCCAGCGCGCCGCCATCCAGTACAGAGGGTTGCCGCGCACGCGGATCGAGGCCACCACCATGATGATGCCCCACGGAATCACCGTGACGATCATCCACAGGAGATGCAGCAGGGAACGAAGCAATGCCATGTTGTCTGTCCTCAGGCGCTGTCCCGCGCGGTATCGCGCGCCACCAGATAGTCGGCAAAAGCCAGCAGGTTCTCGTGCACACGCGTGCCGGCAGGGAAATGGTCGGGCAGTGGCTGGCCGCGCAGGGACTCGCCCTTGCCGGTCAGCACCAGATGCGGCTCGCAGCCCACGACGGCACCGGCGACGAGGTCGCGCGCCGAATCGCCCACGGTGGGCACGCCCTTGAGCGAGACACCATAACGTTCGCCGATCTGCTCGAACAGCCCCGGCAGCGGCTTGCGGCAGCGGCAGGTCTGGTCGGGCGCGTGCGGGCAATAGAAGACGGCCTCGACACGTCCACCGGCCAGAGCCAGCAGCTTGTGCATCTTGGCGTGCATGACATTGAGCGCGGCCACATCGAACAGGCCGCGGCCCAGCCCCGACTGATTGGAAGCCACCACCACGTGCCAGCCAGCGTGGTTCAGCTTGGCGATCGCCTCCAGCGCGCCGGGCAGCGGCTTCCATTCGGCTTCGGACTTGATGAACTCCGAACTGTCCTCGTTGATGGTTCCGTCACGGTCGAGGATGACCAGCTTCATGGTGTGCATGTGTCAGGCGGCCAATCGGGACAGGTCGGCCACGCGGTTCATGGCGTCGTGCAGGCTCTTGAGCAGGCCCTGGCGGTTCAGGCGCAAGTCCATCTCTTCGGCATTCACCATCACGCCGTCGAAGAAGGCATCCACCGGTGCACGCAGGGCGGCCAGCGTTTTGAGCGAAGCGGTGTAGTCACCGGCCTCGAACTGGGCGTTGGCCTGGGGCACCACGTCCTTCAATGCAGCGTAGAGCCTCTTCTCGGCCGCTTCCTTCAGCAGCACTTCGCTGACGTGGGCATCGACTTCCTGCGCCTTCTTGAGGATGTTGCTGATGCGCTTGTTGGCTGCGGCCAGGGCGGCGGCTTCGGGCAGGGCAGCGAAGGCGCGCACGGCGGTCAGGCGCTGGGCCACCTCACCCAGGCGCTGCGGGCGCAGGGCCAGCACGGCATCGACTTCCTGCGCGCTGTAGCCCTGCTCGCGCAGGCTGCCGGCGAGGCGGTCGTAGATGAAGTCTTCAACCTTCCCGGGAGTACCCAGATCAAAGTAGCTCACGGAGCTTGCTGTCGCTCCAGTTGCCGCCAACTCTTTGCTAATTGCAGTTGACTCGAAACTATCGAATGCCAGTTTGAGCAACGAATTGAGTTCAATATTTAGCGCGCGGTCGCCCAGCATGCGAATCACACCCAACGCATGACGACGCAGCGCAAAAGGATCCTTGTCGCCGGTAGGCAGATTACCGATGCCGAACATGCCGACCAGGGTCTCCAGCTTGTCGGCCAGCGCCACCACCAGACCGGTCGTGTTGCGCGGCAACTCGTCACCGGCGAAGCGCGGCTTGTAATGGTCCTCAATGGCGTTGGCCACCTCATCGCCCAGGCCGTCATGGCGTGCGTAGTAGCCGCCCATGATGCCCTGCAGCTCAGGGAACTCGCCCACCATGTCGGTCAGCAGATCGGTCTTGGCCAGGCACGCGGCCGTATCGGCAGTGACGACCAGCTTGGCGTCGCCCAGTTGCTGCGCGATCGCCTTGGCGATGGCGCGCACGCGCTCAACGCGTTCACCCTGGGTGCCCAGCTTGTTGTGATAGACCACCTTGCCCAGGCCCTCGACGCGCGATTCGAGCGTCTTCTTGCGATCCTGGTCGAAGAAGAACTTGGCGTCGGCCAGGCGCGGGCGCACCACGCGCTCGTTGCCGCCGATCACGGCGCTGGCGTCGCTGGGGCTGATGTTGCTGACCACGAGGAACTGGTTCGTCAGCTTGCCGGCGGCGTCGAGCAGGGGGAAGTACTTCTGGTTGGCCTTCATCGTGAGGATCAGGCACTCCTGCGGCACGGCGAGGAATTCCTTCTCGAACTGGCAGACCAGCACATTGGGGCGCTCGACCAGGGCGGTCACCTCGTCCAGCAGGGCCTCGTCCTCGATGGCGCGCACACCGCCGCCGACCTTGGCCGCGGCCGCCGTCAGCTGGCGCACGATCTCGGCGCGGCGCTCGGCGAAGGACGCGATCACCGCGCCATCGTTCAGCAGCGCGGCTGCGTAGCTGTCGGCGTCCTTGAACACCACGGTGTCCTTCTTCGCTTCGAAGCGGTGGCCCTTGGTGCTGTTGCAGGCCTTCAGGCCCAATGCCTTGACGGGCACCACAGTGCTGCCATGCAGGGCCACCAGGCCATGGGCCGGGCGCACGAAGTTCACGCTGCTCCAGCCTGGCAGTTCGCAGTCGGTTTCGAGCTGGTAGCTCATGACCTTGGGAATGGGCAGCTTGGCCAACGCCTCGTCCAGCGCCTTCTGCAGGCCGCTGTCCAGCGTGGCGCCGGTGACCAGGCTGTCGTAGAACAGGGCCTCGGCCTTGCCATCGGGCGCGCGCTTGAGCGCGGCGACCGCCTGGGCCGGATCGGACACATCGGCCCCCAGGGCCGAGAGCTTCTTGATCAACGCCTGCGTGGGATTACCGACGGGGTCCAGGCCCACTGCCACCGGCATGAGCTTTTGCTGCACGGCCTTGTCGGCCGCCTTGAGCAGGACATGTGTGATGTGCGCGGCCAGGCGGCGCGGCGAGGCATAGGCCGTCACGACAGATTCGGTCGTGGCCAGCCCCATGGCACGCAGCTGGTCGGCCAGGGTGGTGGCGAAACTGTCGCCGAGCTTCTTGAGCGCCTTGGGGGGCAGCTCTTCGACAAACAGTTCAACGAGAAGGTTTTGGGTCGTCATGGTGTCAGGCTGCCTTCTTCGTCATTTGCTCGACCCAGGCACGCGGCGCCATGGGGAAGCCCAGGCGCTCGCGGCTCTCGTAGTAGCTTTGGGCCACGGCACGGGCCAGGTTGCGGATGCGGCCGATGTAAGCGGCGCGTTCGGTCACGGAAATGGCGCCGCGTGCGTCCAGCAGGTTGAAGCTGTGCGCGCACTTGAGCACCTGCTCGTAGGCCGGCAAGGCGAGTTGCTGCTCCATCAGGTGCTTGGCCTGCTTCTCGTGCGCCGTGAAGGCAGTGAAGAGGAAGTCCGCATCGCTGTGCTCGAAGTTGTAGGCGGACTGCTCTTTTTCGTTCTGCAGGTAGACGTCGCCATAACTCAGGGTGTCGGTCCACTTGAGGTTGTAGACGTTGTCCACGCCCTGCAGGTACATGGCCAGGCGCTCCAGGCCGTAGGTGATCTCGCCCGTGATGGGCCTGCAGTCGATGCCGCCAACCTGCTGGAAGTAGGTGAACTGCGTCACCTCCATGCCGTTGAGCCAGACTTCCCAGCCCAGGCCCCAGGCGCCCAGCGTGGGGTTCTCCCAGTCGTCCTCGACGAAGCGGATGTCGTTCTTTTTCAGGTCGAAACCCAGCGCTTCGAGCGAACCGAGATAGAGCTCGAGGATGTTGCTCGGTGCCGGCTTGAGCACGACCTGGTACTGGTAGTAGTGCTGCAGGCGGTTGGGGTTCTCACCATAGCGGCCGTCCTTGGGGCGGCGGCTGGGCTGTACATAGGCCGCCTTCCAGGGCTCGGGGCCGATGGCGCGCAGGAAGGTGGCGGTGTGCGATGTACCGGCGCCGACTTCCATGTCATAGGGCTGCAAGAGCGCACAACCCTGGGCATCCCAGTAGGACTGCAGTTTCAGAATGATTTGTTGGAAGGTCAACATGGTTGGGTCAGGTGCAGGCGCATGCACCCGGCATGCGGGTGCAGCGCGCTGGGGCGCTGAAATAGGCGGATTTCCGCGTAAGCCCTTGATTTTACGGGGCTTCGGGCCTGTCACCAGGGGAGATCAGGCTCTTTTGCGCCAGACGGCCCACAGCAGCCCGGCCAGGCCGGCCAACCACAGCGGCCACAAGCCCGTGCGCGCCACCCAACGGGCATACAGCGTCAGGCCCTCGCGCCCCTCCACCTCGCCCAGCAGCACACCCCGGGTGTGGCGTGGCAACTCGGTGATGACTTGGCCACGATGGTCGATGATGGCCGTGGAGCCGGTGTTGGTGGCCCTCACGAAGGGGCGTTCGAACTCCAGCGCGCGCATGCGCGAGATGTGCAGGTGCTGGTCGATCGCCACGGTGTTGCCGAACCAGGCGATGTTGCTGAGATTGACGAAGACCGTGGGCGCCCGGGCCGGATCACGGAAACGCGCACCCAGTTCCTCGCCGAACAGATCCTCGTAGCAGATATTGGGCGCCAGACGCTGGCCTTGCCATTCGAAGGCAGGCTGGCCCACGTCGCCACGATGGAAGTCTCCGAGGGGGATGTTCATCATGGCCGTGAACCACTTGAAGCCGGTCGGGATGAACTCGCCAAAAGGAACCAGGTGGTGCTTGTCGTAGCGCCAGGGCACCTGGCCCGGCGCCAGGCCCACGGCGGAGTTGGTATAGCCTTCGCGGTAGCTGCCCAGCGGCAACCCGATCAGCGCCGCCTCGGTGCCACTGGCATATCGCTGGCGCAGGGCGTCCCAGTAGCCCTGCGGCAACTGTTGCGGCAGCAGGGGCAGGGCCGTCTCGGGTGCCACGATCAGCGGCGCGTGTCGCTGCTGCAGTTGCTCTCCGTACCAGCGCAGGGCCATGGGCACGCCGGTGCCGGGCTGGAATTTCTCGTCCTGCGGGATATTGCCTTGCAGCAGGGCCACGCCCAGCCGCCCCGTTGAGCGGGTCACCGTGGCGCCGTCCATCTGCTGCACGGAGGGCAGGGCCAGCAGGGCCAGGGCCGCCAGACGCTGCCAGTGGCCGCAGGCCCAGATCTGCGGGATCGTCATGGCCAGCCAGGCCGCCAGGGCCGAGATGCCATAGACCCCCAGCCACGGCGCGTAGCCGGCCAAGGGGCCCTCGACATGCGCGTAGCCACTGCCACCCCAGCCGAAACCCGTGAACCAGACGCCGCGCGCCAGCTCCGCCAGCAGCCAGAGTGCCGCAAACAGCAGGGCCCGCGCGGCCCGGTGGCGCGGAGCGTACCGCACTTGCAGGGCGCAGGCCACCGCGTAATAAAGCGCCAAGGCGCCGGCGAGGGCGAGCACGGCGAGCACGGCCAGTGCGGCCGGCAGGCCGCCATAGGTGTGCATGGAAATGTAGAGCCACCAGAAAGTGGCTGCGAGCCAGGTCGTGGCAAACAGCCAGCCGGACAGAGCGGCCTGCTTCCAGTGCGTGCTGCGTTCGAGTTGCCAGGCCAGCAGGCCCAGTGCGAGGAGTTGCAACCACCAGCGCGGCTGGCCGTCCCAGGGTGCGGCCAGGGCCAGCGCCTGGGCCAGGCCGGCCCCGCTGCTCAGGATCCAGGAGCCGATGCGCGCCCAGCGCTCAGCCATGGAGCCCGGCCTTGCGCGGCACCACGGGCGAGACCTTGAACCACTTCACGGCACCACCCTTGGTGTGCAGCACCACGAACTTCAGCCCGGCGATCACGTGCTGTTCGCCGCGCCGCGGCACATGCCCGATCTCATGGGCGACCAGTCCGCCGATGGTGTCGAAGCTCTCTTCCGGGTCGCTGCCGGTGATCTTGACATCAAAAGCCTCGTTGACCCGCTCCACGGATGCGCGTCCGCTGACGCGGTAGGTCTGGTCGGCCAGACCGAAGATGTCACCCTCGTCCTCGGAAATGTCGAACTCGTCCTCGATCTCTCCCACGATCTGTTCGAGTACGTCCTCGATGGTGATGAGCCCTGCCACGCGCCCGAACTCGTCGATCACGATCGCCAGATGGTTGCGGTTGCCGCGGAATTCGTGCAGCAGATCGTTCAGGCCCTTGCTTTCCGGAACAAAAACCGCCGGGCGTAGCAGGGCGCGGATGTTGAGCTCCGGCGCACGCTGCAGCTTGAGCAGGTCCTTGGCCATCAGGATGCCGATGATGTTCTCGCGCTCGCCCTCAAAGACCGGAAAGCGCGAGTGCGCGGTGTCGATGATCACGTGGAGCAGTTCATCGAAGGGCGCATTGATATCGACCAGATCCATGCGCGGTGCCGGCACCATGACATCGCCCGCTGTCATCTCGGCCATGCGCAACACACCTTCGAGCATGTAGCGGGACTCGGCGCCGATGACCGCGTTGTCTTCGGCCTCGGCCAAGGTTTCGATCAGCTCGGCGGTGGAGTCCGGTCCGGGGTGGATGAACTCGGCCAGTTTCTTCAGGAAGGTACGCTTGTCCTCTTTTTCAGGGGCGCGCGCAGGGTGAGGGTCGGGCACTGACGGCAGCACGGACGTGCAGTTGTTGGGACCCCCATAGGATAGCGGATCACCGTGGCCGCGCCATGACGCCAGGGCGGCCCCCTCAGGGGGCTGATTTGTGCCGCGCGTCCCGCACGCCGCGGCGTATGTCCTGCAAGCCCGTCAGGAATTCCCAGAACTGTTTGGCCTGGACCTTCAGCCGGTAATCCGTCTGTGCCAGCTGTTCCTCCAGCATTTCAGTCACCTGACTTTCAAAGGTGGCGGGCGGGAGGCGCAAGTATGCACTGGCTTCCGATCCATCACGCTCCACCGTGGCCCCGGCCTTGCGGGCGATGTTGATCATGGCCGTGTTCTCGCTCAGGGCATGGATGAACATCAGGTGCACCCCTTCATTGCGGGCATGCCGCACGGCGCGCGCGAACAGTTTGCTGCCATAGCCATGGCCACGTACCGAAGGCAAGACCGAAACGCCGAATTCGGCGCAGGCGTCAAAACTCTTGTCCACGGAGTGCGCCAGATGCGCCATGGCCACCAGTTCCAGCCGGCGGTTGTAGATGCCGAAAACCGCGTCACGCTCGAAGTCCAGGCCGTCGACATAGGCCTGGATCTGGGCGTCGTTGGCCAGATAGCCGAAGCGCAGGTAGCGATCGCGCTCGTCCAGCGCCTGCAGATGGCGCGTTATGCGCCCCTGATGCCGAGCCCCCAGGCGCCGGATCACGGCGACCCAGGGCGCCCGCGCTGTTGCACTCTGCTCCGGAGGCAGTACCCTGAGCAGCTCACTGCTGCGCTCTGTTGCCGAGTCTTCCTTGTTGACGTCCATGGCACGAATGTAAGGTGATTTGCCTTTTTCATCCAGCGGCTACGCCGCCTTGACGCGTGCGTGACAGTTTTCCCCGGCTACCTAGGACAAGCCCGATGTCGCGCCCCGCCGGGCTGCGTTCCAATAGCAAGCTCATGGAGTGATTGATGGAAAAATTCTGGTTGCACAGCTATCCCGCCGGCGTCCCCCACGATGTTGATCCGGGACAGTACAGTTCCCTGGCCCACTTGCTGGAAGAGTCCTTCCGTAAAAACGCCACCCAGCCCTTCTCGGTCTGCATGGAGCGCTGGATGAGCTACCGTGAGCTCGACGAGTTGTCTGCGGCGCTGGGCGCCTGGTTGCAGCGACTGGGCCTGGAACCCGGAGCGCGCGTGGCCATCATGCTGCCCAACATCCCGCAGTTCGCCGTCACCATGGCGGCCATCCTGCGTGCCGGTTACACCTGTGTGAACGTCAACCCTTTGTATACGGCACGGGAGCTCGAGCACCAACTCAAGGACTCCGGGGCGACTGCCATCGTCGTGCTGGAGAATTTTGCGCACACGCTCGAAGAGGTCATCGATCGCACCCCCGTCAAGCACGTGGTGCTCACCGCCTTCGGCGATCTGCTCGGCCCCTGGTACGGGCGCTGGCTCACATTTGCCGTGCGCCATCTGGCCAAGATGGTGCCCCCTTTCCGCCTGCCCATCACCGAGGGAAGAGGCGTCACCTCTTTCCGCAAGGTCTTGGGCGAGGGAGCTCATCTTTCACTCAAACCTGCCGCTGTCAATCTCGACTCGGTGGCCTTCCTGCAATACACGGGCGGCACCACCGGCCTGAGCAAGGGGGCCGTGCTGACCCACCGCAATGTGGTCGCCGCCATCCTGCAGGCCGAAGCCTGGTTCACACCGGCGCTCGACCGCGTCGGCAACGTGCGTGAGACCAACAGCGTCGCCGCGCTGCCGCTTTATCACATCTTCGCGCTGACCTTGTGTTTCCTGGCGATTCGATGGGGCTCGCACATGACGCTGATCCCCAACCCGCGCGACATCGGCAAGTTCATCGAAGTGCTCAAGCGCCGTCCTTTC
The DNA here is from genome assembly GCA_963512175.1 of uncultured Hylemonella sp. Classification (GTDB taxonomy): domain Bacteria; phylum Pseudomonadota; class Gammaproteobacteria; order Burkholderiales; family Burkholderiaceae_C; genus Hylemonella. The sequence goes on along the minus strand of CAUPLI010000009.1, from coordinate 1,854 downwards.
CATATGCTGCCCGCCGTGAACACCCTGTTCAACGCCCTGTTGCAACATCCGCAATTCCGCACCCTTGATTTTTCCCACCTCTGCATCTCGCAAGCTGGTGGCATGGCCGCCTCTGAGGGCACGGCCAGGCACTGGCAGGAGGTCACAGGTTGCGCCATGGTAGAAGGTTGGGGCATGAGCGAGACCTGCGCTATCGGCACCAACAACCCGGTCACGACCAGCAAATTCAGCGGCACCATTGGCCTGCCTCTGCCGGGAGTCGAGATCGCCATCAAGGATGACGACGGCAAGACCCTGCCTGTTGGCGATTCGGGCGAGATCTGCGTCAAGGGCCCGAACGTGATGACAGGCTATTACATGCAGCCTGTCGAAACCGCCCAGGCCTTCACGCCTGACGGCTTCATGCGCACGGGTGACATCGGCATCATGGACGCCCAGGGCTATACCAGAATCGTTGATCGCAAGAAGGACATGATCCTGGTCAGTGGCTTCAATGTGTTCCCCAGTGAGCTGGAAAACGTGATTTCCCTCTGCGATGGCGTGCTGGAATGTGCCGTCATCGGCGTCCCGGATGCCAAGCAGGGTGAGGCCATCAAGGTCTACGTGGTTCGCAGCGACCCGACCCTGAGCGAGGACGATGTGGCCAAGTACTGCGCCCAGAACCTGACGGGCTATAAACACCCCAAGTACATCGAATTCCGCGACGAGTTGCCCAAGTCCAACGTCGGCAAGATCCTGCGTCGCGAGTTGCGGGCCGGCAAGTGAGTCTTGCCGCCCTGCCGCCCGACATCGTTGTCCTGGAGCGGGGCTGGCTGTCGTCCAACAACATCCTCTTGCTGGGACCAGAGCAATGCGCTCTGGTCGATAGCGGGTACGGTACGCACGCGGCACAGACAGTCGCACTGGTTCAGGCCCGATTAGGCGCGCGTCCGCTGGATCTGCTCGTCAACACGCACCTGCACAGCGACCACTGCGGCGGCAACAAGGCCCTGCAAGCCGCCTACCCGCCGCTGCAGACCTATATCCCGCCAGGCTTGGCCTCTGCCGTGAGTGCCTGGGACGATGACGCCCTGAGCTACGTTCCGACCGGGCAGTTTTGCCCACGCTTCAGCTACACCCAATTGCTGAAGCCTGGTGACTCAATCCGCCTGGGTGCACGCGACTGGGATATCCACGCAGCTCCCGGGCACGACCCAGACTCGGTCATCCTCTTTCAACCGGAATCACGCATCCTGATCTCAGCTGACGCGCTGTGGGCCAACGGTTTTGGCGTCGTCTTCCCCGAGATCGAGGGCGTTTCGGCTTTCCTGGAGGTTGAGCAGACCCTCAACTTGATCGAGACGCTGCACCCCAGCCTCGTCATCCCCGGCCATGGCACTGTCTTGCACGATGTCAGGGGTGCTTTGGACCTTGCCCGGCTGCGTCTGGGACAGTTCATCGCCGATCCCATGCGTCATGCCCGTTATGCCGCCAAGGTCCTGCTGAAATTCAAACTACTGGAATTACAGCAGATCACTCTCAGGGCGATGCGGCACTGGACGCACGCCACGAGCTATTTCCACCTGCTGCACACCCGGTATTTCGCCGACGCAGATTTCGACGCATGGATAGACGATCTGATCCATGATCTGCTGCGAACTGGCGCAGCGCAAGCCATTGCCATCTCTGCCGAGCCCGGCCTTCTGAATCAGTAGACCATTTCCGTTCACACAAATAAAAACGCCCCGTCAATTGACGGGGCGTTTTCTGCTGTAAGAGCCTGACGATGTCCTACTTTCACACGGGAACCCGCACTATCATCGGCGCTGAGGCGTTTCACTGTCCTGTTCGGGATGGGAAGGAGTGGGACCACCT
>CAUPLI010000008.1:0-176042 GCA_963512175.1 uncultured Hylemonella sp. | reverse complement strand
CGGGCGTTGTTTGAGCGCAGCGAGTTTAGCCCGACCCCGCCCGATGCGAGCAGCGCAAGGTACCCCGCAGGGGCCCTGACTTCGGCTGCCCTTCTCTTTGGTGACTTTCTCTTGGGCACGCAAGAGAAAGTTACTGCCCTGTCGGGGGCACATCCCGACAAAGCCACGTCCACCAGGGCCTAGCTAGGCCAACAGAAACTCAGGACGACTGCCTGAACGCCATCACCGCCTGATTACGCAAGGTCCGCAACAGCGCCAGTTCCTTTTCGCCCAGCTGCAGATCCCCCAGCTCCCCCTTGTCGGCATAGATCAGGCCGAAGGGTGCCCCCTTGAGCATCAGCGGCAACAGCAGGAAAGAAGATGCATGAACCCCATCGCGGTACCAGTCCGGCAGCCGCTCGGCCACACGTGTGGCACCAGCGTCGCTGATCATGGTGTCGACGCCCTTGCTGCAGACCGCTGAAAACAGGTCACTCTTCTGCGGATGCAACGGGATGTGGAAAGACTTGACGATCTGCTCCACGCCCTTCCCCAGGCCGAAGCGACCGGTCAGTGCATCCTGCTTGGCATCGCGCATGCAGAAGACGATCTGGCGAAAACCCATGGCCCGGTACATGGTCTCCAGGATCATGCGCAGGATGTCGGGCAGCTTGAAGTCCTCGACCATGGCGTTGGTGATGTCCTGGATGCCGGCCGCCAGCATCTCGGCCACGCGCTGCGACTCCAGCGCCAATGCCGCGATCTGCTCGGGCGTCACGGGCTGGGTGGCATGCAATTCGAAGGACCCCACCGAGTCGTGGAAAGCGTCGGACCCGACCGGGTCGTGCAGGGTCACGGTCCGCGGGGTCACCCCGCCCGTGGGCATGGTCTGCAACAGGCGGGCGGCCGGCGAATCGGGCGCCACCTTGAACTCCATGGCGCGCGCCAGCTCGGCCAGCTTTTCGCGCGCCCGCTGGGTCGCGGTGTCGACGCCCTTGGCGTCGATCCCGATACAACGCGCATAACGCTGGCCCACCTGCGCCAGCTTGACCAGGGCAGACCTGGGTTCGCTGTGCAGCAGGACATCGGCCATCTCGTTGGAGGCCAGGGCGATCCAGCGCAACCGGTCGGCGAGCTCCTTGGGCGGCGTGGCCGGTGCAGGACCCGTCGGCTTGCGGATGCAGTGCTGGATGGTGTCGGGCAGATGCCAGGCCTTGCTGATGCCCACGCCCAACTGCTCGTAGCTGATGCCCAGCACGGTGATCGTGGCGCTGTCCTCGGGGATGGGCTCCTTGCCACCGGTCAGGGCGCGTACGGCACGCGCCTCTTCCGGGAAATAGTATTCGGTCAGCAGGCGTCCCAGGTTCTGGAACATGGCACCCAGGAAGGCTTCCTCGCCCTCGCTGCGCACCGGGCTGAGTTCGATGGCAATCGCACCGGCCATCAGCGAGCGCAGGAACTCCTCCTTGAGCAGGCTGGCGTGTGCCTTGTCCTGCATGTGTTCGAGCAGCACCAGGCTCAGCGCCATGTTGCGGATGCCGTTGAAGCCCACCAGCGTGACCGCGCGCGACACGGTGCTGATGGTGCCACCACGCGCGTACTGCGGGGTGTTGACCACGCGCAGCAGCTTGTTGGTCAGCGCCACATCCTTGAGGATCTCGTTGGTCAGGGTGGCGACGCTCTCGCGGTCCGAACTGGAAATGCTCTGGATGCGCACGATGGAGCCCGACATGGCCGGGAAATCACTCTTGTGGCGCATGCGCCGCAACAGGAACTCCACGGTGCCGCTGCTGCCTTTTTCGTCGGCATCGCTCAGCGGCGTGGTCACCGGTCGCAGCCATTTCTTCAACTCGTCGCGGAACACCTGGGCGGAAGGATGACGCTGGCGCGGGTCGCGTGCCAGGCCGCGCAGCAGGATGGTGCGCAGTGCGTCATCGGCCTCGCCGCCCAGCTCGGTCGGCAGCCGCAGATCCTCCAGCGCCACACGCTGCATGGCGCGCCAGGGATCGCGCTCGTCGATCAGGCGCTGGCCACTGAGCATCTCCGTCAGCACGACGGCGGCGGAAAAAATATCCATGGCGGGCGTGGGCGGCGCTCCCGTGGCGGCCTCCGGCGACATATACCCCGGCGTGCCGCCGGTCGCCTGCGGGGCCTTGGCCGGCGCTGGCTGCGCCTCACTCTCCTGCACACGCACGGCGATGCCGAAATCCATGACACGCGCGCGGCCACTGGCATCGACCAGCACATTGGAAGGCTTGAGGTCACGGTGCACGATGCCGGCCGCATGGGCGGCGGCCAGCGCTTCCAGCACGTCGATCATCAGGCTCACCGCCTCGCCCGGCGGCAGCGCACCGCGCTGGTGCAGGATCGCGGCCAGGGTCTGGCCGGGGACGTACTCGAAGACCAGGTAGGGCTGCCGGTCCTGCACGTCCGCCTCGAAAACCGGAATGATGTTGGGATGCGTCAGGCGGCTGACGCTGCGCGCCTCCTGCAGCCAATGGGCCACAAGGGCGGCATCGGCGCCCTGCTCCGGCCGCAGCAGCTTGATGGCCACCTCGCGCTCCAGCCGGGGATCAAAGGCCAGCCAGACCGTGGCCTGCCCGCCCTGGCCGATCATGCGCCGCAGCTTGAAGCGGCCGATGCTGTCGCCCACCTTGGGCTCGGGCAGCGCCGCGGAGGGACGCCGGTCATTCTGGAAGGTGGATAAGGGCGACATGGCTAGGGCCTGATGCAGACAGTGTAGACCAGCCCGGCCGGCCGGCAAACCGGCAGGCGACAGGCCGGCTCCGGCCCTATTTCAGCTGCACCGAGCCGCTGACAATGACCTGCACCTGGGCCTGGCCGGCCTCGACCGGCAGCGGCGCGTCGGAAGCCACACTGGCCTTGGCCTCCATGGCCATGAAACGCGGGCGGATCTGCGCACCCTGCTCCTGGCTGTTGATGTGGATCTCGCGCAGGCTGTAGCCGCTGAAACCGAAACCACGTGCGATGTCCGTGGCCCGGGCGCGGAAACGCTCGATGGCCTGGGCCTGGGCCTGCTGCTCCAGACGCTCGCGCTGCTCACGGCTCAGGCCGAAAACCGTCTGCGCCACCGCCATGCCCTGGATGCGTCCGGCCAGGGCTGCAATGCGCTCCAGCTCGGTGCCCGACAGGATGAGCTCGGCCGCCCCCTGCCAGGTGCTGATGCGCCCATCGCGGTTGCTGCGGGGGTAAAGGCTGAAGGCGCCGCTGCGCACCTCCAGAGCGCCGCCGGGCTGGGCGGCGGGGCGCGCCTCGGCCAGGGCCGCGTCCAGCACGGCCTTGAGCTGTTGTTGCACCACGGCCGGGTCGCTGCCCTCGCGCGTGGCGCGCAGCGTCACGCTGAGCTGGTCCTGGCGCGCCTCCAGCGTGGCCGTGGCCGTGAACTGAACGACATCACGCGGAATCGGCCCCAGCTGGGCGTGGACCACAGGCGCGGCCCACAGGCCGGCGGCCAGCAGCAGAACGGGGGCGGAAGGGAAAAGGGATTTCATGGAACAGGACTCCTGGGGCTATCCGGCATTCTTGCGAGGACGTACTTGCGCATTGGGCCGAGATTTGTAACAGTATGTCAAAGTCAGGCCCTTGAGGGTCCGACCGCTCACGGCGACCGGCAGAATTCGCAAGGTGTATCCGTCCAAGGCCCAACACAGACCATGACTTCCATTTCCAGCCGTACCGACAAGATCCTGGTAGTCGATGACGACGCGCGCATTCGCGACCTGCTGCGCCGCTACCTGACCCAGGAGGGCTTCGAGGTCTTCCAGGCCGAGGACGGCAAGTCCCTCACGCGCATCCTGCTGCGCGAGACGGTCGACCTCATCGTGCTCGACCTCATGATGCCCGGCGAGGACGGCCTGTCCATCTGCCGGCGCCTGCGCGCGGCCAATGACAAAACCCCCATCATCATGCTGACGGCCAAGGTCGAGGACGTGGACCGCATCGTCGGCCTGGAAGTCGGTGCCGACGACTACCTGGGCAAGCCCTTCAACCCGCGTGAGCTGCTCGCGCGCATCAATGCCGTACTGCGGCGGCGTCCGGCGCTGGAGGCACCCGGTGCGCCTTCGAGCGACCAGGAGGTGGTGAGCTTCGGCCCCTACACCTTCGACATGGGTGCGCGCACCCTGCGCAAGGAGGGCGAGGAGCTGCCCCTGACCACGGGCGAGTTCGCCATGCTCAAGGCCCTGGTGCGGCATCCGCGCCAGCCCATGTCGCGCGAAAAGCTGGCCCAGCAGGCCCGCGGGCGTGAATTCGAACCCTTCGACCGCAGCCTGGACGTGCAGGTCTCGCGCCTGCGCAAGCTCATCGAGATTGATCCGGCCGTGCCGCGCTACATCCAGACCGTCTGGGGCGTGGGCTACGTCTTCGTACCGGACGGTGCAGGTTGATCTTTCGCGGCCATCGCTCCCCCGCCCCGCTGCGCTCCTCTCTCCTGGATCCGTCGCGCTGGCAATCGTGGCTGACCGAGGAACAGCGCGGCGGCAGCAATTCGCAGGAAACCACCCCGGCCGAACTCGACGGCGAAGTGCGCGACCAGACCGGCCTGAGCCTGTTCTGGCGCACCTTCTTCCTGCTGGCCCTGCTGCTGTTCGGCAGCATCCTGGCCTGGCTGCAGACCCTGCGCGCACTGGAGTTCGAGCCGCGCGCCATCCAGACCGCGCAGCAGATCGCATCGCTGGTCAACCTCAGCCGCGCTGCGCTGGTCCACTCCGACGCCATCATGCGCGTCTCGCTGATCAAGACCATGACCGAGAAGGAAGGCGTGCGCGTGCTGCCGCGCGAGCCACGCGACCGCTATGAGCCCTTCGACACCGACAGCGTAAACCGGCGCATCAACCAGGAACTGACGGCCCGCCTGGGGCCGGGCACGGTGGTGGCCAACAGTGTCAATGGCAAGCCGGGGCTGTGGGTCGGCTTCGTCATCGACCGCGACAACTACTGGCTGCACACCGACCGCTCGCGCTTCAACCAGACCGCCAGCAAGACCTGGCTGATCTGGCTGAGCACCGGCGCCCTGCTCTCGCTGGCTGGCGCGGCCGTCATCGCCCGCCTGATCAACCGCCCGCTCAAGCAGCTCTCCTTTGCCGCCAGCCGCATCCGCGAAGGCGACTTCGCCGCCAGCCGCCTCAACGAGCGGGTGCCGACCACCGAAATCCGCCAGGTCAACATCGGCTTCAACCGCATGGCCCAGCGCCTGGCCAAGATCGAGCAGGACCGCGCCGTCATGCTGGCGGGCATCTCGCACGACCTGCGCACGCCGCTCTCCCGCCTGCGCCTGGAAACCGAGATGAGCGTGGCCGACCCCGACGCCCAGGCCCACATGGTGGCCGACCTGGAACAGCTCGACGCCATCATCGACAAATTCCTCGACTACGCGCGCCCCGACCACGTGCGCCTGTCACCGGTCAACATCAACGAGGTCATCCGCGCCAGCCTGTTCGCCTTCAAGGACCGTCCCGACATGTTGTTCAACCTGGACCTGCAGGACAACGTCTCGGTGCTGGCCGACTCCGTGGAGCTCGGCCGCGTCATCTCCAACCTGGTGGAAAACTCACGCCGTTACGGCAAGCATGCGGAGACCGGCATCACCACCGTGGACATCACCACCCGCGCGCGCGACCAGTGGGTGCAGATCCGCGTGCGCGACCACGGCCCGGGCGTGGCACCCGAGCACCTGCCCAACCTGACCAAACCGTTCTACCGCGGCGACGAGGCACGAACCGCCGCCACCGGGGCCGGCCTGGGCCTGTCCATCGTGGAAAAAACCGTGCGCCGCATGGGCGGCAAGTTCGGCCTGGGCAACAGCAGCACCGGCGGCTTTACCATCCGCATCCAGCTCAAGCAGTCCCACGCCTGAACACCCCTCATAGAAAACCGGGACTCAAAACTTGTGAAGAAGTCGTAGCGAGCGGCCCGAGCGCAAGGCGGACGGAGCACAGCCACCGGAACGTACTTCAGGTACGTGAGGATGGCGCGCACCGCCCAACGCCGCGATCGGGTCGCGCAGTAGACTTATTCGCAAGTTTTCAGCGTGCCAGCAGCACGACGGCACGCGCCTCGATGCTGAGCCCCTCGCCCACGGGCCCCATCTTTTCGGCCGTCTTGGCCTTCACGTTGACCTGATCTACAGCCAGGCCGAGCACGGCCGCGATGCGTTCGCGCATGGCCGCGATGTGCGGCGCCATCTTGGGTGCCTGGGCCACGATGGTGCTGTCCACGTTGCCGATCTGCCAGCCCTGGGCGCGCACGCGCGCCGCCGCCTCAGCCAGCAGCACCGATGAATCGGCGCCTTTGAAGCGCGCATCGGTGTCGGGGAAATGGCGGCCGATGTCGCCCAGGCCGGCCGCACCCAGCAGCGCATCGGTGATGGCGTGCAGCAGCGCGTCGGCATCCGAATGGCCCAGCAGGCCGCGCTCGTAGGGAATCTCGACGCCGCCCAGGATGAGCTTGCGCCCCTCGACCAGGGCATGCACGTCCCAGCCCTCGCCAACCCGCATGGAAAAAAGAGTGCTCATGTCGTTGTCCTTGTGGCGTCCACCCGGGCCCGAAGCACGGCCTCGGCCAGCGCGAAGTCCTCGGGGTAGGTCACCTTGAAATTCTGGGCGCTGCCGCTCACCAGACGCGGCGCCAGGCCCAGCGCCTCGACGGCCGAGGACTCGTCGGTCACCTCCACACCGGTCTGCAACAAGGCGCGCTGCAACAGCCCCAGGCGGAACATCTGCGGCGTCTGCGCCAGCCACTTGTCGCTACGCGCCAGCGTGGCACTCACCCGGCCATCCTGTTCCTGCTTGAGCGTGTCGGGCAGCTTCAGCGCCAGCAGGCCGCCCACCTCGTCCTGCGCGCAGGCATCGATCAGCTGGCTGATCTGCTGTGGCGTCACCAGGCAGCGCGCGGCGTCGTGCACCAGCACCCAGTCCTGCTCGCCGGCCCCCAGGCTGCGCAGCACGGCCAGGCCGTTCGTCACGGTGGCGGCGCGCGTCGCGCCGCCGCAATCGGCCAGGGCATAGCTGGCCGTGGTCCCGGGTTCGAGAAAACGGTCGCCCGGGGCCACCACCACCAGGGTGCGCTGCAATTGCGGCACAGCGGCAAAGGCCGCCAAGGTGTGCCGCACCATGGGCTGGCCCGCGACGGGCTGGTACTGCTTGGGGCCGGCGCCACCGGCGCGTGTACCGCTGCCGGCACAGGGTATGAGGGCCCAATAGCGGGCGGCAGGGGAAGTGGACTTGGAGGTCATGGGGCAGCTGTCATTCTAGAGCGCTGCCAGTCCACTAAAATGAGGCTCGCACACCCCCCGCCATCCGCGCAGGGGGTTTTTGCGTTTTTTGATTTGCTTCCTCGATGGATCTCCCCAAACTACAGACCGGCAAGCGCTACACCCTGCCCCGCCCCACGGGTTCGTCCGACGCCTTGCTGCTGGCCCGTCTGGCCGAGCGCGAGCAAGCCGGCGGCCGCTTGCTGGCCATCGTCTGCGCCGACGCCACCGATGCCCAGCGCCTGATCGACGAGATCGCCTTCTTCAAGCCGGAGTTGCGCTGCGCCATGTTTCCCGACTGGGAAACCCTGCCCTACGACACCTTCTCGCCGCACCAGGACCTGATCAGCGAGCGCCTGGCCACGCTCTGGCGCCTGTACAACCATGGCAAAGGCAAACCCGAGGACACGACCGACATCGTGCTGATCCCGGCCACCACCGCGCTCTATCGCCTGGCGCCGCCCGGCTTCCTGGCCGCCCACACCTTCTCCTTCAAGGCCAACCAGAAGCTGGACGAAACCCAGTTCCGCAGCCAGCTCACCCTGGCCGGCTACAACCACGTGACCCAGGTCGTGAGCCCGGGCGAGTACGCGGTACGCGGCGGCCTGATCGACCTCTTCCCCATGGGCTCGCAAGTGCCCTTCCGCGTCGACCTGTTCGACAACGAGGTCGACTCCATCCGCACCTTCGACCCCGACAGCCAGCGCAGCCTCTACCCCGTGCCCGAGGTGCGCCTGCTGCCCGGCCGCGAATTCCCCATGGACGACGACTCGCGCGCCCTGTTCCGTCGCCGCTGGCGCGAGCTGCTCGAAGGCGACCCGACCAAGAGCCGCATCTACAAGGACATCGGCAACGGCGTGGCCACCGCGGGCATCGAGTACTACCTGCCGCTGTTCTTCGAGCAGACCGCCACCGTCTTCGACTACCTCGGCGCCGGCACCGACCAGGCCGCCACCGTGGTGCTGCACGGCGAGCTGGAGCCCGCGCTGCAGCGCTTCTGGCAGGACACGAAAGAACGCTACCGCCTGGCCCAGGGCGAACCCGATCGCCCCCCGCTGCCGCCCGAGTCGCTCTTCCTGGGCATCGATGCTTTCTTCACCCTGGCCAACGGACACGCGCAGTTGGCCATCCGCCCCGGCAGCTCCGAGGGCGTGGCCGAGTTCGACCCGCTGCCCGAACTCACCGTGGTGCGCGGCGCCGAAGACCCGCTGGCCAAGCTGAAAGACCACGTCCGCAACACCCAGCACCGCGTGCTGCTGCTGGCGGAGAGCGATGGCCGGCGCGAAAGCCTGCTCGATTTCCTGCGCGCCAGCAGCGTCATCCCGCCGGCCTTCGACTCGCTGGAAGAGTTCAAGGCCAGCGACGAGAAGCTGGGCATCGCCACCGCCGCGCTGAACGTGGGGTTTGCCTGGACCGAGGAAGGCCTGGACTTCGTCACCGAGACCGAACTCTTCGCCGCCGGCCCCAGCACACGCCGGCGCAAGAAGCAGGAACAGGTCAGCGACGTTGAATCACTGATCAAGGACCTGTCCGAACTCAAGGTCGGCGACCCGGTGGTGCACGCCAGCCACGGCATCGGCCGTTACCGTGGCCTGGTGAACATGAGCGTGAGCGGCCAGCTGCAGGACGACGGCACACCGGAGATGCAGGAGTTCCTGCACCTTGAGTACGCCGACAACGCCGTGCTCTACGTGCCGGTCAGCCAGCTGCAGCTCATCAGCCGCTACACCGGCGTCAGCGCCGACGAGGCGCCGCTGCACCGCCTGGGTTCGGGCCAGTGGGACAAGGCCAAACGCCGCGCGGCCCAGCAGATACGCGACGCGGCGGCCGAGCTGCTCAACATCTACGCCCGACGTGCCGCGCGCGAAGGCCACGCCTTCCGCTTCTCTCCGCGCGACTACGAGCAGTTCGCCAACGACTTCGGTTTCGAGGAAACCGCCGACCAGCGCGCCGCCATCCACGCCGTGGTGCAGGACATGGTGAGCCCGCGCCCCATGGACCGCCTGGTCTGCGGCGACGTGGGTTTCGGCAAGACCGAGGTGGCCCTGCGCGCCGCCTTCGTGGCCGTCACCGGTGGGCGCCAGGTCGCCTTCCTCGCGCCCACGACGCTCCTGGCCGAGCAGCACTACCAGACCCTGGTGGACCGTTTCTCCAAATGGCCGGTGAAGATCGCCGAGATGAGCCGCTTCCGCTCCGGCAAGGAAATCACGGCCGCGCTCAAGGGCATCGCCGACGGCAGCGTGGACATCGTGGTCGGCACCCACAAGCTCTTGAGCCAGGACACCAAGTTCAAGAACCTGGGCCTGCTCATCATCGACGAGGAACACCGTTTCGGCGTGCGCCACAAGGAAGCCGTCAAGGCCCTGCGCGCCGAGGTCGATGTGCTCACGCTGACCGCCACGCCCATCCCCCGCACCCTGGGCATGGCACTCGAAGGCCTGCGCGATCTTTCCGTGATCGCCACCGCGCCGCAACGCCGCCTGGCCATCAAGACCTTTGTGCGCAACGAGGACAAGGGCGTGATCCGCGAGGCCGTGCTGCGCGAGCTCAAGCGCGGCGGCCAGGTCTATTTCCTGCACAACGAGGTCGAGACCATCGAGAACCGCCGCGCGCGGCTCGAAGAGCTGTTGCCCGAGGCCCGCATTGCCGTGGCCCACGGCCAGATGCCCGAACGCCAGCTCGAAGCCGTGATGCGCGACTTCGTGGCCCAGCGCAGCAACCTGCTGCTGTGCTCCACCATCATCGAGACCGGCATCGACGTGCCCTCGGCCAACACCATCGTGATCAGCCGCGCCGACAAGTTCGGCCTGGCCCAGCTGCACCAGCTGCGCGGTCGTGTGGGCCGCAGCCACCACCAAGCCTACGCCTACCTCATGGTGCCCGACAAGGAAAGCCTGACCAAGCAGGCCTCGCAGCGCTTGGACGCCATCCAGGCCATGGAAGAGCTGGGCTCGGGCTTCTACCTCGCCATGCACGACCTGGAAATCCGCGGCGCCGGCGAGGTGCTCGGCGAGAACCAGAGCGGCAATATGCTGGAAGTGGGTTTCCAGCTCTACAACGAGATGCTCAGCGAGGCCGTACGTTGCCTGCGGGAAGGCAAGGAGCCGGACCTGCTCTCGCCCATGAGCGTCACCACCGACATCAACCTGCACGCCCCCGCCCTGCTGCCCGACGACTACTGCGGCGACGTGCACATGCGCCTGTCCTTCTACAAGAAACTCGCCACGGCCAAGAAGACCGAGCAGATCGACGCGCTCATGGAAGAGATCGTCGATCGCTTCGGCAAGCTGCCGCCTCAGGCCCAGACCCTGATCGACGTGCACCGCCTGCGTGTCATCAGCCAGCCCTATGGCGTGGTCAAGGTGGACGCCGCGCCGCACCTGATCAACATCACCTTCCGCAAGGACGCGCCGGTGGACCCGGCCAAGGTGATCGAGCTGGTGCAGAAGAACCGCCACATCAAGCTGGCCGGCAACGAGAAGCTGCGCATCGAACGCGAGCTGCCCGACCCCAAGGCCCGCGCCCATATGGTGCGCGACGTGCTGCGTGCGCTCGGCACCCCGCGCACCGCCGACGCCGCCGCCTGAGACCCGAACATGGCCACGCTGGTCGAACCCCTGCTCGCGCTGCTCATCCTCTTGCCGGCCTTGTGGCTGCGGCCCTGGCGCCTGCTGGCCCGCGCAGGGCTGCAGACGCCGCTGCTGGCCACCCTGGCCCTGCTGCCGCTGCTGTGGGCCCTGCCCTTCTGGCACGCCATGCCGCTGCAGCTGCAGTGGTCGGGCGCCTGCCTGGTCACGCTGAGCCTGGGCTGGCCGCTCGCGGTCCCCGTGCTCACCCTCGTCAGTGCCATCACCTGGCTCATCACCCCGGCAACGGGCGAGCAGGCCCTGGCCCTGCTGCTGTGGCAAGGACTGGTGCCGGCCACGCTGGCGCTGGGCCTGGGCGGCCTGTTGCGCCGTTTTGTGCCGCACCACCCTTTTGTCTACGTGCTGGGCCGCGGTTTCTTCGGCACCGTGCTGTGCGTCTTTGCTGCCAGCCTGCTGGCCCAGGCCGCCGGCCACAGCCTGCCCAACATCGGTGATGAACTGGCCTGGGTGGCCCTCTGGCTCATGGCCTGGGGCGACGCCTTCGTCACCGGCATGATGACGGCCATCTTCGTCGCCTACCGCCCGCAGTGGCTCGCCACCTGGTCCGACAACCTTTACCTCACCCATAGCTGATCCATGACTACTGCCACCGAACACGCCCCCGGCCTCGTCCTGCAAGGTTTCACCCCGCCGCTGCGCCTGCGCGACTTCAAGCTGATCGCCTTCGACATGGACTCCACGCTGATCAACATCGAGTGCGTGGACGAGATCGCCGACGCCGTGGGCCGCAAGACCGAGGTGGCCGCCATCACCGAAGCCGCCATGCGCGGCGAGATCACCGACTTCAAGGACAGCCTGCGCCGCCGCGTGGCCCTGCTCAAGGGCGTGACCACGGCCGACCTGGAGGCCGTCAAGCGTGAACGCCTGCGCCTGAACCCGGGTGCGGCCGAGCTGATCGCCGCCTGCAAGCGCGCAGGCATGAAGGTGCTGCTGGTCAGCGGTGGTTTCACCTTCTTCGCCGACCATGTGCAGCAACTGCTGGACATCGACTACACCCGCTCCAACGTGCTGGAACTGCAGGACGGCGTGCTGACCGGCCGCATGGTGGACCAGCCCTGGGGCGACATCTGCGACGGCGCCGAGAAGCAGCGCATGCTGCTGCAGACCTGCGCGCAACTGAGCATCCGCCCGCAGCAGGCCATCGCCATGGGCGACGGTGCCAACGACCTGCCCATGATGGGCGCGGCCGGCCTCTCCGTGGCCTACCACGCCAAACCCAAAGTGCGTGAGCAGGCCATGGTGGCCATCAACAGCGGCGGGCTGGACCGCCTGCTGGAAGTCTTGAAGTGACGACGGTCTGGCAGCGCCTGGGGGCCGGCCTCAAGGCCTGGTTCTGGAACGGGCTCAAGGACTGGCGCTCGCATGCCATCTCAGGGCTGATCATCGTGGCCGTCGTGGTGGGCGTGAGCGCCTGGCAAGCCCGCCACGTCCCCGCCGGGCCGGCACCGGCCTTCAGCGCCCCGCTGGCCGGTGCGCCGGCCGGCACGCAGATCACGCTGGAACAGTGGCGGGCCCGCTACCCAGGCCGCGCCGTGGGCCTGCACGTCTGGGCCGAGTGGTGCCCGATCTGCCGCATGGAAGAAAGCAGCATCAGCAGCCTGCAGCCCGACTGGCCGGTGCTCACCATCGCCATGCGCTCGGGCGAGGCCGCGCAGGTGGCCCGCGTGCTGGAGCAGCGCCAGCTTCCCTGGCTGACCGCTGTCGATGCCGACGGCAGCCTGTCGGCGCGCTACGGCCTGCAGGCCGTGCCGGCCTTCATCGTGCTCGACCCCCAGGGGAACATCCGCCACGCCGCGGTGGGCTACACCACCAGCCTCGGCATGCGGCTGCGCCTGTGGCTGGCGCAAAATTTCTGATACTCAGCCGCCGAACTTGACACTCAGGCCCGTGATGAACAGCAGGTCGTACTTTTCGGCCGGCGCCTGCGCCAGGCTGTCGTAACGGCCCTGCAGCTTCACGCTCAGGCTCAAGGTCTTGTTGATGTCCACCAGCAGGCCGGCATCCAGCGTGGCGCGCGTGCCCTTGTCAGTGAACAGGCTCGGGTACAGCACGAACTTCTGCCGCAAGCGCGCCGCCGTGCCGCCCAGCTGGTGGCTGGATTCCTGGCCCAGCAGGATTTCGGTCGTCGCCATGCGGGTCTGCTGCACATCGTTGATCAGCACGCCGCTGCCACCGTACAGATCCTCGCGCCAGGTCAGACCGCCGTAGACGTCCCACTGGTCATCGCGGGCCTTGACCAGGTGATGGCCCAGGCCGCTGCTGAGCACGGTGCGCAGGTCCAGCTGCCGGATGCGGTCATGGCTGAACTCCAGCCCCACGAAGCCGAACTCGCGCGGCGTGATGTCGCGGTCGTAACGGCCGCCCAGGCGCCACTGCAGCGCCGTGATGCTGGTCGTCACCACGCCATTGGTGACGCTGCGGGCGCGGCTTTCCAGGTACTGGGCAGACAACGAGAGCTTGTCGTCCGGCCGCTGGTAGCTGGTGTCGAGGCCCAGGTTGAAGCTCTGGCTGTCGGTGTTGCCCGCCGACAGCGAGAAGCCCGCATTGAAGTCGCCGTCCCAACGGCCGGCAGCCACCAGGGGCTCGGGCGGCGCCAGCGGCACGGGGGCCGCCACGGCCGGGACCCGCACCGGCGCAACAGCCGGAGCCACTCGCGGCCCGGCATCGGGGGGCGCCGCAGGCGCCGCATCGGGCACGACCACCGGGGCAACGACCGGCGTCTGGACAGGCACCGCCTCCTGGGGGAGTACCGGTGTGGCCTCGGCAGCAGGGGTGACGGGAGCGGCCGGGGGCGCTTCCTGCGCCCGGACCAGGGTGGTGGCCGATAAGGCCAGCAGCAGGAACAGGGATTTCTTCATCAAGGACTCGGGATAACAGACCAGCCGGGCGCCAAGGGCCCGGACCGCGCGATTATTGCCGCTCGATGCGGGGCCGGCCGGCGGCCACCTCGAAACGCGCCAGCGTGAAGGCGTCCGAGTCCGCCTTGGTGGCGTCCTGCACGGCGCGCAGCGTGGTCGTGAGGCGCCCGGACGTGAACTCGGCCACGCCGTAGCCGCGGTACTGCGCGTCGCCAAACACGAAATGCGGGTTCTCGGCCAGGCGCTCGGCGGTCTTCTCCACCGCGCTGGCACTGGCGCGCGAAGAAATGCTGGTGCCGCAGAACTCCACGCCCACCGTCGGGCTGCCGGCGTCGGCGTAATCGGCCTTGACGTGGCCCACCCAGTTCTCGTGCACGTCGCCGCCCAGCAGCACCGGGTTGCTGACGGCGTGGCGCCGCAGTGCATCGGTCACACGTTTGCGGTTGCCGGCGTAACCGTCCCAGCCGTCGTTCCACAGGCGCTGGCCCGGGCCGGGCTGGGCGTCGCGCGGGCCGAACAGGGTCTGCTGCCCGATCACGTTCCAGCGCCCGCCGGAGCGGGCCAGCGCGCCGTCCAGCCACTGGTCCTGCGCGGCGCCCAGGTAGCTGCGCTGCGGGTCGGCCCACTCCGTGCACTTGGCCGGGTCCACCAGGCGGCCGCCGGGCTGGCCATCCTTCAGGCAGGGCTGGCGGTCTCGGTACTGGCGGCCGTCGAGCAGGTGCAGCGTGGCCAGGCGGCCGTAAGGCAGCTGCTGGTAGATGCGCAGTTCGGCGCCACGCGCCAAGCCGGCCAGCCCCTGCGTCAGCATGGCGGCGCGCACCGGCATGTGCTCGTACCAGGCCTGGTAGGCGGCGGCACGGCGCGCGGCAAAGTCGTCCACCGTGCCCAGCAGCGGCACACCCGTGCCCTCGTGTTGGCCCGCGTAGTCGTTCTGCACCTCGTGGTCGTCCCAGGTCGGCAGCCAGGGGCAGGCGGCGTGCATGGCCTGCAGGTCGGCATCGCTCTTGTGCAGGGCGTAACGGGCGCGGTATTCGTCGAGCGTGCGCACCCAGCCGCCGGTCACGGCGCGCACCGCCTGCTGGGCCCCCGGGTACTCGTAGATGTAGTCGCCCAGGAACATCACCGCGTCCAGCTGCTCGGCGCGCATATGCCGCCAGGCCGCGTAATAACCGTGCTCCCAGCGCTGGCAGGAGGCATACCCCAGGCGCAGGCGCGCCGGCAAGGCGTCCGGCCGCGGAAAGGTGCGCGTGCGCCCCACCGGGCTCACGGCCTCGCCCAGCATGAACCGGTAGAAATACCAGCGGTCGGGCTCCAGGCCCGCCACCTCGGCGTGCACGGCATGCCCCAGCGCTGGCACAGCCTGCACCTGGCCGCTGCGCGCGATGCGCGTGAACCCCTCGTCGTGCGCCACTTCCCAGCGCAGGGTGAACTCGGCGCGCTGCGGCAGGTCGAAGTGCAGGCGCGTCCACAGCACCACACCATCGTGCGTGGGAGCGCCACTGGCTACGCCCAAGGCAAACGGGTCGTGCCTCAGGCGACCCAGGCTCCAGGCGCTGCGCGGCAGCCAGAGCGTGCTGGCGGTGGCGGCCGCCAGGCGCAAGAGCTGGCGACGGTCGGTTTTTTCCTGGGACATGGCGGGACAGTGGCGTGAATCAGGTCGCGGCCATCATGCCATGCCAGCGTGACACGACCGCCCGGCGGAGGGCGGTTGACAGCAGCCAGCATGTGACTAAGATTTAGGCACCTGTTCCCCCCGGAGTCCGCCATGGAAGTCACTTCCTCCACCAGCACCGTTTCCGCCCCGCCCAAGCCGCGCGCCCCCGAGCGCAACCGCGCGGCGGAATACCGCGCCGAACAGGAGCAGATCCAGCAGCGCGCCCAGCGCCAGGAAGCCAGCAACAAGCCCAAGGAGCCCGTGGTCAACACCCAGGGCCAGACCACCGGCCGCCTGGTCAACGAAAAGGCCTGAGGAGACGGCCGTGGTCATGGCGATGCAGTCCATCAATGGCAGCACGCCCGGCGTGCGGGCGCAGCAGAGCCAGTACCAGGCGCAGTTGCAGATGGCCCGGCGCGAGGCCGCGCAGGCGGCCGACCGGGTGAGCCAGCTGGAGCAGCAGGCCGCCGTGGCGCGGCAGGAATCGGCCCGGGCCGACGACAAGGTGCGCGGGCTGGAGAACCAGCCCCCACGCAGCGACAGCGGCAACAGCGGCACGCGCAGACGCATCAACACCCTGAGCCAGCTCAGCGGCACCGTCCTCGACGTTACGGCCTGAACAGCCCCCCATCAACAACAACGGCCCTCATGAGGGCCGTTTTGTTTGGTGGGTACGTAGCAATTAACCGCGTTGCCGTAAAGCCTCGTACAGGCAGACCCCGCTGGCCACCGAGACGTTCAGGCTTTCCACCGCGCCCTTCATCGGTATGCCCACCAGCTCGTCACAGGTCTTGCGCGTCAATTGCCGCATGCCCTCGCCCTCCGCACCCAGCACCAGGGCCGTGGGGCCCTTGAGGTCCACCTGGTAGATGGTCTTGGGCGCATCGTCGCTGGTGCCGATGCACCAGATATTGCGTTCCTTCAGCTCACCCAGCGTGCGCGCCAGATTCGTCACCATGAAATAAGGCACGGTCTCGGCCGCGCCGCTGGCCACCTTGGCCACGGTGGCGTTGACGCCCACCGCATGGTCCTTGGGCGCGATCACCGCATGGGCCCCGGCGCCGTCGGCCACCCGCAGGCAGGCGCCCAGGTTGTGCGGGTCGGTCACCCCGTCCAGCACCAGCAGCAGGGGCGGCTCGCTCAAGCTGTCCAGCAGATCGTCCAGAGAATGCACCTGGGCCATCGGCTCCACACGCGCGGCCACGCCCTGGTGGCCATGGCTACCGGCCAGCTTGGCCAGGCGCAGGCCGTCGGCCTCGATCAGGCGCACATTGGCTTCTTTGGCCTTTTCCAGGAACTGGCGCATGCGCGCATCGCGCCGAGTCGGCTCGAAATAGATCTCGATGATGGATTGCGGCGCCGTCTTCAGGCGCACACCCACGGCGTGGAAGCCGAACAGGACTTTGGGGGAGGACATGGGGGGATTATCCCAGCATGTTGCGATGCGTTAGACCCGGGAGGTGTGGTGGCATCCCTCTTTTGGGGGATGTGGCCGGGAGCGGCAATTTCCTACAATCGTTTCACACATGGTCAAACCTCTCTTCATCGCCCTTATTTTTCTGATCGAGACCTCCTCTGCGTTTGCTACTGATGCAGGCCTGTGGGGCTCGGGAACCAGCCCTCTGGTTTCGGTCAAAAGAACGGACCACCCGGAAAACGGCAGTGAGTCCTACCGAGGCGAAATCACCGTCTCCGGAAAATGGTTTGTCCATGATGAAAGGCAAGTCAATCCGGGCGGCAGATTTCAGCTGTGCTTTCACGTCTCGGCCCGGGATCAATCATTTATCCCACGCCCCAAACTTGACGGAAGATCGGCATGGTTCTGCCTGAATCAGCCGGCCAAGCTGTTTGCACGTTTTGGCGTACAGGAAGCCATGCTGGACGCGCTCACAGAAAATGAAATCTGTGGCATCTCTGGTGATGCCCGCATCACCATCGGCAACTACAACCGTTACACCGGACAAAGCGAAGGTTTGGACAGCGCTTGGCTGATCAAGATCCACACGCGCACGCCTCCCGTCATCACCCCCCTCAAGAATCCGCAGGGTGGTGACGCGTCTTGTTGAATACGGGCGACTCAACCGCTCGCCCTGCCCGCCTCTATCGTGATCCTCCGCTCGCAGCGCTGCGCAATCCCCGTGTCATGCGTCACCAGCACCAGGGTCGTGCCCTGCTCGCGGTTGAGCGCAAACATCAGCTCCATCACGGTCTCACCCGTCGCATAGTCCAGGCTGCCCGTGGGCTCGTCCGCCAGCAGCACGGCCGGCTGCACCACGAAGGCGCGCGCCAGGGCCACGCGCTGCTGTTCGCCGCCGCTCAAGACCTTGGGGTAATGCCCCAGGCGCTGACCCAGGCCCACACGGTCCAGCATCTCGGTGGCGGCCTTGCGCGCGTCCTTGCGGCCGGCGAGTTCCAGCGGGAGCATCACGTTCTCCAGCGCGGTCAGGTGGCCCAGCAGCTGGAAGCTCTGGAACACAAAACCAACTTTCTGCGCACGCAGGGCGGCACGCGCGTCTTCGTCCAGCGCGAACAGGTCCTGCCCGTCCAGGCGCACGGTGCCGCTGCTGGGCGTGTCCAGCCCGGCCATGATGGACAGCAGCGTGCTCTTGCCCGAACCGGAGGCGCCGACGATGGCCAGGGTCTGGCGTGGCGGGACGCTGAAATGGATATCGCGCAAAATATCGAGCGTGCCGGTCGAGTCGGTGACCGACTTGAGCACGTGTTCCACGGAAATGATGGGTTCGGACATGAAGTTTTCTTTCTTGCGTCGCTACTGTATCGCGGCCGCCCTGCTGGGCGGTTTCCTGGGGTTATCCCAGGCGGCCACCCCCCGCACCCTGCTGGTGCTCGGCGATTCGCTGAGCGCCGAATACGGCCTGCCGCGCGGTAGCGGCTGGGTGGCCCTGCTGGAGCAGCGCCTGGCCGCGGAGAAGCAGACGGTGCGCGTGGTCAACGCCAGCATCAGCGGCGAGACCACCTTCGGCGGCCGCTCGCGCCTGGCCGCCCTGCTGGCCCAGCACCAGCCCACGCACGTGATCATCGAACTGGGCGGCAACGACGCGCTGCGCGGCCTGGCGCTGGACGCCACGCGCGCCAACCTGGAGTGGATGGCCCAGCAATCGAAGAAGGCCGGCGCGCGTGTGCTGCTGGTGGGCATGCAGATGCCGCCCAACTACGGCGCCGACTACGGGCGCCGTTTTGCCGGGCTCTACCAGCAGGTGGCGCGCAGCGAGAAGGCGGGCCTGGTGCCCTTCTTCCTCAAGGGCGTGGCCGACGGCGCAGACCCGACGCGGCTGTTCCAGCCGGACCGCATCCACCCCACGGCCGAGGCCCAACCCCGCATGCTGGACAACGTCTGGCCCGAACTGAAAAAAATCCTCTGATGCCTTTGTTCACCACCACGGCCGAGGAAGCCCTGCGACATCTGGCCGATTACGACACCGTCATCGACGCACGCAGCGAAAACGAATACGCCGAAGACCACCTGCCCGGCGCCGTGAACTGGCCCACGCTGGACAACCAGCAGCGCCACGACATCGGCACGCTCTACAAGCAGGTCAACGCCTTCGAGGCCAAGAAAC
Source organism: uncultured Hylemonella sp. (assembly GCA_963512175.1). Taxonomy (GTDB): domain Bacteria; phylum Pseudomonadota; class Gammaproteobacteria; order Burkholderiales; family Burkholderiaceae_C; genus Hylemonella. The sequence goes on along the minus strand of CAUPLI010000008.1, from coordinate 157,053 downwards.
GCGGCGGCGCCCTGGCCGCGCGCAATATCGCGGCGCACATCGAGCGTGAAGTGATCGACAAACCGAAGGACTGGAAGCCCCTGACCTACTGCTGGCGCGGCGGCAAGCGCAGTGGCTCGCTGAGCCTGATCCTCAGCGAGATCGGTTTTCGCGTGACCATCATCGAAGGTGGTTACAAGGCTTTTCGCGCCGCGCTGCTGCTGGACATCCCGCGCCTGGCCCCCTTGTTCGACTGGCGCGTGGTCTGCGGCACCACGGGCTCGGGCAAGACGCGGCTGCTGCAGGCCCTGCAGGCGGCCGGTGCCCAGGTGCTGGACCTGGAGGCCCTGGCCAACCACCGCAGCTCGGTGCTGGGCGCCATTCCGGGCCTGGCCCAGCCCACGCAGAAGGAATTCGACACCCGCATCTGGGACGCGCTGCGCCACTTCGACCCCAAGCGCCCCGTCTACGTGGAGAGCGAAAGCAAGAAGGTGGGCAACGTGGCCGTGCCGGCCGCACTGATCGAGGCCATGCGTGCCGGCCCCTGCCTGAACCTGCTGCTGCCCGACGAGGAGCGCGTGGCCCTGCTGCTGGAGGACTACGACTTTTTCGTCAAGGACGGCGAGGCCTTCTGCGAGCGCCTGGACGCGCTGACCGAGCTCAAGGGCAAGCAGGTGGTGGAAGGCTGGAAACAGGCGGTGCGCAGCGGCCACATCGAAGACGTGGTGCGCGACCTGCTGCTCACGCACTACGATCCGGTCTACCGGCAATCCATGGTGCGTAACTTCAAGTTGTTCGGCAGCGCGCAGGACATTCAGCCCAGGGATCGCTCGGTGGCGGCCATGCAGGCGTTGGCGCAGGAACTGGTCACCGGCGGGGCCTGAGAAACGACGAGCGGCTCAAGCGGCCCTCACGGATTCAGGGCGGCGCTTTCCCAAGGCTCTGGACAGACGGCAACTCACACTTGGAGGCCCGGGCCCACCCTTTGAGAAAGGGCCGCCGGATCCGCCCGGCGGAAACCGCTGCGGCCACCTCGCTCGAATACCGTTCAGCCCCGCTGAGCTTGCGCACCCAGCTGCGCAAAGGCAGCACGCCATCGACCACCGTGTTCACCGTGGTCGACACCGAGTCCACGGCCATCTGACCCACGTAACCCACGGCTTGCACCACCAGGTTCGGATCGGTCCCAGGAACCGCGGGGGCATCGATGTCGGGCCCCAGGGCGGCGTCGAGTTCGTCCAGCTCGGTCCTCAAGGCCGCACAGGAAGCATCGGCGGGCACGGCATAAGCGCCCTTTTGGGCAGCGGCCGTCAGCACGGGGGGAATGCGGTTCTCCAGCAGATTGAGGTCGTTCAGCGGCTGGCTGGCTTTCTGGACCAGGCTGGAGCCGGAGTCCTTGGCCATGCTGCCCACTTTGCCGCTCACGTCCGCCGTTGTGCTCGCCACCGTCTCACCCGGCTGCCCGGCGACAGGCGGGCTGCCCGGCGCGGCACAGCCGCAGAGCAGGACCAGCAGCCCTGCCATGACCGACAGCCGCTTCATGGCTGGGGGGTGTCCCCGGTCGCAGGGGCATCCGTCGCTGGCGTGTCGCCCCCCTCTTCAGGCGCGCCGTCCTCGCCCACCGGACCGCCCAGCTTGCGCTGCGCCTTTTCCTTGAGCTTGTCTTCCTTCTTGCGCTTCTTGGCCAGCTCTTTCTGGCGTTTTTCGTATCCGTAATTGGGTGTTGCCAAGGTGTGCTTTCTGCGTTCGGTGAATGAAGGCCACTCTAGCAGTTCAGGGCGTTTTGTTCCACGCCCTGTGGAAATTTTTCATCACCGGGCGCGGAAGACTAGAGCAGCTCAATGCCGAAGTGGCGCAAGAGCAGGGCCAGCAGGCCGAAACAGGCCACGGTGATGAGGGCGCAGGCCAGCAGGCTGGGCCAGAAGCCCAGGCGCGGCAACAGCAGCGGGAAGGCCAGGAACATGGGCAGCGTGGGCAGCACGTACCAGAAGGTGTACCAGGCGTGGTTGGCGATCTTGTCCGGTGGCTGCTTTTCCACGTAAAGCCAGATCAGGGTGAGCACGGTCACCAGCGGCAGGGCCGCCAGCAGACCGCCCAGGCGGTCGCTGCGCTTGGCCAGCTCCGAGATCAGCACCACCAGCGCGGCAGTCAGCAGGTATTTGGTGATGAGCCAGGCCATGGGTGATCCCGGTCAGCCGCGAAAACGGCGTTTCGTCAGCGCCAGGGCGATGGACCAGGCCACCAGCGCATAAAGCGCCAGCACGACCAGGTGCAGCAGCGCATCGGCTGGCCAGCGGCCCATGAACAGCGGGCGCACCAGCTCCACCGCCTGGGTCAGCGGCAGCCAGGCGGAGACGTGCTGCAGCAGGGGCGGCAGGTTGTCACACGGGAAGAACACGCCGCTGAGGAACATCATGGGCGTGAGGAAGAGCGTGAAGTAGTAGGTGAAGAAGTCGTAGCCCTTGGCCAGGGCATTGAAGATCAGCGCCAGGCAGCTGAAGGTGATACCGGCCAGCAGCAGGATGGGCCAGGCCAGCAGCAGCATGGGGCTGCGGCTGATGTCCAGCGCCACCATCACGCCCAGGATGGCGGTGACGGTGAAAGAGGACTTGAAGGCGGCCCACAGCATCTCGGCCAGCAGCACGTCGCGCAAGGCCACGGGCGCATTCATGATGCTGTCCCAGGTCTTCTGCACATGCATGCGCGAGAAGGCCGAGTACAGGGCCTCGAAGGTGGCCGCGTTCATGGCGCTCATGCAGATCGAGCCGCTGGCCAGGAAGAGGATGTAGGGCACCTGCTTGCCATCCAGCGGCACGCTGCCCACCAGCGCCCCCAGGCCGTAACCGAAGGCCACCAGCCACATCAGCGGCTCGGCGATATTGCCCACCAGGCTGGGGATGGCCAGCTTGCGCCAGACCAGCAGGTTGCGCAGGAAAACGGGCCACCAGCGGAGCATCGAATTCATCATGCCTCCTCCCGGATCTGGCGGCCTGTCATTTTCAGGAAGAGATCTTCCAGATTGGCGGGCCGGTGCAGGCTGCGCACGCTGTGGTCGTGCGCCAGCGCCTGCATCAGCGGCGCCGCGTCCTGCGTGTAGAAAAAGACCGTCTCACCGCTGACTTCGACGCGGCTGGCCATGGCCCGCAACGGCCCGCTGCTCAGGGCCTGGGCATCACCGCCGTAGACCTCCACCACGTCGGGCTCCAGGTGCGCGGCGATCAGCTCGCGCGGCGTGCCCTCGGCGATCTTGCGGCCGTGGTCGATGACCAGCAGGCGGTCACACAGGCGTTCGGCCTCGTCCATGAAATGGGTGGTGAGCAGGATGGACTTGCCCTGCTGCATGAGCTGCTGCAACCGCTCCCACATCAGGTGGCGGGCCTGCGGGTCCAGGCCGGTGGTGGGTTCGTCCAGCAGCAGCAGGCGCGGGTCGTTGACCAGGGCGCGCGCCAGGCTGAGCCGGCGGCGCATGCCGCCGGAGAGCTGGCCGGGTTTGGCGTCGGCCTTGTGCGAGAGTGCCGCGAACTCCAGCAGGCCGGGGATGCGCGCGCGGATATCCGCCGTCTTCATGCCGAAGTAACGGCCGAAGACCAGCAGGTTCTCGGCGCAGCTGAAATCGGGGTCCAGGGAATCAAACTGGGTCACCACGCCCAGCTGGGCCTTGATGGCGTGCGCGTCGGCCGGCATGCGCAGTCCGAAGGCCTCGACGTGGCCGCTGTCCGGCGTGCTCAGGCCCAGGCACATGCGCAGGGTGGTGGTCTTGCCGGCGCCATTGGGGCCGATGACGCCCAGGCATTCACCGGGTCGGATGGCAAAACTCAGGTCATTGACGACCGTGGCCTCGCCGTAGCGTTTGACGAGATGGTGGCATTCGAGAAAGGCATCGGGCATGGCGGCCATTCTGGCATGCGGCCATGACTGTTGCCAGCCAAGGACATACTCTCTCTAGACGATACAAAACTTGTGAAGAAATCGTAGCGAGCGGCCCGAGGGCAAGGCGGACGGAGCACAGGAACCGGAACGTACTTCCTGTACGTGAGGATTCCGAGCACCGCCCAACGCGGCCATCGGGTCGCGCAGTAGATTTATTCGCAAGTTTCAGTCGAGCCAGCGCACTGAGCCGCGATAGGCGTGCCAGGTCGAATGCCCCAGCCAGGGCCCGATCAGCAGCAGGCCCAGCCCCCAGGGGATCAGGGCGATGGCGACCAGCCCGGTGATCAGCGCCCCCCACAGCAGCAGCACCGGCAGGTGGGTGAAGAAGACCTGCAGGCTGGTAAGCGAGGCCGAGATGGCATCGGTATCGCGGTCCAGGATCATGGGGATGGAGACGACCGAGGTGGCGAAGACCAGGCCGGCGAAGACACCGCCCACCACCACGTAGACCGCCACGAACTCCCAGTTCTCGGGGTTGAAGATGGCCTGCAGCACGCCGGCCGTCGATGGCATGCCGGTGTTGAAGAACACCGCGAACACCACCAGCGAAGCCCGGCCCCAGAGCAGCTCCAGCACGACCAGCACCAGCACCAGCAGGCCCATGCTGCCGATGCGCGCATCCCAGCAGGTCAGCGAGGCACCGAGGTCGGGCGTGAGGCCCTGCTCGCGCCGGCGGCTCACCTCGTACAGGCCCAGGGCCAGGAAGGGGCCGACCAGCAGGCAGCCTGAGACGATGGACATGGCGTACTCGGGTTTGTAGCGGAACACCGCACCCAGCGTCAGCGCCATGGCCCAGAAGCACATGCCGTAGAACAGCGCGATGCCCATCTCGGCCGTCAGGTCGCGCCAGCCGCGTGCCAGCCAGCGGAAGGGGTCACCGAAACCCAGGGGCACGATCTCGCGCCGGGGACCCACCGGGGGCGGCGGCACATAGGGCGCGGGGGTGACGGGCAGGCTGGGGTCGGCGTTGTGGCTGTTCTCGCTCATGGGGAACAAGACTAGCGAGCCACCCCCTGGCTGCCTAGTCAGGAAAACACCAATGCCGCCAGGGGTATCAGTTCAAAGCGGCCAGCGCCTGCGCCAGGTCGGCCTGCAGGTCCTCGGCCGCTTCCAGGCCGGTGGAGAAACGCACCAGGGTGCCGCGCGCCAGATGCGTGGGCCAGCCCTGGCGCATGCCGGCCAGCTCATAGGGCACGACCAGGCTGATGGGCCCGCCCCAGCTGTAACCCAGCTTGAACAGGCGCAGCGTGTCGCAGAAGGCGTCCACCTGCGCGGCGCTGTAGCGCGTGTCGAAGATCACGCTGAAGAGGCCCGCCGCAAGGCCCTCACGTTCGCTGCCCTCCCCCGCCCGGCACAGCGCCTGCCAGTGCGCGTGGCCGGGGGAGCCCGGCAGCGCCGGGTGCAGCACCTGCGCCACCTCGGGCCGGCCCTGGCACCAGCGTGCCAGCGCGCGCGCCGTGCGGTCGTGTTCGCGGTAGCGCAGCGCCATGCTGGGCAGCGCACGCAGCACGGCCTCGACGTCGTTCATGCCCACGCCCAGGCCCAGGCGCATGTGGGTGAGCTTGAGACGGATGTGCAGCTTGGGGTCACGCGTGACGATGGAGCCCATCAGCACGTCGCCGCCGCCGCTGGGGTATTTCGTGAGCGCGTGGATCGAGATGTCCACGCCCTCCCCGGCTTCCAGGTCGAAAGCGTTGAAGGCCAGGCCTGCGCCCCAGGTATTGTCCAGCGCGCTGAGCACGCCGGCCTGGCGGCACACACGTACCTGCTCACGCAGGTCGGGAAACTCCAGCGTGACCGAACCGGCCGCCTCCAGCCACACCAGCCTGGTCCTGGGGCTGATACGGCGCGCCAGGTCCTGCGGGTCCATCGGGTCGTAATACTGGTGGGTGATGCCCCAGTCCTTGAGTTCACCCTGGGCCAGGGCCTTGTTGGGGCCGTAGGCGTTGTCGGGGATCAACACTTCGTCGCCGCTCTTCAGCAGGGACAGGGCCACCGTGGCGATGGCCGCCAGGCCGCTGGGCACCAGCAGGCACTGCGCACCGCCTTCCAGCGTGGCCAGGCGCTCTTCCAGCACATAGCTGGTGGGCGTGCCGTGCAGGCCGTAGGTATAGCCGGTCTTGTCCTTCCACTCGCGGCTGCGCATGGCGGCCACGTTGGGGAAAAAGACGGTGGAAGCCTTGAACACACCGGGCTGCGGCGCGGCGAAGCCCTCGGGGGGCGTGTAGGGATGGTGGATCAGACCGGTGCGTTTGTCCTGCATGATCCGCTCCCGCTCAGGCCCCGGCTGTCAGACTTGCCATTTCGCAAGCACATCGGCAATGTGCATGCGGTCATAGACCTCGAAGGGCTGGTGGATCCAGGGATTGGTGGGCAGGTAATCCACCGAGTAATCGGGCTGGAAGGCCGACACGCCCTTGGTCCAGATCACGGCCGTGCGCAGATCGGTGATCGGGGGGTAGTTGTCGCGCAGCATGCGCACCACGGCCTGCAGGGTGTGGCCGGAATCGGCCAGGTCGTCCACCAGCAACACACGGCCGGCGATCTCGCCCTGGGGCGTGGTGATGTACTTGGCGATGTCCAGATGGCCCTGCTCGGTACCGGCATTGGCCCGGTAGGAGCTGGTGGACATGATGGCCAGGGGTTTCTCGAAGATGCGCGAGAGGATGTCGCCGGGGCGCATGCCGCCCCGCGCCAGGCACAGGATGGTGTCGAACTCCCAGCCCGACTGATGAATCTTGATGGCCAGCTTCTCGACCAGGTTGTGGTACTCGCCGTAGCTCACGTACAGGTGCTTGCCGTCTTCGGTCAACATCCGGATGCTCCTCTTTTGATAGCTATTGCTGGTTTTATGCGACGTAAGGGTGGCGCATCATGATCGTGTGGTCACGGTCCGGGCTGGTCGAGATGATGTGGATGGGCACACCGGTGACCTGCTCGATGCGCTGCAGATACAGGCGGGCGTTGATCGGGAGCTTGTCGTACTTCGTGACACCCACGGTACTCTCGGTCCAGCCGGGCAGGGTCTCGTAGATGGGCTTGCAGCGCGCGATCTCGTCGGCCCCCATGGGCAGGATGTCGATGGTCTCGCCATCGAGCTCGTAGCCTGTGCACAGCTGCAGTTCCTTGAGGCCATCGAGCACGTCAAGTTTGGTCAGGCACATGCCGGTCAGGCCGTTGACCTGGGCCGAGCGCTTGAGCAGCGCGGCGTCGAACCAGCCGCAGCGGCGCGAGCGGCCGGTGGTCACGCCCTTTTCGGCGCCCACGGTGCTCATGTGGTAACCCGGCGTACCGGGGGTTTCCCAGTCCAGCTCGGTCGGGAAGGGGCCGCCGCCCACGCGGGTGCAATAGGCCTTGGTGATGCCCAGGATGTAATGCAGCAGACCCGGGCCCACGCCGGCACCGGCGGCGGCGTTGCCGGCCACGCAGTTGCTGGAGGTGACATAGGGGTAGGTGCCGTGGTCCACGTCGAGCAGCGTGCCCTGCGCGCCTTCGAACAGCAGGTTGGCACCGTTGCAGTTGGCGTCGTTGAGTTCGCGCGAGACGTCGGCCATCATGGGCTTGAGCAGCTCGGCGTGGCGCATGGCTTCGGCATAGACCGGCTCGAACTGGACCTCGCCGTCCTTCATATAGGGCTTGAGCGCGTCACCGAAAGTGAACTTCTTCGAGCCCAGGAAGGTGCCCAGCACATGGTTGTGCAGGGCCAGCAGCTCACGCAGCTTGGCGGCGAAACGCTCGGGATATTTCAGATCCTGCACGCGCAGGGCGCGGCGGGCAATCTTGTCCTCGTAGGCCGGACCGATGCCGCGGCCGGTGGTGCCGATCTTCTCGGAACCGCCCTGCTCGCGCGCGGCTTCGCGCGCCACGTCCAGCGCCACGTGGAAAGGCAGGATCAGGGGGCAGGCCTCGCTGATGCGCAGGCGCGAACGCACCTCGACACCGGCTTTCTCCAGGCCCTCGATCTCCTCGAACAGCTTGGCCGCCGACAACACCACGCCGTTGCCGATGTAGCACTTGACGCCGGGGCGCATGATGCCGCTGGGGATGAGGTGCAGCGCCGTCTTGACGCCGTTGATGACCAGCGTGTGGCCGGCGTTGTGGCCGCCCTGGAAACGCACCACGCCCTGGGAGAACTCGGTGAGCCAGTCGACCAGCTTGCCCTTGCCCTCGTCGCCCCACTGGGTGCCCACGACGACGACGTTACGACCTTTGGTTGTATTCATTTCAGATGTACTCGAAGAAGCGCTTGAATGGAAGAAGAGCGCTCAGATGGCGCTGACGACCCAGCGACCTGCCACATCGGTCAGTTCGCGGTCGCAATGGAATTCGTCGATCTCGCTCTCGTGCCCGGGCAGCACGCAGACCACGGTTTCGCCCTCCTGGCGCAGGCGCGCGATAGCCGCGCGCAGCGAGGCCGATTCGCTCCAGGGTGCACGGATGGCCGCACGCAGCGCGCGCGCCGGTACGGCACCCACCAGGGTCTTGAGGTCCAGGCTGAAGCCCACAGCCGGACGCTTGCGCCCGAACACGGCCCCCACCTCGTCGTAGCGGCCGCCGCGCAGCAGCGCGTCGCTCACCCCTTCGGCATACACGGCGAAGCGCATGCCGCTGTAATAGGCGTAGCCGCGCAGATCGGCCAGGTCGAAGCCCAGGGGCGTGCCCTCCAGCTGACTGGCCAGCCACTTCAGGCCGTCCAGCGCCTCACGCACCGCCGGCAGAGCCGGCAGCACCCGGGCGGCCTCGGCCAGCACTGCGGCGTCGCCATAAAGGCGCGGCAGGGCCAGCAGGCCCTGGCGGGAAGCGGCGGGGAAATCACGCGTGAGTTGCGCCAGGCCCGGCACGTCCTTGGCCGCCAGCGCGGTCTGCACCTGGGCCAGCGTTTCAGCATCGGCCGGCACACCTTCGAGCAGGGCACTGACGATGCGCACGTCGGCCAGGTCCACGGTATAGCTCGGGAGACGGGCCGCCTTGAGGCAGTCCAGCGCCAGCTGCAGCGCTTCCAGGTCGGCCTCGGGACCGGCATGGCCGTAGATCTCGGCGCCGAACTGCAGGGGCTCGCGCGTGGCGTGCGGGCTGGCCGGGCGTGTGTGCACCACCGGGCCGCAGTAGCACAGGCGGGCCACACCGCGGCGGTTGAGCAGGTGGGCGTCGATGCGGGCCACCTGGGGCGTGGTGTCGGCACGCAGGCCCATGGAGCGGCCCGAGAGCTGGTCGACCAGCTTGAAGGTCTGCAGGTTGAGCGCCTGGCCGGTGCCGGTCAGCAGCGACTCAAGATGCTCGAGCAGCGGCGGCATGACCAGCTCATAGCCATAACAACGCGCCATGTCGAGCAGGTCGCGGCGCAGTTCCTCGATGTGACGGGCCTCGGAAGGCAGGACATCGGCAATGTGATCCGGCAGGAGCCAGGCGGACATGGGAAAGGGGGAGCTGTTAAAAACGTGATTTTACCGGGTTGGACCGGCGCTCCGGCAGCGCCCCTAGCCGAAATTCAGGGTAGGAGCCACCAGAGCCACAGCAGCCCGGCCAGGATGCTGCACAGGCCGAAAAATCGGATCTGGCCGTCCCCCAGTTGCAGGATCTGGGCAAACATGCGGCGCCAGCCCATCGGCGAGATGAAGGGAAAAAGGCCCTCGATCACCAGAACGAGGGCCATGGCCAGCCAGAAGGCGTCGCCAGTCACGTGGTTTTCACGCCTTATTTCCTGGGCGCTGCGCCCTGGCCGCGGAAGACCTTGAAGAACTCCGAGCTGCTGGGGTCGAGCACCATCACGTCATTCTTGCTGGCAAAGCTGGCCTTGTAGGCCTCCAGGCTGCGGTAGAACTGGGCGAAAGAGGGGTCGCGGCCGAAAGCCTCGGCGTAGACACGCGCGGCTTCGGCGTCGCCCTGGCCCTTGATCTTCTGCGCGTCGCGGTAGGCGTTGGCCACCGTCACCTCGCGCTGGCGGTCGGCGTCGGCACGGATCTTCTCGCCTTCGGCCGCGCCGGTGGAACGCAGTTCGTTGGCCACGCGCTTGCGCTCGGCCGTCATGCGGCCGTAGACCGACTCGGTGATGGATTCCACGTAGTCCACGCGCGTGATGCGCACGTCCACCACGTCGATGCCCCAGGGCTTCTCGCCACGCACGGCCTTGAGCACTTCTTCCTTGACGTCGGACATCAGGGCCTCGCGCTTGAGCGAGAGCAGTTCCTTGACCGTGCGCTTGTTGATCTCTTCCTGGAAGGCGTTACGTACCACGCGGTTGAGCTGGCTGGTGCCGGCCGCCTCGTTCAGGCCCACGTTGCGGATGTACTCGGTGGGGTCGCTGATGCGCCAGCGCACATACCAGTCGATCACCACGCGCTGCTTCTCGGCGGTGAGCATGGGCTCGTTGTCCGGGCTGTCCAGCGTGAGCAGGCGCTTGTCGATGTAGGTCACGTTCTGGAAGGGCGGCGGCAGCTTGACGTTGAGGCCGGGCTCGGTGATGACTTCCTTGATCTGGCCCAGGGCATAGACCACGCCGAACTGGCGCTGGTCGACCACGAACAGCATGGAACTCGCCAGTGCCAGCAGCACCAGCAGCGAGGAAAGGATGAATCCGATACGGTTCATTTTGGTTTCCTTATCGGGTTTCGCGTTCGCGCGAACGCAGGTTCTCGCGCGAGCGCACATCGGCGGAAGACGGCAGGGGCTGCTGCGGTGCGGCCCCGGGCACGGCACCCTGCATCAGGGGCGCGGCGCCCGCCTCGCCACCGAGCTGCATGATCTTGTCCAGCGGCAGGTAGAGCAGGTTGGAGCCCTGCTTGCTATCCACCAGCACCTTGGTCACGTTGCCATAGATCTGCTGCATGGACTCCAGGTAGAGCCGGTCACGCGTGACCTGCGGCGCCTTCTGGTATTCGGTCAGCACCGATCGGAAGCGCTGCCCGTCACCCTGGGCCTGGGCCACGATGCGCGACTTGTAGCCTTCCGCCTCTTCCTTCAGGCGCGAAGCGGTACCGATGGCGCGCGGCACCACGTCGTTGGCGTAGGCCTGGGCCTCATTCTTCAGGCGTTCGCGTTCCTGGCCGGCCTTGAGCACGTCGTCGAAGGCGGCCTGCACCTGCTCGGGCGGACGCACGCCACCCTGCTGCAGGTTGATGCCCACCACCTCGATGCCGACCTTGTAGCGGTCCAGGATGTCCTGCATGAGCTTGCGCACGCGCGGGCCGATCTGGTCGCGTTCATCGGACAGGGCCGAGTCCATCTTCATCTTGCCCACCACCTCGCGCACAGCGGTCTCGGCGGCCTGCACCACGGCGCTGGCCGGGTCGCGACTCTCGAACAGGTAGGCACGCGCGTCGTTCAGGCGGTACTGCACGGCGAACTTGATCTCGACGATGTTCTCGTCCGCGGTCAGCATGGCCGACTCGCGCAGGCCGGTGGCCTTGATGACCACGTCACGGCCGACGTCGACCGAGCGGATCTGCGTCACGAAAATCAGCTCATGGCGCTGGATCGGATAGGGCAGGCGCCAGTTGAAGCCGGCCCCCACGGTGTTCTTGTACTTGCCGAACTGGGTGATGACGGCCTGCTGGCCTTCCTGCACGATGAAAAAGCCCGTGCCCAGCCAGATCAGGGCCACGATGGCCAGGATCAGGCCGATGCCGAAGCGTGCGCCCTTCATGTCGGGCGGTGTGCCGCCGTTGCCACCCTGACCACCGCGCCCGCCACCGAAGAGGCCGGAGAGCTTGCGGTTGAAATCGCGCCAGAGTTCGTCCAGGTCGGGCGGGCCCTGGGTGCTGCCGGGGCGCGCACCACGGCCGTTGCCCTGAGGGGGCGGCACGTCGGATTCGGGGCGGCCCGGTTCGGGCTTGGCCTCGGAGGGCTTGTCCTCACCCCGGCCCCAGCGCGGGTCGTTCAGGTTGAACATGCCGCGCAGGCGACCGGGCCAGCTCAGTGGACTGGCCCAGCGGAAGGCTCTTGCGTGAAGTTTCATTCGATGGTCTCTCGTGGGTCTCTGCTCATCCGGCATTGTGCCCAATCAGAATGGGCTTGCACCATTGTCCGGGAAATCAGCCTCTATTTCGGCCGTTTCAGGGGCCTCGGGAACGGTGTCCATGACGCGCTGTGCCAACAGTTGGCGCAAGGCAGGCAGGCCCTCCCCATCCTGGGCACTGACGAAGATGCGCGGCACGGCCTGGCCGTCGAGCTCGTAGCTGTCCTGCACCCGTGACGGCCGGCGCTCCGGCCCCAGGGCGTCGAGCTTGTTGAAGACCAGCACCTGCGGGATGTGCTCGGCGCCGATCTCGGCCAGCACGCGCTGCACCTCGGCGATCTGCTCGGGGAAATTGGGGTTGGCGGCATCGACCACGTGCAGCAGCAGATCGGCGTCCACCGCCTCCTGCAGGGTGGCCTGGAAGGCGTCGATCAGGCCATGCGGAAGATCGCGGATGAAACCCACGGTGTCGGACAGGGATACGGAACGTCCCGCTTCACCCAGGTAAAGCTGGCGCGTGGTCGTGTCCAGCGTGGCAAACAGCTGATCGGCCGCATAAGCACGGGCCTTGACCAGGGCATTGAACAGCGTGGACTTGCCGGCATTGGTGTAGCCGACCAGGGAGATGTTGTAGGCGTCGCGCCGCTCGCGCTGGCGGCGCTGGGTCTGGCGCTGGCGCTTGACCTTGTGCAGACGCTCCTTGGTGCGCTTGATGGACTCGGCGATCATGCGACGGTCCAGCTCGATCTGCTTCTCACCCGGGCCGCCGCGCACACCGGCACCGCCGGTCTGGCGCTCCAGGTGGGACCAGCGACGCACCAGACGGGTGCTCAGGTACTGCAGGCGGGCCAGCTCGACCTGCAGCTTGCCCTCATGGCTGCGCGCGCGCTGGGCGAAGATTTCCAGGATGAGCAGGGTGCGGTCGTTGACCGGCAGCTCCAGCGTGCGCTCCAGGTTGCGCTGCTGGGCCGGGCTCAGGCTCTGGTCGAACAGGATTTCGCTGGCGCCCAACTGCTGGGCCAGCAGCTTGATCTCCTCGGCCTTGCCGCTGCCGACAAACAGCGCCGCGTCGGGCGCCTTGCGTTTGCAGGTGATGCGGCCGACCGGGTGCAGGCCGGCGGTCTCGGCCAGCAGGCCGAGTTCCTCAAGTTCGCCGTCGAAATGCGGCAGACCGAAGTCCACCCCGACCAGGATGGTCGATGCGGGGGTCTGATCTGACAAGACGGTCAAGGAGGAGGCTGCCGGAAAGAGAACTATTGGAAGTCACAGGCCTGCGGCCTGCGCGGCCGGCCCCCGATGCCTCAGGGTGCGCTGGGGGCTTCGCCTTCGGCGCCAGTCGCGAAGTTCACCGCGCGGCCGGGGACGATGGTGGAGATGGCGTGCTTGTAGACCATCTGGGTCACGGTATTGCGCAGCAGGACCACGTACTGATCGAAGGATTCGATCTGGCCTTGCAGCTTGATGCCGTTGACCAGGTAGATGGAGACCGGCACATGCTCGCGACGCAGGGCGTTGAGGAAGGGGTCTTGCAGAAGCTGACCTTTGTTATTGCTCACGATATTCTCCGTGTTCAAAAGAGTAGTAAAGAAGATGTCACCATACCACAGCAGGCTGGCGCTCGCTTGACAAGCGGGGTTAACCCCCGGTAAAGCGTGCGGACTATGTGCCGGCGTGCCTAGCCCTCGTCCTTGTCGGCATAGGGATTGCTCGAGGTCTTGAACTCGATGCGCATGGGCGTACCGACCAGGTCGAACTCCTTGCGGAACCAGCCTTCAAGGAAACGCTTGTAGGAGTCCGGCACGTGTTCCAGCGAGTTGCCGTGGATCACGATCACCGGCGGGTTCATGCCGCCCTGATGCGCGTACCGCATCTTGGGGCGGAACATGCCGGCGCGCTGGGGGCTCTGGAACTGCACGGCCTGCAGCAGCAGGCGCGTGAGCACCGGCGTCGACATCTTGCAGCTGGCGGCCTTGTAGGCCTGGACGATCGAGGTCCACAGCGGACCCAGGCCCTGGCGCTTCTTGGCCGAGATGAAATGCATGTTGGCGAACTTCAGGAAGGCCAGCCGCGTCTCGATGGAACGCTGCAGGGTCTGGCGCTGGTAATCGTCGGTTGCATCCCATTTGTTGACGGCCAGCACCACGGCGCGGCCGCTCTCCAGGATGTAACCGGCGATGTGGGCGTCCTGGTCGGTCACGCCCTGGGTGGCGTCGAGCAGCAGCAGCACGACATTGGCCGACTCGATGGCCTGCAGGGTCTTGACCACGGAGAACTTCTCGATCGCCTCGAAGACCTTGCCCTTGCGGCGCAGGCCGGCGGTGTCGATCAGCTCGAACTTCTGGCCATTGCGTTCGAAAGGCACGCTGATGGCGTCGCGGGTGGTGCCCGGCAGGTCGAAGGCCACCAGGCGTTCCTCGCCCAGCCAGGTGTTGATCAGCGTCGATTTGCCCACATTGGGGCGGCCGGCCACGGCCAGCTTGATGACACCAGGCGTCTCTTCCTCTTCGGCCTCGTCCTCATCCGGCAGGTTCAGCGGCGCCAGCGCCAGCTCGACCAGGGAGCGGATGCCCTGCCCGTGCGCCGCCGACACCGGGTACACCTCGCCCAGGCCGAGTTCGTAGAACTCGCCCAGCCGGGTGGCATCGGTCATGCCCTCGGCCTTGTTGGCGACCAGCACGCAGGGCTTGCCCAGACGACGCAGGTAGTTGGCAATGTCGTGGTCCTGTGCCGACAGGCCGCCGCGCGCGTCGACCACGAAAATCACCACATCGGCCTCGGCCACGGCCTGGCGCGTCTGCTTGGCCATTTCCTTGTAGATGCCGTCCTCGGCCGTGGGCTCGAAGCCGCCGGTGTCGATGACGATGTACTCGTGCTTGCCCTGCTTGCCGTTGCCGTAGTGGCGGTCACGCGTGAGACCGGCGAAGTCGGCGACGATGGCGTCGCGCGTTTTGGTCAACCGGTTGAACAGCGTGGACTTGCCGACGTTGGGGCGGCCCACCAGGGCCAGAACGGGTTTCATGGCGGGCTTTCTTGATTATTCAGGGCGCAGGCCCAGCACACGACCAGCGCGCGTGACCACCACCAGGGTACTGCCGGCCAGCACCGGCGTGGCAGTGACAGGCGTGCCATCGGTCTCGATGCGGGTCTGCAGGGCACCGTCGGTGCGCGACAGGAAATGCAGGCGGCCTGCGTCATCCCCGATCACCAGGGCTGGCCCCAGCAACAGCGGCGACGTCAGCTTGCGATAGCGCAACTGGTTCGTGCTCCAGGCGCGTTCGCCGTCGTTGCGCCGCCAGGCGACCACGGTGCCGTCGAACTCCACGCCGACCACCAGGGTCGCATCACCGCTCAAGCCGGAAGCACCGGTCGCCGGCTTGCTCCACACCAGCGCACCACGCGCGGCGTCGACACAGCCCAACGCGGCCTGGAAGGCGCGCGTGCAGACCACCGAGTCCTGGCGTGCCACACCGGCCACCAGGTCGACCAGGCGCTCCACGTCATTGGTACCGCGTGGCGTGGCGATAGGCACTTCCCAGCGCGAACTGCCATTGAGCGGGTTCAGCCCCACCAGACGGCCCGACAGGCCCGCCACCAGGGTGTCCCCCACGGGGATCAGCACGCCGGGCTGGCGCAGCACCAGGGCTTCGCCGCTGCGCGTCTGGGTCCACAGGCGCCGGCCGCTCTGGCCGTCGTAGGCGGAAACGCTGCGATCCGCGCCCAGCACAAAAACACGGGCACCGGCCACCAGTGGCGCCGTGTAGGACGGTGCACCCAGGCGCTGGCGCCAGAGCTCTCGCCCCTCCTGCAAGGCCACCAGTTCATTGCCGGTCGTCACCACCGCCGCCATGCGGCCGTCGTGCCCGACACCGGCGTTCAGCGGCGCACCCACCTCGGCCCGCCACATCGGCTCACCGGTACGCGCATCGAGCAGGCTGACCTGGCCTTCGCTGGACGCCACGCCCACCGTGTTGCCCACCACTTGCACCACCAGCGAAAAATCGACCCGGCCGATGTCGGCGCTCCAGGCCTGGCGCATGCCCAGCAGCTTGGGATCGGGTAACAGCGGGGCCGGATCGGGACGGCTGGGCGCGCTGGAACAGGCCAGCAGCAAGGTGCTCAGAGCCAGAGCCCCTGCGCCACGCCAGGCGCGCAGCAGGAGCAGACGGGACAGGATCACTTCTTCTCCCCAGCCGTCGCCGCGGGCGTCAGGCCCAGGGAAGCCAGTTTGACGTCCACCACGTTGCGGTAGCTGCTGCCGGCCTCCAGGCCAGCCCAGGCTTTCTGGTATTCGGCACCGGCCTCGGCCTTCTTGCCCTGGGCCAGATAGACGTCGCCGCGGCGATCGGCCGCCAGGGCCGTGAAACCGGCCGGGAAGCTGTCTGCCAGTTGCTTGAGCGCCTCGTCGTAGGACTTGGCATCAAGCAGCAGACCGGCCAGGCGCAGGCGCGCCACGGCCTTGTAACCTTCGTCGCCGGACTGTTCGGCCACCCACGAGAGGGCGGCGCGGGCCGCGTCGTTGCGGCCGGCCGAGGCATGCACGGCCGCGGTCAGCAAGGCGGCCTGTTGCGCTTGCGCGGTGCCGGCGAACTTGTCCTTCATGTCGCCCAGGGCACGGTCCAGGCGCGTGGCATCGCCGCTGGCGGCGATGCGCTCGACCTCTTCGTAAAGGGCCGTGGCCTGAACGGCCTGCTTGCGCTGCCAGTACTGCCAGCCGTTCCAGCCGGCGTAGATGCCCAGCAGAACGATCAGCGCCCAGCTGATGAGGCCGCCGTACTGTTTCCAGAATTGCTTGAACTGGTCAAGCTGCTCTTGTTCTTCGAGGTCGAGGTGTGCCATGAGGATTCTTCAGATCAGGTGCGGGATTGTAGGCGGGGGGCCCATTCGGCCACTTGCGCCAGCGGATGGCTGGTCTGTGCGCCGGCGCCGTCGCGCAACGCCTTGACGGTGACTTCGCCACGTGCGAGCTCATCGGCGCCGAAGATCAGCGCATAGGACGCGCCACTGGCATCGGCCTTCTTGAACTGCGATTTCATGCTGCCCATGCCTTCGCCACTGCCGGCATGCATCTGCACACTGAGGCCGGCGGCACGCACGGCCTGCAGCACGGGCATGGCGGCCGGCAGGGCCGTGGCATCCGGAATGATGGCGTAGGCGTCGGGCACGGGCTGGGGATGCTCGGCGCCCTGCTCTTTCAGCAGCTCCAGCACACGCTCCACGCCCAGGGCCCAGCCCACGGCCGGTGCGGGTTTACCGCCGATCTGCTCGATCAGGTAGTCGTAACGACCGCCGCCGCAGATGGTGCCCTGCGAGCCCAGGCGCGTGGTGATGAACTCGAAGACCGTGAGGTTGTAGTAGTCCATGCCGCGCACCAGGCGCGGGTTGATCGTGTAGGCCACGCCACTGGCGTCCAGGATGGCGCGCACCTGCGTGAAGTGGGCCAGGGACGCCTCACCCAGGAAGTCGATCAGCTTGGGCGCTGCTTCCACCAGGGCCTGCATGGCCGGGTTCTTGGTGTCCAGGATGCGCAGCGGGTTGCTGTGCAGGCGGCGCTTCGCATCCTCGTCGAGCTGCTCGGCGTGCTGTTCGAAATAGGCGATCAGCGCCGCACGGTGGTGCTTGCGCTCTTCGGGCTGGCCCAGGCTGTTGAGTTCCAGCCGCACATCGCTCAGGCCCAGCACCTTCCATAGTGCATCGGCCAGCAGGATCATCTCGGCATCCACCTCAGCGCCGGCGAAGCCCAGGGCCTCGGCGCCGATCTGGTGGAACTGGCGGTAACGGCCGCGCTGCGGGCGCTCGTGGCGGAACATGGGGCCCATGTAATACAGGCGCTTGCCGCCCTCGTAGAGCATGTTGTGCTCCACCACGGCGCGCACCACGCCGGCCGTGCACTCGGGGCGCAGGGTGAGCTGCTCGCCGTTGAGCCGGTCCTCGAAGGAGTACATCTCCTTCTCGACGATGTCGGTCACCTCGCCCAGGCCGCGCACAAACAGGGGTGTGGGCTCGACGATGGGCGTGCGGATGTTGCGGTAGGCGAAGCGCGCCATCAGCGCGCGCACCTCTTGCTCGAACCATTCCCAGCGCGCCGAGTCCGGCGGCAGGATGTCGTTCATGCCTTTGACGGCAAGCAGTTTCTCTGGCTTGGATGCCATGTTCTCTTTACTCTTCGTGTGGTTCAGACCGTCTCGGCGACGGTCTTCTGGTGCGCGCCGAAACGGTTCTCGATATAGGTCTCGACGATCTTCTGGAATTCCTGGGCGATGCCCTCGCCGCGCAGCGTCAGGCGCTTCTCGCCGTCGATGAACACCGGCGCGGCCGGCGCCTCGCCCGTGCCCGGCAGGCTGATGCCGATGTCGGCATGCTTGCTCTCGCCCGGCCCATTGACGATGCAACCCATGACGGCCACCTTGAGCACCTCCACGCCGGGGTACTGCTTGCGCCACAGGGGCATCTGCAGGCGCAGGAAGTCGTCGATCTGCTTGGCCAGCTCCTGGAAGGTGGTGCTGGTGGTGCGCCCGCAACCCGGGCAGGCCGTGACGCTGGGCACGAAGATGCGCAGGCCCAGGGCCTGCAGGATCTCGGAGGCGATCACCACCTCCTGCGTGCGCGATTCACCCGGCTGCGGCGTGAGCGACACGCGGATGGTGTCGCCGATGCCTTCCTGCAGCAGGATGGACAGGGCCGTGGCCGAGGCCACCGTGCCCTTGGTGCCCATGCCGGCTTCGGTCAGGCCCAGGTGCAACGGGTAGTCGCAGCGCTTCGCGAGTTCGCGGTAGACGGAAATCAGGTCCTGCACGCCGGACACCTTGCAGGACAAAAGGATCTGCTCGGCCGGCATGCCCAGCTCCTGGGCAAAACGCGCGGAGTCGATGGCCGAGGTGATCAGCGCCTCGTACATCACGGCCTTGGCGTCCCAGGGTTGGGCGCGGCGGCTGTTCTCGTCCATCAGGCCGGCCAGCAGCTCCTGGTCCAGGCTACCCCAGTTGACGCCGATGCGCACGGGCTTGTTCCACTTGAGGGCCGCCTCGATCATCTGGCCGAACTGGCGGTCGCGCTTGTCACCCTTGCCCACATTGCCGGGGTTGATGCGGTACTTGGACAGGGCTTCGGCGCAGGCCGGGTACTGGCTCAGCAGGGTATGGCCGTTGTAATGAAAATCGCCGATCAGCGGCACGGCGATGCCCATGCGGTCGAGCTGCTCGCGGATGTGCGGCACGGCCTGCGCCGCCTCGGGCGTGTTGACCGTGATGCGCACCAGCTCGGAGCCGGCCTGGGCCAGTTCCTTGACCTGGATGGCGGTGCCGATGACATCCACCGTGTCGGTGTTGGTCATGGACTGCACGCGCACCGGCGCGTTGCCGCCCACGGTGACGACGTTGTCGCCCCAGGCCACCCGGGCCTGGCGCGAACGCCGCGCACGCGGCGCGGCCTGATCGATGGCACCCACTTGTTGCACTACTTCACCTCGAAACGGGCCACGCCACCACGGGTCACCTCGTCCAGCGGGAAGGGCTTGCCGCGCACCAGCACCTCGGTCACGTCGGCACGGCCTATGGTCACGTTCAGCGGCAGCGGGCCGGAGGCACCGACCGGCTCGCCCGGCTCCACCAGGCGGCTGAGCTGGATGGCACCCTTGCCGTCGGTCACCTCGATCCAGGACGGGCCGCTGGTCTTGAAAATCACGACACCGGAACTGGCCAGCTTCTTGCGCACGGCACTCACCTCCGGCGTGACGGCGGCAACCGGCGCGGGCGCCAGCGCCGGCGTTTCGGCGCGCGCCGCGGGGGCCGCGGCCTCGGCGGCTTTGGCCGCCTTGACCGGTGGCGCAGCAGGCGGGGCCACCGGGGCCGGGCTGGCTTCGCGCACGGTCACCACGGCCTTGGCCTGAGCCGGAACCGGAGCAGCAGCCACCGGCGCAGGTGCCGGCTCCGCCTGCTCGCTTGCCGGCCCTGGGGCACGGGTCACGATGGCACCGATCTCGGCGCGCTGCTCGGTCGACGGGAAGAAGATCAGGACCAGGGCGCCCAGCAGCACGGCCAGCGCAGCCAGCACCATGGGCCGCGAGAGGCGGTCGAGGAAGGGCGTCTTGGCCACGTCGCCCGGCGTATGGAACGGCGTGTTCAGGCCCGGCTCGTCGTAGTCCAGGCGTGGCACCTTGGACTGCGGCAGCTGGGCCAGCACGGGAGCCGCGTCGATCTTGAGCGCGCGGCACACACTGGAGGCCAGTGCCCGCACGAACACCGCATCGGGCAACTGGTCGAGGCGATCGGCCTCCAGGGCCTCCAGCTTCTTGACCGACACCTTCAACGACATTGCCAGCGGCGACAGTTCAATGCCCGCGGCTTCGCGCGCCTGACGCAGCAGTTGGCCGGCCGTGGTCTGTGGTACCGCTGCGACCGGCTCCACCGCCGGCGTGTCTGCTACAGGCACGTTGCTGCCGACAACCTCATCACTCATTGAATGCTCCCCGCTCAAAAGAACCCAGTTCACGCGATCTCGGATAACGGCTGCGCAACTGGGTCACCAGCTGGTCGCGCGCCAAGCGGTTGCCCATGCGCTGCTCGACCTTGATGCCCAGCCAGAGCGTCTCGGCATTGGCCAGTTCGCTGTTGTTGATGCGCCGGATGTAGAACTGCGCGCGCGCGGCGTCACCGCGCTGATAAAGCACCGTGGCCAGGTTGTAGCCGGTCACCGGGTTGCCGGCATCGAGTTCGTAGGATTTGACCAGGCTCTGCTCGGCATCGAGCGGTCGACCCGCCTTGATCTGGCACACCCCTTTGGCCAGCCAGGTCTTGGCACGGCCACCGTAGGTGGGGTTGGCCAGGGCCTGGGTGAAGGTCTGCACGGACTCGGTGTATTTGCCCTGCTGGCACAGCAGCCAGCCGTAGTTGTGCAGCACGTCGGCGTCGTTCGGGCTGATGGCCAGGGCGCGGCGGAAGCTTTCCTCGGCCAGTCGCATGTCGTTGAGGCGCAGGTAGATCAGGCCGCGCAGGTTGTAGGCATCCGGAAAGTCGGGGTCGATGGTGAGAGCCTGCTTGACCTCGTCGAGCGCCACCGTGGTCTGACCCTGCTCGAAGTAGCCGCTGGCCAGCTGCAGGCGGGTACGGGCGCGCTTGCGGATCGCCGGTTCGTCGGAATCGGTGACGATGTCCTCGCCGCTGCCGGGAGCGCCGCTGGCACAGCCGGACAGCCCCGTCAGGGCCACCAGCGCCAGGCAGGCTGCGAGCAGCCACCGACGACCATGGCCATGGCCGCGCATCACATCAGTCACATTCATGCCTCAAACCTCCTTGGATTGACTCTGCAGGGGCTGCATGGGTTGCAGCAGCTTGCGCTGGCGTGCCATGCGCTCCTCCACCCCGGTGCGATCCTTGACGTCGCCGGCCAGCTGGCCGCAGGCGGCATCGATATCGTCCCCGCGCGTCTTGCGCACAGTCGTGACGATACCAGCATCCAACAGGATTTTGGCGAAGGCCTGCACGCGCTCGTTGGGTGAACGCTTCAGGCCCGACGCCGGGAAGGGATTGAAGGGAATGAGGTTGAACTTGCACCAGACCCCGCCGGTGGCGTGCCGGCGCACCAGCTCGACCAGCTGGCGGGCATGCTCGGGCTGGTCGTTCACGCCGTCGAGCATGCAGTACTCGAAGGTGATGAAGTCGCGCGGCGCATGCGCCAGGTAGCGGTTGCAGGCGTCCATCAGCTCGGCGATGGGGTACTTGCGGTTCAGCGGCACCAGGTTGTCGCGCAGCTCGTCGTTGGGCGCGTGCAGCGAGACAGCCAGGGCCACCGGGCAGTCCTGGGCCAGGCGGTCCATCATGGGCACCACGCCCGAGGTGGAAACGGTGAGGCGGCGGCGCGACAGGCCGTAACCATGGTCGTCCAGCATGACACGCAGCGCGGGAATGAGTTCGTTGTAGTTCTGCAGCGGCTCGCCCATGCCCATCATGACCACATTGGTGATGACGCGGTCGCTGCGCTTCAGATGCTGGCGCAGGAAGTGTTCGGCGAACCAGAGCTGGGCGACGATCTCGCCGGTACTCAGGTTGCGGCTGAAACCCTGGTGGCCCGTGGAACAGAAACGGCAGCCCACGGCGCAGCCGGCCTGGGATGACACGCACAGCGTGCCGCGGTCGTCCTCGGGGATGTAGACGGATTCGACGGCATTGCCGTCACCCACGTCGAACAGCCACTTGATGGTGCCGTCGGCGGAAATCTGCTGGGAGATGACTTGCAGCCCCTGGATACGCGCCGTGGTGGCGAGCTTTTCACGCAGGGACTTGGCCAGATCGCTCATCTGGTCGAAGCTGGAAGCACCCTTCTGGTGGATCCAGCGGAACAGCTGGGTGGCGCGAAAGCGTTTTTCACCCAGCCGCTCGCAAAAGGCGGCCAAACCGTCGAGGTCGAAGTCGAGCAGATTGGCCGTCATAACATCGTGACACCCGCCTTTCAGCGGCTGTGGATGTTCATGCCGGCGAAGAAGAAGGCGATCTCCACGGCGGCGGTTTCGGGGGCGTCGGAGCCGTGCACGGCGTTGGCGTCGATGCTGTCGGCGAAGTCGGCGCGGATGGTGCCCTTGTCGGCCTTCTTGGGGTCGGTGGCGCCCATCAGGTCACGGTTCTTCAGGATGGCGTTTTCGCCCTCCAGCACCTGAAGCATCACCGGGCCGGAAATCATGAAGTCAACCAGATCCTTGAAGAAGGGACGGGCCTTGTGCACGGCGTAGAAAGCCTCGGCTTCAGCACGCGACAGATGGGCCATGCGGGCGGCGATGACCTTCAGGCCGGCGCCTTCGAAACGGGCGTAGATCTGGCCGATGACGTTCTTGGCAACGGCGTCGGGCTTGATGATGGAGAAGGTGCGCTGGATAGCCATGTGAGTTCCTGAGTCTGTTTATGAGAAAAGGGTTTCTGCCCCACCATGGGCAAAGCCCGATATTTTAACCGGTGTCAGTGACACTCTGGGTGCCGGGGCGATCCACCCCACCCAGCCTGGGCAAGTCGGCCGGGCGCCTTCAGCGCCCACCTCCACGACCGCCGCGACGCGGTCCGCCGTTGCCACCACCGCCGCCATTGCCACCGCCGCCTCGACGCGGCTCCTGGCGCTGGCGCGTGAAGCTGTCGGCACCGATGTAGCCGAAGGAGGTTTTCATCGGGTCAGGCTGGCCATCCCCGCCGCCGCCCTGGCGCGGATTGCGGTCCTTGTTGCGCCCCTGCTGCTGGCCCTGGCCGCCACCGCCCTTGCGCGGGCCGCCGGACTTGTCGCCCATGGGGCCACCGGAGCCACGGGGCCCAGGCCCCTGCGCACCGCCGCCACGCCGCCTGTTACGCCCGCCGCCGGGTTTGCCCTGGGCCGGGGGGCGTTCACCGCCCTCGCCCGTGGCGCCTTCGGCAGCGCCGCCCGGGCGACGCTCGGCCGCGCGCATCAGGCCGCGGATGTCGGCTTCGTCCAGCTCCATCCAGGCGCCACGCTTCAAGCCGCGCGGCAGCACCATGGCGCCGTAGCGGATGCGGATCAGGCGGCTCACGGCGTGGCCCACGGCCTCCAGCATGCGACGCACCTCGCGGTTGCGGCCTTCGGAAATCGTGACGCGGTACCAGCAGTTGGAACCCTCGCCACCACCCTCTTCGATCGTGCCGAAGTGGGCCGTGCCGTCGTCCAGTTGCACGCCGTCCAGCAGCCGCTGCTTCTCTTCCTTGCTCAAGGCGCCCAGTACGCGCACCGCGTACTCGCGCTCCAGGCCGAAACGCGGGTGCATGAGGTTGTTGGCCAGGTCGCCGGAATTCGTGAACAGCAGCAGCCCCTCGGTGTTGAGGTCCAGGCGGCCGACCGACTGCCACTTGCCCTGGTGCAGCTTGGGCAGCTTGCGGAACACGGTGGGGCGGTTCTGCGGATCGTCGTGCGTGACGACCTCGCCCACCGGCTTGTGATAGGCGATGACACGCGGCGGCGGCGGGTCGATGCGCACCCGGATGGGCTTGCCGTTGACCTTGATCTGGTCACCAAACTGGATGCGCTGGCCGATGTGGGCCGGCTCGTTGTTGACGGAGATACGCCCTTCCATGATGAGCTGCTCCATCTCCAGGCGCGAACCCATGCCGGCCTGGGCCAGCACCTTGTGCAGCTTGGGCGTCTCGGCCTGCGGGGCCAGCACGCGCTTGGTGGACACTTCGGCCTCGGGGGCCTCCTCGTCGGCATCGAACTCGCCGGAGACCACGGCGGCAAAACGCTGGCCCGCATCGACGACGGGAGGCGTGTGGTGCGACTTGCGCGCCACCGGCTTTGCGGTCCGGTCTTCAGCCTCGGCGCTCGCGGGTGCGGTTTCCTCGCCGGGTTCGACCGTCCCGGTCGGCTGGACCGGTGCAGGAGCGTGCGTGTCGCTGTCGGGCTCGGGCGGCGTCACGCCTTGCGTCGGTTCGGTCATGGCTGGTTTCCGGTCAGGGCAAAAGGTTCGTCGCTGCCGGACACGGCGGCGGGCTCGGCCAGCGGCAGTTCATGCGTGTCACCATCAGCGGGCGCAGGCAATTCGTTCAGCACGTCCAGCAGGCCCGAGGGCTGGGCCGGGTTTTCCATCAAGGGCAGCTGGTCAAGCGAGGCCAGGCCCAGATCATCGAGAAAATGCCTGGTGGTGGCGTACAGGCCCGGGCGGCCCGGCGCCTCGCGATGGCCGATGACCTCGATCCAGCCCCGGTCCTCGAGCTGCTTGATGATCAGCGAGCTGATGGTGACGCCGCGGATGTCTTCCATGTCGCCGCGCGTGACCGGCTGGCGGTAGGCGATGATGGCCAGGGTCTCGAGCGTGGCGCGCGAGTAGCGCGGGGGTTTCTCGGGGTGCAGGCGGTCGAGGTACTCGCGCATCTCGGGGCGGCTCTGGAAGCGCCAGCCGCTGGCCACACAGACCAGCTCGACGCCGCGCCCGGTCCATTCCAGCTGCAATTCTTCCAGCAGTTGCTTGATGGTGTCCACGCCCAGGCTGTCGTCGAACAGCACGCGCATGTCGCGCACCTGCATCGGCTGTTGCGCACAGATCAGCGCCGTTTCCAGTACACGCTTGGCTTCCGTCGTATTCATGTCTCTTCGAATCCGGGCTATGCGTCTTCACGACGCAGGATGAGAGGGGTCTGTAGGAGAGTGGGCCTGCGGATCATCACGATCCCGGACCATGGGCACCCGAATGTCGAACGGGGCCTAGGCACGTTCTTCACAGAACGTCCTGCTGGGCATTGTAGCCCACACCCCAGTCGGCCAGGGCCTCGCGCATGTCCTGCGGTAGGGCGGCCTTGAAGACCAGCTCGCGCCCGCTCACGGGATGGGTGAAGGCCAGGCGCCAGGCGTGCAGGGCCTGGCGCGACATGCCGGCGCCCGGTGCGCCGCCGTACAGGGTGTCGGCCAGCAGCGGATGGCCGATGGAGGCCGCATGCACACGGATCTGGTGCGTGCGCCCCGTGTGCAGGGTGCAGCGCAGCCAGCAGCCCTGGGCGGCGTTGTACAGCAGCTCGAACGTGGTTTTCGCCGGTTTGCCCGGCTGGCGCAACAGGTCCACCACAGCCATGCGCAGGCGGTTGCGCGGGTCGCGGCCGATGGCGGCTTCCACCTCGCGCCGCGCCGCACCGCTCCAGGGCTGATGCGCCAGCGCCAGGTACTGGCGGCTGACCTCGCGCGCCGCGATCAGCTTGACCAGCGCATCCATGGTGGTGCGCGTGCGCGCCACCACCATCAGGCCGCTGGTGTCCTTGTCCAGGCGATGCACGATGCCGGCGCGCGGCAGCTGTGCCGCCTTGGCGTCGTGCGCCAGCAAGCCGTTGAGCAGGGTGCCGCGCCAGTTGCCCGGCGCCGGGTGCACCACCAGGCCGGCCGGTTTGTTGAGCACCAGCAGGTGCTCGTCCTCATGGACGATGTCCAGCGCCATGGCCTCCGGCAGGAAGGCCTGGCTCTGTGGTGTGGGGCGCAGCTCGATCTGCCCCCGCTCGCCGGCCCGCACCTTGTGCGCCGGCTTGCGCAGGGTCAGCTCCCCCTGGGTCACGGCGCCGGCCTCGATCAGCTGCTGCAGGTAGCTGCGCGAAAACTCGGGCACCAGTGCGCTCAGGGCGCGGTCCAGCCGCAGGCCGTGCTGGTCCGTGCCGATGGTCCAGGGCCGCAGCTCGACCTCGGACGTCTCTTCCGCCGCCTCGTCAAAGTCGTCACTGACGGGGTCGGCCGATATAATTGGTGCTTGTTGTTTCAACGCGATTGCCTCTGATGCCCAGCGCCAAATTATCGGTCGTCTCCGCCCTGCTCCTGGCCGCCGCCGCGCTGCTGGCCGGCTGCTCCAGCAAACCGATCGATCCGACCGCCAAGATGACGCCGGAAGAGATCTATGCCCAGGCGCGCGAGGAAGTCGCGAGCCTGCAGTACGCCAAGGCCATCGAGTTGTACGACAAGCTCGAAGGCCGTGCCGCCGGCACGCCGCTGGCGCAGCAGGCCCAGATCGAAAAGGCCCATGCCCACTACAAGAACGAGGAACCGGCCCAGGCCGTGGCCACGCTGGACCGGTTCATCCGCCTGCACCCGGCCAGTCCCGCCATCGACTATGCGCTGTACCTCAAGGGCATGGTCAGTTTCAACGAAGACCTGGGCCTGTTCTCCCGCATCACGCAGCAGGACCTGTCCGAACGTGACCAGCAGGCTGCCAAGGAATCGTTTGCGTCCTTCAAGGAACTGGTGACGCGCTTCCCCAACTCGCGCTACACGGCCGATGCACGGGCCCGCATGATCTACATCGTGAACTCGCTGTCCAAGTACGAAGTCCACGTGGCGCGTTATTACTACAGCCGTGGCGCCTACCTGGCGGCCATCAACCGCGCCCAGCAGGCCATCGCCGACTACCGCGATGCACCGGCGCTGGAAGAAGCCCTCTACATCCTGGTGCAGTCCTACGATGCCCTGCAACTGCCCCAGCTGCGGGACGACGCGCGCCGTGTGCTGGAGGCCAACTACCCGCAAAGCCGCTACATCTCCAGCACCAACGCGGTCAAGCAGAATCCGTGGTGGAAGCTGTGGTGAGTTCCAGCAGCCGCTGATCCAGCTCGGCTTCATTGGCCAGGCGCCGCATCGGCGGCAAGGCCGCCAGCAGGCGTCGGCCATAACCCATGCTGGCCAGGCGCGTGTCGCAGATCAGCAGCACGCCCTGATCCGAGACCCGCCGGATCAGCCGCCCCGCCCCCTGTTTCAAGGCCACCGCCGCCTCCGGCACGTGGTAATCATTAAAAGGGCTGCGCCCGGCCGCTTCAAGCCGGCGGCTGCGCGCCTGCACCAGCGGATCGCCCGGCGGCGGGAAGGGCAGTTTGTCGATCACCACCAGCTGCAGTGCCTCGCCCGGAATGTCCACGCCCTCCCAGAAGGACGCCGAAGCCACCAGCACGCAGCCGGGCTGGCCCGGCATGACCCCTTCGCGGAAGCGGTCCAGCAGTTCGCGCTTGGGCAATTGCCCCTGGCTCAGCACCTGTAACCCGCAGTCCGGCGGCAGGAGTTGCGGCAGGCGTTCGCTGATGCTGCGCAGGGCGCGCAGTGTGGTGGTCAGCACCAGGGTGCGCCCGCCCAGCACCGGGGCCAGGCGCGCCACCAGGGCCGCCACCTCCTCGCTGTGTCGTGGATCGTTCGGTTTGGACAGCTGGCGCGGCACGTAGACGGCGGCCTGGCGCGCGTAGTCGAAGGGGCTGTCCACGCGCAGCACGCGTGCCTCGGTCAGGCCACAGGGCTCGGTGAACCAGCTCAGGCGTTCGTCGTCGCCCAGCGTGGCCGAGGTGAAGATCCAGCTGCGTGACGACACCTCGCCCTCGCGCGGCGCCAGCAAACGCGTCTGCACCGCATCGGCAATGTCCAGTGGCGACTCCACCAGGCGTAGCTGTTGCGACACCTCCAGCCAGCGCACCGCCTCGGGCGCGCGTTCGGCCAGGAAGAAATCCGCCAGGGCCGCCAGGGCGCGGGCACGCTCGGCCAGGCGCGCAAAGTCCGGCCCCAGCTCGTCCATGTGCTCCAGCGCGGCACGCGCCTCGCCGCAGGCGCGCTGCAGCGCGCCCAGGGCCAGCACCCAGCTATCGGCGGCAATGTGTTCGGGCGCGGCGCCGTCCCAGGCGTGACGGCTGCCGCCGGCTGGCGCACGGCCGGCACACAAGCGCAGGTCGCGCGCGGCGCGCTCCACGCCGGCAGTCAGCTGCTGCCAGTCGGCCAGGCCGCGCGCCTGCTGCAGGCCGCAGGCCAGCAGGTCGCGGCAGAAGTCCAGCACCTGGGCCGTCGAGAGCTGGCGCCCCAGGAACTGCACACCCGTCTCGTTGAGCGTGTGCGCCTCGTCGAAGATCACCGTGCTCACGCTGGGCAGCAGCTCGGCCATGCCCGATTCGCGCACGGCCAGGTCGGCGAAAAAAAGATGATGATTGATCACCACCACGTCGGCCGCCAGCGCCTCGCGCCGGGCCAGGTTCACGTGGCAGTCGCGGTAGCGCGGGCAGTTGCTGCCCAGGCAGTTGTCGCGCGTGGATGTGACCAAAGGTATCACCGGTGAGCGTTCGTCCAGCCCCGGCAGTTCGGACAGGTCACCGCTGCGCGTCTGCTGGGCCCAGCGCTCTACGCGGGCCAGGGCGTAGGCGGCCTGCGGCGCAGCCATCGCGCCTTCCTGGCGGGCCAGTTCCATGCGGTGCAGGCAGAGGTAACTCGCACGCCCCTTGAGCAGGGCCGTGCGCAGCGGCAGGCCCAGCGCCTCGATCAGGCGCGGGAGGTCGCGGCCGTAGAGCTGGTCCTGCAGGGTCTTGGTCGCGGTGGACAGCAGCACGCGCTCGCCGCTGAGCAGGGCCGGCACCAGATAGGCGTAGGTCTTGCCCACGCCAGTGCCGGCCTCGGCCACCAGCACGCTGCGCTGCTCGATGGCCTCGGCCACGGCCAGCGCCATGTCGGTCTGCCCGCTGCGGGGGTGGAATTCGTCCACGGTGCGCGCCAGCACGCCCTCGGGCGCAAAGGCCGCGCGCACGGCATCATGCAGGTTCATCGGGCGTGAGTTCGTGTTCGAGGCGGGCGATCTCGTCGCGCAGGACCAGCCGGCGCTTCTTCAGCCGGCGCATCATCAGTTCGTCGAGCACGACTTCGTGGCTCGTGCGGTCGATCAAAGCATCGAGGTCGGCGTGCTCCATGCGCAGCTCGATCAGGCGGCGCTGCGGCGAATGCAGGTTGGAATCCAAAAATCAGGTCCGGTAGGAAAACCGCCAAATCGGGAATACTTGTCAACCCGTTCATGGCTTATGCTTTGATAATACGACTTTCATCCAGCCTCCACGGGCCGGATCCAGGGGACACAGCGGATACAAAACATGAGCAAAGGCTACCGACTCACCGCAGCGACCGGCATCCACAAGGGCGATCGCGAATACCAGCAGGACCAGGTGGCGGTCTTCACCCACCCGCGCCACATCGGCTGCATGCTGGCTGTGGTGGCCGATGGCATGGGCGGTCGCAGCGGCGGGCGCAAGGCCTCCGACCAGGTCATGCTCACCGCCCAGCAGCTGTTCGAGCGCTACGCCCCCGAGACCGACGACGCTTCCGCCATGCTGTCCCAGATGGTGCAGGAGGCGCACATCGTCATCAAGCTGACTGCCATCTCCGCCGAGCAGGAGCCGCACAGCACCCTGGCCGCCTTCCTGATCAATCCGGGCGGGGACTGTCACTGGATCCATGCCGGCGACTCGCGCATCTACCACTTCCACGCCAACCAGATGGTGCGCCGCACGCTGGACCACTCCTATGTGCAGTCCCTCGTCAACCGCGGGGAACTGACTGAAGAGGAAGCCGCCGTGCACCCGCAGTCCAACATCCTGATGGGCTGCCTGGGCACCGAGAGCGACCCGCCCCAGGAAACCCACTTCATCCCGCAGCTGCGTCCGGGCGACACGCTCATGGCCTGCAGTGATGGCGTCTGGCACTACTTCAACAACGACGAACTGGGTTCGGTGCTCTCCAGCCTGTCGGCGCGTGAAGCATCCGAGTTCCTGATCGAGAAGGCCCGCACACGCGCCAGCGGCGGCGGCGACAACCTGTCGCTGGTGATCGTCAAGCTCGAACCGCTGAGCGACAAGCGCTGAGCCTTAGAGCCTGTTCACAGGCGCTTAGGGAGGCACCGGCAAGGGCCTGCTGGTGCCCGTTGCCTTCCCGGACTGGGCGCGCTCGCGCTCCTTGCGGCGCTCCTCGGCCTGCCGCTGCCTTTCCTCGTAGGCCCGCTGCATGGCGGCCCGCTGGGTCGCCTCGGCGGCGGCGCTGGCGGGAGCCGAGGCCGGCCGGGCCGGCGCCGAGGCGGCTGCAGCGGGCCCAGGCGCGGTCTGCGTCGCCTGCTTCTGCCGTGCACGCTGCTGCCGTTCCTGGTCTGCCTTCTGCGCCGCTTCACGCTGCTCCAGCGCCTGCGCGCTGGCGCGCTCGGCGGCCTGCGCCTCGGTACGGCGGATCTTCTCGGCGGCGAGCGCGGCACGGCGCTCGTCGCTGAGGATGATTTCCTGGCGGCGCAACTCCTCCAGCGTGACGCGGCGGCGCTTGCGCATCTCGCTCAGGCAGTCGTTCACGGCAAAGCGCTGGTAACAGTCGGCCTCTTCCTGGCCATAACGCTCCAGCGCCTGGCGGCGTTCGGCCTCGATGCGGGCACGCTCGCGCTCCGCGGCCTGCGGGTCGTAGGAGGCCGACTGCTGCGCTGCGGCCAGCACCAGGGTGCCCAGGCCGGCCAGCAGGATCAGAAAACGTTTCATGTCAGGCTGGTGTCGACCACACGACGTTCCGATTCGAGGAACTCGCGTGACTGCATTTCGTTGAGTCGTGACACTGTACGCGGAAATTCGTGCACCAGGGGCCCCTCGGTGTAGAGCTGCTCCGGCGGCACGGCGGCCGACAGGATGAGCTTGACGCGCCGGTCGTACAGCACGTCCACCAGCCAGGTGAAACGCCGCGCCTCGGAGGCCATGCGCACCGGCATGTGCGGCACATCGCTCAGGAACACCGTGTGGAACTGGGTGGCAATTTCCAGGTAGTCGTTCTGCGAGCGCGGGCCGCCACAGAGGATCTTGAAGTCGAACCACACCACACCGCCGGCCTTGCGCCGGGCATGGATCTGGCGCGCCTCGATATGCAGCACCGGGTCTTCGTCGTGCGCCTCGGCCAGGCGGTCGAAGGCCTGCGACATGGCGGCATCGGCCTCGGGGCCCAGCGGCGTGTGGTAGAGCTGCACCTGTTCCATGGTGCGGCGGCGGTAGTCGGTGCCGTTGTCGACGTTGACCAGCTCCATCGTCTGGTTCAGCAAGGCGATGGCCGGCAGGATGCGATCGCGGTGCAAGCCGTTGGGATACAGGTCGTCGGGCTTGAAATTGGAGGTCGCCACCAGGCCCACGCCGTTCCTGGACAGGGCCGCCAGCAGGCGGTGCAGGATCATGGCGTCGGTGATGTCGGCCACGTGGAACTCGTCGAAGCAGATCAGCTTGTACTTGTCGGCCATGCGCTCGGCCAGGGCGTCCAGCGGGTTGACCGTGCCCTGCAACTCCGCCAGTTCGCGGTGCACCTCGCGCATGAACTCGTGGAAGTGCAGGCGCGTCTTGCGCACCAGGGGCACGGCGTTGAAGAAGCAGTCCATCAGGAAGCTCTTGCCCCGCCCCACCCCGCCGTACAGGTACACCCCCTTGGGGATGTCCGGATGGTTGAGCAGCTTCTTGATCGCGTTGGAGCGCTTGACCTTGTACTCGGCCCACTCGGTGGCGCAGTGCTCCAGCGCCTCGACGGCGCGCAACTGCGCGGGGTCACTGGCGTAACCCCGCGTTTTCAGTTCCGCTTCGTAAGCCGCGCGTACCGATGCCAAGCCGTGGTACCCGCGTGCTTCAGAAGTTCAGCGTGCGCTTGTCCACGGCCAGCGCGGCTTCCTTGGTCGCCTCGCTGAGGGACGGATGCGCATGGCAGATGCGCGCGATGTCCTCGGCGCTGGCCTTGAACTCCATGGCCACCACGGCCTCGGAGATCAGCTCGCTGGCCATGGGGCCCACGATGTGCACACCCAGGATCTCGTCGGTCTTGGCGTCAGCCAGGAACTTGACCATGCCCGTCGTGTCGCCCAGCGCGCGCGCGCGGCCGTTGGCCAGGAAGGGGAAAGTGCCGGCCTTGTAGGCCACGCCGTCGGCCTTGAGCTGCTGCTCGGTGCGGCCCACCCAGGCGATCTCCGGGCTGGTGTAGATGACCCAGGGGATGGTGTTGAAGTTCACGTGCCCGTGCTGGCCGGCAATGCGCTCGGCCACGGCCACGCCCTCTTCCTCGGCCTTGTGCGCCAGCATCGGGCCACGCACCACGTCGCCCACGGCCCACACGCCCGGCAGGCTGGTCTTGCAATCGCCGTCGACCACGATGGCGCCGCGCTCGTCCAGCTTCAGGCCCACGGCCTCGGCGTTCAGACCGATGGTGTTGGGCACACGGCCGATGGAGACGATGAGCTTGTCCACCTCCAGCGCCTGGGCCTCGCCCTTGGCGTTGGTGTAGGCGATGCTCACGCCCTTCTTGCCGTTCTTGACCTCGCCGACCTTCACGCCCAGCTCGATCTTCAGGCCCTGTTTGTCGAAAGCCTTCTTGGCTTCCTTGGCGATCTGCTCGTCCACCGCGCCCAGGAAAGTCGGCAGACCTTCGAGGATGGTGACCTCGGCACCCAGGCGGCGCCAGACCGAACCCATCTCCAGGCCGATCACGCCCGAGCCGATCAGGCCCAGCTTCTTCGGGGTGGCACCCAGGCGCAGCGCGCCGTCGTTGGACAGGACGTTGACCTCGTCGAAGGGCGTGCCCGGCAGGGCGCGGGCGTTGGAGCCGGTCGCCACGATGACCTGCCTTGCCACCAGGGTCTCCTCGGCCGCACCCGCCACCTTGATCTCGTAGCCGCCGTCCACCGCTTTCACGAAGGAGCCGCGGCCGTGGAAGAAGGTGACCTTGTTCTTCTTGAACAAGTAGAGGATGCCGTCGTTGTTCTGCTTGACCACGGTGTCCTTGCGGCCGATCATCTTGGCCACGTCCATCTTGACGTCGCTGGCCGTGATGCCGTGCTCGGCAAAGTGCTTGTTGGCGTGCTCGAAATGCTCGGACGACTGCAACAGCGCCTTGGACGGGATGCAGCCCACGTTGGTGCAGGTGCCGCCCGGGGCCGGGCCGCCCTTCTCGTTCTTCCACTCGTCGATGCAGGCCACGTTCATGCCCAGCTGGGCGGCACGGATGGCGCCAATGTAGCCGCCGGGGCCGCCACCGATGACGACCACGTCGAATTGTTTGCTCATGAAGTGTTCTCCTTAGATGTCGAACAGCAGACGAGCGGGATCTTCCAGCGCCTCTTTCATGGCGACCAGGCCCAGCACGGCTTCGCGGCCGTCGATGATGCGGTGGTCGTAGCTCATGGCCAGGTAGTTGATCGGGCGGATCACGATCTGCCCGTTCTCCACCACGGCGCGGTCCTTGGTGGCGTGCACGCCCAGGATGGCCGACTGCGGCGGGTTGATGATGGGGGTGGACAGCATGGAGCCGAACACACCGCCGTTCGAGATGGAGAAGGTGCCGCCGGTCATCTCTTCGATGCCCAGCTTGCCGTCGCGCGCCTTGGCGCCGTACTCGGCAATCTTCTTCTCGATGTCGGCAAAGCTCATCTGGTCGGCGTTGCGCAGGATGGGCACCACCAGGCCGCGCGGCGAACCGACGGCGATGCCGATGTCGAAGTAGCCGTGGTAAACGATGTCGTTGCCGTCCACCGAGGCGTTGAGCACCGGGTACTTCTTCAGTGCGTGCACGGCGGCCTTCACGAAGAAGGACATGAAGCCGATCTTGACGCCGTGTTCCTTCTCGAACTTCTCCTGGAAGCGCTTGCGCATCTCCATCACCGGGGCCATGTTGACCTCGTTGAAGGTGGTCAGGATGGCGTTGGTGGACTGCGACTGCAGCAGGCGCTCGGCCACACGGGCGCGCAAGCGCGTCATGGGCACGCGCTGCTCGGGGCGCTCGCCCAGGTTCTGCGGACGGGGGGCCGACACCTGCGGCAGGGTCGAGGTCGGGGCACCGGTGGGAATGGCAGCGGGCCTGGCGCCGCCGCCGGCCACGGCGGCCAGCACGTCACCCTTGGTCACGCGGCCGTCCTTGCCCGTGCCGGGCACGGAGCCGGCAGCCAGGCTGTTGTCGGCCATGATCTTGGCGGCAGCGGGCATGGCCACGCCGGCCTTGGAGGCAGACACGGCAGCAGCAGCCGAAGCAGGGGCAGCCACGGCGGCGGGTGCCGCTGCAGCAGCGGGGGCCGCAGCACCCGCCTTGCCTTCGGTGTCGATGCGGGCGATGACCTGGCCGGCCACCACCGTGCCACCGTCACCCACCACGATCTCGGCCAGCACGCCAGCCGACGGGGCCGGCACTTCCAGCACGACCTTGTCGGTCTCGATGTCGATCAGGATCTCGTCGGCAGCGACAGCCTCGCCGGCCTTTTTCTTCCATTGCAGCATGGTGGCTTCCGCCACCGATTCGGACAGCTGCGGGACCTTGACTTCTACGATAGCCATATCAATTCTTTCCGTTTTTTCTTGATATTGCGCGGCAGATTTCTGAAACCTGCCCGCAAGAGAACATGTGATTCAAACCTTTACTTGGTCAGCACGAAGCCCTTGAGCTTGGCGAAGGCCGCTTCCACCAGCGCCTTCTGCTGCTCCTGGTGCAGGTGGGCATAACCCACCGCCGGCGAGGCCGAGGCCGCGCGGCCGGCGTAACCCAGCTTCTGGCCTTCGAGCATGTTCTCGTGGATGTAGTGCTGCACGAAGAACCAGGCGCCCTGGTTCTGCGGCTCGTCCTGGCACCACACGATGTCGGTGGCGTTCGGGTACTTCTTGAGCTCGGCAGCGAAGACCTTGTGCGGGAAAGGATAGAGCTGCTCGACGCGCAGGATGGCCACGTCGTCCAGGCCCTTCTCCTCGCGCTTCTTGACCAGGTCGTAATAGACCTTGCCGGAACAGGCGATCACGCGCTTGACGTTCTTCTCGTCCTTGATGGCCTTCTGCTCGGGGATGATGGTCTGGAAACCGCCCTTGGTGAACTCGGACAGCGGCGAGGTCGCATCCTTGTTGCGCAGCAGGGACTTGGGCGTCATGATGATCAGCGGCTTGCGCAGGTTGCGGATCATCTGGCGGCGCAGCACGTGGAAGATCTGGCTGGCCGTGGTCGGCTGCACGATCTGCATATTGGTGTCGGCCGCCAGTTGCATGAAGCGCTCCAGGCGGGCCGAGCTGTGCTCGGGGCCCTGGCCTTCGTAGCCGTGCGGCAGCATCAGCGTGATGCCGTTCACACGGCCCCACTTCACTTCACCGGATGCGATGAACTGGTCGATCACCACCTGGGCACCGTTGGCGAAGTCGCCGAACTGGGCTTCCCAGACCACCAGGGTGTTGGGGTCGTTGGAGGCGTAGCCGTACTCGAAGCCCAGCACCGCCTCTTCGGACAGGATGGAGTCGATCACGACGAAGGGCGCCTGGCCCTCGCTCACGTTCTCCAGCGGCACATAGGTACCCACGTCCCACTTCTCGCGGTTCTGGTCGTGAATGACCGAGTGGCGGTGGGTAAAGGTACCGCGGCCGCAGTCCTCGCCCGACAGGCGCACCGGGTAGCCACTGGCCACCAGCGAGGCGAAAGCCATGTGCTCACCCATGCCCCAGTCCACCGGGATCTCGCCGCGGCCCATGGCTGCGCGGTCGTCGTAGACCTTCTTCACCAGCTGGTGCGGCGTGACCGTCGCGGGGATGGTGGTGATCTTCTCGGCCAGGCGCTTCCACTCGGTCAGCGGAATGGCCGTCTCGGCGGCGTCCGTCCACTTCTTGCTCAGGTAGGGCGACCAGTCCACCGCGAACTTGCTCTTGAAGTTCGTCAGCACCGGGTCCACCGTGTGACGACCGGCGTCCATGGCGGCGCGGTAGGCCTTGACCATCTCGTCGGGGCCGGCAGCCGGCAGCACACCCTGGGTGGCCAGCTTGTCACCGTAGAGCTTGCGCGTGCCGGGGTGGGCCGCGATCTTCTTGTACATCAGCGGCTGGGTCAGGCTGGGCGTGTCCTGCTCGTTGTGGCCCAGCTTGCGGAAGCAGGTGATGTCCACCACCACGTCCTGGCGGAACTCCATGCGGAACTCCAGCGCCAGCTGCGTGGCCAGCACCACGGCCTCAGGGTCGTCGCCGTTGACGTGCAGCACCGGCGCCTCGACCATCTTGACGATGTCGGTGCAATACACGGTGGAACGCATGTCGCGCGGGTCGGAGGTGGTGAAACCGATCTGGTTGTTGATGATGATGTGCACCGTGCCGCCCGTGGAGTAGCCACGGGTCTGGGCGAGTGCCAGGGTTTCCTGGTTCACGCCCTGGCCGCCGAAGGCGGCGTCACCGTGCACCAGCACCGGCAGCACCTGACTGCCCTTGGGGTCGCCGCGGCGGTCCATGCGCGCGCGCACCGAGCCCTCGACCACCGGGTTCACGATCTCCAGGTGCGAAGGATTGAACGCCAGGGTCAGGTGCACCGGGCCGCCAGGTGTGGTGACGTCGGAACTGAAACCCTGGTGGTATTTCACGTCACCGGCAGGCAGGTCTTCCGGCGCGGTGTGGTCGAACTCGGCGAACAGGTCCGCGGGCATCTTGCCCATGGAGTTCACCAGCACGTTCAGGCGACCGCGGTGGGCCATGCCGATCACGATCTCCTGCACGCCCTTGGCGCCGGCGAGCTGGATCAGCTCGTCCATGGCGGCAATGAAACTCTCGCCGCCTTCGAGCGAGAAGCGCTTCTGGCCGACGTACTTGGTGTGCAGGAAACGCTCCAGGCCCTCGGCCGCGGTCAGGCGGTCCAGGATCTGCTTTTTCTTTTCAGCGCCGTAGTTGGGCTTGCTGCGGATGTTTTCCAGCTTCTGCTGCCACCAGCGCTTCTGCGTCTGGTCGGTGGTGTGCATGAACTCGGCGCCCAGGGTGCCGCAGTAGGTCTCGCGCAGCGCGTTGAGCAGCTCGCGCAGGGACATGCTGTCCTTGCCGAAGAAGGTGTTGCTGATGTTGAACACCGTTTCCTGGTCGGCATCGCTGAAGCCGTAGAAGGAAGGCTCCAGTTCGGGGATGGCGGGGCGCTCGGTGCGCTTGAGCGGGTCCAGGTCGGCCCAGCGCTGGCCCACGTTGCGGTAGGCGGCAATCAACTGCTGGGTGGCCACACGCTTGCGACCCATCTCGGAGTCAGCGCCGGTGGCCATGACCACCTGGGTCACGCCCTGCTTGGCACGCTCGGCAAAAGCGTTGATGACCGGCAGGTGGGGAATGTCCTTGGCGTTCGTGCCGTCGACGGCGGGCACGTGCTGCAGGGCGTCGAAGTAATCGCGCCAGTTGTCGGGAACGCTGCCGGGGTTGGCGAGGTAGTTCTCGTACATCTCTTCGACGTACGGAGCATTGCCCCCGAACAGATAGGTGTTGTCGCTGTACGTCTGGTACACAGACGACGCGGCCTTGGAACCCTGATGGGATTCGCTCATATTGCGCTGACCTCCGTTTCCCTGAGGGAAACTTTTAGCTGGTTGGAAAAACCTTCCGCGACACGGCTGGACCGGATGGCGGATGCGACTGTGGCAGGAAGGAGCCTTAGTACAGGGGCGATTGTGCCACCGAACGGACGGTGGCGCAAAGCAGCTTATGAATTCAGGTGCTGATTCTTATGATTTGGCCGCAGCCCCCACCAGCTCGCGCACCTGCTGCAGCGCGGCCGGGTCGTCCATGGTGGTCAGGTCGCCCGGGTCGCGGCCCTCGGCCACGGCCTGCAGCGCGCGGCGCAGCAGCTTGCCGCTACGCGTCTTGGGCAGCAGGTTGACGAAAAACACGCGCGAGGGCCGCGCCACCGCGCCCAGCTGGCTGTCCACCAGCTTCATCACCTCGCCCTCGAGCTTCAGGCGCGCCGCGTCGCTGGTCAGCCCGCTGGCGTCCTTGGCCACGGCAAAGGCCATGGCCACCTGCCCCTTGAGCTGGTCGGCCACGCCCACCACGGCCACCTCGGCCACATTGGGGTGGCCGGAGATGCATTCCTCGATCTCGCGCGTGCCCAGGCGGTGGCCGGCCACGTTGATCACGTCGTCGGTGCGGCCCAGGATGAAGAAATAACCGTCCTTGTCGCGGATGCCCCAGTCGAAGGTGCTGTAGACCAGCTTGCCCGGGATGCTCTTCCAGTAGGTGTTGACGAAACGCGCGTCGTCGCGCCACACGGTCTGCATGCAACCGGGCGGCAGCGGGCCCTCGATGGCCACCACGCCCTTCTGGTCGGGCCCGGTCAGCTCCTCGCCCGTGCTCTCGCTGATGAGCTTCACGTCGTAGCCGTACATGGGCACACCCGGGCTGCCGAACTTGCTGGGCGCCTTTTCCACGCCGTTGGCGATGGTCAGGATGGGCCAGCCGGTCTCGGTCTGCCAGTAGTTGTCGATGATGGGCACGCCCAGGCCCTGGCTGATCCACTGCGCCGTGGGCTCGTCCAGCGGCTCGCCGGCCAGGTACAGCGCCTTGAGGCTGGAGAGGTCGTATTTCTTGAGGAAAGCCGGGTCCTGCTTCTTGAGCACGCGCACGGCGGTCGGCGCCGAGAACATGCGCGAGACCTTGTACTTCTCCACCAGCTGCCACCAGATGCCGGCGTCCGGGCGGATGGGCAGGCCCTCGTACATGATGGTTGCCATGCCGGCGATCAGCGGGCCGTAGACGATGTAGCTGTGGCCCACCACCCAGCCGATGTCGCTGGTGGAGAAATAGGTTTCACCCGGCTTGCCCTCGAAGATGTACTTCATGCTGGCCGCCA
The DNA here is from genome assembly GCA_963512175.1 of uncultured Hylemonella sp. Classification (GTDB taxonomy): domain Bacteria; phylum Pseudomonadota; class Gammaproteobacteria; order Burkholderiales; family Burkholderiaceae_C; genus Hylemonella. The sequence goes on along the minus strand of CAUPLI010000008.1, from coordinate 118,355 downwards.
GCGCCACGGCGTAACCGCCGGTGTCGCGCTGCACGCCCTTGGGTTTGCCAGTGGTGCCCGATGTGTAGAGCGTGTAGCTGATGTGGGTGGCATCCACCCACTCGCAGGGCACGGGGGTGTTCAGGTGTTTTTCACGCAGCGGGCCCCACAGATGGTCGCGCCCGGCCGTCAGGTCCATGGGAGCGAGCTTGCGGTCCACCAGCAGCACGGACGCGGGCTTGTGTTTGGACAGGCGGATGGCCTCGTCCAGCAGCGGCTTGTAGGCCACCACCTTGCCGCCGCGCGAGCCGGCGTCGGCGCTGACCACCACCTTGGGCTCGGCGTCCTCGATGCGCGAGGCCAGCGAACCCGAGGCAAAACCGCCGAACACCACCGAGTGGATGGCGCCGATGCGCGCGCAGGCCAGCATGGCAAAGGCCGCCTCGGCGATCATGGGCATGTAGATCAGCACACGGTCGCCCTTTTGCACGCCCAGCTCGCGCAGGCTGGCCGCCATGCGCTGCACCTCGGCGTGCAGTTCGCGGAAGCTGTAGGTCTTTTCCTCGTCGGTCTCTGTGCTGACGTAGATCAGCGCGGCCTCGTCGGCGCGGTCTTTCAGGTGCCGGTCCACCGCGTTGTGGCACAGGTTGGTGGTGCCGCCCACGTACCAATGCGCAAAGGGTGGCTTGCTGTAGTCGCAGATCTGCTTCGGGGCCTGCTGCCAGTCGATCAGCTGGGCCTGTTCGGCCCAGAAGGCCTCGCGGTCGGTGATGGAACGGCGGTGAAACTCGGCATAACGGCTCATCCAGGCTCTCCTCGGTTTATCTGTCTTGGAACTGAATTCATAATTATGAACATCGATCTTGCTGCAAACTGACGCTCAGCGGCCATCCCGGGGCCACAAAATGACCCAAGTCAAGCCATCCGCCGGTTTTTGGCCCGGCGCCAGGCCCGCGGCGGGAAACGCCACCAAAGCCACAACACCCCCAGGCCAAACAGCGTGTAGGCCAGCCCGAACACCCAGGGCGGCGCGTCGTAATACAGCAGGCGCTGCACCCAGTGCTCGATAAAGCTCTTCTCGTAGCCCGCGTTGCGCGCCTGCCGGCGCAGCCAGATCTCCAGCACCGTCAGCGGGCAATGCGCGCCCAGCCAGGTCTGCAGCACCACAAAACTGATGGCCCCCAGATGCGCCCAGCGCAGCAGCGGCGCCCGCACCCAGGCCCAGCCCGCTGGCCCGCCGAGCAGAACCACCAGCGCCCCGCCCAGCACGAAGGCCACCACCGCGAAATGCAGGGTGAGCACCGCGTCGGCCAGCAGTTGCCAGAGCAGCAGGGTGTCCATGATGGCCGCATGATAGGGCGCAGCCGGCGCGGGCGTATCCCGGTTTCCCCTACACTCGCTTTCATGCTGCACAGCCCCATCAAACACTGCAAAAACTGCGGCGTGGCCGTGGTCTACCGCATCCCCGACGACGGCGATACCCGCGAGCGCGCCATCTGCCCCGCCTGCAGCACCATCCACTACGAAAACCCGCTCAATGTGGTGGGCACCGTGCCCCACTGGGGCGACAAGGTGCTGCTGTGCAAACGCAATATCGAGCCGCGCAAGGGCAAGTGGACGCTGCCGGCCGGCTTCCTGGAACTGGGCGAAAGCACGGCCCAGGGGGCGGCCCGTGAAACCGACGAAGAAGCCGGCGCCCAGATCGAGATGGAAGGCCTGTTCACCATCATCAGCGTGGCGCGCGTGGGCCAGGTGCACCTGTTCTACCGCGCCAAACTGCTGAGCGACCAGTTCGCCCCCGGCACCGAGACCATGGAAGCCCAGCTCTACGCCGAGCACGAGATCCCCTGGGACGAGATCGCCTTTCGCACCGTCAAGGAAACGCTGGAGCGCTACTTTGCCGACCGCAAGGCCGGCCGCTACCAGGTGCACGACGTCGACCTGGTCTGAGCCGCCAGCAGCGGCCTGCGACATATACCCTTACATCTGCCCGCTTTTCCCGCTTTCAGAAGGCCGGGATTGGGGGTACATTCGCTTGCAGCATGCGCAAAGTGTGAATTACTTCACGCCCCACTCTGCAACACGAGAACACCGAGACATGAAACGGCAAGAGCATTTTTGGAACGTCGACCTACGGGAAGTCTTCAGGGAATGGCTCTCCCAGCTCTGGACTTTTTTCCTCACTTTGCTGACTTTCATCGGCATCGGCCTGCCCGTGCTCATCTCGATCTTCGTGCTGTGGTATCTTGCAGGCTTCCCCCGTATCTCCTGGTAAGTCCTGAGGCGGTGGCGCCCTGACACTTGCACGGCGGCCCGCCCGTTTCCCGTGTAAGAGCCACCCCAAGTGAAAAACGAGTCCGACTACCTGCACGCCACGCAGGATCTGCCCGCCGGCGAGGCCGAAACGCCGCCCCCCGCCGAACCCGTCGTCGTCCATCTGCCCCTGTACCGCCCCGGCTCGCGCGTGAGCTACCAGGGCCGCGACTACACCGTGGGCCACGTCGTCATCAGCCGCAGCGTGCTGCAGGTCTACCTGCAGGAACTGGGCAACTCGGTGGACGCCGAGAAACTGCAAGTCTCCCCCACGCGCATGGTGCTGCAGCGCAGCTGAGCACGCACGGCTCCGCCGCCTCGCTGGCGGCGGTCTGTTGGCTCAAATCTGCGTTTGGGATTGGTCAGCCCGGAGGGGATCGAACCCCCGACCCACAGCTTAGAAGGCTGTTGCTCTATCCAACTGAGCTACGGGCTGACGAGAAGAAATGTGGGTGGCGGATCATACCGCCCTGGCGCGCCCCTGCTGTTGTTGCCAGCCCTCAGGGCCGCTGGGCCACCGTCCCAACTTGAAGTCGCAGTTTGCGATATCAAGTTGGTGAATCTATCCAGGCTCAACTGAGGCAACTTGAGGTCACATTTTGTGACCTCAAACGCCAAGAGCCAAATTGGCGCTTAATGCACCCATCAGGAGTGACGCCATGCCCGCCCACGCCACCGGTTCTCCCCCCACCAAACGCCCCACCGCCAAGCGCAAGGCAAGTCAGGCCAATAGCTTGCTCGCCGAGTTCCTGGCAGTGGAAGAGAACGGCCGCCTGGCGCAGCAGGTGCGCGAGGTGGTGGCGGGCAACCACCGCAAGGCCCCCCAAGCCCGCAAAACCAGCACCTGACACGCCAGCGACCCCAGGTTGCTGGACATGCGCCATGGCTGCATGGCTGAGCGACTGTCAAGTTTTGCGTCAAGCTGGCCCCGCTGCCCCTGCCCCTCAGGCCGGCAGCAGAACGCCCGAGAAGAAGGCCGCCAGTTCCTGGCGTGCGTCCAGCGGCAGCACGTGGGCCACGTACTGGTCGGGGCGCACCACCACCATGCATCCCTGGTCCCGGTTGATGCCGCGCATGTCGAAGATATCGCCATGCCCCTTGTGATCGACGCAGAAGACCTTTTCATGGTCTTGCAAGCCCAGTTGGCCGGTCTTGGGCTTGAGCAGAGACGGCATCTTCTCGTAGGCCAGCTGGTCGAAGGTCTGCTGGAACACGGCGCGGAAGTCGATCACCGCGTCGATGTCTTCGCCCTTGCGCGTGTGTTTGACGACCGGAGAGTTCGCGTCGGTTTCCAGCCAGTCCGCGAGCTGGTAGATGGCCGAGATCGAATCGGTGCCGTCGGCCTTGCCGGCGAAGGCGTAGATGCGCCAGCGCGCATCGGCCTCGGCCACGTGGCCCAGCTGCATCTGCTTGGCGTCCGACACACGCACCACGGGCGCGGAGTGAAAGCGGCGGCCGATGGTCTGGCCCGTCGCCAACGCCTGCCAAGTCGCCGGGCCGATGAGCGCGGACGCGTCGTACTGGACGGCCAGGCCACCCGTGAACTCCAGGTTCTGCTTGAAGTGGTGGATGATGCGCGGCTCTTCCAGCCCCTCCCGCTCGGCCTGGGTGGTGGGGGCCGACATGATGCGCGCCCAATGGTGGTCCGTCTCCACCAGGCGCTTGGCCTCGGTCAGCCGCTCGCGGGAATAGCTGCGCAGCAGGCTGGCATCGGAGCGGCCCTGGAGCACGTGCACCAGCTTCCAGCCCAGGTTGAAGGTGTCCTGCATCGAGACGTTCATGCCCTGCCCCGCCTTGGGCGAATGGGTGTGGCAGGCGTCGCCCGCGGTGAACACGCGCGGGTTGCGGTCCACGCCCGTGGGCACGTCGTCGAACTTGTCGGTGATGCTGTGCCCGATGTCGTAGATGGACCACCAGACGATCTCCGTCACGTCGATGCTGTAGGGCTTGATGATGCGGTTGGCCGCCGCAATCATGTCGTCCTGCGTGAGCTTGCGCTGCGCGGCCTTCTCATCGGGCCGCAGCTTGTCCATCTCCACGTACATGCGGAACAGGTAGCCGCCTTCTCGCGGCAGGATCAGCAGATTGCCTTCACTGGCCGAGGAGATCAGGCACTTCTGCCGCACGTCCGGGAAATCGGTGTTGGCGAGGATGTCCATCACGCCCCAGGCCTGGTGCGCGGCATCCCCCTTCAGCTCGCCGCCGATCGCCTTGCGCACGGCCGAATGCGCCCCGTCACAGCCCACCACGTAGTTGGCCCGCACGGTGCGGGTGCCCCCCCAGTTCAGGCCGCTGGCGTCTTTCAGGGTCACGGTGACGGGGTGATCGTCGGTGGTGGTGTCGACCGTCAGGCCCAGGATTTCCCAGCTGTAGTCCGGCTCCAGCCGCGACGGCGAGTTCTTCATGACTTCCAGGAACAGCTCGTGCAGCCGCGCCTGGTTGATCAGGATGTGCGGCATCTCCGAGCTGTCGTCGGCCACGTCTTGCACCCGGCCCGCCCGCTTGATGTGGGCGGGGTTCTTGGGGTCCGGCATCCAGAAATTGGTCTGGTTGACCCAGTAGGTCTCGCGCTTGACCTTGTCGGCAAAGCCGAAGGCCTGGAACATCTCCATGGAGCGCGTGTTGATGCCGTCGGCCTTGCCCTTGATGATGTTGCTGGGCATGCGCTCCACAATCATCGTCTCGATCTCCGGGAACTGCGACAACTGCGCCGCCAAGCAGAGGCCTGCCGGGCCGGTGCCGGCAATCAGCACATCCACCTTTTCCGGCAGTGGCTCGTTGATGCCCCGGTTACGCCGGTTCGGCGCTGCTTGCTTGACGTCGGGGTTGCCGCCCCTGAAGCCATTCTTGTAAAACTGCATCGTTATCTCCAAAGACTGAACAACAGCACCGACGGTTCGGCTTGCGTGCGGCAGGCTCTGTCTGAGCCGTCGAACTCAACAATAGTAAGTATGCATATTATATTGACGAACGTCAACCCCATCACCCGGCGTCCGACCCCAAGGGATTCCCCTAGGTCGGTCTGCCGAAGCAGTCAAGCGGCGGGAACCCAAAAAATAAACCGAGGGACGAGCTATCGGGCCATGACACCATGACCGTCCAGATTCACAGAGGAAGGTCGTAGTAGGACCCTGTCTGCTTCTCTTCCTCCCAGACCTTCCGCAATCTGGACGATGAGAGGATGGATTTCATACCGTTATGCCATGCCTGCCAGACCGCCGGTTCGATGTAGCCCCGCTTGAAATACAGGTACTCTTCGCCGCACAGATTGAGGTAGTCAACAACTTGATCTCGTTCCTTCGCAGTGAGTTCGTCACTGCATTCCTTGGCAATCTGAGCCAACGCCTCGTTCATACGATCGTATCGCTCGTTGCACTCCTTGAATATCTCGCGGAACAATCGAAGCTCCTCAAGTTTCTGCTTCTGCAAAAAGTAAGCGATCGACAGGATTCCACCGATCACTGTTGCGACGGTCGGGAACGGCTCCTTGAACCAGAGCAACACTCCTGTCGCCAATCCAATAGCCGGTATCAGCAGCCACCAGTAGTGGTCATAGAGCCAGAATTTCAGCCGAATACTCAGACTCATTCACTTACCCCTTCAGTGGAAACGACGCGAATCTCCGAATTGAACGAGCTCGCATACGGAGCGTCGTCCGGAATCATCAACTCTCTGGACTTCAGACAGAACGGCACGACCCACAGCCGCAAGCCCTCCACCTTCGGAAACTCGAACACAGGTAATGGTCGATCGAACGTAGCAGTTCGCGGGTAGATCAAAACCACATCCCCCTGGCCGCTCAGATAGCTCAGGCCATAGGCCTGCAACTGGTAAAAGTCGCTCTGCGAGAGGCCATACTTTTCCGTGCCATTCGCTTTCGATCCATCCAGCAGCTTCCACTTGGTATCCAGCACCAGAGAGTCGCGCTCCGCTTTCCGAATCAGCAGATCGGGCTTCAGCCGAAACCAGTTCTGCTCACGATGGCGAATCAGGTGATGACTACGAGCCTGGGTTTTCAAGATCAGCGGTCGCGCCAGTTGTCTTGCCAGGTGCTTGGCGACGAATGCCTCGAATACGGCCTCCATCGGGAACAGCAGCGACGGTGCTCGGTTCGCGCCTGTGCCCGTCAAAGGGGATTCCTCGTCGAGGACGAGGCGGACCCAGGCCAACGCATCAGCGTAGCACCCCATTCCCCGGTCCAGTCGCACCCGCTGAAAGTCGATCCGGGGCTGCGCCGACACCGGCACGTCCGCAAACACGAATTGCAGTTCGCGTGCCAGTTGCTGGTTGGCTTGCGAAGCAGAAAGCATCAACACTCGCCGCAACGCGGTGTGTAGCAAGCGGTTCTCCGGCCGGTCGGTCGAAAACTCGTCGTGATCGGTGAAGAAGCGGTCCGCACGATACAGGTTATGTCGCAAGTGCGGCGCCATCAGCAACTTGCCTCGCAGGGCAAACAGGTTGTCCTGCCGGCTCGCGTAATCGCTGCGCAGTCCGCGCTTCACGATGTGTTCGACCGTGCGCAGAAACTCCGCGATGAATACTTCCAGCAGTGGCATCCGCGCCGCCGAGATCTTCGCGCTGTCGGTCTTAACGTGGCGGAAGCCCTGGAGGCAGCAGAGCATTTCGATCAGAAGCCGGCGCGCCTCTTTGGCGCCGCCGCCGATGGCTTTACCGACCTTTGGCAGCACCTCTATCTGGAATCCATCCGGTGCGCGGATCACGCCGACGTAACTGGTTACCTGCACGGCCCGGCGCCCGCGACGCTGGGTTAGACGCAGCCATGCTGCCTCTCCGTCATCGGCGGCTCGCAGGCACTGGCTCTCAAGCCACCCGTACACCCTCTCTGGGATGCAATGCAGACCCTCAGTCTCCGCACCATCCGATCCCGCCGCCGTCAGCGCGTCGAACTCGTAGATCTCGATGTGGTTCACACGCGCCCTAGCAATCAGGCTGACAAGGTCTGGTAAATGCCGATGTAGGCATCCGGACTGGAGAACGCGGCATCCTGCACCGCATAACGGTGCTTAGTGGCGTAGCTGTCCAGGCCGTGGTCGCGTCCAAACAGACGCGCCAGATCGTCCTCGTGATCGGCGCTCTCCTGCACAAACTGCGCGGCCGTCGGCTTTTGGTTGTCGGCGAGGACGAGGCGAATCTTCTGCCAGTCCTCGAAGAAGTACTCTTCGAGCAGGGGGAGGATACGGGTGCTAAACACCTGCTGCAATGCGACCAGTCGCTCGTCGCCATCGGGAACTTTGGCCAGCGGCGTGAAGTAGGCGTGGCCGATGCAGTGGTCTCTGTCGTACAGCGCCTCGACCCGCTGGTTGATTGCGCTGAGCATCCGGGGCACATCGATCACCTGCTCGGCCGAGCGCACCCGCAGACCCGCCAACGGGGCGCCCGGCTCATCGCGAGCATCCGGCATCACCGGAACGAACTCGAACCGACGGCGGAGGGCGGTATCCAAAAGCGCCAGGGACCGGTCTGCCGTGTTCATGGTGCCGATAATGTCGACGTTGGACGGCACCGAGAAGCTCTCCCCCGAATAAGGCAGCGTCAACGAAATGGTATTTTCCGCACCTTCGCGCTTGTCCGGTTCAATCAAGGTGATCAACTCGCCGAATATCTTGCTGATGTTGCCCCGATTGATCTCGTCAATCACCATCGCAAAGCGTTGGTCCGGTGCCGACCTAGCTCGGCGGCAGAGGTCCTTGAAGGCGCCGGAGCGGATCTCGTATTGGATCTCGCTCGCTTCCGCGTCTCTGTCCAGCACTGGCCGCAGCCCCTCGACGAACTCCTCGTACCCATAAGACTGATGGAAGGTAACAAAGCTGTAGCGCTGGATGCTGTCGCCCATCGGCGGCCCGGCCCTGTAGTCATCCACAAGTGCTTTCAAATCTCCGCCGACTTGATCCCATTCACCAGAAAACTTCCATGATGAATCAGGAAGCTTGTCAAATACCGCCGGCGCCATGCGCTTAGTCATCTTGACGGTCTTTGATTCCTCGATGGAGTGGTACTGCAGGGCGCCCCAAACAGTGTTACGTACGGTCTTGTTTCCACTTTTTGCAGCAGCAATCGCTCTTAGGAAGGGATGTTCGAGAATCCTATCCACAACAGCAGTACCGCCGAGATCAAGAAGCGCCGCTGCTGCTCCCTCCCACCAAGTCAAGCCAGCGATCCGTTCAGACAGGAATTGGTTACGCCACTCGTCTTTGGAAACCGCCGTCATCGCCTGCTCGTACTCTCGCTTGAGCAGCTTCGACAGCTCATACGTCTTGCCGGTGCCGGGCGGGCCGTAGTAGATGCGGTTGATAGGCTGCCTCGTGATCTCCGTATCGCTGGTCTCTTCATCGTCCGAGTCTTCTCCAGGATCAACTGGGTCGTCGCGCAGTTGATCCGGCCACAGGCCAGGCCGCTCGGTTTCGAGGACCAGCCACTCATCCAGTGCGTCACGCCCGGCCAGCATGGCAGCTTCGACCTTCTCGACCACGACCTCTGTCAGCGGCTCTCGGTTAAGTTTGCCCAGTCCACCGAGGTCTCGCGTCCAAGAAATCTTTCGAGTTCGAGTGCCCCGAATTACACCGAGTACACCAACAGCTCGCTCGCTGCCGGGCTTCTTGCGGCCAAACCGAACTTGGACACCTTTGCTCATGTGCCACCAATCCAGACCGGCTGAGTGGACCGCCCTGGCCAGCCGGCAGAATAGCGACTTGTCCTGCGGCGACCATGAGGCACGGAATGTCTGGAACGCAGGCTTGCCATCGAAGTGCTTGAGCAGGTCCTCGTCACTCAGCGACTTGACCAAGTTCAGCTTTGTGACCATTTCCTCGTAGCGCAGCTTGAAAGTCCGAATCGCGTCGACGCTCCACGCCACCAACTCGTCGAGCGATTTTTCTGTCCCCTCGACAGCGGGCAGCTTGGCGATAAAGGGAGCCGTGTTGTCGTAGGGCCCACGCAGCGTGAGATATGCGCGCCGTGTAGCGTTCGATTCGTCGAGTCCGACAGTATCAATCTTCACCACAAAGCCGTCATCAGCGCCAATACCGACGGTGTAGGCCAGCTCCTTCGGCGATTCGGACGATGGGTAAATCTTGGCCCAGTTGTAGCTCGCGAAATTGTTACCCTGATTCGTCGGACGCTTGCGGATCTCAACATGACCGAATGGAAAAAGCGCCTCTTTCACCTTGTCTGCCCACACCTCCGTCACATCGTAGGCCTTCTTCAGTTCTTCGTAGGCACGATTCTGCTCAGGGTTCGATTCGTCGCGCTTTTGCCCCTTCCACTTGTTCAGCAGCTTGAAGTGGTCACTGGTGAAATAGTCAGCCATAGTTTTTACATCCCTTCTACATCGATACCATGCTCGGCGAGCCAGGCCCTGCGCTGGGCGAAGTCAGGCATTGCCCGCTCGACGCGCAGCCAGAACCCTGGCGTGTGGTGTGGCTCATGCAAGTGGGCGATCTCGTGCACCGCCACATATTCCGCGATACGGGCAGGCAGCAAGATGGTCTTCCAGTGAAAGTACAACCAATCTCCCTTGCCGCATGAGCCCCAGCGATACCCCAGGTCCTGCACCTTCACGCCAGCCGGCGCTACTTCCATGCGTGACTGATAGTCAGCCACACGACCAGACAGCCAGACACGTGCTTTTTCGCTATACCAGCGGATGAAATGCTCCCGAGCGCCAGGCTGCGCGTCATGGCGCAGCACAAAACGGCCATTCACCAGTTTCAAGTGCACGTCTTGGGACTCGACCAATTTCAGCCGATGGTTACGCCCGAGGTACAAGAAACCCTCACCGCCAACAAACTCCTTGCGCGGCACCTTGCGTTGCAGCCGGTCTTTCTCGGCCAGTTTGGTATAGATCCAGAAGCGTTTTTCGCTGACAAAGTCCCGGAGCTGGTCGATTCCCACCCCAGGCGGTGCGCTCAGAATCAGCTCTCCCGTTCGTTCCACCGTGATTTGCATTGTCCGGCGCCTGGCGCTGCGCCGTATCGCGAATTGCAGGTCGTCCACATAGATACGAGCCTCTGCATCGGCAGCGGATTTTTCCGCTTGATGGTCGGTCGAGTTCAGGAGGGCCAGCATGGGTTTACACCTGCACCAGCTTGTCATGGTTGGCGCGCGCCTGCTCCATCAACTTGTCTGCCAGCACGCCCGCCTTGTCGGTATCGACCAAGGGCGGCCGCAAGCGCATCAAGTGCTCGAACAGTTGCGTGTTCAGGTCTTCCTGCGCCGCACGTTTATGGGGGCTCCAGATATCGCGATTGCCTTGCAGCTCCTGCACCAGCAGATCCACCAGCTCCACGGTCACATCCTTCAGTCGCAGCAACTCGGCTGCGGTTGGCGTCTGGCCAGCACACACCACGTCCAGCACCGTGCGCAGGAACGGCGCGCAATGCTCGGGCAAGTCGCTTGGTGCATCGGCGCTTCCAGCCTTTCCCGTGCGCAGCTCGTCGATGAGCTTCTGCAGTTGCGAGATCACGTCATTCCACTGCTCACCCAATGTCGTCAGGATTTCATCCAAACGCTCCGAGAGACTGCGGTAGAGAACCGGATCTTCATCCGTGTGCTGGCGGATGTGTGAACGGATTGCGTGTTCCATTTCGGAAGCCACTGCACGACTGGCAGCAACGCCCGCTTCACGGGTTGTTTTCTGCAGGTGCTTCTCAAAGGCTGCATCAGTCAGTTGAATCGGCGGAATCTTGGGGTCGATGCCCAGCGAGATCACATGGTCGTCGATCAGCTTGCGCACCTTGGCGCCAACATCCTTGCCCAGTACCGGCGTGTCCTTGTAGCGGTTACGGGCGCGGGCGTAGATATAAGCGAGTTTCTTGGCGTCCTTGGTATACGGCAACCCCTCAGGTCGTGGCAGCACGGTGTCCAGTGACCCCAAGAAGGCCTTGAGCTTCACGGCGAACTCGGCGCGCAACTTCTCGCTGCCCAATGCCTCGACGCAGGCTTCGGTGTCCTCCAGTGATTCAATGCCTCGCTGGCGGAACAGATCCACCACGCGCAGGTGCCGGTCGCGCAGCACCGGCACCTCGTCCTTCATGCTGGCCAGCGCGCCTTCCACGTCCTCATCGGCGTAGGCCGCCAGCGCCTCCTTCAAATGCTGCGCGACACCGAAGTAGTCCACCACGATGCCGCAACGTTTACCGAAACCGGTACGGTTTACGCGGGCAATCGCCTGCAACAACTCCGCCTCGCGGATCGGGCGGTCGAGGTACATCACGCCCTCAATGGACGCATCAAAACCGGTGAGCAGCATCGACTTCACGACCAGAAAGGCCAGCGGGTCAGTTTTCTCTGGCTTGGCGTTGAACAGCGGCTTCTTGAAGCGCTTGATCAGTTGTTCGTGCGCCGCGCCGTCGGTCCACTGCTTCCAAGCAGGATCGTCGTTGTTGCTGCCCGAGATGATGGGCGCGAATTCGATGCGCACTAGCGTGTCGCGGTAGCGCCAGGCTTGCACCACGGCCTGCACGCTCACAGGACGTTGACACAGCGCCTCGTCATCCAGCGCCTTGTCCTCGGGCGAGAGCGTATGGGCCTCAGCCAGCAACTCATCGCGAGCGGCACGCAAGGCCTCGACATAACGAATGGCCGCCAACCGACTGTACGCCACCACCTGCGCCTTGTAGCCGTTGGGCAGGATGTTAGTCACGTAGTGGCGAAGGATGTCACGAGCCTTGTCGGCGATCAGCGCCGGGGCATCAAAGATGTGGCCCTTGGTAGCGTACTTCTTCTTGATCGCCTCCAGCTCCTCCGGCGAGTGCTGACGAAACAGATCTTCGAACAGCTCGTCCAGGCTGGCGCCGTCCTTGATCGCGCCGTTGGCCGTGCGGCCCTCGTAGAGCACCGGCACGGTGGCGCCGTCGGCCTCGGCTTCCTTGATGGTGTAGCGGTCAATAAACTCGCCAAAAATCTCATGAGTGCGCTTCTTGTCCCCCATGATGATCGGCGTGCCGGTAAAGCCAATACGCGCGCAGTTGGGTAGGCCCGCCAGCAGGTTGGCGTGCAGGTCGCCCGCCTGGGTGCGGTGCGCCTCGTCCACCAGCACGAGGATGCTATCGTCCTCGTTCAGTACCTCATACTTCTCGTCGACTTTGTAAGTAGCCTTCGGCTCTTCCACCTTGGGCAGGTCGTCTGCTGTCAATGGTGCATCACCGGTTGTATCCGGGTCGCGGTATTTCTGGATCGTGGCAAAAATCAGCCCCGGACCCTTGCGCCGCGCCAGCGCTTTCACGCCCGCTGAGCTCTCGGCTACATCCACCACTTCGCCGGTCAAGGTAGCGGTCACGGACAACTGGCCCTGCAGGTCCTTGCGGTCGGTGACGACGATGACTTTGAAACGCCGCAGTTGTGCGTCTGCGCGCATCTTGCGTACCAGGAACACCATGGTGAGCGACTTGCCCGAGCCTTGGGTGTGCCAGATGATGCCGCCGCGCTTGTCGTGTTCGCCGTGCTGCTGACGCGTCTGGCCGGTTTTGAGCCGCGCAATCGCCCGGTTTACTGCCCGATACTGCTGGTAGCGGCACACCGTCTTGATGGTCTGGCCGCCTGCCTGCATGAACAACATGAAGTTCTTCACCACATCCAGCAGATGCGAGGGCGTGAGCATTCCAGCGATCAAGCGCTCCTGCTCAGAGAGCGCAGGCTTGCCGAGCGCCTGCGCTACCTCAATCTCGCTGCCGAAACCGTCAGGGCCGATCACCGTCTTCCACTGGGCGTAGTGCTCAAAGGCCGCGCCCACGCAGCCCACGCGCGCCTCGTCAAAACTGGTGGCCACCAGCAACTGGTTGGTGGCAAACAGCGCCTCATTGCCCTCGTTGTCATCCACCTCAAACGCGGCCTTGCGCTGGTTTGTGTAGCGCCGCAGTTGGTCCACGGCCTCGGCCAGCGGCTCAGGAACGGACGGGCTCTTGCACTCCACCACCACCAGCGGGATGCCGTTCACCAGCAGCACCAGATCGGGCACGATGAAGGCCTTGCCGCTGTTGAAGCCGGGCGGGCAATCGACGCGGTACTGGTTGATCACCGTGAAGCGGTTGTTGGCCGGGGTGTCCCAGTCGATGAAGCGTATCGTCTGGCCGCGCCCACCGTCCCAGCCGGGCAGGCCTTCCACCGTCAGGCCGCGAATCAGCAGCGATGTCGCTTTCTCGTTAGCCTCCATCAGCTTGTGCGTGCCCAGGCGGGTAATGGCGAATACGGCTTCCGATAGCCGCGCATCGTCGAGCCAGGGCGCACCGTCAGCGCCGGGGTTCAGTGCGCACAGTTGCCCGCGTAACACCCCCTCCTGAATCACCTCGGAAAAACTGGTTCGGCCCGTGACTGCCGGGTCGTCGAGACTGCCAGCGCTATAGGCCCAACCGAGTGCCTGCAGCTGGGCTACAAACGGTTTTTCAACGTCATCAAGTTCCCAGCCCATCAGGCGCTCCCTTGTAGTTGTGCGGTTTCGGCCAGCAATGGCGTGACGCGGACGCGGCCGGTGAGGAGGTCGTCCATCAGGCCCGACTTGAGCTCGCGTAATACCGCCACTTTTTCTAACTCAGCATTCAATCGAGCATCACCTGCGGCCAATAGCGCGAGGATCTGGTTCTGCTCAGTCTTATCTGGTATTGCAACCACAAGGTTACTTACGATCTTGCCGCTGATCTTGACCATGCTTCCAGATGTACCAACTGCATGCGCCTGAACTTGTCGGCGCACCGCTGCTGCCTGCAGGACAAACTGCAAGAACTCAGCGCTCGTTTCGGACGATGGCCGCAAACGCATCATCAGGTCAGGGTAAGTGCAGGGTGTTCCAACGTCCCGATACACGCCAACCATGCCCACGAGGTCGCGTGTATTTGCACGGCTCATGAGTAGGTCCCCATCAGATAGCAGCGCACTTGCAAGCCGCTTGTCACCGCGTGGCGCTGGTTTTAGTTGAAGAGGCTGGAAGCCCTGCAAAGTTAAACATCCAAGCCCCAGCATTTGGATGCCCGTCCATTCGCCCGCTTCTTGCGGGGAATACCCGTTCTTCGGTTTACCGTCGAGCCAGCAATCGAGAGTTCCGCTGATCCAATCATTCGGAATCCACCCCGTCGGCGATGGCTTGTAAAAATGTGCAGCCTCTGCCTGTTGCCGGCGCAGTTCACCATTGGCATCAATACCACGCGTCAACAAGTCGTGCAGCAGGCCCTGTTTGACGGACTTGAGCTTGACGATGATCGCCTCAGTTTCGTGGATGGCGATGTCGAGGGTGGCGAGTACTTTTGTTATGCCCACCTGTTGTGTCTTTGGAGGGCAAAGCAATCCCAAGTGACGGATGTAATCCTTCTGTAAATGCCGCAACCCCGATCCCTCGAAGCCGGCGTAATCAATCTGCGGTAGCTGATGTTCGAGTTGACGGTAGAGAAATTGAAGGTCTGTCTCGCTATCCGAAACAGTAAAGGCCCATGTATCTGTCGAGTAGGCATATAGCCCTAAGCCGAGATGAACTGTTGCAACACCGCCAGTGCCCATCAATATTGACGGCGTGGAGGTAATCGCACGATCAATCCGCTTGACATCAGGTGAAGAGCAAAAAAATGGAAATGCGCCTTGCTCGTCTGCACGCCCCGCTGGCAAGGCTGACTTAGGAAGCTCAGCAATGCGAGGGCCAACCGGCTTTATTGACCAGATTTCAGACATACCGCAAGTCCTTCAAAAACCCCTGCAGTGCCTTTTCTGCGTCATCGCGCTTGCCCTCAATCTCGGTCAGAGTAACCCTGTACTTGTCCCACCAGTTCTCGAACGTGGCCACGATCTGCTTGCGCTGGGCGGCCATGTAGCGCTCAACAATGGCCTGCATGTCGTTGTGCAGGATGGTCAGCAGCAACTCGGCGGCGGCTTCTGGCGTCAGCCCTTCCACTGCTGCGCCGATGTGCTGCTTGAAGCTGTCGTTCTTGGTCTTGAGTTGCTTCTTGACGGCGGTGAGCTCCATTTTCCAGGTCTTGAGCTGGGCTTCGTCCACGGCGTTTTCTTCGTCGGCATCGTCCTCCACCGCCTCGGCCGCTTCGCCGTCCTCCCCCTCAGCATCCTTGGGGCTGGCGGCCTTGATCTGGCTGTCCAGCTGGGCCTTTTTGGCTTCCAGCTCGGTGATGGCCTCGACGAAATCGCTCATCAGGAACTTGACCAGCTTGTGCTCAAGCGGTCTTTCCTTGCTGCCCTTATCTTCCAACGCGGTGACGATGCTGGTGCGCCAAGCGTCAGCCACGCCCTTGGCTCCGCGCGCCATCAGCGTGAGGAAGTCATACTTAGTCTGGTACCAAAAGCCGGCGACGATGCCGCGCACCTGGAAGGGGTCGAGCAGGCCGATGGCCTCCAGGCTTTGGCTAAAACTGGCCAGTAGGTCGTTGCGCAGGGCCACCAGGCTGGCGGCGTTGTCCATCTGCCCAGACAGTGCCGTGATGCGGGCGCTATGGTCTTGCCACCATTGCTCGAACGCGGCGCGGATAGCGGCCTCCTTGGCCACCAGACCGGCATTGCTTTCGATGGTCGGCTTGAGCGCTTGCCGACTGTCGAGGGGGGGCGCGAAGTCGAAATACTTGGCATCCCTTTCCATCAGCAAGTCCATCGGATTCAGGCCGTGGGCGCTGAACAAGCTGGCCTTGTCGGCCACCTCGGCCTTGGGGATGCCGCCCACCAGATGAGCGCGCACATCGTGCGGTTCGGGTGGCGGCGCGTTGTCGGCGTAGCGGCGGATATTGAGGTTGTAGTCGTTGGCTTTGAGCGCGGCGTTGTCGACGATGGCCGAGAAGCCGTCGATGGCGCGGAATTCGTCGAAGGTGGTGACGATCTTCTCGATGTGCTCGGGCAGCAGGTAGTTCTGTGCGCGGCCTTCGAAGAACTCGCGGTCGGCATTGATAAACAGCACTTTGCCTTGGCGTTTGGCGGGCTTACCGCTGACGCGATTGGCGCCGTTCTGCACGCATTGGCGCAGCACCAGAATGCAGGCGGGGATGCCGGTGCCGTAGAACAGGTTGGGGGCTACGCCGATAACGGCTTCGAGCAGGTCATCCTCGATGATGCCGGCGCGGATGGTCTTTTCCTCTCCACCCCTGAATAGCACGCCATGGGGCAGAACGGTGGCCACCATGCCGCCGTCGCGCGTGACGGCCAGCATGTGCTGCAGGAACATCAGGTCGGCCTTCTTGGCACCCAGCGGCACCTGGCCGTAGGGGAAGCGCTCGGCCTCGAACTTGGGCTTCCAGGCGGGCTTGCCATCAGCATCCTTCTCGGTATTGCCCCAGTGAATGGAGAACGGCGGATTGGTGAGCACGCGGTCGAAGTGCATCAACTCGCCGCCTTCAACGTGCTGCGGCTCAGCCAGGGTGTCTTCGTTTTGCAGGTTGGCGGTGCTGATGCCATGCAGCAGCATGTTCATCTTGGCAATGGACCAGACCGTGCCGTTGAACTCCTGCCCGAACAGGTTGGCCTTGCGGCCGTCTTCGCCGTGCTCGTCGATGTATTCCTTGGCGGCGATCAGCATGCCGCCGGAGCCACAGCAAGGGTCGTAGATATCGTGCTGGAGCTCTGGCTTGATCAGGCGCACCATCATCCGCACCACGGAGCGTGGCGTATAGAACTCGCCGCCTTTCTTGCCCGCCGAATCGGCGAATTCGCCAATCAGGTATTCATAGGCGGCACCGAGTAGGTCGGGAAACTCGAAGTCTTCATTGCGCAGGCGGTGCAGACTGAAATGCGTGATGAGTTGCTGCAGCTTGATGTCGGGGATCTTGCTCTGACCGATCTTCCGGGTGAAGTCGATGTGTTCCAGAACGTCATACAGGCTGACGTTATCGCCTTCAATTCCGGCGAGTGCCTTGCTCAGCAGACTCCCGACGTTGGCCTGACGTGAGTTGTCGACCAGGTAGCTGTAGCGCGACTCTTTGGGCACCCAGAAGTAGCCCTCCTTCTTGTACCAACGCTTGTTCTCTGCCGAGGCTTCAGCATCGGCGGGCGTCTTGCCGGCCTCGATTTCGAGCTGGATTACTTCGGCGCGGCGCTGTTCAAAGACGTCGGAGCAGCGCTTGAGAAAAAGCATCCCGAAGATGTATTCCTTGAACTCGGAGGCATCCATCTTGCCGCGCAGGATGTCGGCGGCTTTGAACAGGTGGCGCTCAAGCTGCGGCAGGGTTAACGGCATGTAAGAAATCCTCTCTGATCTCGCTTATTGATGTCTTCCTATTATGGTTTGGAAGATCTCTTAGGAGTCAGAGACTACGCCCCAAAAGAAAAACGCCGCCAGTGTTTCCACTAGCGGCGTTTGTCATTTATCGATTGGTCGGTGTGAAAGGATTCGAACCTTCGACCCCTTGCACCCCATGCAAGTGCGCTACCAGGCTGCGCCACACACCGATCGAGCTTCGAATTATACCCGGAGAAAACGTCGTTTCCCGAGCCGCGCGGCTCAGAAGCTGCCGGCGAGCAGATCGCGAATTTCGGTGAGTTCGCGTTTGACCAGATGCAGCTTGTCGGCGTGCAGCTCCTCGTCGTCCACCAGCTGGCTCTCGCTGAAGTCGTCCAGGTCGGCCGGCTCGTTCATCTCCAGCACTTCCACGCCGTCGAGCATCACCTCACCGGCGCGCTTCTTGTCGCGCTCGGCGTGCAGCAGCTCCTGCATCTTGTTGCGCGCGCCGCTGATGGTGAAACCCTGGTCGTAGAGCAGGTCGCGGATGCGGCGGATCATCAGCACCTCATGGTGCTGGTAATAACGCCGGTTGCCGCGGCGCTTCATGGGACGCAGCTGGGTGAACTCCTGCTCCCAATACCGTAGCACGTGAGGCTTGACGCCACACAGGTCGCCGACCTCACCGATGGTGAAGTAGCGTTTGGCAGGGATGGGAGGGAGCGCTTTCTCCATTGAAATCAATGTGATAGGAGAGAAAGCTGCAAGGTTACTCTAAGTGGCGAACAGATGCAAAGCCTGCCGGCTGTTTTTTCGAAAAACAGCGCTTTTCAGGGTTTCGGGGTGCAGGAAAGCTGCGGTTTGTGCACTGCAACAGGGCAACCGCAGCGGTTCCGAACCGCTAAAAACCGGGGGTGGTATGGGCCTGATCTGCTCAGAACAGGCTTCGACAGGCTCAGCCCAAACGGAAAAAACAGGGATCAGGCGGCGGCGCGGGCCGGCTGGCCGTTGCCCTGCTCCTGGATCTGTTCCTTGAGCTTGTGGCTGGCGTGGAAGGTGACCACGCGGCGCGCTTCGATGGGGATGGCTTCGCCGGTGCGCGGGTTGCGGCCGGGGCGCGGGGCCTTGGTGCGGATCTGGAAGTTGCCGAAACCCGAGATCTTCACGTCGTTGCCGTTGACCAGGCTGTCGGCGATCAGGTCGAAGAAGGCGTCGATCATGTCCTTGGACTCGCGCTTGTTCAACCCGATCTGCTCAAACAGCAGTTCGGCCAATTGCGCCTTGGTCAGCGCGGGGGTTTCCAGACTTTCGACCGTGATTTCCATGGTTGTCCCGTCTCGTATTCTTTTTGCTTGGTCCCGCTCAGGCCCGCAGACGCGCGCCCACCTGTTGCTGCAGCGTGGCCAGCACGGCCTGCACGCTGGCTTCGATCTGTTCTTCGGTCAGGGTGGCTTCGTCGCTGTTGAGCGTCAGGCGCACCGCCAGGCTCTTCTCGCCCTCGGCCAGGCCGGCCGAGGCTGCCCCCGGCTTGGCGCGGTAGACGTCGAAGAGTATCGCATGGCGCAGCAGGCCGGCCGTGGGTGCTGCCTGGATAGCCTGCATCAGCGCAGCGTGGCTCACGCTCTCGGCCACGATGACGGCCAGGTCGCGCTCCACCGCCTGGAACTTGCTCATGGCCTTCAGGCTCGGCACTTCGCGCGCCAGCACGGCGTCGAGCTCCAGCTCGAACATCACGGGCGTCTGGGCCAGCTCGTAGCCCTGGCGCCAACGCGGGTGCAGCTCGCCCACATAACCAATGGCCTGGCCGTCCAGCAGCACGCGGGCGCAGCGGCCGGGGTGCATGGCCGGGTGCTCGGCGGCTTCGAAGGCGGGCTTGCGTGGGGCCAGCAGGGCTTCCACGTCGCCCTTGGCGTCATAGAAGTCCACGGTGCGGTCCTTGGTGGCCCACTGCATGGTGTCCACCCCGCCCACGGCGAGACCCGCCACGCGCATGGGCTGGGCAAAACCGGCCACGCTGGTGTCGCTGTCTTGCACGCTGGCATCACGCAGGAAGACGCGACCTAGTTCGAACACGCGCACGCGCTCGGTCTTGCGGTCCAGGTTGAACTTGAGCACCTGCAGCAGCGAGCCCAGCAGCGTGGAGCGCATCACGCCCATCTGGCTGGCGATGGGGTTCATGAGCTTGATGGGGTTGGGGTTGCCGGCCAGCTCGTGCTCCCAGCGTTCGTCCACGAAGCTGTAGTTGATGGTTTCCTGGTAGCCCAGGGCGGCCAGCTGGCGGCGCACGGCAAAGGGGCTGCGCTGCGATTCCAGGCGCGTCTTGGGCACCACGGGCGCCAGCGGTGGGGTGTGCGGCAGGTGGTCGTAACCGACCAGGCGCGCCACCTCTTCGATGAGGTCTTCCTCGATCTGCAGGTCGAAGCGGTACAGCGGCGGGGTGACGGTGATTTTTCCATCGCTCTCCACCAGCGGCAGACCCAGGCGCTTGAGCGCATCACTGCACTGCGCTTGCGTGAGCGGCATGCCGATGATCTTGGCGGCGCGCGCCACACGCAGCGTGACAGGCTGGGCCACGGGCATCTTGACCTGGTGGTCGTCGATGGGGCCGCAGGCGGTGGTGGGTGTGCCGCAGATCTCCACGATGAGCTGGGTGATGCGCTCGATGTGCTCCACGGTCAGGATAGGGTCTACACCGCGCTCGAAGCGGTGGCCCGCGTCGGTGGCGAAGTTGTAACGGCGTGAACGGCCGGCGATCGCCCTGGGCCACCAGAAGGCGGCTTCGACATACACATGCTTGGTGTCGTCCGACACGGCGGTGGCGTCGCCGCCCATGATGCCGGCCAGGGACTCGACCTGCTGGTCGTCGGCGATCACGCCGACTTCAGCATCCACCGTGACGGTGTTGCCGTTGAGCAGCTTGAGCTGTTCACCCGGCTTGCCCCAGCGCACGTCCAGCGTGCCGTGGATCTTGTCCAGGTCGAAGATGTGGCTCGGTCGGCCGAACTCGAACATCACGTAGTTGGAGATGTCGACCAGCGCGGTCACGCTGCGCTGGCCGCAACGGGCCAGGCGGTCCACCATCCATTGCGGGGTGGTCGCCTTGGTGTTGACGTTGCGCACGATGCGGCCGGAGAAACGGCCACACAGGTCGGGCGCGCTGATCTTCACGGGCTGCTTGTCGGCCAGCTTGGTGGCCACGGGCGGGAAGCTCGGGGCCTTCAGGGGCGCGCCGGTGAGCGCGGCCACTTCACGTGCCACGCCGTAGACGGACAGGCAGTGCGCGAGATTCGGGGTGAGCTTCAGGGTGAAGAGCGTGTCGTCCAGTTGCAGCACCTGGCGGATGTCCTGGCCGATGGGCGCGTCGGCGGCCAGCTCCAGCAGGCCACCGTGGTCTTCGGACAGTTTCAGTTCGCGGGCCGAGCACAGCATGCCCTGGCTCTCTACGCCGCGCAGCTTGCCCAGCTTGATGAGGAAGGGTTTGCCGTCTTCACCGGGCGGCAGCTCGGCGCCCACCAAGGCGCAGGGCACGCGGATGCCCACACGCGCATTGGGCGCACCGCAGACGATGTTCAGCAGACCGCCCTGCCCCACATCCACCTGGCACACGCGCAGGCGGTCGGCGTTGGGGTGCTGCACGGCTTCCTTGATTTCACCGACGACGATCTTGGTGAAGGGCGGCGCCACGGGGCGCAGTTCTTCCACCTCCAGGCCGGCCATGGTGAGCGTGTCGGCCAGTTGCTGGGTGGAGAGCGGCGGGTTGCAGAATTCGCGCAGCCAGGACTCGGGGAATTGCATGATCTGGATCTTCTTGTAGTGTCAGCGGGCGAGCAATGGACGATTAGCGGAACTGCGACAGGAAGCGGATGTCGCCGTCGAAGAACAGGCGCAGGTCGTTGACGCCGTAGCGCAGCATGGTGAAGCGGTCCAGCCCCATGCCAAACGCAAAGCCGATGTGTTGCTCGGGGTCCAGGCCCATATTGCGCACCACGTTCGGGTGCACCTGGCCGGAGCCGGCCACTTCCAGCCAGCGGCCGGCCAGCGGGCCGCTCTGGAACTGGATGTCGATCTCGGCGCTGGGCTCGGTGAAGGGGAAGAAGCTGGGGCGGAAGCGCAGCACCAGGTCGTCGCGCTCGAAGAAGGTACGGCAGAACTCGGTGAAGAGGTACTTGAGGTCCTTGAAGCTCACGTTCTCGCCGATCCACAGGCCTTCGCACTGGTGGAACATGGGCGAGTGGGTGGCGTCGCTGTCGACACGGTAGGTGCGGCCGGGGGCGATGACACGAATCTCGGGCATGGGCTGGCCGGCATCGGTCAGCGCCTTGTATTGCTTGACGTGCTGCAGCGCGTGGCGCACCTGCACCGGGCTGGTGTGCGTGCGCAGCAGGTTGGGCGCCTTGGCGCTGCCACCCTCCACGTAGAAGGTGTCGTGCATGGAGCGCGCGGGGTGGTCTTCGGGCGTGTTGAGCGCGGTGAAGTTGTACCAGTCGGCCTCGATCTCGGGGCCCTGGGCCACTTCAAAGCCCATGGAGCCGAAGATGGCCTCCAGGCGCTCCATGGTCAGGCTCACAGGGTGCAGGCCACCGGTGCCGCGCGCGCGGCCGGGCAGCGTGACGTCCAGCGCCTCGGCTTGCAGCTGCTTGTTCAGCTCGGCGTCGGCCAGGGCCTGGCGGCGGGCATTGAGGGCGGCTTCGATGGCCTGCTTGGCCACGTTGATGGCGGCGCCGCGGCTCTTCTTCTCTTCCACGCTCAGGGCGGCCATGCCCTTCATCAGCTCGGTGATGCTGCCGGTCTTGCCCAGGAAACGCGCCTTGGCGTTTTCCAGGTCGGCCGGAGTGCTGGCCTGGGCAAAGGCGCTCTGTGCGCTGGCGACGATGGCGTCCAACTCGTTCATGTGTTCTTGTCCGTTGGGTACAAAGTGATCGGGGCAGCGCAGTTGCGGCTGCGCTCTCCTGATCGCCCTGCGCAATGAAAAAGGGCCAAAGCTTTGTTCAAGCTCCAGCCCTTGTTTCTTGTGCATGAAAGGCGGCCTTGCAGCCGCCCCTCTGGCGTGAAGATCAAGCAGCCAGCTTGGCCTTGACCTTCTCCACGATGCCGGCAAAAGCGGTCATGTCGTTGACGGCGATGTCAGCCAGAACCTTGCGGTCGATTTCGATCTGGGCCTTCTTCAGGCCGTTGGCGAACTGGCTGTAGGTCATGCCGCACTGACGGGCTGCCGCGTTGATACGGGCAATCCACAGCTGACGGAACACACGCTTCTTGGTACGGCGGTCACGGTAGGCATATTGCCCAGCCTTCATCACCGCTTCTTTGGCGATGCGGAAGACATTACCGCGGCGACCGCGGAAACCCTTGGCGAGTGCGAGAACTTTCTTATGGCGGGCGCGAGCCGTTACACCACGTTTGACGCGAGGCATTTGATTACTCCTTGTTCGTCGTTAATTAAATGCCTTGGCCGGGCAGCATCTGTGCCATGTGACCCATATTGGTCGCATGGACAGCTGTGGAACCCCGCAGATGGCGTTTGTTCTTGGTGGTCTTCTTGGTCAGGATGTGACGCTTGAAGGCTTGGCCGCGCTTGACGGTACCACCGGGACGAACGCGGAAGCGTTTCTTCGCCGCGCTCTTGGTCTTCATTTTGGGCATATAAATGCTCCTATTGCTTGTGCTCGCGAGGCGTCTGGAAACCGTTTCCAGCCTTGTAGGCCCCGAGCCACTTCTTAAGTGGCGGGTTCTTGAACCCACCACTTGCAGGCAGCGGGTTACCCCACCGCCCCCGCTGCGGGTTTCACCCCGCCGCGTTTCGGGAAAGCTTTCGCCTTCCCGGCATTTCCTGCCGGTTTTGCAACCTGCAGGAAAAAACTTAACCTTGCGCTGCTTCTGCAGCAGGCTTGGCCGCCGCAGCGCCACCAGCCTTTTTCTTGCCCGGCGCGATCATCATGATCATCTGCCGGCCTTCCAGCTTGGGATACTGCTCGACAACGATCAGATCCGCCAGATCGGCGCGCATGCGGTCCAGCATGGCCATGCCGATCTCCTGGTGCGTGATCTCTCGACCACGGAAGCGCAAGGTAATCTTGCACTTGTCACCTTCTTCCAAGAAGCGCTTGATGTTGCGCAACTTGATGTTGTAGTCACCATCGTCGGTACCGGGCCGGAACTTGATTTCCTTGACCTCGATGACCTTCTGCTTCGATTTCGCCTCGGCAGCCTTCTTCTGTTCCTGGAACTTGAACTTGCCGTAGTCCATCAGGCGGCAGACGGGAGGATTCGCGGTGGCCACTGTTTCGATCAGGTCCACATCCATCTCGCCTGCCAAACGCAGGGCCTCCGTCAGGCTCACCACCCCCATGGGCTCATTCTCAGGGCCGGAAATCCGGACCTCGGTGGCCATGATTTCACGGTTCAGGCGGTGCTTGCGCTCTTCGCGCTGGCGACGATCACGAAATTCAGTAGCGATGGTTCAATTCCTTAAAACTTTGCCACCCATGGGTGGCTGAGACCGCCTTGGTACGTACCAAAAACCTGCCGGATGGCCCTTACTGAGCCTGCTCGACTGACTTGTGAGCGATGTCTGCCGCGATGATTTGCACGAAGGCTTCGAGGGACATCACACCGAGGTCTTTGTTACCCCGGGCACGCACTGCGACGGCACCTGCTGCTTTCTCCTTGTCGCCCGCGACCAGGATGTAAGGCAGCTTCTGCATCGAATGCTCGCGTATTTTATACGTAATTTTCTCGTTCCGCAGGTCCGTCTGGACCCTAAGTTCTTGATTTGGCAACGATTTCTTCAGTTTTTGGGCGATTTCCAGGCAGTAATCGGCCTGCGCGTCGGTGATATTGAGCACCGAAACCTGCACCGGGGCCAGCCAGGTGGGCAGCGCGCCGGCGTGCTCCTCGATCAAAATCCCGATAAAACGCTCCAGGCTGCCCAGGATGGCCCGGTGCAGCATGACGGGGCGGTGGCGGTTGCCGTCTTCCCCCACGTACTCGGCGTCCAGGCGCTCGGGCATGGAGAAATCGACCTGGATGGTGCCGCACTGCCAGTGGCGGCCGATGGCGTCCTTCAGGGTGTATTCGATCTTGGGGCCGTAGAAGGCACCGTCGCCCGGGGAGATCTCGAAGTCGCAATTCGCGGCCTTCAGGCTTTCCATCAGGGCGGCTTCGGCCTTGTCCCACAGGGCGTCGGCGCCGATGCGCTGGGCCGGGCGGGTGGCGACCTTGTAGATGATGTCGGTGAAGCCGAAGTCCTTGTAGACCTTCTGCAGCAGGGCCGTGAAGTTGACGCATTCGGCCAGGATCTGGTCTTCAGTGCAGAAGATGTGGCCGTCGTCCTGGGTGAAGCCGCGCACGCGCATGATGCCGTGCAGGCCGCCGGTGGGTTCGTTGCGGTGGCACTGGCCGAACTCGCCGAAGCGCAGGGGCAGCTCGCGGTAGCTTTTGATGCCCTGCTTGAAGATCAGGATGTGGCCCGGGCAGTTCATGGGCTTCAAGGCGTAGTCGCGCTTTTCACTCTCGGTGGTGAACATGTTCTCGCGGTACTTGTCCCAGTGGCCGGTCTTCTCCCACAGGGCCTTGTCCAGGATCTGCGGGCCCTTGACTTCCTGGTAGCCGTTGTCGCGGTAGACGCGGCGCATGTACTGCTCCACCTCCTGCCAGACGGTCCAGCCCTTGGGGTGCCAGAACACGGTGCCGGGGGAATGCTCGTCGAGGTGGAACAGGTCGAGTTCGCGGCCCAGTTTGCGGTGGTCGCGCTTTTCGGCCTCTTCGAGCATGGTGAGGTACTGCTGCAGCTCTTCCTTGCTGGCCCAGGCGGTGCCATAGACGCGTTGCAGCATCTCGTTGCGGTGGTCGCCGCGCCAGTAGGCGCCGGCCACCTTCATGAGCTTGAAGTGCTTGAGTTTGCCGGTGCTGGGCACGTGGGGGCCGCGGCACAGGTCTTCGAACTTGCCTTCGCGGTACAGGCTGACGTCTTCATTGGCCGGGATGCTGGCAATGATCTCGGCCTTGTAGTGCTCACCCAGGCCCTTGAAGTAGGCCACGGCCTCGTCGCGCGGCAGCACGCGGCGCACCACGGGCTCGTCCTTGGCGGCGAGTTCGGCCATCTTCTTCTCGATGGCGGCCAAGTCTTCGGGGGTGAAGGGGCGCTTGTAGGAGAAGTCGTAGAAGAAGCCGTGCTCGATGACCGGGCCGATGGTGACCTGCGCGTCGGGGAACAGCTCCTTGACGGCGTAGGCCAGCAGGTGGGCGGTGGAATGGCGGATGACTTCCAGGCCGTCGGCGTCCTTGGCGGTGACGATGGACAGCGGGCTGTCGGCCGTGATGGGGTAGCTGGTGTCGACGACCTTACCGTCAATCTTGCCGGCCAGCGCGGCCTTGGCCAGGCCGGCGCCGATGGAGGCAGCCACTTCGGCCACGGTGACCGGGCCGGGGAAATCGCGTTTGGAACCGTCGGGTAGCGTGATCTGAACCATATCTCTCACTCACAGAAAATGAAAAAGGCGCGGTAGAAACCGCGCCTTGTCTTGAATGTGTAGCACCTGCGCCCGGGGGCGCGCGGACTAGCAACCCCTGTGGCGATTCTCGCTGGCGGTGGTAGTTCGCGGTGTCATAACCAGGGTGCCTTTCTCGCTCTTGTGAACGGACGCAGCGTCCAAGGCGGCCATTCTAACCCGAGGGCCCGATGCCGAGGCACCAACAAAAACGCCAAGGGGCTGGCCCTTGGCGTTGTTGCGACAGTCGGGAGGCGCGCCGCTCAGGCCGCGACGGCCTCAGCGGCTTTTTTTGCTGCGGCCGCCTTGCGGTTGCGGTCCAGCCAGCCGTTGACCACCTTGACGGTCTCGCTGACGGAGTCGTTGCTCAGGCCCTGCTGCTCGGCCACCAGCTTGACCAGCAGGTCGATGCGCTCGATGTCGGTGGCACCGGCCGCCAGGGCACGGGCACCCGAGGACGGCTTGAGCAGGCCCTGGCCGGCGGCGGCGTATTTCTCGAAAGGCACCATGTCGTCGCGGGAAGCACCCAGCTGCACGCACAGATCCACCACCCACTCGTACACCTGGCGCGACTGCTCCAGGTTGCCGTGCACGGCATCCTTGATGGCGCGCATGCCGTCGGCCTGCACGCAGCGGTAGTTGCCAGTCAGCAGCATGGCCCACTTGGCCAGCGGCACGAAGATGGAGTCATGCACCTTGAGCTTGACCGGCAGGTCCAGCGCCTCGCCGTTGACCGTCAGGCGGGCGGCGATGATGTCGGCCTCCATCTGCTCGAGCATGGCGGTGTGTGCGGGGTTGTCGAAGGCGGCCACCTTGAAGTTGGTGGGCAGGCCGACCTGCAGCACGTTGGGCTGCTCTTCCGGCGGACGGAAGGCCTGCGGGTCGGGGCTGCACAGGGTCATGAGGCCGGGTTCGAAGTGCTCCCAGACGCTGGCGTCGTGGAAGCAGGCACGCAGGGCGCTGGCGTCCAGGCCGGGGATGCGGGCCAGGTAGGGCAGCGGCGGCATGTTCATGATGGACATGCAGGGCACCTTGGCCAGGGCGATGGCCTTCATCAGTTCACGCACGCCGGAGGCGCTGTACTGCGGCTCCTGCATGGCCAGGCAGACCAGGTCGTATTGCTCGGGCTTCACGTCCGTGGGGATGACGGCGGTGAGCTTGCCGGGCAGCTGGCGCGAATCGATCTCGACCAGGCCTTCGCGCCCCTTGACCGGCATGCGCACGCGGGTGCCTTCGCTGTTGATCAGGTTGGCGGTGTCGCGGCGGCACACCAGGCTGACCGAGTGACCGGCCATGAGCAACTTGCTGGCGAGCAGAGAGCCATAAGAGGCGCCCAGGATCAGGATGTTGTATTTCTTGCTCATGATGATTGATGCCCTTGCGGGTCCGTAGTTTTAGAAATCGTTTCAGCAGGGGCTGCCCGAGGGGAGAACAAGGCAACCGGCTTGGTATGGCGCAAATATATAAACAGCCACTAATAAGGTAAATTCATTTCTTATGTGGTCACCGAATAAAACTTTTTATTAATTTTATTGAATGACTACATTTCCAAAAGTAATCAAAATCGTCCCGGAAATTGCACGGGGCTGACGGACCTGCGAAATCGCAGGCGCGTCAGCCCCGTGGCTGGCTGGGTGTCAGATGCTTAGTGGAACTGCTCTTCTTCGGTGGAGCCGGTCAGCGCGGTGACGCTGGACTTGCCACCCTGGATGACGGTGGTGACGTCATCGAAGTAGCCGGTGCCGACTTCCTGCTGGTGGGACACGAAGGTGTAACCACGGTCACGGGCGGCGAATTCGGGTTCCTGCACGCGCTCCACGTAGGCGGTCATGCCGCGCTTCACGTAGTCCTGCGAGAGGTCGAACATGTTGTACCACATGGAGTGGATGCCCGCGAGGGTGATGAACTGGTACTTGTAGCCCATGGCGCCCAGCTCGCGCTGGAACTTGGCGATGGTGGCGTCGTCCAGGTTTTTCTTCCAGTTGAAGGAAGGCGAGCAGTTGTAGGCCAGCATCTTGCCCGGGTGCACCTTGTGCACTGCGTCGGCGAACTTCTTGGCGAAGTCCAGGTCGGGCGTGCCGGTCTCGCACCACACCAGGTCGGCGTAGCGGGCGTAGGCGTTGGCGCGGGCCACGGCCTGGTCCAGGCCCTTGCGGGTCTTGTAGAAGCCTTCTGCGGTGCGCTCGCCGGTCAGGAAGGGCTTGTCGATCTCGTCGTAGTCGGAGGTCAGCAGGTCGGCGGCTTCGGCGTCGGTGCGGGCGATCACCAGGGTGGGCACGCCCATCACGTCGGCGGCCATGCGCGCGGCGATCAGCTTCTGGCAGGACTCACGGGTAGGCAGCAGCACCTTGCCACCCATGTGGCCGCACTTCTTGACGGAAGCCAGCTGGTCTTCCCAGTGCACGCCACCGGCGCCGGCGCGGATCATGGCCTTCATCAGTTCGAAGGCGTTGAGCACGCCGCCGAAACCGGCTTCGGCGTCGGCCACGATGGGCGCGAAGTAGTCGATGTAGTCCTTGTGGCCGGCGTCGATGCCCTTGGAGTGCTGGATCTCGTCAGCGCGGCGGAAGGTGTTGTTGATGGTTTCCACGACCTTGGGCACCGAGTCCACCGGGTAGAGGGACTGGTCCGGGTACATGGACGAGTAGGTGTTGTTGTCGGCGGCGACCTGCCAGCCCGACAGGTAGATGGCCTTCACGCCGGCCTTGACCTGCTGCATGGCCTGGCCACCGGTGAGCGCGCCCAGGCAGTTGACGTAGGGCTCGGTGTGCAGCATGTCCCACAGCTTCTCGGAAGTGCGGCGGGCAATGGTGTGCTCGATGGGGAAGGAACCGCGCAGGCGCACCACGTCGGCCGCGCTGTAGCCGCGCTCGATGCCCTTCCAGCGCGGGTTGGTGGCCCAGTCTTTTTCCAGGGCGGCGATTTGTTGCTCACGGCTGAGCTGTTCGGTCAGGGTCTGCGGCATGGTGTAACTCCTAGAGCGGTGAATGAAACCTTTCGATCCCTGGGCTGCGGTGCGGCCTGGTTCGATGGGTCTACTTTAAGTCTTCTATAAGACTTTGAAAACCTCTTGTGTCTTATACAAGACATTTTTTATTTCATTACAAATCAATCACTTACAACATTTAATTTGCAATATGAAATTCAATATCTCGTATTGAGAAAATTTGCTGCAACGCATCAGCGATGAATTTCAAATCATGAAACGGGATGGGCTGGTTTTGAAATGCAGCCACGACAGCCCACCGCGACCCGGCCCTGCAGTGCCGCAGACCGGACGAGGCACGGAAAGACAGGCTCAGCGACGCTGCAACCAATCCCCCGTGGCGATGCGCGGCCGGCCCCGCACGCGCTGCGGATCGATTTCGTAGACCAGGCAGCGCAAGGGCCGGCCATCGAGAACGAGCTCGACGTGGCGGCGCGCGTACTCGCCGCTGGGCACGGGCGCCACCTCCTCGATCACATCGAGCTGCCGCTCCAGTTCGGGAGTGATGGCGTAGACCTCGCCCAGCACCGGGTCCGTGCCGCCCAGGACCAGGCCGGGATAGGGCCCCAGGTCGTAGAGCACGCCGCAGATGAGCGCCTGCCCCAGGTAACGCGGCGCCGGTTGCAGGCGGTTGATGTCGTTGGCTTCGCCGCGGCGCAGCGTGCCGTAGACGAAAACATGAAGGTCGGGCTGGGCAGACATGGGGCAGCGGCTTGCGAGAGTTCCTGAGGGCGTTAAAGCGGCTTGCCGGGCTGATTCAGGTGATGGCACTGAGCCACGAAGGGCGCGCACAGCGCCGGAATCACGACGGCGCGCCAAGGGCACGCAGCGGCCGCTGCAAGGCGTCTTGCAGAAATCGCCGACGGAAAAACGCTCTTCCCAGAGGAGAAACAGGGGTGGCCGCGGGTCTGGGCATGCATGGTTTTCCTCTCATCACAGAGCGTGTTGAGCCCCTCCAGAAGGCGTCTCCAGAGGGGAAAAAGCGATTTGCAGAGCGTAGCAGCCCGGAAATCGCGATGAAAAAAACAACATCTCAGAGGGAGAAAACACACTTTTCGCTTGGAGATGCGTTTTTTCTCCTATAGCATCCGCAATACCAGAGAGGAAGCAGTTCCCTCTGGTGATTAATCAACTTCTAGAAGAGGAAATTCAATCATGGCAACTGCAAAGAAGAAGGCTCCGGCCAAGAAAGCTCCGGCCAAGAAGGTCGCTGCGAAAAAGGCTCCCGCTAAAAAGGCGGTAGCGAAGAAGGCTCCGGCGAAGAAGGCCGCTGCCAAGAAGGCTCCGGCCAAGAAGCCGGCTGCGAAGAAGGCTCCGGCGAAGAAGGCCGCTGCCAAGAAGGCCCCCGCCAAAAAGGCTGCGAAGAAAAAGGCTCCGGCCAAGAAGCGCACCCCCAACGCGGCCTTCATGAAGCCCCTGACCCCCAGCCCGGCCCTGGCCGCAGTGGTGGGTTCCGCCGGTCTGCCGCGTACGGAAGTCGTGAGCAAGCTGTGGGCTTACATCAAGAAGAACAAGCTGCAGGACAGCGTCAACAAGCGCAACATCAACGCTGACGACAAGCTGAAGGCCATCTTCGGCAAGGCACAAGTCTCGATGTTCGAGATGGCTGCCCTGATCGGCAAGCACCTCAAGTAATCGGCTCACCCCGTTTACGAAAAAGCCGGCTGCAAAGCCGGCTTTTTTTATGCCCGGTCGCGGCGCTCGCCGCGGCCTGCCCTCCCCTCACCCCTTCGCCTGGCGCTCCAGCGCCGCCTGCGTGATGGCGCCCAGGGTGCCGCGTGTGGTGATGACCTCCGGGTCCAGCACGATCTCGATCAGAGTGCCCTCGGGCCGGGCCACCGCGGCTTTCAGTTCCGCCTCGAACTCGGCCGTGCGCGTGACGCGTGCGCCGGCGTAACCGTAGGCGCGCGCCAGGGCCACGAAGTCCGGGTTCTGCAGCTGCGAGCCGCTCACATGCTGCGGGTACTCGCGCTCCTGGTGCATGCGGATGGTGCCGTACATGCCGTTGTTGAGCAGCACGATGAGCGTCTTGGCGCCATGCTGCACGGCGGTGGCCAGTTCCTGCCCGTTCATGAGGAAATCTCCGTCGCCCGCGATGGTGAAGGCCATGCGCCCGGTGGTGATGGCCGTGGCAATGCCGGCGGGCACGCCATAGCCCATGGCGCCGCTGGTCGGCGCCAGCTGGGTCTTGTCCCCATGGGCCAGGCCGCGGTAGCGCCAAAAGCGGTGCACCCAGCTGGCGAAGTTGCCCGCGCCGTTGGTGACCACCGTGTCAGCCGGCAGATGCTTTTGCACCAGGGCCACGATGGCCGGCATGTCGATCTCGCCAGGCAGGGCTTGCGGCTGCAGGTTGGCCAGGTAGTCGGCGTTGGCGGCCTGCGTCCAGGCCTCCCAGGGCAGGCTGGGCGGCGCGGTCAGCACCTCCAGCGAACGCGCGGCGGCATTCATGGTGGCGTGGATGGCCAGATCCGCCTGGTAGACGCGGTTGAGCTCCTCGGCGCTGCTGTGGATATGCACCAGCTTCTGCTTCGGTTTCGGCACCTCCAGCAGGGTGTAGCCACCCGTGGTCATCTCGCCCAGGCGCGGGCCGATGGCGAGGATGAGGTCGCTGTCCTGGATGCGCTTGGCCAGCTTGGGGTTGGGCGCGATGCCCATGTCGCCGGCGTACTGCGGGTGATGGTTGTCGAAGGTGTCCTGGAAACGGAAGGCATTGCTCACCGGCAGCTTCCAGTTCTCGGCGAAACGCTGCAGGGCCTGGGCCGCCTGCGGCGTCCAGCCGCCACCGCCGGCCACCACCAGGGGGCGCTGCGCCTGCAGCAGCATCTCGCGCAGGCTGCGCAGGGAGCCCGGATCGCTCCAGGCCTGCACCGCCTCCACCCGCGGCAGGGGTGCGGCGTCCACCAGTTGCACCAGCATGTCCTCGGGCAACACCAGCACCACGGGGCCGGGGCGGCCGTTCATGGCGGTGGCAAAGGCCCGTGCAATGTACTCGGGGATACGGCGCGCGTCGTCGATGCGCTCCACCCGCTTGGCAAAACCCTTGGTGCTGGGGCCGAAGAAGGATTCGTAGTTGACCTCCTGGAAGGCCTCGCGGTCGCGCATGTCGCTGGCCACGTCGCCCACGAAGAGCACCATGGGCGTGGAATCCTGGAAGGCCGTGTGCACGCCGATGGAGGCGTTGGTGGCACCCGGACCGCGGGTGACGAAACACACACCGGGGCGGCCGGTGAGCTTGCCATGCGCCTCGGCCATGAAGGCGGCGCCGCCTTCCTGCCGGTTGATGACGAACTGGATCTGCTCTCGGTAGGCGTGGAAGCCGTCGAGCACGGCCAGAAAACTTTCGCCCGGAACGCCGAAGGCATGGGTCACGCCCTGCTCGATCAGGCATTGCACGATCAGGTGTCCCGCTGCTTGTAGTCTCATGTCTCTTTCCTGTGAGGTGCTTCGAGGGTGTCGTTGTTGTGGCCGATTATCCGTGTACGCTCGGCAGCGTTCTGTCGCGCCGCCACCGCAGCAGCGCGGCCGGTGCACTCGAAAACTTGATTTAATTCACCAAACAGTTAAATTTACCCCATGGCATCGAAGACCCCCGCCGCCGAAGAACCGCGCTCGCGCGACGCCGACCGATCACAGCTGGCCATCCTGCTGGCGGCGCGCGACGAGTTCGCCCAGTACGGCCTGGCCGGCGCGCGCGTGGACCGTATTGCCGAGCGCGCCGGACTCAACAAGCGCCTGATCTATTACTACTTCACCAGCAAGGACGAGCTCTTCCTCGCCGTGCTCGAAGCCGCCTACGCCGACATCCGCGCGGCCGAGCAGCAGCTGCACCTGACCGACATGCCGCCGCCCCAGGCCATCCGCCGTCTGACCGAGTTCACCTGGAATTACTACCTGGAGCATCCCGAGTTTCTCACTCTGCTCAACAGCGAAAACCTGGAGCACGGGCGGCACCTGGAACACTCCTCTCGCGCGCGCAAGACCAACCTGCCGCTGATCGAAACCCTGGCCGAGATCCTGGAGCGCGGCCGGCGCGACGGCGTCTTCCGCGGCGGCATCGACGCCATGCAGCTTTACGTCTCCATCGCCGGCATGGCCTATTTTTACCTGAACAACAAGCACACGCTCTCGGCCATCTTCGGCCGCGACCTGATGGCGCCCAAGGCCCTCAACGAGCGTCTGTCGCACATGAGCGACGTCATCCTAGGGTATGTACTAAGAAGCTGACATCCGACGGCGCTTGACGCCGGCCCGGTCGGGTTTCTAGAATGCCTCTATTCACCTTTTGGTGAATTAAATCCGGCAAGCCGGTGCGCGACCTCCATCGCCACGAATTGCCGTGGTGCGCATCCGTTCATGCCCATACCAGGAGACATCATGAAGAAACTTGCCCGTCTTGCCCTCGCCGTTGCGCTCACCGGCGCCGCCCTGCTGCCCGCACTCTCCAGCGCCCAGGGCGCCTACCCGAACAAGCCGATCCGCGTGATCGTGCCCTTCCCGGCCGGTAGCACCACCGACATCATTGCGCGCGCCATCGCCGACAAGATGAGCGCCAGCCTGGGCCAACCCCTGGTGGTGGACAACCGCGGCGGCGCCAGCGGCACCATCGGCCAGGCGGCCGTGGCCAGCGCCGCTGCCGATGGCTACACCATCCTGATCCACTCGTCCTCGCACACGGTCAGCCCCTCGACCTTCGCCAAGCTGCCCTTCGACACCGTGGGCGACTTCGCGGGCATCACGCCGATCTCCTCGCTCTCCAATGTGCTGGTGATCTCGCCTTCCAAGGGCTACAAGAACCTGGGTGAACTGCTGGCCGCCGCGCGCGCCAAGCCCGGCAGCCTGAACTTCGCCTCGGCCGGCCAGGGCAGCGCCACGCACCTGAACGCCGAGAAGTTCAAGATGGCCGCCAACATCCAGGCCACCAACATCCCCTTCAAGGGCTCGGCCGAAGCCGTGACCGAGGTGATCGCCGGCCGGGTGGACTACTACTTCTCGCCCATCGCCCCGGTGATCGGCCAGATCAAGGGCGGGCAGCTGCAGGCCCTGGCCGTGGGCTCGCCCAGCCGCGCCAGCGCCCTGCCCGACGTGCCCACCACCACCGAAGCCGGCGTGCCCGGCTCGGAGTTCAACTTCTGGATCGGCATGATGGCCCCGGCCAAGACCCCGCGCGACATCGTCAACCGCCTGCACGACGAGGTGGTCAAGGCCCTGGCTGCGCCTGAGGTGAAGGAGCGTTTCGCCAAGGTCGGCGCCGATGCATGGACGCTCAAGCCCGAAGCTTTCGACGCCTATATCAAGAACGAGATCGCCAGCAACGCCACGCTGGTCAAGGCCGCCGGCCTGCAGCCCCAGTAAAACCACAGCAGAGAAACCTGACATGCCTATGCAAAGACTCGGCATCATCATGCACGGCGTGACCGGCCGCATGGGGATGAACCAGCACCTGATCCGCTCCATCTGCGCGATCCGCGCCCAAGGCGGCGTGACCCTGTCCAACGGCGACAAGGTCATGCCCGACCCCGTCCTGATCGGCCGCAACGCCGAGAAGATGGAGGCCCTGGCCAAGGCGCACAACATCGCGCGCTGGGGCACGGACCTGGACCAGGCCCTGGCCAACAAGGACGACACCGTCTTCTTCGACGCCGGCACCACGCAGATGCGCCCCGCTTTGCTGGCAAAAGCCATCCGCGCCGGCAAGCACGTCTATTGCGAAAAGCCCATCGCCACCAACCTCAACGAGGCGGTGGAGATCGCGCGCCTGGCCGAGAAGTCCGGTCTCAAGCACGGCGCCGTGCAGGACAAGCTCTTCCTGCCCGGCCTGCGCAAGCTCGACATGCTGCGCCGCGCCGGCTTCTTCGGCCGCATGCTCAGCGTGCGCCTGGAGTTCGGCTACTGGGTGTTCGAAGGTGATCTGCAGCCCATCCAGCGCCCCAGCTGGAACTATCGGCAGGAAGACGGCGGCGGCATGATCCTGGACATGATGTGCCACTGGCGCTACGTGCTGGACAACCTGTTTGGCGAGGTCAAGTCGGTCTCCTGCATCGGCGCCACCCACATCCCCGAGCGTTGGGACGAAGCCGGCAAGCCCTACAAGGCCACCGCCGACGACGCAGCCTACGCCACGGCGGAGCTCATCGGACACAACGGCGAACCGGTGATCGCGCAGATGAACATGTCCTGGGCCACGCGCGTGCGCCGCGACGACCTGGTCACCTTCCACGTCGACGGCACACACGGCTCGGCCGTGGCCGGTCTCACCTCCTGCCGCGCCCAGTCGCGTGTGACCACACCGCGCCCGGTGTGGAACCCGGACGAGAAGCAGATGATGAACTTCTTCGACCAGTGGCAGGAAGTGCCGGACACACAGGTCTACGACAACGGCTTCAAGATCCAGTGGGAACACTTCATCCGCCACGTGGTGGAGAACGAGCCCTACCGCTGGACCCTGCCCGAAGGCGCCAAGGGCGTGCAACTCGTCGAGGCTGCGCTGCAGAGCTGGAAAGAGCGTCGTTGGGTGGACGTTCCCGCGCTGAAAGTCTGAGCTGCATCGACAAGGAAAAGACATGGCATTGACATTGCAGCTGCCCGACCAGCAGGGTCGCCTGCGGCCTTACGCGCTGAGCGGCAGCACCCCGGTGCAGCCCGCCGGCAAGCCCGCCTTCAACCGCATCGCCTACTCGGCCGCCCACGTGGTGGCCGACCCGCGCGCCGCCATCGACCCCTGGCTGCAATGCGCCGTGGACTGGGACTCAACCATCGCCTACCGCCGTCGCCTCTGGTCCTTAGGGCTGGGCGTGGCCGAAGCCATGGACACCGCGCAACGCGGCATGGGCCTGGACTGGCCCACTTCGCTGGAGCTGATCCGCCGTTCGCTGGATGCGGCGAAAGACATGCCGGGCGCGCTGGTCGCCTCGGGCTGCGGCACCGACCACCTGGTGCTCGAAGACGTGAAGACCGTGGACGAGGTGATCCGCGGCTACGAGACGCAGATGGAAGCCATCGAGAAACTCGGCGGCAAGCTCATCGTCATGGCCAGCCGCGCCCTGGCCCGCGTGGCCAAGAGCCCGGCGGATTACGAACGCGTCTACGACCGCATCCTGTCGCAAGCCAAACAGCCAGTGGTGCTGCACTGGCTCGGTGACATGTTCGACCCCGCGCTCAAGGGCTACTGGGGCCATATGGACGCCGACCGCGCCATGGACACGGCGCTCGCCGTGATCGCGGCGCACCCGGACAAGGTGGACGGCATCAAGATCTCCCTGCTCGACAAGGACAAGGAAATCGCCATGCGCCGCCGGCTTCCCGCGGGCGTGCGCATGTACACGGGTGACGACTTCAACTACGCCGAGCTCATCGCCGGTGACGGCTGGGGCCAAGAGGCCCTGCACGGTCAGAGCGACGCGCTGCTGGGCATCTTCGACGCCATCGCCCCTGCCGCCAGCGCCGCACTCGGTGAACTGGCGAAAGGCAACACCCAGCGCTTCCACGACATCCTGGGCCCCACGGTGCCGCTGTCGCGCCACATCTTCGCGACGCCCACGCGTTATTACAAGACCGGCGTGGTCTTCATGGCCTGGCTCAACGGCCACCAGAGCCACTTCACCATGGTGGGCGGCCAACAGAGCACGCGTTCGCTGGTGCACTTCGCCGAACTGTTCCGCCTGGCCGATGCAGCCAACCTGCTCGAGCAGCCCGAGCTGGCCGTACACCGCATGAAGACCCTGCTGGCCCTGCACGGCGTGGAATGAGCATGAGAGATTTCTCGCAAGACCACCGCTGGCTCTCCATCAACACCGCCACCGTGCGCAAGCAGCGCGGCGTGGAACTGCCCCTGCCCGAGATCCTGGAGGCCTGCGCGCGCCGCGGCATCCGCGCCATCTCGCCCTGGCGCGACCAGGTGCAGGCTGCGGGCCTGGCCACCATCTCCCAACTGGTCAAGACCCACGGCTTCGAGCTTTCGGGTTACTGCCGCGGCGGCATGTTCCCGGCAGCCGACGCCGCCGGCATGCAAGCCGCGCGCGACGACAACCGCCGCGCCGTGGACGAAGCCTGCGAGCTGAATGCCGCCTGCCTGGTGCTGGTGGTGGGCGGCCTGCCCGGCGCACTGGCCGGCCAGGCGGCGCACAAGGACATCGCCCTGGCGCGCCAGCAGGTGACGGACGGCATCGCCGAGCTGCTGGAGTACGCCCGCGCCCAGAAGATGCCGCTGGCGATCGAGCCCCTGCACCCCATGTACGCGGCCGACCGCGCCTGCATCAACACCCTGGAACAGGCGCTGGACGTCTGCGATCTGCTGGACCCGGACAAGCCGGCCGCCGGTCCGCGTGCGCTGGGCGTGGCGGTGGACATCTATCACACCTGGTGGGACCCGAAGCTGCAGGCGCAGATCGAACGCGCCGGTCGTGATGGACGCGTGCTGGGTTTCCACGTCTGCGACTGGCTCACCCCCACCACCGACCTGCTCAACGACCGCGGCATGATGGGCGACGGTGTCATCGACATCCCGCGCATTCGCGGCTGGGTCGAAGACGCGGGCTACACCGGCTACAGCGAGGTGGAGATCTTCTCGGTGAAGAACTGGTGGTTACGCGACTGCGGCGAGGTGCTCGACACCTGCATCGCGCGCCACCGCAGTGTGGTCTAAGCCGCTACGACCACGGTGCGGCGTGTGCGCCGCACGCGGAAGGCCGTGACCACCAGCGTGAGCTGCACCAGGGCCAGGCCCACGAAAAGCGCGCGCCAGGCCTGCTGGTCCATCAGCAACCCGAAGATCAGCGGCGAGATGGCCTGGCCGATGTCCAGACCCGAATACACCACGCCGTAGACGCGCCCGCTGGCGTTCTCGGGCGTGGAGCGCTTGATCAGCAGGTCACGCGAAGGGCCGGCAAAACCGGACGCAAACCCCATGAGCGCGAAGAGCACCGGGACGGCCAGGGGCGGCAGGCTGCTCAAGCCCAGCACCAGGGAGATGGCCGCCGCCACGGCAAAACCGCCGCCCACCACGCGCTCGCTGCGCGCCGGGTCGGTGGCCAGGAAACCGCCCACCAGCATGCCGCTGGCACTGGCCAGCATGTAAGCCGTCAGGCACACCGCCACCAGGGTCAGGGGCATGCCGTGCAGCTGGCGCGCTGCCTCGGGCGCAAAAGCCTGCACCACGCTCAACGACACGGCGAAGATGAAGAAAAAGGCAAAACACATCCACACCGCGGGGATGCGCAGGAAGTCCAGGCTGCCCTCGGCGGGAGCGTCGGCAGCCGCGCGCGCCGGCGCGCTGGGCGCCAGGGCCAGGCGGCGCCCCTGCCACCAGCACAGCAGCAGCACGGCCAGCACCAGGGTGCCGGCCGCGGCCAGGGAAACACGCCAGGAATACAGCAAGGCCAGCGGCACCAGCAGGGCCGGCGCCACGGCCCAGCCCAGGTTGCCGCTGATGCCGTGCACGCTGTAGGCATGGCCCAGGCGTGGTGCGCTGACCTTGCGGTTGATCAGGGTGTAGTCCACCGGATGGAACACACCGTTCCCCATACCCGCCACCACGGCAAAGCCCATCAGCATCGTGTAGCTGGTGCTCAGTGAAAAACCGAAGGCCGCCAGCGACAGCAGGGCCAGGCCCGTGTAGAGCACGGGGCGCGGGCCATAGCGGTCCACCCAAAAGCCCGAGAGCGCCTGCACCGTGCAGGACACGACGAAGAAGATCGTCATCAGGAAACCCAGTTCGGCGTAGCTGGCGTTGAAGGCGTCCTTGAGCCAGGGGAAGAGCGGCGGCAACAGCAGTTGGCTGAAGTGGCTCATGAGGTGGGCCAGGCCGATGAGACCGATCAGGCTGGCGTCCTGGCGCAGGGGAACGGGAGTCGCGGAAAGGCTGGCACTGCTCATGGCGCCATGGTACTGCAGGCCCCGTGTCTGGCCCTGGAATGTGAACTAATGCACAGCCGGAACCGCCGTCGTCGCCGCCGCTGCATGGACGGGCCGGATTCGTGAACTAGTCCCTCGCAAAAAACGCAGATCGTTACAGAATGCAACCATCGACTCGACAGAAGTCCACACGGTCAGCTCACAACTTCAGGGAAAAAAACATGATCATCCTGCCCATCGGCGAAGAAAGTGTCCCAGCGCCCCTGCAGCCCGCCTCCTCCCGGCCGGCGCCGCTGCAGAGCACGGTCCGCCTGCTGGTCTTCGGCTTCTCGCCAGCCGAACGCGAACTGATCCAGGGCATCGTGGCCCTGTCACAGCGCCGCTCACTGCGCCTGCAGCTGATCGGCGGTGCCGCCCCAGAGACCGCCGACGTCATCCTCTTCGACGGCGCGGATGCCAAGGTCATGAAATGGGTCATCCGCGGCGGCCTGCCGACCGGCAAGACCCTGGTGCAGGTCGACGGCCCACAAGCCCTGAGCGTCGCCATGCACCTGCAGCGCCCCGTCCAGTGGCCCAGCCTGCCCACCTTGCTGCTGCAGGCGATGGGCCACGAAGCGCCGCACAGTTCGCGCCAGCCGCTGAGCACGTTCTAAGACTGAGCCCCCAACAGCCCTGCCCGCGTCCCGGATGTCCCGGACGGGCATACTGGGAATATGGCCCACGAGCATCCTCACGATCATTCCCACAACGCGCACGAGCACGCTGCTGCTCACAGCCACACCGCGCACCACCACCCCGCCCCGGCCAACTTCAACCGCGCCTTTGCCATCGGCATCGCGCTCAACACCGGCTTCGTGGCGGTGGAAGCCTGGTACGGCTGGCAGGTCAATTCCCTGGCCCTGTTGGCCGATGCCGGTCACAACCTGAGCGACGTGGCCGGCCTGCTGCTGGCCTGGATGGCCGCCCTGGCTGCGCGCCTGCAGCCCGATGCGCGCCACACCTACGGCTGGCAACGCGCCTCCATCCTGGCGGCCTTCACCAATGCCGTGCTGCTGCTGGTCGCCATGGGCTCGCTGGGCTGGGAAGCCTTCCAGCGCCTGGGCTCGCCCGAGCCCACGCAGGGCTGGACCATCATCACGGTGGCGGCCATCGGCATCGTGGTCAACACCGCCACCGCCCTGCTCTTCCTGCGCGGCGGCGAACATGACCTCAACGTGCGCGGCGCCTTCCTGCACATGGCGGCCGACGCCCTGGTCTCGCTGGGCGTGGTCATCGGCGGCGCGCTCTACCTCTGGCAGGGCTGGGCCTGGCTGGACCCGGTCATGAGCCTGGGGATCGCCGCCGTCATCGTCGCCGGCACCTGGGGCCTGCTGCGCCAGTCCCTGCACCTGCTGTTCGATGGCGTGCCCGAACACGTGGACCTGCCCGCCGTGCAGGCCTGGCTGGAGGCACAAGCCGGCGTGGCGCGCGTGGATGACCTGCATGTCTGGGCCATGAGCACCACACGGGTCGCGCTGACCGCGCACCTGGTGATGCCGCAGGGCCACCCCGGGGATGACTTCCTGCGCGAAGTGAGCGAAGGCCTGCACGAGCGCTTCGGCATCGCCCACGCCACGCTACAGACCGTGACGGCGCCGATGCTGCAGCACTGCCATGGGCCGCAGCCGCAGCACGAACACGCCCACGGTTAAGTGGTGGCCCCGGTTGCTATTGATTCAATAGCAAATCAAACCTTCACATCACTGGTTTCCGTTAACGCCTGCGGCCAGCTCAGCGTGTGGCCGGTGCTGGCGGCAAACTGCGCCAGGTCTTCGGGCGTGTCGATGTCGACGCGGTAATGCCGGTTGTCGGTCTCGAACCACTGCACGCTTTCCGGATGCTTCTCACGCCAGTTGCGGCAGGTGAGGTCGGCGCTGCCGGCCAGCCACTGCTCGCGCAACGCGGCATCGAACATCACCGGGTTGCCGGGTGCGCTGCTGCCGTCCGCCGCGCTCACGCGCGGCACCACCATGGATTTCTCGCCGCGTTTGCGGTAGGCGCTGATCAGGGCGGTGATGTCCTGCGCGGTGATCAGCGGCTGGTCGGCCAGCGCCACCATCACGGCGTCGATGCGAGGCGACAGGGCCTGCAGGCCGATGCGCACCGATGACGCCTGGCCCTCGTCGGGCGCGGGATTGTGCACCAGGGTGATGGGCAGGTGGCGGATGGCGGCTTCGATGGCCTCGGCATGGTGGCCCAGCACAACGACCACCTCATCGACACCAGCGCCCGACAGAGCCACCAGTTGCCGCATGATCAGCGGCACGCCGCCGAGTTCGAGCAGCGACTTCGGTTTGCCCCCCAGGCGCGAGCCGGCGCCGGCGGCCAGCAAGACGGCCCCCACGGTCATACGGCTGTAAAGGCCGTTGGCTTTGAACATGCATCCCATACCCGAACTCCTTCAATAAGGCGCGATCACACCGCTGCTCATCCCAATGCCTCGACCAGCCGGGGCAGCACCGCCTTGAGGCTGGCCAGGTCGCCGGCCGGCGCCAGCAGATCCAGGTGCGGCAGGGCCGCCTGCATGCCCTGGCTGACGGGCGCATACCCCGGCTGCTTGAGCAGGGGGTTGAGCCAGACCACCCGCCGCGCACGGCGCCGCAGCTGCGCCAGGGCACCCGACAGCGCCACCGGTTCACCCGTATCGTAGCCGTCGCTGAGGATGATGACGGCAGTACGGGAATTCACGACGCGCGCCGCATGCTCGCGGTTGAACTGCGCCAGGCTTTCGCCGATGCGCGTGCCGCCGGCCCAGCCCTGCGCCAACAGGTGCAGCCGCTCCTGCGCGCGCCAGGGGTCGGGGTCGTGCAGGGCCTGCGACACGCCGGTCACACGCGTGTGGAAGATGTAGCTGTGCACGTCACCCAGTTCGGCGCTGAGCGCACGCGCCAGCCGCAGGTAGAAAAAGCTGTAGAGCACCATGGAGCGGCTCACGTCGATCAGCAGCACCAGGCGCGGGCGCACACGCTTGCGGTCTTTCCACTGCAGGTGAAAAGGCGTGCCGCCGCTGGCCACGCTGCGCCGTATGGTGGCAGGCAGGTCCAGGCGGCGGCCGTGGCGCGCGCGGGCCTCGCGGCGCAGTCGGATGTGCTTCAACTGGCGGGCGAACTGCCGCATCAGCGCCTCGATGTCCAGCGCATGCTCGCGCTCGGTCAGCGCGCGGAAATCGGTGGAGCTCAGCACCTCCTGGCGGCTGGCGGTCTGGCGCGGCCGGATGTCCTCGCTGTCGTCGGTCGACGCGCGGTCACTGGCCGGGCCCTGCGGCTGGTGGCCGCTGAGAAAACCACTGTCGCGCCGCTCCGGGCGTTGCCACTTGTTGGCGGGCAGGAACCAGGCATCGAAGAGCGTGTCGAAACGCCGCCACTCCTCGGCCCGCCCGCACAGCAGGGCCCGCAGGCTCCAGCGCAGCATGTCCGGATCGAGCAGGCCCACGCGCTCGGCCGTGCGCAGCACTTCGACGCCGTCACCCCCGCCCACCGCAAAACCATTGGCGCGCAGGAAACCGGGGAAACCCGCCAGGCGGGTGCTGGCCCGCGCCTCCAGCGCCGACGCGTCGGCGCTCAGCATGCGGCCGCCAGCCGGGCGACGACCTCGCGCGTGAAGGCCACGCGGTCATCGCGCGTCTTGATCAGGGCGCCCAGGGTCTGCAGGATGCGCTCGGCGCCGTCCTTCTCGATCACCGTGATGTCCAGCCGCAACAGAGCAGCGGCCCAGTCCAGCGTCTCGGCGATGCCCGGTTTCTTCTGCAGCTCCATGCGGCGCACGCTCTGCACGAAGGCCACCACCTGTGCGGCGAGCGCCGCCGGCACGCCCGGCGCTTTCGCGTGCACGATGGCGAGCTCCTTGTCGTAGTCCGGGTAGTCGATGTACTGGTAGAGGCAGCGCCGGCGCAGCGCGTCCGACAGCTCGCGCGTGCCGTTGGAGGTGATCACCACCAGGGGCCGGCTGACGGCGCGCAC
Organism: uncultured Hylemonella sp.; assembly: GCA_963512175.1. GTDB lineage: Bacteria > Pseudomonadota > Gammaproteobacteria > Burkholderiales > Burkholderiaceae_C > Hylemonella. The sequence continues at coordinate 75,590 of CAUPLI010000008.1, read as the reverse complement.
CGTGCCCAGCTCAGGAATGGAGAGCTGGAAGTCCGAGAGCAGCTCCAGCAGATAGGCCTCGAAGGCCTCGTCGGCGCGGTCCACCTCGTCGATCAGCAGCACGGGCGGCTGTTCGCAGCTGATGGCCTCCAGCAGCGGGCGCTTGAGCAGGTAGCGCTCGGAGAAGATGTCCTGCTCTTTCTGTTCCATGCCACGGTCGTCATGTTCGAGCAGCTTGATGGCCAGCAGCTGGCGCTGGTAGTTCCACTCGTACATGGCCGCATGGGCGTCCAGGCCTTCGTAGCACTGCAGGCGGATCAGGCGCGTGTGGCGCAGGGTTGCCAGCACCTTGGCCACTTCGGTCTTGCCGACACCGGCGTCGCCTTCGAGCAGCAGGGGTCGCTCCAGGTCCTGCATCAGCATCAGCGCCGCCGCCAGGCCCGGTTCGGCGATGTAGCCGGCGCGCGCCAGGTCCTGCTGCCAGGCAGCCAGTTCCTGCGCACGCGAAACGCTCATGCCCTCTTCGCCGAGAACAGCGACTTGAACCAGTCCTTGATCACGGCCCAGGCCAGGGCCAGGGCATTCAGCTGCGACGGCTCGGGGGCCGCTGCCGGGGCGCCACCCCCGCCCGCCGATGCGGACGGCCCGCCGGGCCCGCTCGACTGCAAGGCCTGCACCTTGGCCGCAAAGTTGTCGGCAAACTGCTTGAGCACCTGGTCGGCCACCGAGTTCATCATGCGCCCGCCAAAGGCGGCGGCCTTGCCGCTCATCGACACCTCGCTGTTGCCCACCAGGTTGCAGGCGCTGTCGCTCACCGCCTCGATGCGCGCCGTCAGGTCCATGGACGCGCCCGAGCTGCCGGTGGAGTCCGTGCCCTTGCCGATCAGGCGCAGGGTGCGGCTGGTCGCGTCGATCGCCTTGACCTCCACCTCGCCGCGAAACGACATGCTGGCCGGCCCGAACTTCACCGCCACCGTGCCCTTGTAGTGCTGCTCGTCCGTGCGCTCGGTGATGCGCGCGCCGGGCATGCAGCTGGCCACGCCCTCGATGTCCTGCAGCAGCGTCCAGGCCGTCTGCGCCGAGCCGGGCATGGGGAAGGTTTTTTCCAGTGTGACGTTCATGTACTTATCGTTTGTTGATGCCCAGCGCGTTGCACTGCTGCCAGACACGGTAGGCACTGTGCGGCATGTCCATGTGGGTCACGCCCAGGTGCGCAAAGGCGTCGATCACCGCATTGCTGAAGCAGGGAATGCCGCCCACGTGCGGCGATTCGGCCACGCCCTTGGCGCCGATGGGGTGGTGCGGGCACGGCGTCACCGTGTGATCGGTCTCCCAGTGCGGCGTCTCCATGGCGGTGGGCAGGAAGTAGTCCATCAGGCTGTTGCCCAGGTGGTTGCCGTGGTCGTCGAAGGGGATCTGCTGCCCGAAGGCCACCGCAAAGGCCTCGGTCAGCCCGCCATGGATCTGGCCTTCGATGATCATGGGGTTGATGCGCGTGCCGCAATCGTCCAGCGCGTAGAAACGCCGCACCTTGGACTCGCCGGTGTACTTGTCGATGTCCACCACGCACAGATAGGTGCCGAAGGGGTAGGTCAGGTTCGGCGGGTCGTAGTAGGACACGGCGTTCAGGCCCTGCTCCATGCCGGCCGGCAGGTTGCCGGTGTGCGAGACCAGGCAGATCTCCTTCATGGTCTTGTGCTGGCCGGGGTTGCCCTTGACCGTGAAGCGGTCGATCTCCCACTCCAGGTCGCCCTCGGCCACTTCGAGCAGGTGCGCGGCGATCTTCTTGGCCTTGTCCTTGATCTTGCGCGCGGCCTGCGCGGTGGCCGCGCCCGAGACCGGCGTGGAACGCGAGCCCCAGGTGCCCGCGCCGTAGGGCGACTTGTCGGTGTCGCCCTCCTCCACCACGATGTCGCTGGCGGGCAGGCCCAGCTCGGTGGCGATGATCTGCGCGTAGGTGGTCGCGTGGCCCTGGCCCTGCGTCATGGTGCCCAGACGGGCAATCACGCCGCCTGTGGGGTGCACGCGGATCTCGCAGCTGTCGAACAGGCCGATGCCCAGGATGTCGCAGACCTTGGTCGGCCCGGCGCCGACGATCTCGGTGAAGGTGGCCAGGCCGATGCCCATCAGGGTCGGGCTGTTCGGGTCGGCACGCTTCTTCGCCTGCTCGGCGCGCAGGCCCTTGTAGTCCACCGCGTCCAGCACTTTCTCCAGCGCCGGGTGGTAGGCCCCGCTGTCCAGCGTCCAGCCCAGCGAGGTGGTGTAGGGGAACTGCTCGGACTTGACGAAATTGCGCCGGCGGATCTCGGCCTTGTCGATGCCCAGCTTCTGCGCCAGCACGTCGATCATGCGTTCGATCAGGTAGACCGCCTCGGTCACGCGCAGCGAGCAGCGGTAGGCCACGCCGCCAGGCGCCTTGTTGGTGAAGACCGCGTCCACACGGCAGTAGGCGTTGGGGATGTCGTAGGAACCGGTGCAGATCGAGAACAGGCCCGCCGGCAGCTTGGTGGCCGAGACGTGCGAGTTGAAGGCGCCGTGGTCGGCCAGGGCCGTGAAACGCAGGCCCTTGATGCGGCCGTTCTTGTCGGCCGCCAGCTCGCCCACGCCGTGGTAGTCGCGCGCAAAACCGGTGGTGGAGATGTTGTCAATGCGCGACTCGATCCACTTGATCGGCACGCCCGTCACGATGGACGCCACGATGGCGACCACGTACCCCGGGTAGATCGGCACCTTGTTGCCGAAGCCGCCGCCGATGTCGCCCCCGACCACGCGGATCTTGCTTTCCGCCACGCCCGAGAGCATGGCCAGCACGGTGCGCACCAGGTGCGGGGCCTGCGTGGTCATGTAGACCGTCAGGTAGCCGGTGGCCTTGTTGAAGGAGGCCACGCAGCCGCAGGTCTCCAGCGGGCAGGGGTGCACGCGCGGGTTGAGGATCTCCTCGCGCACCACGATCTCGGCGTTCTTGAAGGCCGTGTCGGCGGCCGCCTTGTCGCCGGCCTCCCAGGTGAAGATGTGGTTGGGGTGGGTACGCGGGCCGTGGCTCAGGTCCTTCTTGTCGACGATGTCCTCGCGGATGATGGGCGCGTCCTTGTCCATGGACTTCCTGGGGTCCACGATGGCCGGCAGTTCCTCGTAGTCCACCTCCACCAGGTCGGCGCCGTCGGCGGCGGCATAGCGGTCGGTGGCCAGCACCATGGCCACTTCCTGCATCTGGAAACAGACCTTCTTGTCGGCCAGCACGGCCTGCACGTCGCCGCCGATGGTGGGCATCCAGTGCAGGTTGACCGGCTTGAGGTCGTCGGCGGTCAGCACCGCCACCACACCCGGGCAGGCCAGCGCCTTGCTCTTGTCGATGCCCTTGATGCGGGCGTGCGCATAGGGGCTGCGCACGATGGCGCCGAACAGCATGCCCGGCAGCTTGATGTCATCGACGTAGGTGCCCTGGCCGCGGATGAACTTGGCGTCCTCCTTGCGCAGCAGCGAGGTGCCCATGCCCTGCAGCTTGTCTTCGCGTTCCTTCAGATCAGACATATTGCCCATGTGAATTCTCCGGTGTGTTCGGTGCGTTTGTTCTGTGTGTGACAGCGGGGGAGCGCGTCAGGCCGTTGCGGTGGCAGCCAGCTTCTTCGCGGCGGACTGCACGGCCTTGACGATGTTCTGGTAGCCCGTGCAGCGGCACAGGTTGCCGGCGATGCCGTAGCGGATGTCCTGCTCGCTCGGGTTCGGGTTCTCCTTGAGCAGCCGGTAGGCGCGCGTCATCATGCCGGGCGTGCAAAAGCCGCATTGCAGGCCGTGCTCCTCGTGGAAAGCCTGCTGGATGGCGTGCAGCACGCCGCCTTGCTCCAGGCCCTCGACCGTCAGCATGTCGGCGCCCTCGCACTGCACCGAGAGCACGGTGCAGGACTTGAGCGACATGCCGTCCACGTCCACCGTGCAGGCGCCGCAGTGCGAGGTCTCGCAGCCGATGTGCGGGCCGGTGTGCAGCAGCCGCTCGCGCAGGGTATGGATCAGCAGCTCGCGCGGCTCCACCGCCGTCTCGACCTTCTTGCCGTTGAGCTGGAACGACACCGTTTGTGTTTTCGCCATGTCTTGTCTCCTGTGTTCTTGTGGTTCAGACTTTGGCCGCGCGCTCGTGCGCCTTCTGCAGCGCGCGCCGGGTCATCTCGCCGCACATGGCCCGCTTGTAGTCGGCGTCGCCGCGCTGGTCGGGCGCCGGGTCGCAGATGCTCATGGCCAGGCGGGTCGCCTCGTTCAGGCTGGCATCGTTGATGGCCTTGCCCAGCAGGGCGGCCTCGGCGGCGCTGGCCTTGAGCGGCGTCGCGCCGACGTTGGTCAGCGCGATGCTGACCTTGGCCACGGTGTTGCCCTTCATCTGCAGCATCACGGCGGTGGCGGCGGTGGCGAAGTCGCCGGTCTTGCGCTTGAGCTTCTGGTAGGCGTAGCCGGTGCCGGCAGCCGGCACCGGCACCCGGACCTGGGTCAGGATCTCGCCCGGCTCCAGCAGCGTGGCATACATGCCGAGGAAATAGCCATCCGCCTTGACCACACGCTCACCCTTCGGACCCTGCAGCACGAAGGAGGCGTCCAGCGCCAGCATCAGGGCCGGGTGGTCGTTGCCCGGGTCGCCGTGCGAGATGTCGCCGCCGATCGTGCCCTTGTAGCGCACCTGCGGGTCGGCGATCAGGCCGGCACCCTCGACCAGCAGCGGCACCTTCTCGGCCAGCAACTTCGAGTTGAGCAGGTCGTATTCGGTGGTCATGGCGCCGATGCGGATCTCGTTGCCCACCTGCGCGATGCCGCGCAGGTCCGTGATCTTGCCCAGGTCGATCAGGTGGGCGGGCTGCGCGAAACGCAGCTTCATCATGGGCAACAGGCTGTGCCCGCCAGCCAGCAGCTTGGCATCGTCACCCAGGGTGGACAGCAGCTTGAGCGCTTCCGGCACCGTGCGGGGGCTGTGGTAATCGAATGGGACTGTGATCACGTTGTCTCCTTTGTTGGGTCTCAAAACCTCTAGGAGGGTGAATCTAGCGCCCACGCATCCGGTTTTGGCGCCCATGCAATCAACCGTCGTCCCGCTTGCACGAACGGCAGCCGACGCGCACGAACGTGCGTCGGGAACGCACATCCCTACATAAGCCGCGGCTGATGCCGGTGGCCCGGCAGCTTCAGTTGCGCACTGGTGCCGGATCGACCAGGCCGAGCTGTTCCAGCAGCGTGGGAGCGCTGGAGCGCGAGACCGGGATTTCCACTGGCGTGGGGCCCATCATGCGCAGCGTCATGCGGCCGTCGTCGCGCACGATCTCGTCCACGTGCGAGAGGTTGACGATGTAGCTGCGGTGCACGCGCAGGAAAAGCTGCGGGTCCAGCCGGCTCTCCAGGTCGCCGATGTTGAGGTTGCAGAACTGGCTGCCCTGCCCCGTGTGCACCCAGGTGTAGTGGCCTTCCGAGCGGATGAAGGACACCGAGGGCACGTCCACCAGCAGCACGCGGTTCTGCTTGATGGTGGGAATCTTGCGCAGCAGGCGGCGCTCGGCGACCTCGCTGCTGTCGCGCCCGCGGGCCGCCCCCTCGGCCTCGGGGCTCACCACGTCGGTGATGTCGTAGAACACCAGGGTGTAGCCGGTGGTGGCGCCCTGCATGTCGCCGATCTTGGAGACCTTGATCAGCAACATGCGGTCGGGGATGTTGATCATCATCGCCATGGGCGGCGCGTTGTTCACCGGGCACTCGGCCTGGTCCAGCAGGAACTTCACCTTGTTCTTGGCGGCGTCGGGGTGGAAGTCCAGCACGTACTTGTCGAAGGGCAGCTTGTCCTGCACCGGCAGGCTGCGCCGCGCGAAGTCGTTCATGCCCACCACGTGCAGCGCCTTGTCCAGGTGGATCACGCCCACGTCGAAACGCTCCAGCAGGTAGAGCCAGGAATTCGGGTTGGCCGCGGGAGCGGCCGACATGGGACAGCTTTTCATGGTTGCAGCATTCCTCAGGGGGCAGCCCGGCAGGCCCGTCGTGGCCGGCGTGCTCGTGCCGGCTGGCGGGCGCTCATGCAACGCAGCTGCGTTTCATTCACGAAGCCGGCGTGTTCGTCCAGTACGTACTAGAGTAAACATGCCGAGTTGCGGCCGAGTGTCTTCCAGCGTGCGCGCAGTGAACATGGTGTTAACCCGCGTGCCCGATAGATTTCAACTAAGAATCCGGTAGCCAAATTTCGATGAACCTGTCCCCGCACCCCCACTGGCTGGCCCGCAGCATCGGCTCGGCCACCCTCACGCCCGCCCTGCTGGTGGTCCTGGTGGGTTTCACCCTGTGGGCACTGGGCCGCGACGCCGCCCTGCGAGGTGGCACACAGACCTGGCTGATCGCGCTGACCCTGCTGGCCGTGGCCGCCGGCTGTGCCGCGCTGGCCTGGGTGCGGCCGCAGCGCGCCGGTCTTTCGCCGCCGCACGTCATGCTCTCCCTGGGTTTCGGCGGCATGCTGCTGGGCCTGCTGTGGGACGTGCTGCAGTCCGGCCCCGCGCGGCTGGAAAGCCTGTGCAGCCAGTCGGCCACCCTGGGTTTTGTCGACAGCCTGTTGCTGCACATCGAGTTCCTGCCCGGCATGCACGCCGGCATGCTGGCCGGCGGCCTGCTGGCCATCCCCAGCCTGCGCGTGCTGCGCCCGCACTGCGGCCGTTACCTGTGTTCGCTGTTCGCGCAAAACCTCATGTGCTCAGGCTGGATGCTGATCGGCATGACGGCCGGCGCCGTCTGGCTGGCGCGCTGGCAACTGGGCAGCAGCACCAGCACGCTCAGCGGCATGCTGGGCGGCATGTTCGTCGGCATGACCTGGGGCATGGTGCTCAGCGTGGCGCTGTACCGCGGCTTCTTTGCCTGGCGCCAGCGGTCGGCCCCACCCGTCAGCGCGGATACATCTGCCTGATCATCGTCCGGTCGGTCGCCGACAGCTGGGAGTTCTGGTTGGTCGGCCCACGGCCATCGGAGAACAGCTCCCCGTCGAACGCGTACAGCATGATCGACTTCGCGTCGAACCGGGTCGCCTTGATCCCCTTGGGCGAATACTTGAACAGCACGTTGTCGCGTATCCCCTCCTCGTCCCAGTAGTTGGGCGGGCCCTGGAAATACTTCATCACCGCGGCCTTGTCCCACTTGCGTTCGAAGGTCGGCGACTGGTGTTCGTGGATGCAGCCCAGTGCATGGCCGAACTCGTGCAGGATCACCGCGCGGTCTTCCACGGGGTCGGAATCGTCACGCACCCAGCCGAAGTTCATGGTCGGCTGATGCAGCGGGAAATAGCTGGCGTTGAGCGCGTCGCGCCCCACGGCCGACCACGAGCCGTCGTCGGCGTAGAAAGAGATGCGCACCTCGGCCGGCCCCTTGGCAACGAACTTCAGCCTGACGTTGGCGTGCTTCTCCCACTCCTTCGCCTGGGTGCGCACTTTTTTCCGCATCTTCGCGCTGCCGTCGAGAAAGCTGCAACGCAAGTTGCAACCCGGCGGCCATTTCTTCGAGGTCATCACGGCCATGCGGGCCACGTTCCCGACCTGGTCCGCACTCAGCTTCTTCGCGCCCCCCGCCGCGGCCACCAGTTCACCGCGCAGCGCCCGGCGGACATGCCGCTCCGGGTCGAGTGCATCGGGAATGATGCGTTCGAAGCAGATGTGCGCGCGCCGCACCGCGGCTTGCATGGGAACGCCCTCCGTGGACTCGGTGGCGTTTTTCCTGTTCTGGGCCATGTCGTTCCTCCTTGGGGGCTCACCTGGCCCGCTGGCTGACGGTGCAGCCAGCCAGCAGACCGGGGGCTGCCTGCAGTATGTGAACGTGCCCGCCACCTGTCAATCAATACGCACCAGCGGACCGCCACCGGGCGACGACCGGCACCTGCACGGACGGCCCATCTGGGCTAAAGTCAGCGGCACCTTCCACTCACCCACCCAAGCGCCATGAACACACTCGCCGACTTCCCCATCACCCGCAAATGGCCTGCCCGGCACCCGGAGCGCCTGCAGCTCTACTCGCTGCCCACACCCAACGGCGTGAAGGTCTCCATCATGCTGGAAGAGACCGGCCTGCCCTACGAAGTGCATCTGGTGGATTTCGAGAAGAGCGATCAGTTCTCGCCCGAGTTCCTGAGCCTGAACCCCAACAACAAGATCCCGGCCATCCTGGATCCCGACGGCCCCGGTGGCAAGCCGCTGGCGCTGGCCGAGTCCGGCGCCATCCTGGTGTATCTCGCCGGCAAGACCGGCCAGCTGCTGCCGAAAGACGACGCGGCCAAATACGAAGCCCTGCAATGGGTCATGTGGCAGATGGGTGGCGTGGGCCCCATGTTCGGCCAGGTCGGCTTCTTCACGATCTTTGCCGGCAAGGACTACGAGGACAAGCGCCCGCGCGACCGCTACGTGGCCGAATCGCGCCGCCTGCTGGGCGTGCTCAACGAGCGCCTCAAGGGCCGCAAATGGATCATGGGCAACGAGTACTCCATCGCCGACATCGCGGTGTTCCCCTGGGTCCGTAACCTGCTCGTGCGCTACAAGGCTGGCGAGCTGGTCTTCATCGAGGACTTCCCGGAAGTCACCCGCGTGCTGGAGGCCTTCGTCGCGCGCCCGGCCGTGCGGCGCGGACTGGACATACCCAAGCGCCCCTGAGCGGAACCGGCACATGAGCCGCGAGAGCGAATTCCAGGCGGTGGCCCGCGAGCTGGGCTACGACTTCAATGGCGAACTCCTGAAGGGTGGCAACTACACACCGTTCATCCGCCACGGCGGCCAGGTCTTCGTCAGCGGCCAGGTGCCGCGCGTGGGCAGCGAGATCGTGGTGACGGGGCGCGTGGGCACCGAGGTGCCGCTGGAGCGCGCCCAGCTGGCCGCCAAGGTCTGTGTGATGCGCGCGCTGGCCCTGCTGCGCCAGTCCCCCGGCTCGCTCGACGCGGTGGGCCGCGTGCTGCGCGTGACGGTGTTCGTGCAGGCAGCCGACGGTTTCTCGCAAGTCAGCGAAGTGGCGGACGGCGCATCGGAGGTGCTGATCCGCGTGCTCGGCGAGGCCGGCGTGCACACGCGCACCTCGGTCGGCGTGGCGCAGCTGCCCAAGAACGCGGCGGTGGAGCTGGACCTGATCGCTGCCGTGGATTGATGCCGCGGCGGCCTTGCCTGCCCTGATGTCAGATCAACGCGCCAGCACACCCAGCCCATGCGCGTGCAGGCTCTGCACGTAGAGGCGGTCCCTGGTTTCCGTGACGCTCGTGACCTCGGGGTAGGCGCCGCTGGGGTCCTGCAAGTCCGTCACCACCTGGCCCGCCTCGTTGAAGGCGAACACATGGCCATAGGTCTTGGGGATGGGCCACAAGGCGCGCGGCAGGCGCAGCGTCAGGCTGCGCAGCCAGGGCTTTTGCGCCAGCTGGTCGACCTTGGGGTTGCGCGGCTTGACCAGCCCCACCCAGATGCGGCCGTCCAGGCCACGCATCAGGTTGTCGGGGTAACCGGGCAGGTTGTCGAACAGCACAGCGGCCTGGTCGCTGCCGGCTTTCGGCAAAGCGGCCAGGTCCAGATTCTGCACAGCCACGGCCACCTTCCAGATGCGGTAGCGGCCCGTCTCGCTGACGAACAGGGTGCGCTCGTCCTGGCTTAGCGCCACGCCGTTGGCAAAACTCAGGCCCCGGGCCACGACGCGGGTGAGCCGGGTGGTGGGGTCGTATTCCAGCACGCGGCCCGTGCCGGCCTGCTCCAGGATGTCGAGCACGCTGGCCTCGAAGGTGCCGCCCCAGTCCCTGGGGGCAAAACGCCCGGAGGCATCACTCAGGTATATCTTGCCGCTCTTCGCGACCACCACCGAGTTGGCATAAAGAATGGGCGCGCCCCCGGCCTGGTCGGCCAGCAGGGTGACCTTGCCGTCGGGCGCGATGGACAGCAGGCCCTTCATGGCATCGGCCGCGATCAGCTGGCCCTGCGCGTCGAAATCAAAACCCAGCACGCGTCCGCCGGTGTTGGCAAACACCTGCTGCTGGCTGCCGTCGGCGTCCATGCGCAGGATGTTGCCGCTCGCCACCGTGGTGTAGAGCTTGCCGTCCTTGCCGAACACGATGTGCTCGGGTCCCACCTCACCCTTGAGGTCGATCATCTGCAACTTGGCCAGCCGGGTGTTGACCGCATGCGGCCCGGCATAACCCGGCTCCGCCGGCGCGTCCCAGGCCACGGGCCGGATAGGCACCGGCCAGGCCGCGAGGTAAAGCACGGCTGCGCCCAGCAGCACTGCTGCGGCCAGGCCGATCTTCTTGAGTCCCGATGCACGCATGAACGCCTCCTCTTGTACGGAATGGTCCGCCGCGCCTGCTCCCGATCAGGGCCCGGCGCCGGACGCGCAAGCGTACCTTAGAAATGCCGCCGCAAGGCCGGGGCGATCAACTCGTGAGGGCTGGCAGGACCTTGCCGGGATTGAGCAGGTTCTTCGGGTCCAGCGCCCGCTTCAGCTGCCACATCAGTTCCAGTTCGACCGGCGACTTGTAGTCGAGCAGGTCGTTGCGCTTGGCCACGCCGATGCCGTGCTCGGCCGAAATGGAGCCGCCCGCCGCATGGGCCAGGCGATCCACCGCATCGCTCACGGGCCGGTTGGCAGCGGCGAGAAAGTCTTCCGCATTCCGGTCGGCCGGGCGCAGGGGGTTGAAGTGCACATTGCCGTCGCCCATGTGTCCGTAGATCACCAAACGCGCCTGCGGCGCAATGGCCAGCACGGCCGTGCTCGCCTCCTCGACGAAACGCGCGATGCGCGAGAGCGGCACCGACACATCGCAGCGGATGCTGCCGCGCGCGCGGGTCTGGGCGTCGGAGATTTCCTCGCGGATGCGCCAGAAGGTCTGTGCATCGGCCACGCTGGCCGCGATGGCGGCGTCCAGCACCAGGCCACTCTCCAGCCCCGTCTCCAGGATCTGCACCATGCTCTCTTCCAGCCGCTCGGCCGGGCTGCCCGATGTCAGCTCGATCAGCACCATCCACGCGTGTTCGCCGGCCAGCGGTGCGGTCACGTCACCCAGGTAGTCCAGCACCAGATCCAGCGCAGGCCTGGAGATCAATTCGAAGGCCGTCACCTCGGGGCCGGCAATCTTCTTGGCCTCGCCCAGCAGGGCCACGGCAGCCGCCGGGCTCTGCACCGCGACGAAGGCCACGGCGCTGGAGCGCGGCTGCGGCATGAGCTTGAGCACCGCTGCCGTGACGATGCCCAGCGTGCCTTCGGAACCGACGAAGAGCTGCCTGAGGTCGTAACCCGTGTTGTCCTTGCGCAGGCCGCGCAGACCGGAATAGATGCGCCCATCGGACAGCACGGCCTCCACGCCCAGCACCAGCTCGCGCATATTGCCGTAGCGCAGCACGGCGGTGCCGCCGGCATTGGTGGCGATGTTGCCGCCGATCTGGCAGGAGCCCTCGGAACCGATGCGCAGCGGGAACAGGCGCCCGGCTTCTTCGGCTGCCTCCCGCGCCGCGTGCAGGGTCACACCAGCCTGCAGCGTCAGCGTGTCGTTGACGGTGTCCACCTCCAGCACCCGGTTCAGGCGCCGCAGGTTGAGCACGATGGCCTTGCCGCTGGCATCGGGCACGGCCCCGCCCATGAGCGAGGTGTTGCCGCCTTGCGGCACCACAGCCACCTCATGCGCATGGCACCAGGCCATGACCCGGCTCACCTGCTCCGTGCTGGCGGGCAGCACGACGGCGACGGCCTGGCCGTGGTAGATGCGCCGGTAGTCGGTGGTGTAGGACGCGGTGTCCTGGTCCGCGCTCAGGCAATACTGCGGGCCGACGATGGCGGTGAGGGCCTGGACGATCTCGCCCGGGGTCGCTGAACTCATGAACTTGTTCTTTCAGTAGACGGCCGACGGTTTGGCCGGCGCCGGGCTGTTCTGCAAAAAATCCGCCGCCAGCTTGCGCGCGGCGTTGGCGAACACCAGGATGTCCACGCCCGTGGCCACATAGGTGGCCCCAAGCTCCAGGTAACGACGCGCGAGGGTCTGGTCCGCCATCAGCGTGCCGGCCGCCTTGCCCGAAGCCACGATGCGCCTGATCGCATCCTCGATGGCCGCCTGCACTTCCGGATGCGTGGGCTTGCCACAGTGCCCCATGGAGGCCGCCAGGTCGGCCGGGCCGATGAAGACGCCGTCCACGCCGTCCACCGCACAGATGGCTTCGATGTTTTTCAGGGCGGCCACGGACTCGGCCTGCACCAGCAGGCAGACCTCGCTGTCGGCCACGTCCAGGTAATCAGTGCGCGAGCTCCAGCGCGAGGCACGGCCCACCGCGCTGCCCACGCCGCGCAGGCCCAGCGGCGGGTACTGCGTGGCGGCCACCATCAGGCGCGCCTGCTCCGCTGTCTCCACCATGGGCACCAGCAGGTTCTTGGCGCCAATGTCCAGCAACTGCTTGATCAGATGCACCTCACCCGACACCACACGCACCACAGGCTGCGAGCGATAGGGTGCGACGGCCTGCAGCGTCGCCAGCGTGCTGCGCAGGTCATTGGGGGCGTGTTCGCCGTCGATCAGCAGCCAGTCGAAACCAGCGGTGGCGCTGACTTCGGCCAGGTAGGGATCGGCCATGGACAGCCAGAAGCCAATCTGCTGTTGCCTGGCTTTCAGCGCGGCCTTGAAGGAATTGCCTGCGGCGGGATGGATCATGGTGTACTCCTGAAAAGATAGCGTGCGACAGGGTTCAGCCCAGGCCGCCCTGGCACAGGTATTTGACGTGCTGGTAGTCGTCCAGGCCGTGCACGGAGCCCTCGCGGCCGTAGCCGGACTCCTTCACGCCGCCAAAGGGCGCGGCTTCGGCCGCCAGCGCGCCTTCGTTGATGCCGACGATGCCGACCTCCAGCGCCTCGGCCACGCGCCAGATGCGCGCCGGGTCCTGGCTGTAGAAATAGGCGGCCAGGCCGAAGGGTGTGCCGTTGGCCAGCGCAATCACCTCGGCCTCGGACTCGAAGCGCATCACCGGCGCGACGGGACCGAAGGTTTCCTCGCAGGCGCAGTCCATGGCCGGCGTGGCGTCCGCGAGCACCGTGGGCAGGTAGTAGTTGGCGTCGGCACGCAGGCGTTGGCCGCCCACGACGACACGCGCACCGCGCGCCACGGCATCGGCCACATGGCGTTCGATCTTCTCCACTGCCCGCGCATTGATCATGGGGCCGATCTGCGAGGCCGGGTCGCTGGCCGGGCCGACCTTCAGGGCAGCCACGCGCGCGGCGAGCTTGTCCACGAAAGCCTCGTGGACCGCCTGGTGCACGAAGACACGGTTGGGACACACGCAGGTCTGCCCGCCGTTGCGGAACTTGGAGACCATCAGGCCTTCGACCGCGGCATCCACGTCCGCATCCTCGAAGACGATGAAGGGGGCATTGCCACCGAGCTCCAGCGAAAGCTTCTTGAGCGTGTCCGCCGACTCGCGCGCCAGGTGCTTGCCCACGGGTGTGCTGCCCGTGAAGCTGATCTTGCGCACGCGCGCATCCATCAGCCAGGCGTCCACCACTTCGGGCGTGCGCTCGCGCGAGGCCGTCACCACATTGAGCACGCCCGCGGGCAGGCCCGCCTCTTCGGCCAGACGTGCCATGGCCAGGGCCGTGAGCGGCGTGTCCTCGGCGGGTTTGGCCACCACGGTGCAGCCCGCGGCCAGGGCCGGCGCGATCTTGCGCGCGATCATGGCAGCCGGGAAGTTCCAGGGCGTGACCACGGCGACCACACCGACCGGTTCGCGCAGCGCCATGAGCCGCTTGTGGCGCGCGGGCGTGGGGATGATCTCGCCGTTGGCGCGCGTGGCCTGCTCGGCAAACCACTCCACATAACTGGCGGCGTACGCCACCTCGGCGCGGCCCTCGGCCAGGGGCTTGCCCTGCTCGCGCGAGATCAGGCGGCCCAGGTCTTCCTGGTGCGCCAGCAGCAGATCGTTCCAGCGCTTGAGCAGGGCGGCGCGCTCGCGTGCGGGGGTCGTGCGCCAGGCCTCAAAGGCCTGCTGTGCGGCATCCACCGCAGCACGTGCATCCGCGGCGCCGCTGTCCGGCACGCGGGCCACAAGGCTCAGGTCGCTGGGGTCGGTCACGTCCAGGGTGCGCTCGGCTTGCTGGCCGAGCAACCAGGCACCCGCGATGAAATTGCAGTTGCGCACGAGGTCCGTGCGCTGGAGAGTCAGGGTCATGGGGAAGGAAGAGAGAAATACGGTGAATGCAAAAGCACTCAGCTCACGATGCCGAGATGCCAGGGTACAAATTCGTGGTCACCCAGGCCCAGCTGCTCGCTCTTGGTCTTCTCGCCCGAAGCCGCGCGCAGGATGTGCTCGAAGATGCGCCGCCCCATCTGCTCGATGTCGCACTCGCCGTCCAGCACCGCGCCGCAGTTGATGTCCATGTCTTCTTCCAGCCGGGTGTACATGGGCGTGTTGCTCGCCAGCTTGATCGTGGGCGCGGGCTTGCTGCCGAACATGGAGCCGCGCCCCGTGGTGAAGCAGATCAGGTTGGCGCCGCTGGCGATCTGGCCCGTGGTGGCCACCGGGTCGTAACCCGGGGAGTCCATGAACACGAAACCCGCCTTGGTGATCGGTTCGGCGTAGCGGTACACGTCCACCAGCGGCGTGGTGCCGCCCTTCATGGCCGAGCCCAATGATTTTTCAAAGATGTTGGCCAGGCCCCCGGCCTGGTTGCCGTGCCCGACCACGCCGTTGAACTGCGCGTTGTGGCCACGGGTGTACTCGGCCCACCAGGCCAGCCGGTCCAGCAGCTTCTGCCCCACGGCCGGGCTGACGGCGCGACGCGTGAGCATGAACTCCACGCCATGGATCTCCGGCGTCTCGGACAGGATGGCCGTGCCCCCGTGGCGCACCAGGATGTCCATGGCCGCGCCCAGCGCCGGGTTGCAGGTGATGCCCGAGAAGCCGTCCGATCCGCCGCACTCCAGGCCAATCTTGAGATGAGCCGCGCTCACGGGCGTGCGCACGGCCTGGTTGGCCAGCGGCAGCATCTCCTCCACCGCGGCCACACCGGCCGCGATGGTGGCGCGCGTGCCGCCCGTGTCCTGCATCACGTAGCTGCGCATCAGCGGCCCGGGCTGCAGGCCCTGCGATGCGACGAGGTCGGCCACCTGGTTGCGTTCGCAACCCAGGCCCACGATGAGCACACCGGCCAGGTTGGCATGACGCGCATAACCGGCGATCGTGCGGCGCAGCAGGTCGAAGTGTTCGCTGGGCGAGGACATGCCGCAGCCGCTGGTCTGCGCGAAGGCCACCACGCCGTCCACGTTCGGGAACGCGGCGAGCCGCTCGGGTGTGAAATGCGCCGCGATGCGGTTGATGACCGTGGACGAGCAGTTGACCGAACTCAGGATGCCGATGAAGTTGCGCGTGCCCACACGCCCGTCGGGCCGCACGAACCCCATGAACTGCGCGCGTTGCGCCTCGGGCACATAGTCCACCGGGCGCACGTCCTCGCCGAAGCCCGGATCGCGGTATTCGTCCACCAGGGCGATGTTGTGCCCGTGCACATGCTCGCCGGCCTCGATGTCGCGCGTGGCCGCGCCGATCACCACGTTGTATTTCAGCACCCGCTCGCCCGCGCGGATGGCGCGCGCCGCCACCTTGTGCCCGGCCGGCAGCTGGGCCTTGGTGCGGATGCCGAACTGCGGCAGGTCCTGGCCGAGCGCCAGCGGGTGGCGTACGACCAGCACGTTGTCGTTGGCGTGCAGGCGGATCAGGGGCGAGGTATCGGGCATGGAAGGGATCAGCCCTTGGTCATCAGCTCGCGCAGCTTCAGGCGCTCGATCAGCCGGGTTTCCTTCTGGTAGACCGTAGCCACGTACTTCGCGTAATCGGGCCCATCCAGATACATCAGGGGCGCATCGATCCTGGCGCAGGCCGCCGTGAACTCGGGGCTGGCTGCGGCAGCCCTGAAGGCTGCGCGCAGGCGCTGCTCAATGGCGGGGTCCAGGCCCTTGGGTGCGCCGATGCCGTTGGGCGCATCCACCACCACGTCAAAACCCTGTTCGCGCAGCGTGGGCACGTCCGGGAAATCCTGCGTGCGCTTCTCACCCCAGGTCGCCAGCAGGCGCAGCTTGCCAGCCTTAACGTGCGGCGCCCAGGCGCTCGAATCGGCGACCGCGTCAATCTGGCCGCCCAGCAGATCCTGCATGGCAGGCGCGCCGCCCTTGTAGGCGATGTGGTTGAACTCCACACCCGCCGCCATGGCGAACTCCTCCATGCCCACGTGCGTGGCCCCACCGATGCCCGCGCTGCCATAACTCACCTGTCCGGGTTTGGCCTTGGCATGGGCCACGAACTCCTTGAGCGTCTTCCACGGGGCATCGGCCCGTACGACCACGCCAAAGGTCTGGCCCGAAGTGCGGGCCAGGTAGCTCAGGTCTTTCATCGGGTCGAGCTGCACCGAGCCCAGCTGCGAAAAGCGTGTGATCGAGATCGGAATCTGGCCGATGGTGTAGCCATCGGACTTGGCGCTGGCCATGGCCTTGAGGCCCAGCATGCCGGAGGCGCCGGCGCGGTTCTCCAGCACCACGGGCTGGCCCAGCTCGCGCGCAGCCGCAACGCACAGCGCGCGCATGGTCATGTCGGCCGTGCCGCCGGCAGGCCAGGGGCAGATGAAGGTGATGGGGCGCTCGGGGTAGGCCGCGGCCATGGACGAGGTGGCCGTGGACATGAGGGCCGCCGAGCCCAGGCTGCCGAGGACGATCTGGCGTCGGGTGAATTGCATGGCTGTCTCCTTGCTTGTCGGTGATGGATGGATGCCGCGCATTGTGGGCGCCCCTAGAATTACTATCCAATGAATAAGCAGACTGTCTTCATAGCAAAAAGGTTATGTTATGGCCATGGGTGATCTCGACCGGGTTTTGCGCTCCAACCTCAAGCTGCGGCACCTGCAACTGCTGATCGCGCTGGACGAGTTTCGGCACCTGGGGCGTGCGGCAGATTTTCTCTCGCTCACCCAGCCGGCGGTCTCCAAGTCGCTGATGGAAATCGAGCGCATGTTCTCGCTGAGCCTGTTCACCCGCTCCACCCGCGGCACCGAGCCCACGCCCTACGGCGCCACCGTGGTGCGCTTCGCGCGTTCGGTGCTGGCCGACTTCAGCCGCACGCAGGACGAGATTGCCGCCGTGGCCAGCGGCGCCGCGGGCCAGGTCAGCGTGGGCGCCATGGTGGTGGCCACGCCCGGCCTGCTGGCGCGTGCCATCGGCGAGTTGAAGGCGCGCTCCTCGCGCACCACCATCTTCGTGGAGGAAGGCGACCTCACCCGCCTGCTGCCGCGTCTGCGCGTGGGCGAGCTGGACTTCATCGTCGGCCGGCTCGAACCCGGTTACGCCGCACCGGACCTTGAAACCGAAGCGCTGTACGAAGAACCCATGTGTGTGGTCATGCCGCGCGGCCATGCCCTGGGCCGCAAGCGCAAGGTGGGCTGGGCCGACCTGGCCGCCCAGCCCTGGGTGCTGCCGCCGTCCTGGGCCTCTTCACGCACCAAGCTCAACCAGGTCTTCTACCAGCACGGCCTGAACCCGCCCACCGACCTGCTGGAGACCACCTCCTGGCTCAACACGGTGACCTTCATGCAGCAGCTGCAGGCCGTAGGCTTTGTGGCGCAAGGCGTGGCCGAGGATCTGGAGGCCAAGGGCCTGGCGCGGCGTGTGGCCATCACCATCCCTTTCGAGCTGCCCCCGGTGGGTCTGATCACCCTGCGCGCCCGGCTGCGAACGCCCACCAGCCTGCAACTCATCGAGTGCCTGCGCAAGCAGGCCCGCCAGATCAAAAAAGAAACGGCCTGACGGCCGTTCCTGTATTGGAGCAAGACGCAGCCGTCAGCGGCCCATCAGCGCCAACACGTGCGCGGCCGTGCCACTGGCCAGACCTTCCAGGCTGTAGCCGCCTTCGAGCACGGAGACCACGCGGCCCTGGGCCGTCTCGTCGGCCACCTTCATCAGCTCGCGCGTGATCCAGTGGTAGTCCTCGTCGGTGAACTTCAGGCCGCCCAGCGGGTCCAGGTGGTGGGCGTCGAAACCGGCCGAGATGATGAGCAGCTCGGGCGCGAACTCGCGCAGCGCGGGCAGCAGCACGTCCGTCATGGCCGCACGGAAGGCGGCCGAACCCGTGCCGCGCGGGAAGGGCACGTTGACGATGTTGTGGGCCACCCCCGTCTCGTTCTTCGCCCCCGTGCCCGGGTAGAACTGCCCCTGGTGGCAGGAGCCGTAGAACAGGTCCGGGTCGTCCCAGAAGGAATGCTGCGTGCCGTTGCCGTGGTGCACGTCGAAGTCCACCACCGCCACACGCTGCAGGCCATGCTGCTCGCGCGCATGCAGCGCCGCGATGGCCGCCTGGTTGAACACGCAAAAGCCCATGGCCTCACCCGCCTCGGCATGGTGGCCGCAGGGGCGCGTGGCACAGAAGACGTTCTTCGCCTCCTTCTTCACCACGTCGTCCACGCCCGCACAGGCCGCGCCCACGCAGCGCAGCACGGCCTCCAGCGTGCCGGGCGACATGATGGTGTCGCCCCCGTCCAGGGCGCGGTAGCCCTGCTCCGGCGCCATCTCCTTCACGGTCTCCACGTAGTCGGGTGTGTGGATGTGCAGCACCTGCTCGAAGGTGCCCAGGGGTGCATCGCGCCAGACGGCGTCGGCGAAGGCCGGTGTCTTCAGGGCGGCCAGCACGGCTTCCAGGCGCTCGGGGGATTCGGGGTGGTGGGGGCCGGGCTTGTGGTTGAAACAGGCTTCGTGGGTGTAGATCAAAGTGTTCATGAAATGCGGATCCTCAAATGCAACGCACCCACACCAAACCCAACAATATTTGCATTAAGCGCGGCGGCATTGGTGGCGTTGGAAGAGACGCCTTGCGTGTAACCCGAGTCAACAACTCCGAGTGTGGCATTCAATAGTTGACTGAGAGTGATGCTACTCATGACAATCCCCTGACCATATTGATGAACATGCACGGAATGAAAGAAGCGAAAATGAATGAAACGGGAACAAAGATCGAGGTCCAGAACATAAACGCGAATTTTTCGATGGAATTCGAAATGCAGAAATATGCGTTTCCATATCCATCTTTAGGAGGCAACCCAGATTTCATGCCAATTTTCGTAGGTCGTGGCCCCCACTTTGGTAGCAAAAAAAGGTTAGCCGCTAAACATATAGAGTAAAGAGCGATTGGGACAATAACTGTCATTCCGTGGCCCACAGGAACTTGAGCATTCAATGTCAATGCAAGGATTGACCACAGTGCTTCAGGAGTTTTCCTGTAAACCACCAAGTCTGGACGAACAAGAAACTCGATAGCAAAAAATATCAGCGGACTCAGTATGAAAAATAGATGATTGAGACGCCGATAGTGGATCGCCAAAAGATGTTCGACTGGCCCCAAAAAGAAGGGATAGCGCATAGTGTCTGGTGACTTGGACATTAACTTTTCTTGATACTTTTTATTTAAGCCTGAACTGCACTGCAGCCTATTGTTCCTAAGACTGTCTCGGGGCTGAACTGTACAGACGCCTAGCTCGGGCCCACCTCCACGGCCATCATATCCAGGGATTCCAACCTTCCGCCCGCTGCAGCATAGAGACTGTCGCGCTCATTCGCTCAAGTCCCCCCACCCACTGACCTTGCTGAACAGCACCTCGCCCGTCGGAACATGGATGACACGCACCACACCCCCCGGCGGGTCCGTGATGCTTTTGGCGGCCAGGGACACGGCCAGTTCACGGCTGGCCAGCCGGGAGCCGTCGCGCACGTTCGTGCGGGGCAGCGATGCGACGATGGGGGAGGAGCTTTCGATCTTGTAGGGCAAGGTGTTCATGACAAGCTCCTATGGGTGGATACGCGCTCGGAAAAGATAGCTTCCCATGGGAGTTTTACAAGCGTATGTGAAAGCCCCCAAAACTTCTCATCGAGATGTAAGTCCTGAGACGAATTGCCTATCGCCTGTCACGGCGTCGTCATGCGGGTGTTACGCCTGGAAGCATCAAAAAACCCCGCCCCCTGCTCACGCAGGGGGCGGGGTTTTCTTTTCCGCTTCAGCCGGCGAACCGGCAATTGAGGCTCAGACCTTGTCGAAGCTGAACTGGCCCGGGTTCTTGATCGGGTCCACGTCCACGGCAATGACGTCCTTGGGCGCGAACTTGCCTTCCAGCAAGAGCTTCGAGAGCGGGTTCTCGATGCGCTGCTGGATGGCGCGCTTGAGCGGCCGGGCGCCGAACACGGGGTCGAAGCCCACCTTGGCCAGTTCGGCCAGGGCCTTGTCGGACACCTGGAGCGCCAGCTCCATCTTGCCCAGGCGATCCTGCAGGGCCTGCAGCTGGATGCCGGCGATGCTGGTGATGTGCTCGGCGTCGAGGGCGTGGAAGACCACGGTCTCGTCGATGCGGTTGAGGAACTCGGGGCGGAAGTGGTTCTTCAACTCGCCCCACACCGCGTCCTTCACGTCCTCATACGGCTCGCCCACCATGGCCTGGATCAGGTGCGAGCCGATGTTGCTGGTCATCACGATGACGGTGTTCTTGAAGTCCACGGTGCGGCCCTGGCCGTCGGTCAGGCGGCCATCGTCCAGCACCTGCAGCAGCACGTTGAACACGTCGGGGTGGGCCTTTTCCACCTCGTCGAGCAGCAGCACGCTGTAGGGTTTGCGGTGCACGGCTTCGGTCAGGTAACCGCCCTCCTCGTAACCCACGTAGCCGGGAGGCGCGCCGATCAGGCGGGCCACGGAGTGTTTCTCCATGAACTCGCTCATGTCGATGCGCACCAGATGGTCCACGCTGTCGAAGAGGAAACCGGCCAGCGCCTTGCACAACTCGGTCTTGCCTACGCCGGTGGGGCCGAGGAACAGGAACGACCCCGTGGGGCGGTTCGGGTCGCTCAGGCCTGAGCGCGAGCGGCGGATGGCGTTGGCCACCGCGCTGATGGCTTCGTCCTGGCCCACCACGCGCTCGTGCAGCTTGGTCTCCATCTGCAGCAGCTTGTCCTTCTCGCCCTGCATCATCTTGGCCACGGGGATGCCGGTGGCGCGCGACACGACCTCGGCGATCTCCTCCGCGCCCACCTGGGTGCGCAGCAGGCGCGGCGCACTGCCTTCCCCCTGCCCCTGTTCGCGGGCCTGGGCTTCCTTGAGCAGTTTTTCCAGTTCGGGCAGCTTGCCGTATTGCAACTCGGAGACCTTGGCGAAATCGCCCTTGCGGGTCAGCTCGCCGATCTGCACCTTGAGCTTCTCGATGTCTTCACGCACGTGCTGGCTGCCCTGGGCCTGGGCCTTCTCGGCCTTCCAGATCTCGTCGTAGTCGGCAATCTCCTTCTGCAGCTTGCCGATTTCTTCCTGGATCAGTTCGAGGCGCTTCTGCGAGGCCTCGTCCTTTTCCTTTTTCATGGCCTCGCGCTCGATCTGCAGCTGGATGAGGCGGCGGTCGAGCTTGTCCATGACTTCGGGCTTGGAGTCGATCTCGATCTTGATCTTGGCGGCGGCCTCGTCGATCAGGTCGATGGCCTTGTCGGGCAGGAAGCGGTCGGTGATGTAGCGGTGGCTCAACTCGGCCGCGGCCACGATGGCCGGGTCGGTGATGTCCACGCCGTGGTGCACTTCGTATTTTTCCTGCAGGCCGCGCAGGATGGCGATGGTCTGCTCCACGGTGGGTTCACCCACCAGCACCTTCTGGAAACGGCGCTCGAGCGCGGCGTCCTTCTCGATGTACTTGCGGTATTCGTCCAGCGTGGTGGCGCCGATGCAATGCAGCTCGCCGCGCGCCAGCGCGGGCTTGAGCATGTTGCCGGCGTCGATGGCGCCTTCGGCCTTGCCGGCGCCCACCATGGTGTGCAGCTCGTCGATGAAGAGGATGATGCGGCCTTCGTCCTGCGAGACTTCCTTGAGCACGGCTTTCAGGCGCTCCTCGAACTCGCCGCGGTATTTCGCGCCGGCCAGCAGGCCCGCCATGTCCAGCACCAGCACGCGCTTGTCGCGCAGGGTCTCGGGCACTTCGCCGTTGACGATGCGCTGGGCCAAGCCCTCGACGATGGCGGTCTTGCCCACGCCAGGCTCGCCGATCAGCACGGGGTTGTTCTTGCTGCGACGCTGCAGCACCTGGATGGCGCGGCGGATCTCGTCGTCGCGGCCGATCACCGGGTCCAGCTTGCCGGAGCGGGCGCGCTCGGTCAGGTCCAGGGTGTATTTCTTCAGCGCCTCGCGTTGGCCTTCGGCTTCCGGGTTGTCCACGGACTGGCCGCCACGCACGGCGTCCACGGCGGCTTCCAGTGCCTTGCGGGTCAGACCGTTGGCCTTGGCCAGGTGGCCGATGTCGCCCTTGTTGTCGGCCGCGGCCAGCAGGAAGAGTTCGCTGGCGACGTACTGGTCGCCGCGCTTGATGGATTCTTTTTCGGCGGCCTGCAAGAGGCTGACGAGATCACGGCCGACCTGCACCTGTTCCTGGCCTTCGACTTGCGGCAGTTTCTTGACGGCCGCCTCGGCACCGGCCAGCAGACCGGCCACGTTGACGCCGGCGCGCTGCAGCAGGGCCTTGGGGCCATCTTGCTGGCGCAGCATGGCCACCAGCAGGTGGGCCGGTTCGATGTAGGCGTGGTCATTGCCCAGGGCCAGCGTCTGCGCTTCGCCCAGGGCTTCCTGGAATTTGGTGGTGAGTTTGTCGATCCGCATGAAATCCTCCGGTTGCAGCCCAGCTTTGGGTGCGCTGGCTGAATTTCAAGGGCTGGGGCCCGGAATGATTTTGACGGATATCAAAACCACGACAAGGACACTGAACAAACACGATCCAGAAGCCGCAAAACCTTGGCCTAGAATGACCCCGCGACGGCTCCCCGGCTTCGTTGATCCATGGTACAGGCCGGGGTGTCGCACTTCATACAAGCGCCGCGGCCTGCGCCAGCGGAAACAGAAAACGGTGAAGGGAGGAAACATGTCTGGATCGAAGTTCGCGCGCGTGCTCGCGCTGGTTGGCCTGGTGGTACTCGGGCTTGCCGCCTGCAACCGGGGCCCCGGCTCCGCCCTCAAGATCACCCCGCAAGACCCGGCCTGGAGCCGGATCATCAACTCGCACAGCGCGGGCCTGCTCTCGCGCAAGGACAAGATCCGTGTGGTCTTCTCGGGCGACGTGGTCTCCGCAGACCGGGTCGGGCAGAGCGCCACCCGGCATCTGGCGGCCTATCCGGCCATCAAGGGCAACGCCGTCTTCGCCAGCACACGCGAGATCGTGCTGGCGCCGGAGCAGGACCTGGAGTCGGGCCGGGACTACCGCCTGACGGTCAAGCCGGCCGGCCTGCAGGGTGTGGACGCCGACGTGAAGGACTACGAGTTCGTGGTGCAGACCCAGCCGCGCCGCTTCGAGGTGCAGGTGGCCGGCCTGGCCACCGACCAGAAGCATGAGGGCCGCATGCAGCTGCGCGGCGCCGTGCTGACCGCCGACGTGGAAGCGGCGGCCGACGTGCAGAAGGTGCTCAAGGCCCGCTTCCAGGGCCAGCCGCTGGCCGTGGAGTGGCAGCCCGCCCCGGATGCGCGGCGGCACGAGTTCACCGTCACCGGCATCGAACGGCAGCAGACCGCGCATGAGCTCTCCATCGAATGGGCCGGCCAGAGCCTGGCGCAGAACACCACGGGCCAGAGCCAGATCGAGATCCCGGCGCGCAACCAGTTCAAGGTGCTGCAGGCGCGTGCCGTGCAGAACGACAACGAACAGTACGTGCAGCTCACCTTCTCCGAGCCGCTGGACGCGCGCCAGAACCTGCGCGGCCTGGTGGAGCTGAGCTCCGGCCGGTCGACCCACCGCGTCGAGAACAACGTGATCAAGGTCTATCCGGACGGGGGCGCCGAAGGCGAGGTGCAGGTGACGGTGGCCGCCGGCCTGCGCACGGCCCGGGGCGACCGGCTGCTTTCCGGCTTCCAGCAGGCGCTGACCTTTGCCAGCATCAAGCCGCAGGTGCGCTTCGTGGGCAAGGGCGTGATCCTGCCCGAGAACAAGGTGCTGAGCGTGCCGATCGAGGCGGTGAACGCGCGCTCGGTGCGCGTGACGGCCTTCCGCATCTACGACAACAACGTGGGCCAGTTCCTGCAGGTCAACAAGCTCGACGGCCAGCAGGAGCTCGGCCGCGTGGGCCGCTACCTCTGGCGCAAGACCATCACCCTGCCCGCCACCCAGGCCAACCGCTGGGGCCGCTACGCGCTGGACGTGACCGAACTCTTCGACAAGAACCCGGGCGGGCTGTTCCGCCTGACCGTCTCGATCAGCCGCGCCGACGCCACCTACGCCTGCCCCGGCACTGATGCCGAAGAAGCGACCATGGAGTCGCCACTGGTGAACGAGGAGGACTTCGGTCAGCGCGAAGCCAGCAGCTGGGACTTTGCCGAGCAGTATTACGGCGAGGGTCAGCAGGAGGGCTGGCACGAGCGCGAGAACCCCTGCAAGAAGAGCTACTACCGGTTTTCTGAGCGCACACGCGCCGCGCGCAACCTGCTGGCGTCCAACATCGGCCTGCTGGCCAAGCGCGACCAGAACGGCAAGATGCTGGTGGTGACCACCGACCTGCGCACGGCCCAGCCGCTGGCGGGCGTGAAGGTCACGGCCATGAACTTCCAGAACCAGCCGGTGGTGAGCGAGGTGTCCAACGGCGAAGGCCTGATCCACTTCAACCTCAAGACCGCACCCTTCTTCCTGCTGGCCGACAAGGGCGGACAGAAGGGTTACCTCAAGGTGGCGCAGGGCACCGCCCTGCCGACCAGCCACTTCGACGTGGGCGGCGAGAAAGTCAGCGCCGGCCTGAAGGGCCATATCTACGGCGAACGCGGCGTCTGGCGCCCGGGCGACGACATCTTCCTCACCTTCGTGCTGCAGGACAGCCACAAGACCCTGCCGCCCAACCACCCGGTGACCATGGAGCTGCGCAACCCGCAGGGCCAGCTGGTGCAGACGCTGACCAACACCACCCCGGTGGGCGGTTTCTACAAGTTCGCCATGAAGACGGCCGACGGCGCGCCCACCGGCGACTGGACGGCCAAGGCCATCCTGGGCGGCACCAGCTTCAGCCGCTCGCTGAAGATCGAGACGGTGATGCCCAACCGGCTCAAGATCGACCTGGACGTGGGGGCCGGCAAGCTGGCGGGCAGCGCGCCCCTGAAGGGCCAGCTGGCCGCCCAGTGGCTGACCGGCGCCACGGCCGCCGGCCTGAAGGCCGAGGTCAAGATGCGCCTGAACCGCACGGCCACGCGCTTCGAGCGCTACGCCGACTTCGCCTTCGACGACCCGGCACGCGAATTCAACGCCGAGCCCGAAACCATCTTCGAGGATGAACTCGACAGCGAGGGCAAGGCCACGTTCGAACACGCGGGCAGTTCTGCCAAGGAGGCGCCGGGCATGCTCAGCGCCACGCTGACCACGCGCGTGTTCGAGCCGGGCGGCGCCTTCAGCATCAACCGGCAGACGGCGCCCTACTCGCCCTTCGACCGCTACATCGGCATCAAGCTGCCCAAGGGCGACGTGGCGCGCAACATGCTGCTGACCGACAAGCAGCACACGGTGGAGATCGCCAGCGTGATGGCCGACGGCAAGCCGGCCACGGTGCGCAACATCGAGGTCACGCTCTACAAGGTGGAGTGGAAGTGGTGGTGGGACAAGTCCGGCGATTCGCTGGCGCAGTACACCTCGGCCGCCAGCAACCGGGTGCTCAAGAAGGACACCATCACCACCGCGGCCAACGGCCAGGGCACGTGGAACTTCGAGATCAAGTACCCGCAATGGGGCCGTTACCTGGTGCGCGCCTGCGACCTGGACGGCGGCCACTGCACGGGACAGACCTTCTACATCGACTGGCCGGCCTGGGCCGGCCGCGCCCAGGAGCAGTCCGGGCCGGGCGCCAGCGTGCTGACCTTCAACGCCGACAAGGAACAGTACGTGGTGGGCGACAAGGCGGTGGTCCAGCTGCCCGAGGCCAGCCAGGGCCGCGCCCTGGTGACGGTGGAGAGCGGCAGCGCCATCATCGAGGCGCGCTGGATCGAGTTCCAGAAAGGGGCGACGCGCTTCGAGGTGCCGATCACACGCGCCATGGCGCCCAATGTCTACGTCAGCGTGACGCTGATCCAGCCGCACGCCGAGAAGAAGAACGACCGGCCGATCCGCCTGTACGGCGTGATCCCGCTGCTGGTGACGGACCCGCAGACGCGGATCAAGCCGCAGATTGCGGCGGCCGAGGAATGGAAACCCGAGTCGCGCGTGGCGGTGGATGTCTCCGAGGCCTCGGGCCGTGAGATGACCTACACCCTGGCCGTGGTGGACGAGGGCCTGCTGGGCCTGACCAACTTCAAGACGCCCGAGCTGCACGAGCAGTTCTACAAGCGCGAGGCGCTGGGCGTGACGACCTGGGACCTGTTCGACGACGTGGCTGGCGCCTACGGGGCCGAGCTCGAACGCCTGCTGGCCCTGGGCGGCAGCGATGCCGGCAAGGCCGAGGAGGCCAAGAACCGCAAGCGCTTCCCGCCGGTGGTCAAGTACCTCGGGCCGTTCAGGCTCAAGGCCGGCGAGAAACGCCGCCACGAGCTGACCCTGCCGCCCTATGTGGGCGCGGTGCGCGCCATGGTGGTGGCCGGCGAGGCCGGGGCCTACGGCTCGGCCGAGAAGTCGGTCTACGTGCGCCAGCCGCTGATGCTGCTGCCGACGTTGCCGCGCGTGGTGGGGCC
This sequence comes from uncultured Hylemonella sp., assembly GCA_963512175.1. Classification (GTDB taxonomy): domain Bacteria; phylum Pseudomonadota; class Gammaproteobacteria; order Burkholderiales; family Burkholderiaceae_C; genus Hylemonella. The sequence goes on along the minus strand of CAUPLI010000008.1, from coordinate 48,948 downwards.
GTGGGAGGACATCACGGTGCCGGTGTCGGTCTTCGCCATGGATCCGTCGATCAAGGAAGTCACGCTCAGGCTGGAGGCCGACTCGCGCTTCCAGCTGATCGGCGGCGACACGGTCAAGATCCAGTTCAGCCGGCCCGAGGAAAAGCTGGGCCAGCTGCGCATCAGGACCCAGCCGCGCCTGGGCAAGGGACGGCTGCGCTTCATCGCCACCAGCGGCGCGCACCGCGCGCAGGCGGACGTGCACCTGGAGGTGCGTAGCCCCAACCCGGCCACCACGCGTGCGCAGACCAAGATGATCGCCCCGGGCGAGACCTGGGAGAAGATCGTCGCGCCGCACGGCCTGCCGGGCACCAACACGGTGACGCTGGAGATGTCGGCGGTGCCGCCGCTGAACCTGGAGCAGCGGCTGAACTACCTGATCCGCTACCCGCACGGCTGCATCGAGCAGATCACCTCGGCCGCCTTCCCGCAGCTTTTCCTGCCCTCGCTGCTCAAGCTGGAGGATGCGCGCAAGAAGGAGATCGAGGCCAATGTGCTGGCGGCGATCGACCGGCTGCGCGGCTTTCAGCTGCCCAACGGCTCCTTCGCCTACTGGCCGGGTGACTTCGGCGGCTTCAGCGGCTTCGACACGCGCAACGCCTGGTCCACCAACTACGCGGGCCACTTCCTGGTGGAAGCCGGCAAGCTGGGTTATGCGGTGCCCGCGTCCATGCAGAGCGAATGGTTGCGCTTCCAGAAGCAGGCCGCGCAGAGCTGGAACGGCGGCAGCGGCACGCCCGCGCTCGACCAGGCCTACCGCCTCTACACCCTGGCCCTGGCTGGCCAGCCCGAAGTGGGCGCCATGAACCGTCTGCGCGAATCGGCCAACCTGCCCTCGACGACGCTCTGGATGCTGGCCGCGGCCTACAAGCTGGCCGGCATGACCGACGCGGCCACTGACATCGTCAAGGCCGATCGCCTGATGCTGCAGGATTACGCCGCGCCCGACGGCACCTTCGGCTCGCGCCTGCGCGACAGCGCCATCGTGCTGACCGGCATGGTGACGCTGGGCCAGAGCGAACGTGCCAAGCCGCTGGTGGACGACATCTCGGCCCAGCTGAGCAACGACAGCTGGCACAGCACGCAGTCGGTGGCCTATGCGCTGATGGCCATGTCGCGCTACGTGGGCGGCGGCAAGGTGGGCGAGTACAGCTACGAGCGCTCGACCGGCGGGCGCACGGAGCGCCTGCGCGCGGGCGCGCCCGTGGACACGACCGAGCTCAAGGACTTCCCCGTGCAGGGCGCGCCGGTGCGCGTGAAGAACACCTCGGACCGGCCGCTGTTCGCCACCCTGCTGGTGCGCGGCACGCCCAAGCCCGGCACCGACGAGGCCGCCTCGTCCGGCCTGGCGCTGGAAGTCGACTACCGGACGGCCGACGGCGGCCCCATCAACCTCGACAAACTGCCCCAGGGCCAGGACATCGTGGCCGAGGTCACGGTGCGCAACACCACGGGCCAGCGCATCGACAACATCGCGCTGACGCAGATGGTGGCGGCGGGCTACGAGATCCACAACGAGCGCATGGACGGCGCGGACACTGCGGGTACGCGCAGCAAGCCGGCCCAGCGGACCAGCCCCTTCTTCCTCGGCTCGCGGGCCGAGACCACGGGGCGCGTCGAGCACCTGGACATCCGTGACGACCGCGTGCTGCGCTACTTCGGTCTGAAGCCCGGTGAAAGCATCAGCTTCAAGACCCGGCTGACCGCCGCCTACCTGGGTCGCTTCTACCTGCCCAGCCAGACCGTGGAGGCCATGTACGACGCGACCAAACATGCGCGCACCCAGGGCCAGTGGGTGGAGGTCGTGCCGGCAAAATGAAAGCCTGGCTGTGGCGCCACCGGCGCCGGGTGCTAGCCGCGATCACCGTCCTGGTGATCGCGCTGGGCGTCTGGCGCAGCCTGCCCGAGCCGCTGTTCGAGCAGCCGCTGTCCAGCGTGCTGCAGGCGCGCGACGGCACGCTGCTGGGGGCACGCATCGCCGATGACGGGCAGTGGCGCTTTCCGCCGACGGATCAGGTGCCGCAGAAGTTCCGGCGCGCGCTGATCACCTTCGAGGACAAGCGTTTCGAACAGCACCCGGGCGTCGACCCGCTGGCGCTGGCGCGGGCCATCCGCCTGAATCTGCAGCAGGGCCGCGTCGTCAGCGGCGGCAGCACGCTGAGCATGCAGGTGATCCGCCTGGCGCGCGGCGAACGCCAGCGCGGCTACATCGAGAAACTGGTCGAGTCCCTGCTCGCCCTGCGGCTGGAGCTGGGCTACAGCAAGGACGAGATCCTGGCGCTGTACGCGGGGCATGCGCCCTTCGGCGGCAACGTGATCGGGCTGGAGGCCGCCGCCTGGCGCTATTTCGGCCGGGCGCCGGACCAGCTGTCCTGGGCCGAGGCCAGCACGCTGGCCGTGCTGCCCAACAGCCCGGCGCTGATCCACCCGGGCCGCAACCGCGACAAGCTGCTGGCCAAGCGCGACCGCCTGCTGCACCAGCTGCAGGCCCAGGGCGCCCTGGGCGAGATGGACCTGGCCCTGGCCCTGCGCGAACCGCTGCCCGCCGAGCCGCTGCCCCTGCCGCAGCAGGCCCCGCACCTGCTGGAAACGCTGCGTGCCCAGCACCCGGGAACCTACCGCTTCCGCAGCACGCTGGACGCGCGGCTGCAGGCCGCCGCGACGGCCCTGGTGCGCGAGCGCGCCGCGGCGCTGGCGCGCCAGGACATCCACAACGCGGCGGCACTGATCGTGGACCACCACAGCTTCGAGGTGCTGGCCTACGTGGGCAACAACGAGTGGGCGGTGAACAAGGAGCGCGGCCACGCGGTGGACCTGATCCGCCGCCCGCGCAGCACGGGCAGCATCCTCAAGCCCTTCCTCTACGCAGCCATGCTGGACGCCGGCGAGATCCTGCCCGGCACCCTGGTGGCCGACGTGCCCACGCAGTACGGCGGCTACATGCCGGAGAACTTCGACCACGGCTACCGCGGCGCCGTGCCGGCCGAGGTGGCGCTGGCGCAGTCGCTCAACGTGCCTTCGGTGCGCATGCTCAAGCAGCACGGTGTGCAGCGTTTCCACGAGTACCTGCGCCAGTTCGGCATGAGCACCCTCACCCGCAAACCCGACGACTACGGCCTGACGCTGATCCTGGGCGGGGCCGAGGCCACGCTGCGCGACGTGGCCGCCATGTACGCCAACATGGCCGACATCGCGCGCAAGGACGGCCCGGCCGCGCCCATCCACTACCGCCGGCTCAAGCTGCTGGCCGACGGCGACAGCACCGGCGGCAAGGTGGCCGAGATCAGCCCCGGCGCAGCCTGGCTGACGCTGCGCGCCCTGCTCGAGGTGGCGCGCCCCAACGAAGAAGGCCACTGGAAGAGCTTTGCCAGCAGCCGGCGCATCGCCTGGAAGACCGGCACCAGCTGGGGCCTGCGCGACGCCTGGGCCGTGGGCAACACGACACGACACACCGTGGCCGTCTGGGCTGGCAACGCCAGCGGCGAAGGCCGCCCGGGCCTGACCGGGGCCACGGCGGCCGCTCCCATCCTGTTCGACCTCTTCAACCGCCTGGAGCCGGCCGGCTGGTTCAACCCGCCCGCTCAGCACCTGAAAGAGGTGGAGGTCTGCGCCAACGACGGGTACCTGGCCAACGGCAATTGCGAGACCGAACGGCAATGGGCGCCGCGCGACAGCCACTTCGACCAGCTGAGCCCGCACAACATCCGCGTGCACCTGGACCGCACGCGCCGCCAGCGCGTGGACAGCGGCTGCGAGCGCGTGGCCCACATGGTGCAGGCCAACTGGTTCGTGCTGCCGCCGGGACCGGAATTCTTCTACCGCCGCCACCATGGTGACTACAAGGTGCTGCCGCCCTACCGCAGCGACTGCGCGGGCAGCGGCCCCTCGCGCGCGCCGATCGAGTTCCTCTACCCCACGGCGGGCACGCGCATCTACATCCCGATGGACCTGGCCGAGACGAAAAGCCGTGTCGTGTTCGAGGCCGTGCACCGCGAGCGCGAGACCACGCTGCACTGGCATCTGGACGATGCCTACATCGGCAGCACGCGCACCTTCCACCAGCGCGCGCTGGACATACCGGTGGGCACGCACAGCGTGACGGTGGTGGACCCGCAGGGCAACCGCCTGTCGCGCCAGTTCGAGGTGCTGGCGCAGGAGCGCTAGCGCGGCGCTTTCAGCGCGTCCTGCGAGAAGCCGGCGACGCGTTTGTAGTTCTCGGAGATCTGGCGCAACTCTTCCTGGCTGATCAGGTCATCGATGTGGCGGAAGGGCTTGCCGTCGCTGAGTTCATCGACCTTGATGTTGATGAAGTCCGGCGGGGTGCTGCGGTTGGTGCGCACCACACGCGCGGTGGGCTCCACGCGGGCCTGGTCGTAGATCTGCAGGGCGGACTGCGGGTCGGGCGTGACCGCCAGCAGTTCGGCCAGCGTGCGCGCGTCGATCAGCCCCTGGGCAGCGCCGTTGGAGCCGCGCGGGTACATGGGGTGGGCAGCGTCGCCCATGAAGGTCACGCGATCAAAGGTCCAGCGTGCCACCGGGTCCTTGTCGACCATGGGGTACTCGAGGATGTGCTGGGCGTTGGCGATGAGGGCGGGCACGTCGAGCCAGTCGAACTTCCAGTCAGCGTAGATGGCCTCGAAGTCGGCCTTGTTGCCGGGGCGGTTCCAGTCGTTCATGGACTCGCCCTCGTGCTGGATCTCGGCCATCCAGTTGATGAGCTGGCTGCCCTGCCCGTCCACGTTGTCGACGATGGGGTAGATCACCATCTTGCCGGTGTGGATGGAGCCCACGCGCATATAACTCTTGCCCGTCAGGATGGGCTTGTGCACGGTGACGCCGCGCCAGGTGTTGATGCCGGCGAAGGCCACCTTCTCGTCCGGGTAGAACTGGCGGCGGATGGTGGAGTTGACGCCGTCACAGGCGATGACGATGTCGGCCCGCACGCTGGGGCGCTTGTTCCCCTGGGCATCGACGAAGTGCACGGTGGCGCCCATGGCATCCTGCTCGACGCCGGTGCAGCGGTGGTCGGTATGGACATGCTGCGGGCCGATCCGGGCCAGCGCCTCCTCGAACAGGATGCGGTGCAGCTTGCCGCGGTGGATGCCGACCTCCGGGACGGGATAACCGGCGTGGCGCCCGCGCGGCTCCCGGTAGATGTACTGGCCGTAACGGTTGAAGAACACGCTCTCCAGGTTCTCGATGCCCACGGCCTCCAGCTTGCTTTGCACGCCCAGCGCGGCCAGCTCGCGCATGGCGTGCGGCAGCAGGGTGATGCCCACGCCCAACTCCTTGACCTCGGGCACGGCCTCGTAGACCTCGCAGGCGATGCCGCGCTGGTGCAGGGACAGGGCCAGGCCCAGACCGGCAACGCCCCCGCCCACGACGGCGATGCGGGTGCCCTGATGCAACTCGCCCATGGGCTTACTCCGCCTTGATGCCGTTGCGCCGGATCACGTTGCCCCAGCGCGGGTAGTCCTTGTTCACGATGGTCATGAGTTCCGCCGGGGTGGAGGATGCCGCGTCCAGGCCGGCCTTGCCCAGCACCTCGCGCACCTCGGGCAGCTTGAGGATGGCGGCGATCTCGCCGTTCAGGCGCTGCTGCACGGCCGCAGGCGTTTTGCCGGGCACGAAGAAGGCGTACCAGAGGTCCACGTCCACACCCTTGGCGCCCAGTTCCTCGAAGGTGGCCACATTGGGCGACACCGGGTGGCGCTTGGGGCTGCCCACGGCCAGGGCGTTGAGCCGCCCGCTGTTGACGAAACCCTGCGCCACGTGCACCGGCAGGAAACCGACGTTGAGTTCGCCCGCGAGCAGGTCGGTGGTGTACCCGGCCGAGCCGCGGTAGGGCACGTGCAGCATGAAGGTCTGCGTCTGCACCTTGAAGAGTTCCATGGCCATGTGGTGCGGCGTGCCGACACCGGGCGAGCCGTAGCTGATGCTGCCGGGGCGCGCACGCGCCTTGTCCAGCAGGTCCTGCAGGGACTTGATGCCGGTCTTGGGGTTGGCCACCAGCATCAGCGTGCCCCAGGCCGCCATGGAGACGGGGGCAAAGTCCTTCACCGGGTCGAAGGGCACATTCTTGTAGAGCTGCGAGGCCATGAGCATGGTGTTGGCGCCCATGAGTACGGTGTAGCCGTCGGGGTTGCTCTTGGCCACCTGGTCGGCGCCGATGTTGCCGCTGGCGCCCGGCGCATTGCTCACCACCACGGGCTGGCCCAGGCGCTCGGACAGGCGCGGCGCCACGGTGCGGGCGATGGTGTCCATGCCGGTGCCCGGCGTGAAGGGCACGATGATGCGCACGGTCTGCGCGGGCCAGGTCTGGGCGCCGGCAGCGCCGGCCAGCAGGAGCAGCCCTGCGAACAGATGCTTGATCGTCTTCATCTCGGTCTCCTCGTTTCGTGGGTTACTTCAGCTTGAACACGGTTTCGGCATTGGTCTGGAAGAACTGGCGCTTGTGCTCCAGTGGCATGTCCATGGCGTCGAGCATGTTCACCTCATCGGGCGCGTACTGGTAGGGATAGTCCATGGCGTACATGACGCGGTCGGTGCCCATGAAATCCTGCGTGAACTTGATGGCCTGTTCCCAGGCCACGCCGCTGTTGGTGATGTAGAAGTGCTCGCGCAGGTACTCGCTGGGGCGCTTCCGGATGGGCTTGATGCTCTCGTAGCGCTGGGACTTCACCGTGGCCTGGTGCATGTAGTCCAGGCGGTAGGCCCAGAAGGGCAGCGCCTCGCCCATGTGGCCCAGGATCATGCGCAGTTTCGGAAAACGGTCGAACACGCCGGCAGTGATGATGCGCATGGCGTGCAGACCGGTCTCGACACCAAAGCCGTAGATGGCGCCGTCCAGCCCGCACTCCTGGAAAGGCTGCAGCATGCCGGGCGGCAGCGCATTGGGGTGCAGGTAGATGGGGGCGTCGTTGGCCTCGGCAGCGGCGAAGATGTCCCAGAACTTGGGATCGGACAGGTACTCGCCCTGGGTGTGCGAGTTGATGATGACCGAGTGCATGCCCAGCTGGCTCACGCCGCGCTCGATCTCTTTCGCGGCGGCGGCCGGGTCCTGCGGGGCAATGGCGATCATGCCGGCCAGGCGCGTGGGGTGGCGGCGCACGGCTTCGGCCAGCTGGTCATTGGCACCCTGCACGAAGGACACGGCGGTGGCCTTGTCCATCACCTGCGCTGCCGGCGAGGTCAAGGCGAGCACGGCCATGTCCACGCCCGCCGCGTCCATGTGCTGCAGGCGCAGCTGGTCCAGGTCGAGCAGGCCGCGCATGATGTGCTGCGCCCGCTCGCTGGGGCTGCTCATGTAGAAGCCCATCAGACCGCGAAAGCCGGGGTCGGCGTCGCCGCGTGCCAGGATCTTCTTGTAGATGTCGATCATCTCCTGCGTGGCAAACGCCTCTTCGGTGGCGATGCGCAGGTAGGGCGCCTTTTGCGGGGGGGCCGGGTTGGCCAGATTGGGGAGCTTGATCTCCATGCCGTCGATCCTGGGTATTGATAAGAACTCTTACCATCCTAAGGTCAGGACCGACCCACCGACACTGAGGTTTCTACTGATGCTGCCCCGGGAACCGGGAGACAGCCCCGGGGATCAGGCCGCGGAATTGCCGGAGGCGATGCCCCACTTGGCCAGTGCGGCGTCGTCGCTGACGCGGGCATCGACCCAGCGTGCGCCCTCGGGCGTCTGTTCCTTCTTCCAGAACGGCGCCTGGGTCTTGAGGTAGTCCATCAGGAACTCGCAGGCCTGGAAACTCTCGCCGCGGTGCGCCGAGGTGACCACCACCAGCACGATCTGGTCCAGCGGCAACAGCGGCCCCACGCGGTGGATCACGCGCGCAGCGTAGATGTCGAAACGCTGGAAGGCCGCATCGATCATGTCCTCGATCGACTTCTCGGTCATGCCCGGGTAGTGCTCCAGCTCCATGGTGCTCACCGACTGGCCGTCGTTGCGATCGCGCACGGTGCCGATGAAGGAGCACACGGCCCCCACCCGCTTGTCCTGCGCGCGCAGGGCCGCGATCTCGGCGGCAACGTCGAAGTCCTGGGTCTGGATGACGACGCGGGCAGCCATCTCAGCCTCCGGTCACCGGCGGGAAGAAGGCCACTTCACAGCCCTCGGTCAGCGCGGCATCCTCGCCGCTCATGACCTGGTTCAGCGCCACGCGCACGGCACGGCCACGCGCCAGGCTCTGGGCATGGGCGCCGCCGCGGGCAATCAGCTCGTCGCGCAGCGCGCCCAGCGTGGTCGCCGCGGTCTGCAGCGGCTCGCCGCCCGTGCCCAGGTTCTCGCGGATGGAAGCGAAGTATTTGACGTTGACTTTCATGCCATCAATTCTGCAAAGGCCAGGAACTGAACGATATCGCCTTTGGCGATCGTCGTGTTGGCCGGGTTGTCAACCAGGCCGTCGCCCCAGGCCGCCGAGGTCAGCACGCCCGAGCTCTGGTTGGGGAACAGGTCCAGGCCGCCGGCGGCATTGCGGCGCACGCGCAGGAATTCGCGGCGCTTGTCGCTGCGCGTCAGCTCGAAGTGCGCGGGGAGCGACATGCGCACCGGCGTGACATCGGCCACGCCCAACAGGCGCAGCAGGAAGGGGCGCACCAGCAGCATGAAGGTCACGTAGCTGGAGACCGGGTTGCCCGGCAGGCCGGCGAAGTGGCAGGCGTCCTGCGGGCCGCGCGCGGCACCCTCGCCGCGGTAGAGCTTGCCGTAGGCAAACGGCTTACCCGGCTTCATCGAAATTTGCCAGAGGTCGAGCTCGCCGAGTTGCTGCACGGAAGGCTTGATGTGGTCTTCCTCCCCCACCGAAACGCCACCGCTGGTCAGCACCAGGTCGTGGTTCCGGGCCGCGCCCTGCAGGGCCTGGAGGGTGGCCTCGCGCTGGTCGGGCACGATGCCGTAGTCGGTGACCTCGCAGCCCAGGCGTTGCAGCAAGGCACGCAGGAAAAAGCGGTTGGAGTTGTAGATGGCGCCGGGCGGCATCTGCTCGGGCGGCACATCACCCGGCATGACGAGTTCGTCACCGGTGGAGAACAGGGCCACGCGCGGGCGGCGCACCACGGTCAGCTGGCTCAGGCCAATGCCGGCCGCCATGCCCAGCGCAGCCGGCGTGAGCCGCTGGCCCTGCGCCAGCACCACGGCGCCGCGCGTCACGTCCTCGCCGGCGCGGCGGATCCACTGGCCCGCCTGCGGCACGGTGTTCACGCGCACACGGCCCTCTTCCACCACCTCACAGTCTTCCTGCATGACGATGGCGTCCGCGCCGGGCGGCACCGGGGCACCGGTGAAGATGCGCGCGGCGGCCTGCGGCTCCAGGGCGTGGCCGTGGTGGCCGGCCGGGATGCGCTGCGTGACCTGCAGCACCGTGCCGGCAGCGGGCACGTCGGCGCAGCGCAGGGCGTAACCGTCCATGGCGCTGTTGTCCTGCGGCGGCACGTGCAAGGCCGAAACCAGGTCCTGTGCGAGCACGCGGCCGTCGGCCTCAAAGGTGCTGAGCGTCTCGGTGCCCGCCAGCGGCCGGGCCTGGACCAGCAACTCGGCCAGCGCCAGATCCAGCGACTTCAAGGGGGCACGGGGCGCGTTCATGCGAGGTACACCTCGGGGTTGTAGTCGAAACGCTCGCCGTGGGCCACCAGCCAGTCGGCCACGACATCGGGATCGTTGAGGTCCAGCACGTCCAGGCCCGTGGGCACGGGCAGCTGGGTCGGGTCGTCGGTGGCGACGGCGGCGATGAAATCGTCATCCGGATAACGCACGGGTTTGCCGTTGGCGGCACGCCAGACCTCGACCTTGAGCAGGTCGCTGTTCTTGAAACCCTCGACGAGCACCCAGTCCACGCCGTCGTAAAGCTCGGCGATCAGCTCATGCACCTTGGGCTCGTGTTGTTGCTCAAACTCGCGCATCAGGGCCAGGCGGCGGTTGGAGGCGATCACCACCTCGAAGGCCCCGGCTTCGCGGTGCCGCCAGCTGTCCTTGCCCGGGTGGTCGATGTCGAACTTGTGGTGGGCATGCTTGACCACGGACACCCGCAGGCCGCGCAGCTTGAGCGCAGGGATGAGCTGTTCGACCAGGGTGGTCTTGCCCGAACCGGAGTAACCGGCGAAACCCACCACTTTCATGTCTCGATCACTCCAAAGCTATGTTTTTGATAGCGCATGACGGATACCCCGGAGCGAGACGACAACTCAGGCGCAGTGCCGGACGATGTAGTCCTTGACCACCTGCACGTCGGCAGCGATCACGACCACGCGCTTGGGCAGTTGCTCGATGCCTTCGAACTTGGCCGGACGGTCCGGCTCGCGTCCCAGCGCTTCGACGATGGTGGCTGCGAACTTGATGGGCAGCGCCGTCTCCAACACGATCATGGGCACACCCGGCTGCAAGTGCTCGCGCGCCACCTTGACGCCATCGGCCGTGTGCGTGTCGATCATCACGCCGAAACGCTCCCAGGTGTCACGGATGGTAGCGAGACGGTTGGCGTGCGTGCTCTTTCCGCTGACAAAACCATAACGGCTGCGGGCTTGTGCAAACGCCGGATCGGCACTCAGGTCAAACTTGCCGGCCTTGGACAGCTGTTCGCCAAACAGGGCCTTGACCCTGGCGCCGTCACGGCCCAGCAGGTCGAACACGAAACGCTCGAAATTGCTGGCCTTGGAGATGTCCATGGACGGGCTGGAGGTCTCGTGCGTGTCGGCGCTGCCGCGCACGCGGTAGACACCGGTGCGGAAGAACTCGTCGAGCACGTCGTTCTCGTTGGTGGCCACTACGAGCTTGTCGATCGGCAGGCCCATCATGCGCGCCACGTGACCGGCGCAGACGTTTCCGAAGTTGCCCGAAGGAACGGTGAAGCTGACCTTCTCCGTATTGCTCTTCGTCGCCTGGAAATAACCCGCGAAGTAATACACCACCTGCGCCACCAGGCGCGCCCAGTTGATGGAGTTGACGGTGCCGATCTTGTACTGGCGCTTGAAGTCCAGGTCGTTGGAGACGGCCTTGACCATGTCCTGGCAGTCGTCGAACACGCCCTGCACGGCCAGGTTGTGGATGTTGGCGTCCTGCAGGCTGAACATCTGCGCCTGCTGGAAGGGGCTCATGCGGCCATGCGGGCTGGTCATGAAAACGCGCACGCCCTGCTTGCCGCGCATGGCGTACTCGGCCGCGCTGCCGGTGTCGCCGCTGGTGGCGCCCAGGATGTTGAGCTGCTCACCACGGCGGCCAAGTTCGTACTCGAACAGGTTACCCAGCAGTTGCATGGCCATGTCCTTGAAGGCCAGCGTGGGGCCGTTGGACAGGGCTTCAAGATGGACGCCGTTCTCCAGCGGCTTGAGCGGCACGATCTCCTTGGTACCGAACACCGCCTCGATGTAGGTCTTGCGGCAGATGGCGCGCAGGTCGGCGGCCGGGATGTCGTCGATGTAGAGCGAGAGGATCTCGAAAGCCAGGTCGGCGTAGGGCAAGGTGCGCCACTTGGCGAGTGTGGCTTCGTCGACCTGCGGATACGACTCGGGCAGGTAGAGGCCGCCGTCGGGCGCCAGGCCTTCGAGCAGGATTTCGCAGAAACGCTTGCGGTCTCCGTGGCCGCGGGTGCTCAGGTACTTCATCCGGCCAGCTCTTCCTTGCGGATGCGCACGATGGGCGCCAGCACGGTGGGCAGGGCCTGCAGCTTGACCAGGGCCTCGTTCATGGTGCCCTCGCGCGCGTCGTGCGTGAGGATGATGACGTCGGTCTGGGTGGAACCTTCGCCGCCCACCTCGTCGGCCTCGCGCTGCAGCACCGCGTCGATGCTGATGCCGGCCTCGGCCAGGATGCCGGTGACCTTGGCCAGCACACCGGCCTGGTCGGCCACGCGCAGGCGCAGGTAATAACTGGTCACCACCTCGCTCATGGGCAGCACGGGGAGGTTGCTCATGGCGTTCGGCTGGAAGGCCAGGTGCGGCACGCGGTGCAGCGGGTCGGCAGTGTGCAGGCGGGCAATGTCGACCAGGTCGGCGATCACGGCGCTGGCCGTGGGCTCGGAGCCCGCGCCCTTGCCGTAATACAGCGTGGTGCCCACGGCATCGCCGTTGACCACCACGGCGTTCATGGCGCCTTCCACATTGGCCAGCAGGCGCTTGCTCGGCACCAGGCTGGGATGCACGCGCAACTCGATGCCCTTGGCCGTGCGCTTGGTGATGCCCAGCAGCTTGATGCGGTAGCCCAGCTGCTCGGCGTACTTGATGTCCTGCGCGTCCAGCTTGGTGATGCCTTCCACATGGGCCTTGTCGAACTGCACCGGGATGCCGTAGGCGATGGCCGACATGAGGGTGACCTTGTGGCCCGCATCCACGCCTTCGATGTCGAAGGTGGGGTCGGCCTCGGCGTAACCCAGGCGCTGCGCTTCTTTCAGCACCACGTCGAAGTCCAGGCCCTTGTCACGCATCTCGGACAGGATGAAGTTGGTGGTGCCGTTGATGATGCCGGCGATCCACTGGATGCGGTTGGCCGTGAGACCTTCGCGCAAGGCCTTGATGATGGGGATGCCACCGGCCACCGCCGCTTCGAAAGCCACCATCACGCCCTTGGCCGAGGCCGCAGCGAAGATCTCGGTACCGTGCACGGCCAGCAGGGCCTTGTTGGCCGTGACCACGTGCTTGCCCGCGGCAATGGCTTCGAGCACCAGCTGCCTGGCGATGCCGTAGCCGCCGATGAGCTCGATCACGATGTCGATTTCGGGGTTGGCGATGACGGCACGCGCGTCGTTGACGACCTTGACACCGGGGCCCACGAGGGACTGGGCGCGCGCCACGTCGAGGTCGGCCACCATGGTGATCTCGATGCCGCGGCCGGCGCGGCGCTTGATCTCTTCCTGGTTGCGCTTGAGCACGTTGTACGTGCCCGAGCCGACGGTGCCGATGCCCAGCAGGCCTACTTGTATAGCTTTCATCTTTGACTCAGTCCATGGCGCCGTACCGGCGCCTTCTTGCAGATTTCAGGCGTGCGCTTGGCGCTTGCGGTAGCTTTCGAGGAACTTGGCGACACGGCCGATGGCCTCGCGCAGATCGTCCTCGTGCGGCAGGAAGACGATGCGGAAATGCTGGTTGTCCGGGTAGTTGAAGCCCGAACCCTGCACCAGCAGCACGCGCGTCTCCTCCAGCAGTTCCAGGATGAACTGCTTGTCGTCCTCGATCGGGTAGACCTTGGGGTCGAGCCGGGGGAACATGTACAAGGCGGCCTGCGGCTTGACGCAGGAGACACCGGGGATGGCCGTGATCAGCTCGTAGGCGATGTCGCGCTGGCGGCGCAGGCGGCCACCCTCGTGCACCAGGTCGTTGATGGTCTGGTAACCGCCCAGCGCGGTCTGGATGGCAGACTGCCCCGGCACGTTGGCGCACAGCCGCATCGAGGACAGCATGTTCAGCCCCTCGATGTAGTCCTTGGCGGGCTTCTTGTCGCCCGAGACCACCAGCCAGCCGGCACGGTAGCCGCAGGAGCGGTAGCTCTTGGACAGGGAGTTGAAGGTCAGCGTCAGCACGTCGTCCGACAGGCTGCCCAGTGCGGTGTGCTTGACGCCGTCGTACAGCACCTTGTCGTAGACCTCGTCGGCCATGATGACCAGGTTGTGCTCACGGGCGATCTCGACGATGCCCTTGAGCAACTCGTCGGAGTACAGCGCGCCGGTCGGGTTGTTCGGGTTGATGACCACGATGCCCTTGGTGCGCGGCGTGATCTTGGAGCGGATGTCCTTGAGGTCGGGCATCCAGCCGTTGGCCTCGTCGCACAGATAGTGCACGGGCGTGCCGCCCGAGAGGCTGACCGCCGCCGTCCACAGGGGATAGTCGGGCGCGGGCAGCAACATCTCGTCGCCGTCATTGAGCAGGCCGTTGGTGGCCATGACGATGAGCTCGCTGGCGCCGTTGCCCAGGTAGATGTCATCGAGCGAAACGCCCTTGATGCCCTGCTCCTGGGTGTACTGCATCACCGCCTTGCGCGCGACGAAGATGCCCTTGCTGTCGGAATACGCTGCCGCATTGGGCAGGTTGCGGATCATGTCCTGGCGGATTTCCTCGGGCGAATCAAAACCGAACACGGCCAGGTTGCCGATGTTGAGCTTGATGATGCTGTGGCCCTCCTCCTCCATCTGCTTGGCGCGCTCCATGATGGGGCCGCGGATGTCGTAGCAGACGTTGGCCAGCTTTTCCGATTTGCGTATGGTCTTCAAAGTCCCTCCGGGATACACAGGCTGGCGTGCAACAGCCAGCCTTTAGACGAGGCGAAACCTATAATTTGACCACAGTTCTCTCTCATTTTATGAAACTCCAACCCGATAAACCCACGGTCCAGACCATCAACGGCTACGGTCCGGGCTGGATTGCCGTGGATGCTGAAAAATTCAGCACCAGCCTCGTGCTTGGTTCGCGCGGCGAGCGCCAGGTCTGGCCATGCCGCCGCTACGAAGACCTGCAGGCCGTGCACTTCGCTGCACTGGCCGAGCTGCGCCCGGAACTGGTGCTCTTCGGCAGCGGTGCGCGTCTGCGTTTCCCCCGCCCCGAATGGCTGCAGGCCCTGGTGGGCCTGGGAATCGGCCTGGAAACCATGGATACGGCGGCGGCGTGCAGGACCTACAACATCCTGGCGGGCGAGGGCCGCCATGTGGTGGCAGCACTACTGCTGGAAACTCCCTAGCCGGGGACAACTCAGAGATAAGGTTTTCAGGGTAAAATCATCAGCTTGCGTCGGGCTACAAGCCGAGCTGTCACGGACTGCCACCCGACCTTTTCCACGACAGCTGCTGTCACACAAGATTTGAGTCATATGGCGATTGTTGTCAACAAACCGATTCCGGAATTCGAAGCCAACGCCACCGGTGGCATCCGGGTTTCCAACACCTCCCATCTCGGTCAGACCCTGGTCCTGTATTTCTATCCCAAGGACAACACCCCGGGCTGCACCACGGAAGCCATGCAGTTCCGCGACAAATACAAGGATTTCGTCAAGGCCGGCGCCCTGGTGTTTGGCGTCTCGCGCGACAACATGAAGTCGCACGACGAGTTCAAGTCCAAGCTGGAACTGCCCTTCGAACTGATCGCCGACACCGAAGAAAAGATGTGCCACATGTTCGGCGTGGTCAAGAACAAGATCATGTATGGCAAGAAGGTCAAGGGCATCGAGCGCAGCACCTTCCTGATCGGCGCCGATGGCATCCTCAAGCAGGAATGGCGCGGCCTCAAGGTCCCCGGCCACGTGGACGAGGTCCTCAAGGCCGTCAAGGCCCTGAAGAAAGCCGCAGCAGCTGCTACCGCCTGAGCTTTCACCGGCCCTGATGCTTTTGAGCAACAGGGGCATGTACTTTCAGACGGCTCATGCATAATGAATTCATGCCGTTGAGGTTTGCAACTGCTCACGCCAAACAAAGCCGCCCAGGTTTACCGGGCGGCTTTTTTGTTTTCCGCACGGCATCTGTCCCACTCTCCTCCAGCCCCACCGCCCATGCCCCTGCCTCCTGCCCCCACCAAACGCGCCGCCCTGCTCTCTCCTGAAGCCTTCGAAGCCCCGGCCCGTGGCAAGCCACGTAGCGGACGCAAGACCTCGGCCTCCTTCGACGCCCCGGAATCCCTGAACAAGGCCCAGGCGCGCGACCTGTTCGAACATGGCGCGAGCCTGGGGACCGACGCCCAGGGCCCGGCCATCCAGGTGGAGACCCGGCGCACGCC
The DNA here is from genome assembly GCA_963512175.1 of uncultured Hylemonella sp. GTDB lineage: Bacteria > Pseudomonadota > Gammaproteobacteria > Burkholderiales > Burkholderiaceae_C > Hylemonella. Next base: position 33,222 of record CAUPLI010000008.1, on the reverse strand, counting down.
GCCCCGCCCCGCCCCCGCCGCCCAGGAGAAGCAACTGGACCGGCCGCGTTCGAAAAAGACCGTCCCGACCGGTCCGGCCAAGCTCTTCGTACTCGACACCAATGTGCTGATGCACGATCCCATGTGCCTGTTCCGCTTCGAGGAACACGACATCTTCCTGCCCATGATCGTGCTGGAGGAGCTCGACGGCCACAAGAAGGGCATGACGGAAGTGGCGCGCAACGCCCGCCAGACCAGCCGCACGCTGGACGCCCTGGCCGGCGCCCAGGGCGCCGACATCACCACCGGGCTGAAGCTCGACAGCACGGGCCACCGCGAGGCCGGCGGCAAGCTCTTTTTCCAGACCCAGCCGCTGGATTACAAGCTGCCCACCAGCCTGCCCCAGGGCAAGGCCGACAACCAGATCCTGGGCGTCGTGGAAGCGTTGCGCGTGCAGTACGCGCCGCGCGAGGTGGTGCTGGTGTCCAAGGACATCAATATGCGCGTCAAGGCGCGCGCACTGAGCCTGGCCACCGACGACTACCAGAACGACAAGACGCTGGAAGACGGCGACCTGCTTTATTCCGGCTCGCTGGCGCTGCCGCCCGACTTCTGGACCACCGAAGGCCAGAGCGTGGAGAGCTGGCAGCAGGGCCAGCACACCTTCTACCGCATCACCGGGCCCATCGTGCCCAGCCTGCTGATCAACCAGTTTGTCTACTTCGAAGCCCCGGGTGAACCCAGCTTCTACGCGCGCGTCACCGAGATCCGGGGCAAAAGCGCCGTGCTCAAGACGCTCAAGGACTACACCCACCTCAAGCACGCCGTCTGGGGCATCGCCACGCGCAACCGCGAGCAGAACTTCGCCATGAACCTGCTGATGGACCCGGAGGTGGACTTCGTCACCCTGACCGGCACGGCCGGCACCGGCAAGACCCTGATGGCGCTGGCCGCCGGCCTGACCCAGGTGCTGGACGAGCGGCGCTACACCGAGATCATCGTGACCCGCGCTACCGTGAGCGTGGGCGAGGACATCGGCTTCCTGCCCGGCACCGAAGAGGAAAAAATGGGCCCCTGGATGGGCGCGCTGGACGACAACCTCGAAGTGCTGTCCAAGACCGACACCGGCGCCGGCGAATGGGGGCGTGCCGCCACCAGCGAGCTGATCCGCAGCCGCATCAAGATCAAGAGCATGAACTTCATGCGCGGGCGCACCTTCATGAGCAAGTACGTCATCATCGACGAGGCGCAGAACCTGACGCCCAAGCAGATGAAGACGCTGATCACCCGCGCCGGTCCCGGCACCAAGATCATCTGCATGGGCAACCTGGCGCAGATCGACACACCCTACCTGACCGAAGGCTCCTCGGGCCTGACTTTCGCGGTCGACAAGTTCAAGGGCTGGCCGCACGGTGGGCACATCACGCTGGCGCGCGGCGAACGCTCGCGTCTGGCGGACTTTGCCAGCGAGGTGCTCTGAGCTGCGCCGTTCAACCGGACAAGAAAAAGGGGCCCTCGGGCCCCTTTTTCTTTGACTTGCCGCAGAGTCAGAAGTCGCCGCTGCCGTAGCCGCCGGCCAGGCTTTCGAAACGCGTCAGGTTCTTCAGGAAGGCCAGCTTGACCACACCGGTCGGGCCGTTACGCTGCTTGGCGATGATGATCTCGGCCACACCGGGTTCCTTGCAGGCGTCCTTGGTGTAGTACTCGTCGCGGTAGATGAACATGATGATGTCGGCGTCCTGCTCGATGGCACCGGACTCGCGCAGGTCACTCATCATGGGGCGCTTGTCGGGGCGGGTCTCCACGCTGCGGTTGAGCTGCGAGAGCGCGATCAAGGGGCAGCCCAGCTCCTTGGCCAGCATCTTCATGCCGCGCGAGATCTCGCCCAGTTCGGTGGCGCGATTCTCGTCGTTACCCGACGAGCCGCTCATGAGCTGCAGGTAGTCGACCACGATCAGGCCAAGCTTGCCGCCGCACTGGCGTGCCAGGCGGCGCGCATTGGCGCGCAACTCGCTGGCGGTCAGGCCGGCGGTCTCGTCGATGTGCAGGGAGATGGTGCGCAGCTTCTCGATGGCTTCGGTCAGGCGCGGCCACTCTTCATCCGTCAGCTTGCCGGTGCGCAGGTGGCCCTGGTCGATGCGGCCGATGGAACCCACGATACGCACCGCCAGCTGGGCGGCGCCCATTTCCATGGAGAACACCGCCACCGGCAACTGCTCGTTGAGCGCCACGTGCTCGGCAATGTTGATGGCAAAGGCCGTCTTGCCCATGGAGGGGCGCGCGGCCAGCACGATCATGTCGCCCGGCTGCAGGCCGGAGGTCATGCGGTCCAGGTCATAGAAGCCGGTGGGTACGCCCGTGATGTCGTTGGGGTTGTCGGCCATCTCCTGCACGCGGTCCAGCAGGTCCACCACCAGGGTGTCCATGGACTGGAAGCCGCGCTTCATGCGCGAGCCTTCCTCACCGATGTTGAAGATCTTCTGTTCGGACTCGTCCAGGATGGTCGCCACCGGCCGGCCCTGCGGGTTGAAGGCGTTGGTGGCGATCTCGTCGCTGGCCGCCACCAGCTTGCGCAGGATGCCGCGCTCGCGCACGATCTCGGCGTAACGGCGGATGTTGCCGGCGCTGGGCACGTACTGCGCCAGGGCGTTCAGGTAGGCCAGGCCGCCTGTTTCCTCGGCCTTGCCCTGGCTTTGCAACTGCTCGAAGACGGTGATCACGTCGGCCGGGCGGCTGCCGTTGATCAGCTGGCCGATGGCGCTGTAGATCAGGCGGTGCTCGTAACGGTAGAAGTCACCATCGCCCAGCAGGTCGTTGACGCGGTCCCAGGCGGCGTTGTCCAGCAGCAGGCCCCCCAGCACGCTGGATTCGGCCTCGATGGAGTGCGGCGGGACACGCAGTTGCGCGATCTGGCGGTCGGGGCTGAAGCCTTCGTCTACGGCGGTCAATACGGCTGACATTCAGTGGTATTCCTTGTGATTTTCTATCCTACGACGCGGCGCGCCCAGCGTCGAGTGAAATGCTGTGGACAACCCACTGAATAACTGTGGGCAGGCTGTGGACTTGCAAGTACAACTTCATCGGCCATAAAAAAAGCCGCCTGGGCCAGGGCCCGGCGGCTTTTCAGGAGATCAGCCGGATCAGGCGGTTTCGCCGTACACGGAGATGGTGATCTCGACGACCACGTCGGTGTGCAGGGCCACGCTGACCGTGCTGTCGCCGACCATCTTGATCGGGCCGTTGGGCATGCGCACCTGGGCCTTGCTCACCTTGTAGCCGGTCTTGACCAGCTCTTCGGCGATGTCGAAGTTGGTGACGGAGCCGAACAGGCGACCGTCCACGCCGGCCTTCTGGGTCAGCTTGAGGGTGGTGCCGGCCAGCTTCTCGCCCAGGGCCTGGGATTCGGCCAGCTTGGCGGCAGCAGCCTTCTCCAGTTCGGCGCGGCGGACTTCGAAGTCCTTCTTGGCCGCTTCGGTGGCGCGACGGGCGCGGCCGGAGGGGATCAGGAAGTTGCGGGCGTAGCCGTCTTTCACCTTGACGATTTCGCCGAGGTTACCCAGGTTCACGACCTTGTCGAGCAGAATGATTTGCATGGTCTGTTCTTCCTTAGATGCGGTGCTGGTCGCTGTACGGCAGCATCGCCAGGAAGCGTGCGCGCTTGATGGCGGTGTTGAGCTGGCGCTGGTAGATGGCGCGGGTGCCGGTCAGACGGGCCGGGATGATCTTGCCGTTTTCGGCAACGAAATCACGCAGCGTGTCGATGTCCTTGTAGTCGATTTCCTCGACGCCAGCGACCGTGAAGCGGCAGAAGCGCTTGCGCTTGAACAGCAGCGACTGGGTGTTGCGCTTGGGGCGCTTGTCTTTGTTGAATTTCTTGAACGTGGCCATGGGGCCTCCTGTTTAATCTTGACTGAAATCTTGGATGTGGAACACCAGGTTCTTGCCGTTGCGGGGAGTGGCGACAAAGCCTTGGAACCTCCAGCTGCTGCCGACCGCCTGCTTCGCAAGCCGTTCGGCCAGCGCGCCAAAGGCGACTGCCTTGACGCTGGCTTTCACCTGCCGTTCCTGTCCTGCTTCCTGGCGCAGCGACTCGTGTTCGAGTCTCAGATCCAGGGCCGGCACGCCGGCCGGGGTGTATCGCATGGCATTGAGCTCTGCGATCGAAGCATTCAGGTCCAGCTGGTTGGCGCCGGGGTTCACTCCTCGCTAACGATCAGGCCTGGAATTCAGCCTGCTGGGCCTTGCGGGCGTCTTCACGCTCGACGGTCTTCATCATGGAAGACGGGCCGGTATCGGCCTTCTTCTTCAGAACCGTCAGGTGACGCAGCACGGCGTCGTTGAACTTGAAGGCATGCTCCAGTTCAGCCATCACAGCCTGGTCGGCTTCGATGTTCAGGCACAGGTAGTGGGCCTTGGCCAGCTTGTTGATCATGTAGACCATCTGGCGACGGCCCCAGTCTTCAACGCGGTGGATCTTGCCGCCGCCGGTGGTGATCATGCCCTTGTAACGCTCGAGCATGGCGGGGACCTGCTCGCTCTGATCCGGATGGATCATGAGGACGATTTCGTAATGACGCATTGATACTCCTTGTGGATTGAAGCCATCCCCGGCGTCTACTGGGGTACGGCAAGGTGGGAACCAAGCATTATAGCCCATCTGCGCAGCCGTGGCCAGCCGGCCCTGGAAGACCGCTCAGGCGCGGGCGATCCAGCTCTGCTGGCGGGCCAGGCGTTGCACCCCGCGCCAGTCGGCGCACTGGGCCGCCACGCGCGGCCAGACACGCAGCAACAGCTCGCATTCGGCCAGGGTGTCGGCCGCGGCCTGGTGGCGCACCGCGCATTCGATGCCGAAGTGCCGCATCCACTCGTCCAGGGAGCGGGCCCGCACCTTTTCGTGCGTGACGGCGCACAGGTGCTCGATGTCCACCCAGGGGTTGGGCAGGGTGCGCCCGAGGTAGTGGCGCATGTGACGGGTGATCATGGCCTGGTCAAAGGCCGCGTGGAAGGCCAGCAGGGGCGACTGCCAGACAAAACCGGCAAAGGCCTCCAGGGCGGCGTCGGGCGCCATGCCCTCGCGCTGGCGCTGCACACCGATGCCATGCAGCAGGATGTTGTCCTTGGCCTCCGTCACCTGCTCCTGGCGCAACACGACCTCGAAACTGTCGCCCAGGTCCACGCTCAGGCGACCGCGCGCCCAGTCGACACGCAGGGCGATGGCGGCGATGGCCAGCAGGCGGTCATGGTGCGGGTCCAGGCCGCTGGTTTCCACATCGAGCATGACCCAGCGGCCCTCATTGACCTTCAGGCCCCCGCGGGGGCGTTGCAGCCAGTCGAACAGGCTCATCTCTCGTAGTCCAGCTGGATGCGCTGCTGCAGGTTGCGCGCCACTCGGAAGGTCTCCCTGAGGATGCGCCGGTCGATGTCGTTCAGCTTGAGCAGTTCGACATGGTTGGGCAACTCGGTCGAGGCCCCGCCTTGCAACTGGATCTGCAGGCGCAGCATCTGCAGGAATTCAAAGCCGCTGACCCAGGCCTCGTACTCCTGGGCCGGCACACCCAGGATCGGCCCGATTGCGTTGAGACGTTCACGCGTGCCGGTGGCGCCCATGCCATGCGCCAGCCCGTAGAGCCGCGCGGCATCGACAAAAAGGGCCGTGCCCTGCAACTTGAGATCGATCAGCCCCTGCTCGTCGGCAGCAATACCGCCCACCCAGCTCAAGGGCGGTGTGCGTGTCAACGCATTGAGCGCCATCTGCTTGAGAAAGCGCGGCACCTGCCGGGCCGCGGTGTTGACTTCCTCCCTCAGGATCTGGGCCAGCGTGACATCCCCTGCCAGCGGCCGGAAGTCGAAATAGATGCTGGCATTGAGCAGATCCTGCGGGGCGCCATGCTCGATCCAGTGTGCAAAACGTTCACGCCACTCGCGCAGCGTCAGACAGCAGTCCGGGTTGCCGGCCATGACGCCGCCCTTGCACAGCGGGTAACCGCAGGCGTCCAGGGCCTGGTTGACGTCACGCGCAAAGGCCAGCACCTGCTGGCGCTGCGCCGGCGTGGTGTCGTCCGGCAGGATCAGGGCATTGTCCTGGTCGGTGGCGATGGTCTGCTCGCTGCGCCCTTCCGAGCCCAGCGCCAGCCAGCACAGGCGCCCCAGTTCGATGCCATGCTGCGCCGCCTTGAGCTCCAGTAGGCGTTCGGTCAGCACGTCGTTGAGGTGGCTGATCAGGGCGGTGAGCTGGCGCGCCTGCACGCCCTGGCTCAGCAGGCTGCGCGCGAAGCGGCGGATGTCCTGTGCCACCAGCTTGAGCGTGTCCACATCGGCCGCACCACGGATGGAGGTGCTGACGTGCTTGAGGCTCAGGCGCTGCATGGCAAAAAGATCCCGCTCCGAGACGATGCCCACCACCACGCCGTCGCGCGTGATGGGCACGTGGCGGATGGTGTGGCGGCTCATCAGCAGGGCCGCGTCTTCGGCCGTGTGCTCGTGCGTCAGATGGTGCACCGGCTGTGCCATGACATCCCCGATCGGCGTCTCCAGCGGCACCCCCTGCAGTGTCACCCTTCCGAGGATGTCGTCGCGCGAGAGGATGCCCAGCGGCTCCCCGCGCTCGCTGGTCACCAGCATGGAGCCGATGCGGCGCTGGTGCATCTCGGTCAGGGCCGTGCGCAGCGGCGTCTGGGGGCGGCAGGTGACGGGCGTACGCGGCGTCAAGTCGCCCAGACGCGTCTCCAGGGACTGCTCGGCCAGGGTGCGCGAGGAGTAGGCCACCTGCAGGGCCTGGCGAGAAAGCTCGAGGAATTTGAGCACGCGCCGGTTCAGATAATCAGCAAAAGGCACGCTCTTGAGCGCCAGTGTCTGCATGTCGCCCACGGGCAGTGCCAGGACGAAGGTATCGGCCGTGGCCTCGTAGGTCGCCGTCACGGCGCGTTTGGCAATCGCCGCGCTGATCGGGAACAGGTCGCCGGTCTCGTACTGGAAGGCGCCGCCCGAGAGGTCGGCCAGCCCACGCTTGCCGCTGACCGCGCCCTGGCGTATGAAAAAGAGTTGGGTGACCTCGCCGCTGGCGGGCTCGATCAGCGTCTCGCCTGGCGCGAAGTAGAACTGTTCGGCATGCGCGAGAAAGAAATCGAGTTCGGGTGCCGCCATCTGCGAGAACGGCGTGTAGCGTGCCAGCTCCTGGCGCAGGTTCGCGAGCAGGCTGCCCGAAGGTACCTGGGCGGCCACTGAAGTCACGGATCCGGAACTCGCCTGATTCGTCGTTTTGGGTACTGCCATAAGTGGCTGCCTCCTCCTTGGCTAGCTTAGCGCAAATGCCATGAAAAAAGCCCGGCAACTTGCGTTGCCGGGCTTCATGTCCTGACTTGCGTCAGATCGTCATCAGGCCTTGCTGCCACCCAGGTTCGGGTAACGGACGTGGTCAACCAGCTCCTGAACCTTCTGGCTCGGGGCCGGCGTCACCAGGCTGACCAGGATGATCACGGCAAAACCGACCGGCACGCCGAACAGACCGGCAGAGATCGGCTGGATGTCCCACCACAACTGGATGGGCGAAGTGATGCCGAACATGCCGCGCAGCCAGGGCTGGGTCATGACCATGTAGTACACGGTCGTGCCCAGGCCGGCGATCATGCCCAGCGAAGCGCCGATGTTGCTGGCGCGCTTCCAGAAGATGCCGAGGACCAGCACCGGGAAGAACGCGGCCGCAGCGAACGAGAACGCAGCGGAGACCAGGAACAGGATGTCGGCCGGCTTCTGCGCCGCCACGTAGGCCGCACACAGGGCCACGACCAGCAGCAGGACCTTGGAGATGGTCACACGGCGGGCGGTGGAAGCGTTCGGGTCGATCATCTTGTAGTACAGGTCGTGCGACAGCGCGTTGGCGATGGTCAGCAGCAGGCCGTCGGCAGTCGACAGCGCAGCAGCCAGGCCGCCAGCGGCCACCAGGCCGGAGATCACGTAGGGCAGGCCGCCGATTTCCGGCGTGGCCAGCACCACGATGTCACCACCGATGGACATCTCGTTGAGCTGCAGGATGTTGTCCTTGTTGATGTCCACCACGGACAGCAGCGTCGGATCGACCCGGTTCCAGGACTGCACCCATTGCGGCAGCTGGTCGAACGGTGTGCCGATCAACACGTTGAACACCTCGAACTTCACCAGCACGGCCAGGGCCGGCGCCGTGAAGTACAGCAGGAAGATGAAGAACAGCGACCAGGTCACCGACTCACGGGCTTCCCGCACGCTGGGCACGGTGTAGTAGCGCATCAGGATGTGCGGCAGCGCGGCAGTACCCACCATCAGGCAGAAGATCAGCGCCAGGAAGTTACGGCGCGAAACGTCGTAAGCCTTCTGTGCAGCGGCATCACCCTTGGGGTCACCCGCGAACTGGGCCGCGTGGGGAGGCATGCCGTTGAGCGGGCGCGACTTGACGTCGGCACCTGCCTTGGCAGCCGTCCAGGCTGCCTTGGCGGCAGCAGCGTCCTTGGGCAGGGCAGCCAGGGCCTTCTCGGCAGCCGTGATGTCGGCCCCCGGTGCATTGGCGGCCTTCAGATCCGTCACCTTCTGCGCGGCAGCGGCCTTGTCGGCAGCCAGCGCAGCGGCGGGATCCTTGAGCTTCTCGGCCAGGGCGGCGGAACGCTGCTTGAAGATCTCGCGGACTTCGAGTTCCTTGGGATCGTTGGTCAGCAGCTTTTCCTTGGCGGTGACCTTCTCCAGCTGGTAGCCGTAGACGGCCTGCGGGATCGGCACGTTGGTCTGCTTCACGGACAGCCACACCACCGGGATCATGTAGGCCACGATCAGGATGATGTACTGCGCCACCTGGGTCCAGGTCACGGCGCGCATGCCACCGAGGAAGGAACACACCAGGATACCGCCGAGGCCCAGGAAAATCCCGATCTCGAAAGCCACACCGGTCAGGCGGGCGGTGATCAGGCCCACGCCGTAGATCTGCGCCACCACATAGGTGAAGGAGCAGAGGATGGCCGCCAGAATGCCCAGGAAACGCGGCAGGTTGCCGCCATAACGCTCGCCCAGGAAGTCAGGGATGGTGAACTGGCCGAACTTGCGCATATAGGGCGCGAGGAACAGCGCAACCAGGCAGTAGCCGCCGGTCCAGCCCATGATGAAGGCCAGGCCTGCATAGCCGGTCAGGTACAGGGTACCCGCCATGCCGATGAAGGAGGCGGCCGACATCCAGTCAGCGCCCGTGGCCATGCCGTTGTAGACAGCGGGCACACGACGACCGGCCACGTAGTATTCCGCGGCGTCGGTGGTGCGGCTCATGATGCCGATGCCGGCATACAGGCCGATGGTGGCAAGCAGGAAGATGAAGCCGATCCAGCTACGCGGCAGGCCCATCTGCTCGAGGATGGCCAGGGCCACCACGAACACCAGGAAACCACCGGTGTACCACTTGTAAACCTTGTTCAAGTTTTGCTTGAACGCCTTGGTGGCGGCAGCACTGGAGGTGCCGTCAGAGTCAGAACCAAACATTCCAGCCATGATTACTCCTCCCCTTCATGAACATCGTGCTCGATGTCCAGTTTGTTCATGTAACGGGCGTAGAAGCCGATGATCAGCACATAGATGATCAGCGAACCCTGCGCTCCCATCCAGAAACTGAACGGCCAGCCGAAGAAATTGAAGTTCAGGTCGCGGGCGAAATAACTCACGACGAACGTCACGACGAACCAGATCGCCAGCAGGATGCCGGTGATATTGAGGTTCTTGCGCCAGTAATGGCGGTGGCTTTCGGTCAACTGCATGTTTACCTACCTCCAACAAAGTCACCCTCTCGGGCATTTCGCGATCACCACGTGTCTCACGTCGTGGCCTGCAGGCCGGATCGCGGCTTATCGTTGTCTGACCCCGGCTTGCACCGGGGCCATCAAGTACCCGCTCAGCTGGTCGACGTGGCCGGGGTTGCACGCAACCCGGTCTCGCGTTCCAGCTGGGCGGCCACTTTCGGCTCGAACCCCTTGAGGTGGCGAATGATCTTCACCGCCTCGTCGGGCTCGTGCCTGTCAACATGAACCCGCGCCAGCTGATACCAGCCGAACGGGCTCATGGGCTGCAGTTCTGTATTGGTCTTGAGGGCCGCAACGGCTTCGTCGAAGCGGCGGACCTGGATCAGGACGAGGGCCAGGCCATACCAGGCGCGGTCCATCTTGGGGTCGAGTTCGATGACGCGGCGAAAGGCGACTTCGGCACGCGCGTGCTGGCCGGCTTCCTCGAGCATGTAGCCGAGGTTGAACCAGGCCGCCAGATTGTCCACATGGCGGGCGGCCAGCTGCTCCTGCGCAGCCAGGGCCTCGGCCTTGAGGCCCTGCTGGGCCAGCACGTGGGCCCGGCTGGCCAGGGCGTAGAAGTCATCGGGGCGCAAGGCCAGCATCTGCTCGAAGCGATCGAGCGCCGACGCCTTCTGGTTGAACACCAGCAGCGCGATGGCCTGCAGCTTGAGAGAGAAGTAGCTCAGGGTGGCGTTCATTTGCACAACTCCACGCCGATCTGCAGGCAGGTCTGGATCTTGTAGATCGTGGCACCCAGCCAGATGAAGAGCAGCAGCAGGAAAGCCACCAGGGGCACGTGGCGGTCCAGCACCAGTTTGGGCGTCAGCAGGCGCGCCACGCTCACGAAGGGCCGGGTCATGATCTGCAGGATTTGATAGAACAGGTTCTGCTCTTTCTTCGCGCCGGCCAGCAGGCCCAGCAGCCACTGGCCCAGCAGGGCCAGGAGGGCGATTTCAGCAATCAGTTTGATGGTGGACGCGACAGCGAGCATGAGGACCTATCAATGCAATTGAGGGCATTGTTAGGGTGGCGCTTACGACTTTCTTACAGGCCTGACCTCGGGCTGACTTTTCAAGGTCAAACCCTGACAGGGTTTTCCCGAAATTGAATAAAAAAACGGGCCGCCCCGTAGGAGCGGCCCGTTTTCAGGTCTGCAGCTTATGAATTGCCGAGAGGGGCGCAGGCCTTATTTCGCCAGGTTCTTCCAGGTCTCGACCACCGAGTCGGGGTTCAGCGAGAGCGAGGTGATGCCCTGCTCCACCAGCCACCTGGCGAAGTCCGGGTGGTCGCTGGGGCCCTGGCCGCAGATGCCCACGTACTTGTTCTGCTTGCGGCACGCCGTGATGGCGCGCGCCACCATGGCTTCCACGGCCGGGTCGCGCTCGTCGAAGTCGGCTGCCAGCAGCTCCATGCCGGAGTCACGGTCCAGGCCCAGGGTGAGCTGGGTCAGGTCGTTGGAGCCGATGGAGAAGCCATCGAAGTATTCGAGGAACTCGTCGGCCAGGATGGCATTGCTGGGCACCTCGCACATCATGATGATCTTCAGGCCGTTCTCGCCACGCTTGAGGCCATGCTTGCCCAGCAGGTCGATCACCTTCTTCGCCTGGCCCAGGGTTCGCACAAAGGGCACCATGAGCTCGACATTGGTCAGGCCCATCTCCTCGCGCACGCGCTTCATGGCCTCGCACTCCATGGCGAAGGACTCGGCGAAATCAGCGCTCAGGTAACGCGCAGCGCCGCGGAAGCCCAGCATGGGGTTCTCTTCCTCGGGCTCGTAGCGGCTGCCGCCGATGAGCTTGCGGTACTCATTGCTCTTGAAGTCCGACAGGCGCACGATCACCGGCTTGGGCCAGAAGGCAGCGGCGATGGTGGCCACCCCCTCGGCGACCTTGTCCACGTAGAAGGCGCGCGGCGAGGCATGGCCGCGGGCCACGGACTCGACGGCCTTCTTGAGGTCGGCGTCGATGTTCGGGTAGTCCAGGATGGCCTTGGGGTGCACGCCGATGTTGTTGTTGATGATGAACTCCAGGCGCGCCAGGCCCACGCCGTGGTTGGGCAGCTGGGCGAAGTCGAAGGCCAGCTGCGGGTTGCCGATGTTCATGGTGATCTTGACGTCGATCTCGGGCATGGCACCGCGCTGCACCTCGGTCACTTCCATCTCGAGCAGGCCGTCGTAGATGTGGCCGGTATCGCCCTCGGCGCAACTCACGGTCACCAGCGTGCCGTCCTTCAGCTTCTCGGTGGCGTCACCGCAGCCGACCACGGCCGGGATGCCCAGCTCGCGCGCAATGATGGCCGCGTGACAGGTGCGGCCGCCGCGGTTGGTGACGATGGCGCTGGCGCGCTTCATCACCGGTTCCCAGTTGGGGTCGGTCATGTCGGTGACCAGCACGTCGCCGGGCTGGACCTTGTCCATCTCGCTGATGTTGTGCACCAGGCGCACGGGGCCGGTGCCGATCTTCTGGCCGATGGCGCGGCCTTCGGCCAGCACCGCGCTCTGGCCCTTGAGCTTGTAGCGCATCTCGGCGGTGCCGGCGGCCTGGCTCTTCACGGTCTCGGGACGGGCCTGCAGGATGTACAGCAGGCCGTCGGTGCCGTCCTTGCCCCACTCGATGTCCATGGGGCGGCCGTAATGCTGCTCGATCACCAGGGCGTACTTGGCGAGTTGCTCGACATCAGCGTCGGTCAGGGAATAACGGTTGCGCTGCTCGGTGGGCACGTCGATGGTCTTGACCAGCTTGCCGCCGGCCTTCTTCTCTTCCGGCGTGGAGAACACCATCTGGATCAGCTTGGAGCCCAGGTTGCGGCGCACCACGGCGCGCTTGCCGGCCTTGAGCATGGGCTTGTGCACGTAGAACTCGTCGGGGTTCACGGCGCCCTGCACCACCGTCTCGCCCAGGCCGTAGCTGGAGGTGATGAAGACCACGTCCTCGAAACCGGACTCGGTGTCGATGGTGAACATCACGCCGGCGGCGCCCAGGTCGGAGCGCACCATGCGCTGCACGCCGGCCGACAGGGCCACGTCGGCGTGGGCAAAGCCCTTGTGCACGCGGTAGCTGATGGCGCGGTCGTTGTAGAGGGAGGCGAAGACCTCCTTCATCTTGTGCAGCACTTCCTCGACGCCATGCACGTTCAGGAAGGTTTCCTGCTGGCCGGCAAAGGAGGCATCGGGCAGGTCCTCGGCGGTGGCGGAGGAGCGTACGGCGAAGGTGGCCTGGGCATTGCCGGCGGACAGCTTGGCGTAGTCCTCGCGGATGGCTTTCTCGAGGTCGGCCGGGAAAGGCTGGGCCTCGACCATGGCGCGGATCTCGGCGCCCACCGTGGCCAGGGCACGCACGTCCTCGGTGTCCAGGGCGTCAAGCTTGGCGTTGATGCGGTCGGCCAGGCCGCCGTGCTTGAGGAATTCGCGGAAGGCATGGGCCGTGGTGGCGAAGCCCGTGGGCACGCGCACGCCCTGGGGCAGCTGCGAGATCATTTCGCCGAGGCTGGCGTTCTTGCCGCCAACCGCCTCGACGTCGGTCATCCTCAGGTTTTCAAACGGTACGACCAGGGCGGTCGGGCTGAAAAGTGCAGACATGGGAAAGCTCCAGAGTTTAAAAACCGGTTTGCGCCCGAGGCCAGCACACTCAAGGTGCTGACTGCGCCCATGCCAACGGCCAGCCTTTGCTCTTTTTCTGGTAGGGCGCTGCGTTGCATGGAAGAATCTATGGGTGAATCCGCGATTTTATTCCCGCCCCGCGGAAACCATGCTGTTTTTGCATGTAACTCGATAACAATTTCCATCCACCCAGCATCACTCGCCATGCCCAACCGCACCGTCTTTTTCATTTCCGATGGCACCGGCATCACGGCCGAGACCTTCGGCAATGCCATCCTGGCCCAGTTCGAGGTCGACCTGCACCACGTGCGCCTGCCCTTCATCGACACCGTGGACAAGGCCCACCAGGCCGTGCGCCAGATCAACCACACGGCCGAGGTGGAAGGCAAAAAACCCATCGTCTTCACCACCCTGGCCAACGAAGAGGTGCACCGGATCATCAACGAGGGCTGCAAGGGCATGTTGCTGGACATGTTCGGCACCTTCGTGAACCCGCTGGAGGAAGAACTGGGCATCAAGTCGCACCACCGCATCGGCCGCTTCAGCGACGTGAGCAAGAGCCAGGCTTACCACGACCGCATCGAGGCCATCAACTTCTCGCTGGCGCACGACGATGGCCAGTCCAACCGCGACCTGGCCAGCTCGGACGTGATCCTGGTCGGCGTGAGCCGCAGCGGCAAGACGCCCACCTCGCTGTACCTGGCCATGCAGTACGGCCTGAAGGCCTCCAACTACCCGCTGATCCCGGAAGACTTCGAGCGCCAGCACCTGCCCCCGGCCCTGGTGCCGCACAAGGCCAAGATTTTCGGCCTGACCATCAACCCCGATCGCCTGTGCGAGATCCGCAATGAGCGCCGGCCCAACTCCAAATACGCCTCGCTTGAGAACTGTCGTATGGAAGTGGCTGCGGCCGAGTCCATGATGCGGCGCGCCGGCATCCGCTGGCTCTCGACCACCACCAAGTCGATCGAGGAGATCGCCACCACCATCCTGCAGGAGATCCGGCCCGAGCGGCTGAGCTACTGAACCGAATCCGCGCATCCCCCTGAAAACCGGCCGGCATCCTTGCCCGGCCGGTTTTTTTACATCAACAGTAACAAACGTAATGCGAATGATTTGTATTTGTGTATACTTCCGTAAATCTTGTGTAGCAAGCCACGCCACCGGGCCCTAGGGCCCGGGACGGTTGTAGCCAGCCATCGCTTCTTCAACCCATCGGCGCTACAACCATGACCCAACGGCAACACCACCTCAAGAAAACCCTCCCCGCCTGCGAACTGCGGGCCACCCCTTCCCAGCCCCTGGCGTCGGCCGCGCTGCTGCCGCTGGGCGCCATGCTGCTGGCCGGCTCCATGAGCGCGCTGGCCCAGACGGCTGAAACCGACGGCAGCAAGACCCTGGGCACCGTGATCGTCAGGGAGCAGGCCGAGGCACCGGAAGGCAAGGACGCCTACCGCGCCACCGAGACCGGCATCGGCAAGGGCAAGCAGCAACTGCGCGACATCCCGCAGTCGGTGACGGTGGTGACCGAAAAGCTGATCGACGACCGCAACCTCGACACCCTGAAGGAAGCCCTGAAGAACACCGCCGGCATCAGCTTCCAGGCCGCAGAAGGTGGCGAGGAAGACATCCGCCTGCGCGGCTTCTCCCTGGCCACCACGGGCGACATCTATATCGACGGCATGCGCGACCCGGCCTTCTACGACCGCGACACCTTCAACCTGGACCGCCTGGAACTGCTGCGCGGCTCGGCTTCCATGCTGTTCGGCCGCGGCTCCACGGGCGGCGCCGTCAACCAGGTCAGCAAGGTGCCGCGCCTGATCGACGAGAACCAGGTCGACGTCACGGTCGGCAGCTACAACTACCGCCGCGTGGTGGGCGACTTCAACCTCAAGACGGATGACAGCGCAGCGCTGCGCCTGAACGTGATGGACACCAAGGCCGACAACAATGGCGCGGGCAGCAGCATCGACAAGTACGGTGTGGCCGGCACCTACCGCTGGGGCATCGGCGAGCGCAACGAATACTCGGTGGGCCTGTACCACCTGACCAACAACAACGGCATCAACTACGGCATGCCGTGGATACGCCCTTATGCCGGCGCCCCCGCATCGGAAACGACCACGCTGCCGGTCAACCCGAACAGCTACTACGGCATGGCGAGCGACTACAACAAGGGCACGGCCAACAGCCTGACCTTGTCGCACCTGCACCGTTTCGATGACGGTTCCGAGCTCAAGACCCAGCTGCGCCGCGGCGTCTACACGCGCGACCAGCACGCCGGCACCGTGCGCATCCAGGGCAACTCGAACGCCACCCCCACCACGACCCATCTCCAGAACTTCAGCGACGCCACGGTCCTGACCCGCGGCACCCAGCTCAAGATCCAGGATCTCAACAACGTCGTGGCCCAGAGCGACTACAGCACCAAGTTCGAAGCCCTGGGCTTCAAGCATGAGCTGCTGACCGGCATCGACACGGTCATGGACACCAAGACCGTCTATGCGGCACGCTCGGCCGCACAGGGCGGCGTCACGCTGACCAAGCCCACCACCACGGTCGGCACGCCGGACGACGGCGCCAATGTCAACGAGTCCTCGCGCGTGCTGCGCATCAACAACCAGTTCGACTCCGTGGGCTGGGGCGCCTATGTGCAGGACCTGGTCCAGGTTGCCCCGAAATGGAAGCTGCTGGGCGGCCTGCGCTTCGACCACATGATCGGCAACTATGTCACCTACGGCATCCCCAACAACGCCTCGGGTCCGGAAACCATCACGACCTACCAGATGACCGTGGCCGGCTGGAGCCAGCGCCTGGGTGCCCTGTACCAGCCCAATGCGCTGGACTCCTACCATGTCTCCGCCGGCTCGTCCTTCAACACCTCCGGCGACACCTACTCGCTGAGTGCGCAGAACGTGGACACGGCGCCCGAGCAGAGCTACAACCTCGAGATCGGCGCCAAGCTGGACTCGGCCGACAAGCGCTACACCACGCGCCTGGCGGCCTTCCACACCGTCAAGTTCAACGAACGCAACACCGACCCGCTGCTCAATATCGCGGTACTGTCCGGACGTCGCCACGTCTCCGGCCTGGAGGCCGACGTGACGGGCCGGCCGGTGCCGAAATGGGAAGTCTTCGGCTCCTTCATGTGGCTGCCCGACGCCATGATCGACGTGGGTGCCCAGGGCGCCGAAGGCCAGGGCCAGCGTCCCTCGCTCACGCCCATCTACTCCGGCACGCTGTGGAACACCTACCAGGTCACCCAGCCCGTGCGCCTGGGTGCCGGCGTGAACTTCCGCGGCGAGCAGACACCGCTGCGCAACCCGGGCTGGAAGGTGCCGGCCTACGCCACGCTGGACCTGATGGCCGAATACAAGTTCAGCGAACGCTATAGCGTGAAAGGCAACATCAGCAACGTCACCGACCGCCTGTATGCCGATCAGCTGTATGACGGCCACTACATCCCCGGTGCCGGCCGTCTGGTGCAGGTGACCTTGTCCGCCAAGCTCTGAGACCCGCCCGACCTGCGTCCGCCATGCTGCTGCACATCCCCGACATCCTGAACGCCGACGAGCTCCAGCGCGCCCGCGCGCTGCTGGCCGACGCGCCCTGGGCCGACGGGAAGCACAGCGCCGGCACGCAGGCCGCGCAGGTGAAGAACAACGAGCAACTGCCGCACGACTGCGAGGCGGCGCGCCAGATCCGCGCCATGGTGCTGCGCGGGCTGGACCGCAGCCCGCAGTTCTTCTCGGCCGCCCTGCCCAAGAAGGTCTTCACGCCGCGCATCAACCGCTACGGCGACGAGACCAACCATTACGGCAACCATATCGACAACGCCATCCGCGCGCTGCCCGACAGCGGCCAGCGCGTGCGCACCGACATCTCCTGCACCGTCTTCCTGGCTGGCCCGGACGAGTACGAGGGCGGCGAACTCTGCATCAGCGACACCTATGGCGAGCAGGCCGTCAAGCTGCCCGCCGGGCACATGGTGCTCTATCCGGGCACCAGCCTGCACCAGGTGCGCCCCGTCACACGCGGCCATCGCCTGGCCTGCTTCTTCTGGATCGAAAGCATGGTGCGCAGCGACGAACAGCGCCGCCTGCTCTACGAACTCGACATGAACCTGCTGCGCCTGCGCCAGCAGCACGGCGAAGGCACGGAAACCACGGCACTGACCGGCACTTATCACAACCTGCTGCGCATGTGGGCGGACACATGAGCACCTCCCCTGCCCTGGCCGCCATTCCCGCCGGGCTCGTCAGCCTGGCCGACCACGAGGCCCATGCCCGCACGCGGCTGGACGAGAACGCCTGGTCCTATTTCAGCGGCGGTGCCGCCGACGAGCTCACGCTGGCGGCCAACCGCCGCAGCTGGGACACGCTGCAACTGCTGCCGCGCGTGCTGCAGCCCCTGAGCGGTGGCCACACCCGCGTGCAACTGCTGGGCCGCACCCTGGCCCACCCCATCCTGCTGGCGCCGGTGGCTTTCCAGCGCCTGGCGCACCCGGACGGCGAACTCGCCACGGCCCACGCCGCTGCCGCGCTCGGGGCCGGCCTGGTGCTCAGCACCCAGGCCAGCGTGTCGCTGGAAGCCGTGGCCCGGGCCGTGCTGGACGAAACCAGCCGCGGCCCGCTCTGGTTCCAGCTCTACCTGCAGGAGGACCGGGGCAGCACGCGTGAACTGGTGCAGCGTGCCGAAACCGCAGGGTACGAGGCCCTGGTGCTCACCGTGGACGCGCCGGTACACGGCGTGCGTGACCGCGAGCGCCGCGCCGGATTTGCCCTGCCCCCGGGTGTACGCGCCGTCAACCTGGAAGGCCAGCCCTCGGCCACGCTGCCCAGGCTCACGCCGGGCCAGAGCGCCCTTTTCGATAGCCTGCTGCACCGGGCCCCGACCTGGGATGACCTGGCCTGGCTGCAGACGCAGACGCGCCTGCCCATCCTGCTCAAGGGCGTGCTGCATCCTGACGACGCCCGCCAGGCCGTCAGCCTGAACGTCGCCGGTCTCGTGGTTTCGAACCATGGCGGCCGCACGCTGGACACTGCGCCGACCACCGTGGCCGTGCTGCCGCGCATCGCCGACGCGCTGGGTGGCACGCTGCCCTTGCTGGTCGATGGCGGCATACGGCGCGGCACCGATGTGCTCAAGGCCCTGACGCTAGGCGCCTCGGCCGTCCTCATCGGCCGGCCTTATGTCTACGGCCTGGCCAACGCCGGCGCCATGGGCGTGGCCCATGTGCTGCGCCTGCTGCGCGACGAACTCGAGGTGGCCATGGCCCTGTGTGGCTGCAGGACACTGGAGCAGATCCCGCCCGATCTGCTCTGGCCGTCAGCCTGAAAAGTTTCGCCGCGCTATTAGATACGAATAATTCTCATTTATAATCGACGCCGTCATGTCTACCCTGATACTCCTCGGCAGCCTCGCCCTGGTCATGCTGGCCAGCGGCTGGATCTTCCGGAAGTAGGCAGGGGACGAAGCCCGACAATATGAACCTTGCCCAGCCAGTGCACTTCCAGCCGACCATGAACCGACGCCTGCTCATCGCCGCCAGCGTGGTGCTGTTGCACGTGGGTGTGCTGTGGGCGCTGCAAAGCGGCCTGATGCGCCGCGCCGTCGAGGTCATCATCCCCGGCGAAATCCTCAGCGAATTCATCAGCCCCCCCGCCCCCGAGGCCCCCAAGCCGCAGACACCGGCCCCGCCGCGCAAGCCCGAACCGCCCTTGCCCAAACCACAGCTGCAGCCGCCGACGCCGCAGCCCGTGACCACCGCGGAGCCCTCGCCGGTCGTGGCGCAGGCCGTCCCCGCGGTAGCCGCACCAGCGGCCATCGAAGCCAGCACCGTGGCGGCTGCACCGGCCGCCCCGCCGGCGCCGGCGCGCATCGAGCTGCCCTCCAGCGATGCGGCCTATCTGAACAATCCCAAGCCGGCCTACCCACCGCTGAGCCGCCGTCTGGGCGAACAGGGCAAGGTGGTGGTGCGTGTGCTGATCGGCGTGGACGGCACGGCCCAGCAGGCCGAGATCCGCAGCTCCAGCGGCTACGACCGGCTGGACCAGGCCGCGCTGGCCACGGTGCGCAGCTGGCGCTACGTGCCGGGCCGGCGCAATGGCGTGGCCGAGGCCATGTGGTTCAACGTGCCCATCAATTTCGTCCTCGAATAATTCTTGTTTTCCGGAGTCTCTTATGGAATCGCAATTCGGTCTGTTCAACGTCTGGGCCCAGGGTGACTGGGTCACGCGCGGCGTCGCCCTGCTGCTGCTGGGCATGTCGCTGGCCTCGTGGATGGTGATCCTCTTCAAGGCCATGGACCTCATCCGCTACAAGAAACTGGCGCGCCAGGCCGAGGGCTTCTGGCACAGCGCCGACTTTGCCGAGGGCCTGCTGCGCCTGGGTCCGCAGGAGGACAACCCCTTCCGCAATCTCGCCGAGGAAGGCCGCGAAGCTGCGGCGCACCACCGCAACACCCGGGCGCACCTGCACGACAGCCTGGACATCAGCGACTGGGTCACGCGCTGCCTGCGCAACAGCATCGACCATGCCAACGCGCGCCTGCAGGGCGGTCTGGCCGTGCTGGCATCGGTCGGCTCCACCGCGCCCTTCGTCGGCCTCTTCGGCACGGTCTGGGGCATCTACCACGCGTTGCTGAGCATCGGCGTGGCCGGGCAGGCCACCATCGACAAGGTGGCCGGCCCCATCGGTGAGGCGCTGATCATGACGGCCCTGGGCCTGGCCGTGGCCATTCCCGCCGTGCTGGGCTACAACGCGCTGGTGCGCGGCAACAAGTCCGTCCAGGGCAAGCTCAACAGCTTCGCCCATGACCTGCACGCCTACTTCGTCACCGGCGCCCGCGTGGGCGGCGGCGAAGCCAAGGTCGTGCCCATGAAGAAAGCCTGATGCCATGGCCTTCGGAACCCAGGACGACACCGACGAGGTGATGAACGAGATCAACATGACGCCGCTGGTCGACGTCATGCTGGTGCTGCTCATCATCTTCATCATCACCGTGCCGGTGATGAAACACGCCGTCAACGTGGACCTGCCGCAGGCCACGAGCCAGCGCGAGGAAGTCAAGCCGGAAACGCTGCGCCTGTCGGTCGACGCCGCCGGCGCCTACTACCTCAACGGCAACGCCGTCAGCGAGGAAGCCCTGCCGGCGCTGCTGCAGGCCGAGGGCGCGCGCTCCCCGCAGCCAGAACTGCACATCAACGGCGACAAGGCCGTGCGCTACGAGCGCGTGGCCCAGGCCATGGCCATGGCGCACCAGGCCGGGCTGCGCAAGATCGGTTTCGTCTCCGAGCCCAGGCGCTGAATCCGGGCACCGGCATGACGGCAGCGATGAACACCGCCTCTCACCCGCCCGCGCCGGCTGACCGGGACACGGACAGGGAAAGCACCGCGCGCATACCGCCCGACGTGCCGCTGGACAGCGCCACCCTGCTGCAGGGCGGCAAGGCGGTCACGATCCGGCACAACGGCGAGTTCTACCGCCTGCAGGCCACGCGTCAGGGCAAGCTGATCCTGACCAAATGACAAGGGGCCCATCCGGGCCCCTTGCTCCTGATGGCAAGCGCCGTTTACAGGCCGATGGCGGCAATGCCGGCACGCGCAATCTGCGCGTCTTCCACCGACTTCACACCGCTGACGCCCACGGCACCCAGGCACTGGCCGTCCTTCATGATCGGCACGCCGCCTTCGAGCAGGCCGTCCAGGCCCGGGGCACTGAGGAAGGACACGCGGCCGCCGTTGATCATCTCTTCGTAGATGCGGCTCTCGCGGCGGCCCATGGCCGAGGTGCGCGCCTTGGCCGGTGCGATCTGCGCGGAAATCGGGGCGGCGCCATCGAGGCGCTGCAGCCACAGCAGGTGACCGCCATCGTCGACGATGGAGATGCTGACGGCCCAGTTGTTCTTCAGCGCCTCGGCCTCGGCGGCGGCGGCGATTTTCTTGAGGTCTGCGAGCTGGAGGATGGATTTGGTTTGCATGGTGGAAAATGGCAAAGGAATGACAGGCGCAAGCATAGCCCCAGAACCCGGGGTTTCGGCAGCCTCGCGTCGCAAAACTGCCATGACAAATACACAGGGTGTGTGGTGGATTGCAGCGGGCGGCTTGAATCCACCTAGAATGGCCGCACCTGGATAACCTCTGTTCCCAGGCTTACAAGGAGATGAAGACATGAGCGAGCAAGTTCAAACTCTCGACCCCACCAGCTACGGCCAGGTGCTCTCGCCGACCGAACGCAACAAGGTGCTGCGCAATACCTACTGGCTGCTGGCCCTGAGCCTGCTGCCCACCGTGCTGGGCGCCTGGATCGGCGTGGCCACCGGCATCACCGCCTCCCTGACCGGCTTCCTGGGCCTGATCGTCTTCCTGGGCGGCGCCTTCGGCTTCATCTACGCCATCGAGAAGACCAAGAACTCGGCCGCCGGTGTGCCGGTGCTGCTGGGCTTCACCTTCTTCATGGGCCTGATGCTCTCGCGCCTGATCGCCATGGTGCTGGGCTTCAAGAACGGCAGCGACCTGGTCATGACCGCCTTTGCGGGTACGGCTGGCGTGTTTTTCGTCATGGCCAGCCTGGCCACGGTGATCAAGCGTGACCTCTCGGGCATGGGCAAGTGGCTCTTCGTCGGCGCCATCGTGCTGATGGTGGGCGGCATCATCAACGTCTTTGTCGGCTCAAGCACCGGCATGATCGTGATCTCCATGCTGGCCATCGGCATCTTCAGCGCCTACATGCTCTACGACATCAAGCAGATCATCGACGGCGGCGAAACCAACTACATCAGCGCCACCCTGGCCCTGTACCTGGACATCCTCAACGTGTTCCAGAGCCTGCTGGCCCTGCTGGGCATCTTCGGCGGCGAACGCGAATAAAGGCAGAACAGCCCCCGGAAAAGGCCCTGCGGGGCCTTTTTTTCATCCCGCAGGCTATGCGACACTCAATCTGCCCCCTGAAATGCCGATAAGGTCAGTACGCCCTCCTGCAAACCCATGACGCTGCGCCTCCTGCTCATCCCCGCCCTCGCCCTGCTGCTGGCCGCCTGCGACATCCCCGGGCTGGGCCCGGACCCGCGCATCGCGCAGCGGGAGGCCGAAGGCAAGGCCATCGGCGGCGCCTGTCGTTATGCCGTACGCGGCATCGAGGAGTGCTACCAGCTCAACCCCAAGGCCCTGAAGACCGCCGTCTTCGAGGGCTGGCGCGAGATGGACCAGTACATGCGGGAAAACAAGATCGAAGGCCAGCCCACGCCTGAGGCCAGGGAAGCGGCTGAAGACAAGAAGCCGGCAGCGGCCGAGAAGAAACCGGCCCCGGCCACCAAGCCCGCCGTGGCCGACAAGAAAGCCTCCTGATCCGCAGGGCCGCTCAGGCCAGCTCGAACACCGCCATGCTCTCGACGTGCGCGGTATGCGGGAACATGTTCACCACCCCCGCTTGCGTGCAGCGGTAACCCGCCTGATGCACCAGCAGGCCCGCGTCGCGCGCCAGCGTGGCCGGGTTGCAACTCACGTAGACGATGCGCCGCGGTGGCGTCCAGCCCTGCGCCCCCGGCGTGGCCGGGTGGTTGGCTGGATCCACTTTCTGCTGATGCAGGTCGGCCAGGGTCTTGGCCAGGGCAAAGGCGCCCTCGCGCGGGGGATCGACCAGCCACTTGTCGGCATTGCCATCCTGGATCAGCAGCTCAGGCGTCATCTCGAACAGATTCCGTGCCACGAAACCCGTCGGCGCCAGAGCCTGTGCGGCTGGGCGGGCTGCCTGGTTCCCTGTGTAATTCTCGCGTGAGCGCGCCACCAGCGTCTCGCTGCCCTCGATGCCCAGCACCTCACGCGCCTGCGTGGCGATGGGCAGGGTGAAGTTGCCCAGGCCGCAGAACCAGTCGATCACCCGCTCGTCCTTTTGCGCATCCAGCAGGCGCAGCGCGCGCGATACCAGCACGCGGTTGATGTGCGGATTGACCTGGGTGAAATCGGTGGGCTTGAAAGGCATGGTGATGCCGAATTCGGGCAGGGCGTAGCTCAAGGGCAGCGCATCCGGCGTGTCGTCCAGCAGGTGCACGGTGTCCGGCCCCTTGGGCTGCAGCCACCACTGCACGACGGGGTGTTCCCTGGCAAAGGCCCGCAGCTTGGCCAGGTCCCCCGCGCTCAGCGGCTCCAGATGCCGCAGCACCAGCGCCGTGACCACATCGCCGCAGGCCAGCTCGATCTGCGGACAGGTCTCGATGGCGTCGAGCGAGCCGATCAGGGCGCGCAGCGACATCAGCATGGCGCTCACATGCGGGGGCAGCACCGGGCAGACCTGCATGTCGGCCACGTAACGGCTCTTGCGCTCGTGAAAGCCCACCAGCACCGTGCCCTTCTTGCGCACATGCCGCACCGACAGGCGGGCGCGGTAGCGGTAGCCCCAGGCCGGCCCTTCGATCGGGCGCAGCACGGTCTCGGCGCGCACCTTGCCCAGATGCCAGAGGTTGTCCTCCAGCACGCGCTGCTTGACGGCCACCTGGGCCCCCGGGTGCAGGTGCTGCATCTTGCAGCCGCCGCAGGCCCCGGCATGCAGGCCGAAATGCGGGCAGCCGGGCCGCACGCGCTGCGAGGACTCGCGGTGGATGGCCGTGACGGTAGCCTGCTCCCAGTTGTTCTTGCTGCGGTTGACGCTGGCGCTGACCACCTCGAAAGGCAGCGCGCCTTCGACAAACACCACCTTGCCGTCGGGCCGGTGGGCGATGCCCTGGGCTTCGATGTCGAGGGACTCGATCTCAAGCCAATCGGCTGGCAGATCCCTGGTTTTCTTGATTTCTTCCGTCATCCCGCAATTGTCCCCGAGGAAACACCCGAGACTTCGCGAAGACGTGAAATCTGTCCGGGATAGACCGTCTCGCAGGCACAGTGGCTCCCTATACTTGGCACCGTACCAGGCCGGCCGATGCAGGCCCTGAAAATCATGATCCACCTTGGAACCCAATACCACCAGCGAGGAGCAGCATGTCCGTAACAGTCCCGTTGTGGCGCTCCGTCAAAGCACGGGTCACCCTCTCGGTGCTGGCCATTTCCATAGCCAGCCTCTGGTCGCTGTCGTATCTCGCCGGCGAGATGCTGCACAAGGACATGGAGCGCCTGCTGGGTGAGCAGCAGTATTCGACCGTGTCCGTGGTCGCAGCCCAGATCAATGGTGCAGTGGACAGCCGGCTCAGGGTCCTTGAAAGTGTCGCCGGCTCGACCCTGCAGGCCATACAGGCGGGACCGGCAGCCACCCAGGCACGCCTGGAGCAACTCACGCTGCTGCCCACCCTCTTCAATCGCGGCGTGATCGTCTACCGGACCGACGGCACCGCCATCGCCGAGCTGCCGGCCGCGGCAGGACGGGTCGGTGTCAACTACATGTACATCGACAGCGTGGCCCTTGCACTGCGCAAGGGCCAGCCCAACGTGAGCAAACCCATCCTCGGCAAGGTCCTGCAAGCCCCCACCCTGGGCATGACCGTCCCGATACGCGACGCCCGGGGCACCGTCATCGGCGCCCTGTCGGGCCTGACCAACCTGACACAACCCAATTTTCTCGATGACGTGACCCAGGGCGCCTACGGCAGGACCGGCGGCTACATGCTGGTCGCCCCCCAGTACCGGCTCGTTGTCACCGCGACGGACAAGCGGCGCGTCATGGAGCAACTGCCCGCACCGGGCGGCAACGCACTGCTCGACCGTTTCATCCAGGGCTATGAGGGCTCAGGCATAACGCGCAACCCGCTGGGGCAGGAGGTCATGGCCTCGGCCAAAGGAATTCCTGCTGCAGGATGGTATCTGGCAGCGGCTCTTCCGACGTCGGAGGCCTTTGCCCCCATCGATGAGATGCACCGGCGCATGTTGCTGGCAACGATCCTGCTCACCTTGATAGCCTGCGTCCTGACCTGGTGGATGATCCGGCGCCAACTCGCCCCGATCTCGACAGCGGCCCGGACCCTGGCCACCTTCACGGCTGACACCAGCCGCCCCCTGCAGACCCTGCCCATTTCGAAACGGGACGAAATCGGACTGCTGCTCGACAGCTTCAACCGCCTGATGGAGAACCTGACGGAACGCGAAGAGGCGCTCAAGAAAAGCGAAAGCTTCAAGGACGTCATCCTCAACTCCATGGCAGCGCATATTGCGGTTCTGGACCAGCAGGGTGTGATCCGGGCTGTCAACGAGCCCTGGCGGCGTTTCACGCAGGAAAACGGGATCGAGCCGGGTCTGTCGGCGCCCCACACCCACATCGGCGTGAATTACCTGGCCGTAGTGCGACACGCCATCGGCAGCGCGTCCCCGGACCATGCGGAGGAAGCCAGCCGGGGCATCCAGGCCGTCCTGGACGGCAGGCTGCCCGCCTACACCACTGAGTACCCTTGCCACTCGCCCGACCAGAAGCGCTGGTTCACGATGAGCGTCATGCCGCTGGGCCTGGTGCAGCAGGAAGGGGTGGTCATCACGCACACCGACATCACCGCGATCAAGCAGGCCGAGGAAGATCAGCGAATCGCGGCAGTCGCCTTCGAGTGCCAGGAAGGCATGATCGTCACGGATGCGAACCTGCGCATCCTGCGCACCAATCACAGCTTCACCCGGATCATGGGCTACAGCAACGAAGAGGTCTTGGGCCGATCCACCACGTTCATGCGCTCCGATCGCCACCCACCCGGTTTCTACGAGAACGCCTGGCGCACTGCCCGCGAACAAGGCATCTGGAACGACGAGGTCTGGCACACGCGCAAGAACGGTGAGGTCTTCCCGCAATGGCTGACCTGCACGGCCGTCAAGGACGAGCATGGTGTCATCACCAACTATGTCGTCACCCACACGGACATCACCTTTCAGAAGCAGCAGGAAGCCAAGCGCCTGGCCGATGAAACCGCCCACCGCAATGCACTGGTGCGGGAGGTCCACCATCGCATCAAGAACAACCTGCAGGGGATTTCCGGCCTGCTGCGCCTGTTTGCGCAGGCAAACCCGCAGACGACGGAGGCCATCAACCAGGTCATGAGCCAGATCCGCAGCATTGCCGTGCTGCATGGCCTGCAGGGCCACGCCTCCATGGACACCGTGCGCCTGTGCGAGTTGACCAGCGCCATCGCCGCCGATGTCCAGTCCGTCTGGCAAACACCGGTCGCCGTCGATATTCCAGCCCACTGGATCCCCGGCATCATTGCCGAAAAAGAGGCCGTCCCGATCGCCCTGGTGCTCAACGAACTGCTGGTCAACGCCGTCAAGCACGGCGGCAAGGCCCACGGGCATGTCAGCGTGACGCTGCGCAAAGGCGCAGACCCTGAGACCATCCAGGTGGCCATCCGCAACTCGGGCCATTTGCGTGCCAATACCGACCGCCCGACCGCGCACCACGCCGGCCTGCAGTTGATTGCCTCACTGATGCCGCGCGAAGGAGCCACGCTGACCCGGGAACAGCTTGAGAACGAGGTTCTCACCCAGCTGGAAATCTCCCCCCCGGTACTTCACCTGGAAGAGAGCCCGGCATGAATACGCCCGACAAACCCGTGCCCATCCATCTCCTGCTGGTGGACGACGACCGGCTCGTCCTCTCCACTCTGAGCATGGGCCTGCAACATGCGGGCTACCGCGTCAGCACGGCCGAATCCTCCGAAGAAACCGAAGTGCTGCTGGCCAGTGGCATGCGCCCCGATCTGGCCATCGTGGACATCCGCATGAGCGGACAGGACGGCCTGTACCTGGCACGGCGGCTGCGTGAGCTGGACCACATCCCCTTCATCATGCTCAGCGCCTACAGCGAACAGCACATGATCGGCCAGGCCAGCCAGCATGGCGCCCTGAGTTATCTGGTCAAGCCGCTGGACATATCACAGCTCCTGCCCGCCATCGAGGCTGCACTCGCACGCGCCAACGAATTGCAGGGCCTGCGGGAAACGCGAACCCAGCTGCAGGCCGCACTGGACGCCGAGCGCGACATCAGCGTGGCGACCGGCATCACCATGGCGCAGCACTACCTCACGCGCCAGGACGCTTTCGAGCTGCTGCGCAAGACGGCACGTACCCAGCGCCGCAAGCTGGCCGAACTGGCGACCGAGATCATCCGTGGTTAATAAGCACGAATCGAGGCACTGATATCTTTTCTGATTGATACCGATCAAGGTATCGTGTTATAAAAACCACTAGGACTGGCCGTGCGGACGGCCGTCCACTCATGAGGCCCTGACCCTGCCTTGTTGAAAACGTCATCCGGCGCCCTGCGCGGGAATGGTTTTTCAACTCCCAGGTATCAGTTCGAGGGACCTCATGCGCACAAACCTACCGATCACCCAGCGGGAATACGAGTTCCCCAGCAGCGAAACACTGCTGTCGGTCACCGACACCTCCAGCCACATCCAGTACGCCAACGCGGCCTTCATCCGCACCAGCGGCTATCGCGTCGACGAATTGCTCGACCAGCCCCACAATCTGGTACGCCACCCGGACATGCCGGCGCAGGCCTTCGCGGACATGTGGCGCACCCTCAAAGAGGGCCAAGCCTGGACGGCCCTGGTCAAGAACCGCCGCAAGGACGGCGACCATTACTGGGTGCGCGCCAACGCCGCGCCCATGCGCCGCAACGGCGAGGTGGCGGGCTACCTCTCGGTACGCACCAAACCGGGCCGGGAAGAAATACAGGCCGCTGAGGCGCTGTACCGGCGCTTTCGCGAAGGGAAAGCCGGGGGCCTCGCCTTTCACCGCGGCCTGGTCGTGCGCACCGGCTGGCTGCGCTGGACCAGTGCCTTGCAACTGCTGCCCACGGCCTGGCGCGTGCGCCTGCCGCTGCTGGCACTGGCTGCATTCCTGCTCCCCCCTCTGGTTGCAGCGGGACAGGCCGGCCTGGGCGCCGGGCTGGCGCTTGGCCTGCTGCTGGCGGATCTGTTCATCGAGGCCCAGGTCACCCGCCCGCTGGCGCGCGTGCGCGGCACGGCCCAGCAGGTCGCCAGCGGCGAGCCGGCCAAGGACCTGAGCCTGAACCGCTGCGACGACATCGGACTGCTGGCGCGCGCCATCACCCAGGCGGGGCTGAACCTGCAATCGCTGGTCTCGGACGTCAACGAGCAGGTTTCCGGACTGCATGTGGCCAGCCAGGAAATTGCCACCGCCAACAACGATCTCTCCAGCCGTACCGAGCAGACGGCCTCCAGCCTGGAACAGACCGCAGCGGCCATGGAGCAGCAGACCGCCACCGTGCGGCAGAACTCCGACACGGCCCAGCAGGCCAGCCAGCTCGCGGGCGCCACCACCGAGGCCGCCAGCCGTGGCGGCCAGGCCGTCGCCAACGTGGTCTCCACCATGGACCTGATTTCCGACGCCAGCCGCCGCATCGCCGACATCATCGGCGTCATCGACGGCATTGCCTTCCAGACCAACATCCTCGCGCTCAACGCCGCGGTGGAAGCTGCGCGGGCCGGCGAACAGGGCCGCGGTTTTGCCGTCGTGGCGGCAGAGGTCCGATCACTTGCCGGTCGCAGCGCCGAAGCGGCCAAGGAAATCAAGGCCCTGATCGCCGATTCGGTCAGCAAGGTCGATACCGGCGCGCAACTGGTCAGCCAGGCCGGGCAGACCATCAACGAGGTCGTCGGCCAGGTGCGGCGCGTCAATGACCTGATCACCGAGATCACTGCAGCCTCGAAGGAGCAGGCCATCGGCATTGCGCAGGTGGGGCAGGCCGTGTCGCAGCTCGACGAGATGACGCAGCAAAACGCCGCCATGGTGGAACAAAGCAGTGCCGCGGCCGGCAGCATGCGCGAGCAGGCCCAACGCCTGATGGACGCCATCCGCGTCTTCTCTGCCTGAGTACGCCGTCGTGAACACGCCCTCGCCACCGCCCGCCCTCCCCCCCGGGAAGCTGGATGAACTGATCCAGGCCATGCAGATGGCTCGTGACGAGCTGCTCAAGGCCTCCTTTCTGCTACGCGAACACCTGGACGAAACGGATGTTGCGGGCCGGGAACAGGCCCGCCGCATCGCAGAGGCACTGATCGAGCAATCCAGGAACAGCTGAGATCACCGCACCCCAACACACCCCCCATCAGATGACAGCCAGCGTCGCCCTGCAACCTCACCGGCACCCCTACCAATTCGGTGCCGGCATCGGCCTGCTGGCGCTTTCGATCCCGCTGATGCTGGTCTTGCTGCGTCAGGATATTGCGGCCACACCTGCCAGCATCTGGTTGCCGCATTGGCATGTCGCGGCCGACCTGATCATGGTGCTGGTCGCCCTGTTGATCTTCATCACCGGCTACCGCGCCATCATGTCACCCCGCAAGGGAGCCGTGGTATGGCTGGGCGTCGGTTTCCTCGGCGTCGCACTGCTCGGATTCCTGAACGTGGTCAGCCATGCCGGCCTGGCCGAAGACTTCCAGCCCGCGGCCAGGCAAGCCTCGCTCGGCTTCAGTCTGGCTACCCGGCTGGTGGCCGCCGTCGTCCTGCTCGTCTATGCCGCACTACCTGCCGTGCCCTACGTGAGCCCCGCCCGCAAGCGAATGGCGGTCGGGATCATGCTGGCGGGGCTCCTCATTCCCGGCTACCTGGTGCTGGCACCGTCCGCCCTGCTACCGGTCCTGCTTGACGGGCAGGGCCAGCCGACGGCCCTCTACTGGGGTCTGCAGGTCGCCATCGTCCTCCTGCACCTGGGCACCCTGTTCGTCTTCTGGCAGCGCCGTTCGATGCTGGAACAGGAATGCCTGATGGCCCTGATCTTCGCGGCGGCCCTGTCCGCCATCGCAGGTCTGTTCTTCAGCCTTTCCCTCGGCTTGTCGCACACCAGCCTCCATTCCGCAGGAAATGTCTACCAGGTGGCGGCTTACCTCTACCTGTTCCATGCGACCTTCAACGAAGCCCTGAGTCGCCCGATGCAGCGACTGGAGATGTTGTACCAGCGGGAGAATGCCACGCTCACGGCCGCCCCGGACGGCGTGATCTGGGTAGACCAGGAAGGCACCATCGTGCTGGCCAATCCGGCCATGCAGGTGCTCAGCGCCTACCTCCCCAAGGATCTCATCGGCCAGAACGTATCCATCTTCCTGCCGCCACATCTGCGCGAACGGCACGCGCAATCCATGCGCGACTACTTTCACGCGCCGCACAGCCGCGCCATGGGCCTCATGGACCTGAAGCTGTACCGGCAAGACGGCGACCTGAAGTCCGTGGACATCTCCCTGGGTTACTGGGAGGTGGACGGCAAGCCGCACGCCATTGCCTACCTGCGCGACCTGACCGAACGCAAGAAGCTGGAGGAGTCGCTGCGCCACCAGGCCACGCACGACGAACTCACCGGCCTGCCCAACCGCTGGCTCTTCCAGCTGCAACTCCGGCAGGCTCTGTCGCGGGCAGAACGCACCGGGCAGCGGGTGACGGTGCTCTTCATGGACCTCGACCACTTCAAGACGATCAACGACACCTTTGGTCACGCTGCGGGGGATGCCCTGCTGATACAGGCAGGTCGCCGCATACACAGCCAGCTGCGTGGCAGCGACACACTGGCACGCATGGGCGGGGATGAATTTGCCATCCTGCTGCCCGATCTCAACCATGCCGACGAAGCCGTCAGCGTGGCCCTCAAGATCCTCGCCTGCCTGCAGGACGCCTTTGACTTGCCAGACCAGCAGGTCTACAGCGGAGCCAGCATCGGGCTGGCCTACTACCCGGACGATGCGCACGACAGCGACACGCTCCTGCGCTATGCCGACATGGCGATGTACCAGGCCAAACAGGCCGGGCGCGGCGGCTACGCCTGCTATTCACTGGAAATGGACCGCCGCACGCATGAGGACATGCTGCTGCACTCGCGGCTCAAGACCGCCCTGAGCGAGCAGTTGCTGAGCCTGCATTTCCAGCCCCAGGTCGATCTGCGCGATGGCCGGCTGGAGGGTGCCGAAGCACTGCTGCGCTGGCAGGACCCGGTGCTGGGTCGCGTCGGGCCGGACCGTTTCATCCCGATCGCCGAGGCGACCGGGTTGATCCTGCCGCTGTCTGACTGGGTGCTGGAAAGTGCCTGCCGCCAGATCGCCGCCTGGCAGCAGGCCGGTACGCCCTTGCGCCTGGCCATCAACGTTTCAGCGCATCAGCTGCACCAGGGTCAGCTCACCCACAAGGTGCGCAGCGCACTGGCCCGGCATGGCGCGCACGCCCGCTGGCTGGAACTGGAGATCACCGAGACCGTCGCCATGACCCAGCCGCGCCAGGCCCTGGATCAGCTCTCGGCCCTGGTGGAGCTGGGCTGCAGTGTCTCGCTGGACGATTTCGGCACCGGTTACTCCTCGCTGGCCTACCTCAAGGCCCTGCCGGTGAGCAAGATCAAGATCGACCAGAGCTTCGTGCAGGACATCACCGATGACCCGGACGACGACGTCATCGTGCAAACCATCATCGGCATGGCGCACAACCTCGGGCTGGAGGTCATCGCCGAAGGCGTCGAAACGGAAGCCCAGCGCGACCGCCTGGCGCTCTATGGCTGCACCACCTGCCAGGGCTACCTCTTTCATCGCCCCTTGCCATTGCAGGCGTTCGAGTCACTGCTGCAGCGGCATTTCCAGACAGCAGAGCAAGCCAGTCACCAGGAGACAAAACCATGAACCAGTTCAAGATATCCACACGGTTGACCATACTCATCGGCCTGATGTCGGTCATATTGATCGGCATCGGACTGCTGGGCCTGTTCGGCATCAGCCAATCCAATGCGGGGCTCAAGACGGTGTATGAGGATCGCACCATCCCTTTGGGACAGGTCGCGGACATCGAACGCTTGCTGCTGCGCAACCGGCTGGCCATTGCGGTTTCGATCGTGACCCCGACGCCCGAAACCATCCAGGCCAACACGGCCGAGATCGAAGCCAATATTGCAGCCATCACCAAAACCTGGGATGACTATATGGCAACGACCCTGACAGTCGAAGAGGGAAAAATCGCCAGGCAATTCGCCGATGATCGCGGCCGATTCGTGCGGGAAGGCCTGCGACCGGCCGCAGCCGCGCTGCGCGCCAACGACATCGAAGGCGTCAAGCAGATCGTGACCGACAAGATCCGTCCGCTGTACGAGCCCGTCGGGAGCGGCATCGTGGCCCTGAAAAAACTGCAGCTCGACGTCGCCCAGGCGGAATACGCCACCGCAGATGCGCGCTACCAGATGATCCGCATCGTGTCGATCAGCGCCATCACGGCCGGCCTCCTGTTTTCCGTGCTGTTCGGCATGGCCCTGGTGCGTGGTATTTCACGCGCACTGGACGAGGCCATCACGGCGGCCGACGCGGTATCGCAGGGCGACCTGAGCCACCGCTTCCAGGTACAGGGCCAGGACGAAGTGGCGAAACTGCTGAGAGCACTCTCGGCCATGCAGGACAGTCTGGTCAAGGTGGTCAGCACCGTGCGCTCCGGTTCAGAATCCGTGGCCACCGCCAGCGCCCAGATCGCCCAGGGCAACCAGGACCTGAGCGCGCGCACCGAGAGCCAGGCCAGCGCGCTGGAAGAGACCGCGGCCTCGATGGAGGAGCTGGGTTCCACCGTCAAGCAGAACGCCGACAACGCCCGCCAGGCCAACCAGCTGGCCCAGAGCGCCAGCACCGTGGCCATCAAGGGCGGCGAAGTGGTGGCCCAGGTGGTGGGCACCATGAAAGGCATCAATGATTCGAGCAAGAAGATCGCCGACATCATCAGCGTGATCGACGGCATCGCCTTCCAGACCAACATCCTGGCCTTGAACGCTGCGGTGGAAGCCGCGCGCGCGGGTGAGCAGGGCCGCGGTTTTGCCGTGGTGGCCTCTGAAGTTCGCTCGCTGGCGGGCCGCAGTGCCGAGGCGGCGAAAGAGATCAAGACGCTCATCACCGACAGCGTGGAGCGTGTGGGCCAGGG
>CAUPLI010000007.1:0-206830 GCA_963512175.1 uncultured Hylemonella sp. | reverse complement strand
GCGTCCTTGTTTGGCTGTTCTGTCTTGGCTGTTGGTTTCCGGCTGTCTGGACCCCCATGCCGTGTGGCAGGGCTGAGCAGCGCAGCAGCGGGCGGATCAGGGCGGGCGTTGTTTGAGCGCAGCGAGTTTAGCCCGACCCCGCCCGATGCGAGCAGCGCAAGGTACCCCGCAGGGGCCCTGACTTCGGCTCGCCTTCTCTTTGCTTACTTTCTCTTGGCGAAGCAAGAGAAAGTGAGTCGGCCGCCGGGCCGAGACCCGGCTTGCAGGCAAACCAGCGCAGCAAAGCAAACGAAATCAAGAAAAATCAAGCGCTCTGCGACCCCCGATGCGCCCACCCCGTCGTGTGCTTCTCGATGAAGCTGAAGAGTTCGTACATGGCCATGGCCATGGCGCCCACCACCAGCAGGCCGCTGAAGGCCAGGCCCATCTGCATGGCCGAGCCGGCCGAGATCAGCAGGTAACCGATGCCCTCGTTGGCGGCCGTCATCTCGGACACCGTGGTGCCCACGAAGGCCAGGGTGATGGCCACCTTGAGCGAGCCGAAGAAATAGGGCATGGAGCGCGGCAGGCCCACCTTGATGAGCACGTCCCAGCGCTTGGCGCCCAGCACGCGCAGCACGTCTTCCAGTTCGGGCTCCAGCGTGGCCAGGCCGGTGGCGATGTTGACCGTGATGGGGAAGAAGCTGATCAGGAAGGCCGTGAGGATGGCCGGGCCGATGCCGATGCCGAACCACACAACCAGGATGGGCACGAAGGCCGCCTTGGGCAGGGCGTTGAAGGCGGTCATCAGCGGGTAGACCGCCGCATAGGCCAGGCGCGAGCTGCCGATCAGGAAGCCCAGCAGCACGCCCACCACGATGGCGATGCCGAAGCCCGCCATGGTGACCCAGAAGGTGCGCCAGGCATGGCCGGCGATGACGGCCTTGTACTCCAGCGTCTGTTCCCAGATGCGCAGCGGGCTGGGGAAGATGAATTCCGAGACGTTGAAGGCCGAAGTGATGATCTGCCAGAGGATGACGATGACCACCAGCAGCAGCAGGGGGGACCAGCGTTCGAGGTGCTTTTGATTTTTCATGGGGGGCTTCTCACTGGGGGATGGCCACACCGGTCTTGCGCATGGCGCCGATGTGGCCGCGCAGCTCGTGCACGATGCTGGTGAATTCGGGGGTGTAGGTGATTTCCAGGTCGCGCGGGCGCGGCAGGTCGATCTCGCGCTGCACCACGAAACGGCCCGGGCCCTTGCTCATGACGTAGACCGTGTCGGCCAGGAAGACCGATTCGCGCAGGTCGTGCGTGACCAGGATGACGTTGAACTTCTGTGCCTGCCACAGGTCGCGCAGGGTGCACCAGAGTTCCTCGCGTGTGAAGGCGTCGAGCGCGCCGAAGGGCTCGTCCAGCAGCAGCATCTTGGGCTCGTGGATCAGGGCGCGGCAGATGCTGGCGCGCTGCTGCATGCCGCCCGAGAGCTCCCAGGGGAATTTCCTGGCGTAGCCGCCCAGGCCCACGGTTTCGAGCAGCTTGAGCGCGCGCTCCTCGAACTCCTTGCGGCGGTCCTTGAACTGCGAGCGGTAGGGTTCGACGATTTCCAGCGGGAGCAGCACGTTGTCCAGCGTGGTGCGCCAGGGCAGCAGCGAAGGTGCCTGGAAGGCCATGCCCGACACCTTGAGCGGGCCGGTCACGGGCTGGCCGTCGACGCGGATGCGGCCCATGCTGGGCATCTTCAGGCCGGTGGTCAGCTTCATGAAGGTGGACTTGCCGCAGCCCGAGGGCCCGACGATGGCGATGAACTCGCCCTGGCGCACGTTCAGGTTGATGGCCTCGACCGCGAAGTTGTTCTGGGCCAGCAACTCGTCGTTGTAGGCCAGCCAGACGTCGTCGAACTGGACGAAGGGAGGAGAGGAGGATTCGGTCGTCATGGTGACTGCAAAAAAATGGCCAGACTAAGCTGGCCAGGGGGTTCAGGCAAGCATGCGGCTCACTTCCTGGCGGGCGGCAGGATGTTCAGCTCGGCCGCCGTCGGCAGGAAGGCGCCGTTCCAGATGGCGGCGGGATCGACGCGGGTCTTGGTGCCGAAGGCGTCGGACACCTGCGAGGCCATCAGGGCCAGACGGCCCGGGTTGACCTGGCCGAAACCTTCCTTGCGTGCGTCCGGGCT
This sequence comes from uncultured Hylemonella sp., assembly GCA_963512175.1. Classification (GTDB taxonomy): domain Bacteria; phylum Pseudomonadota; class Gammaproteobacteria; order Burkholderiales; family Burkholderiaceae_C; genus Hylemonella. The sequence goes on along the minus strand of CAUPLI010000007.1, from coordinate 204,675 downwards.
GGCGACCACTGCATCAATGGCCATCTGCAGGCGGCGGGTTTCCAGCGCCACATTGATGATGCCGTCACGCGCCTTGACGGTCTCGATGCCGGCGGCCGGGTTGGCCATCACTTCCTTGGCGCCCTTGGTGAAGGCCTTGAGGAAGGCCTTGATGAGCTCGGGGTTCTCCTTGATGAGCTTGGGGGTGGCGATGATGGCGTTGCCATAGAGCTTCACGCCGTAATCGGCGTAGGGCATGACGACCACGTCTTCGGCCTTCACGCCGCGGGCTTCCAGGTTGAGCAGCGAGGTGAAGGAGAAACCCGTGATGGCATCGATGTCGCCGCGCACCAGCATGGTCTCGCGCAACGGCGGGTCCATGGCGGTCCAGGCCACGTTGCTCACGTTGTTGGCCTTCTCGAAGATCGGGAAGGCCTTGCGGCCGGCGTCGAAGACCGGCGCACCGAGCTTCTTGCCCTTCAGGTCCGCCGGGGTCTTGATGCCTGACTTCTTGAGCGCCAGCACGGCGGCCGGCGTGTTGTTGTAGACCATCATGACGGCCACCGGCTTGTTGGGGGCGTCCGGGTTGTTGGCGTGGAACTCCATCAGGGCGGCCATGTCGGCGAAGCCCATGTCGTAGGTGCCCGAGGCCACGCGCGTGACGGTGCCGCCCGAGCCGTTGCCGCTGTCGACGGTCACGTCCAGCCCGGCGTCCTTGAAATGGCCCTTGGCCGCCGGCAGGGTGAAGAGTGCCGCCGGGCCTTCGAAGCGCCAGTCCAGCTGGAACTTGAGGGGCTTGGTCTGGGCCTGGGCGGTGGAGGCGAAGCTGGCCGTCAGGGCGAGAGCGACGACGGTTTGGAGGAGGTGGCGCTTGGACATGGGGATCTCCTGGGTAAGCCTGCCTGCAGGCGATGAATGAAAGTGATGGTGACCACCACGGTACTATGTCTTGAGCAAAAAGGGTGCCAGTTCCGGATTTGGTGAATGCGGGATTGAAAACACAGCTGTATACAGATTGTCTGGTCGATTCGAGCCCCAGATATTCAGATAAACCCTAAAAGGTGCGCACCGGGGCGGTGCGTTGCACGCTGGCAGTGCGCGCAGGATGGTCATGGGGCGGCCGTGAAGGTGAAAACGCCCTCGCGCATGAGTCGCGAGAACTCGGCCTCGATCATTTCCTGGATGACCGGAATGGCCAGCTTGCCCTCGGGCTCCAGCCGGGTCGCCAGCACCAGCAGGCGGTTGAGCTGGATGCCCGTGATCTGGGACATGACGACCTCGGACGAGGTGCCGGCCTCCTTGTAGACGGAGACCGGCATGATCGTGGCCCACGGCCCCTTCTGGACCAGCGCACGGATGGTGTCCACCGAGTCCAGCACTGCCTGCACGTTCAGCGTCTTGCCCAGCGGCAGCAATTGCCGCTCGACCAGGTCGCGGTGCAGGCTGGTCATGAGCAGGGGAATGCGGGCCAGCTGGGCGACCGACACGAGCGGGCCCATGCCCATGGAGGCGTGCGTGACAAGGGCAAACGGTTCACCGATCAGGGGGTGCAGCGAGACGGAGCGTCCCACACCCGGGTTGGTGACCACCGCCATGTCGATCATGCCGCGCTCCAGCCAGTCCAGCAGCTCCGGCGTGAACGCTTCGCGCGAGCGCAACTCCACATCCGGCAGGGTGCGCAGACAGTGCTCGAACAAGCCGGGCAACAGCACCCGCGCCAGCGTGGGGGAGACGCCCAGCACCACGGTGGTCTTGGTGTCGCCGGCCTTGCTGGCCAGGCGCTGGCGCACACGCTGGGCCTCGCCCAGAATGCGCTGCGCTGCCTCGTAGAGCGTGACACCCGCCTGGGTCAGCCGCACGCCACGCGGCATGCGGTGAAACAGCGGCACGCCCAGGTCGGCCTCCAGTTCCCGCAGTTGTCGTGTCAGGGCCGGCTGGGCAATCGAGATGGCGGCGGCGGCGGCGGTCAGGCTGCCGGCATCCGCAATGGCCACGAAGTAGCGCAGGGTTTTCAGGTTCATGTGGCGAAAATGAGGCGATCGATATCAAGATGATATGGGCTCGCGAAAAATCAGTATTGGACGTGCCGCCCCGGCCTTCCTACACTGCGGGACTTTCAGCACCCCTGTAGCGACCTTGTCTTGACACGCAGCAGGCACCCGGGAGCAATCCTCGCATCGATAAGCAATTGAGATTCCATGGCCAGAACAGGCGTAAACACGGGCCCGTCGTGCAGCCGCTTCATGCCTCCCAAGATCCAAAGAAAGAACGCCACTTGAACGCGCCCAGTACCAACTTCACGCCGGTCCTTCCCGACACCCTGCGCAACTTCATCCAGGCGGCGTTTGTCAGCCAGGGTTTTCCGCAGGCGGATGCCCTGACCATCGCCTCGCTCATGGCCGAAGCCGACCTGCAGGGCTCGGACGGCCACGGCGTCATCCGCCTGCCGATGTACATGAAACGCATCCGCGCCGGCGGCATCAACAAGCACCCCGACATCAAGGTGGTGCGCGAGCGGCCGGGCATGGCGGTGCTCGATGGTGACAACGGCATGGGGCATCTGGTGATGTCGCGCGCGGTCGATCTGGCCATCGAGAAAGCGCGGCACTGCGGCGTGGCCTGGGTCAGCGCGCGCCACAGCAACCACGCCGGCCCGGCCTCCCTGTATGCACGCAAGCCCCTGCAGCACGACATGCTGGGCCTGTACTTTGCCGTGGGCAATGCCAACCACCTGCCGCCATGGGGTGGCACCGACATGCTGCTGTCCACCAACCCGATCGCGGCCGGTATCCCCGCCGGTGCGGAGCCGCCCGTGGTGCTGGACATGGCCACGACGGTGGCGGCCTATGGCAAGGTCAAGGCCAAGGCCAAACGCGGCGAGATGATGCCCGAGGGCTGGATGATCGACCGCCAGGGCAAGCCCCTGACCGATCCCAACCGCGCCAGCGAAGGTTTCCTGCTGCCCATCGGTGACTACAAGGGCTACGGCCTGGCGCTGGTGGTCGGCCTGCTGGCCGGCACGCTGGGCGGCGCGGCCATGGGCAAGGACGTGATCGACTTCAATGCCGACCACGTCAGCGTCACCAACACCGGCCAGGCCATCCTGGTGATCGACCTGAGCGCCTTCGGCGATGTTGCCCTGTTCAAGGGCGCGGTGGATACGCTGGTCAGGGACATCCGCAACAGCGAACGCCTGCCGGGCGTGGAACGCATCTGGCTGCCGGGCGAACAAAGCCATGAGCGCCGGCAAAGTTACCAGGCCGGCATACCGATTGCCAACACCCTGGTCCAGGAACTGGCCGTGCTGGCCCAGGACCTGGGCATCGCGCCGCTGGTCCAGGAGCGTGCCGCATGATGATGAACTCCTTCAACCCGGCCACCGACACGCTGCTGGGGAAATTCTCCATCCATGATGCGCGGGCCATCGAGAGCCGGCTGCGTGTGGCCGCCGAATCCCAGAAGGCCTGGGCCCGCCTGGACGTCCGCCAGCGCCTGCCCTACCTCTTGCAGGTCGCGGCCGTGCTGCGGCGCAAGAAGCAGGAACTGGCCCTGCTCATCACGCAGGAGATGGGCAAGCCCCTGAGCGAATCGCTGGGCGAGATCGAGAAGTGCGCCTGGAACTTCGACTATTACGCCCAGCAGGGCGAGACCTTCCTGGCCGATCAGGTGGTGGCCAGCGCCGCCACGGATAGCCGCATCGTGTACGACCCGCTGGGCCTGGTGCTGGCGGTGATGCCCTGGAACTATCCCTTCTGGCAGGTCATGCGCGCAGCCGCACCCGTGCTGGTCGGTGGCAACGGCATGGTGCTCAAGCACGCCAGCAACGTGCCGCAATGTGCGCTGGCACTCGAAGATGTGTTCAAGGACGCGGGCCTGCCCGAGGGCCTGTTCACCACGCTGCTGGTCGAGTCCTCCGCCGTGCGCGGCCTGATCGAGGATGAGCGCATAACCGCGGTGACCTTCACCGGCTCCACCCCCGTGGGGCGCAGCATCGCCGCGCAGGCCGGTCAGGCGCTCAAGAAGCAGGTGCTCGAACTCGGCGGCTCCGACCCCTTCATCGTGCTGGCCGATGCCGACATCGAGGCGGCGGCCGCGGTCGCCGTCAAGGCGCGTTTTTCCAACACGGGGCAAAGCTGCATCTCGGCCAAGCGCTTCATCGTTGAGCAGGCCGTGGCGGACCGTTTCGCCGAGGCTTTCGTGGCCGGTGCGCGCCAGCTCGTGGTCGGCGATCCCCTGTTGGCCGGGACCACCATCGGATCCATGGCGCGCGGCAAGCTGCGTGAGGAGCTGCATGCGCAGGTCGTGGCCTCCGTCCAGGAAGGCGCCAAAGTGCTGATCGGCGGCCAGCCGCTGCCTGGCCCCGGCGCCTACTACCAGCCCACCATCCTGGACCATGTCACGCCGGACATGACCGCCGCGCGCGAGGAGACCTTCGGCCCGGCGGCCGCCATCCTGCGCGTGGCGTCGGCGGAGGCGGCCGTCGCCGTGGCCAACGATTCCCCCTTCGGTCTCGGGGCTTCGCTCTGGACGCGTGACCTGGACCGGGCGCGTCAGCTGTCGCGGCGCATCGAGGCCGGCGCCGTCTTCGTCAATGGCATGGTGGCGTCCGATCCCCGCCTGCCGTTCGGCGGCACCAAACAATCCGGTTACGGCCGCGAACTCGGGCATCTGGGTTTGCATGAGTTCATGAACATCAAGACGGTCTGGACCGGCCCTGCCAGAACCTGAGCAGAGCCTTGAACCCCTGAAAGGAGAACCCGAGATGAGCAACACGACAGCTGCACGCGCCCCGGCCGTGCTCAAGCCCGACCAGATCAAGAGCCATGACCGCGGCGGTGGTGCCCGCACCACCCCCCTGGTGACGCCGGCGCTCGGCGCGCAGAGCTTCATCAACGGCATCACCGAGTTCAGTCCCGGCACGGCGATTCCCTTCCACAGCCACAACTGCGAAGAGAGCGTGATGCTGCTCTCGGGCAACGCCATCATGGATTGCGAGGGGCAGGAGTATGTGCTCAAGCCCTTCGACACGACCTGGATTCCCCCGAACGTGTCGCACCGCTTTCGCAATATGTCGAGCACCGAGCCCATGAAGATCCTCTGGATCTATGCCTCCCCGAATGCGACGCGTACCCTGACCGAAACCGGTGAAACCCGGATGGTGTCGGTGGAGCATCAGAAGTAGTTGGGCGAGGTGACGCTGGGATCGGCCGTGCCGTCCACGTCTGCTTGCGAGTGATGGGCTTGATCAAAGGAGACAGAAATGATGTTGCGTAGAAACAGCCTGCGTCTGCTGGGCGCTGCCGTCCTGCTGGGTGTCATGGGCGTGGCCCTGGCCCAGGCGGACAACTACCCCAGCAAGCCGATCCGCCTGATCGTTCCGGCGTCTCCCGGTGGGGCCGCGGATTTCTTTGCCCGCATCGTTGGCCCGAAACTCGGCGAGGCGCTGGGCCAGAGCATCGTGGTCGAGAACCGTTCGGGCGCTTCGGGCACGATTGCGGCCGATATCACGGCCAAGTCTGCGGGGGACGGCTACACGGTGCTGATCGGTCAGTCGACCAGCATGGCCGTGGCCCCTCACATGTACAACAAGCTGGCCTACGACACCTTGCGTGATCTCAAACCGGTGACGATGGTGGCCGAGGTGCCCAATATCCTGGTGGTCCACCAGAGCGTGGCGGCCAGGAACGTGCAGGAGCTGATCGCGCTGGCCAAGGCCAAGCCCGGCGCCCTCAACTATGGTTCCTCCGGCAAGGGGGCCCCCACCCATCTGGCGGGCGAGCTGTTCGAGATCGCCACGGGGACCCAGATCACCCATATCCCCTACCGGGGCGCCGGCCCCTCCGTCAATGCCCTGCTGGCCGGCGAGATCCAGCTGATGTTCGCCCCCATGGTGGCGGTGTTGCCGCATGTGCAATCCGGTCGGGTGCGGGCCCTGGCCCTCACCTCGGCCAGCCGCTCGTCGGCCGTGCCGGACGTGCCCACCCTGGCCGAATCGGGCCTTAAGGATTTCGATGTCTCCTCGTGGTTCGGCCTCTTCGTGCCTTCCAGCACGCCGGCAGCCATCGTGGACAGGCTTCAGCGTGAAACCGCCAAGGTCCTCAAGGACCCTGGCGTGATGGAGCGCCTGGCCAAGGAAGGCGCCACGCCCGGGGGGAATACGCCCGCCGTTTTCACCAGCTACGTGCACGCGGAATACGCCAAATACGGAAAACTGGTGAAGGAAAAGAACATCCAGGCGGACTGACGCCGCAGCGTCTGGATTGATCCGGTATTTTTTTGAGTGCAACATGAACCAACCTGATTTGACGACCCTGCGTCCCCGCGCCGACCAGCCCATGGCACTGAACATGAAGCTGATCTCGCACAACGAGCTGCAGGGTTTCGGCGGCATGGGCGAAGGCATCGCCATGCAGATCGCCGACGACGGCCGGCGCATCCTGTGGATGGCGCACGAGTCCGCGCCCAAGAACTTCACCGGCGTCGACGTGACCGACCCCAAGAACCCGCGCGTGATCGTGCAGACCGAGCTGCCGCACATGAAGGTGCGGTCCAACTCGCTGGACGTGGTGGGCAACATCATGGTCGTGGCCAGCCAGGTCAAGGAACTCGGCGCCAAACCGGCCGGCCTCAATATCTACGACATCAGCAAACCGGAAGAGCCGCGTCTGCTCTCGCACTTCGACTGCTCGGGCCCGTACTCGCGCGGTGTGCACGCTGTCTGGTTCGTGGACGGCAAGACCGTGCACATGGCCTCGGGCGCGCCGGACTTCCAGCCGCGCAACCCCAAGGACGACCAGATCTACCGCATCATCGACATCTCCAACCCCACCAAGCCCTACGAGAAGGGCCGCTGGTGGTACCCCGGCACGCGTGAAGGCGACGTGGCGCCCCCGCCGCCGCGCCTGCCGGCCCAGTTCGACACGGGCTTTCGCGCGCACAACACCAATGTCTTCCCGCAGCGGCCCGACCGCGCCTATGTGGGGTACATTGACGGCGGCGCCATCGTGCTCGACATCGGCAATCCCGCGGACATCAAGATGGTGTCCCACTGGAACCATTCGCCGCCCTTCAACGGCTTCACCCACACGGTGCTGCCCCTGTTCGAGCGCAATCTGTGGATCGTCTCCGACGAGTGCGTGCAGGACGACGGCAAGGACTGGCCCAAGCTGGTCTGGGTGGTGGACTCGCGTACCGACGCGAATCCCTTGCCCATCGGCACCTTCCCGGCCCCGCCCTACGACACCTTCGCCAAGCGCGGCGGGCGTTTCGGCGCGCACAACCTGCACGAGAACCTGCCCGTGCCCTGCTCCTTCCGCTCGGAGACGCTGTTTATCGGCACCTTCTTCAACGCCGGCGTGCGCGTCTACGACACCAGCAACCCCTACCAGGTGCAGGAAGTGGCCTACTACGTGCCGCCGACACCGGCCCTGTCGCCGCGCGGCGCGGTGCAGCTCAACGACGTCTACGTCGACGAGCGCAAGCTGGTCTACACGGTCGACCGTTTCAGCGGTGGCCTCTACATCCTCGAAATGAATGTCTGAATGGTCAACGACCTCCGGCGGGCGTGATGCGCTGGCCGGCAAGATCCCGGTCACGCTGATCACCGGTTTCCTCGGCGCGGGCAAGACCACGCTGATCAGCAAGCTCGTGCGGCACCCGGACATGGACCGGATGGCGGTGGTCATCAACGAGATCGGCGAGATCGGGATCGACAACGACCTGGTCAAGATGTCGACCGAGAACGTCAGCCTGCTCGCCAATGGCTGCCTGTGCTGTTCCGTGCGCACCGATCTGCAGGACACCCTGCGCGAACTCTTCGGCGAGCGCCGCGCCGGGGTCATCCCCGACTTCGAACGCGTCATCATCGAAACCACCGGCCTGGCCGATCCCGGGCCGGTGATCCAGACCCTGTCCAGCGACACCATGCTGGGCGCGCATTACCGCCTGGACGGTGTGGTGACGCTGGTGGACGCGGTCAACGCGCGTGACCAGCTGGCGCAGCAGCCCGAATCGCAGCAGCAGATCGCCCTGGCGGATCGCATCTTCATCACCAAGAGCGACCTGGTGCCGGCCCAAGCGGTGGACGAGCTCACGGCCGAGATTGCCGCCATCAACACGCGGGCCGACATCCGTCGCTGCATCCAGGGGGAACTGCATCCCCGGGACCTGATCGGTCTGGGTCTGCAAAGCGAGCGCGCCAGCCCCGACACCTTGCGTTTCCTGGGTGAGCTCGGCGCGCGTGAAGGGGAGGCAGATTCAGAGGAGGGCGCTTACCTGGTGGGGCGTCTGCCCGGCCGGCACCACCCTTCGGTGCGCAACCTGTCGCTGAGGTTCGAGACGCCGTTCACCTGGCCCGCGTTCTCGGCGGCCATGGAACTGCTGATCTCCCTGCGAGGCAAGGACATGCTGCGCGTCAAGGGCATCGTGAACGTCGAAGGCCGCCCCGTCGTCGTGCAGGGCGTGGGCCATGTGTTTCACCCGCCCGTCACGCTGGACCGCTGGCCCAGCGAGGACCAGGGCACACGCATCGTCTTCATCACGCGCAACATCGATGCCGACAAGATCAAGGCCCTGTTCCAGGCCGTCGGCGGCATCGGGGCCGCCTGAGGCACTGGCGGCTCCGGTCTGCGGCGGCGTTCAGGCCTGGGCCAGGCGCGCGCTGACTTCGCGTTTGCCCAGCTTGCGCACGGCGGCAATCTCCGCCAGCTGGCTGTTCCTGGGCCGGGAGAGCCCTTTTTCCCAGTGGTAGATGGTTTGCGCCGAGACGCCCACCAGCTGGCCCATCTCGGCGGCGGAAACCCCCAGCTTCTTTCTCAGACTGGCAAAACCCTCGGACCGGAAGCGCAGCTTGGGGCTGTCCGTGGCGGGAGCGGGGGGTGCGGCCGGGCGGCTGTTTTTACGCAGCCGGGACAGCAGGCGTTCCTGGTCAGCGAGGCGGCGCTTGAGGGCGGCAATTTCGCTGCGGTGCTGCGCGGAGGCTTTTTTCAGGGTCTGGGTTTCAGCACGAACCTCTTTGCGTGCGATGCGGGAGATTTCTGATTTCAGGAGGCTTGCGAGATTGGCCATGTCGGTCCTTGCGGAGAGTGCCTCGCCATCTTACAGAGTGCAGGCGGCCTGTGCGCAAGCAAAGTCGTGGTGGAGAGGAGGAGGATCGAACTCCCGACCTTCGCATTGCGAACGCGACGCTCTCCCAGCTGAGCTACCCCCCCACGTGAGAGAAATTCTAGCCATCCATGGCAGTTTCGGCCAGTGGGTCCAGCGTTTCAGGCCCAGGAGGCCAGCTCCCAGCGGTGGTGATCTTCGAGCCCCCTGAAGACACCCACATCATCGGGGATCAGGTACTCGCCGGTCACTTCGCGTGCCACCCAGCGGCCGATCTCCGGTGCCAGCCACACGATGTCACGTCGCGTCGTTTCCAGGCGGCTCAGGTCGCGGTGCTGGATCCGGATGAACTTCTCGATGCGCAGGGCCAGGTGGGTGCCGTTGGCCAGCGCAACATGTTCCCAGCCCTGCACCGTGGTGTGCTGGGTGATCCAGTAACGGAAGGAGTCCTTGTCGATGCGGTAGGAGGTGCGGTGCACGCTGCGCGCTCCCGGGCTCGGGTCGGCCGGCCACAGGGGCGCCGCCTGTTCGTAGTTCAGCACATCGTCCCAGCCGGTTTCACGCAGCACCCGGCCCCAGGGCTGCTGATGTTCCTCCAGGATGGCGGGGCTGGCGTCGCTGCGGCTGCGGATGACCACCCGGGGCGCCAGGGCCACCACCTCGTGCACTTCCGTGGCCAGCTGGGCACTGTTGAAGCCGTTGTACTTGCGATAGGTCCAGCGCTGGCCCAGGGCCGGTGGCCGCAGGGCCGGCGGCGAGACCGGCGCCGGGGCTGCAGCACTGCGCAAGGGCGAGAGAGGCTGGAAGGCGCAGCCGGCCGGCAGGGCGGCCAGGGCCAGGGTGAGTTGGCGGCGGGTCAGGTTCATGAGGAGGCTCCAGAAGCTGAACGGGAGAACGCTATCATTCTGGCAGCCCTATTCCACCCGTCCCACCCCGAACAGGAAAGACCATGAAACACACCGTGCCCTTTGCCTTGCTGCGTCGCAGCTTTTTTGCGGCTGCCGTTTCCGCCGTGCTGACCGTGCCGGCACTTGCCGCAGACAACGTCAAGATCGGCCTGCTGTCCACGCTCTCCGGTCCCGGCGCCGGACTGGGCATCGACATCCGCGACGGCTTCCAGCTGGCGGTGAAGCTGAACGGTGGCAAGCTCGGTGGCCTGCCGGCCGAGGTGATCGTCGCCGATGACCAGGCCAGCCCCGACGTGGGCCGCCAGACGGCGGACCGCCTGGTCAAGCGCGACAAGGTCGACTTCATGACCGGCATCGTGTTTTCCAACGTCATGCTGGCCGCCGGTGCACCGACCTTCGCCGCCAAGACCTTCTACATCAGCGCCAACGCCGGCCCCTCGCAGTACGCCGGCGAGCAGTGCAACCCGTATTTCTTCAGCGCTTCCTGGCAGAACGACAACCAGCACGAGGCCGTGGGCAAGACCGTGGCCGACAAGGGCTTCAAGCGCGTGGCGCTGCTGGCCCCCAACTACCCGGCCGGCAAGGACGCGCTGGCCGGTTTCAAACGCTACTACAAGGGCGGCGAGATCGTCTCCGAGAGCTACACCCCGCTGAACCTGCTGGACTACGGCGCCGAGTTGTCCAAGCTGCGCGCGGCCAAGCCCGATGCCGTCTACATCTTCCTGCCCGGCGGCCTGGGCATCAACTTCATCAAGCAGTTCGTGGGTGCCGGCCTGTCCAAGGACATGACACTCTTCGGCCCCGGTTTCTCGGCCGACGAGGACGTGATCAAGGCCGTGGGCAACCCCATGCTGGGCATGTTCAACACCTCGCAGTGGGCGCACGACCTGGACAACGCCGCCAACCAGAAGTTCGTGACCGCCTTCGAGAAGGAATACGGCCGCCTGCCCACGCTGTATGCCTCGCAAGGTTATGACGCCGCCAACCTGATTGCGGCTGCGGTACGCGATACCAAGGGCAAGCTGGATGACAAGGCCGCGGTGCACAAGGCGCTCAAGGCCGCGAAGTTCGACTCGGTGCGCGGCAGCTTCAAGTTCAACAGCAACCAGTTCCCGATCCAGGACTATTACCTGCGCATCATCACCAGCGACAGCAAGGGCCGCGTGACCAACCGCACCATCGGCACCGTGTTCAAGAACCACGCCGACGCCTACGCCGCCAGCTGCAAGATGCCGGCGCTCTGATCCGGCTCGCGCGCGCGTCCCGCCGATGACCGGCATCCTCATCCTGGAGCAGGCCTTGAACGGCCTGCAGTTCGGGCTCATGCTCTTTTTGCTGGCGGCCGGGCTCACCCTGGTCTTCGGCATCATGGACATGATCAACCTGGCGCACGGCTCGCTCTACATGGTGGGCGCCTACCTGGTGGCCGCGGCCACCACGGCCAGCGGCTCCTTCTGGATCGGGCTGGCCGCCGGCATCGCCGGTGCGGCTGTCTTCGGCGTGCTGCTGGAGCTCACCGTGCTGCGCCGCCTCTACACGCGCGACCACCTCTCGCAGGTGCTGGGCACCTTTGCCATCCTGCTCATGTGCAACGAGGCCGTGCGTTTCATCTGGGACTCGCAGCCCGTGCTGCTGAGCCCGCCGGATTCCCTTTCCGGCCCGGTCGAACTGCTCAGCGGTTTTTATTACCCGGCCTACCGCCTGCTCATTATCGGTGTGGGGCTCCTTGTGGCCCTGGGGCTGTGGTTGCTGATCACGCGCACGCGCCTGGGCATGCAGCTGCGCGCCGGCGCCTCCAACCGCGAGATGGCCCTGGCCATGGGTGTGCCGGTGCGCGCGCTGTTCACCGCGCTGTTCGGCTTGGGTGCCGCCTTGTGCGCCGTGGCCGGGGGCATGCTGGGCCCGCTGCTGGCGGTGCAGGTGGGCATGGGCGAGAGCATCCTGATCCTGGCCTTCGTCGTCATCGTCATCGGCGGCATCGGTTCGGTGCGTGGCGCGCTGCTGGGCGCCCTGCTGGTCGGCGTGGTGGACACCGCCGGCCGTGCGCTGATTCCGCTGCTCTTCGGCGCCGTGCTCGGGCCCGCCGCGGCCGACAACGCCGGCCCGGCGGTGGCCTCCATCCTCATCTACGTGCTCATGGCCGCCGTGCTCTTCTTCAAGCCGCGTGGCCTGTTCCCTGCCCATGGCTGAACCCGTCGTGCCGCACGAGCCGCAGCGCAGCCTGCTCGACCACGCGCTGGGCTGGCGCCGGGCGCTGCCGCTCTTTGTGCTGCTGCTGGCCTTGCCGCTGATCACGCCGCTGATCGGCGGCGACTTCTACCTGGGCCTGGCCGCGCGCATCCTGATCTTCGCGCTGGCGGCCACCAGCCTCAACCTCATCCTGGGTTTCGGCGGGATGGTCAGCTTCGGCCACGCGGCCTTCGTGGGCGTGGGCGCCTACACGGCAGGCGTGCTGCTGCAATCCGGTGTGCATTCGGCCTGGGTCCTGTGGCCCGCCGCGATGCTCGTGTCCGCGCTCTTCGCGGCGCTGATCGGCGCCATCAGCCTGCGCACGCGCGGCGTCTACTTCATCATGATCACATTGGCCTTCGCGCAGATGCTCTATTACCTGGCCATCTCCACCAAGGCCTACGGCGGTGACGACGGCCTGTCGCTCGCCGCGCGCGGCACATTGGGCGGCGGGCTGGAGCTGGCCAACGAGCGCACCTTCTACTGGACCACGCTGGCCCTGGTGACGCTGGCCTTGCTCTTCGTCTGGCGCCTGCTCAACGCGCGCTTCGGCCACGCCCTGCAGGCCATGCGCGAGAACGAGACGCGCATGGAGGCCGTGGGGTTTGCCGTCTATGGCCACAAGCTCGCAGCCTTTGTCATCGCCGGGGCGCTGGCGGGCCTGGCTGGCGCGCTGCTGGCCAGCCTGGGCGGTTTCGTCAGCCCGTCCACAATGCAGTGGGGACAGTCCGGCCTGCTGATGGTCATGGTCATCCTGGGCGGGGTGGGCCACTTGTGGGGCGGGGTCATCGGCGCCGTGGTCTTCCTGCTGCTGGAAGAGGTGCTGAGCCACTACACCATCTACTGGCAGTTCGCGCTCGGTGCCGTGCTGCTGGCCGTGGTGCTGGTCGCGCCCAACGGATTGATGAGCCTGTTCAAACGCAAGGAGCGGGCATGAGCGGCTTGCTGGAAGTGCGAGGCCTGGTCAAACGCTATGGCGGCCTGGTCGCCACCGACGGCGTGGATCTGACGGTGCGTGCGGGCGAGATCCACGCCCTCATCGGCCCCAACGGCGCGGGCAAGACCACGCTGATCCAGCAGCTCTCGGGCGCGCTGGCACCCGATGCGGGGCGCATCACTTTCGACGGGGCCGACATCACGCCGCTGTCCATGCACGAGCGCGTGCACCGCGGCCTGGCGCGGTCTTACCAGATCACCAGCATCTTCCAGCGCCTGTCGGTGCTGGACAACGTGGCCCTGGCCCTGCAGGCGCGCAGCGGCAGCAGCCTGCGTTTCTGGGGCGCGGCGCGCGCCGAGCGACAACGTTACGAGCAGGCCGCGGCCGTGCTGGAGCGCGTGGGCCTGGGCCAGCGGCTGGCCCAGCTGGCCGGCGCGCTCTCGCACGGCGAGCAGCGCCAGCTGGAGGTGGGCATCGCCCTGGCCACGGGCGCCAGGCTGCTGCTGCTGGACGAACCCATGGCCGGCATGGGGCCCGAGGAATCCGAGCGCATGGTGGCCCTGCTGCTGGGCCTGCGCGCTCAGCTGACCCTGCTGCTGGTGGAACACGACATGGACGCCGTCTTCCGCCTGGCCGACACCATCTCGGTGCTGGTGGCCGGCCGCATCATCGCCAGCGGGGCACCTGCTGTCATCCGTGCCGATGCCGAGGTGCGGCGTGCCTACCTGGGCGACGAAGTCGAGGCGGGCACCTGATGCTGCACCCGACCCCGACACCGATGGCCCTGCCCATGGCGCGCTCTGTACGCTCCTGGTGGCGTTTCCATCCCCTGACCCTCCTCGTTGGTCTCCTGCTGCAGCTGCACCTGGGCTATCTCCTGTGCGTCGATCAGCTCAACCCGGTGCCCGAACCCGAACAGCTGGTGCAGATGCCGGTCGAGGTGTTGCAGCTGCAGGACCGCGTGCCGCATCTGCAGGTGCGGCTGGCCGACGAAACGCAGCGCAGCATGGAGTTCCCGGTGTCGGCCGCCCTGCTCGCGACTGCGCGCACGCCGCTGGACGAAGCAGGGGAGCGGGACAGCCTGCCGGGCTGCATGGGTTATGTGCTGGGCGTGCCCATGCGCTGGGTGTCGGACGAGCGCTTCCGCATCTGGGAGCTGCATTGCGGCCCCGTGCACCGGGTCCATGCCGAATTCAAGGCCAGTTACGAGGCGGCGGCCCGGGACGCGCAGCGTGCCATGGAGTGGCATGGCGGCACCATCCTCTTCCTGACCATCCTGGTCTTGTGGCTGGAGTGGCGCACGCTGCGGCGCTGGGGATGGACATGAGCGTGCTGCTCGAAGTCACCGATCTGCAGACCGCCTACGGTGCCAGCCAGGTGCTGTTCGGTATCAGCCTCACGGTCGAGGCGGGGGGCGTGGCCACCCTGCTGGGCCGCAATGGCATGGGCAAGACCACCACCGTACGCTCCATTTTGGGGCTCACACCGCCGCGCACTGGCGTGGTGCGCTTCCTCGGTGAACGCATCGACGGCCTCAGCCCGGACCGCATCGCGCGCATGGGCCTGGCCCTGGTGCCCGAGGGGCGGCAGATCTTCCCGAACCTTTCGGTCGAAGAGAACCTGCGGGCCTTTGCGGCGAACCGCCGCGCTTCTTCCCAGCCCTGGACGCTGGAGCGGGTCTACGAACTCTTCCCTGCCTTGCTGGGGCGGCGGCGTCATATGGGCAACCAGCTCTCGGGCGGCGAGCAGCAGATGCTGGCCATCGGCCGCGCGCTGATGACCAACCCGCAGCTGCTGATCCTGGACGAGGCCACCGAGGGCCTGGCGCCGCTGATCCGCGAGCAGATCTGGGCCTGCCTGGACCAGTTGCGCGCGCAGGGCCAGAGCATCCTGGTGATCGACAAGTACGTGCAGCGACTCATCCAGTTGGCTGATCGTCACACCATCATCGAGCGCGGTCGTGTGGTCTGGGCCGGCCCGTCGGCCGAGTTGGCGGCCGATCCCGGCCTCTGGCACCGTTACCTGGGGGTCTGACTTCCCGCTGCGGAGCCTGGCTTTACGCGCCGGGAATCCCCGCTTCACCTAGGGAAAACACCGATGTGGCCTAATTCTTGCGAATCAAGGCCATGTCTTGATCCCCAGGAAACCCGCCATGCACCCTCAACCCCTAGCAATTTTACGTCCGGCCCAGCGCCGGCTGGGGCTGTTGCGCGTGCTGGCTTTCCTGTTGCTGGCGGGCGGCTTGCTGTGGTCCTGGACCCAGGCCCACGCCACGCCGCCGCCCATGGTGGGCAGTGAGCTGGCTGGCTTCAACCTGCTGCCGGCCGATGCCGAAGCCGTGCTGGACAGCGCGGTCACGCCGGGTGCCGAGGTGGTCTGTCGCAAGCCGGCGCCCGTGAAGACCACGCCGGTCGAGCGCGTGCTCAATGAGGTGGCGGACCTCGAAGTCCTGCCCCGCCAGCCGGTGTGGCAGCTGGCCGCACAGTCCGTGCCGATGCCGGGCCCCCAGCCCGCGCTGACGCAGACTGAGCCGCAGCCCCTGCTGCGCCCGCCAGCCCGGCTGGGCTGACGCTCCCGCATTCCTGTTCCGTAGGTGACGTGACCGGCCGGGCCAAGGCCCGGGTCGGCCTGCGCCAGCCATTTTTTCCGAGGATCCCTTTGATGAAATCGACGACCTTGCGTCTCTGGGTGGGCGGCCTGTTGTTAGGGCCGTTGACCAGCCTGATGGCGCAGACAGCGGCGCCGTCCACGCACCCCGCCAGTGCCGCCGCAGCGGCCGCTCCGGCCTACGGCCTGGGCGAGCTGGTGAACATCGTGCTGACGCACAACCCCACACTGCAGATGGCCCAGCGCTCGCGCGAGCAGGCCCAGGCCGGCATCCGCACGGCCGGTGCCCTGCCCAACCCGCGCCTCGAATTCAGCGACGGCCGCCTGCGCCCCGCCAATGGCGGCAGCAGCGGCACCGTCAGCGCCTGGGGCGTCTCGCAGATGATCGAGAACCCCTGGCTGCGCAACGCGCGTGTCGACGCGGCCGAGCAGGGCCTGCGCAGCAGCGAAGCCCAGGTGGGCATGACACGCAGCGAGGTGGTGGCCCAGGTGCGCGTGCGCGCCTACGAGCTGCTGCTGCGCATCGAAGAAGCCCGCGCCGCGGCTGACGAACTGACCCTGCTGGAGCAGACGCGCGAACGCGTGCGCGTGCGCGTGGACAGCGGCGAGGCCGCGCGCTACGAAATCATCAAGGCCGAGGCCGAATTCATCAGCGCGCGCCAGCGCCAGCAGACCGCCCAACTGGCGGTGGAGCAGGCGCGCATCCGCCTCAACCAGCTCGCCGCCGGTCAGCTGCCCGCGGGCTGGAGCCTGAACGCCGACCTGGGCGACACCCTGGCGCCGCTCACCCCCAGCCTGCTGCGCGAGCTGATGCTGGCGCACAACCCCGAGCTGCAGGCCCTGCGCGCCGAGCAGGAGCGCCAGCAGGCCCGCGTGCGCGAGGCCGGCGCCAGCCGCTGGCCGGGCGTCGAGTTGCGCTACACCGACACGCGCGAGCCCGACAACCGCCAGAACATCGTGGGCGCCAGCATCCAGGTGCCCCTGTTCGACCAGAAGCGTGGCCCGCGCGACGAGGCGCAGGCCGAGCAGCTGCGTGCGCGCACCCGGCTCGATGGCCGCCAGGTCGAGCTGCAGCTGCAGCTCGATGCCGCCGTCATGACGCTGGAGATGGCGCGCCTGCGCGTCGAGGCCCTGGGCTTCGGCGCCATCCGCGACGCCGAAGCCGCGCTGCGCGTGGCGCAGGCGGCCTACCGTTATGGCGAGCGCGGCATCCTCGACGTGCTCGACGCGCAGCGCGTGCTGCGCACCGTGCGTGCCGACCTGCTGCAGGCGCGCTTCCAGCAGCAGGCTGCCGTCATCGAAATCGATCTCCTGACCGGCCGCGATGCCGCCCAACCCTGAACCCGCAGGCATGAACACCATGAACCACAAGACTTACCGACTGCCGGCCGCACTGCTGGCCGCCGCCCTCATCGCCGGTTGCAGCAAAGGCCCGGACCAGGCAAGCGCCTCCGCGCCGGACGCCGATCCCAACCTGGTGATCGTCAACGCCGAGATGGCGCGCAACTTCCAGGTCGCGCCGCTGGCCCTGCAGTCCCTGGACACCGAGCGCGACGTGCCGGGCCGCATCGAGGCCAATGAACAGCTGGTCACGCGCATCGGGGCTTCGGTCACCGGCCGCGTGACCGAGGTGCTGGCCGAGGTGGGCGCGCGCGTGCAGGCCGGCCAGGTGCTGGCGCGCGTCACCAGCCCCGAGCTGACCAACGCCCAGCTCACCTATCTGCGTGCGCACTCCGCCACGGCCCAGGCCGAGCGCGCGCTGGAGCGTGCCCGCCTGCTGATCCAGGCCGACGTCATCGGCGCGGCCGAGCTGCAGCGCCGCGAGGCCGAGCTGTCGATCGCCCGCGCCGAGCTGCGCGCCGCGGCCGACCAGCTGCAACTGCTGGGCGTGCCCGAATCGCAGCTGGAACGCCTGCGCGAGAAAGGCCAGCTCAGCTCCTTCGCCGGCATCATCGCCACGCGTTCGGGCGTGGTGATCGAGCGCAAGGTCAGCCAGGGCCAGGTGGCGCAGCCGGGCGACCCGCTGTTCACCGTGGCCGATCTCTCCCGGGTCTGGGTCGTGGGTGCGCTGCCCGAGCAGGACGCCGCCGCGGTGAAGATGGGGCAGAAGGTGGAGATCTCGGTGCCGGCCCTGGGCCAGCGCCAGTTCAGCGGCAAGGTGGTCTTCGTCAGCGACACCATCTCGCACGACACACGCTCCCTGATCGTGCGCACCGAGGTCGACAACGCCGACCGCGCGCTCAAGCCCCAGATGCTGGCCACGCTGCGCATCATCGGCCAGGCCCGCCAGCAGCTGGCCGTGCCCGAGGCCGCCGTGGTGCGCGACAACGACCGCGACCACGTCTTCGTGCTGGCCGGCGCCGGCCAGTTCCGCCTTACGCCGGTGGAACTCGGGGCCGCCTCGCGCGGGCTGCGCCCCCTGCTCAAGGGGCCGGCCGCCGGCACGCCGCTGGTGGTGGAGGGCGCCTTCCACCTGAACAACGAGCGCAAGCGCGCGGAACTGGAGTAGGTGATGTTGACATCTCTTATTCGCGCCGCCCTCAGCCAGCGGCTGGTGGTGGTGGCGCTGGCCCTGATGCTGTGCGCCTTCGGCCTGCGCGAAGCCACGCGCCTGTCGGTCGACGCCTTCCCCGACGTCACCAACGTCCAGGTCCAGATTGCCACCGAGGCCACCGGCCGCTCGCCCGAGGAGATCGAGCGTTTTGTCACCGTGCCGCTGGAAATCGCCATGACCGGCCTGCCCGGCATCGTCGAGATGCGCTCGCTCAACAAGAGCGGCCTGTCCATCATCACCCTGGTCTTCACCGACAGCACCGACGTCTACTTCGCGCGCCAGCTGGTGATGGAGCGCCTGATCGAGATCGCACCGCGCATGCCCGCGGGCATCACGCCGGTGCTGGGCCCGGTCTCCACCGGCCTGGGTGAGGTCTACCAGTACACCCTGGACCACCCGGACGACGGGCAGCGCGCGCTCACGCCCACCGAGCTGGCCGAACGCCGCATCGTGCAGGACTGGGTGGTCCGTCCCATGCTGCGTTCCATCCCCGGCGTGGCCGAGATCAACTCGCAGGGCGGCTACGTGCGCCAGTACCAGGTGCTGGCCCGGCCCGAGCGCCTGCTGCACCATGACGTGGGCATCGACCAGGTCTTCGAAGCCATCGCCAAGAACAACGCCAACGCCAGCGGTGGCATCCTGCCGCAGCGCTCCGAGCAATACCTGATCCGCGGCGTGGGCCTGATCCGCACGCTGGAGGACATCGCCAACATCGTGGTGCGCGAGAAAAACGGCGTGCCGCTCTATGTTCGCGACCTGGCCGAGGTGACCCTGGGCCACGAGGTGCGTCAGGGCGCCATCATCAAGGGCGGCTACACCGAGTCGGTTTCGGGCATCGTGCTCATGACCCGCGGCGGCAATGCCAAGCAGATCGTCACGCGCGTCAAGGAGCGCGTGGATGAGATCAACAGCAAGCACATGCTGCCCGGCGGCCTGCAGATCGTGCCGTATTACGACCGTACCGAGCTGGTCGATTCCGCCCTGTGGACGGTAGGCAAGGTGCTGATCGAGGGCATCTTCCTGGTGGTGGTGATCCTCTTCATCTTCCTGGGCGACGTGCGCTCCAGCCTGATCGTGGTGGCCACGCTGGTCATCACGCCGCTGAGCACCTTCATCATGATGAACCGCTACGGCATCTCGGCCAATCTGATGTCGCTGGGCGGCCTGGCCATCGCCATCGGCCTCATGGTGGACGCCACCGTGGTGGTGGTGGAGAACGTCTTCCACCGCCTGGGCCAGGCCAAGCCGGAGGCCTCGCGCGTGCGCGTGATCCTGGACGCCACGCAGGAAGTGGCCACGCCCACGGTGTTCGGCATCGTCATCATCATGCTGGTGTTCCTGCCGCTGATGACGCTGCAGGGCATCGAGGGCAAGATGTTCGCGCCGCTGGCGCTGACCATCGTGATCGCCCTGGGCGTGTCGCTGCTGGTCTCGCTGGTGCTCTCGCCGGTGCTGTGCTCCTACATCCTCAAGGGCGGCGCCGACCACGACACCCGCGTCATCGCCTGGCTGAAATCGCGGTATGTGAGTCTGCTCGATCTGGCCCTGGGCCACCAGCGCCGCACCCTGATGGTGGCCGTGGGCCTGCTGCTGGCGTCCATCGCGCTGTTCCCCTTCCTGGGCAAGTCCTTCATGCCGACCATGAAGGAGGGCGCGCTCACGCCGCAGATCAACCGCGTGCCCAGCATCTCGCTGGACGAATCGATCCGCCTGGAGATGGGCGCCATGAAGGCCATCGCCGAAGTGCCGGGCGTGCGTCTGGTGGTCTCCAAGCTGGGCCGCGGCGAATCGCCGGCCGATCCGGCTGGCCCCAACGAGTCCGACCCCATCGTGCTGCTCGACCCCAAGTCCGACCGCACGCAGGACGAGATCGACGAAGACATCCGCCAGCGCCTCTCGTCCATCCCGGGCGTTCAGATCGTGCTCTCGCAGCCCATCTCCGAGCGGGTGGACGAGATGGTGACCGGCGTGCGCTCGCAGCTGGCGGTGAAGATCTTTGGCGACGACCTGGGCGAGCTGCGCCGCGTGTCCGAGCAGGTGGCGCGCCTGCTGCGCAGCGTGTCCGGCGCGCGCGACATCCGCATCGAGCGCCTCTCGGGCCAGCAGGCCCTGACCATCGACATCGACCGCAAGGCCATCGCGCGCCACGGCATCAACGTGGCCGAGGTGCAGAACCTGATCGAGACCGCCATCGGCGGCAAGGAGGTGAGCCAGCTCTACGAGGGCGAGCGCCGCTTCGGCATCGCCGTGCGTTTCCCCGCCGAGGCGCGCAATACGGAAGAAGCCATCCGCAACATGCTGCTGCGCGCCCCCGACGGCGCCCTGGTGCCCCTGCACTCGGTGGCGAAGATCGAGCTGCGCGACGGCCCGGCCCAGATCAGCCGCGAAAGCGCCAAGCGCCGCGTGGTGGTGGGCGCCAACGTGGAAGGCCGTGACCTGGGTGGTTTCGTGCAGGAGGTGGAGCAACGCATTGCCAGGGAAGTGAAACTGCCCGAGGGTTTCTACTTCGTCTTCGGCGGCCAGTTCGAGAACATGGAACGCGCCATGGGCACGCTGGCCGTCATCGTGCCCATCACCATCGCGGCCATCTTCTTCCTGCTCTTCCTGCTGTTCAACTCGCTGAAACTCGCCACGCTCATCATCCTGGTGCTGCCCTTCGCCTCCATCGGCGGCGTGGTGGGCCTGGCCGTTACGGGCGAGTACCTCAGCGTGCCGGCTTCGGTGGGCTTCATCGCGCTGTGGGGCATCGCCGTGCTCAACGGCGTGGTGCTGGTGAGCTACATCCGTCGCCTGCGCGAGGACGGCCTGGCCGTGATGCAGGCCGTGCGCGAGGGCTGCGTGGCGCGTTTCCGCCCGGTCATGATGACGGCCACCGTGGCCCTGCTGGGCCTGGTGCCCTTCCTGTTCGCCAGCGGGCCGGGCTCCGAAGTGCAGAAGCCCCTGGCCATCGTGGTCATCGGCGGCCTGATCTCGTCTACATTGCTCACGCTGGTGGTGCTGCCCGCCCTGTACCGCTGGTTCGATGAGAGTTCGTTGGAAGCCTGAGGAAAAACGACATGAAACAGATGAAGGAAATTCGCGCCATCGTGCGCCCCAACCGCCTGCCCCTGCTGCGCGAGGCGCTGCGAGGCATCCCCAACTTCCCGGGCCTCACGCTCACCAAGGCCGAGGGCTTCACCGCCCCGGCCGCCGTGGGCAAGCGCACCGTGAAGGAGGAACTGACCGACTACACCCCCAAGGTCATGGTGACCGTGCTGGCCGACGACGGCATGGTGGAGGAGATCCGCAACATCATCATCGAGATCTGCAGCACCGGCCAGATCGGCGACGGCATCGTCTGGACGGTGCCTATTGCCACCATGCACCGCATCCGCAATGGGTCGGACATGCTGGCGGAGTGATAGATGGGATCAGCGACGTGGGCGTTGAGGCTGTTGCGGCGATTTAATATTTGAGGTGAGAGGCGTGACCCGGCTTGCCGGGGCACGCCCTCTTGATGGAAGGGTTGGCGTCATTTGGTAGCAGGCCAATGAATGACTTACATGGCTAAAGCGCCGGCACTGCAGGCCGCAGATGCTACCGAAGCCACTGACCGCACGTGGTTCCAGAGCGACCACTCGCGCAGATAGACAGCCCAGTACTCGGCGGCTTGCGTGGACTCTGGATCCAGTTTGGCTAGGTTCTCGTTGCGCGGCACGTTGAAGCCCACTGTGACCAGGAACGAGCCGACCAGATACAGAAGCCCCGAGGAAAACAGCAGATACGAGCGTTCTACGCCCCAGCCCAAGACTGATATGACGACGCAGGCAGCAGACAAGAGTGCCGTGCCTAGGAAGACACCCAAGAACAGCGGATTAAGTACAACGACGTTGATGCGCTGCATAGCCGCCATACCCTGAGTTACAGGGAGTTGTGCGAGGGCCTTCATGACGAAGGTGGAGAAAGCAAAGAAGACGCCACCAACGATGCCAGCGCCTATGCAAGAGATTAGCGTGACTGCGGTTTGCATGAAACTCTATGGCACCTACCGTTTAGGCGGCGCATCGAACCGGTCGCGGCGCCGCGCGACTAAGGCTTCGTCTCGCATGGGGTGCTGAACGAGCGGCCCGCTGAACTGAACGCGTTTGTGTTTAGGCTTTTTGGTTAGTACGAGAGATAAAGGACGAAGCTTCCGAGTATGGCGAATGCCGCAATAGCAGCAAGCGCGGAGATTCTCGCGGCCTTGGCGACGTTGCGTTCCCTCTGCTCCTGCCAAGTGGAGCCCGACAAGAGCGTTGCGGGCCATGTATAGATGCTATGCCAGCGCTTCAGCCTGCCTGGATTGACCGCACCTTGCGACTTGCTGCGCAAGGCAAGCCAAAAGAGCAAAGCCACAAAGACAACCGTGCCTGCCCATGCAAAGACGAAGGTAGACGTAACGATGTAAAGCATTTGACTCCTCGAGAACTGAGGGCTCCAAGCACAGTTGGTTTTTTTTGTGACGCCTAACGTTTGAGCCGAGAGGGCGAGCGCCGGTATGGCGCTCGGCCTGCGAGGCGGATTCTATGCCTGGACGCGTCGCGGGCCAAGTGCCAGGCCAGTGCGAATCCACTCGAGCGAAGGGGGGGGCCGCACTGTTGGAGCCAGCAAGTGGCGGCGCTAGTGTGGAGAAGCGCAGTGGAACAGGCGGGACTCGCGTTTGGTGGCGGGAAGCATTGCAGTTTGCGAACTGCCGCCAGCGATTCTTGCCCCCAAGAGCTACTGACGCACCATGAATAGGAGCAAGCCCAAGTGAACTAGCGCGATACAGGCGAACACAGCCCATATGACAACCATCTCTCGCAGTGAGTGCATGGCACCCTTGTAGCTGAAGATGCGCTTGCCGCACTCGGGGCAGCGACCAGACTTCCTCAGATCTTGGCCCCACAGCGTGAGAACCTGAGCGAAGCAGTGTGGGCAGACCTGAGCGTGCTTGACGCGGTCCTGTGCGCTTACGGGTTGGACGAGGGGATTCTTCACTGCGGAGCGCTTCGATCTGGGCGGGTGCGGCCTAACGTGGCGCTCAGCGGTGCGCGCCCGCCTCTGGGCGCGCGTCCGGCTGCGGCGAAAAGTTAGGGCACTCACCGGTGCCCGCTGAAATTGAGCCGACTACCACCCGACCTGTGTACTGCTTGCCGACAAGCTCCATGACATCGATGACGCGCTTGGTAGGCATAGCGAGGCACCCGCGTACGTGAAGTTCGGCAGGCTTTAGCGCAACCGCATGCGCTACTGCAGCTAGTCGATCCGAGAAGCGGTCTTTCTCGACCACGTAGACGTTTGGGTAGATCTCGATAGCGACGCGCTTTGCGCCCGAAGCCTCCACAGCAGGAAGCATGGTGACTAGGACGGCAATTGTGATGACTAGGTGTCGCATGAATGCTCTAACTTGGTATAGACGTCAAACCTGTCTGTATAACAAGGCCGTAGCTCATCAAGTTTCCTCCCGTGTTTTTTTCTAAGTGCCTGATTTATATCAGGCCTTTTCATATCGGTCTGTTTGCCTGGACCATGAACATAGTCCGCAAACCCAGCAAACCTGTCTGTATAACAAGGTCACTGACGAATAACAAAGTGAGAAAGAACGGAAACTTCCTTTGAAAATCAAAGGGTTGTTCGGATTTTGCGGCGAGCCGAGGGTCATAAAAAACCGGACAAACCCGTCACTCCAGTGCCTGCTTTGCGTCTCCCGGGCCAATGTCTGCTATTGGCCGGAAGCAATCACCAAGATTCGAACAGTTAACTCGCTAGCCGGCTACTGGCGCCTCACTTCATCCCGTTGCGCTGCGCCAGTTCCACGAACAGCCCCGACTGGTCCAGCTCGTTCAGGCCGTGGGCCACGCCTTCGGCGTAGAGCTGCTCCAGCAGCGCGGTGATGGGCGCGGTGAAACCCAGGCCGCTGGCGGTGTCCAGCGCATTGCGCATGTCCTTGAGCTGCACGGTCATGAGGGCGCGCGGGGCGAAGTCGCGTTCCACCATGCGCTGGCCGTGCACCTGCAGGATGCGGCTGTCGGCAAAGCCGCCGCTGATGGCTTCTTTCACCTTGGCCGGGTCGGCGCCGCCTTTCTGGCACAGCAGCAGGGCTTCGGCCACGGCGCCGATGGTGATGCCCACGATCATCTGGTTGGCCAGCTTGGCCAGCTGGCCGCTGCCGCTGGGGCCCACCAGGGTGGCGCGGCCCAGGGGCGCGAAGACCGGCTTGGCGCGCTCGAAGGTGCTGATCCTGCCGCCGGCCATGATGGCCAGGGTGCCGGCCTCGGCGCCCAGGGTGCCGCCCGAAACGGGGGCGTCCAGGTGGGTGATGCCCATGCCGCCCAGGCGTTCAGAGTGCGCGCGCGCCTCGGCCGGCTTGATGGAGGACATGTCGATCAGCACGGTGCCCGGTTTCATGGTGCCGGCCACGCCGGTCTCGAACAGCACCTGCTCGACCACGGGGCCGTGCTCCAGCATGGTGATGACGAATTCCGCGCCTTGCACGGCGCCGGTGGCGGTGTCGTGCACCGAGGCGCCGAAGGCGGCCAGGCCCTCGGCCTTGGCGCGGCTGCGGTTCCAGACGTGCACGGTGTGGCCGGCCTCGCACAGGCGGCGCGCCATCGGAAAGCCCATCTTGCCGGTTCCCAACACGGTGATGTTCATCTTGTGACCTCCAGATATGCCAAGATAATCGTATCTCGGCGAAACCGCCCCATTGTCTTTCATCCGGAGCCCTGACATGAAGAAGTTCGATCCCGCCTGGCTGGACCGCATGTACAACAACCGCGCCCTCGTGCCGGAGCACGCCATGCACTTTGCCCGCTGGGCCGATGCCTCGGATGACGCGCGTGCCGCCCACCCCTGCCAGACTGACATCGCCTACGGCGACGGCCCCATGGAAAAGCTGGATGTGTTCCCCAGCAACCAGCCGGGCTCACCCGTGGTGGTCTTCATCCACGGGGGCTGGTGGCGCGCGCTCGACAAGTCCGACCACTCCTTCATCGCCCCGGCCTTCAAGAACCTGGGGGGCTGCGTTTTCATTCCCAACTACGCGCTGTGCCCGGCCGTCACCATCCCCGACATCACGCTGCAGATGGTCAAGGCCCTGGCCTGGGTCTACCGCAACGCGAAGAAGTTCGGCGGCGACCCCAGCCGCATCTACGTGGTGGGCCATTCGGCCGGCGGCCACCTGGCGGCCATGCTGCTGGACTGCGCCTGGCCGGCCTACGCCAAGGACCTGCCGGCCGACCTGGTGAAGGGGGCGATGTCCATTTCCGGCCTGTACGACCTGGAACCCATCATGCACACGCCCTTCCTCAAGGGGGATCTGCGCCTCACGCCCGAGCAGGTGCGCCTGGCCAGCCCGGCGCTGCTGCCGGCACCGAAGAAGGGTGTGCTCTACACCGTGGCCGGCGCCGAAGAGAGCGCCGAGTTCATCCGCCACAACAAGCTGATCCAGCAGGCCTGGGGCAAACAGGTGGTGCCGGTCTGCGAGACCATCCCCCAGCGCAACCACTTCAGCGTGCTGGAAGACCTGACGGCGCCCTGGCAGCACCTGCACCAGCTGGCCATCCGGCTGGTGTTCGGCAAGGTTTGATGTCACAAAAGTCAGCGGTGGGTCAGGCTGGGGCCGGTTTTGATGCGGTTCTAGGGGAAGTCCCTGAGACGGTCATGCGCCGCTCTTGCAGGCTGCGCCACTACACTTGAAACTTGGGAAGCGAAAGGGGCTGCGGCCCCTTTCGCTTGTGTAGCGACATAACAAAACCAGAGACAGCCACCAGCATGAAGCCCGAGGAGTACCTGATTGCCAGCCGTGCTGCGCACATCGAACTGGAGCGGATGGCCCAGCGCCTCATGGAGCTGGCCAAATTCCGCTGTGCCGAGCCTTCGAACCAGGCCTTTCTGAACCTGATGGCGCGGCAGGCGGAGCTGCTGGAAGAACTGGCGCAGATGCACGACCAGGTTTCGTCGAGTTTGCGGAATTCGTCGCGCATGCCGCTGGGCTGAGAGGGCGCAGCACAGGTGCCGGTTCGGGATGGACCCGGCAACGCCTGGTTCCGCACCTT
The DNA here is from genome assembly GCA_963512175.1 of uncultured Hylemonella sp. GTDB lineage: Bacteria > Pseudomonadota > Gammaproteobacteria > Burkholderiales > Burkholderiaceae_C > Hylemonella. The sequence continues at coordinate 178,302 of CAUPLI010000007.1, read as the reverse complement.
ACACCGATGTCAGTATGAATGTTCTCGATCCCCGCTCGATCGTCGTGATCAGCGCCGTGCTGGCGGTGGTCACGCTGGTCATCTTCATCTCGCTGCGCAGGAGCGTCGGCTCCGGCATCAAGGGCCTCAACGAATGGATCGTCGCTTTTCTGGCGGTCATCCTGGTCGTCGTACTGCTGGTACTGCGGCCCATCCTGCATCCCCTCTGGGGGGTTGTCGTCGCGAATACGCTCATCGTTTCGGTAGCGATGCTGTTTGACCTGGGGTTGAAAAGGTTCTATGGCAAACCTGCGAGCCGCATGCCGCTGCTGATCACAGCGGTGGGCGTGTTTGCCAGCCAGGCTTTCATTGCTTATGGCGGGCTGAGCTACCGTATCCGCCTGGCGCTGGTGACCACGGCCCTGCTGTGCGCCTTTTCCTATGCATTGTGGAATTTGCTGCGCAACGCTTCGGGTACCTTCGGCGAGCGTGTCGTCCAGGTATCGCTGGCGGTGCCGATCGCCGGAATTGCGTTGCGGCTTCTCACGGTCGGTGATGTCAGTGCGGTGTCCCAGTTGTTCCGGCCGTCGCCGATCCAGTCCTTCTACTTGGCTTCCCTGGGGGCCGGCATCCTGACGGCTGGCGTGGGCTTCATCCTGATGGTGAACGAGCGAACGAGGGCCGAGCTCGAAAAACTGACACGCAGCCTGGAGCAGACCACGCAGGAGTTGCGCCAGCAGAACGAGGCCAAGTCCAAGTTCCTGGCTTATGCCGGGCATGACATCCGCCAGCCGCTGCAGGCCATCCACCTGCTGCTGGCCGGCCTGATGGAGTCCGGGCTCCAGACCCCGCAGCAGCAGACCGCGCGCCTGATGGAAACCTCGGTGAATGCGCTCACGGACCTGCTGGATGTCTTGCTGGATATTTCCAGGCTGGAGGCCGGCGCCATCCAGCCTCAGCCACGGCCGGTCGATCTGGAACGTTTGCTGGCCCAGCTGCTGCAGGAATTCAGGCCCCAGGCCAGCGCCAGGGGCCTGCAGCTCAGGCTGCACCTGCCGGCGCAGGAGGTGACGGTGCTGAGCGATGAGCGGCTGCTCGCATCGGTGCTGCGCAACCTGCTGGGCAATGCGATCAAGTACACGCAGCGCGGCGGTGTGCTGGTGTCGGTGCGGCGCGCGGGCCAGGGCTACAAGCTGCAGGTCTGGGACACCGGCATCGGCATTGCGCCCGAGCACCAGGAGCAGATTTTCGAAGAGTATTACCAGGTGGACAACCCGCAGCGGGACCGCAGCAAGGGCCTGGGGCTCGGGCTCGCCATCGTCCGGCGTATCTCGGCCCTGCTCGACCTGCAGGCCAGTTGCCGGTCCCGGCCCGGCCGGGGCACGGTCATGGGGGTCATGCTGCCAGCAGCAGTCCGCGAGAGCGCGGGCATCGGCACCGCGAGGCCGTCAAGCGATGCCCTGGACCTGTCCGGTACCTGGGTCGTCGTGGTCGAGGATGCCGCAGAGGTGGCGCAGGCCCTGGTCCAGTGGCTGCAGGCCCGGGGTGCGCGTGTGACCCACTGCCGCACGGCCGACGAGGCCCTGGCGGTGCCCGGCATCGGGACGGCCGATTTCTACCTCAGCGACTACCGGTTGCCCGGCCGGATGTCCGGCCTCGACTTCCTGAATGCCATGCGCGAGCGCCGTCAGGACGAGGTCCAGGCCGTGCTGCTGACCGGCGACACCTCCAGCCGCTTCATCGAACGGGTGGCGGCCAGCGGCTGGCCCGTGCTGTACAAGCCCGTGCATCCGAGGGAGCTGCGCGCCATGCTCAAGCTGGTGCGCGCATCCGGCGCGCAGGCGGTCTGCCCCTGAGGGCTGCCCCACCGGCTCCGGGCGAGTTCCTACAATGGAGGCATGTCCTCTGTCCTGCCGCCTTCCGGTTCCACATCCTCCCTGTTCCCCGCGCCCACTGATTCGCCGCTGCTGGCCAGCCTGAACCCCGAACAGCGCGCCGCCGTGGCCTTGCCGCCCGAGCACGCGCTGATCCTGGCCGGGGCCGGTTCCGGCAAGACCCGCGTGCTCACCACGCGCATCGCCTGGCTGTTGCAGACCGGCCAGGTCTCGCCCGGCGGCCTGCTGGCCGTGACCTTCACCAACAAGGCGGCGCGCGAGATGATGACGCGCCTCTCCAGCATGCTGCCGGTCAACGTGCGCGGCATGTGGATCGGCACCTTCCACGGCCTGTGCAACCGCCTGCTGCGCGCGCACCACCGCACGGTCGGCCTGCCGGCCACCTTCCAGATCCTGGACACGCAGGACCAGCTCAGCGCCATCAAGCGCCTGTGCAAGCAGTTCAACGTGGACGAAGAGCGTTTCCCACCCAAGCAACTCGCCTGGTTCATCGGCGGCTGCAAGGAAGACGGCCTGCGCCCCAATATGGTGGAGGCCAGCGACCCCGACACGCGCAAGAAGGTCGAGATCTACCAGCTCTATGAAGACCAGTGCCAGCGCGAAGGCGTGGTGGATTTCGGTGAGCTGCTGCTGCGCAGCTTTGAGCTGCTGCGCGACCACGATGCCGTGCGCGAGCACTACCAGCGGCGTTTCCGCCACATTCTGATCGACGAGTTCCAGGACACCAACAAGCTGCAGTACGCCTGGATCAAGCTGCTGGCCGGCTTCAGCCCGGCTGGCACCCTGCGCGAGGACGGCGGCGCCGGCGCCGTGCTGGCCGTGGGCGACGACGACCAGAGCATCTACGCCTTTCGCGGCGCGCGCGTGGGCAATATGGCCGACTTCGTGCGCGAGTTCAATGTGCAGCACCAGATCAAGCTGGAGCAGAACTACCGCAGCCACAGCAACATCCTGGACACGGCCAACGCGCTGATCAGCCACAACAAGCACCGCCTGGGCAAGAACCTGCGCACCGACCAGGGGGCGGGCGAGCCGGTGCGGGTGTACGAGGCCACGAGCGACTTCGCCGAGGCGCAGTGGATGATCGACGAGATGAAACAGCTCATCCGCGAAGGCATGAACCGCAAGGAGATCGCCGTGCTCTACCGCAGCAATGCACAGAGCCGGGTGATCGAGACGGCGCTGTTCAATGCCGGCCTGCCTTACCGCGTGTATGGCGGCCTGCGTTTCTTCGAGCGCGCCGAGATCAAGCATGCGCTGGCCTACCTGCGCCTGCTGGAGAACCCGAACGACGACACCAGCTTCATGCGCGTGGTGAACTTCCCGCCGCGCGGCATCGGCGCGCGCTCCATCGAGCAGTTGCAGGACGCCGCACGCATGTCCAACGATGGGAAAGGCACTTCCCTGCACAACGCGGTCAGCGCCCTGCCGGGCAAGGCCGGCGCCAACCTGGGCGCCTTCGTGGCCAAGATCGACGTGCTGCGCGAGCAGACCCAGGGCCTGACCCTGCGCGAGATCATCGAGCTGGTGCTGCAGCACAGCGGCCTGGTCGAGCACTACCAGGCCGAACGCGAAGGCGCCGACCGCATCGAGAACCTGGAAGAACTGGTCACCGCGGCCGAGAGTTTTGTGAGCATCGAGGGTTTCGGCCGCGAGGCCGAGGCCATGAAGGCGGCCGAGCAGACCACTGCGGTGGTGCCGGCAGAACCCGGCGCCCCGGACGAGAGCGGTGAAGTGATGTCACCGCTCGCTGCGTTCCTCACCCACGCGGCGCTGGAAGCCGGCGACAACCAGGCGCAAGAAGGGCAGGAGGCCGTGCAGCTGATGACGGTCCACGCCAGCAAGGGCCTGGAGTTCGACGTGGTTTTCATCACCGGCATGGAAGAGGGCCTGTTCCCGCACGAGAACTCCATGAGCGACTTCGACGGCCTGGAGGAAGAGCGCCGCCTGATGTACGTCGCCATCACCCGCGCGCGCAATCGTCTCTACCTGAGCCACTCGCAGACGCGCATGCTGCACGGCCAGACCCGGTACCACATCCGCAGCCGTTTCTTCGACGAGCTGCCCGAGGAAACGCTGAAGTGGATCACCCCGAAGAACCAGGGCTTCGGCAGCGGCTTTGCACCGCCGGCTTCAGGTTACAACCGCCAGCGTGAAGGCTGGAGCGAGGGCTGGAAGAGCGGCAACTACGGCCGCGACACTGGCAGCAGCCCGGCGCCGGTGCCGTCCAAGGCGCAGGAGGCTTCTACCGGCCTGAAACTCGGCATGCGCGTCTTCCACAACAAGTTCGGCGAAGGCACGGTGCTCACGCTGGAGGGCTCAGGCGACGATGCGCGTGCCCAGATCAACTTTCCGCGCCACGGCACCAAGTGGCTGGCGCTCTCGGTGGCGAAGCTGACGCCGGTGACTTGAAGGCTTGCCGATTGGTGGCTTCCGACCCGTAGCGGTCCTACGGAATGTCTGCTTTTGAATGATTTGAGAATTCGAACAAGTATTTGTATCTTCAAAGGTGTCAAGCTGGAGCATCGGCTCACACTACCACCTAAGGTCATACCCAGATGGCACAAGCACATTTCCTTCGACCTCAATGCTAGGAGTTGCGCGAAAGTAGCACATTGGAAACAGGGAACCTGGTACTTGCGGCCTGAATATGGCGAACGTCGGTCCGCGGAGATTGCTCATCGATTCCGAAACGATGTACGTGATTCCCTTATACACACCAACCTTGAGCTGCGAGACCCCGTCTCGAAATATGGTTGAATCAACGTCAACCAATCGCGACGAAAGTTTGGTTTCCGAACTCCCAATAGCAGAGTTGGCGACGGGGGGAGTTCCCAGCGCAACACTAGGCCGCATTTCGCGAGTCAATTCCTTCAGCAAGTTTTGGGTATCATCAAAATTAACGCCTTTTCCAAGTCGTTCCGCCAGCTTTGTTTCTTCGCCCGGTGCAACCCAAACGTAGAACATAAACCCAGGGCTAGGAAATTCCAACCAGATTCGATAAGCAATAGACGCGGATCCGCTATTGAGAAAATCCAATGTCGCCTCATAGACGTTGTCCGAATACCGCGACCAAATAGTTTCTTCGAATCCTCGTGGAAATTGAATGCTGAACTGATCTACGTTATTTGCTTCGTCACGCTTCAGGCTCATATTCTCTTTATTGAGCACGAGGTAGCACACTTCTTTTGCAACCTCCGATTGTTCAAGCTGAACTATTCTTTCCCTTTCTGCGGCTTCTTGCAACCTAGCTGTCTGGGCCGCGATTACAAACAACAGCCAATCCCTAGGCGTTTGCCACTGATTCGGCTTTAGTTTCTGCTTCTCATAATCGTCGGATACGCTGACTAGCCACCGCCGCTGATTCTTGACGATATCGACCTTCCATTCGTTTTGGTTGGCCGCGAGCGCTGCTCGATATGCAGCAGCCAATTTCTCGTCCGCACTGCTAAGTTGCGCGTCGGCACAGATGGCTACCTCAACTGGCTTTCTTGCCTTGCCGCAATCGAAACTCGCGGCGTGGGCACACCCGACATAGGCGAGTATCAAGAAGAAATAGCTTGATATCTTCATGCGACTGATAAAAGTTAGTTGGCGAAGCGTCATCTTCTCGAACGACAGTGTTGATCATCATCCGCTTTCAGGCAATATCCTGAAGGACCGGCCTCTGGCCGGCAGCCACCGTTCGGCCACAGCCACCTATAAGCAGCAGGATCAGCCGCCCAGTCCCACGTACATGTTCTGCACGTCGTCATGCGCATCAATGGCCGCCAGGAAAGCCTCCACCTCGTCCAGCTGTTCCGCACTCAGGCTGGTCGGGTCCACGGGATTCTTGGGCTTGTAACCCAGCTTGGCGGAGAGCACGGTAAAGCCCTGGGCCGGCAGCGCGCGGCTCACGAGGTCCAGGTCGGCGGCGTCGGTGATGAAGGTCGTGACGCCGTCTTCACCGGCGGCTTCGAAGTCCTGCGCGCCGGCCTCGATGGCAGCCACTTCGGCGTCTGCATCCGGCTTGGCGGCTTCGGCCTCGATCAGGCCCAGGTGGTCGAAGTCCCAGGCCACGGAGCCCGAGGTGCCCAGCTGGCCCTTGCGGAACAGCACACGCATTTCGGGCGCGGTGCGGTTCACGTTGTCGGTCAGGCATTCCACCATCACGGGCACGCGGTGCGGGGCGAAGCCTTCGTACATCACGTGCTCGAAATTCACGGCATCACCGCCGATGCCGGCGCCTTTCTTGATGGCGCGCTCCAGCGTGTCCTTGGGCATGGAGACCTTGCGGGCCTGTTCCACGACCAGGCGCAGGCGCGAGTTCAGCGCCGGGTCAGCCCCGCCGCGCGCCGCGACCATGATTTCCTTGGCCAGTTTGCCAAACAGCTTGCCTCTGGCATCTGCGGCCTGTGCTTTGCCTTTTGCTTTCCACTGCGCGCCCATGTTGGCTGTTCCTTGATGTTGTGGCGCATCGGTGCGCCGGCCCTGCTTCGGGGGGATGATGGCATGCGCACAATCCGTGGAGTCGTGACGCATGGTTGAAAGGGCGTAGTTATACACCCATGCGTTCACAGGCCCGCCAGGGCTGGGGGGCGTGCTGGCTAGCGCAGCAGCCGCCCGTCACGGCCGATCACCGTGACCTCCATGAACTTCGAACCCGTGTGGTTCTCGGGGGAGAAGGTCACCCGGAAGCCGCCGACGTCGTAGTTGTTCAGCTTGTCGAGCTGGGTGATGATCTTCTGGCGCGTGAGGTCGGGGCCGCTGCGGCGCAGGGCCTCGACCAGGATCTTGGCGGCGATGAAGGACTCGATGCTCGCGTAGGAGATCACCTTGTCGGGCTGGTACTTGGCCATCAGGCTCTGGAATTCGCGCACCACCGGCACCCGGGCCGAGTAGGGGTAGGGCATGACCTGCGAGATGCCGACGCCGCGGGCGTGGTCTGCGCCGGCGTTGACCAGCAGTTCCTTGAAGTTCACCACCGAGATGCTGAACAGCTGGGCCTGGCTGCCAAGGGCGCGCAGCTTCTTGATGAAGGCCGCCGAGGCCCGGTTGACCGAGACCATGATGACGGCGTCCGGGTTGGACGGCGCGATGGCGGCCACGGCCGCGTCGACCTCCTCAGGCTTGGTCCGGTCGTAGCCGCCCTTGGCCGCGAGCTCCAGGCCCAGCTTCTTCAGCGCGCTTTCGGCGCCGGCCAGACCGCTCTTGCCGAAGGCGTCGTCCTGGTACATCACGGCGATGCGGCGCACGCCGATGGTGTGCAGGTGTTCCACCATGCCCGCGGTCTCGTCGGTGTAACTCGCACGGATGTGGAAGAGGTTGGGGTGCATGGGGTTGCGCAGGTCCTGCGCCCCGGTGTAGGGCGCCAGCAGCGCGATGCCGGCTTCCTCCAGCACCTTGTTCTTGTTCAGGCCCAGCACATTGGCCGTGCCGATGAAACCGAACAGCGCCAGCGGCTTGTCTTCCGCCAGCAGCTGGCGCGTGAGGGCCAGGGTCTGGTCCGGCTTGTAGCTGTCGTCCTTGACGACGACGCGGATCTTGCGGCCGTGGATGCCGCCGTTGTCGTTCACGTAGGCGAAGTAGGCCGCGCCCCCGGCGACGTACTCGTTGCCCGTGCCGGCGATGGTGCCGGTCAGCGGCGCGACCTGGCCGATCACGATCTCATCCTGGGTGACGGCGGCTTGCGCCGTGGCGAGGCAGGCGATGAGTCCCAACGACAGGACCCGGTTCCATAGGCTCAGCATGACGGAGTCTCCTTGTATTTGTAGTCTGGCCGGCCATTATTTCTGCATAGCGGAACAAACAGACTGGCCGAGGCAGGAATTTTGTAAGCGATTGATCGTGGCCAGGGCATGGATAACCCGAGAAATGACACCATGGCGACAGTCTTGGCAACTTATGCAGATCTGTTCATAATTCTGCTATGCAGAACATGGCGTCAAAATCGAAGCCTGCGAAGGCTGGGGTCCGCCCCAAGGAAGACCGTCACTTCGTCACGGCACTGGCGCGCGGCCTGGAGGTGCTGAGCGCCTTCCGCTCGCGTGACCGCATGCTGGGCAACCAGGAACTGGCACGCCGCTGCGGCCTGCCCAAGTCCACCATCTCGCGGCTGACCTACACCCTGACGCGCGAGGGTTACCTCGAACCGGCGACGGACGGCCAGGGTGCCAGCGGCTACCGCCTGGGCAGCGCGGTGCTGGCGCTGGGCGGGGCCATGCTGGCGCGTTTGGACGTGCGCACGCTCGCCCGCCCCCTGATGCAGGACCTGGCCGACAGCACGCAGGCCATGGTCTCGCTGGGTGTTCGGGACCGGCTGAGCATGATCTACGTCGAGAACTGCCGCAGCGAATCCGCACTGACGCTGAGCCTGGATGTCGGCTCGCGCCTTCCGCTGGGCAACAGTGCCATGGGGCGCGCCTACCTGGCGGCCTGCGGGCCGGTGGAACGCGAGGACCTGTTCGAGCGCCTGCGACACCAGGAAGAGCGGGCGTGGCCGCGGGTGCGCCGTGGCATCGAGCAGGCCGCGGCCGACTACCTGGAACACGGCTGCTGCACCTCGTTTGGCGAGTGGCAGAAGGAAGTCAACGCGATCGCCGTGCCGCTGCGGCTGGAGGGCGGCCCGCTGATGGTGGTCAGCTGCGGCGGCCCCGGTGTCAATCTCTCGCCGGCCTTCCTGATGGACAAGGCGCGGCCCAGGCTGCTGACGCTGGTGCGCAAGCTGCAGGCAACAGGTGGTGTGTACGGCGGCCCGGCCCGCTGAGCGGCCCGGTGTGTTCAGGCCGCCGGGGCGGCAGGCGGCTCTTCGGCGACGAAGCTGTCGCGGAAGGTGAACCACATCGAGCTGAAGAACATGGCCGCCAGCAGCATGGCGGTGGGGAGCATCAGCGTGTTGGCCAGGCCGGGCTGGCCCAGGGTGATGCTGAGGACCACGACGACCATGCCCACGCCCATGAACAGGCCCATCCAGGCCAGCACGTAGAGCGAGAGCGCGCCGAAGTTGCGTGTGCAGGCCACGAAGCTGAAGAACAGGCTCTTGCCCGGCGAGACGCCGTGCCAGTGCACCAGGGCCGGGGCGTGCCAGAACAGCATGGAGAAGGGCAGGTACAGGCCCATGGCGATCCACATGGCGTTCTGGAAGGCCGCCGACTGCAGCAGCTCGGGGGTGAGCTCGCCGCCCACCAGGTACATGCGGGCAAAGGCGCCACCGTCGGCCAGGGCCGAGGCGCCCAGCACCGCCAGGAAACCCACGGCGTAAATGGCACCCAGCAGGGTCATGGCACGCGCCTGCTGGCGGCCGGCGCGAAAGGCGCTGATCAGGATGGAAGGCATGGGGAACTTGCCTTGGGCGGCCTCGCGCGTGGCGGCCATCAGGCCCAGGGTGGCGGCGGGCAGCAGCACAAGTGCCAGCACGCTGCCCACATAGGGGATCAGGCTGGCCACCGAGATCAGCGAGATGAACATGAAGAACAGCCCCGCCAGCGCCAGCGGCTGGCTCCAGAAGGTGCGCAAGCCGGCGCGGACCCAGGCGAAGCCGGTGCGGGCGGGGACGATGTTGAGTTTCATGCGGGCGTCGCTTCGAGGAGTTCGGCCGCGTGCAGCGGGTGCAGCACGCGTTGGCGCAAGACGCGCTCGAAATGCGTGGGGTCATGCGGCTGCAGCATGCTGGCTTCGCGCGGCAGGTGGAAGTCCCACAGGCGCGAGATCCAGAAGCGCAGGGCGCCGGCGCGCAGCATGGCCGGCAGCAGCTGGCGCTCGGCGGCGCTCAGCGGGCGCACGGCGGCGTAGGCCTGCACGAAGGCAGCGCTGCGCTCCAGGTCCGTTTCGCCGGTGGCCAGATCGATGCACCAGTCGTTCAGGCAGACGGCCAGGTCGAACAGCCAGGTGTCGATGCCGGCGAAATAGAAGTCGAAGAAGCCGCTGAGTTCGGGTGCATCGGCCGGGCCGTCGAACATCACGTTGTCGCGGAACAGGTCGGCGTGGATGGGGCCGCGCGGCAGGGCGGTGTAGGCGGACGAGGCGGCCACGTGGTTCTGGTAGGCCAGCTCGCTGCGCAGCAGGGCCGCCTGCTCGACGTCGATGTGCGGCAGCACCAGGGGCACGGTCTCGTTCCACCAGGGCAGGCCACGCAGATTGGGTTGGCGACGCGCGTAGTCGCGCCCGGCCAGGTGCATGCGGGCCAGCATGGCACCCACGGCGGCGCAATGGGCCGGTGTGGGGCTGAGCTGGCTTTTGCCGCGCAGGCGGTTCACCACGGCGGCCGGTTTGCCCTGGAGTTTGTGCAGGATGTCGCCGTCACGGTTGGCGGCCGGGTCGGGCACCGGGATGCCCTGCAGCGCCAGGTGCTTCATCAGGTGCAGGTAGAAGGGCAGCTGCTCGAAGGACAGGCGCTCGAACAGCGTGAGTACGTACTCGCCCTGGTCGGTGGTGGCGAAGTAGTTGGTGTTCTCGATGCCGCCCTGGATGCCGCGCAGCTCCTGCAGCTGGCCCAGGTTGAGGTCTTGCAGCAGGGTGCTGGCCTCGTCGAAAGAGACTTCGGTAAAGACAGCCATCGGATCAGTATTTCAGGATGTTCCACCCGCCGGAGCCGCTGCGTTCGCGGTCGGTGCTGGCGGGGTTGCGGTTATTGCTTTCGGGAGGAACCTGGTAAGCCGGGGCATCGCCCTTGGGGCTCACGGTGATGCTTTTGCTCTCGCCACCCACGCGCAGCTCGTCGATGCGCGTACTCGCATCCTCATGGCGGATGCGCTCGATCTTCTGCTCGGTGCCGCTGGCCGGGGGCGGAGCGACGTCGCGCGGCAGCGCGGCCGGTTTCTGGGCCAGGGCCGTTGCCGCAAGCAGGCAGGAGAGGGCCAGCAGGGGGCGCAGGAGACGGGGGAGGAGAGCGGGCATCCCGCAATTGTAGAGGGCGCCGCTGCAGGGCCCGGGCACAGGCACAATCAGCGTCTGCCCTACGGACCCTGCTCATGAGCGACAAGAAAACCCTGCTGCTGGTCGACGGTTCCAGCTACCTGTACCGCGCCTTCCACGCCATGCCGGACCTGCGCGCCGTGCCGGGGGACCCGAGCAGCCCGCCCACGGGCGCCATCCGCGGCATGATCAATATGTTGCAGAGCCTGCGCAAGGAAGTGCCCGCTGACTACGCGGTCTGCGTCTTCGACGCCAAGGGCCCGACCTTCCGCGACGCGATCTATCCCGAATACAAGGCCCAGCGCTCGCCCATGCCCGACGACCTGCGCGCGCAGATCGAGCCCATCCACGAAGTGGTGCGCCTCATGGGCTGGAAGGTGCTGGACGTGCCCGGTGTGGAGGCCGACGACGTGATCGGCACCCTGGCCGTGGCCGGCGCCAGCCATGAAGTGGAAGTGATCATCAGCAGCGGCGACAAGGACCTGGCCCAGCTGGTCACGCCGCACATCACCATCGTCGACACCATGAACGGCAAGCGCCGCGACCTGGCGGGTGTGGAGGCCGAGTTCGGTGTGCCTCCGAAGCTGATGGTCGATTTCCAGACCCTGGTGGGTGATGCCGTGGACAACGTGCCCGGGGTGCAGAAGGTCGGCCCCAAGACGGCTGCCAAGTGGCTGCAGGAATACGGCTCGCTGGACAACATCGTGGCCAACGCCGACGCCATCAAGGGCGCGGCGGGTGAGAACCTCAAGAAGGCGCTGGACTGGCTGCCCACGGGTCGCCAGCTGCTGACCATCAAGACCGACTGCGACTTGAACGGCTGGGTGCCCGGCCTCCCCAAGCTGGACGCCGTGGTGGTGGGCGAGCCCGACACGGCAGCGCTCAAGGATTTCTACGAGAAATACGGTTTCAAGGGCCTGGCGCGCGCCATCGGTGGCGAGGCGCCGCCCGCACCTGCGGCCAAGACCAAGGCCACCGACGCCAACAACCCCGGTCTGTTCGACGAACCGGCGGCACCGGTGGCCCCGCGCGTGAGCCAGCTCAAGTACGACACCATCCTCGACTGGGACGCTTTCGAGCGCTGGCTGCAGAAGGTACAGGCCGCCGAGCTGGTGGCCGTGGACACCGAGACCACCTCGCTCGATGAGATGGTGGCCGAGGTCGTGGGCATTTCCTTCAGCGTGGTCCCGGGCGAAGCGGCCTACATCCCGCTCACGCACGACTACCCCGATGCGCCCGCGCAGCTGCCGCGCGACGAGGTGCTGGCCAGGCTGAAACCCTGGCTGGAAAACCCTGCGCACAAGAAACTGGGCCAGCACGTCAAGTACGACCGCCATGTCCTGGCCAACCACGGCATCGAGGTGCAGGGTTACGCGCACGACACCATGTTGCAGAGTTATGTGCTCGAAGTGCACAAGCCCCATGGCCTGGCCAGCCTGGCCGAACGCCACCTGGGGCGCAGCGGCATCAACTACGAAGACCTGTGCGGCAAGGGTGCCAAGCAGATTCCCTTCAGCCAGGTCGCCATCGACAAGGCCGCCGAATACTCCTGCGAAGACTCGGACCAGACCCTGGACGTGCACCGCGTGCTGTGGCCGCAGCTCTTGGCCGACGAGAAGCTCAAGTTCATCTACGAGCTGGAGATGGCCAGTTCGGAAACGCTGTACCGCATCGAGCGCAACGGTGTGCTGATCGACGCGCCCACCCTGGCCAACCAGAGCCACCAATTGGGCCAGCGCATCCTGCAGCTGGAACAGGAAGCGTACGAACTGGCTGGCCAGCCCTTCAACCTCGGCTCACCGAAGCAGATCGGCGAGATCTTCTTCACCAAGCTGGGCCTGCCCATCGTGAAGAAAACCGCCACCGGTGCGCCCAGCACGGACGAGGAAGTGCTGGAGAAGCTGGCCGAGGACTTCCCCCTGCCGGCCAAGATCCTGGAGCACCGCGGCCTGTCCAAGCTCAAGGGCACCTACACCGACAAGCTGGCCCAGCTGGCGCACCCGCGTACCGGTCGTGTGCACACGCATTACGCGCAGGCCGTGGCGGTAACGGGGCGCCTGTCCAGCAACGATCCGAACCTGCAGAACATCCCCATCCGCACGCCCGAAGGCCGGCGTGTGCGTGAGGCCTTTGTGGCGCCGGCGGGCAGCGTCATTGCGAGTGCCGACTACTCGCAGATCGAGTTGCGCATCATGGCCCACATCAGCGGCGACGCTGCCCTGCTGCTGGCCTTTCACGACGGCATGGACGTGCACCGCGCCACCGCCTCCGAAGTCTTCGGCGTGCCCACCAGCCAGGTCAGCAGCGAGCAGCGCCGTTACGCCAAGGTCATCAACTTCGGCCTGATCTACGGCATGAGCGCCTACGGCCTGGCCCGCAGCCTGGGGATCGACAACACCGCGGCCAAGAACTACATCGAACGTTATTTCGACCGCTACCCCGGCGTGAAACGCTACATGGACGAGACCCGGCAGCAGGCCAAGGCCCGCGGTTATGTGGAGACCGTGTTCGGTCGCCGCCTCTACCTGCCCGAGATCAACTCACCCAACGGCCCGCGCCGCAGCGGCGCCGAACGCGCCGCCATCAATGCGCCCATGCAGGGCACGGCGGCCGACCTGATCAAGCTCAGCATGAATCGGGTACAGGAAGTCATCGACGCCGAGAAACGCAAGACCAAGATGATCATGCAGGTGCACGATGAACTGGTCTTCGAAGTGCCGGAGGATGAAGTCAGCTGGCTGCGCCACGAGATCCCCAAGATCATGGCCGGCGTGGCCCAGCTCAAGGTGCCGCTGCTGGCCGAGGTGGGGGTGGGGCCCAATTGGGACAAGGCGCATTAAGGTGCGCGTGGGGATAAAGCGCACTGAACGGTCCGTTTTCTCCTCTTAACGGGCTTGGCACCCGCGGCGGTTTGGCAGGACAATCACCGGAACGCCCGAATCTGTCGTATGAACGCCGTCATTCCGCTCCGACTGCTGCAAGCCTGCGCCGCCTCGCTGGCCGCTTTGCTGCTGGCCTGGTCGGGCACGGCCGCTGCGTCGGGGCCCGGTGCACAGGCCGAGGGCACGCCCCCCATGGACCTGCCCAAGCCCGCCACCAGGATCTACAAATCCCTCTCGGGCGGCACCACCTCGTTTTCCGACCGGCCGCCCAGCCACGGGGCCTATGTGGTGCTCAGACCCCAGTGTTATGCCTGCAGCCCGACGTCCCCGATCGACTGGCATGCCACCCGGCTGTACCGCGAGGCCTACGCGAGCGAGATCGAACAGGCCGCGCACCTGTACAACGTGGATCCGGCCCTGGTGCGGGCCGTGATCCATGCGGAGTCGGGTTTCAACCTGCATGCGCGCTCGCCCAAAGGGGCGGTCGGCCTGATGCAGCTGATGCCGGCCACGGCACGGCAGCTGGGCGTGGCCGACCCGCGCCATCCGCGCGAGAACATCCGTGGCGGTGCGCGCTACCTGGCCGAGATGCTGGTCCGTTTCCGCAACGACGTGACCCTGGCCACGGCCGCCTACAACGCCGGCCCGCAGGCCGTGCAGAAGTACGCGGGCATACCGCCTTATGCCGAGACCCAGGTCTATGTGCAGCGCGTGCGCATCCTGCACCAGCGCTACAAGGCCAGCCCGCAGGGCTGAGGCGCCGCCCCGCGCGGCTCCCCTGCCGAATCACCCCGCTCAGCACGGTCATCGGTCCTCGCCGAGAATAGGCCCATGAAAGCACTGAACGACATCGCCCTCTCCATGCTGGACCTGGTGGCCGTGCGCGAAGGCGGTACGGTGGCCGATGCGCTGGCCATCGCCTTGCGCACGGCGCAGCACGCCGAAGCCCTGGGCTTCACGCGCTACTGGCTGGCCGAGCATCACAATATGGCCGGCATCGCCAGCTCCGCTACGGCGGTGCTGGTGGGGCACATCGCCGGCGGCACGCAGCGCATCCGCGTGGGGTCGGGCGGCATCATGCTGCCCAACCATGCGCCGCTGGTGGTGGCCGAGGCTTTCGGGACGCTCGCCGAGCTTTACCCGGGCCGCATCGACCTGGGCCTGGGCCGCGCGCCCGGCACCGACCCCATGACCATGCGCGCGCTGCGTCGCGACCGCGTGGAGACCGAAGAGGATTTCCCGCGCGACGTGGCCGAGCTGCAGCGCCTGCTGGGCCCGGCCCAGCCGGGCCAGCGCCTGATCGCCATGCCCGGGGCCGGCACCAACGTGCCGATCTGGCTGCTGGGCTCCAGCCTGTTCTCTGCCCAGCTCGCGGCCGAGCGCGGCCTGCCTTATGCCTTCGCTTCGCATTTCGCGCCGCGCCTGCTGTTACAGGCCATCGAGCTGTACCGCCGCCGTTTCCAGCCCTCGGCCGCGCTGGCGCAGCCCTACGTGGCCATCGGCGTGCCGGTGATCGCCGCGCCCACGGACGAGGAGGCCGAGTTCCTGGCCAGCAGCACCTACCAGCGCGTGCTGGGCATCATCACCGGCAAGCGCGGCCGCCTGGCGCCGCCGGTGAAAGACTTCATGGCGCAATTGCACCCGCAGGAACGCGCCGCCATTGCCGACTTCCTGGCCATGGCCGTGATCGGCGGGCCGCAGACCGTGCGCGCAGGTTTCGAGCAGCTGGCCCAGGCCACGCAGGCCGATGAATTCATCCTGGTCTCCGATGTCTTCGATGCCGAGCTGCGCCTGCGCTCGCTGGACATCGCGGCCGCCGCACGGGCCGCCGAGACCCAGACAGCCTGATCCGCGGTCTGTACGACAATACGTCCCCATGAACGACAGCACCCAACGCCCCGAACTCCCCGACCACCTCTCCATCGACCCGCGCAGCCCGCACTACGTGGCGGCCGTGTTCGAGCACGACGTCGGCATCACCTTCAACGGCAAGGAACGCAAGGACGTCGAGGAATATTGCGTCAGCGAAGGCTGGGTCAAGGTGCCCGCCGGCAAGACGCTGGACCGCAAGGGCAACCCGCTGATGATCAAGCTCAAGGGCAAGGTCGAAGCCTTCTATCGCTGACCGCAAGCTGACCCGCTTCGACGCCCGCACCTGCTATCGTTGCGGGGCACATTCCATCGCTTGGATGTGTCGTTGACGTCGTCGAACATTAGGAAATTTGAAGATGAACAAGTTGCTCGCTGCCCTGATCGCCGGCCTGTTTGCCGCAGGTACTTATGCCCAGGCTCCGGCTCCCGCCGTGGCTCCGGCACCGGCGGTTGCGCCTGTGCCGGCTATCGCCCCGGCCGTCGCACCGGCCAAGACCGACACCAAACCCGAAGCCCGGGTCGACAAGAAGAAAAAGACCAAGGCTGCCAAGTCCAGCAAGGCCAAGAAGTCGAAGAAGAAAGCAGAAATGAAGAAGGGCGCAGCCGCCCAGTAAAGGCTGGCTGCGTTACGCAAAAGCCCGCTTCGGCGGGCTTTTTTGATGCTGCCGTGAACGGCTGCTGGCCTGGTTTCAGTCCTCGCCGACCAGCCTGGCCTTCACGCTCTTGCCCTTGACCTTGCCCGCATTCAGCCGGGCCACGACTTCGCTGGCAATGCTGCGCTCCACGGCCACGAAGGTGCAGAACTCGGTGACGTTGATCTTGCCGATCTGCTCGCGCGTGTAGCCGGCCTCGCCGGTCAGCGCGCCCAGCACGTCGCCGGGGCGGATCTTTTCCTTGCGCCCACCGAGGATCTGCAGCGTCGTCATGGGCGGCAGCAGCGGCTCTTTGCTCGCGGGTTTCAGCTCGTCCAGTTTGTGCCAGACGGATTCCTGCGTCTGGTACTGCTCGATGCGGCCGACCGCGCCCATCTCGTCCATGCTGGCCAGGCTCAGGGCCAGGCCGGATTCACCGGCGCGGCCGGTGCGGCCGATGCGGTGCACATGCACTTCGGGGTCGGGCGAGATGTCCACGTTGATCACGGCTTCGAGCTGCGTGATGTCCAGGCCGCGCGAGGCCACGTCGGTGGCCACCAGCACGGAGCAGCTGCGGTTGGCGAACTGCGCCAGCACCTGATCGCGTTCGCGCTGCTCCAGCTCACCGTACAGCGCCAGCGCACTGATGCCCTGGCCTTGCAGCAGCGTCACCAGTTCCTTGCAGCGTTGTTTGGTATTGCAGAAGGCCAGGGTGCTGACCGGGCGGAAGTGCAGCAGCAGCTGGGCCACGGCCTGCAGGCGGTTGGCGCGGGTCACCTCGTAGAAGCGTTGCTCGATCTTCGGTGCGCTCTGTTTCGTCTCCACCTTCACCTGCTGCGGATCACGCAGGAACTGGGTGGCGATCTTCGCAATGCCTTCGGGGTAGGTGGCCGAGAACAGCAGGGTCTGCCGCTCCTTCGGACACTGCTTGGCCACGGTGGCGATGTCGTCGAAGAAGCCCATGTCCAGCATGCGGTCGGCTTCGTCGAGCACCAGGGTGTTCAAGGCCGTCAGGTCCAGGGTGCCGCGCTGCAGGTGGTCCATGATGCGCCCCGGTGTGCCCACCACGATGTGCGCACCATGCTCCAGGCTGGCGCTCTGCATGCGCAGCGGCACACCGCCGCACAGGGTGACGATCTTGATGTTGTCCTGCGCGCGCGCCAGGCGGCGCAGCTCCACCGTCACCTGGTCGGCCAGTTCGCGCGTGGGGCACAGCACCAGGGACTGCACGGCAAAACGGCGCGGGTTCAGGTTGCTCAGCAGCACCAGGGCAAAGGCGGCGGTCTTGCCGCTGCCGGTCTGGGCCTGGGCGATCAGGTCCTTGCCCAGCAGTGCGATGGGCAGGCTGGCGGCCTGGATCGGCGTCATCGCGGTGTAACCCAGCTGCTGGAGGTTCTCCAGCATGGCGGGGCTGAGGGGCAGGGTGCTGAAGGCGGTGGGGCTGGACATGCCCGATTATCGGGCGTCAAGGCCCGGGGCCCTGGGCCGTGGGGGATTGGGCCGGGCTTGTGCAATGAATGGGGAGGCGACCTAGACTACGAACTCCGAAAAACTGACACCAGGAGCCACCGATGATGAACCGCGATCTGGAAACCGAATTCAAGGCCCTGCTGCCGGGCCAGAGCACAGAGATGGGCGCCACGCGTCGCACCGCGCTCAAGGCTGCGCTGGGCGTTGGGTATGCCGCCTCGGCCCTGCCCATCATGGCGCAGACCGTCATCAAGACCCCGACTGATGGCCTGACCGTGGGCGAGGTCAGCATCGACGTCAAGGGCTTCAGGATGCCGGCCTACCGCGCCATGCCCGCCGGCGGCAAGAACCTGCCCGTGGTGCTGGTGCTGTCCGAGATTTTCGGCGTGCATGAGCACATTGCCGACGTGGCCAACCGCTTCGCGCGCGCCGGTTACCTGGCCATCGCCCCCGAGCTGTTCGTGCGCCAGGGCGATGCACAAAGTTATGGCGAGATGGCCAAGCTGATCGCCGAGGTGATCTCCAAAGTGCCCGATGCCCAGGTGCTGGGCGATCTGGATGCGACCGTGGCCTGGGCCGGTGCCAACGGCGGCGACCTGGCGCGTGTGGGCGTCACCGGTTTCTGCTGGGGCGGTCGCCAGACCTGGCTCTACACCGCGCACAACCAATCCATCAAGGCCGGCGTGGCCTGGTACGGCCGCATCGTCGGCACCCAGAACGAGCTGACGCCGAAGAACCCGATCGACATCGCCGGCCAGTTGAACGGCCCGGTGCTGGGCCTGTACGGCGAGGCGGACACCGGCATCCCGCTGGACGGCGTGGAGAAGATGAAGGCCGCGCTGGCCGCCGGCAACGCCAAGTCCAAGGCCTCGCAGTTCGTGGTCTACAAGGACGCGCCGCATGCCTTCCATGCCGACTACCGCCCCAGCTACCGCAAGGAAGCGGCCGAGGACGGCTGGAAGCGCTGCCTGGCGTGGTTCAAGCAGCATGGTGTTTAAAACCCGCTGCTCCGCAAGCAAGCCGCCTGCGGGCGGCTTTTTCATGGGACGGACCGGCTCCTCTTGACTCGTCTGCGAGAATCGAAGGCATGACCCTGATTGCGATTCTCCTTGGCACGCTGGCGGCCGGCATCGGCAGCGTCTGGCTGGCCGCGGCCCTGAGCTTCGGCGTGCTGGCGCGCTACACCCAGCACATGCTGAGCCTGGCGGCCGGTGCCCTGCTGGGCACGGCCTTTCTGCATCTGCTGCCCGAGGCCTTCGAGAGCGGCGTCGATCCGCAGGCGTTGTTCCTGACGCTGCTGGTGGGCGTGGTCTTCTTTTTCCTGCTCGACAAGGCCGAGCTCTGGCACCACGGCCACGAGCACCATCACGACGATGCAGGGCACGACCACGATCATGCGCACGATCATGGGCACCACCATGACCATGGCCATGCGCCCGAGCGCATGGCCGGCGGCTGGAGCGTGCTGGCCGGCGACAGCGTGCACTGCTTCGGTGACGGCATCCTGATCGCTTCGGCCTTCATGGCCGACCTGCGCCTGGGCGTGATCGCCGCGCTGGCCGTGCTGGCGCACGAGGTGCCGCACCACATGGGCGACCTCATGGTGCTGCGCCTGAGCAGCGGCACGCGCAAGGCGGCCCTGCTCAAGGTCACGCTGGCCGGCGCCATCACCGCCTTGGGCGGACTGGTGGGTTACTGGCTGGTGGACCTGCTGCACGACTACCTGACCTACTTCCTGGTCGTGGCCGCCAGCAGCTTCATCTACGTGGCCCTGGCCGACCTGATTCCCCAGCTGCAAAAGCGCCTGAGCCTGGGCGAGACCCTGGCGCAGATCGCCTGGCTGCTGGCGGGCATTGCCCTGGTCACCGTGGCCAGCGCGCTGGCGCACACCCACTGAGTTCCCCTGCCATGGCTTTTCAGTTCAAGATGAACGAGCGTTCGCTCTTTGCCGTGCTGCTGCGCTCGCCCTGGTGGATCAGCCTGCTGATCTCCGTGCTGATGTCGGTGGTCGCCTTCGCCCTGCTGCCCAGGGAGTACGCGGTGGTCGTGATGCTGGGCACCTTTCCTTTTGTGGTGGTCGCCGCCGTGGCGGCCTGGCGTCAGTGGCACGCCCCCAGTGCGACCCGGCTGGACGAGGCGCTGGCGCGTGCTGCCGCCATGAACTGGCGCGATTTCGCGGCCTGGGTGGAGCAGGTCTACGTGAAGCAGGGCTATACGGTCACCCGCCTGGAGGGTGAATCTGCCGATTTCCGCATCGAGCGCCAGGGCCAGGCCAGCCTGGTCAGCTGCCGGCGCTGGAAGGCGGCCAGCCAGGGCGTGGAGGCGCTGCGGCTGCTGCAGTCGGCCTGCGACAAGCAGGGCGCACGCGGCGCCTATCTGAGCCTGGGTCCGGTCTCGGAAGCGGGCGAACGCTATGCGAAAGAGCAGGGGCTGCAGCTGGTGGACGGTCGCGCGCTGGCCCTGCTGCTGCTCAAGTAAAGAAATACGGCCGGCCCTTGCAAGGCCGACATCCCGACCCATCTGCCCCCGATGAACCTGGACAAGATGATCAAGACACTCTTCGGATTCCTGCTGCGCCTCGTGCTGGCCCTCATAGGCCTGGTGTTCCTGCTCAGCCTGCTGGCCGCGGCCCTGCTGCTGTTGGCGCTGTGGGGCCTGCGTGCCCTGTGGGCCCGCCTCACGGGCAAGCCGGTGCAGCCCCTGGCCTTTGCCATCCTGCGCCGCGCGCAGTGGCAGCGTTTTTACCGCCCGGGAGCCGCGCCGGCGGCGCGTGATGCCGACGTGATCGACGTCGAATCGCGCCAGGTCGAGACCGGCCACCTCCCGCACCAGCCGCCCAAAAGCTGAGTCAGCCGGCGGCTTCCCAGGCCGGGTTCCACACCACTTCCCACAGGTGCTGGTCCGGGTCCTGGAAATAACCCGCGTAACCGCCCCAGAAGGTCACCTGCGCCGGCTTGACGATGATGGCCCCGGCGTGCGCTGCCCGTTTCATCACGGCATCCACCTCGTCACGCGAGGCCACGTTGTGGCCCAGCGAGAGTCCGGTGGGGCAGGGCGGGGTCAGCGCCAGGCCGCTGTCGCGTGCCAGGCTGCTGCGCGGCCACAGGGCCAGCTTCAGGCCGTGCTGCAGGTCGATGAAGACCACGGCCCCGTGCTCGAATTCGGTGCCGATGATGCCTTCGGTGGCGAAACCCAGGCCGTCGCGGTAGAAGCGCAGCGCGCGTTCCAGGTCTTCGACGGCCAGGGTGATGACGGTGATGCGAGGTTTCATGGGTCACCTGTGATGGGGAAACGACAAGTGTCAGTCTGGTAGGGCCAGCTTGCGAGTCTGCAAGGCGGCCTCGGCTTCCGTTTCACCGACCAGGGTCAGGGCCTGCCCGGTTTCCCAGGAGCTGTCGCGCGCCTTGACGACTTGGACGTAGAGCTTTTCCCCGCCCTCGCAAGCGATGTTTGTTCGCAGCTGATAGGCCGAGATGCGGATATCCCCGACGGCATGTGTCGTGAAGAGATAGGACTGGTCGTTGACCAGGCCCAGGGTTTGCCCGTTGATGGAGAAACGCGCCGTTGCGAACTTGTAGAGCCAGGGCAGCGAATCGAGGAAGAAATAGATGGCGCAGGTTTCCGGGCTGGCCTGGTCGTGTCGGGCGGCCTGGTCCTGGGCACGAGGGGCCGTCATGACGGTATTTGAGGGCTGCGTGCTGAACAGACCCGACAGCATGCAGATGCCGTTGGAGAGGCACTGGTCTGGATCGTCGCCCTGCTCCAGAAACACGACGCGACCTGCGGCATCGAACTCGACTGCCAGCCACTGCTCATCGCTGAAGACCGCGCTGGACGTGCCACCCATGATGCCCCAGGTGGCCCGGGAGCGTGCATAAAACCAGTATTGCCCGCCGGACTTGTGCGTGGTGGGGCTGCCCAGCTGCTGGCGCACCAAGGTCCGGTCGGTCTGCCCGGGGGACAGTTTCTGCCGCAGTTCCGCAGGGAATGGTTCTTTCGTGAAGGCGCCCACCGGAACGATGACACAGCCGCTGAGGGGAGTGGCGAGCAGCAGGGCCGCAAGCCAGCGGCCAGGCTGCAATATGCGCGCCATGCCATCTGCTTTGGACCTGACCTTGATGCCTGCCCTCATGCACCCAGTTTAGGCCCATCCGGTTGGGTCAGAGCAGGCGGAAAGCCAGCACCGCCACCAGGGTCGGCGGCAAGGCGGCCAGCAGCAGGCCCAGCGGATGGATGGTCTGGTCCTCGAACTTGCCGCGCAGGATGGCCACGCCCGCTGGGTTGGGCGCGTTGGCGATCACGGTCAGGCCGCCGCCGGTGACGGCGCCGGCCACCAGCGCGATCTTGAACTCCTCGCTCAGGCCCTGCACCAGCGAACCCAGGTAGGTCAGGGCCGCGTTGTCGGTGATGGCGGTGAGCGCCACCGCGCCGTAGAACACGGCCGTGGCATCCATGCCCATCAGGATGGGTTGCAGCCACCATTGCTGCAGGCCGCCCAGCACCACCAGGCCGGCCAGGAAGAAGGCCACCAGCAGTGCCTCGCGCAGGATCAGGCGGTCCTGGTGCCGTTCATAGGCGGCGGCGTAGCCCATGAAGAACAGGAAGAGGCCCATGAAAACCGGTGGGTAGTGTGCAAACAGCACGACCCCCAGCAGGAAGCCCAGGTGCACCGCTACCACCGGCCAGGGCACGGCGGGGCCGGCGTCGGCATCGCTGCGGTCCATGTGGCCCAGATCCCGGCGGAACAGCAGCGTGGCCACGCCGGCATTGACCAGCACCGCAATGGCCGCCTTCCAGCCGAAGTTCGTCACCATGAACCACAGGTCCCAGTTCCAGGTGGCGGCCACCATGAGCACGGGCGGTGCGGCAAAGGGTGTGAGCGTGCCACCGATGGAGATGTTGACGAAGAGCACGCCCACCGTGACGTACTGCAGGCGGCGCGAGACCGCCTGCGCAAACAGGGTGTCGCGCAGCATCAGCGCGGCCAGGGTCATGGCGGCCGGCTCGGTGATGAAGGAGCCCAGCAGCGGCACGAAGGCCAGCACCAGGAAGTACAGCGCCGTGCCGCGTGACAGCGGCAGCAGGCGGGCCACGGTGCGCACCAGCGCGCTGGCGAATTGCAGGATGGCGCGTGTGCCGGCGATCACCATGATCACGAACACGAACATGGGTTCGGTGTAGTTGCGGGTGTCGAGATAGGCCGTGGCCTCCTGCTTGCCGCCCAGGGCGAACATGAAGACCACCAGCACCATGGCCCAGAAGCCGAACACCACCTCCACCTCGCCCAGCAGGTGCCACAGGCCGGCATGGCGCGGCTGCGTGTGGGCCAGGTGCTCGAAGAACTTGGTCGAGAAGGTGTGCAGCACGGCCAGCGCGAACAGCACGGCGCCGATGATCTGGATCAGGGTCGGATTCATCGCCCGACCTTAACCGGGAACAGCCCGGACAACCAGCGCGAGGGGCAAGTCCCCGCAGTCAAGTGCGGGAAAGGTTCAACCTCGCGCCACGGGGCGGTCGGGGCTGGCGCACCACTCGCTCCAGCTGCCGGCATAGAGCGCGCTGCGACCCAAGCCGGCGATCTCCATGGCCAGCAGATTGGGCAGGGCGCTCACACCGCTGCCGCAGTGGTGCACCACGGTCTGTGGGCGGCGCCCGTCCAGCAGGGCCTGGAACTCGGCCTTGAGTTGTGCCGGCGACTTGAACTTGCCGTCCGGCCCCAGGTTCTCGCCGAAGGGGCGGTTCAGCGCGCCGGGGATATGGCCGGCCACCGGGTCCAGCGGTTCCACCTCGCCGCGAAAGCGTGCCGGCGCGCGGGCGTCCAGCAGGGTCTGGTCGGGCAGTTCCAGGTGCTTGAGCACGTCCTCGGTGCTGGCAAGCACGGCACGCGGCTCGCCGGCCTGGAAGGCCGAGGGCACGCGCGGCAGGTCGGGGCCGGTGGCCACGGGGCCGTTGACGGCTTCCCAGGCCTGCAGCCCGCCGTCGAGCACGGCCACGTTTTCGTGGCCCACCCACTTGAGCATCCACCACAGGCGCCCGCAGTAGTTGGCGCCCTGTCGGTCGTAGACCACGGCCTGCATGTCACTCTTGAAACCCACGCTGGCCAGCCAGGCGGCAAACACCTCGGGCTTCGGTAAAGGATGGCGCCCGCCGTTGACGGCCTGCGACTTGTCCTTCGCGCTGAGATGGCGGTCGACGTTGGCGCGCACCGCACCGGCGATGCGCACGCGCTCGTACTGCGCGTCGCCTTCGGCGGGTTTCATGAGCTCGAAGCTGCAGTCGAAGACCATCAAGGGCTTGTGGTCGTGCACCAGGTGCTTGAGCTGTTCGGCGCTGATCAGGGTGGTGTAGGTCATCGTTAATGCTCCTCTGCCGGAGTGTTGGGGATGGCGCGTTCGCGCAGGAAGGTGGCCGCCACGCCGCTGGCCACGATGAGGGCGATGCCCAGCCAGCCATAGAGCGGAATCTGGTCGCCGAACAGGATCAGGCTGTAGAACGCGGCGAAGACGATGCCCGAGTACTGCAGGCTGGCCACCACCAGGGTGTGGCCGCGGCTGTAGGCGCGTGTCATGCACCACTGGCCGAGCGAGGCCAGGATGCCGATGGGCAGCAGCCAGATGGCGGCGTGCCAGTCGATCTGGTTCCAGGGCGTGAAGCCGGTGAACAGGATGCCGGCCAGGCCCGTCACGGCGGTACCGACGGCGAAATAGAAGACCGTGCGGCCTTCGGGTTCACCCGCGCGCGCCAGGGCCGTGACCTGCAGATAGGCCAGCGAGGCGCTCATGCCCGAGAGCAGGCCAATCAGGCCGGCGAAGAGCTGGTTCTGGTCGATGGTGGGGCGCAGCGTGAGCACCACACCTGCAAAACCCAGCAGCACCGTAGCCAGCAGCGGCCCCTGCCGCTCGGTCTTGCCGTAGAGGATGGCGCCGCCCACGATGAAGGCCGACACCCAGATGCCGCTCATGTAGTTCAGCGTCATGGCCGTGGCCAGGGGCAGCCAGGCGATGGCGTAGAACCAGGCCGTCAGCGAGGCACCGCCGATGATGCTGCGCCAGGCGTGCATATAGGGCACGGGGGTCCTGAGCCCGATGCCGCGGCCGCGCAGGATCAGGGCCAGGAAGGCGATGCTGATGATGCCGCGGTAGAAGACGAGCTCGAAGGTGTTGAACGAGGCCGAGGCGTACTTCACGGCCACGCCCATGGTGGCGAAGAAGAAGGCGCCCAGGACCATCCAGAGGGCTTGCATTCAGTGTCTCCTCTTTTCTTCTTTGGCTGCTTGTTCTATTGCTTGGGGTTTTTCTCTGGCGAGGCTTTTTTCTTCCCCCCACTCATCCCCCCGCCCTTCTCTACCCCCGCCGGGGTAGAGAAGGGCGCCTGGATTTTGCTTCTGGTCTCCGGCCAGGCTTCTACGGAACGAGCCGTCGCCGCCGTTGTTGGTGAGCCGAGACTTCTGATATGCGGTCTTAGTAAACAGTGCAGCTTTTGAATGCCAACGACGGCGGCCGCTTTGCGGCCTGCCGTGGGCGAGACAGGTTTCGTTGCGGGCCGGCGCAGCCGCCAGCGGTGGCGTGCCTGCGTCGGGCCGTTCACTACGACCGTTGGAGCACCCGTCTGGGCACACGTGGTCGTCCGCGACCTCCCGCACCATAGAAGCGTAGCCGGCGCGACGTAACCAAATCAAGGCTCCCCTCTCTGCCCCCGGCGGGGGGCACTGAGCAACGGCGTTGCCGTTGCGTGCCCATACGGGGCAATACGGCCCGCACGCGCGACCGCGCGTGCTAGGGGCGGGGGGGAGAGTGGGGGGAAGAAACAACGCCCCGTCAGGGAAAAACATCACAAGACGAAGCAAAGAAATCACAAACTCATCTGCCGCCGATACCACTCATGAAAATGCTGCATGCCATCCTCCATGGGGCTCTGGTACGGACCGACCTCGTTGTCCCCGCGCTCGAACAGGGCACGACGCCCCGCGTCCATGCGCTCGCCGATTTCGTCGTCCTCGATGCAGGTTTCCATATAGGCGGCCTGCTGGGCTTCGACGAATTCGCGCTCGAAGGCAGTGATCTCTTCGGGGTAGTAGAACTCCACCATGTTCAGCGTCTTGTCCGGGCTGACGGGGTGCAGCGTGGAGACGGTCAGCACGTGCGGGTACCACTCGACCATGATGTGCGGGTAGTAGGTCAGCCAGATCGCGCCGCGCTCGGGCAGCTGGCCGTTGCGGTACTTCAGCAGGGCATCGTGCCAGCGCTGGTAGACCGGCGAGCCCGGGCGCTGGAAGGCGCTGGACACGCCCACGGTCTGCACCGAGTAGTGTTCCTTGAACTCCCAGTTCAGGTCTTCGCAGGTCACGAAGTGGCCCAGGCCCGGGTGGAAGGGCCCGACATGGTAGTCCTCCAGATAGACCTCGATGAAGGTCTTCCAGTTGTAGTTGCACTCGTGCAGTTCCACCCGGTCCAGCGTGAAGCCGGTGAAATCGAGCTGCGCGCGCGGGCCCATGCCGGCCAGGTCGGCTTCGATGTCGCGGCCGTTGTCCTCGAAGAGCAGGCCGTTCCACTCGCGCAGCTTGTAGTTGTTGAGGTTCAGGCAGGGATCGTGCGAAAAATGCGGTGCGCCGATGAGCTGCCCCTGGGCGCTGTACGTCCAGCGATGGATGGGGCAGACGACGTTGCCGCCGGCGCTGCCGGGTGCGGTGGCGTTCAGCGAGCCGCGGCCCTTGAGCATGACGGCCTGGCGGTGGCGGCAGACGTTGGAGATCAGCTCCACGCCGGAGGGCGTGCGCACCAAGGCCCGCCCTTCCTTTTCCTGGGGGAGGGCGTAGTAGTCGCCGACTTCGGGGACGCTGGCGGCATGGCCCACATAACGCGGGCCCCGCCCGAAAATGAGCGCCATCTCGCGCTGGAACAGCGCTTCGTCGAAGTAGCTTGAAACTGGTAGTTGGCTGTGCGCCTGCTGCAGTTGAAGACTTAAATCAGACATGGGTGACCTGACCTAAAGACTCCCCACAGGGAGGTACGCCCAGGGGCGTATGGACAAGAAAAAGGCCCGGGAGAGGGTCCCAAGCCACAGGTAAGCAGGGAATTGTACCCCGGGGGTGGCTGGCGAAGAAAAACGGAAGGTGGCCCGCCGCACGCTGGCGCCCGCAGGCACCGTCCCTGCGCCTAAAATGCAGGGTTTGCACTCCGGACTTCCCATGCCCAAGGCTTCCCCATCCACCGCTGCCGCCGGCACACCTGCCAGCTACGAGGCGGCCATGCAGGAACTCGAACAGCTGGTCAGCCGGCTGGAGTCCGGCGAACTGCCGCTGGAGCAGCTGCTCACGGGCTACCAGCGCGGGGCCGAGCTGCTCAAGTATTGCCGTGACAAGCTGGAGGCCGTCGAAGGCCAGATCAAGGTGCTGGACGAAGGCACCCTCAAGACATGGACACCCGAGTGAATGTGAAGATGGATTTCGATTTGCGCGGCTGGAGCGCCGAGCGGCTGGCGCGTGTGGAACGTGCGCTGGAGGCCTGGGTCGGCATCGATGCCCCGGCCGGTCTGGGCGAGGCCATGCGCTATTCGGTGCTCGACGGCGGCAAGCGCCTGCGTCCGCTGCTGGTGCTGGCCGCCAGCGAAGCCGTCGGCGGCCATGCCGGCGCGGCCCTGCGCGCCGCCTGCGCGGCGGAACTGATCCACGCCTATTCCCTGGTGCACGACGACATGCCCTGCATGGACAACGACGTGCTGCGCCGGGGCAAGCCCACGGTGCACGTGAAATACGGCGAGGCCGGCGCCCTGCTGGCCGGCGACGCCCTGCAGGCCCTGGCCTTCGAGCTGCTCACCCCCGAAAACGACAACGTTCCCGAAGCCATGCAGGCGCGCCTGTGTCGCCTGCTCGCGCACGCGGCCGGCAGCGCGGGCATGGCCGGCGGCCAGGCCATCGATCTGGCCAGCGTCGGCATGAAGCTCGATGAAACGCAACTGCGCCAGATGCACCGCCTCAAGACCGGCGCCCTGCTGCAGGGCAGCGTGCTGATGGGCGCGGCCTGCGGTGATGTGTCGGCGGCCGAGCGCGCCGCCCTGGGTGAATACGGTGCGGCCCTCGGCCTGGCCTTCCAGGTGGTGGACGACATCCTCGACGTGACGGCCGATTCCGCCACCCTGGGCAAGACCGCCGGCAAGGATGCCGAGCAGGACAAACCCACCTATGTGTCCATCCTCGGGCTGGCGCGCTCCCGCGCCTACGCGCAGGAGCTGTATGCGCAGGCCTTGAAGGCCTTGGACGCCAGCGGCCTGGCTGACACGCGCGCCTTGCGCGCCCTGGCCGACATGGTCGTTTATCGAGCACATTGAGCATGACTAGCGCTATCTACCCCCTGCTGCAGACGATCAACGACCCGGCCGAGCTGCGCAAGCTGCCGCGCGCCGAGCTGCGCCCCCTGGCCGACGAACTGCGCGCCTACGTGCTCGACAGCGTCTCCAAGACCGGCGGCCACCTCAGCTCCAACCTGGGTACCGTGGAACTCACGGTGGCACTGCACTACGTCTTCAACACGCCCGAAGACCGCCTGGTCTGGGACGTGGGCCACCAGACCTACCCGCACAAGATCCTGACCGGCCGGCGCGAGCGCATGCACACGCTGCGTCAGCTGGGCGGCCTCAGCGGCTTTCCGCAACGCAGCGAGAGCGAGTACGACGCTTTCGGCACCGCGCACAGCAGCACCTCCATCTCCGCCGCGCTGGGCATGGCCCTGGCTGCGCGCCAGAAGGGCGAGGACCGCCACGCCATCGCCGTCATCGGCGACGGCGCCATGACGGCCGGCATGGCCTTCGAGGCGCTCAACCACGGCGGCGTCGAAGACTGCAAGCTGCTGGTCATCCTCAACGACAACGACATGTCCATCAGCCCGCCGGTGGGCGCGCTGAACCGCTATCTCGCGCAGCTCATGAGCGGGCGTTTCTACGCCGCCGCCAAGAACGTGGGCAAGCAGGTGCTCAAGGGCGCGCCGCCGCTGTTCGAGCTGGCCAAGCGCATCGAAGAGCACGCCAAGGGCATGGTGGTGCCGGCCACGCTGTTCGAGAAATTCGGCTTCAACTACATCGGCCCCATCGACGGCCATGACCTCGACTCGCTGATCCCCACGCTGGAGAACATCAGGCACCTCAAGGGCCCGCAGTTCCTGCACGTGGTCACCAAGAAGGGCCAGGGCTACAAGCTGGCCGAGGCCGACCCGGTGGCCTACCACGGCCCCGGCAAGTTCGACCCGGCCGTGGGCCTGGTCAAGCCCGCGACGCCCCCGAAGCAGACCTTCACCCAGGTCTTCGGCCAGTGGCTGTGCGACATGGCGGAACAAGACGAGCGCCTGGTCGGCATCACGCCGGCCATGCGCGAAGGCTCGGGCATGGTGGAGTTCCACCAGCGTTTCCCCCAGCGTTACTACGACGTCGGCATCGCCGAGCAGCACGCTGTCACCTTCGCCGCCGGCCTGGCCTGCGAAGGGCTCAAGCCCGTGCTGGCGATCTACTCCACCTTCCTGCAGCGCGGCTACGACCAGCTGATCCACGACGTGGCCCTGCAGAACCTGCCCGTGGTCTTCGCCCTGGACCGCGCCGGCCTCGTGGGTGCCGACGGTGCCACGCACGCCGGCAACTACGACATCCCCTACCTGCGCTGCATCCCCAACATGGCCGTGGCCTGCCCGGCCGACGAGCGCGAGTGCCGACAGCTGCTGAGCACGGCCTTCGCGCAGAACCATCCCGTCGCGGTGCGCTACCCGCGTGGCGCCGGTGTCGGTGTCGCGACCGAAGCCGGTCTGTTGGGCCTGCCCTACGGCAAGGGCGAAGTGCGCCGCCAGGGCTCGGGGCTTGCCATCCTCGCCTTCGGCACACTGCTCTACCCGGCCCTGGCTGCGGCCGAGAAGCTGGGCGCCACGGTGGTGAACATGCGTTGGGCCAAGCCGCTGGACGTGGAACTGCTGCTCAAGGTGGCCGCCACGCACGAGGCCCTGGTCACGGTGGAAGACGGCGCCATCATGGGCGGTGCCGGCAGTGCGGTGGGCGAGGCCCTGCAGACTGCGGGCGTGCTCAAGCCGCTGCTGCAGCTGGGCCTGCCCGATGCCTTCATCGAGCACGGCGACCCGGCCAGGCTGCTGGCCTTGCAGGGCCTGGACGCCGCCGGCATCCAGGCCGCCATCGAAAAGCGCTACCCGACGCTGAGTTCGCAGACCAAGCCCTCGCTCAAGGTCGTGGGCTGAACCCGGTCGCGCAGCGCGCGCTGCGGTGATTACCTAGGGTTTTCCCTTGTGGTGGGGCTACACTTCAAGGCTCCCCGCCGCCTCGCGGGCGGGGGATGTGCAACCCTGAACTGGAGTCAAGAACATGGATCGTCGTTCCCTCATCAAGCAGGCCGGTATCGCCGGCGTGCTGGCCGCTGGTGCCGCCCCCGCCGTGCACGCGCAAGCCGCCGTGCGCTGGCGTCTCGCTTCGAGCTTTCCCAAATCGCTGGACACCATCTTCGGCAGCGCCGAGAAGTTCTCGCAGACCGTCAAGGCCCTGTCGGGCGGCAAGTTCGAAGTCTCCGTGCACCCGGCCGGCGAGCTGATGCCGGCCTTCGGCGTGGTCGATGCCCTGCAGAGCAACACCATCGAGATGGCGCAGACCGCGCCCTACTACTTCACGGGCAAGAGCCCCATCTTCGCCTTCGGCTGCGCCGTGCCCTTCGGCCTGACCGCGCGCCAGATGGACGCCTGGATGGAGCACGGCAACGGCCGCAAGCTCCTGGACGCCTTCTTCGAGCAATACAACATCAAGAGCGCCAGTGCCGGCAACACCGGCACCCAGATGGGCGGCTGGTACCGCAAGGAAATCAAGAGCGTCAAGGACCTCAAGGGCCTGAAGATGCGCATGGGTGGCGGCCTGTTCGGCGAGACCATGCAGAAGCTGGGTGTGGTGGCGCAGAACATGCCCGCCGGCGAGGTCTACCAGGCGCTGGAAAAGGGCACGCTGGACGCCACCGAGTTCGTCGGCCCCTACGACGACGAGAAGCTGGGCTTCAACAAGGTCGCTCCCTTCTACTACTACCCCGGCTGGTGGGAGGGTGGCGCCGAGCTCGAGTTCTTCATCAACAAGAAGGCCTACGCCGCGCTGTCGGCCGAGAACCAGGCCATCGTCGATGCTGCCACCGCCGTGGCCGCGCGCGACATGACGGCCAAGTACGACGCCAGGAACCCGCAGGCCTTGCGACGCCTGGTGGCGGCCAAGACCCAGCTCAAGCCTTTCTCCAAGGAGATCATGGACGCCGGCTACAAGGCCGCCATGGAAGTCTTCGCCGAGCACGAGGCCAAGTCGCCCGAGTTCAAGAAGATCCACCAGGACATGCGTGCCTTCCAGCGCGACCAGATCCTGTGGGCGCGCTTCTCCGAGTTCCGCTACGACGGTTTCATGGCCACCGCCAAACTGTAAGCCGCGCGACAATGAGCACAAGGAACGGGCCTGCGGGCCCGTTTTTCTTTTGCGTATAAGCACGTACGGGGGTAACTCCCTATGCCTCACGCCGAGAGCCGTTCCTAGAATCGGCCCACCTCAGTTCATCAGTAGGAGACATTTCATGGATCGTCGTTCCCTCATCAAGCAGGCCGGTATCGCCGGTGTGCTCGCTGCCGGTGTCGCACCCGCAGTGCATGCACAGGCCACCATCCGCTGGCGCCTGGCCTCGAGCTTCCCCAAGGCCCTGGACACCATTTACGGAGGCGCTGAAGTCTTCGCCAAGAAGGTCGGCGAGATGTCCGGTGGCAAGTTCACCATCTCCACGCACCCGGCCGGCGAACTGATGCCCGCCTTCGGCGTGGTGGACGGCGTGCAGAACGGCACCGTGGAGTGCTGCCACACCGCTCCCTACTACTTCTTCGGCAAGGACGAGACCTTCGCCCTGGGCTGCGCCATCCCCTTCGGCCTGAACAGCCGCCAGATGACGGCCTGGATCTACCAGGGCAACGGTGGCAAGCTGATGCGCGAGTTCTACGCCGGCTACAACATCGTCAACTTCGCGGCCGGCAACACCGGTGCCCAGATGGGCGGCTGGTACCGCAAGCAGATCAAGAGCGTCAAGGACATCAAGGGCCTGAAGATGCGCATCGGCGGTTTCGCCGGCAAGGTGCTCGAGCGCATGGGCGGCGTGCCGCAGAACATCCCGGGCGGCGAAATCTATCAGGCGCTGGAAAAGGGCACCATCGACGCCGCCGAGTGGGTGGGTCCGTATGACGACCAGAAGCTGGGCTTCTACAAGGTCGCTCCTTTCTACCATTACCCCGGCTGGTGGGAAGGTGGCCCGCAACTCGACGTGTTCGTCAACAGCAAGGCCTATGAAGCCCTGTCGGCCGAGAACAAGGCCATCGTCGAAGCCGCCGCAGCCTTTACCCACACCGACATGCAGGCCAAGTACGACGCCAAGAACCCCGAGGCCCTGAAGCAGCTCGTGGCCAACAAGGCCAAGGTTCTTCCGTTCAGCAAGGACGTTCTGGATCTGGCCTTCAAGGAGTCCATGGCCCTGTACAGCGACATCGCTGCCAAGAACCCGAACTGGAAGAAGGTCTACACCGACTACAGCAACTTCCGCCGCGATCAGAACCTCTGGTTCCGCTTCACGGAAGCCCGCTTCGACAGCTTCATGCAAGCCCAGAAGCTGTAAGCGGTTCTCCGCCGAACTCCCAAACCGCGCTTCGGCGCGGTTTTTTTATGCCCGATCCATGCCCGATCCATGGCCGGTCCGTTGGGGCGCGGCATGGTGCGGCTTTTTCCGGCAGATGCAGGCTGCAGGAAAACGGAAAACGGAGGGCGGAGGGCGGAGGGCCATGAAAAAAGCCGCCCCGGAGGGCGGCTTGTGCGCAAGGCAGGCTCGGGGCGCGCTCAGCGCTTCTGGGCGTCTTTCTCGTTGGCTTCGAGCATGGCCTTCATCGGGTCGTTGTCCTCGGCCTTTTCCTCGTCGGACTTCTCGGGGCCTGCTGGGTTGTCGCCTGCCTGTGCCGGGCCCTGGTCTTCGTCGGGGCTGCCGATGTCAAGCTGCTGCATGACCTCGCTGTCCGAGAGGTTCTGCACCTTGTCGATATTGCCCGTCACCAGGTTGGGGAAGGCCATGATGATGCCCACCATGAAAAGCTGGATGCAGATGAAGGCGATCGAGCCCTTGTAGATCTGGCCGGTGGTCACGGCCGGGATCATCTGGCCGGTCACGCGGTCCTTGTAGTCGTTCCTGGGTGCCACGCTGCGCAGATAGAACAGAGCGAAGCCGAAGGGCGGCGTCAGGAAGGAGGTCTGCAGGTTCATGGCGATGATCACGCCGAACCAGATCATGGCCGTGTCCGCCGTCATGCCCGGGAACAGGCCGGGCAGGATCTTCTCGGCCACGGGCGCCAGCAGCGGGATCACGATGAAGGCGATCTCGAAGAAATCGATGAAGCAGCCCAGGATGAACACCAGGATGTTCACCACGATCAGGAAGCCCCAGGCGCCGCCGGGCATGTCGGCGAACAGGTGCTCGACCCAGATGTGGCCGTCGGCTGCGTTGAAGGTGAAGCTGAAGACGGTCGAGCCGATCAGGATGAACAGCACGAAAGACGCCAGCTTGGCGGTGTTGTCCAGGGCCTGTTTCATCAGGCCCATGTTCAGGCGTTTCTTGCCCAGGGCCAGCACCAGGGCACCGACCGCGCCCATGGCGCCGCCTTCGGTGGGGGTGGCCACGCCCAGGAAGATGGTGCCCAGCACCAGGAAGATCAGGATCAGCGGCGGCATCAGCACGAAGGTCACCTGCTCGGCCAGGCGCGAGAGCAGGCCCAGTCTGGTGATGCGGTTGATGATGGCCAGGGCCAGGCCGGTGAGCGAGGCCAGGGTCATGGACAGGATCACGATTTCGTCACCGGGCGAGGGCGTGTTGCGCTCCAGCCAGGCGGTCATCAGGCCGTCGTGCACCTGGGCCCATACGAAGCCCACGCCGGCACAGATCAGGAACAGCACCAGCAGCGAACGGTGGCCCGAGCTGCCGTTGGGCTCGCGGTAGATGCGGGCTTCGGGCGGCAGGGCCGGCACCATGGCGGGCTTGAAAAGCGCCACGATCACCACGAAGAGGATGTACAGGCCCACCAGCAGCAGGCCGGGCACCAGTGCGCCGGCGTACATGTCACCCACCGAGCGGCCCAGCTGGTCGGCCAGCACGATCAGCACCAGCGAGGGCGGGATGGCCTGCGCCAGCGTGCCCGAGGCCGTGATGGCGCCCATGGCAATGGTGCGGCTGTAGCCGTAGCGCAGCATGATGGGCAGCGAGATCAGGCCCATGGAGATCACGGCTGCCGCCACCACACCGGTGGTGGCCGCCAGCAGGGCGCCCACCAGGATCACCGCGATGGCCAGGCCGCCGCGCAGCGGGCCGAACACCTGGCCCACCGTCTCCAGCAGGTCCTCGGCCATGCCCGAGCGCTCCAGGATGATGCCCATGAAGGTGAAGAAGGGAATGGCCAGCAGCGTGTCGTTCTGCATGATGCCGAAGATGCGCAGCGGCAGGGCCTGGAACAGGGTGGCCGGGAACAGGCCGATCTCCATGCCGATGAAGCCGAAGCCCAGGCCGGTGGCGGCCAGTGCGAAAGCAACCGGAAAGCCCGTCAGCAGCAGCAGCAGCAGGCCTGCGAACATGACGGGCACGAATTGTTGTGCGAGGAATTCCATTTATTTTTCTCCGGCCAGCTTGCGGGCGGCAAGGGCTTCCAGTTCTTCGAGATGCTTCTGCTCGTCGCTCTTGTGATCGGCGTCGGACAGGCTGTCCGGCCCCTGGCCAGTCAGGAAGAGCACGCGCTTGAGCAACTCGGACAGGGCCTGCAGCAGCAGCAGGGTGAAACCCAGCGGCATCAATGCATAGGCTGGCCAGCGGATCAGGCCGCCGGCGTTTTGCGACATTTCACCGGAGGTCAGGGTTTGCGTGAACAGCGGCCAGCTCAGGACGATGGAAATCAGGCAGAAGGGGATCAGCACCAGCAGGATGCCGCCCACGTCGATCCAGTTGCGTGTGCGTGCGCTCAGGCGTGAGGACACGAAGTCGATGCGCACATGCGAGTTCTTGAGGAAACCATAACCCGCGCCCAGCATGAAGACGGCGGCAAACAGGTACCACTGGATTTCCAGCAGGCCGTTGGAGCTGGTGCCGAAGGCCTTGCGCACGATGGCGTTGCCGGCACTGATGATGGTGGTGGCCAGGATCAGCCACATGGTGAGCCAGCCAATCCGGCTGCTCAGGCTGTCGATCAGCCTCGATATTTTGATGAGTACCTGCATGCTTGCTCCAGGAAAGGGTGGTCCGGTGCTTGCCAGCGGGGCCTCCAGCACCGGTGGGTGCGCGGGTGTCGGCCGCTGTCGCTGGCAAAACGACTGATTTTAAGGGGGGCGTGCCCGCCGCTTTCCGGGTGTAAACACCAGTAGGTAGTTCTGCAGACCGTTCTTTGCGGAAGTCAGGGGGAAGTCAGGTCGACAGCCGGCCGTGCCCGCGGAATAATGGGCCATGGCCTTCGAAATCCCCGCCCCCTCCTTTGCCCGGCTCGACAGTGCCGACCTGCGCGGCGCCGGGCGGGAGTTGCTGAGCCTGGCGCTGATGGATGCGCGCAACCACACCCTGTTCCTGATCGACCAGTACGAGCAGGCCTTGCGCGTGCAGGGCATGCAGGTGCCCTGCGTGCCCGAACTCAACCCGCCCCTGTGGGAGTTGGGCCACGTGGGCTGGTTCCAGGAGCGCTGGATCGGGCGCAACCTGCAGCGCCACCAGGGCCCGC
This sequence comes from uncultured Hylemonella sp., assembly GCA_963512175.1. GTDB lineage: Bacteria > Pseudomonadota > Gammaproteobacteria > Burkholderiales > Burkholderiaceae_C > Hylemonella. The sequence continues at coordinate 142,900 of CAUPLI010000007.1, read as the reverse complement.
GCGCCGACCCGCAGGCCACCTGCCTGGCCTCGCTGCTGCCCCAGGCCGATTTCTGGTGGGATTCCAGCCGCATGCCGCACGACCGGCGCTGGGCCCTCGAATTGCCCCCGCTCGGCGACATCAAGTCCTACCTGCTGGCCACCCTGGAATCTTCCCTGGAACTGCTGGCCAAGACCCCGGACGAGGACGATGCGCTCTACTTCTACCGCCTGGCCCTGTTCCATGAGGACATGCATGGCGAGGCCTTCGTCTACATGGCCCAGACCCTGGGCCTGCGCCTGCAGCTGGCCCTGCCGGCGCCGGCCCTGGCGCGCGAGCCCCTGTGGTTGCCGGCCACGCGCTGGCGCCTGGGCTCCGATGCGGGGGCCGGTTTCACCTTCGACAACGAGCGCCCGGCGCACGAGGTGGCCGTGCCCGAGTTCGAGATCGACGCCCAGCCCGTGAGCTGGACGCAGTACGTCGAATTCGTCGCCGACGGCGGCTACGACCGCCCCGAGCTCTGGCTGCCCGCCGGCTGGGACTGGCTGCAGGACCAGGTCCGGCGCGAGGGCCGGCGCGCCCCGCGCCATGTCGAACAGATCGGCGTGGCGCGTCCCGGTGTGAAGGGCGGCGGCCAGGGCGGGGTGTTGCAGCGCTGGTTCGGTCAGACCGTGCGCCTGGCCGGCTGGTCGCCCGTGATGCACGTGAGCTGGTGGGAGGCCGACGCCTGGTGCCGCTGGGCCGGCCGGCGCCTGCCCACCGAAGTGGAGTGGGAAGTGGCGGCGCACCAGGTGGCGGGGCGGGGTTTCCGCTGGGGCGATGTCTGGGAGTGGACGGCCAGCACCTTCTACGGCTACCCGGGCTTCAGCCCCGACCCCTACCGCGACTACTCCGAACCCTGGTTCGGCACGCACAAGGTGCTGCGCGGCGCCTCGCTGGCCACGCGCCGGCGCCTGAAATCGCCCAAGTACCGCAACTACTACCTGCCCGGGCGCGACGACTTCTTCAGCGGTTTCCGTTCCTGCGCCCTTTGAGGCGCAGACCCCGCGGCGCGTTTTTTCGTGGCCGCGGGTTTTTCCTTGGGCGTGCGGTAGTTCCACCACGGCAGCAGGCGGCTCATGGCCAGCACCTCACCCATGCGGGTGGCCGGGTGGTAGCCCGGCAACTGCTGCAACTGCTGCAGCCAGCCTTCGCCCTGCAACACCTTGCACAGGGCCTGCACGGCCGGCTCGTCCAGCGCTGACTTCAGGCACACCAGGTGGTAGTCCTCCTCGACCAGGGGCACGAAGTCCAGCCCGCGTGCGCGCGCCGCCGCCTCGATGCCCAGGCCCGCATCGGCCTGGCCGGCCGCGACGGCCTGCGCCACCGCCGCGTGCGAGGGTTCGGTGTGGCGGTAGCCCTTGATGCGGCTGGCCGCGATGCCCTGCTGCCTGAGCAGTTCGTCCAGCAGCACGCGCGTGCCCGTGCCCAGGGCGCGGTTCACGAAGCGCGTGCCGCTGCCGGCCAGCTGCTGCAGGCTGTGCAGGCTCAGCGGATTGCCCTTGGCCACCATCAGGCCCTGGCTGCGCCGCGCGAAACCGATGATCTTGTGCAGGCCGGGCTTGAGCAGGGGCTTGTAGGTCTGCTCGGCCAGCGAGCCGGCGCCGGGCTGCTGCAGCGTGTGGAAACCGGCCATCACACAACGCCCCTCGTTGAGCGCGCGGATCGCGTCCACGCTGCCGGTGAAGCGCACGTCCAGGTGCAGCTGCTGCGTCTGCGCCGCGTGGGCGCGCAGCGCGCTCAAGGCGTCGTCGTGGCTGGCGTAGAGCGTGAGCACGTGCACCGAATCGTCGAAGGCCACCGCATAGGCGCGTTCCAGGTCGGCGCGCAGCGCCTCGATCTGCGGTGAGAGGCGCGCCTGCGCCTGGCGCTCGGCCCACAGCAGCTTGGTGCCGAACTCGCTCAGCCGCGCGGACTGGCCCTTCTCCCAGATCAGCAGCTCGTTGCCCAGCTCGTTTTCCCAGCGCTTGAGCTCGCCCCAGACGTGACGGTAGGACAGCGCCAGCTGGCGCGCCGCGCCCGAGATCGAGCCGCTTTCCTGCACCGCGTGCAGCAGGTCCAGCAGGGGATTGCGGATCAGGGCGGGCTGCTGCTGCGCCTGCGGGACGAATGTGTAGTGAAACTGCAACCTATGCACGGTAGTTCATATGGTGGGGTTTTGGGGCCATCCGTACGATACCCGAGAACCTTTTGTGCCTCGTCCAGATGTCCACCTTCACCGAAAGCGCGTCCACAGCGCTGCAACTCATCGCCTCCCTCGACCCGACCCTGCTGGCCATCGTCGGCCGCTCGCTGGGCGTCAGCGCCACGGCCTGCGCCATCGCCTGCGTGCTGGGCGTGGTGCTGGGGGCCTGGCTGGGCGTGGCGCGTTTTGCCGGGCGCGACGTCGTGCTCACCCTGCTCAACACCCTGCTGGCCGTGCCCTCGGTGGTGGTGGGCCTGGTGGTCTACCTGCTGCTGTCACGCTCCGGCCCGCTGGGCCACCTGGGCTGGCTCTTCAACTTCGAGGCCATGGTGCTGGCCCAGGCCATCCTGGTGTTGCCCGTGGCCACCGCGCTCACGCGCCAGGTCATCGAGGACGCTGAAGTCCAGCACGGCGAGCAGCTGCGCTCGCTGGGCGCCGGCACCGGCCTGCGCGGCCTGCTGCTGGCCTGGGACGAACGCTACGCCCTGCTCACCATGCTCATGGCCTCCTTCGGTCGCGCCATCTCCGAAGTGGGCGCCGTGATGATCGTCGGCGGCAACATCGACGGCTTCACCCGCGTCATGACCACCGCCATCGCCCTGGAGACCAGCAAGGGCGACCTGCCGCTGGCGCTGGCGCTCGGCCTGATCCTGCTGGGCGTGGTGCTGGCGCTCAACAGCCTGATCGCCCTGGTGCGCCGCTGGCGCGAGCGCGTCGAGGGCAGCGGCCGCGGCATGGTGACCGGTGTGGAGGCCGTAGCATGAGTGCCGTGCTGCCGACCCGTGGCACCACGCTGCACGACCTGGGCGATGCCATCGAGCGTACGGCCCGGCCCGTCTTCGAGCTGCAGTCCACCGGTCTGGCCTTCGGTGCACTGCAGGCCCTGCGCGAGCTGAACCTCAGCATCCGGCCCGGCGAATCCGTGGCCCTGCTGGGGGCCAACGGCAGCGGCAAGAGCACGCTGCTACGCCTGCTGCACGGCCTGCTGCGGCCCACCGCCGGCAGCTTCCTGGCTGACCCCGGCCTGCGCCAGGCCATGCTGTTCCAGCGTCCCTTCATGCTGCGCACCACGGCGCAGAACAATGTGGCCCTGGCCCTGTGGCTGCGCGGCACGCCCTGGCGCGAGGCCCGCAACCGCGCGCTGCTTGCGCTGGAGCGCGTGGGCCTGTTGCCCCAGGCCGGCCAGCCGGCGCGCACGCTCTCGGGCGGGCAGCAGCAACGCATGGCCCTGGCGCGCGCCTGGGCCCTGCAGCCTGAGGTGCTGCTGCTGGACGAACCCACCGCCAGCCTGGACCCGCACGCCAAGCGCGAGGTTGAGCAGCTCATTGCCGACTTCGCCGCCGGCGCGCACGAGCGGCCCGTCACCGTCGTTTTCGCCAGCCACAACCTGGGCCAGGTCAAGCGCCTGGCCACCCGCGTCATCTACCTGGAGCAGGGCCGGGTGCTGGCCGACCTGCCCGTGCAGGAGTTTTTCGACGCGACACGGCTGCAGGCCGTCTCGCCATCCGCCGCATTGTTCGTCAAAGGAGAACTCGTATGAACATTTTCAAATCCGCCATCCTCAAGGCCGCCCTGGGCGCCACGCTGGCCGTCGCCGCGCTGGCCACCTCGGCCCAGACCATCGTGATGTCGTCCACGACCTCCACCGAACAGTCGGGCCTGTTCACCTACCTGCTGCCCGAGTTCAAGAAGGCCAGCGGCATCGACATCAAGGTCGTGGCCCTGGGCACCGGCCAGGCCCTGGACATGGCGCGCCGCGGTGACGCCGACGTGGTCTTCGTGCACGACCAGGTGGCCGAGGAGAAGTTCGTTGCTGACGGCTTCGGCCTGCAGCGCCAGGCCGTCATGTACAACGACTTCGTGCTGATCGGCCCCAAGGGCGACCCGGTGGCCACCAGGGGCAATGACATCGTGGCCGCGCTCAAGAAGATCGCCGCCGTCAACGGTGCTTTCATCTCGCGCGGCGACAAGAGCGGCACGCACGCCGCTGAACTGCGCTTCTGGAAAATGGCCGGCCTGGAGGCCAAGGGCAGCGGCTACAAGGAATGCGGCTGCGGCATGGGTCCGGCGCTCAACATCGCCGCCTCCAGCGGCGCCTACGTGCTGGCTGACCGCGGCACCTGGCTCAACTTCAAGAACCGCGCCGAACTCGCGGTGCTGGTCGAGGGCGACAAGCGCCTGTTCAACCAGTACGGCGTGATGGTGGTCAACCCCGCCAGGCACCCGCAGGTCAAACTGGCCGAGGCGCAGAAGTTCGTCGACTGGGTCGTCTCGCCCGCCGGCCAGAACGCCATTGCCGGCTACAAGATCGGCGGCGAACAGCTCTTCTTCCCGAATGCCGGCCAGTGAGGCGGGCAGTGCAGGTATGCACAAGCAGCAAGCTGTGTGGACTGAGCGTGCCGGAATACGGTCACGGTCAAGTTGCCCCACAGAAGTCCGGGTTCTGCAGCTGAAATTTCAAGCGGGCGCCACTGCGCGGATGTGCTCGTCTATCTTCTTGGTCAAGTCCACGGCGTGGGTTCCGATCATGAAGTGGTTGGCATTCTCCAGTGCCATGATCTGTGCCTGAGGCAGGTAGTCCGCCAGCAGTTGATTGCATCGTTGCATCGCCATATGGCTGGTGCTGCCGTAGATCACCAGCGTTGGCACATGGACAGCACGGAAGTCTGCCCGTGTGGGGTACGCTGCGTAACCCGTTTTCCAGTCCAGGATATTGGTAGGCGTCTGGGTGATGACCTTGTCCTGTACCGCAGGGGGGTAAGCATCAAAAGTTCCGCCCCCGCCATAGAAGTCGATCACATGTCTCACGGCCTGTTGATCTCCGCTTTGCCAGTCAGCCATATAGCGGGCCGTCATGGCATGCACCTGCTGGTTCAACTCAGCTTCATCACCCAGGAGCAGCAGATTGAAGGCCGTCGGCTCCAGCAGGGTCAGGCTCAGCAACTTGGGGCTGCGGTACATGGCAAGCGATAAAGCGACCCACGCGCCGAAGGAATGGGCCACCAGGTGCACAGGCACGCCGACCTGTGCCAGGACGGCTTCGAGCACATCCATCTCGTCCTGCAGGTGGGCGCCGCCCGGCTTGCGCCGTTCCTGCGTTTTCCCGTAGCCCGATAAGCTGGTGGTGACGGTGCGATAGCTTTCGGAGAGTGGCGTGCTGATATTGCGCCACGAAGCCCCTGTGGAAAACGAACCGGGCACAAACACCAGGGGAATCCCATCGCCACTTTCCTGGTATTCGACGGACCCTTGGGATTGCGTGATCATGACCGTAACTCCTTCTGCACAGGGCGGCAGGCTGGTTCGATGAACCGAACGCGCAACGCATCCAGGGCCTGGACCGGCGCTTGATGGTTGCGGCCCACTATAAACCTAGTCCTGCCGGAACAACTCGTGGATCTGCTTGCGCAGCCAGACGTGCGCGGGGTCCTTCTGGAAGCGCTGGTGCCAGAACAGGTGCACGTCGATCACCGGTGATTTCATCGGCGTGTCCACGTAGCGCACCGCCCCGTGCTGCACGAAGAACTCCGCCAGGTCGCGCGGCACGGTGGCGATCAGGTCCGAGGTTTCGACGATGGGCAGCAGGCTCATGAAGTGCGAGAGCTCCACCACCACACGCCGCTGGATGCCCTTGGCCTGCAGGAACTGCTCGAACACGTGCTCGCGGCCATCGGGCTTGACCACCGCGTGAGAGGCCTTGAGGAACTGCGCCAGTGTCAGCTTGCCCCGGCCCAGCGGGTGCCCCTTGCGCAGCAGGCAGACGTGCGAGCTGCGGATCAGGCGCTGCTGGTAGAAGCCCGCCTTCTGCAGGTCGGGGAAATAACCGATGGCGAGTTCGGCCGCGCCGGATTCCAGCGCCGAGGCGGCCGCATGGCGCGGCATGGCCAGGGTCTTGAGGCTGACCTGCGGCGCGTGTTCGGCCAGATGCGCCAGCAGCCGGGGCAGGAAGTTCATCTCGGCAATGTCGGGCGTCAGCAGGGTGCAGGCGCGTTGGCTGCTGGCCGGATCGAAGGCCGAGGGCTGCAGGATTTCGGACTGGATGGTCTGAACGATCGGCCGGATCACCGCGCCCAGGCTCTCGGCGCGCGGCGTGGGATTCATCAAGGCGCCGGCGCGCACGAACAGCGGGTCGTTGAAGAGCACACGCAGCCGGGCCACCGCCGCGCTCATGGCCGGCTGGCTCAGGCCCAGCGCCTCGCCGGCGCGTGTCACGTTGCGGTGCTGCAGCATGGCGTCGAACACCACCAGCAGGTTCAGGTCGACCGATCGTATATCCATGCCATGGATTCTATGTATTTATGGAATCGACTAGATCAATGATGAGGCTCTCCCTAGACTCGCCTCCATCACTGAATTGATCCGCGTCAAGACGGATCCGACCCGCGAGGAGACAGACAAGGTGCAGACACTCACGCTCGCCCAGGCGCAGCAGATCATTGCGGGTGCCCTGGCGCATTCCAAAAGCGCCGGCTACAAGCCCATGGGCATCGCCGTGCTCGACGAGGCGGGGCATCTGAAAGCCTTTGCCCGTGAAGACGGGGCCAGCATGTTCCGCTTCGAAGTCGCCCAGGCCAAGGCCTGGGGCGCTGTCGGCATGGGAGCCTCCAGCCGTACGCTGGCCCAGCGCGCCAAGGACAACCCCAACTTCTTCGTCTCCCTGGCCGCCACGGCCGGCGGCAAGTTCCTGCCGCAGACCGGCGCCGTGCTCATTCGCAATGCGGCTGGCGAATTGCTGGGCGCCGTGGGTGCCAGCGGCGGCACCGGTGACGAAGATGAAGCCATCTGCATCGCCGGTGTGGTATCGGCTGGCCTGGTCGCAGGCTGAGAGGGCGCACATGCCTTGTTCCTGCGGCGTGGATGTCCACGCCCACGTCATCCCCGGTGAATTTCCCTCGTATCTGGGAGGCGCCACGCCCCCCGGCTGGCCCTCCATGGCGCCCGCGCAGGACTGCCATCACCGCAGCGTGATGATCGACGGCAAGAACTACCGCACGGTGTCCGACAAAAGCTGGACCACCTCGCGCCGCCTCGCCGACTTCGCCGACATGGGCCTGGAACTGCAGGCCATCTCGCCCATGCCCGAGCTGCTGTCCTACTGGCTGGCGCCGGCCGTCGGTGCGCAGCTGGTGCGCTACCTCAACGAGCAGATCGCCAGCATGGTGGCCGAGTCCGGCGGCCAGCTCATCGGCCTGGGCGCCGTGCCCCTGCAGGACCTGGACCTGGCCATCCGCGAACTGACTTACATCAAGACGTCCCTGGGGCTCAAGGGCGTGGAGATCGGCAGCAACATCAACGGCGTGGTCATGGGTGATGCGCGCTGGCTGCCTTTTTTCGAAGCCTGTGCCGCGCTGGACCTGCCGGTCTTCGTGCACGCGCTGCGCCCGGCCGGCATGGACCGCCTGGTCGGCCCGCCGCCGCTGCAGCAGGTGCTGGCCTATCCCACCGATGTGGGCCTGGCCGCCGCTTCCGTGCTCACCGGCAATCTGCTGGCCAAAGTGCCCGGCCTGCGCATTGCTTTCAGCCACGGCGGCGGCACGCTGGCCATGCTGCTGCCGCGCCTGCAGCAGGCCATGTCCGTGTTCCCGGCGCTGAAGGACAGCGTCTTGAAGTCACCCGCCGAGCAGGCGCGTGAACTCTATTACGACACCCTGGTGTTTGATACACCCACGCTGCAGCACCTGGTGCGCACCTTCGGCGCCAGCCAGCTCATGGTGGGCACCGACTACCCCTTCAACTTCCACGACGCCCGCCCGATAGCGAGCATCCGCGCCGCCGGTTTCGACGAGACCATCGTCGACCAGCTGACGCAAGCCAATGCCCGGCGTTTCCTGGGCATCCCAAAAGGAACCTCTCCATGACCCATGCCTCCTCACGCGTGGCCGCCCTGCGCAGCGTGGCCCTCACCGTGCCCGACCTGGTCCAGGCGGAAGCGTTCTACACCGGCACCTGGCACCTGAGCGTGGTCGCGCGCAGCGCCGACGCCCTCTACCTGCGCGGCACCGGTGCCGACCACCACCTGCTGGCCCTGCACCTCGCGGCGGGCCCGGCACGCATCCGCAACGTCACGCTGCGCGCGCGCAGCCGTGCAGCGCTGGACGAAGTGGCGCAGGCCGTCGTCGCAGCCGGCGGTCGTGTGCTCGAAGCCATCGCCCCCGTGCAGGAGCCCGGCGGCGGCACCGCCATCACCGTGGCCGACGCCGACGGCCGCATCTTCCGCCTCGTGCACGGCGACACCCAACACGCCGATGCGCATGAAACGAAAGACCGGCCCGTGCGCCTGGCCCACGCCGTGCTCAACAGCCACGACGTGGAGGCCACGCGCGCCTTCATGGAGCAGGTCTTCGACTTCTCGCTCTCGGATCGCACCCGCATCATGGCCTTCATGCGCTGCGGCGATGACCACCACAGCATCGCGCTGGGCGACACCGACAACGATGCGCTCAACCACATCGCCTTCCTCATGCCCGACCTGGAGTCCGTCATGCGCGGCGGCGGCCGCATGCGCGACGCCGGCTACGGCATCGAGTGGGGCCCGGGCCGCCACGGCCCCGGCGACAACGCCTTCAACTACTTCGTCGGCCCCTTCGACGTGGTCATCGAATACACGGCCGAGGTCGAGCAGATCGACGACAGCTACCAGGCCGGCCAGCCCTCGGACTGGACCTGGCCCCCGGGCCGCGTGGACCAGTGGGGCATCTCACAGCCGCCCAGCGCACGCCTGAAGCAGGCGCAAAAGGCCATTGTTTTCGTTTCCTGAATTTTTTTGAAGTCGTAGACAGGAGTTTTCATGCGTTTCATCACCTACATCCAGGGCGGCCAGCAGCGTCTGGGCGTCGTCACCGGCCAGGAGGTCATCGACCTGAACCAGGCCCAGCCCCAGATCAGCGCCGACCTGCGCACCGCCCTGCGCGCGGGCCAGGACCTGGCCGGCGCCGCGAAGGCGGCCATCGCCTCCAACGCCAAACGCGTGCCGCTCTCCAGCGTGACGCTCGCCCCCGTGCTGCCCGAGCCCGGCAAGATCGTCTGCCTGGGCCTCAACTACTATGACCACGCCAAGGAAGGCGGCCGCGAGAAGCCGGTTTATCCCTGGTTCTTCCTGCGCTGTGCCTCTTCGCTGCTGGCACCCAACGCCAAGGCCCTGCGCCCCAAGGTCTCCGAGCGCCTGGACTGGGAGGCCGAACTCGCCGTGGTGATCGGCAAGACCGTGAAGCACTGCACGATGGACAGCGCGCTCGACGCGGTGTTCGGCTACTCGGTCTTCAACGACATCTCGGTGCGCGACTACCAGAAGAAGACGCCGCAGTGGAGCATCGGCAAGAACTTCGACCGCACCGGCCCCTTCGGCCCCGCGCTGGTCACCGCCGACGAGTTGCCCGCGGGCGCCACCGACCTGCGCATCCAGGCCCGCCTGAACGGCCAGGTCATGCAGGACGCCAACACCCGCGACATGATCTGGGGCGTGGCCGAGACCATCCAGCTGCTCACCGAGTGCATGACGCTGGAGCCCGGCGATGTCATCGTCATGGGCACGCCGGCCGGCGTGGGCCAGGCGCGCAACCCGCCGGTCTGGATGAAACACGGCGACGTGGTCGAGATCGAGATCGAGAACATCGGTCTGCTGCGCAACACCATCGAGGACGAGGCCTGACCATGGGGAACGTGAAAGCGGCGGCGCCGTATGACGTCGCCATCGTCGGCTTCGGCCCCTCGGGCGCGGTCGCCGCGGGCCTGCTGGGCGCGTTGGGCATTCGCACCTATGTGTGCGACAAGCTGCGCGACGTCTACGACAAGCCGCGCGCCATCGCGCTGGATCACGAGATCATCCGTCTCTTTCAGCAGATGGGCGTGGCGAAAAAGATCAAGCCCTACCTCGAGCCCTTCACGGACTCGGTCTACTACGGGGTGGACGGCCAGGTCATCAAACGCATGTCCACCGTGGCGCCGCCTTACCCGCTGGGCCACACGCCCTCGGTGGTCTTCACCCAGCCGCCGGCCGAGCGCATCCTGCGCGAGCACGCACTGTCCTTCCCCTGCGTGACGGTTCAGCTGGGCCAGACGCTCACGCAGATCAGGCAGGACGATCAGCTGGCCACGCTCACGCTCGACGGTGACGATGGCCAAACCTCCACCGTGCAGGCGCGCTACGTGATCGCCTGCGACGGGGCGTCGAGCACCGTGCGCAGCCAGGTGGGCATCACACTCGAAGACCTGGACTTCGACGAGCCCTGGCTCGTGGTGGATGTGCTGGTGAATGACAAAGGCCTGGCCAAACTGCCCAGCACCAGCGTGCAGTACTGCAACCCCGAGCGCCCCAGCACCTTTCTCATCTGCCCCGGCAAGCATCGCCGCTGGGAAATCTCCATCAACCCCGGGGAAGATCCGAAACAGGTCGCCACGCCCGAGGGCACCTGGAAGCTGTTGGCGCCCTGGCTCACGCCGGCCGACGCCACGCTCTGGCGCCAGGCCAGTTACCGTTTCCACGCGTTGGTCGCCAGTGAGTGGCGCAGCGGCCGCGTTTTCGTGGCCGGCGACGCGGCGCATCAGCAGCCGCCTTTCCTGGGCCAGGGCATGTGCCAGGGCGTGCGCGACGTGGCCAACCTCTGCTGGAAACTGGGCGCCGTGCTCAAGGCGGGCGCGCCCGAGCGCCTGCTCGACAGCTATGGCCCCGAGCGCAAGGCCCACGTCATCGACCTCACCACCCGCATCAAGGGCATCGGCCAGATCATCTGCGAGCGCGACCCCGTGCGTGCCCGCGCGCGTGACGCCAGGCTGCTGGCCGAATGCGGCGGTGTCGTCCAGCCCACGCCGCGCCAGGACGTGCAGCCCGCCTTGCGCGCCGGCCTGCTCGCCGCGCAAGCGCACCCGGCGCGCGGCACCATCTTTCCGCAGCCCTGGCTGATGGTCGATGGCGAAAAACAGCGTATGGACGACGTGCTGGGCAGTGGCTGGCTGCTGGTGCTCGACCGCCATGCCGATGCGGCCCTGCGCCAGCAGGCGCGCGTGCAGGCGCGGCCGGGCCTCACGGTCGTGCAGCTGGGCACACCCGGCTGCACCGAGACCGAGGGCGTGCTGGCGCGCTGGTTCGAGCGCCAGGGCTGCAGCGCCGCCCTGGTGCGGCCCGACCATTACGTCTACGGCGTGGCCTCCAGCGCGCAGGAGCTGTCGGACCAGCTCTCGACACTGGCCGCTTTCTGAAGTACACAGTTTTTACAACGACAGACCCAACGAGGAGACAGACATGCAACGCAGACATTTCATCCAGGCCAGCCTGCTGGCCAGCGCCGTTCCCGCCGCCTGGGCCCAGCCGGGCGGCGCCTTCCCCGACAAGCCGGTCAAGTTCATCCTCTCGCAGCCCCCGGGCTCGGGCCCGGACAACGTGGCGCGTCTGCTGGGTGACCGCCTGGGCAAGGCGTTGGGCCAGCCCATCGTGATCGAGAACAAACCCGGTGGGCAGAACATCATCGGCGCGCAGGCCGCGGCGCGCTCGCCGGCCGACGGCTACAGCCTCTACTTCGCCACCACCGCTGCGCTGGTCACGAACAAGTACCTGTTCAAGACCATGCCCTACGACCCCGAGAAGGACTTCGTGCCCGTGGCCTTCATCGCCAAGAGCCCCTTTGCCGTGGTCGTCAAGGCCGAGTCGCCCATCACGTCGATGCAGGACCTGATCGCCCGCTCCAAGGCCGAGCCCGGCAAGGTCTCGCTGGCCAACGAAGGCCCGCGCACCTTCGGCGGCATCATCGCGCGTGTCATCAATGCGCGTACCCAGATGCAGGCCAACCTGGTGGGTTATGCCTCGGTGGGCGTGGCCGTGCAGAACATCATCGGCGGCCATGCCGACGCCGCCGTGGCCGACGTGGCCTCCACCGCCGCGCTGGTGCGCCAGGGCCGCTTGCGCTATCTCGCCGTCACCGCGGGCAAGCGCGTGGCCGGCTGGGAGCAGGTGCCCGCGCTGTCCGAGCTGCTGCCCGGTTTCGAGATGGTGGGCTGGTTCGCCGTGGTGGCCCCCACCGGCACGCCGGCCGCTGCCATCCAGCGCATGAACAAGGAGATCAACACCCTGCTGGGCGACGCCGAAGTGGCGCAGCGCATGGCCACCATCGGCCCCATCGCCGAGTCCATGGGCGCGCCCGAGCAGACCGGCGCCTTCCTCACGCTGGAGCACCAGCGCTGGAGCCGCGCGGCGCAGGAAATCGGCCTGCTGCCGGAATAAACGAAAGGCCACCATGAACATCCTGCATCGCAGTTTCAAAATCAGCGTACTGCTGGCCGCGGCCAGCCTGCTCGGCGCCTGTGCCGGCCTGTCCAATCCCTCGCCTTACAGCGCGACCGGCTTCAACCTGGTCTCGCCCGGCCGCCTGGACAACGCCATGCTCACCCAGCCCAACGCTGGCAAGAACCCGGCCAATCCCAATTGCGCGGGTGAGAACATCACACCGGCCCTGAGCTGGGTGCGCGCGCCTGCAGGCACACGCAGCTTTGCCATCGTGATGGATGATCAGGCCGGTCGTGCCGGCCTGGGCGTCAACCACTGGACGGCCTACGGCATTGCGCCCACCGTGACGGGCCTGGCCGAAGGCGAGGCGAGCGCCCCCAGCAGCAAGCTGGTGGCGGGCAAGAACACGCTGGGTATGGCCTACCTGGGCCCCTGCCCGCCGCGTGGCAACGCACCCCAGCACTACGTCTACACCCTGATTGCCACCTCGCTGGCGCCCGACGCGCTGCCGCCCGGCCTGAGCAAGGCCGAGCTGATGGAGGCGCTCAAGGGCAAGGCCCTGGGTGCGGCCAGCCTGGTACTGCGTTACGCGCACTAGGGCGCAAGTCGCCGGCTTGCGTCGGCGGATCCTGTGCCAGGAAGCCAGTCCGCGAGGGCTGGCTTTTTTCATGCCGCGCCGCGATACAGGGCGCGCATGAACCTGCGCAGCCGCGACGAAAGCACCCTCGACGTGCCGGCCTTGACCGAGGCCACAGCCTGACACACATCCACACATTCCGTGTCGGGCGGCGCGGTACCATACCCGCATGCACAAGAACGAGACAGGGAGCGGCGCAACTGCGCCGGACACCACGGGCGGCCCCGCGCGCCTGTCGGTGGCCCTGTTGCAGGCCGAGAACCGGCGCCTGCGCGAGCAGCTCGACGGCCTGATCGCCGAGGCCCGCCTCAACCAGGACAAGCTGCGCCGCTTCGACCAGCTCGAACGCAAGGTCATCGGTGCCTCGTCCCTGGCCGATCTGGTGCAGACCCTGCTGGTGGACTACCCCGCGCTCTTCGAACTCGACTGCGTCACCCTGGCGCTGGTCGATGCGCAGTACGAGGCCGCGCGCATCCTGGGCGAGGGCAGCGCGGCCCAGCCCGGTGGCCTGCTCTTCCTGCACAGCGAACAACCCTTGCAGCAGCTCTACGCCGCCGGCGCCCGCCCGCTGCTGGGCGCGCCCACGGTCGCGCACGACTTCCTGTTCGAGGGGCAATCCGCCACGCCCGGCAGCGTGGCCCTGCTGCCCCTGGTGCACCGCGGCGCCTTCATCGGCAGCCTCAACCTGGGCAGCCGCGACACCGCGCGCTTCGCCACCGGCAGCAGCACCGACTTCCTGGAGCGGCTGGCCGCGCTGGTGGCCGTCTGCCTGGACAGCGCCCTGGCCACCGAGCGCCTCAAGCTTGCCGGCCTGACCGACGGCCTCACCGGCGTGCACAACCGCCGTTATTTCGAATCGCGCTGCCTGGAGGAAGTGCAGGCCGCGCGCCGCAGCAAGCTGCCCCTGGTCTGCCTGCTGCTGGACGTGGACCACTTCAAGCGCATCAACGACAGCCACGGCCACCCCGCGGGCGACGCCGTGCTGCGCTACGTGGCGCGCCTGATCCGCGCGCAACTGCGCGGCAGCGACGTGGTGGCCCGCTACGGCGGCGAAGAGTTCGTGATGCTGCTGCCGGCCACGCCCCTGAGCGCCGCGCTGGAGACGGCCGAGCGCATCCGCCGCGTCATCGCCGCGCAGAGCATGCCGGTGCAGGTGGCCGAGCCGCTGCGCATCACCGTCTCCATCGGTGCCGCGCTGCTGCCTGGCGAGGGCGAGGCGGACGCCGCCGTGCTGGCCGCGGCCCTGGTGCAGCGCGCCGATCAGGCGCTCTATGCCGCCAAGCAGGGCGGGCGCAACCGGGTGCTGGCGGCGGATTAGGCGTCGCCGTTCACCAGCCCGTGGATCCCCACGCACGAGGATGGGTAATTGCGGCGCGCCGCCCGAAGGACTAAGCTGCCCTGCATGGAGCCCACCCGCACCCTGGCCGCACCGCCAGCGCAACCGCCTCGCCGCAGGCCAGGCCCGTGGCTGACCCTGGCGCTGGTGGCGGGCCTGTTGTGGCCGGCCGCGGCTTGGTGCGAGGAAAAAGACTGGAGCCTGGGCTTCTACGGCGGCCAGTACTACGACTCGGAGCCCGCCGGTTTTTCGCAAGGCCGGGCCAACTACCTCCATCAGTACATCGTTGCCCTGACCGCGAGCAAGACACTCTGGCGTGCGCAGGAGTGGCCGCTCTCGTTGGAAGTGGATGGCATGGTCGGCCACCAGTTCGGCACGGCCACCCTGCAGGAATTCGCCATTGCGCCCGTGCTGCGCTGGAGCGGCTTCCCCTGGAGCGGGGTGCTGCCCACCAGCATCCGCGCCGGCCCGCTGGGCTATTCCTACACCACCATCGTGAGCCCGCTGGAGCGCAGCGCTACCGGCGAAGGCAGCCGCCACCTGAACTTCCTGATGCTCGAGCTGACCTTCTCCTCACCCAAGGCGCGGGAGCACGAGGTCTTCCTGCGCCTGCACCACCGCTGCACCATCTACGACCTGCTCAACAACTACGGTGCCAACGGCCAGGACTTCCTGGCCATCGGTTACCGGCGCTTCTACTGACGCCGGTCCCGGGCTCACCCTGCTCTGGCAGGTTTCTTCAGATCGAAGTGGCCTTGCGCCACCGTGAGACCGTTCACCAGGAGTTCCACCGCGTGCCGCCCCGGGTAGTGCACGCGGGTCGTGAAGTCGGTTATGGTCTGGGTCTTCTCCAGCGTCAGCTCGGCGCCGCCTGCCAGCTCCAGCGTGCGCAGCTTGAAGACCTTGCGGCTGCTCTCGCCGTTTTTCTTGACGTAGTGGATGGCGTAGTCCACCACCAGCTTCTGCGGCTTGCGTGCCGTGGACTGCAGCGTGGTTTTCAGCTGCAGCGTCTGCCCCAGGCGCAAGGCGGCAGGCTTCACTTCAAACGCACCCAGCTTCACCTTCGCGCCCAGCGTGGCCCCCACGAGTTTCAGCGCACGCGGATGGCCGGCCTTGATGAGGTTGCGCAGCGCATGCTTGGCGATCCATTTCGTCTCGGTCTGCTCTGTGGGCCAGCCTTCCAGCAGGTCCAGCACCCACTCCGGGTGGTCCTTGCTGATGTCGTTGAGGTGGTTGGCCACCGAGCGGCGCACGTAGTCGGCCGGGTCGGCTCTGAGTTTTTCCAGGATGGGCAGAGTGTGCTGCGGCTCGGCCACCAGCAGCGGCAGGCGCCGGGCCCAGGGCAGGCGCGGGCGGGTGCCTTCGCTGGCCAGGCGGCGCACGTGTTCGTTCTCGTCTTCGGCCCACAGCGCGGCCCGGGCCAGCACGGCCGCCGGGTCCTGCGCGATGTAGGGGCGGATGGCGAACTCCGCGCTGCTGTAGGGCGTGAGCTCGCGCAGCGCCTCCAGCGACAGATCGACATGCGCCAGCCCGTGCCGGCCCACGAGCTCGGGCAGCACCATGTCGGCAAACCCGCCGGGCAGCAGCGGCGCCATCCGGCGCACGATCTTCAGGGCCTTGGGATAGTCGTCCGGCAGGTGCGCGCGCAGGCTGTCCGCCGCGCGGCTCATGCGTTGCATGATGGACAGTTCTTCCAGCCCCTTGCGCGCCATGGCCAGGTAGGCCCGTTCATCAAAGCCCGGGTGCGCCTGCGCCGCCGCACGGCCGATCAGGGCCAGCGCCTTGGCGTTGAGCAGGTCTTTCAGCAGCGGGGCGGCTTCTTTGTCTTGCGGCATCACTTGCAGCCGTTGTGCAGCTTCCACTTTTCCTCGTGCCCGAGCTTTTTGGCGAATTCGGGGACGCGGCAGCGCTCCTCTTCGGCCGCACTCCGCGGCTGTGCCGGCGCGCCATCTGCCGCAGCAGCGGCTGGTGCCACGGGGGCCTGCGGAATCAGGGACGCGGCGATCGACAGGCCCACCAGAAAAACGGCGACGGCGGCGTACTGCGCGCCGGAGACCAACTGGATCGGCTGCCGGTCCTTGAGCTCGCACACGCCGCCCGGACACAGCTGGGCCCGCTCCTTGTTGAAAAGGTTGTAGACCTTGCAGCCGATGCAGATGCCGAAGGCCGTTTCGAAGAAGAGCAGCAGCAGGCACAGGGAGCAGGTCAGCATATTGATCGGCCCCTTGATGTTCTTGAACACCACCAGGTAGAGCATGGCCGTGGCCAGGGCCAGGCCTATGGCCCAGGCAAAACGTTTCTGCGGTGCGCCCACGTATTCGGGGATCTGGTTTCTCACGGCAAGGCGCCCCAGCACCAGGCTGGGCGAGTAACGCGGATTGATCAGCACCCGGATGAAGAAGTCCGCAAAGAAGCCGACCACCACCAGCTTGGTGGGGGCGAAGTCGCCGCTCAGCCAGGCGTTCATGAAGGCGATCAGCGCCAGGAAGAACAGGATGCCGGCCCCGGCCCGGGCTTCGCGCTCGTTGATGACGCGGACCTGGTAGTCAGGGTGGTGTTCGCCGAATTGAAGAAGGGTAGTCATGGGCAAATTATGGGGTGGCCACTTGTCTGCCAGGTAAAGCACCGTCAGCGCCCGGCTGATCGGTCTTGCAGACGTGCGGTCGACGGTGCAGGTGCTGACTGATGTTGTTGTATCCCCCATTTGGGGGGTAGGCCAGGAGTAAACGGCCCCTTAAAATTTCTCCATAACTTGTCGTAGCCAGGGGCTTGTGGCCCGGCGGAACAGACTGGCGATTAAAAAACAGGGTCCTGACAGGGACACGGGGAGGATATGCATGAACTGGTTTTTGCTGGCATTGCGCAAATACGCCGTATTTCAAGGCCGCGCCCGGCGCAGGGAATATTGGTACTTCATTCTGTTTTACCTGCTGATTCTTGTTGCGCTTGTCTTGTTGGATGTCGAACTGGGAACATACAACTCCAAGCTGGAATTGGGACTGTTCAGCGGCATTTTTTCGTTTCTGATGCTGCTGCCCGGCTTTGCTGCAGCCGCCCGGCGTTTGCACGACACGGGCAAATCCGGCTGGTGGCAGCTGATCATGCTGATTCCCTTTCTCGGTGCCCTCGTGCTGGTTGCGTTCCTCATCAAAGACAGCGTCCCAGGCAGCAACCGTTACGGTCCCAACCCCAAGGCCTCCGCCTGATAAGCATTGCGTGACCCGCGTCCTCTTCATCTGCGGCAAGAACAAATGGCGCAGCCCGACGGCCGAGCAGATCTTTGCCGAGCATCCGGGCATCGCCTGTGCCTCAGCCGGCCTGAGCCATGACGCGGAAACGCCGCTCTCGCCTGAGCTGCTGGAATGGGCCGAGCTGATCTTCGTCATGGAGAAGGAGCACAAGGCCAAGCTGTCGGCCCGCTTCAAGGAATACCTGGCCGGCAAGCGTGTCGTGTGCCTGGGGATTCCGGATAACTACAAATTCATGGACCCGGCTCTCGTCAAGCTGCTGCGGAGCAAGGTTGCGCCACATCTCCCGCAATCACTTACGCATCCAGAGCCCTAGGCAAAGCGATGGCAAACTCTCGGTATGAAGCTCGTTGAATTGGGATGGGATGCATGGTTGGCGGCACAAGCCGGTGAGCTGTGCGGGCTGGATTCGTCCCCGGCCCGGGTCACCGCGGTCGACCGGGGGCGATGCCTCATCCGGGGCGAACACGGCGAAGTGCCTGCCGAGCTGACCGGCAAGTTCCTCCACCTCGCGGAGTCGTCCGCCGAATTGCCCTGTGTGGGCGACTGGGTGTGCGCGCACTACCTGGATGGCGCCAGCCACGCGATCATCCACCACCTCTTGCCGCGCCGCTCCTTCCTGCGGCGCAAGGCCGCCGGCCGTGATGTCGAGTTCCAGATGATTGCCGCCAACATCGACGTGGCCTTCATCGTGCAGGCATGCCACTTCGACTTCAACGTCCGCCGCCTGGAGCGCTACCTGGTCATGGTGCGCGACGGCCATATCCAGCCCGTGGTGCTGCTGACCAAGACCGACTTGGTGAGCCCGCAGGAACTGGAGCAGCTGATCGCCCGCATCCGCGATATGGGTGTGGATGCCGACATCGTCTGCGTCAGCAACGTCACCGGCGCGGGCGTGGAGCAGGTGCGCGAACTCATGGCGCCCGGCAAGACCTATTGCCTGCTCGGTTCATCCGGCGTCGGCAAGACCACGCTCATCAACCGCCTGCAGGGCGACGACACCCTGGAGACCCGCGAGGTCAGCCACACCGGGGAGGGCCGCCACACCACCACGCGGCGCCACCTGATCGTGCTGGGGCAGGGCGCGCTGCTGATCGACATGCCGGGCATGCGCGAACTGGGCCTGCTGGGCGCAGGCGAAGGCCTTACCGAGACCTATGCCGACATCGACGCCCTGGCCGCCGCTTGCCGCTACCCGGATTGCACCCACGTCAGCGAACCGGGGTGCGCGGTGCGCTCCGCGATCGAGCGCCAGGAACTCAGCGAAGAACACCTGCGCAACTACCAGAAGCTGCGCAAGGAATCCGAGTTTCATGACCTGAGCAGCCTGGAGCGGCGCAAGAAAGACCGGGCCTTCGGCCGTTTTCTCCACAACTACAAGAAACAGAAGGACTGAGCGCCGGCCCCGAAGCCACCCCCATCCCGCCGATGCTGCTTGACAAGCCGCCCCAGCCGGGGAAGATCAGGCTACATTGCCCACACCAGCTACCGGGAAAGTTGCAGCATCATGAGCATGAAGAGTGAAGTGGAAGAGGCCCTGCACGCGCATTCGGCATGGCGCAAGCGCTTCAAGGATTTCCTGAACGGCAAGGCGTCTTTTGACGTGGCCGCCGTGGGTGACAGCCACCGCTGCCAGTTCGGAGACTGGCTGGACCATGAAGGCTACCGGCTCATGCCCGAGAGGCGCCGCACCGAAGTTCAGCAGGCGCATGACGAATTTCACCGTGTCGCGGCCGGCATCGTCGAGAAGATCCAGCAGAAACGATTTGCCGAAGCCAAGGAAGATCTTGCCAACGAGGGCCCCCTCAATCAGGCCAGCGCCCGGCTGACGGAAGCACTCGTCAAGGCCAAGCTGCACGAACCCACCGCGGTTCCCCCCGCGAGCGCGCCGGAAAAAGACGCGGCACCCGAGTAAGGGCGCTTTGCCTGGCTAGGTGCCCCCGCTGTAGACCAGCCCCGAAGCCACCCCGCCGAACAGGTCGCCCTCCACCAGCGGCACGCCCGCAAACTCCGCCTGCAGCGCGCGCTGGAAGGGCCGCAGGGCCGAGGAGCCGCCGGTGAGGTAGATGGCATCCAGCGCACCATCGGCCACGCCAGCCTTGCGCACACACTCGCGCGCGCAGGCCACGGTGCTGGCCAGCAGGCTGTGCAGGTGTTCCTGCATGCCGGCCACCGTCATCTGCGCGGACAGGCCGGCCTCCACCTCGGCAAAGTCCATGGCCGCGTCGGCGTCCGTCTGCGAGCAGCGGATCTTGGCCTGCTCCACCTCGTGGGCGATGCGGTGGCCGTGGCGCTCCTGCAGCACGCGCATCAGGCGCTGGTGCAGGCGGATGTCGGCGTAATTCGTCCACAGGGCCTGCGCCTGCGCCAGGGCGCGCGGCTGGTAGAGCCAGTGGATCAAATGCCAGGTGGACAGGTCGAAGAAGATGCGGCTGGGCACCTCGCGCCCCTCGGGGCCGATGTGGCGGTAACCCAGCAGGGGCATCACCTGCTCCAGGCTGAGCTTGTGGTCGAAGTCCGTGCCGCCGATGTGCACGCCCGTGGTGGCTAGCACGTCGTCGGCACGGTTCGCCTTTTTGATCCGGTTCGGCCCCAGCCGCACCACGGTGAAGTCCGAGGTGCCGCCGCCCAAGTCCACCACCAGCACCGTGCTCTCCTGGCTCAGGCGGCGCTCGTAGTCCAGTGCCGCGGCAATCGGCTCCAGCTGGAAGGAAACGTCCGTAAACCCCACCGCCTGCGCGGCCTGCAGCAAGGAGGCTTGGGCCAGCGCGTCGCGCTCGGCGTCGTCGTCCACGAAGTGCACGGGCCGGCCCATCACCACGCGCGTAGGCGCCGCGCCCAGCACCAGGGTGGCGCGATCGCGCAGCGTGGCCAGGAAGGTGGCAATGATCTCCTGGAAGCTCACCTGCCGGTTGTTCACCACCGTGGTCTCCAGCAGCAGCGGGCTGCCCAGCAGGCTCTTGAGCGAACGCATCAGCCGCCCCTCGGTGCCTTCCAGGTACAGACCCACGGCGTCGCGCCCGAAGTGGGTGCTGAGGTCTTCGTGGTTGTAGAACACCGCCGTGGGCATGGCCGTGGCCTGGCCTTCCAGCGGGATCAGGCGCGCCGTGCCCCCGGGCGCGGCCCAGGCCATGGCGGAATTGGAGGTGCCGAAGTCGATGCCGAGGGTGCCGGGGAGGGGACGGGTCATGGAGCGGGGCGGGTGCCGGGTGGAAGGCTGCGGAGGACGGGGGATTTTGCCACCATGCCGCGTGGGTGACGCCGGGCAGCCGCCAGCGGCCCGGCCATGCCTTAAAGTGTCGCCACGCCGGGCTCATGCCCCGGCCCAGACCCTAAGAACACCAGACCGACATGACTTCCCCCAAGCAAGACCAAGCCCCCGTCCTCATCGCCGGCGGCGGCATCGGCGGCCTCACGCTGGCCCTTACCCTGCACCAGATCGGCGTGCCCTGCCAGGTGTTCGAGGCCGTCCCCGAGCTGACGCCCTTGGGCGTGGGCATCAACCTGCAGCCCAATGCCGTGCGCGAGCTGTACGAGCTGGGCATCGGCGCTGACCAGCTGGATGCCATCGGCATCCAGGCGCGCGAATGGGCCCTGGTGGGCCGCAACGGCAACGACGTGTATGCCGAGCCGCGCGGCCTGCTGGCCGGCTACAAGTGGCCGCAATATGCTGTGCACCGCGGCCAGCTGCAGATGCTGCTGCTCAATGAAGTGCAGCGCCGCCTGGGGCCGGGTGCCGTGCAACTGGGCTGCCGTGTGGCGGGTTACCGCAACGACGCGCAGGGCGTTACCGCCATCATCGAGACCCGCGACGGCGAGCGCCGCGAAGTGCAAGGCAGTTTGCTCATCGCCGCCGATGGCCTGCACTCCGCCGTGCGCGCGCAGATGCACCCCACGCAGCCGCCCATCCAGTGGGGCGGCGCCATCATGTGGCGTGGCACCACGCCGGGTGTGGCTCACCGCACCGGCGCGTCGTTCGTCGGTGTGGGCTCGCTCAGGCACCGCGTGGTGGTCTACCCCATCTCCCCGCCGGACCCGGCCACCGGCCTGTCCACCATCAACTGGATCGCCGAGATCACCGTGGACAACCAGGGCGGCTGGCCCCAGGGCGACTGGAACCGCCGCGTGAAGCTGGAAGAGTTCATCCACCACTTCGAAGGCTGGAACTACGACTGGCTGGACGTGCCCGCCATGCTGCGCGGCGCGAAAGAGGTGTTCGAGTACCCCATGATCGACCGCGACCCCGTGCCCACCTGGGTGGACGGCCGCGTGGCCCTGCTGGGTGACGCCGCCCACGTGATGTACCCCGTGGGTTCGGCCGGCGCCAGCCAGGCCATCGTCGACACACGCGTGCTGGGCGCGGCCATGGTCCAGCACGGCGTGAATGCCCAGGCCCTGCAGGCCTACGACCAGAAGCTGTGCAAGGACATCTCCGCCCTGGTGCTGCGCAACCGCGGCTCCGGCCCCTTCGCCATCCTGGGTCTGGTGGAAGAGCGCTGCGGCGGTGTCTTCGACAACATCGACGCCGTGATCCCCAAGGCCGAGCGTGATGAGTTCATGGCGCGCTACAAGCAGGCGGCGGGGTTTGCCATCGAGGCGCTGAATGCGGCATCGCCCATCATCGCGGCGGGCGCGCGGGTCGCGGGCTGATGCCGGCCTGGGGTCTTGTGGGTGCACGCAGGCGACGTTTTTGGCAATGGCGGTAGACTGACCATCATCAGGGCAAGCGCATCGAAAGGTGCGTACGCAAAGCCACCGGTCTAAGGTCCGAGCCAAGGCGCGAGCTACGACAGCGGGGTTGCACGGAACAAGGTCCGTACATGTATGCCCTCGTCCAGCCATGCTGGGGGAGGGCCTTTTTATTGGGGCGGGGGCCGGCGGCTGCCCTGCGGCAGTGGCTGACAGACGGAAGAACAACCAGTGAAAGACAACGCGAAAGTTCTCGACATCTGCAGGCGCATCGAGCGCGTGCTCCAGCGCGACTGGGGTGGCTCGGGCCATGGCTTGCGCGAAAAGCTCAACACGGCCCATTACACGGTGCCCGCGGATTTGCGCAAGCGCATCCGCTACCTCCACGGCCTGCAGAAAAAGGCCTCGGGCAACAGGGGTTTCAAGCTGAAGTCCTCCGAGGACTTCCTGGCCAAGGGCGAGCAGGTCATCAAGGAACTCGCGCTCGCGCGCAACACGGCCAGGCGTCGCCTGCTGCCCTGGCTGCGCGAGCTGGCTGTCAAGCATCGCATCATCGTCGGCACGGCAGCCGTCGCGCTCGTCGCTGCACTGGCGCTGCTGCTTTTCCTCTACCAGCCCGAGCCCGCCCCCGTGCCGGTGGCCGTGGCCAGGCCCGTGCCCAAACCGGCCCCCAAGCCTGTGCCCCGGCCCAAGCCCGCGCCAGCACCCGCAACGGCCGCGTCAGCGCCGCCCCCGGCGGCCGTGGCCTCAGGCCCCGTGCCTGCAGCCTCGGCCCCAGCCGCCCCGGCGTCTGCGGCTGTGCTTGAGCCAGCGCCCGGCCCGGCCGGCGTCAAGGTCTACGTCGAAACACCGCCCGAAGTGGTCGTGACCCTCAAACGCGCCGAAGTCGTCCAGGGCGCCTCGGGCCGCTACGAGATCGCCGTCATCGTCGATGTGCAGAACATGGGCTACCCCACCCTCAAGCGCATCACCTTCGACGCCTGGCTCTACGACACATCGGGCAGCAAGCCGTTGCCCGTCATCGTGGCATCGGGGGCCGACGCCACGCCCTGGCACGCCTTCCTGCGCCTGGCCATCACGCGGGGCCAGAGCGCCGAAGTGCGGCTCAACTACAGCGCCTCGTCCAAGTGGTCTTCAGACCAGGCCCTCGCGCTGGTGAACTCGGGGCGTTACCAGATCCGGCTCAAGGCCATCTCGCTCATCGACGATTCGAACCAGTCCCTGGCCAAGTAGGTCGCCGGGTGGCGGGGTTTGCCATCGAGGCGTTGAATGGGACGGCGCCGATCATCGCGGCGGGGGCGATGGTCGGGCAGGGCTGAACCCAAGGCTAGGCAAGACATCCAGGATGACCCTTTTGGGGGATAGATCAGGAGAGGCTGAGTGGCTACACTTTCTTGGCAGAACAGGGAGAGAACAATGAAAGTTTTGATGCGACTCATCGTCGCTTGCGCCTTTTTTGGGCTTGCCATGCCTGGCATGGGCCAGGGCAAGGATGCCGCTTGTGATCTGGTCGATGAGTCCGTAGTGGCTGCCATTCTCGGAGCGCAGCCCAGCAAGAAATTCATGGGCAACTCGTCGACCAGCGGTGAGATGTATGCCTGCCTGTTCCAGACGCCGCGCGCCTCGTTCCGGGTGAATCTGGTCATCATGAATTCCGCAGACGTTGCGGCCCGGACCTACGCCAACAACACGACGAGCAACCAGCAGGTCAGCTTCCAGCCCGAGAGCGGGCTGGGGGATGCCGCCGCCTGGTGGCATATCGGTACCGAAGCCTATGGCTACACCGTGCGCAAGGGGGCGCGTGTGTTGATGCTCGATACCCGCTGGAATGATGCCCATTCGGGTGGTGGTTTGAAAGAACGTCTGCGGCCGATGGTGCAGGCGGCTGTGCGTAAGCTGTGACTGCGCGAGGCGAGCCCCGCGGGCACGGCTATCCGTGCATCTTCTCGGTCTGGTCGAAGTCGAATGCGTGCGGAAACTCCGCCAGCGGCCTGGGGTGCGACACCAGATAACCCTGGATCTCATGGCAGCCCGCGGCACGCACGGCCCGCATCTGCGCCACGGTCTCGATGCCCTCGGTCACGGTGCGCATGCCCAGTGTGGCGGCCAGCTCGGTGATCATGCGCACGATGGCGCGCGAGTTTTCCTTGGACATCAGCTCGGCCACAAAGGCCTGGTCGATCTTGAGCGTGTCGAACGGGAAACTGCGCAGGTAGGACAGGGAAGAAAAGCCGGTGCCGAAGTCGTCCAGCGCCAGGCGCACGCCGGTTTCGCGCAGGGCTTGCAGCAGGCTCAGCGCGTGGTCGGCGTCTTCCATGAACACGGATTCCGTGAGCTCCAGTTCCAGCCGGGCGGGGTCCATGCCCGACGCGTCCAGCGTCTCGCGCAGGTGCTTCAGGAAACGCCGGTTCTGCAACTGTATCGGCGACACATTGACCGCCACCGTCAGCCCCGCCAGCTCCTGGGCGCCGGCGCGGCAGGCTTCGCGCAGCGCCCACAGGCCCAGGGCGTCGATCAGGCCGCACTGTTCCGCCACGGGGATGAACTCGGCCGGCCGGATGGGCCCCAGGGTGGGGTGGGTCCAGCGCATCAGCGCTTCCGCGCCGGTGATGCGCCGGGTCGCCAGGTCCACCTTGGCCTGCCAGTGCAGCGCCAGCTCGCCGCGCTCCAGCGCGTTGCGCAGGCCCTGCTCGATGGCCAGGTGCCGCCGGCTGTTTTCGCCCAGCAGGGGTGTGTAGTGGGCCCACTGCCCTCGCCCCGCCTCCTTGGCCGCGTACATGGCCATGTCGGCCTGCACCAACAGCCCGTCCAGCGACACGGGCTCATCGTCACGCGCGGTCAGGCCCACGCTGGCGCCGATGCGCAAAGTCCGTGGGCCCAGCTCCACCGGCTCGGCCAGCGTGTCCACCACGCGCTGGGCCACGGCCGTGGCCATGGCGATGTCGGCCGGCGCCGACAAGACCACCGCAAACTCGTCGCCCCCCAGGCGGGCCAGCAAGGCCTCGGGGGGCACACAGGCGCGCAGCCGGTCTGCCACCGCCTGCAGCACCGCGTCGCCCGTGCTGTGGCCATGGTTGTCGTTGACCGCCTTGAAGCGGTCCAGGTCGATGGTCAGCAAGGCCAGGGGCCGGTCCTGCTTGATGAGCCTGGCCAGTGTGTCGCGCAGCATGAAGCGGTTGGCCAGGCTGGTGAGCGAGTCGGTGTGCGCGAGTCGCCGCAGCATCTCCTCGTTGTTCACCTTGTCGGTCACGTCGCTGAGCACACCGCGCCAGCCCAGGAACGCGCCGTTCTCGTCCGACAGGCATTTGCCGTTCATCTGCAGGTGCACCGTGCCGCGTGCATCGTTGATCGACATCCGCAGGTCCCGAAACGGCTGGCCGGCCACCATCAGGCGGCTCAACTGCTCGGCGCCTGCCGGGCTGCGGCGCTGCAAGAGCGCCACCAGGGTGACCGGGCGCTGTTCATCGGGCTGCAAGCCCAGCAACTCCTGCAAGCGGGGTGATGCATGCCGCAGCCGCCCGTCGGGCCCGGTGCCCCACAAGGCGTCGTCGGCGTGCTGCTCGAAGTCTTGCAGCAAGACCGCCAGCATCTGCTCCTGCCGGGCAGACTGCGCCTGCGAGCGCAGCAGCGCCGTGGCCTTGTACCAGTTCACCAGCGAACCGATCAGCACGATGGGCGAATACAGGCTCAGGAGCAGGGCCACCTTCGCGGACGCGGCCCCGCCGACAGAAGCCAGGGCCCCGAACGAGCCCAGGGAAATCATCGTGACCCAGGCCAGGCCCGCGTAGGGCAGGGGGCTGAGCACGAAACTGCCGGCACCGATCATGCCGGTGATCAGGGTGACGATGGTCAGCTGCTGGCCGACGCTGGCGCCCTGCAGCCACAGCAGGGGCAGGACGCCCCACACACCGGCCAGCAGCATGGCGTGCATGGTGGCGCGGTGCACGCTGCGCGAAGACGCCGTGACAACCGGGCGGCCCCGCCTTTTTGCCCAGTTGAGCAGCGCCAGGCCGCACACCCCGCACAGCACCGCCATCCAGACCCACAGGCCGGTGGGAACCCCCGGCGCAAACGACCAGAGGGCTAGCGCGCCGCTGCCGAAGTTGGCAATCATCATCGGCGGCGTCAGCCGGATGACGGACGTCAGGTGGGAACCCCTCAGGCTTGCAGCTTCACCCCCGTCTCCGTCATACATGGCGGCGATGTCGGCGCGCAATTCACGCAGGGTTTGAGGTCCGAATCTGAACATGACGCGTGAGCGAAGATGTTCATATGCTTATAGCACCCGGCACCCCAGAACGGTTGATTCCGCTCAGTAGCCGCGCTCTGCCGTCTGGAATGGCATGTACAAATCGACAGCCTGGGCCGGTGGTGCATAAGTGGGGGCCAGTGTCCTGGTCGCGCTGCGCGTCATGTCCCTTTGGGGGGCAGGCACAAGCGCCTCACCTATTGAATTCGGCATCCAGTCCGCCATCCCTGCTTGGGAACATACAGAGTCAGTAAACCACGATGCCGACACGGGGAGAGACCATACCAGCTAGCTTCGAGGGTGACTTAACCTGCACCTAAGACGTTCTGGATAGAGCGCAATGCAGACTGGCCGCGAACGTCACGCAGAAGACCAAGAGATTCAAGTCGGATCTTGACGGCTGTACGTGAAACGCCATATTTCTGCATCAGTCGTCCAGTAACCAAGTCGAAATTCTGGAGGTTGCACGGCTGATCATCAACAAACAGTGGGCCGAAGCCTTTGTCCGGTATTTCGAGGGTTCGGAGCAATTGTCGGAAGTCTTCGAGCATATACATGCGAGGCATCAATATGCTGGCCGCAAAGTAATTCGCCTGGTATTCCATGCGTGCGACGTCACTGCTATCCAAAGTGGAAGATCTTTGAAGCTGGAAGTCGCTGTCGTCACACGACTCTTTGATTAAATAGCGACCATGATTCAGAAAGTAATGGGCTAGCTCGTGTGCGAGGGTGAAGCGATCTCTCCCTCGATTTGGTGTATCACTTGAATAGACTTTGATAGCAAGTGGGTCAAATTCAATCCGGCCAAGTACTGGCGCCGCTTTGTCGGATTCGGAGGGGAGAATATTGGTCTCGACTAGTAGGCCGCTACGCTTTGTTTCACGAGCGCAGAGTTCTTGAAGATCAATTTCGCCGCCGACATATCCGAGATTAGCCAAGACTTCGATGCTCTGCGTCTCAAGTTCATCCTTTTCGCGAAACGGGACTTGGTTCGATAGCTTGCTTCGGGGGTTGGCAATTCTGCGAACTTGCTGAGTGTGCAGTCCTGATTCCAGAACTAGGTCTTCAAAAAAATCCCAAAGTGAGTTTGTTGCGCGAGAAGGGGATTGAAGATAAAGATCAAATGAAAGGCTCCGAAAGTCCTGATTTGAAAGACCCGCTTCGACATGAAAGATCTCGTCCGCAGGCGTCGAGCGCGCGCCCGCAGAAGGAGATCGTCTTAGCTCCCATTTGAAATCTTTGGCGTCGAAGTAGCGCATAAGTCCAATTCCTTTGGACTTTGCGAACGTCCGCGCGCCTGACTGGAACGCCGAGCTTGCGACTACAACAGCCTTGGCATTTGCTGCAGCGACCTGCTGAACCTTCGTGAAAAACTCCTCAACGTCATCGACTGGAACTGGATGCGTGTAGTTCTTGCATTCGATGAGAACAACTGATGAGTACTCCTTGGCGCCAGGAAGGTATATCTCGATTGACACGTCAAAGACGATGTCATCCTGCCTGTCCTTCGAGTGGTACCCCTTTTTCCAGAAAACTCGGCAGTTATCTTTCTTCGCCCAAAATCTGTCTTCGCTGATCTCCGACTCAAAGAGATCGCGAACCCGCAACTCAAGTGCGTTTCCTTTCTGGATAGAGGATGCCGGTTTGCGCATTTGTTTGATCTAACCTTAGCAAGCGGTCATGGGATGGAATGGGCCTCGTCGTTTGTTGATGGTGCGGCACAAGAGCTGCCAACGACATGTTTATACATCGTTGTTGCGTGGTTGAGGTCAGGTACTCAGCATCATCAAGCTAAATGCTTGCATGTCACGGATCACAGCCACTGTGGTGACCCGTGACTGACACTGCGCATCCTTAGATGCATCCATTCCTCGGGTGCAGAGCGCCAAGCGCCACACGCGGTGACTGCCTTGCACCCATCTCCAAACCATCCAGGACAAGCCGGGACATTTGTCACCCACTGACGTATCCCGCGTTCATGGGATTTACTTTGGCTGGCGTTTGCCAACAATACGGCGGTGATGGGCCCGACACCTAGCCGGGTTTCCTTTTCAAGGAGGAACCTCCATGAAGCTGATCCTGGGTCTTGCCTTCCTGCTCGCCACCGTGAGCGTTCTGGCGCAAGTGCCGCCCGCACCTCCCCGTGAAGCAGAAAGACGTTTGGGGGGTTATGCGGACCAGGCGCCGCGGGGCATCGAGAAGGAGCCTAAGCAGGTGCCGTATGGCATCAAGGCCCCGCCCATGGCCGCCCCGCCCATGGCCCCACCCGAGGCGGTGCAGCCCAGCAATGCCGAGCTTACCGATCTGTTGCGCAAACAGACGGCAGCCATCAAGGCGCTGAACGGCAAGCTGGGCGAGCTGGAAGGGCGCATCGGCAAGCTGGAACGGGGAGCACGCTGATGGCCAGCACCTCCGATGCCGCCATGGCCGCGCTCGATGCGGCACAGAAGAACCTGGACCAGACCCTGGCACAGGCCCCGTCGCTGGGTTGGACGCAGCCCTGGTCGCCGAGCCTGGTGCAGTTTCTCGCCATCGGCGTGCTGCTGTTTTCCTTTGCCGCCCTGATCCTGGCCACGGCGCTGCTGTGGCGTTCACATGCGCCGGCCCACCATGTGCTGCGGGTGTTCGGCGTCATCACCATCCTGGGCTTTTCGGCGCTGCTGCTGGTCATCGGCTACAGCAACGAGCAGCTCACGCCCATCGTCGGGCTGTTCGGTGCCATTGCCGGCTATCTGCTGGGCAAAGACCCCAAGACCAGGGAAGACGAGTGAACGATCCACGCAGAGGAGAGAACCATGGCTGAGCTAGACAGATCGAAGCAGGCGGATGTCAGCGCCTTCATGTTCATGCGCGTCAACGGGCAGTCCATACGGCCTTTCGTTTCGGCCGACGGCCTGCCGGGCATGGGCCTGCAGAACATGAGCGACCTGACCTACTTCAACAGCGCCGGGAGCCAGGACATGCTCAAGGCGGTGGCGGCGCAGATCGCCCACATGCTGATGGTCTACATCAACACCTACTACACGCAACAGCGTGAGGCCGGCTTCGAAAACAAGACGGTCCCCGAGATCGTCCGGGTCCTCACGGCGGTGCTGGTGGACCCGGGCAAGACGGTGCACGATCTCGCGGCGATGGTGGACAAGGTCTTCCGCTACAAGAACGAGGGCAGCGCCGCCGTGCCGGTGGTGGCCATGGCCGCCGACCAGCCGCTCCCCGCCGCAGTGAAGAAGCGGCTCGAGCGCATCGGGATCGCCTGAGGAGTGCCGCCATGAAACTCATCCTTGCGTTTGCCGTACTCTCCTGCTTCCTCACTCTCCCGGCCCGCGGTGCGAACGGCCTGGCCGGCGAAGACCAGGGCATCGTGATCACGCCCAAGTATTTCGAGCCCAGTGCCGGCTCCACCAGCGGGGGCATGGGCTTTTCCTACAAGATCCGCAAGAGCATCACGAGCACGGATCTGGCCAAGGACGCCTACCGCGTGGCCGACCTGGATTTCAAGGCCGACGGCAACGTGGCGTTCAACCGCAACATCAACCCCGCCGATTTCCTGAAGACCGGGCTGGAGCTCAACTACGTCTCTCAGAGCGGCAGTGCGGTGACGCAGGGCGGCCCGGGGTCGAAGTGTGACCCGACCAACCCGGATACGGTGCAGGCCTGCGAAGAAGAGGCGCGGCGCTCGAAGGCCGGCGACGCGCTGGCGCTCATCGCCGGCCTGGTGGCTACGCTGGAGTCCGACCAGCGCTTCGAGAAACGCAACGAGACTTTCGGCGCGCACCTCACCACCCTGTATCGCCCGGCCCCGGCTTCCTTCGCCAACCAGGCCAACCCGCTGGACTGGCCCTTCCGCCTGATGCGCGGCCTCACGGGCCACCCCATGGGTTTCTCGCCCTCGCCCGATGCGTTTCCCAAGCTGCGGCTGGCGCTGGAGCGCGTCAAGCCCAGCAAGGACAAGGACCGCGCCGCGATCCTGGGTGAAACGCCGGACTACAACCGCGGCAATGTCGAGATCGACATGACCAGCCCGGTGGGCAAGCTGCAGGGCAAGCAGGTGAAGTTCGAATGGAGCTGGCGCTACTTCAAGGAACTGGGCCCACCCGATGCGATCCAGGCCGCCGGGCTCGACCAGTACCGTTATTCCGCCGCGGCCCTGAGCCTGGACTCCGGCTGGAAGCTGACCTACGCCACCGGCAAGCTGCCGCTGGGCCGCGAGGGCGACGCGGTGTGGGAGCTGGGCTACAGGATCAAGCTGGACTGAGTGCGCGCCCGCACCCTGGGTGCTGGACGCCAAGCGCGATATGCAGTGGACGACATGGCCGAGGCACTGGACAGGCGCGGGGCGCTGGTGGCCTGAGCCCACGCCGCCATCAGTGGTGCAGGGCTCGCAGGGGAAACCCTGAGAGGGAGGGTGCCTGATATATTGGTTGTCACCGCGTTGGGTATGCGGGGAAAAAACCAATTCTGTGCGCACGCCATCGATCCAAACCCTGTTGCTGCTGTTGGTGCTTGCGGTGTCCATCCCCTTCGTGGCGGTGGTCGGGCTGAGCATCTACTACGACAGGCAGCAGACGATAGACAGCACCAAGACCTCGCTGCGCACACTCGCGCAGACCATGGTCAGCAACACGGGCGGCAAGATCGCCGATGCGCGCGTGATGCTGGAGCGCCTGGCCAGCCGCCCGCTGGTGCAAAGGGTGGACCCCCGCAACTGTGACCCGGCGCTGCAGGGTGTGCACCAGCTGAGCCCGGGTTACACCAATATCTCCTATGCCAACCGCGCGGGGCTGATGGTGTGCGCGGCGGTGCCGCCCCGCAACGGCCAGCCGATCAGCTTTGCCCAGGCGTCCTGGTTCCAGCAGGTGTTGAAGGAGCCGGGCTTTTCCGCCAGCCTGCCCTACCGTGGGCCGATCACCGGCAAGTGGGTGGTGGTGCTGAGCGCGCCGATCTGGAACCCGCGTCAGGAGATGGTGGGCTCCGTGCAGCTGCCGCTGGACCTGGCCACGTTCGACCCGCATATTCCCGTCGAGTACCTGCCGCCCGGCAGCCGCTACGGTTTTGTCAGCGCCGACGGCACCCTGGTCTGGCGCAACAGCGACCCGGACGCGATGGTGGGCCGGCAGCCCGGCTCCGAGGCCGTACGCCTGATGGTTCAGGTGCGCGACGGCGAATTCGTGGCGCACTCCAGCGACGGCGTGCGGCGTTATTTCACGGTGCTGACCATGCCGGAGACCGGATGGATCGCCTACGTGGGGGTGCCGGTGGAGGGGGTGTATGCCGCCGCCGACCAGCGCGCCATGGGCGCATTGCTGATCGCGATGGTCGTGTTGTCGCTGCTGGCGATGCTTGCCGTGGCCATCGCGCGGCGCATCGCCCGGCCGGTGGCTGCGCTGGTCAAGGCGGCCCAGGCCGTTGAAAGGGGAGACCTCGAAGTGCGGGCAGCGGTGAGCGGCCCGCGCGAGATCGCCGCGGTGGCGCTGGGCTTCAACACCATGATCGGGGCCCAGCAGCGCAACGTGGAGATGCTCAAGGGCAATGTGGCAGAGCTGCGCATTGCCGCCACGGCCTTCGAGTCGCAGGACGGCATGATGGTGACCGATGCCAATTACCTGATCCTGCGGGCCAATCGGGCCATGACGGAGATCACGGGCTACACGACCGAAGAGCTGATCGGCCAGACACCGAAGATGCTGAGGGCGGACGGGAAAGAGCCGCCGGGCTTCTACGAAGAGCGCTGGCAGACCGTCATGCGCGAGGGGAAGTGGCAGGGCGAAGTGCTGGGCCGGCGCAAGAATGGCGAGACCTATCCCCGCTGGTTGACCATCACCGCTGTGTACGGGGATGATGGCGCCATCACCCATCTGGTGACGACCGAATCGGACATCACGGCACGCAAGGCCGCGGAAGAGGAGATCACCCGCCTGGCCTTTTTCGACCCGCTGACCCTGCTGCCCAACCGGCGGCTGCTGATGGACCGCCTGCAGCATGCGCTGGCTTTCAGCGCGCGCAGCCAGCGCCATGGTGCGCTGATGTTCATCGACCTGGACCACTTCAAGACCCTGAACGACACGCTGGGGCATGACAAGGGCGATCAGCTCCTGCAGCAGGTGGCGCAAAGGCTGGTGGGCTGCGTGCGCGAGGGCGACACCGTGGCGCGCCTGGGCGGTGACGAGTTCGTGGTGATGCTCGAAGGCCTGAGCGCAAGTTCCGCGGAAGCGGCCACGCAGGCCGAACACGTGGGCGAGAAGATCCTGGCCGGGCTGCGGCTGCCCTACATGCTGGACGGGCACGAGAACCGCAGCACCCCCAGCATCGGTGTGGCCCTGTTCATCGGCCATCAGACGTCCATCGAGGAGCTGCTCAAGCAGGCCGACCTGGCCATGTACCAGTCCAAGGCGCACGGCCGCAACACACTGCACTTCTTCGACCCGAAGATGCAGGCCCTGGTAGCCGAGCATGCGGCGCAGGAGGAGCGCCTGCGCGAGGCGGTGCGCGCGCAGCAGTTCGTGCTGTATTACCAGCCGCAGGTCGTGGGGCGCGACCAGGTGGTGGGCGTGGAGGCGCTGGTGCGCTGGCTGCACCCGCAGCGCGGCATCGTGTCGCCGGGCGAGTTCATCGCCCTGGCCGAGGAGACCGGCCTGATCCTGCCGCTGGGCCTGTGGGTGCTGGAGACGGCCTGCACGCAGCTGGCGCGCTGGGCCGGGCGGCCCGAGACCGCGCAGCTCGCGATGTCGGTGAACCTGTCGGCCAGCCAGCTGCGGCAGGCCGACTTCGTGGAGCAGGTGCTGGCCATCCTGCGCCGCACGGGGGCCGACCCGAAACGGCTCAAGCTGGAACTGACCGAGAGCCTGCTGGTGAGCGATGTGGAGACCACCATCACCAAGATGAGTGCCCTGAAGGCGCAGGGCGTGGGTTTCTCGCTCGATGATTTCGGCACGGGCTATTCCTCGCTCTCCTACCTGAAGCGCCTGCCGCTGGACCAGCTCAAGATCGACCAGGGTTTCGTGTGCGACATCCTGATGGACCCCAACGATGCAGCCATTGCCCGCATGGTGGTGGTGCTGGCGGACAGCCTGGGCCTGGCCGTCATTGCCGAGGGGGTGGAGACCGAGGCGCAGCGTGTCTGCCTGGCTCAGCTGGGCTGCCACGCCTACCAGGGTTATCTCTTCAGCCGCCCGCTGCCGCTGGCCGAGTTCGAGGCCTTCCTGCGCCGAGGCTGAGAGCGCCGCGCGGGTTTTGCGGCGATCCGTGCAGGCCTTTGCAAGTTTGCCTACACTGGCCCGGCTATTTTCATTTCCATCCCCGAGACCCACACCATGAAACTCTTCATCAAACCCGGCGCCTGTTCCCTCTCTCCCCACATCGTGCTCGAAGAACTGGGCCTGAAGTACGACACCGAGGTGGTGGACCTCAAGGACAAGAAGACGGCCTCGGGTGCCGACTATCTGACGATCAACCCCAAGGGTTATGTGCCGGCGCTGCAGCTGGACAGCGGCGAGGTGCTGACCGAAGGCCCGGCCATCGTGCAGTACCTGGCCGACAGCCAGCCCGGCAAGAAGCTGGCCCCGGCCAATGGCACGGTGGAGCGTTACCGCCTGCAGGGCTGGCTGACCTTCACCGGCACCGAGCTGCACAAGACCTTCAGCCCGCTGTTCAACCCGGCCGCCCCGCAGGAGTGGAAGGATTTCTGCCGCGGCAACATCGAGCGCCGCCTGAAATACGTGAACGAGCAGCTGGCTGGCAAGGATTACCTGATGGGGGCGGACTTCAGCGTGGCCGATGCCTATCTGTTCACGGTGACGAACTGGACCAAGCGCGTGGCCATCGACATCAGTGGCCTGCCCCACCTGGTGGCCTACATGGCCCGCGTGGCCGCGCGCCCGGGTGTGCAGGCGGCGATGAAGGCCGAAGGGCTGATCTGAGCGCAACAGCACCCTGCACAAAACACAAGGGAGGCCCGTGGCCTCCCTTTTTTCATGGGGTCGCCTTGCAGGCGCTCAGCCGCGCCGCCTGCCGGGCAGCATGGCCGTGAGCACGCCGTCCCTGAGCACGAACTGGTGGTACAGGGCGGCCGTCGCATGCGCGCCGGCGACGAGCAGCAGGGCGTTGCCCAGGACCTCGTGCACGTCGCCCCAGTCGAGCAGACGCGAGAGGGCGGAGTGGGCGATCCAGGGCAGCTCCTGCAGCCGCAGGCCGCCGAGCAGGGTGAGCGGGGTGTCCTTGCCGGCCAGCATGAGCAGGGCCGCCAGGGGCGTGAGCA
This sequence comes from uncultured Hylemonella sp., assembly GCA_963512175.1. Classification (GTDB taxonomy): domain Bacteria; phylum Pseudomonadota; class Gammaproteobacteria; order Burkholderiales; family Burkholderiaceae_C; genus Hylemonella. The sequence goes on along the minus strand of CAUPLI010000007.1, from coordinate 108,068 downwards.
GCACCAGCAGCCACAGCGCTCCATGCGTCAGGCGCGCGGCCCGCTGCATCCAGCCGACCATCTCGAATTGCGGTGCGGCCGGGCGCAGGGCCAGCCAGAGCAGGCGCAGGAGTGTCAGCACCAGCACGAGGATGCCGAGCGATTCGTGCCAGAGCACGCTGCTGCTGGCAGCCGGGTCCAGGCCCTGGCGCAGCAGCCGCTTGAAGCCGCTGGGTTCGACGACGTAGGCCGCGAGCACGGCCAGGGCCGTGGCCCAATGGAAGAACTGGCTCAGCCAGTCATAGCGCCGGGGTGTCGAGGGGTTCATGGTGCCGTCCGCAGATGCATGCCGGATTGTGGGCCACCTGCGGGCGGCTTTCCATGATCCTGGGCAAGCTTTGTTTGCGGGGGCCTCTGTTTGCCCCGCCGCGCAGGCTCAGGCCCGCAGCATCCGCTCGGCCACCAGGAGGTTGGGCACCCAGCACAGCCAGGCAATGGCGGGATAGGCCAGTTCGAAAGGAATGCCGGCCACGAAGGACGCGGGCAGCCAGAGCCGCAGCGTGACGGCCGCGAAGGTGAGCGCGAAGTTGCGCACCATCCAGCGGCGATGTTCCATCACCTTGCGCGCACGGATGGCCTGGTAGGCGCGCAGCCCGGTGTACAGCCAGGCGAGTGCGAGCAGGCCGAAGCCCAGCTTGGCGACCGGCCCGCCAAAGGCGAAGCTGGCCATGTACAGGCCGGCCAGGCCACCCATCAGCACACCGATGCCCAGATAGAGCCGGCCCATCCAGCGGTGCAGGTGGGGGCGGGCCGCACGCAGGCGCGCCGAGAACTGGAAGGGCCCGAGGACGAGCGCGAACAGCGCGGCAAAGACGTGCGCATAGATGCCGATGCGCTGGGCTTCGAAGGTGGCGCGCATGTCCGGGTGCAGTGCGATGCCCAGCGGCAGGAAGCCGTAGACGACGAGGGCATAACCGGCCACGCCGAGCGAGAGGACGATGAGTGTCAGGTAGCCCGTCAGTCGCATGCCGGCTCGGGTGTGAGGGGTGGGGTTCAGTCCCGCTTGCCGGTGCCCAGCTTGCGGTAGACCGTGGCACGGCTGATGCCCAGGTTGCGCGCGGCCTGGGCCACGTTGCCGCGGGCTTCTTCCACGGCCTTGCGGATCAGGCCGGTTTCCACGTCGCGCAGGGGCAGGGTGGTGGCCGCGGCGCTGGCCATGCGCGGCACCAGGGTGGGGCCGGCGGCGCGGCCCACGAGTTCGGCGCGCGCCTGCAGGCGCAGGCCGGACCACAGCGGCACTTCCACCGGCTGGCCCTGGCGCGCGGCGTCGAACAGCATTTCCCAGGGCAGGGCGAAGAGGTCGCGGCTGTGCAGCTCGCTGTGCTGGCTGCCGGCCAGCAGCGGCAGCAGCTGGCGCGCCGCGCGGTTGCTGGCGCACACCAGGCCGTCGGCGTCCAGGGCCAGCAGGCCGTCGGCGTCGTCGCCCAGCGGCATGCCGGGCCAGTTCATGCGCAGCAGCAGGCGATGCGGGCGCTGCAGCATCAGGGCGTTTTCGATGCGGCGCGCGGCGTGCGTGGCCAGGTGGCGCAACTCGGGGCGCTCGGCGGCTTCGATGCCGGTGAGGTCGAGCATGCCGACGCAGCGGCCGTCGGGGCCGAACAGGGGCGAGCCGGCGCAGCTGTAGACCGAGGTGTCCTGGAAGAAGTGCTCACCACGGTGCAGCCAGACCGGCTGCAGCTCGCGCAGCGCGGCGCCGATGGCGGTGGTGCCCACGCTGTTTTCCGAGAGGTTCACGCCCACGCGGGTGATGAGGGTGGCGCGGCGGTCGCTGCGGTCGACGGGGCCGTCGGTGTCGATCACCACGCCGTCGTGGTTGGTGAGGATGGCGAAGTAGCGCGTCTCGGCCAGGGCGCCGCCGAGCTGCTTGAGGATGGGGCGCGCGGCCTGCATCAGCGTGTGGTTGGCTTCCGAGGCCTGGCGCATGACGGCGGCCGAGACCGCCTCGAAGTTCACGCGCTCCTGCGGGCGCAGGCCGCGGGCCAGGCAGCGCTGCCAGCTCTGCGCGATCCAGGGCTCCACCAGGCCGCCGGCCAGGGGTGCGGCTTCCAGCATGGCGAGCTGGCGAGCCTGCGCGATGCGCGCGAGGCGGGAAACGGGTTGGGGAGTGGGCGTGGCATGCATGGCGGTATGCGTCGGCGGATCGTGCTTGACGCGCATCATGCCAGCCTTTGGCCTTCTTGGGGCGGTGTTGCATTTTGAGAATAAAGCGCGCCGGCGCCATAGCCGACTAGGGTTCTCCCTAGTCCCTCCCGGGGGCTGCGATTCAAGAATGCCTATGCACAACCATTCATAGGCAAAGTGCTGCGGCACGAATACCCAGGAGACCTCCATGCAAAAGGTGTTGCACATCAACGCAGACAAGTGCACCGGCTGTCTGCAGTGCGAAATGGCCTGTTCCTTCGAGAACTACGGCACCTTCGCCACCGCCAAGTCGCGCATCAAGGTGTTCGACTTCCACCACACCGGCAAGAAAGTGCCCTACACCTGCACCCAGTGCGACGAGGCCTGGTGCCTGCATGCCTGCCCGGTGGAGGCCATCACGGTCAACAAGGAGACCGGCGCCAAGGTGGTGAACGACTCCACCTGTGTGGGCTGCAAGGTCTGCACCATCGCCTGCCCCTTCGGCACCATCAACTACGTGCAGGAAACCGGCAAGGTGCAGAAATGCGACCTGTGCGGCGGCGAACCGGCCTGTGCCGACGCCTGCCCGACCGGGGCCATCACCTTCATCGACGCCAACTGGACCGGCCTGGGCAAGATGGAACAGTGGGCCAACAAGCTCGGCAACCAGCCCTCTGCGGCTTAAGGAGAAACATCATGTCTTGGGCAGGAAAAATTCTCCGCGTCGATCTGAGCAAGGGCACCGTGAAGTCGGAGCCGCTGAACATGGATTGGGCGCACGCTTACCTGGGCTCGCGCGGCCTGGGCTCCAAATACCTGGTGGAAGAGGTGGACGCCAAGGTCGACCCGCTCTCACCGGCGAACAAGATCATCTGGGCCACCGGCCCGCTGACCGGCACCATGGCCTCCACCGGCGGGCGCTATACCGTCATCACCAAGAGCCCGCTGACGGGCGCCATCGCCTGCTCCAACTCGGGCGGCTACTGGGGCGCCGAGTTCAAGATGGCCGGCTGGGACATGGTGATCTTCGAAGGCAAGTCGCCCAAACCGGTGTACCTGTATGTGAACGACGACGTGGCCGAGCTGCGTGACGCCGGCCACCTCTGGGGCCAGAGCGTCTGGAAGACCGAGGAGGCGCTGAAGAAGAGCCTGCAGGACCCGCTGCTGCGCGTCTCCAGCATCGGCAAGGCGGGAGAGAACGGCGTGCTGTTCGCCGCCGTGGTGAACGACCTGCACCGCGCGGCCGGCCGCTCGGGCGTGGGCACGGTGATGGGCAGCAAGAACCTGAAGGCGATTGCCGTGCGCGGCACCAAGGGCGTGGGCAATATCCGCGACCCCAAAGCCTTCATGAAGGCCGTGAAGGAGAAGAAGCAGATCCTCAAGGACAACGCGGTCACCGGCCAGGGCCTGCCGGCCTACGGCACGCAGGTGCTGATGAACGTGATCAACGAGGTGGGCGCGCTGCCCACGCGCAACCACCAGGACGTGCAGTTCGAAGGCGCCAAGGACATCTCGGCGGAAGCCATGGCCACGCCGCGCAAGACCGACGGCAAGAAGCAGCTGGTGACCAACCAGGCCTGCTTCGGCTGCACCATCGCCTGCGGGCGCATCAGCAAGATGGACGAGAACCACTTCACGGTGGCCAACAAGCCGCAGTACTGGGGTGCCTCCGGCGGCCTGGAGTACGAAGCGGCCTGGGCGCTGGGCGCGGCCAATGGCGTGAACGACCTGGAGTGCCTGCAGTACGCCACCATGATCTGCAACGAGGAAGGCATCGACCCCATCAGCTTCGGCGCCACCGTGGGCGCGGTGATGGAGCTCTATGAAAAAGGTGTGCTGACCAAGGAGCAGATCGGCATCGAGGCGCCCTTCGGCTCGGCCAAGGCGCTGGCCTTCCTGGTGGACGAGACGGTGCACGGCCGCGGCTTCGGCAAGGAAATCGGCCAGGGCAGCAAGCGCCTGACCGCCAAGTACGGCCACCCCGAGCTGTCCATGACCTCCAAGGGCCAGGAGTTCCCGGCCTACGACGGGCGCGGCATCCAGGGCATCGGCCTGGCCTACGCCACCAGCAACCGCGGCGGCTGCCACCTGCGGGGTTACACCATCGCCTCGGAAGTGCTGGGCATTCCGGTCAAGACCGATCCGCTGCAGCACGAGGGCAAGCCCGAGCTGGTGAAGGCCTTCCAGGACGCGACCGCGGCTTTCGATTCGTCGGGCCTGTGCGTGTTCACCACCTTTGCCTGGGGCCTGGCCGACCTGGCGCCGCAATTGCAGGGTGCCATTGGCGAGCAGTACACGACCGAGGAGCTGGAGAAGATCGGCGAGCGCATCTGGAACATGGAGCGCGAGTTCAACAACCGTGCCGGCCTGACCAAGGCGGACGACTCTTTACCGAAGCGCCTGCTGACCGAACCGGCCAAGACCGGCCCGGCCAAGGGCAAGGTCAACGAGCTGGCCAAGATGCTGCCCAAGTACTACGAAGTGCGCGGCTGGGACACCGAAGGCCGGCCCACGCCCGCCACCAAGAAGCGTCTGGGACTGTAAGTTGACACTCCCTCTCCCTGCCGGGGAGAGGGTAGGGTGGGGGGCGATCCCCTGGAGAAGCACATGCATCACATCATTCTCGGCGCCGGCCCGGCCGGCGTGATCGCGGCCGAGACCCTCCGCAAGCAGGCCCCGGACGACCGCATCACCCTGGTGGGGGACGAACGCGAGGCGCCGTACTCGCGCATGGCCATTCCCTACCTGCTGATGGGCAATATCGGCGAAGAGGGCACGCTGCTGCGCAAGGGTGCGCGCCACTACAGCGACCTGCGCATCGAGGCCGTGCAGGCGCGTGCCACTGCTGTGGACATCAAGGCGAAGCAGGTCACGCTGGACAACGGGCAGGCCCTGGCCTTCGACACCCTGCTGATCGCCACCGGCTCCAACCCCGTGAGCGCGCCCATCCCCGGCATGGACCTGCCCGGGGTGGAGAGTTGCTGGACGCTGGCCGATGCGCGCGCCATCCAGGCGCGCGCAGCCAAGGGCGCGCGCGTGCTGCAGATGGGCGCGGGTTTCATCGGCTGCATCATCATGGAAGCGCTGGCCGCACGCGGCGTGGCGCTGACCGTGGTGGAGATGGGCGACCGCATGGTGCCGCGCATGATGGGCCCGGCCGCTGGTGGTTTGATCAAGCAGTGGGTGCAGGCCAAGGGTGTGGCGGTGTTTACCGGCACGCGCGTGGAAGCCATCACGCAGGGCAAGGACAAGACGCTGGACGTGAAGCTCTCCAACGGCAAGACGCTCAACGTGGACCTGGTCATCAGCGCCACCGGCGTGAAACCGGCCATCGGCTTCCTGGAGAAATCGGGCGTCAAGTGCCTGCAGGGCGTGCTGACCGACGAGCACATGCAGAGCAATGTGCCGGGCATCTATGCGGCCGGTGACTGCGCCGAGGCCTTCGACAAGGTGAGCGGTACCACGGTGGTGAGCGCCATCCAGCCCAATGCGGCCGAGCAGGCGCGGGTGGCCGCACTCAATATGGCGCTGCAGAACAAACCGGGCAAGCGCGCCGTGCTGCGCGGCGTGACGCAGATCAACGTGCTCGACACCCTGGGCCTGATCTCCACCAGCTTCGGCAACTGGCAGGGCGTGAGTGGCGGCCAGCACGCCGAGTTGACCGATGCAGCCCAGTGGCGCCACCTGAGCCTGCAGTTCCAGGACGATGTGCTGGTGGGCTGCAACAGCGTGGGCTGGACCGAGCACGTGGGTGTGATGCGCGGCCTGGTCGAAGGTCAGGTGAAACTCGGCGGCTGGAAGGACGAACTGCTCAAGGACCCCACGCAGCTGGTGCCGGCCTACCTGGCCTGCGCGCAGGCGCAGGGCCACTGGAGCGGGGCGGACGATGCGCGTCGGCGCGCATGACGGCCTATCATCTTCGGTGATGAAGATCACCTTCAAGCTCTTTGCCTCGCTGACCGACTACCTGCCGCCGCAGGCGCGCGGCGACAACCAGATCGCCGTGGACGTGGTGCCCGGCGCCACCATCACGCAGGTGATCGAACCCTATGGCCTGCCGCACAAGCTGGTGCACCTGGTGCTGGTCAACGGCGTGTACATCCCGCCGGAGCAGCGCGCCACGCGTGCGCTGGTCGAGGGCGACGTGCTCGCGATCTGGCCGCCCATTGCCGGCGGTTGATGCGGGCGATCCGGCGCCGTGCAATCCTTCTACCCCGAGACCTTCGAGCGCGACATGGCCTGCACCGAGGCCGAGTGGCTGGCGTGGCTGCCGCGCGCGGTGGGTTCGCATCCGTATCAGGTCACCGGCTCGCAGGCGCAGGTGAGTCTGGGGGCTGGGCGGCTGCAGCTGGCCTGGCGTGTGGAGCCCCCGCGTGTGATCGCCCTGATGCGCCTGCCACGCCTGGCCGTGCGTTTTGCCTTCAGCGGGATGGGCGAGGCTGAGCGCCATGCCTTCATGAAGCGTTTCGACCTTTATACGCAGCGAGGGGGCGGGTAAACCCTAGGATCGATGGCTCAAACAGAGTTCTGGGTGTTCGCCCGCTTGCAGAGTAGTGGAACTTTCTTATATGCTCACATTCTTAATTATCAAACCCCGTCCATAGATGTGCCCCGGCAGGGGTGGTGGTGCGGGGTTGTATGCATACCTTCAAGCCGAGAGACCATTCATGCCACTGAAAAAAGCCCACGGGCCGTTCTTCTCCACTTTCCGCAAGCTCTGGTTCCAGGACCCGGGCGCCGACACACTGTTCATCAACGATATTGCGGTGCGCATCCGCGCCGGCATCATGCTGGCCATCCCGCTCTACATGAGCTTCACGCTCTTCGATGCCGTGTTCGGCTCGCACTGGGTGGTGACCGGCAATTTCATCAAGGACACGTTCGAGACGGACTTCGATGAGCACATCCTCTATCACGTGGAAGCCATCCGCCGCACCTACGATTACACGCTCCAGACCTGGGTGCTGCTGTACGCGTTGTTCGAGATGCTGGCGGGCATGTTCGCCATCACTGCGCGTTTCTCGCCCACCATCTACATCGCCAGCCTGCTGGCGCGTCACCATGCCCCGGTGTGGAAGCCGCTGACGCCCAAGCGTTTCGCCTGGTCGATCGGGGCGAGTTTCATCGCGGTCTGCCTGGTCTTCTTCAACCCGGACACCTTCGCCGGCTGGGTCAACGCGGTGGCCATGCACGACGTGCTGCCCACCACCTACAACTACCTGCCCAAGTGGATCCCGCTGGTGCTGGTCTGGGTCTGCCTGGGTTTCATGTGGATGGAGACCGTGCTGGGTTTCTGCGTGGGCTGCAAGGTCCATTCCCTGCTGGTGAAGATGGGCGTGATGAAGGACGAGTGCGAGGCCTGCAACAACCTGAGCTGGAACACCTGAGGCACGTTGGCCGATCGCATCAAGCAAAAAGCCGCGCACTGCGCGGCTTTTTTTGTGGGAGCAGGCCGCTCAGTCGCGGTTCTGCCACTTCAGCGTGGCGACCGAGCCGGCGATGATGCCGCCCAGCGCCAGCAGCGAGCCCAGTGCCAGGGTCGAGATGCCGGTGAGGCCCTGGCCGACGGTGCAGCCCATGGCGGTGACGCCGCCAAAGCCCATGAGGGTGGCGCCGATGATCTGGTTGCGCAGGTCGGCGATGGAGGCGAAACCTTCCAGCCGGAAGGTCTTGCTGTACAGGGCCCAGGCCAGCGAGCCCAGCACCACGCCCAGCGCGGTGGCGATGCCGAAGGTCACGCGCAGGGACTTGTCGGTCCACAGCATCATGAGTTCCAGCGAGTAGGCGGTGGGCGCCACGAAGCTGAACGATTCGAGCGTGCGGGTGTTGGTGCCGAAGTAGGTCATCTCCAGCGTGTCGGGGTTTTCGCCGAAGCCGATGTGGCCGCTCAGGTACCAGCCCAGCACGATGATCCCGCCCAGCACCACGGCGCCGAGCACCTGGGCCAGGTTGCCGCGGAAGCGCTTGTCCTTGAAGATGAAACCCAGCAGCGCCAGCGTGACGACGCCGGCGACGACGAGCAGCGCAGTCCTGGCCGGCAGGCCGGAGGCGCCGGCCAGCAGGTCGGGCAGGCTCTGGGTCTTGAAGCCGAAGCGGCTCAGGTCGATGGACACCGGGTCCAGGATGCTGGCGCGCCACTGGGCGAACAGGCCCTTGAGTGTCATGTAGGCCGAGATGGCCAGGAAGGTCAGCACCACGAAGGAGCGGATGCTGCCGCCGCCCACACGCAGCAGGTTCTTGTTGGCGCAGCCGCCGGCCAGGGTCATGCCCACGCCGAACAGCGCGCCGCCCACCAGCAGGGACAGCCAGGGCAGGGTCGGGCGCTGGTAGACGCTCTTGGCCACGTCGATCTGGCCGAAGTACTGCAGCAGGCCGGTGCCGGCCACGGCCACGGCGATGGCCAGCAGCCACATGCGCATGCGACCCCAGTGCTCCATGTTGACGACGTCGGAGATCGCGCCCATGGTGCAGAAGTTGGTCTTGCTGGCGACGAAGCCGAAGACCAGGGCCAGGGCAAAGCCGCCCCAGACGACCCAGGCGGCCAGATTGACGGTGTTTTCCATTCGATAGTCTCCGTAGTGATTGTCTGTATCAGGGTGCGAACTTCAGGGCTTGGTCGCCACCTTGGTCAGGATGTCCTGGATGACATGGGGCGCATTCATGATGCGCATGAACTGGCCCATGCCGAGTTCGGGCCAGGCCAGGGCGATGCGATAGCGCGCGAAGAGGGCGTAGACCTTGTTGTCCACGATGAAGATCTCGTAGGGCAGGGCGGCCGCGTGGGCGGCGCCCCCGATCTTGTTGACCCACCAGCCCTCGCCGTCGTCGGCGCTGTTCATGGCCACGCCGATGACGGCGATCTTGCGCTCCGGCATCACCACCTCGTAGACCTTGCCGGTGTCGGCGGTGCCCTTGGCCAGGTTGGTGCGCACGCTGGCCAGCGCTTCGTCGAAGCTGGCATGCGTGACGAGTTCGCTGTTCTCCGAGTCGAAGCGCTCCATGCCGAACATGTAGCGGTAGTCCGGCAGGTCGCCGGCATCGACGTCGCCGCCGAAAGGCTGGCCTTCCCCCAGCGCCTGCACCAGCCGCGCCTGCGCTGCCTTCACGGCAGCTTCCACCTGGCCGAACTTGCCGCGCACGAAGGCGCGGTGCCAGTACTCGGGGTTCATGTAGGAGACGGTGCCGTCGGCCTGCACGCCCACACGCAGCGCGGCGGCGGTGATGGCCGAGCCGCCCACCTTGCCGATGGCATCCAGGATGCCGGGGTCGGTGACGACGATGGTGGCATTGCCGGGGATGCCCTTGGGGCTGTGCCGGCCGATGACCGTGAAGCCGGCGGCCTGGAGTTTTTGTTCGACGGCGGTCGCCTGGGCCGGCAGTTCGGCCGCGGGCAGTTTGGCACCGCGCACATAGGGCGCCAGGGCCATGCAGGCCGGGGCGGCCATCAGGAGGACGAGACACAGGAAAAAACGCTTCATGAGAGGCTTCATGACGATCCCTTGTTCAGTACGACCACGCGCGGGGGGAGGCGACCGGCCGCGTACCGGTGGCGGCGTGCCGCCCGAGATCGGCCGGCGCCCGCAGGCAGGCCGGCCGTGGCAGCCTCAGATGAAGAGACAGACGTCGGACTCGCCGGCGAACTTCATGAAGGTCGCAGCGCCGCCGTACTCGATGTTGTCGATGAAGTCGCTCTTCTGGAATTCGAAGAGGTCCACCGTCATCTGGCAGGCGACGAACTTGACGTCGGCTTCCAGGCAGAGGTCGCGCAGCTCTTCCAGCGAGGCCACGCCCTTGGACTTCATCTTCTGCTTCATCATCATGGTGGCCATGGACTCCATGCCCGGCAGCATCTGCACCATGACGGGCATGGGGATAGGCATGGGCATCGCGGGGTTGCCCAGCGGGCTGATCTTGACGTCGCTCAGGTCCTTGCGCAGCAGCTGCAGGCCGTAGAAGGTGAAGAAGATCTGCACGTCCCAGCCCAGCGCCGCGGCGGTGGAGCCCAGAATGAAGGGCGGGTAGGCCATGTCCAGCGTGCCCTTGGTGGCGATCAGCGCCATTTTCTTAGCCATAGTCTCGTCTCCTCTTTATGTTCTGTCTCGGTCCGGTGCGGGGCTCAGGCCTTCTTGAGGAAAAAGACGTACTTGCCGCCTTCCTCCCCCTGCTCCAGCAGGGCATTGCCGGTCTGCTCGGCAAAGGCTGCCATGTCGCAGACGGAACCGGGGTCGGTGGCCATGACCTTGAGGACGGTGCCGGAAGTCATGTCGGCCAGTGCTTTTTTGGTCTTGACGATGGGCAGCGGGCAGGCCAGGCCGGAAGCGTCGTATTCCTTGTCGAAGTTCATCCTTGTCTCCATTCGCTGCCGTTGCAGCATCGTTTGTCGGGTCTCGCAGGCAGGCCGTTCCCGCAGGAAAGCTGCCTGTAACCATTCTTGGGGGAGCCCCCTGCGGCGTCTATTACCGCAACGGGTGGGGGGGTGTAATCCATGTGGGTAATAGGGTTAGCATGGCCCGGCCGCCAGGGCATGAAAAAGCCCGCATGCGCGGGCTGTTCGGGGGACGGCAACCGGTCACCAGCGCGCCATGAGGCGGCCTTTGAGCACCTTGGACTCGATGCGCGTGAGCGGGGTGTTGCCCTTTTTGATGCAGTCGCCGCTCTTCACGTCGAAGGCCCACTCGTGCTTGGGGCAGGTCAGGGTGCTGCCCTTGAGCGCCAGATGGGGGATGTCGGTGCTCTGGTGCGGGCAGCGGCTGTCGTAGACCTGGTAGGTCTTTTTCTCGCGGTAGATGAAGAGGCCACGGCCCTCGCACGTCAGGCGCGCCACCTCGCCATCGGGCACGTCGGCAGCGGCCATGACATCGCGCCACTTCGGCGGCTCGCCGCGCAGGGCTTCGGGCTCGAAGCCAGGGATGTTCATGGCCAGGATGATGTCGGTGGCCCAGACGATCTTGGCCAGGCCCAGGGCGGGGAAGGCCATCAGCAGGGCGTCCAGCACCTCCATGGGCGTGCAGCCTTCGCGCAGCGCGCGGCTGAGGTACTGGCGAAAGCCGCGCTCGGTCTGCGCATGCACCTTGGTGATGACGGAGATCAGGTTGCGCGTCTTCGGGTCCAGATGCTTGCCGGTTTCCTTGAGGAACTTGAAGTAGTGGCCCATGGCATCGGGCCGGGCCTGGACCAGGTAGTTCAACGCGTCGCTCATCTCTGCCTTCTCCTTGTTGGCTAGGGAGTATGCGCCACCAGCACCGGGTGTTCGGACAGGCCGATCACCTTCTGCGCCACGCCGCCGATCACGGCGCGCGCCAGCGGCACTTCGCCGCGGCTGCCCATGACGATCAGGTCGGCGCCGTTGTCGCGGCCGGCCTGCAGGATCTGCTCGTAGGGCTTGCCGGCCAGCACCTGGCCCTGGGCCGAGAGGCCACGCTGCTGCAGCCCTTGCACGCTGTCATGCACGAAGGCCCGGGCTTCGGCCTGGCGCGAGGGTTCGGCCACGCAGACCACGGTGATCGGCAACTGGCATTCGATCGCGACGGCACCCGCCAGGCCGACCAGCCGCTGGCCCTGGGCGCTGGGCTCGGCGGCCACCAGCACGCGCTGGCGCCACATGGCGGCGCCGCGCGGCACGATCAGCACGCTGCAGGGGGCGTGGGCCACCACGCGCGACACCATCTCGCCCAGCAGCAGGTTGGCCAGGAAGCCGCGCTTGCCGCGGCGGCGGATCACGATCAGGTCGCTGCCGCGCGCGCGCGCCTCGTCGACGATCTCTTCGTGCGGCTCGGGGCCGCGGCGCGCCTGCATGGCCAGCGACACGCCCTGGGCCTGGGCCAGCTCGTGCAGTTCGGCGATGCGCGCGGCGGCCTGCTGGTCGGCACGCGTGGCCAGCGCGGGCGCCGCGGCCTCGAACTCGGGGTTGCTGACGATGGGCAGCACGCCGGCCAGGGGCAGCTGGCAGCGGCGCGCCAGGGCCATGGCCAGGGCTTCGGCGCCGCTGTCGAATTCGCTGTGCTCGGTGGCCAGCAGCAGGTGTTGGAAGACGGTGGCCATGCGGTGTGGATCGAGATTCAGTGCCCGGCACTGAGCCAGCCGGAGGCGGCCAGCAGGAGCACCAGGATTTCAAGTGTGCAGATGATGGCATAGGCCCGCGCACCCTGCCGGCGGAACAGGGCGATCACCGCCAGCAGCGGCGGGATCGAGCAGCTGGCCAGCACGGCGATGCCGATCAGGTTGCTGAAATCGCCCCTGGTGGCCAGCGCCAGCCAGCCCCAGCCCTGCGGCGACTGTGTGCGCCGCAGGTACTCGCCCACCGGTTGGTTCCACAGCTGGGGCAGTTGTTCCAGCGGCACGTGCGGCGCGAGCAGGCCGCCGACGTAGGCGATGAAACTGAGCACCAGCAGCCCCAGCCCGGCGCGTGTGCCCCACTCCAGCAGCGCGGCGTAGCGGCCGGCCTCTTCGGGCAGGGTGTCCTTCACATCCATATGCCGGCTCCCTTGAGGAAGGCGCGGATGCCCGCGAACAGCAGCAGGCCGATCACCATCTTGCGGATGACCGAGCCCTTGAGCACGTGCAGCAGCCGCGCACCGATGCGTGCGCCCAGCATCATGCCGACCACCGAGGGCACGGCGATGATGGCCAGCACGGCGCCGCGGTTGATGTAGACCCAGGCGGCGGCCGAGTCCACCAGCGACAGCACCAGCCCGGAGGTGCCGGCCGAGACCTTGAGCGGCACGCCCATGAGCAGGTTGAGTGCCGGCACGTTGGCCCAGCCTGCACCGATGCCGAACACCCCGGCCAGCATGCCGATGCCGGTGAAGACGACCAGGCCCAGCGGCGTGCGGTGCACCTGCCAGTCGATCCGTTTGCCGGTGGCACCGTCGGTGAACACGCCGTGGATGCCCAGCGCGGTGGACAGCGCATCGGGGCGTGCTACGTGCGGCACTTCAGACTTGCCGGCGGTGAACATCAGCACCACGATGCCCAGCACGATCACGCCCAGCGCCATCTGCACGGTCGAGGCCGGCAGCGCCAGGCCGATCATGGCGCCCGCAATGGAACTGATGGAGGCCAGCAGCGCCAGCGGCAGCGCCAGCTTCAGGCTGGCCAGGCCACCGCGCAGCAACATGGGGCCGGCGGCCAGCGCGCTGGCCAGCGCGACCAGCAGGCCGGCGCCGCGCACGAAGTCCAGGTGGAAGGGAAAGAAGCCGCCGACGATGGGCACGAACAGGATGCCCCCGCCGATGCCGGCGGGCACCGCGACGATGCCGATCAGGAAGCAGGTGACGAACAGCGCCAGCGGCCAGAACCACCAGGGCATGGTGGAGACGGTCTGCAAGGTCTCGGCCGCCTGGGCCGGCAGCACCGTGAACAGGAAGAGCAGCGCCGGCAAGGGCCGGCGCAACAGGGCGAGGGGGCGGGCGGACATTCAGGCGACGGTCTGGTAATAGAGGTTCTGCGGGTGGTTGGCCTGCGCGAAGAAGTACCAGCGTTCGGCCAGCAGGCCGAGGTACTGCAGGGCGAAGGCGGCGGCCAGGTAGGGCAGCGAGTCGCCCTTGAGCCCGGCGACGAGGAACAGCAGGGGCGCCGGGAACACCAGCAGCAGGAAGCTCCACTTCACGCTGCGCAGCATGGCGGCGGTCTTGCCGTGGAAGAACTCGCGGGTGTTGAAGGAGCCGCCCATGAAACCCTGCGATTTCTGCACGATGCGCGGGTGCTTGATGCCGATGGCGGTCTGCAGGGTGGAGACGGGACGCAGGCGCGCATTGCGCAGCAGCGAGGCGCCGCGGCTGACGAAGCCGGCCAGCGTGAACACGGTAGCGCCCAGCGCGTAGGCCGCGGCGAGTTCGGGGGCCAGCAGGCCGGCCAGCAGTGTGGCCAGGGTGAAGCCCGAGGCCAGGCCCAGCAGCGTGTAGTTGGCCACGGTCAGGGGGCTGGCCCATTCCTGCAGGAAGCGGATCGAGGCGTAGATCATGGCCGTGCAGACATACAGCGCCAGGCCGATCAGGGCCGTGACCCCACCGACCAGCGCGGCCGGGCCCTGGCCGAGGTAGTGGCTCAGGCCGTGCAGGAAGACGCCGCCCATGAAGGCCGGCAGGATGATGACTTCGCGCGAGAGCCAGGAGGTGCGCCACATGGCGGCGGTGCGCCAGGCGCGCTCGGGCCGGCCCAGGTGGAAGAAGGAAGCCAGCAGGCCCAGGCCGCAAAAGCCCAGCACCACGATGTCGCCGACGACGAGGTAGGCGCGCAACTCCGGCGCGGGCGGCAGCATCAGTTCGGTAGCGAAGAGCGCCAGGAACAGGCCCTGGCCGGCGCCGATGAGGGTGGTGAGGAAGATGACCGAAAAAGCAGGCTTCATGTGGAGTGGTCCTCGCGACCGGGTGCGCGGTGGGCGTGTTCGGGCTGCTGGCCGTCGATCTTGAGCGGGTTGTCCACGCGCTCCAGGTCTTCGGGGTAGATCTTCATCTCGGTCTTGCGCCGCGGCAGGTAGTGGTTGGCCGGCTTCGTGCCCCACTCGGGCATGAGCTGGTAACCGGCGCGTTCCTGGATGGCGACCGAGACCTCGGATGCCGGGTCGTGGATGTCGCCGAACAGGCGCGCATTGGACGGGCAGGCGATCACGCAGGAGGGCTTGCGCTGCGGCTCGGGGATGGCCTGGTCATAGATGCGGTCCACGCACAGCGTGCACTTGGTCATCACCTTGCGGTCTTCGTCGAACTCGCGCGCGCCGTAGGGGCAGGCCCAGGAGCAGTACTTGCAGCCGATGCACTTGTCGTAGTCCACCAGCACGATGCCGTCGGCCTCGCGCTTGTAGCTCGCGCCTGTGGGGCAGACCGGCACGCAGGGCGGGTCTTCGCAGTGCAGGCAGCTCTTGGGGAAGTGCACGGTCTGCGTGTTCGGGAACTCGCCGACCTCGAAGGTCTGCACGCGGTTGAAGAAGGTGCCGTTGGGCTCGGCCGCGTAGGGGTTGAGGTCGGCCAGCGCGCCGGCGGTGCCCGAGGTGTTCCACTGCTTGCAGCTGGTCACGCAGGCGTGGCAGCCGACACAGACGTTCAGGTCGATGACCAGGGCCAGCTGCGTCATTTCCACTCTCCCATGCCGGCAAAGTAGGACTGGGTATCCGGTGTGGCGCCGGTGCCCGGTGCGGCCGGCACGGTCTCGAAGCGCGGCCAGGATTCCTCCGGTTCTCCCGCTTCGGCCTTGGAGATGCGCACGCGCACGTCGTACCAGCCGGCCTGGCCGGTGATGGGGTCGGAGTTGGAGACGGTGCTGCCCGCCTTGGGGCCGGGCAACTCTTCGCTGATCAGGTGGTTGAGCAGGAAGCCCTGGCGCGACTCGTTGGCATCGGGTGTGAGGCGCCAGGCACCCGGCGCCTTGCCGATGGCGTTCCAGGTCCAGACCGTGCCGGGCTCCACCGCTTCGGAATAACGGCACAGGCAGCGCACCTTGCCCCACTGCGACTCGACCCACATCCAGCCGCCGTCCTCGATGCCCTGCGCCTTCGCGGTGACCGGGTTCACGAACAGGAAGTTGTAGGTGTGGATCTGGCGCAGCCAGGCGTTCTGCGAGTCCCAGGCGTGGTACATGGCCATGGGGCGCTGCGTGATCGCGTTGAGCGGGAAGGCGGCGGTGTCGGTGGCCTGCGATTCCAGGGGCGTGTAGTAGAAGGGCAGCGGGTCGAAGTAGGTCTCGACGCGTTTGCGCAGGTGGTCCGGCGGCTGCTTGCCCGGGCGCTTGCCTTGCGCGGCGCGGCGGAAGCCCTGCAGGAACTCGGAATAGATGTGGATGACGATGGGGTCGGCGTCGCGGCGCAGGCCCATGGACTGGGCCCACTGCATGTAGTCGCGGTTCCAGTTGCGCATGTACTGGATGTTCAGTGGCATCTCGTAGTGGAAAGCGCAGTTGTTCTGCGCGTACATCTCCCACTGGCGCGGGTTGGGTTCACCGCGCATGGATTTCTCGCCGCCCTTGCCGCGCCAGCCGGCCAGGAAACCGATGCCCGAGCCCGGGGCGGTCTCGTAGTTGACGATGAAGTCCGGGTAGTCGCGGAACTTGCGCCCGCCCTCGGCTGTGGTGAAGGCCGGCAGCTTGAGGCGGCTGGCCAGTTCCACCAGCACTTCCTGGAAGGGTTTGCACTCGCCCTTCGGCGGCACCACCGGGATGCGCACCGAATCCACCGGGCCGTCGAACTCGGAGATCGGGCGGTCTAGGATGGACATGACGTCGTGCCGCTCCAGATAGGTGGTGTCGGGCAGCACCAGGTCGGCGAAGGCCGTCATCTCGGACTGGAAGGCGTCGCAGACCACGAGGAAGGGGATCTTGTATTCCCCGTCCTCGCGCTTGTCGTTGAGCATCTTGCGCACTTCGCTGGTGTTCATGGTGGAGTTCCACGCCATGTTCGCCATGAAGATCAGCAGGGTGTCGATGGGGTAGGGGTCGCCACGCCAGGCATTGGTGATGGCGTTGTGCATCAGCCCGTGGGCCGACAGCGGGTGCTCCCAGGAGAAGCCCTTGTCCAGGCGCACCGGCTCGCCCTTGTCGTCCACGAAGAGGTCGTCCGGGCTCTCGGGCCAGCCCAGCGGGGCGCCGTCCAGCGGCGTGTTGGGCTTGACGGCCTGCGGGCCCTTGGGCGGGCGCGCATTGGGCGGCACGGCGCGCGGGTAGGGCGCCTTGTGGCGGAAACCGCCGGGGCGGTCGATGGTGCCCAGCAGGCTCATCAGGATGGCCAGCGCGCGGATGGTCTGGAAGCCGTTGCTGTGCGCGGCCAGGCCGCGCATGGCGTGGAAGGACACCGGGTTGCCCTTGACGGACTCGTGTTTCTTGCCCCAGCTGTCGGTCCAGGCGATGGGCAGTTCGATCTTCTGGTCGCGCGCGGTGATGCCCATCTCGTGCGCCATGCGGCGGATGGTCGCGGCCGGCACGCCGGTGATGCCGGCGGCCCACTCGGCGGTGTAAGGCTTGACGCGGTCGGCCAGCAGCTGGAAGGCCGGCACGGCGGGCGTGCCGTCGGGCATGGCGAACTGGCCCATCAATGCGGGGTCGGTGCCTTCGGTGTGGTCGGCCACCGCTTTGCCGCTCAGGCGGTCCCACCACCAGAAGTTGGCCGGGCGCAGCGGGTTGACCTTGTCGCCATCTGGCTTGCGCAGGAACATGCCGAACTCGTCGCCCTGGGCGTCCTGGTTCACCAGCTGGCCGGCGTTGGTGTAGCGCGCCAGGAACTCGCGGTCGTACAGGCCCAGCGCAATGAGTTCATGGATCAGGGCCAGCAGCATGGCGCCGTCGGTGCCGGGCTTGATGGGCACCCACTCGTCGGCAATGGCCGAGTAGCCGGTGCGCACCGGGTTGACCGAGATGAAACGGCCGCCGTTGCGCTTGAACTTGGAGAGCGCCATCTTCATCGGGTTGGAGTGGTGGTCCTCCGCGGTGCCGAACATGATGAAGAGCTTGGAGCGGTCCAGGTCCGGGCCGCCGAACTCCCAGAAGGAACCGCCGATGGTGTAGATCATGCCCGCGGCCATATTGACCGAGCAGAAGCCGCCGTGCGCCGCGTAGTTGGGCGTGCCGAACTGGCGCGCGAACAGGCCGGTGAGGGCCTGCATCTGGTCGCGCCCGGTGAAGAGGGCGAACTTCTTGGGGTCGGTGGCGCGCAGGTGGCGCAGGCGCTCTTCCAGCGTGGAAAAGGCTTCTTCCCAGGAGATTTCCTCGAACTCGCCGGCGCCGCGCTCGGACCCGGCCTTGCGCCTGAGCGGCTTGGTCAGGCGCGCCGGGGAGTACTGCTTCATGATTCCCGAGGAGCCCTTGGCGCAGATCACGCCCTTGTTCAGGGGGTGGTCCGGGTTGCCTTCGATGTAACGCACCTCGCCGTTGCGCAGATGCACCTTGATGCCGCAGCGGCAGGCGCACATATAGCAGGTGGTGTTGCGGGTCTCGGTGGTGGCCCCGGCCAGAGGAGGGGCCAAGGGGTCGTGCAGGGGGATGGATGCCATCCCCGGATTACCTCAAGTCCGGGGTTAAACGTCTATTACCGACACGGGTAATTGACACCTCACCCAAATGGGTTATGGGGTATGCCCGGGGGTGAAACCCGAAAAATCCCCTTGTCAGTCAGGGAAAACCTGAGGTCCAAAGGCCCCAATGGCCCTTCCCCCGGGGGGTATTCGTAAATATACTGATTGCTGAATATATAACCATATACCGTGCTCCAGCATGGTGCAGAGAGAGACCTGATGAAAACGAGCTGCCGTCCGGCCCGGGGGGCGCCATGCTGAGGCTTGCACCTCAGGCGGGCGGCTTGTCCGTGGACGTCGCCGCGGTCGATGCGCCGCCGGTGGCCAGCCTGCTGGCGGAGATCACTTCCGGACTGAGCAAGGGCCGGGAACTGGAAACCCTGCTGGGCCAGTTCCTGGGGCCGATCGTGCGCCTGGCCGGTGCCCAGGCCGGTGTGGTGCGCATCCTCTCCGAAGACGGCGAGCACATGCGTCTGGTGGGTGACGTGGGCCTGCCGCCCGAGGTGCGCATTGCCGAACTCCTGGTGGACCGGCATTGCGGCACCTGCGGCGTGGCCGCCGACAGCGATGCCCCGGCCTGGACGGCAGACATGAGCTCCTGCGCCCGTCATCACCCGTCGGACGCACGCTTCTACCAGGACTGCCAGCGCATGCTGGCCGTGCCGCTGCGGCATCGCGGCCGCCTGCTGGGCCTGTACAACCTGTTCTTCTGCAGCGAGGCCGAGCTCGGCGCCGACGTGCAGACCGTGCTGCGTTCCATCGGCGAACTGCTGGGGCTGGCGCTGCACAACGCCCGGCTGGAACGCGAGACCCTGGCCAGCACCGTGATGACCGAGCGCAAGTTCCTGGCCAGTGAGGTGCACGACAGCATTGCCCAGAGCCTGGCTTTCGTGAACATGCGCCTGCCGCTGTTGCAGGACGCCATGCAGGCGCACGACGACCGCCTCTCGGAGAAATATTTTGCCGACGTCGAGCAGGCCATGGGCAGCATCCAGTGCAACCTGCGCGAGATCCTGACCAACTTCCGCGTCGCCATGGACCCGAGGGGCCTGTTGCATGCGGTGCAGGTCCTGGCTGCCGAATTCCGCCAGCGCGCGGGCATCCCGCTGCAGGTGCAGTACGCGGCGCCCGACTTCGGTCTCACGAGCGAGCAGGAAGTGCAGGTTTTTCACATCATCCAGGAGGCGCTGGCCAACGTCGGCCGTCACGCCCAGGCACAACAGGCCTGGCTGACGCTGAGCCATCGCGGCAGCCACCTCGATGTGCGGGTCGAGGACGACGGCCGCGGCGTGGCCGCCCTGCAGGCCGACGGCCGCGCCCACTTCGGGCTGGACATCATGAACGAGCGCGCCCAGCGCCTGGGCGGCGTGGTGGAGATCGGCCCGCGCGAGGGCGGCGGTACCCGGGTGCGCCTGACGGTGCCGTTCCCGACGGCGCACGTGGGGACCGCATGACCGAACCGGTGCGCCTGGTGCTGGTCGATGACCATGCCGTGCTGCGCAGCGGCCTGGCCGACCTGCTGCGCGGTCGCGGCGGCATGCAGGTGCTGGGCGACACCGGCAAGCCGGACGAGGCCGTGGCCCTGGTGCGCCAGCACCAGCCCGACCTGCTGCTGCTGGACTTGCGCCTGGGCCCCGTCGACGGCCTGAGCGTGCTGCGCGCCCTGCGTGCCGAAGGCATCGAGACCCCGGTGGTCATCCTCACCATGTGCACCGCCGAGGAAGACCTGGCCAGCGCGCTGCGCGCCGGCGTGCGTGGTTACCTGCTCAAGGACATGGAGCCCGACGAGGTGATCGAATCCATCCAGCGCGCCGCGCGCGGCGAACTGGTGGTGGCGCCCAGCATGGCCATCAAGCTGGCGCAGATGTGGCAAAGCGGCCAGAAGGGCAGCGTCAAGCGCGACCTGGTCGACAGCCTGACCGAGCGCGAGCGCGAGGTGCTGGAGCACGTGGCCCGCGGCAAGAGCAACAAGGTCATCGCCCAGGCGCTGGAGATCAGCCACAACACCGTGAAGCTGCACGTGCGCCACATCATGGCCAAGCTGGATCTCGGTTCACGGGTGGAGGCGGCGGTGTTTGCCTTCGAGCACCGGACCTCGGGTGACAGCGCGCCGCCGGCCAGCGGCGAGACGCGCAAGTAGGCGGCTTCCTTGCGGCGGGGCGATGCGCCCCGGTCTATCCCGGCTGTGCCATTTCAACAGTGTTGTTCCATCCCTCTTTCGGGGGATGGTCTGGCCACGGTGTACCCGCTACGATCCAGTGTGTTTGTTGCCTGATTGAATCGTGGAAATAGACAAGGAATGGGGAGGAAACTCTTTGTTGGGTGTCACATGACGAATAAGCATCAGCCCACAGCCATCGAGAAAGTCGCTGGTAGCCTGCCCGCTGAAGCAGCACTGACGGTCATCTCTGCGTATGTCGGGGGGCACTCGCAGCGCTGCTTCCTGTTCTTTCAAATTCGCTGGCGGCACAGAGACAGCAAGCCCGCGTCGAAGCCGCGCTGCTCGAGATTCAGCAAGTTTTTGCTGGACAGCAGGCAAAGATTCGTGACCTGTCGGATGAACAGTACAAGATCATCAATGAAGCGGTCCTTGCGCTGCTGCACACGACGCAGGTCGAGAAACTGGCCTATCTTCGCCGCGTAGTTCAGAATGCACTAACGTACCGTGATGTGGCTCCACGGGAGGCAGTCCATTTATCTCGCATCGTTCGTGACGTCTCCTCGCAGGAGATCGATTTTCTGCTTCGTGCCTTTGCTTTCAATGGTGTTCAACTCACTGCAAGCACGGAGCAAGATGAAGTGAACTTGAACGTCATTCGCGTGGATCCCGCATCAACCGACGCATTGAGTGTCAGTGGACTGCTGTCCTTGGGGCTTTTGCATTCTCCAGAGACTGGCTGGGATGGCGGAACGATGCGGTTTACAACAATAGTCGCAAAGCTCATTGCATTGCTTCAGCAGACTGACGCCCAACCCGTCGCACCAGCGAACGTGCCTTCGGCACGCCGCTGAGCTTGAGCGTTATGCCGCTTGACACTGCGCTGGCTCAGTCCGAGCAATGGATGACCGAACGTGTGTCGCTCACGGACGGAATCACATTCGAGACAACAAATCGCTTGCGTGTGGCCGTTGCGTTGCTGCATTTGTCTCTTGAGCACCAAACGGGAATCCATTCGCTAGTTAATCTCGGCGTCATTGGTTCCGCGTTCGCGCTGTTCCGACCTCAATTCGAGGCATATGTTCGTGGTGTCTGGTATCACCGCTGCGCCACCGACGCACAGGTTTCTTTGTTTATTGGTGGAGAACAACCGCCGAAGATCAACGTACTGATCGAGGAGATCGAGAAACTTGAGGCATTCGACGAAAAGCTGCTGAGCTCTACCAAACGTCAACTTTGGTCCAATCTCAACGACTTCACCCACGGAGGCACGACGCAAGTCAAAGCTCGCTGCACCGTGGATGAAATCACGCAGAACTTTAAAGAGGAGCACATCGCCAATCTGCTCACCGCGTCGGCTAGTTTGTCGCTTGTGGCAGGCGTCGCGCTTGCTGCCGCCGTGGGAACGGAAGCACTTGCCCACCAGTTGCACTCCATATTTCGGCGCATTTATGGGCTAGCAGCATAACCCGGCGGTCGACCTCGCTCGCTTCGGTCGCTGCGCGATGAAGCCACGCAGCGCCGATGATTTCTACGTTGAGGCGACTCAGTTCGCCGCCGCCGGATTGATCGGCAGCTGCACCGGCACGTTGTGCGAGAGCTTGCTGGTATCACCCGTGGCCGGGTCGAAACAGTGCAGGGTACTGTGCAGTCTCACTACGTCGCCTACGACGACCGAGCTGGGTGAGGTGAAGTCGCTGTTGGCCCCCTTGATCGGTAGGTGAGAGAGTTTGCCGATGAGCACCTGCCCGTCGCCGTAGTGCCGAGCAACGCAGCGACAATGGCCGGCGCTCAAGGAGCGCCACGCCATGGAAAACCGCATCCAAGCCTGCGCGTGAAGGCTGCGGCTTCAGGGCTTACTCACCAACCGGCAAGCGTAGGCGGCCCTTGAACAGTAGTGAGATTCCGTAGTAGATCCAATATCTCCCACGAATTCTCATGCTATGGGACATCCTGCCTAGGACAAGAGTCCTATGTCAGTTTCTGAACGTCCAAGATACCCTCATGCTTCAGCGATATGTGCGCGGCAGCGTTGCGCGTCTTCGGTGTTTGACCAGAATTTCGGAGGTAATGCACCGAGACATATGGGCCGACAGGTCGGAAGGAGGGATTGATTCGATAAATGCAAGAACAGCCATGGGGAATTGATTGACTGAGAGTCCTGCATCAACATCAATATTTTTAAGAGAGGGATAACATGAGCGCGATCTACGACGCATTAGTAGTTGACGAGGTTGTATATGTTTTTGCTTTTGGTGAGAACACTACATCTGGCTGGAAAAACTATTTTCAAAAATCTTTACTTACTATCTATCCGCCCAAGCTTAGTTTCATCCAAGAAGCGCCGACTGGAGTTGCATTGGAGGTAATTACGCCGTATTTCGTTGTGACCAGTTTCCCATACGATCCAACGATCAAACCCAAAAGTCTCGAAATTGCAGACGACGAAGGGTCGCATACCGTAGATATCCGCACTGCCGCCACAATTGCCGAACGTGTGTTAATAGAAAGAGGAGTCTCTTCTCGAGTTCTATTGCCGGGCAACAAGCGCCTAATTTCTCTTGTCGGGAAGCTAAAGGCAAAAAACCTTGAAACGTTCTATGAGCGTTCTCTTGGCTCCTACGAGGATCTTCTTTCACAGCACTGCACGACTGAATGTGTGAAGGTTGAAGAGCTTGATCGCTCAGGTATTAAGCTTTGCACTGAATATCGAACCGTATGCCAACACATCAGAGTAAATGCTGTTCTTGTTGTCAGGGTTGGTAAGCCGCAAGACATAGCAAATGCAGTCGAGAGCTCTCTTCAAAAGGCCACCATTGCATCGGCGATAGCGGCGTTCTTGGTGGCCTTTGCAACCGGTGGTTCCGGCGCCGCTGCGTCTGCGAAAGCAACCTTCGTTGCAGTGTTCGCTGCGGAACTCAGTCAAAGCTTGGCTGACCTCTTGGTAGTGGATGTCGATTTTAGGACTGAATGGGTGTGACAACTTTGAGTCACGTGATTAAGACGAGAGTGCTGCGCTCGTCCGGAGAACGATGTGCTTCCAATCGTTCATCTATTACCGCGCTGAAACGATGCTATCTAATTCGCCGCCGCCGGATTGATCGGCAGCTGCACCGGCACGTTGTGCGAGAGCTTGCTCGTGTCGCCGGTGGCCGGGTCGAACCAGTTCAGCGTGCCGTGCAGCTTGACCACGTCGCCCACGATCAGCAGGCTGGGTGAAGTGAAGCCGCTGCTGGCCACCTTGGCCGGCAGGTCGGCGAGCGTCCCCGTGAGCACCTGCTGCGTGGCCAGGGTGCCGTGCTGCACGGCGGCGATGGGCCGCGTGGCCGGTGCGCCATGCGCCATGAGCTGGCGGCAGATGTCGGGCAGGGCGTTGAGGCCCATGTAGATCACCACGGTCTGCTTCGGGCGCACCAGGGCGGCCCAGTCCAGGTCGGCAACGCTGCCTTCTTTCAGATGGCCGGTGACGAACATGGCCACCTGGGCGTGGTCGCGGTGCGTGAGCGGGATGCCGGCGTAGCTGGCCACGCCGCAAGCCGCGGTGATGCCGGGCACCACCTCGAAGTCCACGCCGTGCGCGGCCAGTTCCTGCATCTCCTCGCCGCCGCGGCCGAAGACGAAGGGGTCGCCGCCCTTGAGGCGCACCACCTGCTTGCCTTCGCGCGCCAGCTGCACCAGCAGGGCGTTGATCTGCTCCTGGCGCATGGTGTGTTCGTTGCGGCGCTTGCCGGCGTAGATGCGCTGGGCATCGGCGCGGGCAAAGTCCAGCACGCCGCTGGAGACCAGGTGGTCGTAGACGATGGCGTCGGCACGCTCCAGCAGGCGCACGGCCCTGAGCGTCAGCAACTCCGGGTCGCCCGGGCCGGCGCCCACCAGATAGACCCGGCCGCGGGTGGCGCCGGTGATGTGTTTGGTTTTCAATGGGCACCTCCCTTGCTGCCGCAGCCACCCCCCGTGCCGCAGCCGCCGCTGCCGCAGCCACCCCCGGTGCTGCAACCGCCGCCACTGTCCGCCATCTCCGCCTCCTGCTGGACGAAGATGAAGTTGTACTGACCGGGTTCGAGTTCGACGAAGTCGAGGGTCGTGTCTTCCAGCAGCGCCACATGGTGCGGGGCAATGACGATGTGCACGTCCTGGATCTGCAGGCGCGTGTCGCCGTCGCCGACGTCGTCGAAGCCCATGCCGTAGCCTATGCTGCCATCGGCCTCGCGCCGGGCGGCCACGCGCAGCACGGCGTCCAGGGCACCGCTGTCCTGGGCGGCTTGTGTGATCTGTTGCGCCGCGGCGCTGGTCAGTGTGAACATGGTATTGGCTCCTCGTTAGCTTAGTGTTCGCCCTTGGTCCGCAGCAGGCCGGCCAGCCGGTTGCCCTGTTTCTGCGGACCGCCGCGCGGGAACAATTCGTGCAGGTAATGATTGTTGCCGCGCTCGGGGCCCCAGAGTTCGGTGAAGTGTTTGATCATGACGCGGACCTGGGCCTGAACACCATGTTCAGCATAGTACTCGCGCAGGTAACGGATGATGGCCCAGTGCTCGTCGCTCAGCTTCAGCCCTTCGTGGACGGCGAGGGCGCGCACGAAGTCTTCCGACCAGTCGCCCAGGTCGCGCAGATAACCTTCGGAGTCGGTCAGCACGGGCCGACCTTTCACCATCAGTTCGCGGGTGAACACATCCCGGGCGATGGGGGTGGGTGTTTCGGTCATGGGGCAACTCCTGCGGTTTCCGGCTGGGCAGCCGTGTTGGCAGCATCGCGGCAGCGGCGCACGAAGTCGACGAAAGCGGGCGCCCAGCCCTCCGGCCCCAGGCTGCGCAGATGGGCGTAGCCGGCCAGCACATTGCGATGCACGAGGCCGTCCACCTGGCCGTCCAGGCCGTGGCCGCGTGTCACGCGCCAGGCCGTGCGGGCGTCGGCCGGCAGGCTTTCGAGGTCGGAGTAATGGAATTCGTGGCCGCGCAGTTCCCGGCCCTGCAGGCCGGGCCAGGGCATGGCGGCGCTGGCGGCCAAGCTGACGTAGCCGCGGCCCACCGGCTTGGTGTGCATGACGACGTCGGCGGGGATAGCGCCCACCATGCGGCCGGTCTGGCCTTTCCAGGTGATGGAGCGCGCCAGGTACATCAGGCCGCCGCATTCGGCGTAGACCGGCAGGCCGGCCTCGATGGCGTCGGCGATCTGTGCGCGCAGGGCGGCATTGGCCTGCAGCTGCGGCAGGAAGAGCTCGGGGAAACCGCCGCCGATGAACAGGCCGTCCAGGTCGCCCGGCAGGGTGGTGTCGCGCAGGGTGTCGAAGGGCAGCAGCTCGGCGCCGGCCGCTTCCAGGGCCTGCAGGTCGTCCGGGTAGTAGAAGCCGAAAGCCTGGTCGCGCGCCAGGCCGATGCGCACGCGCTGTGCCGGCGCGACGGCGGCGGGGGCCGGTGCCGGCGGTTCGGCCTTGAAGCGCGGCGCGCTGGCAGCCAGGTCGCGCACCCGCTGCAGGTCCACCTGGGCAGCGATGCGCGCCCCGATGCGCTGCACCTGCTGCGCGGCCTGGGCGTGCTCGTTGCTGGGCATCAGGCCCAGGTGGCGCTCGGCCACGGCCAGTTCCTCGTCTTCGGCGATGGCGCCCAGCACCGGCACGTCGGTGTAGTGCTCGATCACGGCACGCAGCTTGGCTTCATGGCGGCTGCCACCCAGGCGGTTGAGGATGATGCCGCCGATGCGCAGGTCGCGGTCGAAAGCCTGGTAACCCAGGATCAGCGGGGCGATGCCGCGTGTCATGCCGCGTGCGTCGATCACCAGCAGCACCGGCAGGTCCAGCATGTGGGCCAGGGCGGCGTTGCTGTTGCTGCCGTCCAGGGCCAGGCCGTCGTACAGGCCCTTGTTGCCTTCCACGATGCTGAGGTCGGCGTGCTGCGCGTGCTGGCCGAACAGGCTGCGGATCTGCGCGCCCGTCATCAGGTAGGGGTCGAGGTTGTAGCAGGGGCGGCCGCTGGCCTGCGCCAGCCACATGGGGTCGATGTAGTCCGGCCCCTTCTTGAAGGCCTGCACGCGCTGGCCTTGCGCGCTGAGCGCGGCGCACAGGCCCAGGGTGATCGTGGTCTTGCCCGACGACTTGTGTGCAGCCGAGACGAGCAGGCGGTTCATATCCTGTCCTTAGTGTGTCGTGCCGACGGCGTCAGGCGGGAACTGGTCCAGCCGCTGCGGCAGGAAGGCCAGCCACTTGAGCGCCAGCACCACGATGACGCCGGTCATGCCGATGCCGCCGATACCGAGCAGCCACTCGGGCAGGCTGGGCGTGTAGCTGCCGACCACGCCATCGGCGAAGCTGCTGCTCACCTCGTAGCCGGGGAAGATCTGCAGCGGCCAGGCCTGGCTGCCGATGATGGTGACGTACATCTGGGCCAGGCCGCCGGCGATGACCGCCAGCGCGGCCAGCACCAGCATGGCGCGTGAGTTGCGCGTGCGGGGTGCGAGCAACAGCACCAGTGGCAGCAGGCTGCCCAGGCCCAGCTGGCCCAGCCAGAACAAGCGGGTGTAGAGGCCGCCGTCGAGCAGCAGGAAACGCTCCAGCCCGTGCTGCTTGGCGAAGTAGAGGTTGGTCAGGTGGTAGACCAGCACGAAGTAGGCGGCACAGGCCACGAAGACGGCCAGCAGGCGCGTGAGGCGGGCCTGCATGGCAGCTTCCAGCGGGCGCTCCGTCCAGCGGCTCACGGCCAGCAGCACCAGCAGGAAGATGGCCAGGCCGTAGGACAGCGAGTAGACGATGAACATCGGGCCCAGCAGCGCCGAGCCGAAGGCCTGGCGGCCGATCAGGAAGCCGAAGATGGAGCCGGTGCCGGTGGTGAGAGCCAGGCGCCAGACAAAGGCGGACAGGCCGGCGTAGGTGGAGTACGCGTTCATGCGGTGCTCCATCATGGTCCAGAGGTAGGCGACGACGATGCCCATGAAGCCGGAGTAGAGCACCACGTTCCAGGCGAAGATGGACTTGAAGTTGTAGTAGGTCATGGCCACGATCAGGCGGTCGGGCCGGCCCAGGTCCAGCATCAGCACGGCGAGGCCGCCGGCCAACAGGGCGATGGCCAGCAGGGCCGAGAGCGGGGCCAGCGGCTTGTAGGCGGTCTTGCCGAAGACCGAGGCCATGGAGGCGACGTTGAGCGCGCCCGAGGCGGCCACCACCAGGAACACGGCGAAGACGTGCGGAACGCCCCAGACGATCTGGTTGTTCATGCCGGTGATGACGTGGCCGTGGTGTTCCATGGTCCAGGCGGCGAGCAGGCCGATGCCGCTGACCGCGGCCAGCACGGCTACGAGGGCCCAGTAGCCGGGACTGCGGCCTTCGAGTTGACGGAGTGCGATCTTCATTGTTTACAGCCCCATGTAGCGGACACCCGGATCGAGCCTGAGGTCCTCGCGCAGCTGGCGCGTGCTGTACTGCGCCACGCGTTTGGAGATCTCGCTGTTGGGGTCGTTGAGGTCGCCGAAGGCGATGGCGCCATAACCGGCGGCGGCGCAGGCCTGAACGCAGGCGGGGCTTTCACCCTTGTCCACCTTGTGCACGCACAGCGTGCAGCCTTCCACCGTGCCCATGCCGCGCGGCACGTCGGGTTTCTGGTTCGTCTGTGGCTCGTGGATGAAGGAGCGCGCCTTGTAGGGGCAGGCCATCACGCAGTAGCGGCAGCCGATGCAGATGTGCTTGTCCACCAGCACGATGCCGTCGGCGCGCTTGAAGGAGGCGCCGGTGGGGCAGACGTCCACGCAGGGCGGCTCGGCACAGTGCTGGCACATCACGGGCAGCGAGTGGCTCTTGCCGGTCTTGATCTCCTTGATCTCGATCTTGCGGATCCACTGTGCATCCGTCGGGCCCGGCTGGGTGGGCAGGCCGTTTTCGGTCTGGCAGGCGGTGACGCAGGCATTGCAGCCGGGGGTGCATTTCGTGGTGTCGACCAGCATGCCCCAGCGCACCTTGGGGCTGGCGCCGGCGGAGGCACCGGCGGGCGTGGCGGCCTGCGCCACCTCGATCAGGCGTATGCCGGGCGCGAGCATGATGCCGGCCAGGCCGGCGGCGGCCACGCCCAGGAAACCGCGGCGTTCGTTCTTCGGCTGGTCCTTGCAGGAGGAGCCGGATCCGCAGGCGCAGGGGGAGGAGTTCTCCGGTTTCATGGCGGCCGTCTTCAGGGTTGCTTGGTGGGGCTGGCCAGCTGGCGCAGCTGCCGGCTCAATGCGGCAGTGGCGCCTGTGGGGTGGACCAGCGGGTGGAAAGAAGAGGTGGCCTTGCCGGGCTGGGTGGCGTGGCATTCGAAGCAGTCCACCTTGACCGCGGCGTAGCTGTGGCAGCTGATGCAGAAGTTGGTGGGCGCCGCCGTCACGCTGTTGGTGGCCGGGCTGGCGTGGCACTCGATGCAGGCCTTGAGGCTGTACTTGGCGCCACGGATGCCGCCGTGCATGGTGTCGTCACGCTGATGCTTGAGGTAGGCCATGTGGTTGCGCCGCATGTCGGCCGCCGGCTCCACGCACTGGCCGCCTTTCGCCGCTTCGATGACGGGCCTGGGCACGCGCGAGGACTTGCCAGGCTCGTCGGCAGCCTGGGCCGACAGGCCACACGCCAGCAGCAAGAGGGCAAGGAGGCGAAGCTTCATTCACCCAATCCCATCTGGATGTAGCCGGTCGGGCAGACGTCGTGGCAGATGTGGCAGCCGATGCACTTGTCGTAGTCGGTGTCCACGTAGCGGCCGGTGGTGGACTGGTTCTTCTTGACCTTGAAGACGGCGGTCTGCGGGCAATAGACCACGCAGTTGTCGCACTCGAAGCACTGGCCGCAGCTCATGCAGCGCTTGGCCTCGGACTGGGCCTGGGCTTCCACCAGGGCCTGCAGGCGTTCGTCGAAGTTGCCCAGCGCCTCCTCGGCCGTGAGGTTGGTGATGGTGCGCTTGTTGCGCGGCGTGAACGGGAAGTGGCCGAGGAACAGCTCCTTGTGCGAGATGACGTAGCGGTCGGAGCGGTTGTCGTAGTTGTGGATGGCCACGTTGCTGCTGTCGGTGCCGCGGATGGGCTCGTGCACATCGCTGAAGGTCAGGCCCTTCTCGACCATCTTGCGCTTCAGATCAAACGCGTGCACGTCGATCTTGGGGCGCTTCTCCAGCGCCTCGCCGCCCAGGAAGCGGTCGATGCCGTCGGCGGCAATGGCGCCGTGGCCGATGGCGGTGGTCAGCAGGTGCGGGCGGATGATGTCGCCGCCGGCAAACACGCCGGCATGGCCCTGCACCTGGTAGTTCTTGTCGGCGGGCACGGCACCCTTGCCGTTGTTGAACATCTCCAGGCCGGTGAAATCCACTGCCTGGCCGATGGCCGAGACGATCAGGTCGGCGGGAATGTCTTCTTCCGTGCCCTCGATGTTCTTGATCTCCAGCTTGCCACCAACGACCTTGGCCTCGCACTTGATCACGCGCAGGGCGGTGGCGCGGCCGTCGGGGCCGCGCACCACACCCACCGGCGCGTAACCGCCGCGGATGGCGATGCCTTCGGACAGGGCGTGCTCGACCTCGTGCCGGGAGGCCTGCATCTTGTCCACCGCGAAGATGGAGGTCAGCGTCACGTCGGCGCCCTGCTTGGCCGAGACCGAGGCGACGTCGTGCGCCACGTGGCCGGCGATGGCGTGCTCGGGGCGGTCGCTGGGGTTGATCTTGTCGATGTGGCCCAGGCGGCGTGCCACGGTGGCCACGTCGATGGAGGTATCACCACCGCCGACCACCACCACGCGCTTGCCCACGTGGCGCAGGCGGCCGTCGTTGAAGGCCTTGAGGAAGGAGGTGGCCGTCACGCAGTTGGGGGCCTCGGCGCCTTCCACGGGCAGGGGGCGGCCGGACTGGGCGCCCATGCCCAGGAACACCGCATCGAAATCCTTGTGGATCTGCTCCATGGTGATGTCGGTGCCGATGCGCGTCTTCATCTTGGCGGTGACGCCCAGGTCCAGGATGCGCTGGATCTCGGCGTCCAGGATGTGGCGCGGCGTGCGGAAGCCCGGGATGCCGTAACGCATCATGCCGCCGAGCTCTTCACGTTCGTCGAAGATGGTGACCGCGTGGCCCTTGAGGGCGAGCTGGTAGGCCACCGACAGGCCGGCCGGGCCGCCGCCGATGACGGCCACCTTCTTGCCGGTGGTGAAGTTGGGCGCGGTGAAGGCCAGCTTGTTGGTGATGGCGTACTCGCCCAGGAAGTGCTCGACCGAGTTGATGCCGACGAAATCTTCCACCTGGTTGCGGTTGCAGCCCGATTCACAGGGCGCCGGACAGACGCGGCCCATGACGGAGGGGAAGGGGTTGGCCTCGGTCAGGCGGCGGAAGGCGTATTCCTGCCACTTCATGCCAGCCGGCGGTTTCTCGACGCCGCGCACGATGTTCAGGTAGCCGCGGA
Organism: uncultured Hylemonella sp.; assembly: GCA_963512175.1. GTDB lineage: Bacteria > Pseudomonadota > Gammaproteobacteria > Burkholderiales > Burkholderiaceae_C > Hylemonella. The sequence goes on along the minus strand of CAUPLI010000007.1, from coordinate 77,369 downwards.
TGTCTTCGCCCGAGGGGCAGCTGCCCTGGCAGGGCGGCGTGCTCTGGATGTAGGTCGGGCACTTGTGCGAGTGGTCGGCGTTGAAGATCTGCTGCTGCCAGGGACGCGGCGTGGCGTCGCCGTCCTTGTAGCGCCGGAAGGTGAGGGGCTTGACGCTGACGGATTCGGGGTTGGCTGACATGTCTTGTCTCCTGGTGTCGTTGCGTGGACGCGTTTACCGTTATTTGTCGCCGAGGCGGATGGCCTTGCTCACCAGCTGGTGGACGCCGCCCACCATGCTCATGTCGAAGCCGTACTGCGGCAGCACCTTGGTGAACTGCGCCTTGCAGATCGCGCAGATGGTGGCCATGAAGTTCACGTTGTGTTCGTCGACCACGTTCTTGAGCGCTTCCATGCGCGGCAGGGCGCCCTTGACGCGCAGCTCCAGCAGGTCGTCGGTCAGCAGGCCGCCGCCACCGCCGCAGCAGAAGGTGGACTCGAAGATGGTTTCCGGGGCCATGTCGTGGAAGTTGTTGGCCACCGCCTTGATGATCTCGCGCGGGATGACGAACTGGCCGCCGGCGAAGTCGCCCATGCGGGAGGCGCGCGCCACGTTGCACGAGTCGTGGAAGGTGATGATGCGGCTGTCGTTCTTTTCCTTGTCGAAGGTGAGCGCGCCGCGCTGGATCAGGTCGTAGGTGAACTCGCAGATGTGCATGGGCTGCTTGTAGCGGTGGTCCAGCTGGTTCTGCAGTTCGATGGCGAACGGGTCCTTGCCGCCGGCACCGATGCCCACCAGCGTGTTCCAGAAGCTGTAGGCCACGCGCCAGGCATGGCCGCATTCGCCGACCACGATGCGCTTGACACCCAGTTCCAGCGCGGCTTCGCGGATGCGCAGCGCGATCTTGCGCAGCTGCTCGTAGTTGCCGATGAACATGCCGAAGTTGCCGGCCTCGCTGGCCTTGGTCGACAGCGTCCAGCTCACGCCGGCGGCGTGGAAGACCTTGGCGTAGCCGATCAGGCTGTCCACGTGCGGTTCGCTGAAGAAATCGGCCGAGGGCGTGACCAGCAGTACCTCGGCGCCTTTCACGTCCAGCGGGAAGCGCACGTCCACGCCGGTCTCGTCCTTGGTGTCTTCCTCCAGGCCCTCCAGCGTGTCTTGCAGCGCCGGGCCGGGGATGCCCAGGTTGTTGCCGATGCGGTGCACCTTGCCGATGATCTCGTTGGAGTACTTCTGGCCCATGCCGATCGAGTCCATGATCTCGCGCGCGGCCATGGTGACTTCGGCGGTGTCGATGCCGTAGGGGCAGAACACCGAGCAGCGCCGGCATTCCGAACACTGGTAGTAGTAGCTGTACCAGTCGTCCAGCACGTCCTTGGTGAGGTCCTTCGCGCCGACCAGCCAGGGGAAGTACTTGCCGGCGAAGGTGAAGTAACGGCGGTAGACCTGGCGCAGCAGGTCCTGGCGCGCCACCGGCATGTTCTTGGGGTCTTTGGTGCCGAGGAAGTAGTGGCACTTGTCGGCGCAGGCGCCGCAGTGCACGCAGGCGTCCATATAGACCTGCAGCGAGCGGTATTTGCCCAGCAGCTCGCCCATCTTGGCGATGGCCTTGGCCTGCCAGTCCTCCACCAGCTCGCCGGGGAATCCCAGGTTTTTCTGGATGGCTTCGTTGGCGACGAAGGGCTTGAGGTGCGAGGTCGCGCCCACCTGGATCAGCGGGATGACCGGGTATTCCTTGAGCTTCGGGGTGTCGAAGGCGGCGGTGGCCATGGTGTCTCGGTGCTCCGTACTCTTACTTGTCCAGCGCGCTGGCCCAGGCCGCCACGTGGCGCGCTTCGCGCGGGTTGTCGGCCATGTTGCGCGTGGGGCTGAAGAACAGGCCGGGCGCGTGCAGCAGCTTGCTGATAGGGAAGATGATCATCAGCAGGGCCACCAGGGTGAGGTGGGTCAGCAGCACCGGGTCGGCCGGCAGCGGCTGGATGTCGAAACGCATCAGGCCGAGCATGTAGGCCTTGACGGCGACGATGTCGGTGTGGCGCACGAAGCGCATGGCCAGGCCGCTCAGGCCGATGGCGATGAGCAGCGCCAGCATCAGGTGGTCGGACGGGGTGGAGATGTAGCGCACCCGGTCCACCAGGAAACGCCGCGCCCACAGGCCGGCCAGGCCCGCCACCATGGCAAAGCCTGCGTAGGTACCGAAGGGCTGGATGAGCGTGATGACGGTCCAGACCGGTTCCTGGAAGTAGCGCACGTGGCGCAGCAGCACCAGCAGCAGGGCGGCGTGGAAGAGCCAGCCGAAGATCCAGGTCCATTTGCTGGAGCGGAACAGGCTTTCGAAGAACACGACCTCGCGCGCCAGGCGCCAGGGCACACCGGCCGGGGTGATGGGGGCAGGCGTGAGGGCGATCTTCAGCGGCGCCGGGGTGCGCGCGTACTGCCGGATCTTGCGCGCCAGACCCAGCACCAGCACGACGGTGGCGAAGTAGAACAGCACGGCGTAGAAGAGGGAGAGAGCACTCATCAGCTTGGCCTGGTTTCGGTTCCGGTCGGACGGTCCATCATTTCTTCAGGGTGCAGACAGCCAGCGGCAGCAGGAGAGCCTGCCGACGCGGAACTGCTGCACGCAGAAAGCCTGAGTTCTTAGACGCAGCCTGTCGGTTTCGGCAGACCGGCGATCTTGCAGGCCTGCTTGGCGGGGCCATAGGGGAACAGGTCGTACAGGTACTTGCTGTTGCCCTTTTCCTCGCCAAACTGCTTGCCGATGGCCTTGGTCAGCACGCGCACGGCCGGGGCGATCTGGTATTCGTTGTAGTAGTCACGCAGGAAGTTGATCACCTCCCAGTGGTTGTCCGACAGCGGAACCTTCTCTTCGGCCGCGATGTATTCGGCGATGTCCTTGTTCCAGTCGGCCAGGTTGATCAGGTAGCCTTCCTCGTCGGTCTCGTAGGTGCTGCCGTTGACTTCGATGCCCATCTTCTCTCTCCTCAGGTTGTCAAATCAGTTTTATGGTCTGGCGCTCAGAGCCAGGAATTCGAGGTGCCGTGCTCGGCCACCAGGTCGACGAAGCCGCCGTAGTCCACCAGCGTCACGTTGTCCAGGGCGCGCGTGCTCATGCCGCGCGCTTCCAGGTCGGGTTTGAGGGCGTAGAACTTCACCTTGCCGGCGGCGGCGCGCACCTGCGCTTCGCTGCTGTTGCCGGTCGTGGCGGCGTAGACGCCGTCCTCGATCAGCAGCACGGCATGGCCGGGCAGGGCCATGCGCAGGCAGCTCTCCAGCGAGCGGGCGGCGGTGGGGGATTTGTTCACGATGTGCAACATGTGCGTCTGCTCCTCAGAAACTCAGGACCACGTCCTGCTGCGCCATCAGCTCGGCCATCTGCGCCGTGTCCAGCACTTCCACCGGCACCAGCAGGTCCTTCTCGCTCATGCCGCGTGCCTTCAGCGAGTCGGCATCGACGTAGAGTTTTTCCACGTCGTAGCCTTCGAGCGCGCGGTAGCTGGGCGAGAAGTTCTTGATGCCGATGTCCTTGGTCTGCTGGCCCTTGGCCAGTTCGTAGACGCCGTCGTCCATGAAGACCAGGCTCACGTCCTGGTCGAAGGTGGCGGTGATCAGCACCACTTCCAGGCTCTCCAGCGCGTAGATCGTGCCGTAGGGGGCCTTGCGATTGATGAACATGAATTTCTTCATCTCAATCTCCAAACGTCACGAGGCGGTCGGCCTTGATGCCGCTGTCCACCAGCTGGCCCAGGCCCGAGATGCGAAAGCCCGGGGCCAGCACCTCCTGCTTGATGCCGCGGCGCAGGGCGGCGGCCACGCAGACCACCAGGTCCACCTTGTGCTTCTCCGCCAGCTCGGACCAGCGGTTGACGATGTGGCGGTCGTCCTGCGGCGGCTCCGTCAGCCGCGTGGCGTTGTTCACGCCATCGTGGTAGAAAAAGACGCGCTGGACTTCATGGCCCTTGGCAAGGGCCGCCACCACGAACTGGTAGGCGCTGTCCGACGCCTGATGGGTGTAAGGCCCTTCGCTGACGAGTAATCCGAATTTCATGTCGTGATCGTTGGTCTGTGGCGCTCAGAAGCGGATGTGGGTCGACGCGTTGAGGTTGGCGCGCGAACCGCGCCAGTCGTCGATCAGGTACTTGGTGAAGGGCAGGTCGCACTTCTCGAAGAAGCGCGGCCAGCCGATTCGCTCGACCCAGTCCGACAGGCGCTCCCAGGGGCGGGCGTCGGCCTTGTAGGTGTAGAGGATCTTCTTGACCATCTCCGACACCTCGGGCCAGCGCGGCGCGTTGTTGGGCAGACCAGAGGCCACCATCTTCATGAAGGTGGGCTTGCCGCGCGCATTGGAGTTCTTGCCGCCGACCCAGATGGCCAGCTTGGAGTGCTCCGGGTCGTTGATCTGCATGGGCGGGCAGGGCGGGTAGCAGGCGCCGCAGCAGATGCATTTCTTCTCGTCCACTTCCAGCGAGGGCTTGCCGTTGACCAGCGCCGGGCGGATGGCGGCCACCGGGCAGCGTGCCACCACGGCCGGGCGTTCGCAGGCGTTGGCCACGAGGTCGTGGTTGATCTTGGGCGGCTTGGTGTGCTGCACGATGATGGCGATGTCGGCCTGGCCGCCGCAGTTGATCTCGCAGCAGCTGGTGGACAAATGCACGCGATTGGGCATGTCCTCGCGCTTGAACTCGTCGTAGAGCTCGTCCATCAGCGCCTTGACCACGCCCGAGGCGTCGGTGCCGGGGATGTCACAGTGCAGCCAGCCCTGGGTGTGGGCGATCATGGAGACGGAGTTGCCGGTGCCGCCCACGGGGAAACCGCTTTCCTCCAGCGCGTTGATCAGCGGTGCCACCTTGTTCGGGTCGGACACCATGAACTCGATGTTGGAGCGGATGGTGAAGCGCACATGCCCTTCGGCATAGGTGTCGGCGATGTCGCAGAGCTTGCGGATGGTGTAGACATCCATCTGGCGCTGCGTGCCGGCACGCACCGACCAGACCTCGTCGCCGCTGTGCGAGACGTGGTGCAGCACGCCGGGGCGTGGTCGGTCGTGGTATTTCCAGTTGCCATAGTTCTTCAGCAGGGTCGGATGCAGGTAGGGCTTGTTGTCCGGCACGCCGCTTTCGATGGGGGTACGCATTTGGGCCATATTGGTCTTCCCGTTGTCGTTCGTTCAGAGGATGGATGAGGCCAGTCGCGCGGCGCTCAGCCGGCCGCCTGCTTGCGCGCGTTGATCTTGGCCACTTCATCGTCCCAGCCGTCGGCGCGCACATAGGGGTTGGTGCGCGGGGTGGAGACCATGTTGGCGTCCACCTCCAGGCCGATGCCTTCGAGGAAGTTGACCAGGCCGATGCGCTCGATCATCTCGCCGGTGCGCTCGTGCTCCAGGGCGTTCTCGGCGAAGAAGTCGATGACCTTCTGGCCCAGTTCGACCAGCTGCTGATAGTCGGCGTCGGTCTTGAGCGGCATGAAGGGCACCACCACGGTGCCCATCAGGTCGCCGATCTTGAGCGTGCGCTTGCCGCCCACCAGGATGGTGGCGCCGGTGTCGGTGCCGTGGGCCAGCGCGCCGGTCATGACGTTGACGCAGTGCATGCAGCGCACGCAGTTGCTGTTGTCGATCTCCAGGCACTGGGTATCGTTGATCTTCACGCTGGAAATCTTGTCGCCCTTGGCGACGTCCTTGACTTCCTTGAGCATGATGGTCTTGGTCGGGCAGCGGCTGATCACGTCGTTGACCAGCTCGTTCATGCCGTGCTTCTGGAACCACGCGCGTGCCAGCTTCTCGTCGGTGCGCATGTTGTCGCGCCAGGTGCCGATCACCGCCATGTCCGAGCGCTGGATCGAGTTCATGCAGTCGTTGGAACAGCCCGAGAACTTGAACTTGAACTTGTAGGGCAGGGCCGGACGGTGGATGTCGTCGGTGAAGGTGTTGAGCACCTGGCGGTGGGCGCGTGCCTCGTCGAAGCAGGACTGCTCGCAGCGCGCGGCACCCACGCAGGACATGGAGGTACGCACGGCCGGGCCGGCGCCACCCAGGTCGAAACCCAGTTCGTTGATCGCGTCGAAGGCGTCCTGCACCTTGTCGGTCTTGGCGCCCTGGAACATGATGTCACCCGACTGGCCGTGGAAGGCGATCAGGCCCGAGCCATGCTCTTCCCAGATGTCGCAGAACTTGCGCAGGATGTCGGTGTTGTAGTGCATGCCGGGAGGCGGCTGCACGCGCAGGGTGTGGAACTCGGCCGCGTCGGGAAACTTCGGCTTGCCGCCCTCGTCCTTCAGTTCGGTGAAGCGCGGGATCACGCCGCCGCCATAACCGAACACGCCGACCGTGCCGCCCTTCCAGTAGCCCTTGCGGGTCTGGTAGGACGTCTCCAGCTGGCCCATGAGGTCCACCATGTAGTCCTTGTCCTTGGCCAGGCGCTTGAGGCCGGTCACGAAACTGGGCCACGGGCCGCCCTCGAGCTCGTCGAGCATCGGGGTGGCGTGCATTTTTTTCGCCATGATCTTGTCTCCTGTCTTAGAACTTGTCGCAAGTCCTGGATGCCGTGTTTGACGACGGCGGTCACGCACTGCGGGCAGGGTCCGGACTCTTGGGGTCCCTTTTTCTGCCTCTCGGGTGCATCCTAGGGGCGGGGGTGCTGCCTTAGCTATCCCCCTCGTTGAGTAGGCGGGACTACCCAAAAGGGTTATATGGCGCCACCCGTCCCGGCTATAGACGGTCCGGCCCGGAATTGCGTCAATAGCACTTACAGACGGAGCGGCCCGGCAGGCGGTCCGGTCCAGAACAAAGACGGAGACATGACCCAGATCACCCCGCTGGACAAACTCAGGGTGCCGCTCGGCGGTCAGGAAATCGAGTTGCAACAGGTGGACTACGACACCGGCGGCATGAGTTTCCTGCGCACGCGCATCCGGGAGAAATCCCGCTTCACCATCTTCGACATCGACCCCGACACGGCCGAGGCCTGGGGCCGGGCGCTGCTGGCCTGGGCCGATAAACAGCCGCGGGAGACACCCACGCCATGAGCTACACGGACGACCTGCCACCGGCCAGCGTCGTCGACCTGGCCTTCCCGCTGGCGGGCCGTGCCGTCCCGCGCGACTACATGCAGGCGCTGCATGCTGCGCTGCAGCAGGAGTTGCCCTGGCTGGCGCAGGAGCCAGGCGCCGGCATCCACCCCCTCAAGCTCGTGCAGGGTGCCAGCGCTGGCCCGGTGAGCCTGCTGTCACAGCGCACCCGTCTGCTCTTGCGCCTGCCGCGTGCCCGCGTGGGTGAGGCCCGCCGCCTGGCCGGGCGCACGCTCCTGATCGGTGAGCACCCCGTGCAACTGGGCGAGCCGCACGAGCGCGAGCTGCTGGCGCATGCCACGCTCTACGCCTACGCCGTGGCCGCCGCGGGCGAGGACGAAGTGGCTTTCATGCAGGCCGTGACCGGCGAGCTGCAGGCCCTGGGGGTGCGCACGCACACGGTCTGCGGCAAACGTGGCGGCCGTCCCCATGAGGGGCAGACCCTCACCACCTTCAGCCTCATGCTGCACGCCCTCAGTCGGGCGGACTCGCTGCGCGTGCAGGAGCAGGGCCTGGGGCCGCACCGGCAGCTGGGCTGCGGCGTTTTTGTGCCCCACAAGTCGGCTGCGGCGGTGGGCGAATAGTTTTCTGTGCAACAAGTCGAGGAGACACAAGAATGGGCTACAGCGTGAACGGCGCGGAACTCGAAACCGACAAAGAGGGCTACCTGCTCGAACCGGACTACAGCGAGGAAGTCGTGCGGGTGATTGCCGAGGCCGAAGGCATCCAGCTGAGCGATGCGCACTGGGAAGTCATCAACTACCTGCGCGACGAGTACAAGGAAAACGGCCATACGCCCAATTTCCGCAACATGCTCAAGGGCTTCGGCGAGATCCGCGAGGGCGTGGACAGCAAGTACCTGTACGACCTGTTTCCCACCGGTCCGGCCAAGCAGGCGGCGAAAGTCGCCGGGCTGCCGCAGCCGCTCGGCAAAGGCGGGTACTGAAGTCCGTCTGAAGAAAGAGACCATGGCCCTGCGCATCAAGAACCAGTGGTTCCAGTCCGGCGCCCCCAAGACGCCGCGGGAGAACGCCAGCGCCATGGCCTTCATCACCTGGCGCGTGACGCAGAACATGGTCAAGCAGATGCGCGAGGCCAAGTTCGACATCGACGTCGGGCCGCAGTACTTCGCCTTCATGCGCGAGGTGCTGGTCTTCCTGTGCCAGGTGGTCGATCGCATGGCCTTCGAGCGCATGCCGGGTGAGCAGCGCGCCGAGTTCACCAGCGCCCTGGTCGTGCGCGTGGCCGAGATCCTGGAGGAGAGCGAGCAGGAGTGGCTGGGCGAGCCGGCGGCCGGCCAGGAGCGCTGGCGCAACCAGTTCATCGACCAGTCCAACGAGTTGGCTGAAGGCTATGCCGAGTTCGGCCATGGCCCCGAGGGCCCGGACTTCGGCTTCGTGCGCTACCTCGGCAGCCGGCTGGAGGCTGTCCTGCCCGAGAAGGACCGCCACTGGGTCAAGGACCAGGTGATGGCCTACGAGGTGCCCGAGGCGCTGGAGATGGTCAAGCGCGGGCTGGACGGTGTGCTGTCCACCGAACCGCGCCCGAAACGGCGTGCCTCCATGTCCGGAGAATGAATATGCGTGTCGCCAGTCCCTTCGATCTCGATCAGCCTGAAGCCTACGCGCGCTGGCGCGCTGCCAAGCTGGCCTCCCATCCGCGCCGGGCGGAGGAACTGGTCGTGGACGTGGCCGATCCGCGCCGGCTGACGCTGGCGGAGCGGGGGGCCATCCTGGCTTTGTGCGCCCGGACGAATATGGCCATCTACCGCAGTCCGGTGACCGCAGAAGACAAGGCATTGCCGTCTCTGCTCGGTGCCCAGCTCGGCCTGCACCGGCTGGACGCCAACTGGCTGGCAGACGAGGACGGCATCTCGTCGATTGCAGTCGCGCAGGAGGAAGAGGGGGCCCCGAAAGGCGAGTTCATCCCCTACACCAACAAGCCGATCAAGTGGCACACGGACGGCTATTACCACCCGCAGGCGCGCCGCATCGAAGGCATGATCCTGCACTGCGTGCGCAACGCGGGCGAGGGCGGCGTGAGCCATCTGGTCGACCACGAGATGATCTACCTCGCCTTGCGCGACGCCAACCCGGGGTGGGTGCGTGCCCTGATGGCGCCCGATGCCATGACCATCCCCGAGCGCACCGACGAGCAGGGCGTGGCCCGGCCGGCGCAGGGCGGCCCGGTCTTCTACCTGCGCGCCGATGGCGGCTTGCAGATGCGCTACACCGCGCGCACCCGCAGCATCGCCTGGAAGGACGACGCAGCGACGCGCGACGCTGCGGCCTTCATCGAGCAACTTCTGGCCGGCCCGCAGCCCTGGATCTTCCGCCTGCTGCTGCAGCCGGGCATGGGCATCGTGGCCAACAACGTGCCGCACGAGCGGACCGCATTCACGGACGATCCGGCGCAGCCGCGCCTGCTCTACCGCGCCCGCTATCTGGACCCTGTGCAGGACGAGTGGGCGCAGATACCGCAAGAGGAGGTGGCCGCATGAGCCGCAGGGCCGTTCCCAAGGCGCATACCGCAGCGCGCTGCGCGGAGGTTTCTCTATGACCCACTGGTTGACTGTCTGGCGTGCCGCCCAGCTCGTGGGCGTCTCGCGCGGCGTGCTGCAGCAACAGGTACGCGATGGCTCGCTGGTCCTCACCGAAGGCCTGGTGTCCACCGACCAGCTGCTGCGCCTGTACCCCACCACCCGTCTCGAAGACACCGGCATCCTGGAGCGTGTCATCAACATACGCGACGAGGCCTTTGGCCGGCGCCTGCGCGAACGCCTGCTGCCCAGCCAGGAAGTTCTGGCGCAGCGCCTGTTCAGCCAGACGCAGGAGCTGGCCGACGTGCGCCGTTACCTGCAGCGTTACCACGAACTGGTGGTGGCCCTGCAGGAACGCATCCAGGCCCTGCAGGGCAAGGGTGCCTCGCCCCTGGAGCTGGCCGAGTTGCAGGATTTCGTCGACCAGGGTCTGGCCAGGGCGCTGGCGACCGAACAGGCCGATTTGCTGACGGTGATGGACGATATGCTCAAGGTCATGTCTGCACAGGTGACGGTGCGCCCCAGCGGCCACGAATTCATCGTCGAGGGCCACGACACGCTGCTGCAGGCCGGTCTGCGCGCCGGCCTCAAGCTCAACTACGGCTGCGGCAACGGCACCTGCGGCATGTGCAAGGTGCGCGTGATCTCCGGCCAGGTGGTGCGTACCCAGCCCTGCGACTACCCCATGTCCGAAGCCGAACGCGCCCAGGGCTACACCCTCATGTGCGCACACACCGCGGGCAGCAGCGAGCTCACGCTGGAGCTGCTGGAGGCCAGCGGCCCGCAGGACATTCCGCAGCAGCAGATCGTCACCACCGTGCGCGCCGTCACCCAGCTGGCGCCCGGCACGCGGCTGCTCCATCTGCAGACGCCGCGCAGCCACCGCCTGCGCTTCCTGGCGGGACAGTCCGTCACCCTGGGCGTGAACCGTCACGACGGCAGCGACGTGCATGCGCTCTACCCGGTGGCCAGCTGCCCCTGCGACGACCGCAACCTGCATTTCTTCATCGAGCGCCACCCGCTCGACCCCTTCGCCTTGCAGCTGTTTGCCGATGGCATCAAACCCGGCGACGCGGTCACGGTCTGGGGCCCCGTGGGTGAATTCGTGCTGGAAGACAGCCAACGGCCATTGGTCTTTGCCGCCTGCGACGCGGGTTTTGCCCCCATCAAGAGCCTGATCGAGCATGCGCTGGCGCTGGACGCTGCGCCCTCGCTCTCGCTGTTCTGGCTGTCCACCAAACCCGACGGCCACTTCCTGGAGAACCAGTGCCGTGCCTGGGGCGAGGCGCTGGACCCCTTCGAATACGAGTTGCTGGCCGAGCCTGACGTCAGCTTCGGTGCGGCGCAGCTGGCGCGCGCCATGCGCGCCGACCTCTTCGACATCGAGTGCGACTTCTACCTGGCCGGACCCGAAGTGTTCGTGAACTCCCTGCAGGCCGAGCTGCGTGCCTCCGGCGTGCCCGCCGCGCAGATCCACTGCAACGTGCTGCTGGAGCCGGTGGGGGAGACGGCATGACGATGCTGGGTGAGCCCGTGATGGAGGAATCCGCCTGCAGCGGCAGCGAGGCCTTTGCCCTGCGCGTGCTGGGCACCAGCATGGAGCCCGAGTTCCAGGAGGGCGAGATCATCGTCATCGAACCCGAGGGCGCGCTGCGCGATGGCAGCTACGTGCTGGCGCAACACGAGGGCGAGTGGATCTTCCGCCAGCTGTGCAAGAGAGGGGCGGCCTGGCAGTTGCATGCGCTCAACCCGGCCTTTCCCGATCTGTCGCTGCCCGATCTCGCCACCGTGCGCGGCGTCATCATCCAGAAGGCGCTGCCGGGCCGCCGCAAAGCCAGCAAGCGTTACGTTTGAGGAAAGCAAGTGCCGTATTACATCTACCGCGTCAAGTCCTTCGCCGGCCTGGAAAAGCTGGCCGAGCACGGGGCGTTTGCGCCCGCTTCGGCCCAGGCCAAGATCCTGCGCACCGGGCTGGACGTGAAGACCCGCGACAAGATCAAGGTCATCTTCGCTGACAACGAGCTCATGGCCGAAGACCTGCTGTGCCAGGTGCGCGAACCCGGCCCGCCCGGCGAAGAGTAATGGCATGGTCGACGAAGCGGCCTTCCGGGAGCGCACACAGAGCAACCCCTTGCCCTGCGTCTTCCAGGGTGCACTGCTGGCCCGCCACGCCGTGTGCGAGCTGGTGCAGCGCAGCTCGCTGGCCGAGCGTGAAACCCTGGCTTGCCCCAGCGCGCCGGCCCACCTGAACTGCGAAACGCTGGAGCGCCTTTTCCTGGAGCGTGCCACCTTTCCGCTGAAGCTGCACCCGGGCGTGCCGCTCACGCACGCCACCGTCATGCGCCTGCACTGCGGCGGCCTGCGCGGCATGCAGCAGGTGCTGCAGACCGATCACGCCGATGTGCATCGCCTGATTGGCCAGGCCCAGGAAGCGCACGGCAGCCTGGCCGATCTGCCCTGGCCCGACATCGTTGCCAGGATCGTGGCCTGGCAGCCGCGCCGCCGTTCGGTGCCTCCCTCGCCATGAACACACCCGATCCGGCCCTGATCGAAGCCGTGCAGACCAACTGCCACATCGCCGACGCGGCGCATGCGGCCGACATGACGCTGTGCATCTACCTGCTGCAGATGCGCGAGTTCTACCGCTGGGAGTTGGGGCTGCCCCCGCTGCAGCCCATGGCGCGCGAAGCCGTGGGGGCCTGGCTCAGCGCACGCGAAGCGCTGTGGGACGGCCTGGAGGGAGAGCCCCTGCGCGGGCTGCCCCTGCCCGGCGGCAGCGCCGACCCCTTCGACGTGTCGGGCGTCAACGCCGTGCTGGCCCCGCTGGGCCTGGTCTATGGCGCAGGCCATACGGCCCCGGGGCGCGCCAGTTTTTTCCTGGGCACGCTGGAATCGGAGCAGCAGCGCGAAGGCCTGCTGGTGCGCACCAGCGGGCGCGAATACGCGCGTTGCCTGTCCTCGCCGCCGGCGGCGCTGCAGGACGGCACCATCTACCTGCGCCAGGAATCGCTGCAGCGCTGGCTCTGGGAGAAATACGAAGCCTGGACCCTGCGCCGCCCCGAGGGAGCATTCAAGCGCGCGCTCGATGCGCATGGTTATGTGCAAGAGGGCGAGGCTGCCGTGCCCCGCATGGCCCAGGCGCAGGCCGAGACCCTGGTGCTGCATGAACTGGGCGAAGCCCGGGCCGGTGCGCTGCTGGGCGCAGACTGGCGCGTCATGCGGCAGGGTCTGGGCGAGCGCCGCACCGAACTCCATGTGCGCGCCGTGCGTGACCTGCTGGCCGACTGCCATGTCACCTTGCCCACGCTGCTGCAGCGCGGGGACCATGCCGCGCTGCACTTCTGGTTCGCCAATTTCGAAGGCCTGCGTGCCGAACTCGCGCCCGGTCTGGCGCGCGCCTACGAAGCGTATGACGCGGGCGATGGCGGCCAGGCCCTGGCCCGGGCCTTGAACGAGGGCGCCACGCACTGGCACGCCGTCTGCGAGCAGGTGCTGGCCCTGTATCGCAGGCATGGTGCGTCAGCGCAGCCGCACATCCGTACGCTGCTGGAATCCCCCGCCACACGGCAGGCTTGAAGAAATGGTTGGCGCAGCGTCAGCGCGCCAGCACCAACTCCACGCTCTTGATGCCGACCACGGTGAGCAGCAGCGAGCCGAAGAGGTGCAGACCGGCCGTGCCCAGCGCCAGCGCATAACGCGCCTGCTGCAGCATGGCCACCACCTCGGCCGAGAAGCTGGAGAAGGTGGTGAGCGCGCCCAGGAAGCCGGTGACCAGCAGCAGGCGCCAGGTGGGGTCCAGCTGCGGCAGGGCCTGGAACACCGCCACGGCCACGCCCACCAGGTAGCCGCCGATCAGGTTGGCGGTGAGCGTGCCCCAGGGCAGCAGGGCACCGGGTGTGCTGAGCCACAGGCCCAGCCGCCAGCGCAGAAGAGCGCCGGCGCAGGCGCCGAGACAGATGGCGAGGACGGGGAGCATGTCGAGAGTTTATCGTCCCGGCTGGCATGACCTCACAGGCATCGTTGTCGTCACCAGCGGCTCATAATCTTCCGCATGGCACTCCCACACGCCTCTGCCGGCCAATCCATCGACGTCCAGCCCCTGGGCCAGCACCTGGCGGGCGCGAAGACGGTGGCGCTGTTCAAGGCGCAGGATCTCGAAGTCATGCGTCTGGTGCTGCAGGCCGGCAAGTCGCTGCCGCCGCATCAGGTGGCGGGCGAGATCACCATCCACTGCATCGAAGGCGTGCTCGACGTCAGCATCGATGGCCGCAGCCACGTGTTGCGCGCCGGGCAGCTTCTGTTCCTGTCGGGCGGCGCCTTGCACGGCGTGACGGCGCTGGCCGACGCCTCGGCCCTGGTGACGATCGCCTTGCGCAAGCCCTTGTAGTCGGCCCGCCCTAGCGTTCCACGCCCATCAGCCAGTTCGGCACGCTGGTCACGATGGACGGGAAGACGGTGATCAGCACGATGGCCAGGACCATGCAGGCGAAGAAGGGCAGGGTGACGCGGGCGATGCGGTTGCTGTCCACGCCCGTCATGTTCTGCAGCACGAAGAGGTTGAAGCCCACGGGCGGGGTGATCTCGGCGATCTCGATCAGCATGATGATGAAGATGCCGAACCACACCAGGTCGAAGCCGGCCTTCTGCACCATGGGCAGCACCACGGCGCTGGTCAGCACGATCATGGAGATGCCGTCCAGCGCGGTGCCCAGGATCAGGTAGACCACTACCAGCACGGCGATGAGACCGTAGGCCGAGAGGTTCATGCTGTGCACGAACTCGGCCAGCTCGCGCGGAATGCCGGTGAAGGCCATGGTCTTGGTGAGGAAGGCGGCGCCGGCCAGTATGAACATGATCATGCAGCTCACGCGCGTGGCGCCGGCCAGGCCGTCCCAGAAATTGCGCAGCGTGAGCGTGCGGCTGGCCGCGGCGATGGCCAGCGAGCCCACCACGCCCCAGGCCGCGCATTCGGTGGCGGTGGCGATGCCGGCCACCAGCACCCAGACGATGAAGACGATCAGCAGGCCGCAGGGGATGAGGCTGCCGGAGCGGCGCAGCTTGGCCATGAAACTGGTCGGCGCCTCGGCCGGCGGAACCTTCGAAGGATTGCGCAGGCTCCACCAGACGATGTAACCCGAGAACAGGGCCATGAGCAGGAAACCCGGCAGGAAACCGGCGAGGAAGAGGCGGATCACGCTGGCGTCGGCCGCCACGGCGTAGACCACCATGGTGATGGAGGGCGGGATCAAAATGCCCAGGCCACCGGCCGCGGCCAGCGAGCCCAGCGCGATGTTGCGGTCGTAACCGCGGCGCTCGAGTTCGGGCAGGGCCACCTTGGCGATGGTGGCGCAGGTGGCGGCGGAAGACCCCGAGACCGAACCGAAGATGCCGCAGCCCAGCACCGTGGTGTGCATCAGGCGGCCGGGCACGCGCGAGAGCCAGGGCGAGAGGCCGTCGAACATCTGCTCGGAGAGCCTAGTGCGGTAAAGGATTTCACCCATCCAGATGAACAGCGGCAGGGCGGCCAGCTCCCAGCTGGCGGCCGTCTCCCAGAAGGAGGAGAACAGGTTCAAACCCGGCTGCGTGCTGGTGAAGAAAGCCTGGCCGACCCAGCCCACGATGGCCAGGGTCATCGCGATCCAGACACCGCCGGCCAGCATCAGCAGCATGAGGAAGAGCAGCAGGGCTCCGATTTCAAGCAAGCCCATGGATCACAATTCCTCGGAGAAATCGCCACGCGCGTGACGCTCTTCGACGCGCGCCACGTAGCTGGGTTTGGCGCCGCGCAGCACGGTCACGCATTCATCGACCACGGCGATCACCAGGATGGCGGAGCCGACGACAAAACTCATCTGCGGGATCCAGATCGGGATGGCCACCATATTGCCGGCGATGTCGTTGAAGCGCCAGCTGTCCCAGGTGAAACGCGCAGCCCAGAACCCGAGATAGGCGATGGCCACGGTGGCGACGGCCAGCGAGACGATTTCCAGCCAGCGCCGCACAGCGGGCGAGACCGATTCCAGCAGGAGCGTGACGCGAACGAAGTCACCGTTGCGAAAGCTGTAGGCCATGCCGAGGAAGGCGGCCGCGGCGCAGAGCCAGGCCACCACGTCGTTGATCCAGGACACGCGCCAGTTCGCCATGCGCCCCACCGAGGCGCCGATCATCAGCACCAGGATGGCCAGCACGCACAGCGCGGCCAGGACACCGCCGAAGGCATAGAGGCCGTCGAGCGAACGGCGCACGGCGCCCGGGCGGGTCTCAGGCATGACGGCTGATCAGCGCTGGTAGGCGTCCACCAGGGCCTTGCCTTCGGGGCCGGCTTTTTCCAGCCATTCCTTGAGCATGGTGTCGCCGACCTTCTTCAGGTCGGCCTTGAGCTGTGCCGAAGGGGCCAGCACCTGCATGCCGTTGGCCTTGAGCTTGGCCAGGGTTTCGGTGTTGACGCGCTGGCTGGCGGCCAGGCCGCGGGTCTCGGCCGTGGCAGCGGCCTTGAGCACGGCGTCCTGGCTGGGCTTGTCCAGCGCATCAAAGGCCTTCTTGTTCACGATGACCATGTTCTTGGGCAGCCAGGCCTGGGTGTCGTAGTAGTACTTGAGGTTCTCGTAGAGCTTGCTGTCCACGCCGGTGGCGCCCGAGGTCATGGTCGACTCCACCACGCCGGTAGCCAGGGCCTGCTGCAGCTCGGCGGCCTGCACGGTGACGGGCTGGGCACCCACCAGGTCGGCAATGCGCGCGGTGGCTGGGCTGTAGGCGCGCCATTTCACGCCCTTGAGGTCGGCCGCGCTGTTGATGGGTTTCTTGGTGTAGATGCCCTGGGGCGGCCACGCCACCGAGTACAGCAGCACCAGGCCCTGTTCGGCCAGCTTCTTCTCGATCATCGGACGCTGGGCCTTGTAGAGCTTGACGGAGGCGTCGTAGCTGTCCGCCAGGAAGGGCAGGCCGTCGGCGCCGTAGATCTGCCACTCGTTCTGGAAGTTGGCCAGCAGGATCTCGCCGGCCTGGGCCTGGCCGCCCTGCACGGCGCGCTTGATTTCCGGGGCCTTGAACAGGGAGGCGCCCGCATGCAGCGTGATCTTGAGCTTGCCACCGGTGGCCTGCTCCACCTCGGTGGCGAACTGGGCCATGTTCTCGCTGTGGAAGTTGCTGGCCGGGTAGGCAGCGGCCAGGTCCCACTTGGTTTGGGCCAGGGCGCTGCCGCCGGCCAGGGACAGGGCCAGCGTCACGCTGGCGAGAGAGAAATGACGACGCTGCATGGGGCACTCCACAGTGGTTGATGAAGGGGTCCGGGAACTGTACGGCGGGCCGGACGAGGTGTCATAGGGATATTCCCTAAATGCCGACAAATTGTCAACAAATCGTTTTCATGATTTCTATAATCCGGCACAGAACCAGGGGCGGGTCGCCCCGGGAGGAGAGCTGTCCATGGCCAAGAAGTCCACCCCGTCCGGGGCCGATCCGGGCAAGGCTCCCATCGTGTCCTCGGCGCATCTGGTGTCGCCGCGCAGCGCGGAGATGAGCGAGTTCGAGTTCGGCCTGATCGTGGCGGGCAACGCCTTTCACCGCTGGATCGTGCATTGCATGTCGGCTGCCGGCCTCAAGGACCTGACCCCGCTGGACGTGCTGGTGTTGCACCACGTGACGCATCGCGCGCGCGACAAGCGCCTGGCCGACATCAGCTTCATCATGAACGTCGAGGACACCCACCTCATCAACTACGCGCTCAAGAAGCTGCTGGGTCTGGGCGTCGTGGCCTCGCGCAAGAATGGCAAGGAAGTGACCTACGCCGCCACCGAGGAGGGGCGCCGCTTCGTGCAGCGCTACCGCGATATCCGCGAGGACTGCCTGATCAACGCGCTCAAGGCCGATGAAGGGCTGAACCGGGACATCGGCGAACTGGCGCGCCTGCTGCGCGTGCTTTCGGGCGTGTACGACCAGGCGGCCCGCTCCGCCGCGAGCTTGTGAAGGAGCCGCGCATGGCAGACGCAGGCAAGAACCGCTGGCAATTCTGGATCGACCGCGGCGGCACCTTCACCGACATCGTGGGCCGCCGGCCCGACGGCGGCCTGGTCACGCACAAGCTGCTGTCGGACAACCCGGGCCAGTACCGCGACGCGGCCGTGGCCGGCATCCGGCACCTGCTGGGCCTGCAGGCGCACGAGCCCATCACGCCCGAACGCGTGGACTGCGTGAAGATGGGCACCACGGTGGCCACCAATGCGCTACTGGAGCGCAAGGGCGAACCCACGCTGCTGGTCACCACACGCGGCTTTCGCGACGCGCTGCGCATCGCCTACCAGAACCGCCCGCGCCTCTTCGATCGCCATATCGTGCTGCCCGAGCTGCTCTACAGCGCGGTGGTGGAGGCGAACGAACGCGTGGGTGCGCGTGGCGAAATCGTGACGCCGCTGGATGAAGCGGCGCTGCGCCGCGACTTGCAGGCGCAATTCGATGCCGGCCTGCGTTGCGTGGCCATCGTCTTCCTGCACGGTTACCGCTACACGGCGCACGAGCAGGCGGCGGCGCGTATCGCGCGCGAGGTCGGTTTCACGCAGGTCAGCACCTCGCACGGCACCAGCCCGATGATGAAGTTCGTGAGCCGCGGCGACACCACGGTGGTGGACGCCTACCTCTCGCCCATCCTGCGGCGCTACGTGGACCAGGTCGCGGCCGAGATGCCGGGGGTGCGCCTGTTTTTCATGCAGTCTTCGGGTGGCCTGACCGATGCGCACGCCTTCCAGGGCAAGGACGCCATCCTGAGCGGCCCGGCCGGCGGCATCGTGGGCATGGCACGGACAGCAGAGATTGCCGGCATGGACCGCGTGATCGGTTTCGACATGGGCGGCACCTCGACCGATGTGTCGCACTACGCGGGTGAGTTCGAGCGCGAGTTCGAGACCCAGGTGGCCGGCGTGCGCATGCGCGCACCCATGATGAGCATCCACACGGTGGCGGCGGGCGGCGGATCCATCCTTGCTTTCGACGGCGCGCGTTTTCGCGTGGGGCCGCAGAGCGCGGGGGCCAATCCCGGCCCGGCCAGCTACCGGCGCGGTGGCCCGTTGGCCGTGACCGACGCCAACGTGATGCTGGGCAAGATCCAGGCGGCGCACTTTCCACACGTCTTCGGCCCGGCTGCCAACGAGGCGCTGGACGATGCCGTGGTGCGCGAGAAGTTTGCCGCCCTGGCCGCGCAGACAGGTCGCAGCGCGGAAGACGTGGCCGAAGGCTTCATCAGCATCGCCGTGCAGCAGATGGCCAACGCCATCAAGAAGATCTCGGTGGCGCGTGGTTACGACGTGACGCGTTACACCCTGCAGTGTTTCGGCGGCGCGGGCGGGCAGCACGCCTGCCTGGTGGCCGATGCGCTGGGCATGACACGCGTGCTGGTACACCCGCTGGCGGGTGTGCTCTCGGCCTACGGCATGGGCCTGGCCGACCAGAACGTGATCCGCGAGCAGGCGGTGGAACTGCCACTGGAAACGAGCGCTCTGCCGACCATCACCGACAAACTCGACACGCTGGCCCAGGCCGCGCGCAGCGAACTGGAGCGCCAGCAGCTCAGCGCCGCCGCGCTGCGCGTGCAGCGGCGTGTGCACGTGCGTTACGAGGGCAGCGACTCGGCGCTGATCGTGTCGTTCGGTTCGCTGCAGGAGATATCAGCCGCTTTCGAAGCCGCCTATCGCCAGCGTTTTGCCTTCCTGATGCAGGGCAAGCGCCTGATCGTGGAAGCCGTCTCGGTGGAGGCCGTGGTGGCCGGTGACGCCCCGGCCGAGCCGCGCCACGCACTGCACCCGGTGCGCGCCGTGCCCAGCCGTGAGACCGTACGTTTGTACTCCGGCGGGCAGTGGCACGAGGCGGCGCTGGTGGTGCGCGAAGACTTGAGAGCGGGCGACCATATTCCCGGCCCGGCCATCATTGCCGAGAAGAACGCCACCACGGTGGTGGAGCCTGGCTGGGAAGCCGAGCTCACGGCGCTGGACCACATCGTCCTGCACCGGCGTGTGCCGCGCGAGCAGCGTTACGCCGCCGGCACCACGGCCGACCCGGTGCTGCTGGAGGTGTTCAACAACCGCTTCATGAACATCGCCGAGCAGATGGGCCTGCAGCTGCAGAACACGGCCTATTCGGTGAACATCAAGGAGCGGCTGGATTTCTCCTGCGCGCTGTTCGACACGCAGGGCAACCTGATCGCCAATGCGCCGCACATGCCGGTGCACCTGGGGAGCATGGGCGAGAGCATCAAGACCGTGATTCGCGAGAACACGGGCAAGATGCAGCCGGGTGACGTCTACGTGCTCAACGACCCGTATCACGGCGGCACGCACCTGCCTGATGTGACAGTGATCACGCCGGTCTATCTGGAAGGCTCGCCCCAGCCCATGTTCTACGTGGGCTCCAGGGGGCACCACGCAGATATTGGTGGTACGACACCGGGTTCCATGCCCCCCTTCTCGACCCGCATCGAGGAGGAGGGTGTGCAGATCCAGAACTTCAAGCTGGTGGACCGCGGCGTGCTGCGTGAGGCCGAGATTCTCGCCCTGCTGGCCAGTGGCGAGTACCCTAGCCGCAACCCGCAACAGAACCTGGCCGACCTCAAGGCGCAGATCGCCGCCAACGAAAAGGGCGTGCAGGAGCTGCGCAAGATGGTGGTGCAGTTCGGCCTGGACGTGGTGCAGGCCTATATGCGTCACGTGCAGGACAACGCCGAGGAATCGGTGCGCCGCGTGATCACGCGCCTGAAGGATGGCGCGTTCACGCTGCCGCTGGACAACGGCGCGCAGATCAGCGTGGCCATTCGCGTCGATGCAAAGGCCCGCAGCGCCGAGATCGATTTCACGGGCACCAGCGCCCAGCAGATCAACAATTTCAACGCGCCCACGGCCGTGTGCATGGCGGCGGTGCTCTATGTCTTCCGCACCCTGGTGGACGACGACATTCCGCTCAACGCGGGTTGCCTCAAGCCGCTCAAGGTCATCATCCCGGCGGGCTCCATGCTCAATCCCAATCCGCCGGCCTCCGTGGTGGCGGGCAATGTGGAGACTTCGAGCTGCATCACCAATGCGCTCTACGGCGCTTTAGGTGTGATGGCGGCCAGCCAGTGCACCATGAACAACTTCACCTTCGGCAATGCGACCTACCAGTACTACGAGACCATCTCGGGGGGCAGTGGGGCTGGTGACGGGTTCAACGGAACCAGCGTGGTGCAGACCCATATGACCAACTCGCGCCTGACCGACCCCGAGGTGCTGGAGTTCCGCTTCCCCGTGCGCCTGCTGGGCTACGAGATCCGCCAGGGTTCGGGCGGTGCGGGCCGCTGGCGCGGCGGTGATGGCGGTGTGCGCCGCGTGATGTTCCTGGAGGCCATGACGGCCGGCATCCTGTCCAATGGCCGCAAGTCCGGCGCCTTCGGTTTGGCCGGCGGGGCGAGCGGTCAGCCCGGCATCAACCGCGTGGTCCGTGCCGATGGCCGCGTCGAGGAATTGGGCCACATCGGTCAAACGGCGATGGCGCCGGGCGATGTCTTCGAGATCCATACCCCGGGGGGCGGGGGCTACGGCAGCACAGCCTGAACCCTTGGGCGACCGGTTAGCATGCGGCTGTCGTCACGAAGCGAGGGTGGACCATGGCAGATGTCGAAGAGCAGTTGCGTGCGCTGAACCTGCGCCTGGCCCGGCTGGAAGCGGCCGTGCTGAACCTCTCGCCGCGTGTGCCGGCCACCACCCCGGCGCGGGACGACGAAGACCCGAATTTCCGCAACACCGAGCCGCAGGCCTACGCCGCTGCGACGGCGCAGCCACAGGCCAAACCGGCACAGGCCTCACCCTTCTTCGAGAAGTCGGTGGACGCGAGCGAGCTCACGGTCACGCAGGTCATGGGCTGGACCGGCGCCACGCTGCTGGTGCTGGCGGCGGCCTACCTGATCCGCCTGGTCTACGACGCGGGCTGGCTCACGCCGCCGCGCCAGCTGGGCCTGGCCGTGCTGGGTGGCGTCGGGCTCATCGTGGCGGGCTTGAGGCTGCGCCGCCTGGACAGCAACTACGCCAGCCTGCTGCCGGCCGGTGGCCTGGTGGTGTTTTTCCTGGCCATCTACGGTGCCCATCTTTATTACCACCTGATCGGGGCCAGCGTGGCGACCACGGCGGTGATCTGCAACTGCCTGCTGGCGCTCTGGCTGGGGCGTATCTTCGGCAGCGAGATCTACGGCCTGTTCGCCGTGGTGGGCTCCTACTCCGCGCCACTGCTGCTGCGGGCCATGAGCGGTTCGGTGGTGGACCTGGCGATCTACTTCACGGCCTGGAGCGTGGTGTTTTGCCTGTATGCGCTGGCGATCGGGAATCGCCGGCCCTATCTGCTGGCCGGCTACATGGCCCTGGTCGCCTTTCAGTACCTGTGGGAGCAACTGGCACGCAGCCAGTGGGGCGTGGCCCTGGTCTTCCAGACCCTGCAGTTCGCGGTCTTCCTGAGTGCGGCCATCGCCTTCTCGGTGCGGCACGAGCGGCCCATGACGCAGGCCGAGGGCGTGGCGCACCTGCCCTTGCTGCTGCTGTTCTACGCCCTGCAGTACGCCATCCTGAGCCGGCACCTGCCCGCGCTGGCGCCCTGGGTGGCGCTGGGCAGCGCGGCCGTGCTGCTGCTGGCCTATGGGGTGGCGCGGCGCGCGCTGGGCGTGTCGCTGGCGGCCGGCGGCTTCATCGTTGGCGCCTACTGCGCGCTGGTGCTGTTCCATGCCGTCTATCTGGAACTGCTGCCCGACCGCTGGGCGCCCTGGGCCGTGCTGCTGGTGCTGCCGCCGGCCGCGCTCTTCGTCACACGACCTGCGGCCGACGCGCAGCTCATGCTGCCCTTCAAGCTGCTGCTGGGCGGTCTGCTGGCCCTGAACTATGTGCGCGTGGTGCTGCTGGACGAT
This sequence comes from uncultured Hylemonella sp., assembly GCA_963512175.1. Classification (GTDB taxonomy): domain Bacteria; phylum Pseudomonadota; class Gammaproteobacteria; order Burkholderiales; family Burkholderiaceae_C; genus Hylemonella. Next base: position 54,878 of record CAUPLI010000007.1, on the reverse strand, counting down.
ACGGGCGGCGCGGGCCACTCCACCCTGCTGTCGCTGCTGTACACGGCCGAGCTTTACGCGGCCTGGTTCCTCGGGCGCAGTCACATCGCCCTGCGGCAATGGCTGGCCTTTGCCCTGTATGCCGCGCACATCGGCCTGATGGGCGTGGTGCTGCGCAGCTTCGACAATGCGCTGCTGGTCTCGCTGGCCTGGGGCGCGCTGGCCCTGGCTTCGCTGCTGCTGGCCTTCCGCACCCGCGACCAGGACCTGGGCAAGTCCTCGCTCTTCATCTTCGCGGCTTCGCTGGTCAAGGTCATCCTCTACGACCTGGCCGGTGCGGCGCCGCTGCTGCGCATCGGCAGCCTGGTGGTGGTGGGCCTTTCGCTCTACGCGGGCGGTCTGCTCTACAAGCGCGTGGTGGCACTGGAGCGCTGAACAGCGCTCTGGGTCGAGCCACTACACTTGTCTCTTTGTTTCGTCCGGGTCATCCATGGAGTTTCTGATACTGCTGCTGGCGCCCATTGCGGGTTTCCAGTTCCTCAAGGCGCGCGAGCAGCGGCGTCGCATCTACCTGCTGGGAGGCTATCTGAGCCAGTACCAGATCGAAAAGCTCATGGAGAACGTTACCGAAGGCTATTTGCGCGCGCTCGGCGAGGAGGATGAGGAGCGCCGCGCGCAGATCTGGAGCATGCTGGGCACGGCCGAGGCCGAACTGAATAGCCAGTTCCAGCGTTTTGCCACCGATTTCTCCAAGGTCTGGAACGGGCAGACGCAGGTCAGCACCCTGGGTTTTGCCTTCCCCTACGCCGACAAGCTCCTTCCACGTCAGTCCTTCGACATGCGCCATGCGCTGGCCATCCATGCCGAGGGCATCGCGGCGGCGGCCGAGAATCGCGGCCAGCTTTCGCAACGCGACAAGGCGTTCACGATGTCGGCCGAGCTTTTCCTCATGCAGCACAGCTGCCACTGGTTCTGCCGTTCCAGGGCCGTCGCCTCCGCGCGCCTGCAGGCACGCCACCAGACCAGCCACGCCCAGGTGCTCGCTGCCGTGTCACCCGCAACCCGCGAGGCCTACCGAAAGCTGACCGGCGTCTGAATCGGACTTTTGCATTTGGATACACGCAGAGCCGCTAGACTTCAACCATTGTTTGCTGCTCTTGAAGGAGGGACTATGCAGTTTTCGAAAAAGTGGACGGGCCTCGTGGCCCTGGGTTTGGTGGCCGGGGGCCTGACGGGCTGCGCCAGCAAGCTGATCGGCGAGCGCATCGGCGCGGACCAGGTCGTGCTGGCCAAGGACACGGAAGTGGCCAAGTGCAAGTCGCTGGGACGCTCCACGCTCAGCGTGCTGTCGTCCCTGGGACCCATCACGCGCAGCGCCGAGGCGGTGGAAGAGAACCTGCTGCAGATGGCACGCAACGAGGCCATCGACAAGGGCGGCGACACCGTGGTCAAGGGCAATTCCCTCGAATACGGCAAGCGCTCCTACGAAGTCTTCAAGTGCAAGTGAGGCGCTGAACGCGCCCAGGAAAAAGCCGGCGGAACACGCCGGCTTTTTTCATGGAAGAGGAAGATCAGGCCTGGCTGGCCAGCCACTTCACGTACTGGGCCACCCCGGTCTGCACGTCGGCGAAGGGGTGGTCGCAGCCGGCAGCGCGCAGCTTGGCCAGATCCGCCTGCGTAAAACACTGGTACTTGCCGCGCAGCGCGTCGGGGAAGGGGATGTACTCGATCAGTCCCTTTGCAGCGATCTCGGTCAGCGGCAGTGCGGTTTCGCCCTTCAGCCCGCGCAGGGTGTTGACCACGCCCACGGCCACGTCGTTGAAGGGCTGGGCCCGGCCCGAGCCGAGGTTGAACACGCCGCTCTTGCCCGGGTGGTCGAAGAACCAGAGGTTGACGGCCACCACGTCGTCGACGAAGACGAAGTCACGCATTTGCTGGCCCGGGCCATAACCGCCGTATTCGCCGAAGAGCTTGACCTTGCCCTCGGCGCGGAACTGGTTGAACTGGTGGAAGGCCACGCTGGCCATGCGACCCTTGTGCTGCTCGCGCGGGCCGTAGACGTTGAAGTAGCGGAAACCCGCGACCTGGATCTTGGCCTTCTCGAAGTTGTTGCCCAGCTCGCGGCGCATGCGCTGGTCGAACAGCAGCTTGGAGTAGCCGTAGACATTGAGCGGGGCTTCGAACTCGGGCACCTCGCGGAAGGTCTCGGAGTTGCCGTAGGTGGCGGCGGAGGATGCGTAGAGCAGACGTGTGCCGTAGCGCTGGCAGGCCTGGAACAACTCGCAGGAAAGCGTGTAGTTGTTGTCCATCATGTACTTGCCGTCCTGCTCCATGGTGTCGCTGCAGGCGCCTTCGTGGAACACGGCCTCGACCTTGCCGTAATGGCCTTCCTCGAAGTTGGGATAGAAGTCGTCCAGGTCCACGTAGTCGGCGATCTTGAGGTCGGCGAAGTTGCGGAACTTGTCGCCCTGGCTCAGATCGTCGACGACGATGATGTCGTCGATGCCGCGCGCGTTCAGGCCCTTGACGATGTTGGCGCCGATAAAGCCGGCTGCCCCGGTCACTACAACTCTTGTCATCTTGAAATCCTCTTCGATTTAGGGCGCCGCGAACAGTTCGTCGTAGCTGACGGTGGCGGTACCGAACTTGCCCACGACGATGCCGCCGGCCTTGTTGGCCAGGGGCATGGCCTCGCGCATCGGCAGGCCAGCGCCTACCAGAGCGGCCAGGGTGGCGATCACGGTGTCGCCCGCGCCGGTCACGTCGAACACCTCGCGCGCCTGTGCGGCCACGCTGATCTCGCCGGCGGCGTCGTACAGTGTCATGCCTTCCTCGCTGCGTGTGAGCAGCAGGGCCTGCAGGCCGAGCTGTTCACGCAGGGCGCGCGATTTGGCGCGCAGTTCCTCTTCGCTGTTCCACTTGCCAACCACCTGCTGCAGCTCGGCGCGGTTGGGGGTGATGACGGTGGCGCCGCTGTAGCGCGAGTAGTCCGAGCCCTTGGGGTCGATCAGCACGGGTTTGCCGGCAGCGCGTGCGTGGTCGATCATGTGGTGCACGTGGTCCAGGCCGCCCTTGCCGTAGTCGGAAAACAGCACGGCGTCGTGCGAGGGCAGCAGCTTGATGAAGTCGGCCGTCTGCGAGGCCAGCACCTCGCTCTTGGGGCTGTTCTCGAAATCGAGGCGGATCAGCTGCTGCTGGCGGCCGATCACGCGCAGCTTGACGGTGGTCTGCAGGGCCGCATCACGGCCGAAGTGCGGGGTGATGCCGGTCTGGGCCACGAGCTTTTCCAGCGTGTGGCTGGCGTCGTCGTCGCCCACCACGGTCAGCAGCGTGGCCTGGGCGCCCAGCGACACCACGTTGCTGGCCACGTTGGCCGCGCCGCCGATGCGTACCTCTTCGCGCGTGACGCGCACCACGGGCACCGGGGCCTCGGGGCTGATGCGGTCGACCGCGCCGTACCAGTAGCGGTCGATCATGGCGTCGCCCACCACGAGCACGCGGGACTTGGCGAGTTGTTGTTTGGTGATGGTCATAGTTCTTCGACTCGGCGTGCGGGGTAGCTGTCCCAGGTCTGGCAGCCCGGGCATTGCCAGAAATGCTGCTTGGCCTCGAAGCCGCAGGCGGCGCAGCGGTAACGCGTGAGCGGCTTGACGGCGTGGTCCAGCGCGCGCTGCACCTGGGGGTGAAACTGTTCGTGCTCCAGCTTCTCGCCGGCAATCCACTTGGCCGCGGCCACCAGCGAGGGTTCGCGCTCGAGGTGGTGCACGTACCAGTCGCGCGTACTGGTGTTGCTGCTGCCTGCGGCGGCCTGCAGCGTCACCAGGGCCTCGAGCACGTCCAGCGAAGGCGTCTGTTCGTAGATCTCCTGCAGCCTGGCCAGCACGGTCACGGTGCGGCTGCTGGCCACGGCGGCCTGGGCCAGCGGTGCGGCGATCAGCGGCGTGGCAGGCGGGCAGGCGGACAGGGCGGCTTCCAGCGTGAGGCAAGCCTGGGCGGCCTGGCCCTGTTCCATCTGCAGGCGGGCCAGCTCGATGCGCGCACGCGGTGCCGATGGTGCGGTGGCGATGGCCTGCGTCAGCACGCCCTGCGCCTGCGTGACTTCGCCACGCGCCAGGTGGGCGGCGGCCTGCTCGCATAGATAGTGGGCCAGGCGGCTGCTGAAGCTGCCGTGCTCGGCATCCTCGAGCTGGCGCGCGATCTCGGCGGCCTGGGGCCAGTCGCGCGAGCGTTCGTAGTTGGCCAGCCGCGCCAGCCGGGCCTGGGCTTCGAAGGGGGTGCCTTCAAGCTTGACGAGGGCATCCTCGGCGCGGTCCAGCAGGCCGGCCTTGAGGTAATCCAGCGCCAGGGCGTGCTGGGCGCGCTGGCGATCGGCCTCGGACAGGTCACCACGTGAGAGCAGGTGTTCGTGCACGCGTACGGCACGCTCGTATTCACCACGGCGGCGGAACAGGTTGCCCAGGGCGAAATGCAGCTCGGAGGTGTCGGGGTCTTGCTGCACGGCCTCGATGAAGGCGTCGATGGCCTGGTCCTGCTGCTCGTTGAGCAGGAAGTTCAGGCCGCGGAAATAGGCCTTGGGATGGCGCCGGTTCTCGATGCGCAGTTGACGCAGGTCCAGCCGCGAGGCCAGCCAGCCCAGGATGAAGGCGGCGGGCAGGCCGAGCAGGATCCAGCTCAGATCAAGATTCATGGGGTGGTTGAATGGTGGTGAGGGCGAGTTCGCTGTCGGCAACCGCCCGGCGGCGCAACTGCCGCGCAGCGCGGCGCTGCTTGAGCCAGCGCGGCAGCATGGCCAGGACGCCGGCGGCCAGGCCCAGGGCAAAGGCGGCCAGCACCACCAGCACCAGTGGGGCCTGCCAGTCGTGGCCGAAGAAGAGGTGCACGCTGACGTCCTGCTGGTTGTTCAGGGCGAAGGCGAGCAGGGCAAAAAAAATGGCTGCCCTCAGTATCCACTTCAGCAGCCATGTCAGTTGTTTCATCAATGTCCCCCGGGTGAGGGCATTCTAGCGAGTAGAGCGTTCAACTTTTGGGTTCGTTCGCCTGCATTTCGCTGGTGCGCTGGTCCACCGCTTCGCGCAGGGCCTTGCCCGGCTTGAAGTGGGGGACGCGCTTTTCGGGGATGGCCACGCTCTCGCCGCTACGGGGGTTGCGCCCCATGCGCGGCGGCCGGCGGTTGATGGAGAAGCTGCCGAAGCCGCGGATCTCGATGCGGTGCCCACGCACCAGTGCATCGTTCATCGCGTCCAGGATGGCCTTGACCGCGAACTCGGCGTCGCGGTGGGTCAGCTGCCCGAAACGGGCCGCCAGTTCTTCAACCAGGTCGGAGCGGGTCATGTCAGGGTGACGTTCGCGTGCTTGGCAGGGGCACACCGCTGCTCAGCAGCGGCGTGCCCCATGCACATCACTTCTCGGACGTGTCCAGCTTGGCGCGCAGCAGGGCGCCCAGGCTGGTGGTGCCGGCGCTTTCGCGAGCCGACTGCTGGTTCAGGTTGGCCATGGCGCCCTGCTCGTCGGCCAGGTCCTTGGCCTTGATCGACAGCTGGATGTTGCGGGTCTTGCGATCCACGTTGACCACCACGGCGGTGACTTCATCGCCTTCCTTGAGCACGTTGCGGGCGTCTTCCACGCGGTCACGCGAGATTTCGCTGGCGCGCAGGTAGCCCAGGATGTCCTGGCCCAGGTCGATCTCGGCGCCACGGGCGTCGACGGTCTTGACCTTGCCGGTCACCGAGGAACCCTTGTCGTTCACCGACACGAAGGTGGTGAAGGGGTCCTGGTCCAGCTGCTTGATGCCCAGGGAGATGCGCTCGCGGTCCACGTCCACGGCCAGCACGAGTGCTTCCACTTCCTGGCCCTTCTTGTAGTTGCGCACGGCGGCTTCGCCCGGCTCGTTCCAGGACAGGTCGGACAGGTGCACCAGGCCGTCGATGCCGGCAGCCAGGCCGACGAAGACGCCGAAGTCGGTGATCGACTTGATCGGGCCCTTGACGCGGTCGCCGCGCTTGGTGTTCTGCGCGAATTCCTGCCAGGGGTTGGCCTTGCACTGCTTCATGCCCAGGCTGATGCGGCGCTTGTCTTCGTCGATCTCGAGGACCATGACTTCGACTTCGTCACCCAGGGACACGATCTTGGACGGTGCCACGTTCTTGTTGGTCCAGTCCATTTCGGAGACGTGCACCAGACCTTCGATGCCCGGCTCGAGTTCCACGAACGCGCCGTAGTCGGCGATGTTGGTGATCTTGCCGAACAGGCGGGTGGCGGTGGGGTAACGGCGGCTCACGCCCATCCACGGGTCGTCGCCCATCTGCTTCAGACCCAGGGACACGCGGTTCTTCTCGGTGTCGAACTTCAGGATCTTGGCGGTGATTTCCTGGCCAGCGGTCACCACTTCGGAGGGGTGACGCACACGGCGCCAGGCCATGTCGGTGATGTGCAGCAGGCCGTCGATGCCGCCCAGGTCCACGAAGGCACCGTATTCGGTGATGTTCTTGACCACGCCCTGCACCACGGAACCTTCTTTCAGGTTCTGCATGAGCTTGGCGCGCTCTTCGCCCATGGAGGCTTCCACCACGGCACGGCGGCTCAGCACCACGTTGTTGCGCTTGCGGTCGAGCTTGATGACCTTGAATTCCAGGGTCTTGTTCTCGTAGGGGGTCAGGTCCTTGGTCGGACGGGTGTCGACCAGCGAACCCGGCAGGAAGGCACGGATGCCGTTGACCAGAACGGTCAGGCCGCCCTTGACCTTGCCGCTGGTGGTGCCGGTGACGAATTCGCCGGTTTCCAGGGCCTTTTCCAGGCTCATCCAGGAAGCCAGACGCTTGGCGGTGTCGCGCGACAGGATGGTGTCGCCGTAGCCGTTTTCGATGGAGCCGATGGCCACCGACACGAAGTCGCCAACCTGGACTTCGAGCACGCCCTGGTCGTTCTTGAATTCCTCGATCGGCACGTAGGCTTCGGACTTGAGGCCGGCATTCACGACGACGAAGCCGTGTTCGAGACGAACGACTTCAGCGGTGATCACTTCGCCCGGACGCATTTCGGTGCGTGTCAGGGATTCTTCAAACAGGGCGGCAAAAGATTCAGACATGTAAGTTCCTAGACCATCTGGGCGTCCACGGCTTGAAGGCCATGGCGTGACAGCCGCACCATTGCGACTGGGGATCAGCTTTCGACGGCGTTTTGTGCGGATGATCCGCGGGGTTGCGTTGTTGAACCACTCGGCCGAAGCGCTTGCTGCGCGAAGGGAGCCGGGTGGGCCTCTTAGCCGCTCAGACGGGTCCGAACGGCTGTTTGCCCTGCCACCAGTCCAGCACCAGATCCACCGACTCATTTATCGACAGATCCGAGTTGTCCAGCAACCGGGCGTCCTGCGCCGGTTTGAGAGGTGCGACGCTGCGGGACATGTCCCGGGCATCACGCGCTTCCAGATCGGCACGAAGGGTTTCGATTGTAGTCGAAATTCCCTTTGAAATCAACTGCTTATGACGCCGTTCGGCCCGTTTTGCGGCGCTGGCGGTCAAAAACACCTTCAGTTGGGCGTCCGGGAAGATCACCGTGCCCATGTCGCGGCCGTCAGCCACCAGGCCGGGCAGGCGGGCAAAGCTGTGCTGCAGGGCCACCAGGGCCGTGCGCACGGCCGGCAGGGCCGAGACTTTGGAGGCGTTCATGCCACCTTGTTCGCTGCGGATGGCGTGGCTGACATCCTCGCCGTCCAGGAGCACGTGCTCACCGGCAAAGCGCACGGGCAGGCGCCGGGCCAGGGCGGCGATGGCCACTTCGTTTTCGGGTTCCAGGGCCAGGCCGGCGCGCAGGGCGGCCTGAGCGGTCACGCGGTACAGGGCGCCGGAATCCAGGAAGTGGTAGCCCAGGCGCTCGGCCAGCAGTGCCGCCAGCGTGCCCTTGCCCGAGGCCGTGGGGCCGTCTACGCAGAGCACCGGCACGGCGCCGGCAGCGGGGGAGGTGACCGAGAACAGGGCTTCGAAATAGTCCGGGAAGGTCTTGGCCACGCACTTGGGGTCCAGGATGCGCACCGGCCGGCCGGCCGGGTTGAAAGCGGCCAGGGAGAAGCACATGGCGACGCGGTGGTCGTCGTAGGTGTGGATGCTGGCCGGCTTCCAGCCCGAGGTGACCAGGGGTGTCACGCGGATGAAGTCCGCGCCTTCCTCGACCGTGGCGCCGAGCTTGCGCAGCTCGGTGGCCATGGCGGCGATGCGGTCGGTTTCCTTGACGCGCCAGCTGGCGATATTGCGCAGGGTGCTGGGGCCGTCGGCATACAGCGCCATCACGGCCAGGGTCATGGCGGCGTCGGGGATGTGGTTGCAGTCCAGGTCGATGGCCTTCAGGGGCCAGCTATCCCGGGAGATTTCGAGCCAGTTGGGGCCACCCGTCACGCGCGCGCCCATCAGGCGGGCGGCGTCGACGAACTTGATATCGCCCTGGATGGAGCTTTCCCCCACGCCCTCGATGCGCACCGGTGTGGCCGCGTCGGCGGCGATGGCGCCCAGGGCGATGAAATAGCTGGCCGAAGAGGCGTCGGCCTCCACGTGCAGCACGCCGGGCGACTGGTAGCGGCTGCCGGCGGGGATGGTGAAGCGCTGCCAGCCCTCGCGCTGGACGGTGATGCCATAGCGCGAGAGGAGGTTGAGCGTGATCTCGATGTAGGGCTTGGAGATCAGTTCGCCGACGACCTCGATCACGATGTCCTTGCTTGCGACGAGAGGTAGCGCCATCAGCAGGGCCGTGAGGAACTGGCTGGAGACGTCGCCGCGGACCTTGATCGGGGCGTCGAGCTGGAGGCTCGGGCGGCCGATGCGCAGCGGGGGATAACCTTCGTTGCCAAGGTAATCGATGGCGCAGCCCAGCGGGCGCAGCGCATCCACCAGGTCGCCGATGGGGCGCTCGTGCATGCGCGGCACGCCTGAGAGTTCGAAGTCACCGCCCAGCACGGCCAGCGCAGCGGTCAGCGGGCGCATGGCGGTGCCGGCATTGCCCATGAAGAACTTCAGGGCGGTGGCGGGGAGCTTGCCGTCCAGCCCGTCGATGACGACGGTGCTGCCCTCCTGCAACACGCCGCAACCCAGCTGGCGCAGGGCGGCCAGCATGACGCGGGTGTCGTCGGAGTCGAGCAGGTCGTGCAGGGTGGTGCGGCCGCGGCACAGGGCCGAGAGCAGCAGCACGCGGTTGGAAATGCTCTTGGAGCCGGGCAGAAGCACCCGGCCGTGCGCGCCGGTCAGCGGCGGCAGGTCGAGAAAGGCGGTGGAATACATCGGCGCGGAGGAGGGCGTCTCAGCGGCGGTTCTTGTTCATGCTCCATTGGGCGCGGGCCTGGCTGGCCTGGCCGATCAGCTCTTCGAGCGCGTCGGCGTTGCCGTTGGAGATCATGAGTTCGAGCGCCTGCAGATTGCGCTGGAAGAGCTTGGACTGGGTCAGCAATTCTTCGCGGTTGGAGATCATGATGTCGCGCCACATGTGCGGGTCGCTGGCCGCGATGCGCGTGAAGTCGCGGAAGCCCGGACCAGCCAGGGACAGGAAGTCCTTGCCCTGGTTCTGGCCGGTGATGGAGTTCATCAGCGCGAAGGCGATCAGGTGGGGCAGGTGGCTCACCGAGGCAAAGGCCGCATCGTGCGACTCGGGCGTCATCTTGAGCACATGGCAGCCCAGGGCGGACCAGACGTCGATGGCCTGCTGCACCTGGGGGGCGTGGGTACGCTCGATGGGGGTCAGGATGATCTGCTTGCCGGAATACAGGTCGGGGTCGGCATGCTCGACGCCCGAGACTTCCTTGCCGGCGATGGGATGGGCTGGTACGAAGGAGCCGATCTGCTCACGCAGGGCGCGGCGCGCGGCATCGACCACGTCACGTTTGGTCGAGCCCACATCCATGATGAGCATCTGCGGCGTGACCAGGTGCTTGATGGCCTTGAAGGTGGCCTCGGTGGCCGATACCGGCACGGCGATCAGCACGATGTCGGCGCCCGAGACGGCCAGCAGGGCCGAGGGGGCCTCGACGTCGATGACGCCCAGGCTGCGGGCGCGTTCCGTGGTGGAGGGCGACTTGCTGTAGCCGACCACGCGCTTGACCAGGCCGGCGCGCTTCAGCGCCAGGGCAAAGGAGCCGCCCATGAGGCCGCAACCGATCAGACCAAGCTGTTCAAACATCATTCAGATACCGGGTAGGTGCCGAGGACTTTGTAGAAGGCGCAGAGGGCCTGCAACTCCTGCAAAGCGGCGACGACATGGGGTTGCGAGGTGTGGCCCTGGATGTCGATGTAGAAATAGTATTCCCATTGGCCGGAGCGTGCCGGACGGGACTCGAAGCGCGTCATGGACACACCGTGTTTTTTCAGGGGAACCAGCAGGTCATGCACGGCACCCGGGCGGTTGGGGACCGAGACGATGAGGCTCACGCAGTCCTTGCCCGATGCGTCCGGGGTGGGCAGGGTCTGCGGCAGGCAAACCACGGCAAAGCGGGTGCGGTTGTAGGCGTCGTCCTGGATGGCGTGGGCCACCACGTGCAGGCCGAACTCGCTGCCCGCGCGCTCACTGGCGATGCCGGCCCAGGCCGGGTTGGTGGCGGCCAGGCGCGCGCCTTCGGCGTTGCTGGCCGCGGCGTGGCGTTCGGCATGGGGCAGATGGGTGTTGAGCCAGTTCTGGCACTGGGCCAGGGCTTGCGGATGGGCATAGACCGCCTCGATGCCCTCCAGCGTATCGCTCTGACGCAGCAGGTTGTGGCGTACCAGCAGGCTGGTCTCGCCGATCACATGCAGGGGCGAGGCGAGGAAGAGGTCCAGCGAGCGCGAGACCATGCCCTCGGTGGAGTTCTCCATGGGGACCACGCCGAACTGCGCGGCACCCGCCGCGGTGGCGCGGAAGACTTCGTCGATGCTGCCGCAGGGCATGCGTTCGATGCTGGAGCCGAAGAACTGCAGGGCAGCCTGTTCGCTGAAGGTGCCGGCCGGGCCGAGGTAGGCTACGCGCTGGGGTGCTTCCAGGGCGCGGCAGGCCGACATGATCTCGCGCCAGATGGTGGCCACGCTGTCGCGCTTGAGCGGCCCCGGGTTGCCGGCCTGCAGGCTGGTGATGACCTGGGTTTCGCGCTCGGGGCGGAAGACGGGGGAACCTTCGACCTTCTTGATCTCGCCCACTTCGTGGGCCAGGGCGGCGCGCTGGTTCAGCAGGGCGAGGAGCTCCTGGTCCAGGGCGTCGATCTGGGTGCGCAGTTCGGGCAGGGTCTTGGCCATCGCGTATCAGCTATGTGTACGTTCGAATTCTCGCATGTACTCGACCAGCGCCTGCACGCCTTCGAGCGGCATGGCGTTGTAGATGCTGGCACGCATGCCGCCGACCGACTTGTGGCCCTTGAGCTGCAACAGGCCGGCTGCCTTGGCGCCGGCGAGAAAAGCGTCGTTGCGCGACTCGTCGCGCAGGAAGAAGGGCACGTTCATGCGCGAGCGGCAGTCCTTGGCCACGCGGTTCACATAGAACTGGGATGTGTCGATCGCGTCGTACAGCAGTTTTGCCTTGGCGATGTTGCGCGCCTCCATGGCCGGCACGCCACCCAGCTTCTTGAGCCACTGGAAGATCAGGCCGGCCATGTAGATGGCATAGGTCGGCGGGGTGTTGAACATGGACTCGTTATCGGCCACGACGCGATAGTCGAAGGCACTGGGGCAAGCCGGTTGGGCGTGGCCCAGCAGATCCTCGCGCACGATGACCAGGGTCAGGCCGGCCGGGCCGATGTTCTTCTGCGCGCCGCCGAAGGCCAGGCCCACGCGCGACCAGTCCACCGGGCGCGAGGCGACCTGGGAGGAGAAGTCGATCACTAGCGGTGCCTTCGAGCCCAGCGCCTTCAGGTCGGGCAGTGCGTGGAATTCGACGCCGTGGATGGTCTCGTTGGAGCAGAGGTGCACGTAGCTGGCATCCGGGCTCAATTTCCAGCTGGCCGGGGCGGGCAGGTGGGTGAACCCGTTGGCCTCGTCGCTGGCGGCCACGTTCACCTTGCAGTACTTGCGCGCTTCCTTGATGGACTTCTGGCTCCAGGTGCCGGTGAGCACGAAATCGACCGTGCCGCCGCGCGAGAGGTTGAGCGGGACGATGGCGTTTTCCGCCAGGCCACCACCCTGCATGAAGAGGATATGAAAGTTCTTCGGCACCGCCAGCAGTTCGCGCAAGTCGACCTGGGCCTGCTCGTAGATGCTGATGAACTCCTTGCCGCGGTGGCTCATCTCCATTACGCCCATGCCGCTGCCGTGCCAGTCCAGCATCTCGCTGGCGGCCTGCTGCAGCACCTCGGGCGCGATGGTGGCCGGGCCGGCCGAGAAGTTGTAGGGGCGTTGCATCAGCTGGCGTCTTCCGCGTCGCCGGTCTCGCCCTCGGCGCCTTCGGCACCATTCGCATCGTTTTCCACGATGCGCTGCAGGCCGCTGAGCTTGGCGCCTTCGTCCAGGCCGATCAGGGTGACGCCCTGGGTGGCGCGGCCGAGTTCGCGGATTTCGGAAACGCGGGTGCGCACCAGCACGCCCTTGTCGGTGATCAGCATGATTTCGTCGTCGGCATGCACCAGGGTGGCGGCGACGACCTTGCCGTTGCGCTCGCTCTGCTGGATGGCGATCATGCCCTTGGTGCCGCGGCCGTGGCGCGTGTACTCGGTGATGCTGGTGCGCTTGCCGTAGCCGTTCTCGGTGGCGGTCAGCACGCTTTGCTGCTCGTCCTCGGCCACCAGCATGGCGATCACGCCCTGGCCGTCGTCCAGCATCATGCCGCGCACGCCGCGTGCATTGCGGCCCATGGGGCGTACGTCGTTCTCGTCGAAGCGCACGGCCTTGCCGCCATCGCTGAACAGCATCACATCGTGCTGGCCGTCGGTGAGCGCCGCGCCGATCAGGAAGTCGCCCGGGTCCAGGTCGACGGCGATGATGCCGGCCTTGCGCGGGTTGGAGAATTCGTCCAGTGAGGTCTTCTTGACCGTGCCCATGGAGGTGGCCATGAAGACATAGTGATCGGCCGGGAAGCTGCGGTTGTCACCGGTCAGCGGCAGCACCACGTTGATCTTCTCGCCCTCTTGCAGCGGGAACATGTTGACGATGGGGCGGCCACGCGAACCGCGCGAGCCGGCGGGCACTTCCCAGACCTTGAGCCAGTAAAGGCGGCCGCGGTTGGAGAAGCACAGGATGTAGTCGTGCGTGTTGGCGATGAAGAGCTGGTCGATCCAGTCGTCTTCCTTGGTGGCGGTGGCCTGCTTGCCACGGCCGCCGCGCTTCTGGGCGCGGTACTCGGACAGGGGCTGGCTCTTGATGTAGCCGGCGTGGCTGAGCGTCACCACCATGTCGGTCGGCGTGATCAGGTCTTCGGTGGCCAGGTCCTGGGCATTGTGCTCGACCTGGCTGCGGCGCACCCCGACCTTGCCCTGGCCAAACTCCTGCTTGATGGCAGTCAGTTCTTCGCTGACGATGATGGCCACACGACCGGACTTGGCCAGGATGTCGAGCAGATCCTCGATCTCGGCCATCACCTCCTTGTACTCGGTGACGATCTTGTCCTGCTCCAGGCCGGTCAGGCGCTGCAGGCGCATCTGCAGGATTTCCTGGGCCTGGGTGTCGGACAGGCGGTACAGGCCGTCGTTGCCCATGCCGTAGTTCTTTTCCAGGCCCTCGGGGCGGTAGTCGTCGGCATTGACCACGCCGCCGTCAGCGCGGCTGCGGGTCAGCATCTCGCGCACCAGCTTGCTGTCCCAGGGCTTGGCCATCAGCTCTGCCTTGGCCACCGGCGGGGTGGGGGCGTTGCGGATGATGGCGATGAAGTCGTCGATGTTGGCCAGCGCCACGGCCAGGCCTTCGAGCACGTGGCCGCGGTCGCGCGCCTTGCGCAGATTGAACACCGTGCGGCGGGTCACCACTTCGCGGCGGTGGTCCAGGAAGACCTCGATCAGGTCCTTCAGGTTGCACAGCTTGGGCTGGCCGTTGATCAGGGCCACCATGTTCATGCCGAAGGTGTCCTGCAGCTGCGTCTGCTTGTACAGGTTGTTGAGCACCACCTCGGGCACTTCGCCGCGCTTGAGCTCGATCACCACGCGCATGCCGGACTTGTCGGACTCGTCCTGGATGTGGCTGATGCCTTCGATCTTCTTTTCGTGCACCAGCTCGGCAATGCGCTCCAGCAGGTTCTTCTTGTTGACCTGGTAGGGCAGCTCGTCGACGATGATGGACTGGCGCTGGCCCTTGTCGATGTCCTCGAAGTGGCATTTGGCGCGCATCACCACGCGGCCGCGGCCGGTGCGGTAGCCTTCCTTGACGCCGGTCATGCCATAGATGATGCCGGCGGTGGGGAAGTCGGGCGCCGGCACGATCTCCATCAACTCGTCGATGGAGGCTTCCGGGTTGCGCAGCAGGTGCAGGCAGGCGTCCACCACCTCGTTGAGGTTGTGCGGCGGGATGTTGGTGGCCATGCCCACGGCAATGCCGCCCGAGCCGTTGACCAGCAGATTGGGCAGCTTGCTGGGCAGGACCAGCGGCTCTTTCTCGGAGCCGTCGTAGTTGGGGCCGAAGTCGACCGTCTCCTTGTCCAGGTCGGCGATCATCTCGTGGGCGATCTTGGCCAGGCGGATTTCGGTGTAGCGCATGGCGGCGGCGTTGTCGCCGTCGACCGAGCCGAAGTTGCCCTGGCCATCCACCAGCATGTGGCGCATGGAGAAGTCCTGCGCCATGCGCACGATGGTGTCGTAGACCGACTGGTCGCCGTGCGGGTGGTACTTGCCGATGACGTCGCCGACGATACGTGCTGATTTCTTGTAGGCGCGGTTCCAGTCGTTGTTGAGTTCGTGCATCGCGTAGAGCACGCGCCGGTGCACCGGCTTGAGACCATCGCGGGCATCGGGCAGGGCCCGCCCGACGATCACGCTCATGGCGTAGTCCAGGTAGCTGCGGCGCATCTCCTCTTCGAGGCTGACGGGCAGGGTTTCCTTGGCGAATTGGGTCATGGAAGAGATGAGCTCGGGCGTGGGCAATCCACGATTCTAAAGTGCCGGGCATGTGGCATGGCTGCAACAGACCATCGGCAAGCCCAGCAGGCATGCGCCCGCGTCGCGTCTCGCCGGTTGACCCACGGGTTTGATATGGCACAATGCATAAGACAGTCGGGTGGCGCTCATAACAGTGAATGCCTTCCATTTAACCGCCGTGCCGCTCAGGCCCCAATCCGTTAGAGGAGAACCATGAAAAAACTGAATTCCGTGGCAGCCCTGTTCGCTGCAGTCGCACTGGTGATGGCCGGTTGTGCTTCCACCCCCGAACCCACCCCGGCCCCCCAGGCTGCCCCGGCTGCTCCGGCGCCCGCTCCGGCCCCTGCTCCGGCACCCGCTCCCGCCCCGGCCGCTGCTCCGCGTCCGGCTGCCCCGCCGCCCGCTGCTGCCGTCAAGGTCACCTACGCCGCCGACACCTTCTTCGACTTCGACAAGTCCGTCATCAAGGCTGACGCCAAGGCCAAGCTCGATGATCTGGCCGAGAAGGTCAAGGGCATCAACCTGGAAGTCATCATTGCCGTGGGTCACGCCGACTCCATCGGTACCGATGAGTACAACCAGAAGCTGTCCGTGCGTCGTGCCGAAGCCGTGAAGGCCTATCTGACCTCCAAGGGCATTGACAAGAACCGCGTCTATACCGAAGGCAAGGGCGAGAAGCAACCCGTGGCCGACAACCGCACGACCGAAGGCCGCGCCAAGAACCGTCGCGTGGAAATCGAAGTGGTCGGCACCCGCGCCAACAAGTAATCTTCTGATGACTTGAAACAAACCCCGCTTCGGCGGGGTTTGTCGTTTCTGGCGCCTGGATCTTGGCGAGCTGTCGGATAATCAAAGCATGACGACCACCGTGAATGCAGATCCGGCCGAGCTGGCCAAGTTTTCCGAGTTGGCCCACCGCTGGTGGGACCCTGAAAGCGAATTCCGTCCCCTGCACCAGATCAACCCGCTGCGCCTGGACTGGATCAACGGCCTGGCGCCGCTGGCCGGCCAGCAGGTGCTTGATATTGGCTGTGGCGGCGGCATCCTGTCGGATTCGATGGCGCGCAAGGGCGCCCAGGTCACGGGCATCGACCTGTCGACCAAGGCCCTCAAGGTGGCCCAGCTGCATGCGCTGGAAGCCGGCACGCCCAATGTGAGCTACCGCGAGATCAGCGCCGAGGCACTGGCGAGCGAAAAGCCGGCCAGTTTTGATGTGGTGACCTGCATGGAGATGCTGGAGCACGTGCCCGACCCGTCCTCCGTGGTCCAGGCCTGCGCCACGCTGGTCAAGCCCGGTGGCTGGGTGTTCTTCTCCACCATCAACCGCAACCCCAAGTCTTTCCTGTTTGCCATCGTCGGCGCCGAGTACATCCTCAAGCTGCTGCCGCGTGGCACGCACGAGTACGCCAAGATGATCCGCCCCAGCGAACTGGCGCGTTACTGCCGCCAGGCCTGTCTGGAACTGGGGCCCACGCGCGGCATGGAATACAACCCACTGACCCGGCGCTACTGGCTCAGCGCCGACACCAGCGTCAACTACCTGCTGGCCACGCGCAAGTCTGAACTGTGATGAGGTCTTTTGCCGGTATCGAGGCCGTCCTGTTCGACCTGGACGGGACCCTGATCGACAGCGCGCCCGACCTGGGCGCCGCCGCCGACCAGATGCGCACCACCCGAGGCCTGCCGCCCCTGCCCCTGGAGCGCTATCGCCCCATGGCGGGCGCCGGCGCGCGCGGCATGATCGGCGTGGCCTTCGGCCTGACGCCGGAAGATCCGGGCTACAACGAGCTGCGCGAGGAGTTCATGGCCAACTACGAGCGTTGCATGACGGTGCGCACCTACGCCTTTGCCGGCGTGGCCGAGCTGATCGAGGCGCTGCTGCAGCGGGAACTGGCCTGGGGCGTGGTGACCAACAAGATCGAGCGCTTTGCCCTGCCGCTGACGGGGGCCATGCCCCTGTTTGCCAGCGCGCGGGCCATCATTGGCGGCGACACCACGCCGCATCCCAAACCGCACCCGGCGCCTTTGTTCGAGGCCGCGCGCCGCCTGGACCTGGACCCGCAGCGTTGCCTGTACGTGGGCGACGACGAGCGCGATATCGTGGCGGGCCTGGCGGCCGGCATGGGCACGGTGGCGGCCACCTACGGCTACCTGGGCCAGAAATCCGATGTGGCCAGCTGGGGCGCCCACGCTTTGATCAATTCTCCGGGTGAGCTCTTGCAATTGCTCGAACAGGCCTAAAATAGGAATCTTGGGGCTGCATTGGTTTCGACGTGGGTTCGGACGCGATGTGGTGCATGTCGAGCTGAATGTGCTCGTAAAACTGATTCAAAAAACCTAACTGCAAACGACGAACGTTTCGCACTCGCTGCTTAATTGCCAGTGAGCTTTACAACAGCAGGCCGATGGGCTGGGCAAGGGGGCGCAAGCCTCCCGGCTGTAAAGATAATTTCATCGGCTGGTCCGGGGCTGGGTACCTTAGCAGCGGACGAGAAAATAGGGTGCTGGCGGCTGGTATAGCGTGCGACTGCGCGATGCCAGTGGCGAGATCCAAATCAGACCGCTAAACATGTAGATCTGCTCGAACAAGGCTTGCGGACGGGGGTTCAAATCCCCCCAGCTCCACCAAATATAAACCCCCGGCCGGTGACGGTCGGGGTTTTTTCATGTCCGGCCTGGCGGCCGGTCGCTCAACGGCCTTCCGTGAGTTCGCCCGACCGGCTGTCCAGCGGGGCGACGAAGGAGTCGTGCTTCCAGGTGGTGGAGAGCTGGCTCTCGTAGGCTTCGTGGCTGTGCGGGTCGGCGGACATCAGAGCTTCCAGCCGCGCGAAGTCGCTTGCGGTTGGCTGGTTGTTGCGCTGCCGAATCAGCGCAGCCTTGAGGTTGGCGCGTGTCTGGTTGAACTCGGTCTCGGTACGCACGCGCTCCAGTTCCTCTTTCATCACGGCCTGTTCGCCGAGGAAGGCAGCGCGGATCGTGCTGACACTGGGCAGGTGCTCCGGGTCGACCACCCAGTAGCGGACATTGCACTGGGAGAGCAGGGTGTGCTTGAGGGTCTGGTTGCTCAGCGACAGGCCCTGCGGACCCGGCACATCGACGCAGCCGACCACCTGGCCATCGTTATTGCAGACGGTGAAGGTGCAATAGACGCCGCTGAGGATCTGGAACCAGTGCTGGCCTTCTTCCCGTACCTGCGGCATGGTGAAGCGCGTCACCGGCAGCTTGACCATGACGTGCTGGTCCTGGAAGGCACGCAGCATCCAGCGCCAGACGAGCCGCTCCCGGCTGTTCACCATGGCTCGAACAACCAGAGGCCATTTGCGCGGGATGCGTCGCTTGGACAGCTCCTGTTTTTTCAGGCGCATGGCATAGGCGTACGCACCCAGTGCGCCGCTCACGGCCATCAGTCCTGCGACTATCATCCACCCTGTGTACCCGTTCATATGCAAAGGTATCGTTGTTTGCTAAAAGTGTAAGGTCTACGGCCTCTATCCTGAACCGGATAAGCGAAGTTGGAGCAAGTTAGAGGGGCTTTGGGCTGCACTTTTGCACGGAATCCGGCCCTGATTGCAGAGTCAGCGTGCTGATTCGCTACAGTTTTTGAATTCCACGGCCGTGCCAGCCGTGCCCTTGAGACCTTTTCATGCAGTTGCAGGACATTCTTTACGCCCAGGGTTTTGGCACGCGCCGGGTTTGTGCCGGCCTGATCCAGCAGGGGCATGTGACCGTTCATGGGACCGTGTGCCTCGATGCCACGGCCGAATTCGATGACGAAGGCCTGCGTCTGCGCGTGCAGGGGCTGGAATGGGTCTGCCACCGGCGCGCCTGCATCATGCTGCACAAGCCGGCCGGCATCGAATGCTCGCAAAAACCTTCGGCCTGGCCCAGCGTCTATACCTTGCTGCCTGCGCCGCTGCGCCAGCGCCCCAACAAGAGCGCCGTGCAGGGGGTGCAGGCCATCGGCCGGCTGGACCAGGACACCACGGGCCTGTTGCTGCTGACCGATGACGGCCAGCTCATCCACCGCCTGGCTTCGCCGCGGCATGCGGTGCCCAAGGTCTACGAGGTCACGCTCAAGCATCCGGCCGGCGAGCGTGAACTGCAGCAGCTGCTGGCGGGGGTGGTGCTGGACGACGACCCCCGGCCGGTGCGCGCGGCCGCCTGCGAACTCACGGATCCACAGCATCTGCGGTTGACGCTGACGGGTGGCAAGTACCACCAGGTCAAGCGTATGGTGGCCGCCGTGGGCAACCGGGTCGAGGCCTTGCACCGTTCGCAGATCGGCGGCCTCAAGTTGCCGGCGGACCTGGCCCCGGGCCAGTGGCGCTGGCTGGAAATGGCGGACCTGGCGCTGATCCAGCCCTGAGGCTGGCCCTGCGCCGATGCTTGATGTGCCTCAAACCCTGGCCACTGGCGGCCGGACCGTGACCGCTACACTTGCAGCTCCATAGCCGCGAGTGTTTCATGCCGAAGTTCTTCCCCCGTGTCCTCGTCCTCTGGCTGGCCCTGATGGCCGGCTGGTCCGTGGCGCAGCCGCAGCCGGCACCCATTTTCGTGCTCAACTCCAAGGACGCCGATGTCAGCGTGATCGACCCGGTGAGCTGGAAGGAAATCAAGCGTTTTGCCACCGGCAAGGAACCGCACCACCTCTACCTGACGCCCGACGAGAAGTCCCTGATCATCGCCAATGCCTTCAGTGACTCGCTGACCTTCGTCGATCCGCGTACGGCCGAGGTGCAGCGCACGGTGCGCGGCATTCTCGATCCCTATCAGTTGCGTTTCTCCCCCGATATGCAGTGGTTCGTCACGGCGGCCAACCGGCTCAACCACGTCGACATCTACCGCTGGGACGGCCGCGACCTGGCGCTGGCCAAGCGCATTCCCACCGGCAAGACGCCCAGCCATATCTGGATCGACAGCAAGAGCACGACGGCCTATGTGACGATGCAGGACAGCGACGAGCTGGTGGCCATCGACCTGCCGCAACAGGTGCTCAAGTGGCGCATCAAGACCGGCCCGCTGCCGGCCGATGTGTTCGGTACGCCGGATGACCGCTTCCTGCTCATCGGCCTGACCGGGGGCGAGGGCGTGGAGGTCTACGACCTGGCCATGCCGGTGCCGGCTGCCGTGCAGATGATCCCGACCGGCAAGGGGGCGCACGCCTTCCGCGCCGTGGGCGACCGGCGCCACGTGCTGGTGAGCAACCGCGTGGCCAACACCATCAGCAAGATCGACTACAAGACCATGACCGTGGTCGAGGAGTACCCCGGCCCCAGCGGGCCGGATTGCATGGACCTGACGGCCGATGGCAAGTACATCCTGCTGGCTTCGCGCTGGGCCGGCAAGCTCAGCGTCATCGACACCGGCACGCGCCAGGTGGTGCGCCAGATCCGGGTCGGCAAATCGCCCCATGGGGTCTGGACCCTGGACCATGCGCCGCGCCAGTAGTCGCATCGTTTTCCTCGGGCTGGCGCTGCTGGCGCTGCCGGCCTCGGCCAAGGGCCCGGCGACCGACCCTTGCAGCAAACCGGTCTACCTGACCTTCGACACCGGCCACATGGGCGTAGCCGACCGGATCGCGGAGGTATTGCACCGCCAGCAGGTGCGTGTCACCTTCTTCGCGGCCGATGAGCGTACCCAGGCGGGCGATGGCAGCCTGGGCATGCACTGGGCTGCCTGGTGGCGCGCGCGTGCGGCCGAAGGGCATGAGTTCGCATCCCATACGCTGGACCACGTCTACTGGCGCGCCGACGTGTCCGCGGCCGACGGGACGACGCGCTTTCGCGTGCGGCCTTCGGCCGGGGCACAGCAGGGACGTGACATGGTCTGGGATGCGCCGTCCTACTGTGCGCAGCTCGACGCCGCAGCGGCACGCCTGCAGCAGCACACGGGCCAGGCACCGTTGCCGTTGTTCCGTGCACCCGGCGGCAAGACCTCGCCGGCGCTGCTGGCTGCCGCACGCCAGTGCGGCTATCAACACGTGGGCTGGGCGCCCGCCGGTTTCCTGGGGGACGAGCTTCCCAGCGACAAATACCCCAATGCCATGTTGCTCAAGAAGGCGCTGCGTGACATTCGTCCCGGTGACGTGCTGGTGGCCCACCTGGGCATCTGGTCACGCCAGGACCCCTGGGCGCCGGCGGTGCTGGAGCCACTGATCGCAGGGCTCAAACAGCAGGGCTTCTGTTTCCGTACCCTGCGCGAGCATCCGGGCTACCGGGGCTGGATCGCACAGCGCGAAGCCCGTGGGAAGTGAGTGAGTCATGGAGCATCTGGTGAACGCCTTTGACGCCTTGCAGCAGTGGCTGTTCGAGTCGCTGGTGCAACCCGTGGTTTTTGCCATCGGCCTGGGCAACCGGCTGGAAGATGCCTACAGCGGCACGGGCTGGCTGCTCGTCGGCTTGCTGCAACTGGTGGTCATGCTGGCGGTCATGGCGCCGCTGCAACGCTGGCGCCCGGTCGAGCCGGTGACCGACCGCGCCGCCATTCGTGTGGATGTGCTCTACACCCTGATCCATCGCCTGGGCCTGTTCCGGCTGGTGCTCTTCTTCACGCTGACGCCGCTGATGGACGACCTCTTCGGCATCCTGCGCGCAGCCGGCCTGCCGACCTTCCATCTGGATGACCTGTGGCCCGGCGTGACCGATCTTCCGCTGGTCAGCCTGTTGGTGTACCTGGTCGTGATGGATTTCTTCGACTACTGGTTGCACCGCGGCCAGCATCATTTCGAATGGTGGTGGCGCCTGCACGCCTTGCACCACTCGCAGCGCCAGATGACGATGTGGAGCGACAACCGCAACCACCTGTTCGACGACCTGATCCGCGACGTGCTGCTGGTCACGCTGGCGCAGTTCATCGGTGTGGCACCGGGGCAGTTCGTGGCCATCGTCGCCTTCACCCAGCTCAGCGAAAGCTTCCAGCATGCCAACCTGCGCCTGTCCTTCGGACGCTGGGGCGAGCGCCTGTGGATCAGCCCGCGCTTTCACCGGGTGCACCACAGCATCGGCATCGGCCATGAGTCGCCGGGCAAGGTCCTCGGCGGCCATAACTTCGGCGTCTTGCTGCCCTGGTGGGACATGCTGTTCGGCACGGTCAATTTCGAGCCGCGCTTCGATCCCACCGGCATCCGCGACCAGGTGGAGCAGGGACGCGATTACGGGCGCGGCTTCTGGGCCCAGCAGTGGCTGGGGCTCCGGCGACTGGTGGGGCGGGCCTGAAACAGGTTTGAAACATGCGCCAAGGTATGCTTGGAACATGACGCTTTTCCTGGACTCCTTCTGGCGCGCACTGGCCTACTGCCTGCAGCCGCGCGTGATCGCCTTGTCCTTCCTGCCCCTGCTGTTGCTCGCTGCCCTGAGCGTGGGCCTGTTCTGGCTGTTCTGGGATCCTGCCGTGCTGGGCCTGCAGGCCTGGCTGTCTGACTGGGCGTTGATGGAAAGTCTCTTCCGCTGGCTCGACAGCATGGCCATGGGCCATTTGCGCACGGTGCTGGCGCCACTGCTGCTCATCATGCTGGTCCTGCCGCTGGTGATCGTGCTGTCCCTGCTGGCGGTGGCCTGGCTGGCCACGCCGGCCATCGTCAAGCTGGTGGCCGAGCGCCGTTTCAGCGCGCTGGCGCAGCGGCGCGGCGGCAGCTTCACGGGCAGCCTGTTGCAGGGCCTGGGTTCGGCCCTGCTGGCGCTGCTGGCCCTGGTCCTGACCCTGCCGCTGTGGCTGATCCCCCCGTTGGTGATCGTTGTGCCGCCCCTGGTCTGGGGTTGGTTGACGTCGCGCGTCATGGTCTACGACGCGCTGGCCCAGCATGCCACCGAGGAGGAACGCGTGGAACTGATGCGCCGTCATCGCTACTGGCTGTTGGCCATCGGCATGCTCAGCGGCTACATGGGGGCGGCGCCGGGGCTGATCTGGGCGGTCGGGGCCATGGCGGTGGTGCTCGCCCCCTTGCTGGTACCACTGGCGATCTGGATCTACACCTTCGTCTTCATCTTTGCCGCACTCTGGTTCACACACTACAGCCTGGCGGCGCTGGCCGCCCTGCGTGCCGAGCCTCTGCCAGACGCCGGCTCCACAAGCGCTTCCCATGTCTGACGCACCCGTCTCCTTCGGCCTGATCATCATCGGCGACGAGATCCTCTCGGGCAAACGCGCCGACAAGCACCTGCCCAAGGCGATTGAGCTGTTGCAGGCACGCGGCCTGCAACTCGCGCATGCCGACTATGTGGGCGACGACCCGCAGCGCATCACGGCCACGCTGGCACGTGCCTTCGCCTCGGGTGAGGTGGTGTTTTCCTGTGGCGGCATCGGTGCCACACCCGACGATCACACGCGACTATGTGCGGCGCATGCCCTGGGCGTGGAACTCGCTTTGCATCCCCAGGCCGAGCTGCTGATCCGCGAGCGCATGCAGGACGTGGCGCGCGAACAGGGCGTGCCCTATGTGCCGGACCGTCCGGACAACGTGCACCGGCTCAATATGGGTGTCTTTCCTGTGGCTGCGCAGATCATTCCCAACCCCTACAACAAGATCCCGGGGTTCAGTTGTGCGTCCCCGGGCGGCCGGGGAGCCGTGCATTTCGTGCCGGGCTTTCCGGTGATGGCCTGGCCCATGATCGAATGGGTGCTGGACACGCATTACGCCGGGCTGTTCCGCCGCCATGCCTGGTGCGAGCAGTCCGTCATCGTCTACGGCGCCATGGAGGCCACGTTGACGCCGCTGATGGAGGCGATCGAAGCGCGGCATGCCGGCGTCAAGGTTTTCAGCCTGCCCAGCGTCGATCATCCGCAGCACGGCCGGCATATTGAATTGGGGGTCAAGGGTGGTCCTGATCTGACCCCGCCAGCTTATACGGCACTGCTCGAAGGCCTGCGTCGGCTGGGCGCCAAGCTGGGCCCCGAATTGGTGCGCAATAATTAATGATCCAATTTGGTGCATTTTTATGGCACCAAATTGGATCAAACAGGAGAAAGTTTCTGCCCCGGTGCGCATCTGATACCTCGAAGGCTCAGAAACTCAAGGCAAAATACCGAATTCGACGCAAGCCGGCGCAAGCGGGATTGGCACAGAAACTGCATCCATGTGCCTGCGTAACTTTTAAACAACCTTCCAACCAGGAGTACCAGATGGCCAAGACCGTCGCAGACGTGATGAAGATGGTGAAGGAGAACGAAGTCAAGTTCGTTGACTTCCGCTTCACCGACACCCGTGGCAAGGAACAGCACGTGACCGTGCCGGTTTCCCACTTCGATGAAGACAAGTTCAGCTCGGGCCACGCCTTCGACGGTTCGTCCATCGCCGGCTGGAAGGGCATCGAGGCTTCGGACATGCAGCTCATGCCCGACCCGAACACCGCCAACATCGATCCTTTCTTCGAAGAGACCACGATGTTCCTGCAGTGCGACGTGGTCGAGCCCAGTGACGGCAAGTCCTATGACCGTGACCCGCGCTCCATCGCCAAGCGCGCCGAAGCCTATCTGAAGGCTTCCGGCATCGGCGACACCGCCTATTTCGGTCCCGAGCCCGAGTTCTTCATCTTCGACGGCGTGCGCTGGTCCAACGAACCCGGCAACGTGATGTTCGCCATCGACGAGTACGAAGCCCCCTGGAACAGCGGCAAGCAGCTCGAAGGCGGCAACCGCGGCCACCGTCCCACCACCAAGGGCGGTTATTTCCCGGTGCCCCCGGTCGACAGCACGCAGGACATGCGCGCCGAGATGTCCCTGATTCTCGAATCCCTGGGCATCCCGGTCGAAGTGTTCCACCACGAAGTGGCCGGCGCCGGCCAGAACGAGATCGGTACCCGGTTCAGCACGCTGGTGCAGCGCGCCGACTGGACCCAGGTCCTGAAGTACGTGGTCTGGAACGTGGCCAACGCCTATGGCAAGACCGCCACCTTCATGCCCAAGCCCTACGCCGGCGACAACGGCTCCGGCATGCACGTGCACCAGTCCATCTGGAAAGACGGCAAGAACCTGTTCGCTGGTGACGGCTACGCTGGCCTGAGCGATTTCGCCCTGTACTACATCGGCGGCATCATCAAGCACGCCCGTGCCCTGAACGCCATCACCAACCCCGGCACCAACAGCTACAAGCGTCTGGTGCCCGGCTTCGAAGCCCCGGTGAAGCTGGCCTACAGCTCGCGCAACCGCTCGGCCTCCATCCGCATCCCCTTCGTGGCCAACCCCAAGGGTCGCCGCATCGAGGCGCGTTTCCCGGACCCGTCTGCCAACCCCTACCTGTGCTTCTCGGCCCTGATGATGGCCGGTCTGGACGGCGTGGAAAACAAGATCCATCCGGGCGAAGCCGCCACCAAGGATCTGTACCACCTGCCCCCGGAAGAGGACAAGCTGGTGCCGACCGTCTGCCACAGCCTGGACCAGGCCCTGGACTACCTGGACAAGGACCGCTCCTTCCTGACCAAGGGCGGCGTGTTCACCGACTCCATGCTGGATGCCTACATCGAGCTGAAGATGGGCGAAGTCACGCGCTTCCGCATGGCGCCGCACCCGGTCGAGTACGACATGTATTACTCCCTGTAAAGGGGCGACCGCAGGCTGTGATTCGTTACAGCCTGTCGCAAAAAAAGGACGGCTTCGGCCGTCCTTTTTGTTTTCCGTGAACTTTCGGGGTTTGATTTTTCAGGGGAATAGCCGATACTCTCAGACCGCCCCTGCATTTTTGATGTGCGGAGAACCCTATGAAGAAGCCTTTATTGATGTCGTTGACAGCTACGCTTTTCGTAGCAGGCTTGGCCATGACCGGTCTGGCCCAGGCCCAGGGCCGCATCTACCGTTGCGGCAATGAGTACACCAATACCGTCCAACCCGGCCAGAAGGGCTGCAAGCTGCTCGAAGGCGGCAATGTGACCGTGGTGCAGCGCCCGCGCATGCCGGAGACGGTGCGCGTGGCCTCTGCCAGCCAGGCCGGCTCGCGCGTGGACGGCGAGCAGCAGCGCCAGCGCGACGTTGGCGCACGCCAGATCCTGGAAGCCGAGTTGCGCAAGGCCGAAGCCCGCAAGAACGAATTGATCCAGGAATACAACAACGGCGAACCCGAAAAAATGGGTCCCGAATTCCGCAACCACCAGAAGTACCTGGACCGCGTGGCCGAGATGAAGGCCAATATCGAGCGCAATGAAAGCGATCTGGCCGGCCTGCGCCGTGAACTCGATCGTCTTCCTGAGGCCGCTGCTTCATCTGAGTCAAAATAGGCGGCTTGAAACCGACCGCCATTTCCTCCGTCAGCCGCTTCCAGCCCTTCGACCTCCTGGCCACGCTCGTCGCCGTCGTGCATGGCGACGGTGCGGTGGTTTATGCCAATGCCGCCCTGGAGGATGCCTTGGGCATGTCCCGGCGCAGTATCGAGGGTTCCGCCCTGGCCGATTACTACACCGAGCCCCAGGTCCTGGCCTCTGCCCTCGGGGGGCTGCGCGACAACGAGTTTGCTGCCCTGCGTTACGACGCCTGGGTCAAGCGTCCCGGGCGCGACCCCTTGCCGGTGCACGTGATCCTGACCCAGACAGACCAGCCCGGCGCCATCCTGATCGAGATGCTGCCGCTGGAGCAGCAGGCCCGCCAGGAGCGCGAGGAACGCCTGATTGACCAGGCCCAGGCCAACAAGGAACTGATCCGCAACCTGGCCCACGAGATCAAGAACCCGCTGGGCGGCATCCGCGGCGCGGCCCAGCTGCTGGAGATGGAGATCGACAGCCAGCTGACCGAGTACACGCGCGTCATCATCCACGAGGCCGACCGCCTGCAGACCCTGGTGGACCGCCTGCTGGCGCCGCACCGCCGTCCCCACGTGGTGGGGGACGTCAATATGCACGAGGTCTGCGAGCGCGTGCGCTCGCTGATCCTGGCCGAGTTCCCCAGGGGCCTGCGCGTGGTGCGCGATTACGACACCTCCATCCCCGAATTCCGCGGCGACCGCGAGCAGCTGATCCAGGCCTTGCTCAACATCGCGCACAACGCTTGCCAGGCCTTGGCCGAGCGCATCGCTGCTGGCGATGCGCGCCTGACC
Source organism: uncultured Hylemonella sp. (assembly GCA_963512175.1). GTDB lineage: Bacteria > Pseudomonadota > Gammaproteobacteria > Burkholderiales > Burkholderiaceae_C > Hylemonella. The sequence goes on along the minus strand of CAUPLI010000007.1, from coordinate 27,891 downwards.
TTCCGTACCCGGATCGCCCGCCAGATCACTTTCGGCAAACAACGCTACAAGCTGGCATTGGAATTGCATGTCATCGACAACGGGCCCGGCGTACCGGACTCGATCAAGGACCGCATTTTTTTCCCGCTCGTGTCGGGACGGGAAGGCGGATCCGGCCTGGGGCTGACGTTGGCGCAAACCTTCGTGCAGCAACACCATGGCCTGATCGAGTGCGACAGCGAGCCCGGCCGGACCGATTTCAAAATATTGATACCGCTGCCCTGAGAATGGCAGCATGACCTAAGGGTGTAGCCGCACATGAAGCCGATTTGGATCGCCGACGATGACCAGTCCATACGCTTCGTGCTGGAGAAGGCGCTGCAACGCGAGCAGATGCCCACACGCAGCTTCACCAACCCACGTGAGGTGCTGGCCGCGCTCGACGAGGAGGGCGAAGGCCCGCAGGTGCTGGTGAGCGACATCCGCATGCCGGGTGGCTCCGGCCTGGAACTGCTGGAGAAGGTCAAGGCACGCCACCCCGGCCTGCCGGTCATCATCATGACGGCCTTCTCCGACCTGGACAGCGCGGTATCCGCCTTCCAGGGCGGTGCCTTTGAATACCTGCCCAAGCCTTTTGACCTGCCTAAGGCGGTCGAGCTGATCCGCCGAGCGGTGGAGGAAAGCCAGCGCGAAGAAGTGGCGCAGGAGACCATCGACGAAGCCCCCGAGATGCTGGGCCAGGCACCGGCCATGCAGGACGTGTTCCGTGCCATCGGGCGGCTTTCGCAGAGCAATGTGACCGTGCTGATCACCGGCGAATCGGGTTCGGGCAAGGAACTGGTGGCGCGCGCGCTGCACAAGCACTCACCGCGTGCCAACGGACCCTTCGTGGCCATCAACACGGCGGCGATTCCCAAGGACCTGCTGGAGAGCGAGCTGTTCGGCCATGAGCGCGGCGCCTTCACGGGTGCCCAGACCATGCGCCGCGGCCGGTTCGAGCAGGCCGAGGGCGGCACGCTCTTCCTCGACGAGATCGGCGACATGCCTTTCGACTTGCAGACGCGACTGTTGCGTGTGCTGTCCGACGGCCACTTCTACCGTGTCGGTGGCCACAGCGCGGTCAAGGCCAATGTGCGCGTGATCGCCGCCACGCACCAGGACCTGGAGCAGCGCGTCAAGGAAGGCGTGTTCCGCGAAGACCTGTTCCACCGCCTCAACGTCATCCGCCTGCGTCTGCCGGCCCTGCGCGAGCGGCGCGAAGACGTGCCCATGCTGACGCGCCACTTCCTGCAGCAGAGCGCGCGCCAGCTTGGCGTCGAACCCAAGCGCATTTCGGATGCGGCGCTCGAGCGGCTGGGGCGCTTCGGCTTCCCCGGCAACGTGCGCCAGCTGGAAAACATCTGCCACTGGCTGACCGTCATGGCGCCGGCCCAGGTGATCGAGCCCAAGGACCTGCCCCCCGAGATCAGCCAGGTGCCTGGTGAGGCCCTTGCCGTGGCCACACCATCTGCTGCGGCAACAGGTGCGCCGGAGCCCGTGGCTCTGGCCTCGCCGGCAGCGGGCATGTCCTCTTCCGGTGACTGGGAGAGCGGCCTGCAGGCCGAGGCCATGGCCCTGCTGCTCAGCGGACGCCTGGACGTCTGGGATGAACTGACGAAGCGCTTCGAGCGCAAACTCATCCTGACGGCGCTGGACAGCACCCGCGGCCGTCGCATCGAGGCCGCCCACAAGCTGGGCATCGGCCGCAACACCATCACCCGCAAGATCCAGGAGCTCGGCTTGGAGGAGTGATCCTCAGTCGAAGAGGCCGGGGCCGCCGAAGCGCGCGCCCTCGATCTCCAGCATCTTCAGTTTGGTCTGCAACCCGCCATGGGCCGAGAAACCGCCGGTGCCCGTCTGGGCACCCAGCACGCGGTGGCAGGGCACCACGGGGGCAAAGGGGTTGGCGCCCAGCGCCTGGCCCACGGCGCGGGCCGCGCCCGGTTCGCCCAGGCGCTGCGCCACTTCCCCGTAGGTCAGCGTTTTCCCCGGCGGGATGCGCCGCGCCAGTTCGTAGACGCGCTGGTGAAAGGGTGGCACGCCCTCCATGTCCAGCGGCAGGTTCGTGAGGTCGCGCGGTTCGGGGGGATGGCCTTTGAGCAGGGCCGTGACGGCGGCGATGGCGTCCTGCACAAAAGGCGGTGGTCTGCCCTCATCGCAATCCGGGAAACGTCGTGCCATGCGCGCACGTGTGGCGGCCTCGTCCTGCTCGGGCAGGTTCACGCAGGTCAGCGCACGCTCGTTCCAGGCGATGCCGCAAAAACCCAGCGGCGTGGGGAAGAGGGCGTAGGCCAGGGTGGGCATGGGAAGGCGCAGAGGCTCTGGCCGATCCAGGGGCTGGATGCCTACAGCCCCTGCAGTTCCAGCACCACGGGCGCGTGGTCGCTCGGGCGTTCGTTTTTGCGCGGCGTGGGGTCGACAGCACAGGCCGTGGCCAGGGGCTTGAGCGCCTCGCTGATCAGGATGTGATCGATGCGCAGGCCCTGCTTGCGGCGGAAGGCCATGTGGCGGTAGTCCCACCAGGAGTAGTTCTTCTCGGGCTGCGGGAACAGGCGCACCGAATCCGTCAGACCCAGATCGATCAGCGCGCGCAGATGCGTACGCTCCTCCACCGTGCAGTGGATGGTGTCCTTCAGGCCCACCGGGTCCCAGACGTCGGCATCGTCGAAGGTGATGTTGTAGTCGCCCATCAACACGAGCTTCGGGTGCTGCTGGAGTTCGCTGCGCAGCCACTCGCGCAAGGCGTCGAGCCAGCGCATCTTGTAGGCGAACTTGTCCGAGCCCGGCTCCTGGCCGTTGGGGAAGTAGGCGCCGATGACACGCACGCCGTTCACCGTGGCGCTGATCACGCGTGCCATCTCGTCCGCGAAGCCGGGGATGTTGCGCACCACGGCTGTCATCGGGGTGCGCGTGAGCAGGGCCACGCCGTTGTAAGTCTTCTGGCCGAAGCTCTCCGCCTGGTAGCCCGCTGCCGTGAAAGCGTCGAAGGGAAACTTGTCGTCGGTGAGCTTGAGTTCCTGGAGCGCCAGAACGTCGACGGGGTTGACCGTCAGCCAGTCCAGCACCTGCGGCAGCCGCACGTTGAGCGAATTGACGTTCCAGGTGGCAAGTTTCATCGATGGATTGCTATTAAATATGAAGCACGGCCAGCGCGCCCACGACTACCCCCATCGCTCCGGCGGCAAACATGGCGTACTCCAGCCACTTCTTGCGCGTCAGCAGGGCGATGGCGGCCAGCGCAATACAGACCTGCAGCACCGTGGTGGCCTGGGCCCAGCGATGGTGCTGGTGCATCTGCTCGTCGCTCTTTTTGTTCCACTCCACGACTTCGGCCTCGAGTTTGTCGGCGTCCACCTTGATCTCGCCCTTTTCCTTCTCGTAGCGGTCGATCTTGGCCTGGTACTTTTCCTTTTCAGCCTTGTTCGTCGTCAGGTCACGCGAGACTTCGGCCAGAGACTGCTTGGTGCTCTTGGACTGGAAGTAGTTCCACTGGTTGGACGCCGCCGTTTTCTTGATCGCCGCCTCGTTCTTGTACATGCCGGCATTGGCCTGGGTGGCGCCGCCCATATAGGCGAAGATGGCGCCCACCGTGGCGATGATGGCCGTGAACATGGCGATCTGGTTGGTCATGCCGCCGCCATGGTCACCATGGTCGCCGCCCTGTTGCGCGTGTTCGAGTTCGTGGTCGTGCGGGCCATGCACGTGAAAACCGCCTCCGGACATATCAGACTCCTCGTGTATTCGTGTAAGTGACAAAACTGAAATTCAGACCGGTGGAGGAAACATGGTGCTCACACTGCGTTTCCTTCCACTCGGGTCCGAATTGTGGCGCAAAAGCATCCCCGTCATATGACGCTTCTATTTCTGTGACCACTGCAGTACTGGCCAGTGGCAGGGCCTGTGCGTAGATGTCGGCGCCGCCGATGATCCAGGCGTCGCTCACCTCGCCGCACTGGGCCAGGGCCTCGGGCAGTGAGTGCACTACACGTGCGCCCTCGGCGTGCCAGCCTGGCTGGCGCGTCACCACCACATTGGTGCGGCCGGGCAGGGGGCGAAAGCGCGCCGGGATCGATTCCCAGGTCTTGCGGCCCATGATGACCGGGCTGCCCAGGGTGGTGCGCTTGAAGTGGGCCAAGTCCTCGGGCAGGTGCCAGGGCATGACGCCGTCCTTGCCGATGGTGCCGTTGGCCGCGCGGGCGAAGATGAGGTGCAGTTTCATGCGGGTATTTTCCGGGAACGCGGCGGCAGCAGCACGGCAGCAATGGCCATCATCACGAAGACGATGGCCACGTAATCCTGCCAGTGCGGCCATTCGCCGACGATGAAGGTGGCGCTCAGGGCGCCGATCAGCGGGATGGCCATGATGCTCATGGCGCTGGTGGATGGCGGCAGGTGCCGCGCCAGGCCGGCCCACAGGGTCTGGGCGAAACCGTAGTTGATGAAGGCGCCGTAGGCCAGGCTGGCCCACATGGGGCCGGTGAATTGCCAGCTGGGCCAGGGCTCGCTGGCCAGGGCGATGAGCCAGAGGCAGGCACTGGCCAGGATCATGGTCCAGATGGTGAGGGTCTCCAGCGGCAGGGTCAGGGTGGCGCGGCGCATCAGCAGCGTGCCAATGGCCCAGCAGACCGCGGCCATCTCCATCCAGACGATGCCCAGGGGCCGGCCGCTGAGCGCCGTGAACTCGCTGGAGGTCAGCAGGGCGATGGCCACGGCCACGGCCACCGCGGCGACGGCCACGCGGCGCGTGAGCCTCTCGCCCAGGAAGAGCACGCTGATCAGCACCGTCCAGATCGGCATGGTGAAACCCAGGATGGCGGCGCGCCCCGAGGCCAGCTCCTTCACGCCCAGGATGGACATCGTGTGCCAGCCCAGCATATTGGGCGCGCCGATGGCGAGCACGGAGCGCCACTCGGCGCCGCGCGGCAGCATGCGCAGGCCCTGGGCTCGGTACCAGGTGTAGAGAAAAATCGCGCCGGCCGTCATGGTCAGCGCGCGGAAGTACATGGGCGAGAGTTCGCGCAGCGAGAACTTCATCATCGGCCAGTTGATGCCCCACATCAGCGTGAGGATGGCCAGCGTGAGCAGTTGTTTTCGGCTGATCACACGGCCACCGGAGCCTTGATGGCCGGGTGGCACTGGTAGTCCAGTACCTCGAAGTCCTCGAACTGGTAATCGAAGATCGAATCCGGCCGGCGCTTGATGGAAAGCAGGGGGTAGGGGTGGGGTGTGCGGCTCAGTTGCAGCTCCACCTGCTCGTGGTGGTTGCTGTAGATGTGGCAGTCGCCACCGGTCCAGATGAAGTCACCCACGTCCAGGTCGCACTGCTGCGCCAGCATGTGCGTGAGCAGCGCGTAACTCGCGATGTTGAAGGGCACACCCAGGAAAATATCGGCGCTGCGCTGGTAGAGTTGGCAGCTGAGTTTTCCCTCGGCCACGTAGAACTGGAAGAAGGCGTGGCAGGGCATGAGTGCCATCTTGCTGAGCTCGGCCACGTTCCAGGCGCTGACGATGATGCGGCGCGAATCCGGGTTGCTCTTGAGCGTCTTGACGACCTCGGCGATCTGGTCGATGTGGCCGCCGTCGGGTGTGGGCCAGCTGCGCCACTGCACGCCGTAGACCGGGCCCAGGTCGCCGTCGGGGCGGGCCCACTCGTCCCAGATGGAGACACCGCGCTCCTTGAGCCAGTTGTTGTTGCTCGATCCGGTGAGGAACCACAGCAGCTCCTGGATGATGGAGCGCAGGTGGACCTTCTTGGTGGTGACCAGCGGGAAGCCTTCCTTGAGGTCGAAGCGCATCTGGTGGCCGAACACGCTGCGTGTGCCGGTGCCGGTGCGGTCGGTCTTGGTCACGCCCGTGGTGTACACGTGGCGCATGAAGTCTTCGTACTGGGAGCGGACAGGGCGGGAGGTCATGGCCACGATTTTCCTACAAGTCCGGACCTGGTCCGGCGCACCGGCGACAGCCTGACGGACAGGCTCAGGCCGGCTGTTCCAGCCGCGCCAGCAGCCGGTCGCGGCCCGAGAGCACATGGCGCTCGGCCAGGGTGCGGGCGCGCTTGGCGTCCCCCTTGGCGATGGCTTCGAAGATAGCGCGGTGCTCGGTGTTGGAGCGGCGCATATTGCCCGGGGCGTTGAAGTAGCTGCGCCGGAACAGGTGCAGCTCCTTGATGTAGTCGTCGTAGGCCTGGTGCGCGCGCTGGTTGCCGCAGAGTTCCAGGATCACGGTGTGAAAGCGCAGGTTGAGTTCGTAGTAGAGGGTGCCGTCGCCGGCCTCGCAGGCCGTGTCCATGCGGTCCAGCAGCTGTTCGAGTTCCTTGCGGTGGCTGTCGTCCACGTGCTCGCTGGCGCGCTCGGCGGCGAAGCCGAAGACCAGGGCGCGCAGCTCGTAGATTTCCAGCATTTCGCGCACCGAGATCTGGCGCACGAAGACGCCGCGGTTGGGCACGGCCGTCACCAGGCCCAGGCCGGCCAGCATGCGGATGGCTTCACGTATGGGGCCGCGGCTGGTGCCCATGCGCAGGGCCAGCGCGGCCTCGTTCAGGCGGTCGCCGGGCTGGATTTCGCCGCTGTAAATGAGGCGCTTGAGTTCTTCCGCGATAGCGGGTGAGAGTCCCTGCTCGGTTTTTTCTTTGGCGGGTTCCATGGGGGAAGTGGGGCGATAGGCGTCGGGGGTGGCTGGATGGTAGCACCCGCGGCCGGGGCGGGATTGGGGAAAACCATTAAAAGTGTCATCGATTTATTAAAAAGTGTTGACACTTTGAGCCATGAGCAGGACACTGCCTCCCAGTTTGACTTGCTGCTACCCGCCCACCATGCCCCATACCCCCGCTTCCTCCGCCCTGGCGCGTTTTCGCGTGATCGACCTGACCCAGGTGCGCGCCGGCCCGACCTGCTGCCGTCAACTCGCCGACTGGGGCGCCGACGTCATCCAGGTCCAGATGCCCGAGCACATGCGCGGCGACGACACCCTGGGTGGCCAGGACGGTTCCGACTACCAGTACACGCACCGCAACAAGCGCTCGATCACCTTGAACCTCAAAGAGGCCGAAGGCATCGCCGTGCTCAAGCGCCTGATCGCCACGGCCGACGTGGTGGTGGAGAACTTCCGTCCCGACGTGAAGTTTCGTCTTGGCATCGATTACGAGACCCTGGCCAAAGATCATCCGCGCCTGGTCTACGCCAGCATCTCGGGTTTCGGCCAGACCGGCCCCCTGGCGCAGCGCCCGGGCTTCGACCAGATCGCCCAGGGCATGAGCGGCCTGATGTCGGTCACCGGCAAGCCGGGTGACGGCCCCATGCGCGTGGGCATCCCGATCGCCGACCTCTGCGCGGGCATCTTCGCGGCCCAGGGCATTCTGGTGGCGCTGCTGGAGCGTGAAGCTTCTGGCAAAGGCCAGTTCCTGCACACCTCGCTGCTGGAGTCCATGGTCTACATGATGGACTTCCAGACCGCGCGCGTGCTGATCGACGGCGAGGTGCCCACGCAAGCCGGCAACTACCACCCGACCAGCATCCCCACCGGCGTCTACAAGGCGCGCGACGGCTGGATGAACATCGCCGTCTTCGGCTCCAAGATCTGGGAACGCTTCTGCGACATCCTGGGCGCGCCCGAGTGGGTGACGGACGCGCGTTACCACGACAAGATGGGCCGTTCGGTGAACCGCGATACGCTCAACGAAGAGATCAACCGCCGCCTGGCCGGGCAGGACCGCGCCTACTGGGTCGAACGCTTCAACGAGGGCGGTGTGGCCTGCGGCCTGATCAACAATGTGCAGGAAGTGTTCGAGGAGCCGCAGATCCAGCATCTGGGCATGGTCAAGGAGGTGGTCTCGGCGCATCATGGCGCGCAGCGTCTGGTGGGTCAGCCGGTGCAGCTGGAGCGCACGCCCAGCACCATCGCGCGCGCGGCGCCCAAGCGCGGTGAGCACAGCGCAGAGATCCTGCGCGAACTCGGCCTGGCCGACGATGAAATGAAGCGCCTGAAGGCACAAGGAGTTTATTGAAGTGATGAAACACCCCCAGGCTACGCGCACTACGTGTCGCTACGCCACCCCCCTCAAGGGGGCAATGCCAGTGGCCCGGCAAAGCCGGTTCCACGGCATTCCCCGGTTAGACCATTTCATGCGTCGAGGGTCGCACCCGGCGCAGTGGAGCAACTGAGATGGAAGAAATCACTTATCAGTCGCCCACCGAACGGGTGCAGAGCTGGATGGACGAGGATGGCAGCACGCTGCACATCCGCTTCAACAACCCCGAGCGCCACAACGCGCTGTCGGTCGACATGTGGGAGGCGGTTCCTGTGCTGCTGGCCCAGGCCGAGGCGGATGAGCGCGTGCGCCTGGTGGTGTTCTCCGGTGCGGGTGAGAAGGCTTTTGTCTCCGGTGCCGACATCTCGCAGTTCGAGGACATGCGCGCCGCGCGTGAGGCCGTGGCCCGCTACGAGCTCATGGCCGAGCAGGCGCTCATGGGCATCTACAACTTCAGCAAGCCCACCCTGGCCTGCATCCGCGGTTATTGCATCGGTGGGGGGGTCAACGTGGCCATGAGCTGCGACATCCGCATCGCCAGCAGCGACGCGGTGTTCTCCATCCCGGCCGCGCGCCTGGGGCTGGGCTACCGTTATTCGGCCATGAAGAACCTGGTGGACCTGGTCGGCCCCGGTGTGGCCAAGGACCTGTTCTTCACCGCGCGCCGCATCAGTGCGGTGGAGGCCAAGGAAGTGGGCCTGATCTCGCGCGTGTGCGCGCCGGATCAACTGCCCGCGCTGCTGGCCGAATACACCCAGGCGCTGGCGGCCAATGCACCGCTGACGGTGCGTGCCGGCAAGGCCATCGTGGCCGAGATCCTCAAGCCGTCCCCCGAGGTGGACTTCGACAAGTGCCGCGCGCTGATCCAGGGCTGCTTCCAGAGCGAGGACTACGCCGAGGGCCGCAAGGCTTTCATGGAAAAACGCAAGCCCGTGTTCCGTGGCAAGTGAAGCGACAAAGGACAACGAGATGAAATCCTACTGGGCCAAGATCACCGGCGGCAAGATTGAGGTGGAGCTGCGCGACATTCCCAAGCCTGATCCCGGGCCTGGCCAGCTGCTGGTGCGCGTGCGCGCCGCCGGCCTGAACCGTGGTGAATTCATCGTTGGCCACAGCCTGCAGGCCGAAGGCAGCGCCAAGGCCGCGGGCATGGAAGCGGCGGGCGAGGTGGTGGCCTGCGGCGCCGGCGTCACGGGCTTCAAACCGGGCGATGCCGTCATGGGCCGTTGCGCAGGTGGCTTCGCCGAGCTTGTGCTGATGGACGCGCGCGAGGCCATGCCCAAGCCCGAACGCCTGAGCTGGGAGCAGGCCTCGGCCGTGCCCCTGACAGGCCTGGTGGTGCACGACATGCTGGTGCTGCAGGGCCATCTGCAAGCGGGACAGTGGCTGCTGATCCCGGGTGTGTCCTCGGGCCTGGGCGTGACCGCGCTGACCATGGCCAAGGCCCTGGGCGCCAGGGTGATCGGCACCTCGGGCTCGCAGGCCAAGCTCGACCATCTCAAAACCCTGGGCCTGGACCTCGGCCTGTGCACGCGCGCGCCTGATTTCCATGAGGCGGTCATGCAGGCCACCGGTGGCAAGGGTGTGAGCCTGGTGGTGAACGCCGTGGGCGGCACCCTGTTCGCCGAGAGCATGCGTTGCCTGGGTTTCCAGGGGCGGCTGGCCGTGGTGGGTTATGTCGATGGTGTGCTGCATGCCGAGATCGACCTCGACGCCTTGCACGCCAAGCGCCTCACGCTCTTCGGCGTGTCTAACAAGCTGCGCAACGCCGACATGAAGGCCGAGGGCCTGCCGCCCTTCAAGGCCCAGATCCTGCCCATGCTGGCCGATGGCCGCATCGTGCCGCTGGTCGACCGCGTGCTGCCCTTTGAGCAACTCGCCGAGGCCAAGGCCGCCATGGAAGCCGCCCAGCACATGGGCAAGATCGTCTTGGCCGGTCTGCCCTGAATCTGCATTCCGTCACGAGCCAACCATTCATAACGAGGAGATACGACATGCACAAACGCAAGCTGCTGCTGGCCGCCCTGGTCCTGGGGACCCTGTCCCATGCCGCGCTGGCCCAGGCGCCGGCCTATCCGAACAAACCCGTGAAACTGGTGGTGGGTTTCGCCCCGGGTGGCGCTGCCGATTTTGTCGCCCGTGCGATCGGCGAGTCCCTGAGCCGTGCCCTGGGCCAGCCCATCGTGATCGAGAACAAGGCGGGTGCCGGTTCCAGCATTGCCGCGGACATGGTGGCCAAGTCCGCTCCCGATGGTTACACCCTGCTGATTGCCAGCCCGAGTTCCATCTCGGTCAACCCCGCACTCAATCCCAAGCTGACCTACAAGTCCAGCGACCTCTTGCCCGTCACCAAGCTGACGGCCTCACCCCTGGTGATTGCGGCCAACCCGGCGACCGGCATCACCTCGGTCAAGGAACTGATCGCCAAGGCCAAGGCGGCCCCAGGCGCCTTGAACTACGCCACCTCGGGCAACGGCTCGGCGCCGCACCTGGGCGCGGCCCATTTCAGCCAGGTAGCCGGTGTGCAGATGCAGCACATCCCCTTCCGTGGCGGGGCTCCGGCCATCCAGTCGGTTGTGGCCGGCGACACGCAGCTCACCTTCGGCACGCCGCCTTCGGTGTTGCCCATGATCCAGGCCGGCCGCCTGCGCGGGCTGGCGGTCAGCACGCTGGAGCGCACCGCCCTGTTCCCGGATCTGCCGGGCATGAAGGAAGCCGGCCTGCCGGATTACGCCCTCGACTTCTGGTACGGCTTTTTTGTTCCGGTCGGCACACCGCCGGCCGTCGTGAAAAAGATTTTTGACGCCACGCAGGAAGCCATGAAACAGCCGTCGGTGAAGGCAGCACTGGCGCGTGAAGGCACCGATGTCTCGGTCTCTGCTACACCGGCCGACTTCGCGGCCTTCCTGGCCAAGGACGAGAAGTTCTGGGTCAAGCTGGTGAAGGACGCCGACGTCAAGCTCGAGTGATGCCGCCGCAGGGCATGGTTTTAAAACGATAAGGAGACTCGACATGCGACAGTGCTACATCGTGCTGGCCGGCCTGCTGGCCCTGGGGGGTGCCCCGTCTGCCCTGGCGCAGGCTTACCCGAACAAGCCCATCAAGCTGGTGGTCGGTTTTGCGCCTGGCGGCGCGGCCGACTATGTGGCGCGCTCCGTGGGTGAGGCCCTGGGCCGTGCCCTGGGCCAGCCCATCGTGATCGAGAACAAGGCCGGCGCCGGCTCCAGCATCGCCGCGGATCTGGTGGCCAAGTCGGCCCCCGATGGCTACACGCTGCTGATCGCCAGCCCTGCCGCCATCTCGGTCAACCCCGCGCTCAATCCCAAGCTCAGCTACAAGCCGAGTGATCTGCAACCCGTGACCAAGCTCACGGCTTCGCCCCTGGTGATCGCGGTCAACCCGAACGCCGGTATCAACTCGGTGAAAGAGCTGATCGCCAAGGCCAAGGCCGCCCCGGGCGCGCTCAACGTGGCCACCGCCGGCAACGGTTCGGCCACCCACCTGGGCGCCGCGCAGTTTGCCCAGGTGGCGGGCGTCAAGTTCACCGAGATCCCCTACCGCGGGGGCGGCCCGGCCATGCAGTCGCTGATCGCGGGCGATACGCAGATCTACTTCGGCACGCCGCCGTCCACGTTGCCGCATATCCAGTCGGGTCGTGTGAAGGGACTGGGTATCAGTGCCACCGAGCGCAGTGCGCTGTTTCCCGATCTGCCGGGCATGAAGGACGCCGGCCTGCTGGAGTACAACCTGGACTTCTGGTACGGCTTCTTCGTGCCGGCCGGCACGCCGCAACCCGTCGTGCAGAAGATCTTCGACGCCACCCGCACGGCCCTGCAGCAGGAGTCGGTCAAGGCTGCGTTGGCGCGTGAGGGGACCGAGGTGTCGCTGTCGAAGTCGCCGGCTGACTATGCGGCTTTTCTGGTTCAGGATGAGAAGTTCTGGGTGAAGCTGGTGAAGGATGCGGGCGTCAAGCTCGATTGATACCTGAGGGCGTTCGGGAAATTACCCGTCCGGCCTGAGCTTGTCGAAGGCCTTTCTTCGGCTTGCGTTGTTTCTTTCGTGGCTAGCCGGGTCTCGGCCCGGCGGCCGACTCACTTTCTCTTGCTTCGCCAAGAGAAAGTAAGCAAAGAGAAGGCGACCCTGGTGTCTGTGACCCCGGCTGCGCCGGGGCAACCTGCGATGCTCGCGTCAGGCGGGAGCCGCGCAAACTCGGCTAACGCCTCAAACATGCGCGCCTCTTGATCCGCCTGCCCCTGCGCTTCTCGGCACAGACACAAGGGTGGGGGAGACTGAAAACCGAAGGTACAAAGACAAGGGCACGCTATCGCGTGCCCTTGTTGTGTGGAAAGATGGAGAGCGATTGTTATGGGAGTTGACGTATCGCTCAGAGGAGCCGGCTTGCCGGCGGCGCGCCTCTCTGGAGCGCCTAGTTGGGTGCCACTCATCAAGGTCCACCACTCTTGGCGTACTCGCAAACCGTGACGGACTTTGTGTTGGCTCCGATCCGCTTCACTTTTACCTTTATTACGACGTTACAGAGATATTCACCGTATCCCCAAAAGCCAGCACATTCGCGGCTAAGAGAATAGTCGTCATCACCGATACGTAAAACAGGCATCCATACGGGACTTGAATCCTCTGAGAGTTTTTCTCCACGGGACAAAAGAGTTGCAAATTCTGCGGCATGGGTTTCTCTCTCGATCCCATGACCGCCTTTTACCCAGGATTCATAGGCAAGAGGCCGGGGTTCAAGATTGGTCAATTCGAGGAACTCTGCGGCATTCACTCTCCAAGTCTCAATGTAGCGAGGATGTCGATCGCCATTAAATCTGTCCAGAAACACAATGGCGTATGGCTTGCCAGTGGGCATTGACACGAAGACCTTGGTGTACCCGTACTGATTAATGGCGATCTCTTTTGCCGGCACGACAGAAATAAACTGTGTACTAACCTCAGGCTCAAAGCAGCGCTGGTGTGCCATGTCGCAGCCCCGGAACGCTCTTTCAAGCGTTCGTATCTTTGCGCACAAGGGCGGGTCGCTTTGGAAAGTAGTGACGAGCTTCGGAAGCTTTGGTAACCCTAAAAGATTACTGTGACGTGCCGCCGGTTTAGCCGAGACGGTGCCAATCAAGGCCAGCATAAAGATTGATATCCAACAGAGCCTACTCATGCGGTCACCCAACGTGATACAGACCGCAAAAGTACGGAATAACATGGACGGACGTTCATCCTGGCGCCTCCCTTGCTGCAAGCTACGTGCTTGTTTTGTATCAAGAATTTGGCTGACTATAGCGTGGCGTGTTGCTCATGACAAACCGTGAACCCTGCAGTCACCGCGTTAGCGGGGACTGCAGGGTTCGGGTATCCGATTCCCGTTGCCGTGTGCGGAGGCGAGTAGCGCAGGCAGCGGCGGAAGAAGAAGCGCAGATGTCTGAGCCCGCAGGGCGAGTTTCTGCGCTTCCCGCTGCTGCCGAGCAACGCAGCGTGCCCGCAGCGCAGCGGAGGGACGACGCACCCGGCTCGCCTTCTTTTGCTTACTTTTCTTGGCGAAGCAAGAAAAGTGAGTCGCCTGCCGGGGCGAGACCCGGCTAAGCCACGCGAGCAGCAAGCTGTGACGAAGCCAAAGCGAAGCCCGGCAATGCCACGCCTGTCAGGCGCTTAAAGTTTCAACCGCGAATCATCCGCCCAGGATTCATCAGGTTGTGCGGGTCCAGTGCCTGCTTGATGCTGCGCATCAGGCCCAGGGCCACCGGTGACTTGTGCTCCGGCAGCTTGTCCACCTTGAGGCTGCCGATGCCGTGTTCGGCCGAGATCGAGCCGCGGTAGCGGTCCACCACCTCGTACACCACGGCATTCATGGGCGCCTCCTCCTCGTTGAGGAAACGCGCCTGGTCCGCACCTTCAGGTGCCTGCACGTTGTAGTGCAGGTTGCCGTCGCCCAGGTGGCCGTAGGTCACCAGGCGCGCGCCGGGGAACTTCTCGAGCAGCAGGGCATTGGTCTCGCGCACGAACTCGGGGATGCGCGAGACGTTGATGGAAATGTCGTGCTTGATGTTCAGGCCTTCCTGGGCCTGGGCCAGCGGGATGCTCTCGCGGATGTGCCACAGCGCCTTGGCCTGCGCCATGCTTTCGGCCACCACGGCGTCGCTCACGCAACCCTGTTCCATGGCGGCTTCGAGCAGGCGTTCGAACTGCTCGCGTGCATGGGTCTCGGACTCGTTGTCCGAGTTCTCCAGCACCACGCACCAGGGGGACTCCTGCCAGAAGGGCACACGCTGCTGCGGGAAGTGCTTGACCACCAGGCTCAGCGCGAACTGGCCCATGACTTCGAAACCGGTGAGGCCGGCGCTCAAGAATTCGTGCGCCAGGCCCAGCAGCTTGACGGCGTCCTCCAGCGAAGGCACGGCGGCGTAGGCCGTGAGCTGGGCTTTGGGCATGGGATAGAGCTTCATGGTGGCGCCGGTGATCACGCCCAGCGTGCCCTCGGAGCCGATGAAGAGGTGGCGCAGGTCGTAACCCGTGTTGTCCTTGCGCAGGCCGGTCAGGCCGTCCCAGATCTCACCCTGGGCCGTCACCACCTCCAGGCCCAGGCAGAGTTCGCGCGTGTTACCGTAGCGCACCACCTGCGTGCCGCCAGCGTTAGTGCCGAGGTTGCCGCCGATGGTGCAGCTGCCCTCCGAGGCCAGGCTCAGCGGGAACAGGAAACCGGCTTTTTCACATTCTTCCTGCAGGCTTTGCAGCACGCAGCCGGCATCCACCGTGATGGTCAGGTTGCCGGCGTCGAGCTTGCGTACCTTGTTCAAACGCGTGAGGCTGAGCACCACCTGGGTGCCGCTGGCGTCGGGTGTGGAGCCCACCACCATGCCGGTGTTGCCGCCCTGCGGCACCATGGCCACGCGCGCCGCGGCGCAGGCCTTCACCACGGCCGCCACTTCGGTGGTGGAGGCGGGGCGCACCACGGCCAGGGCACGGCCACGTTCGCGTTTGCGCCAGTCGAGTTCCCAGGCGCTGAGGTCGCCTTCGGTGAGGACGTTGGGGGCGCCGACGATCTGGCGCAGCTGAGCGAGCAATTCGGTGTGGTTCGTCATGGTGTCACGGTCTAGGAAGGCAGGGGAGTGGCCGCTTGCGCGGCCTTCTGGCGCAGGCGGATGTGCATCACGCAGGCGGCGAACAGGGCCAGGCTCAGCAGCACCTCCAGCCCGGCCAGCCAGGCGCCGGGGGCGGGCTCGCTGGTGGCACGCACCACGCCTTCGGTGAAGTAGAGCCAGAGCAGCAGGCTGAGCCAGCGGTAGGTGTACATGCGGTTCTTCAGCAGGCCGGCCAGCGGCAGGCACAGGGGCAGGACCTTGAGCGCCAGCCAGGAGCCGCCCGGGCGCAGCGGCGCCAGCCAGAGCTCCCAGGCCAGGCCCAGCACGATCAGGCCCAGCAGGCTGGCCACGGCGAGCTTGCGGCTGAGCCGGACGTGAGAGGGGAGGGATGTGTCGGTGGCTTGCATGGAGGTGGCATCATAGCGGGATGAGCTTGTCCCTCCGCCTGCAAGAGTTGCTGACCGACCTCTCGCGCTTTCCCTGGAAAACCACGGCCCTGACCCTGCGCGAGCGCTTTCGCGAGGACCGGCTGGGCCTGTCCGCCAGCAGCCTGACCTTCACCACCACCATCGCCCTGGTGCCGCTGATCACGGTGGCGCTGGCCCTGTTCACAGCCTTCCCCATGTTCGCCAAGTTTCAGGACGTGCTGCAGAAATGGCTGGTGGAAAGCCTGATCCCCGACAACATCGCGCGCCAGGTGCTGGGTTACCTGACGCAGTTCGCCGGCAAGGCCAGCCGCCTGGGCTGGGCCGGCCTCACGGTGCTGTTCTTCACGGCGCTGAGCCTGGTCTTCACCATCGACCGCACGCTCAACGCCATCTGGCGCGTGCGCCGGCCGCGGCCGCTGGGCCAGCGCGTGCTGGTCTACTGGTCGGCCATCACCCTGGGGCCGCTGCTGCTGGCCGGCAGCCTGACCATCACCTCCTACATCGTCACCGCCTCGCGCGGCATGGTGGGCGGGATGCCGGGCGGGCTGCGCCTGCTGCTCGACATTGTCGAGTTCCTGCTCATCGTCGCCGGCTTGGTGGCCACCTACCACTACGTGCCCAACACCCGGGTGAAGTGGGGCCACGCTGCGGTCGGCGGCCTGTTTGCCGCGGCCGGTATCGAGGTGGCCAAGAACCTGCTGGCGCTGTACCTGAAGATGGTGCCGACCTATTCGGCGGTCTACGGCGCTTTTGCCACCTTGCCCATCCTGCTGGTCTGGATCTACGTGGCCTGGGTCATCGTGCTGCTGGGGGCGGTGATTGCGGCCTACCTGCCCAGCCTGCTGGCCGGGGTGGGGCGGCGGCCCCTGGTGCCGGGCTGGCGTTTCCAGCTGGCGCTGGAACTCTTGCAGGAACTGGAGCGCTCACGCCGGGGCTACACGCTCATGCAGCTGGCCGAGCGCCTGCGCGTCGACCCGCTGCAACTCGAGCCGCTGGTCGAGACCCTGGCCGGTCTGGACTGGGTGGGGCGTCTGGTCGATCCGGGGGAAGATGGCCTGCCGCGCCTGGTGCTGCTGGCCGATCCGGCGCGCACGCCGCTGGCGCCGCTGCTGCAGGCCCTGCTGCTGCCGCGTGAAGCCGCTACCACAGCCCTGTGGCGCAGCGGCCGGTTCGACGAACTTTTGCTGTGCGACGTGCTATCGAAAGAATAGCATTCTACGGATTCAGAACGGGATCCTGCCGGTCCAGATGTCCTTGTACATGACCCAGTCGCCCATGAAGCTGTAGAGCGGGCGCTTGAAGCTGGCCGGCTTGTTCTTCTCGAAGCCGAAGTGGCCCAGCCAGGCAAAGCCGTAGCCGCAGAGCAGGGCGTAGAGGAAATACTGCGGCTGGGCCGTGACAACCAGCATGCCCAGGCAGACCAGGCTCAGGCTGCTGCCCAGGAAATGCAGGCGGCGGCAGGTGCGGTTGCTGTGCTCGCCCAGGTAGAAGGGGTAGAACTCGGCAAAGCTCGTGAAGCTGCGCGGGTCGGTGGGGCTGGTGGCTTGCATGCAGGTCTCCTGATGTTCTTGTGATGGAGGCAGTGTAGGCCCGTCGGGCGGCTTTGGGCAAGCTCGTGGGCGACCGCTCCGCGGTATAGTGACCGCGGTCGCCGCCACGCTAGGGAGGGAGCCCGCATGTCCGATGTCGCACTGCGCAATCTGCGCATGCTGAGCCGCTACACGGCCTGGGCCAACGCACGCCTGTTCGAGGCGCTGGCCGCCTTGCCGGCGGGCGAGGCGACGGCGCGGCGCAACCACGGCCAGCACAGCATGGTGGGCACCCTGGCCCACGCCTGGGTGGTCGACCGGATCTGGCAGGCCCATCTGCAGGGCCGCCCGCACGGCTACACCACGCGCCAGCCCGCGAGCGAACCCGCCCTGGCGCAGCTGCAGCAGGACCAGGCCGCACTGGACCAGTGGTACATCGCCTGTGCCGACGCCCTGGACGCGGCCGGGGCGGAGGAGGTGGTGGACTTCCGTTTTGTCGACGGTGGCGCCGGTGCCATGCGCCGCGGCGACATGCTGCTGCATGTCGTCAACCACAAGACCTACCATCGCGGCTACGTCGCCGACATGCTCTACCAGGCCGGCAGCCGCCCCCCCGTGATGGACCTGCCGGTGTTCCTGCGCGACGTGCCGCAAATCTGAAAGGAGCCCCATGTTCATCGGTCACTTCGCCATCGGCTTTGCCGCCAAGACCGCAGCGCCCCGGGTATCGCTGGGTACGCTGTTCCTGGCGGCCCAGTTCATCGACCTGTTGTGGCCCACCTTCCTGCTCATGGGGTTGGAGCGGGTGCGCATCGAACCGGGTGCCACGACAGTCACACCCCTGGTCTTCGAGCACTACCCCTGGTCGCACAGCCTGCTGGCCGTGCTGGGCTGGGCCGCCTTGCTGGCCGGCCTGCATTTCCTGCTGCGGCGCGACCGCCGCAGTGCCCTGATCCTGGCCGGCCTGGTCCTGAGCCATTGGCTGCTGGACCTGCTGGTGCACCGGCCGGACCTGCCCCTGTGGCCCTGGGGCGGGTCCGTGCTCGGCTTGCGCCTGTGGTCTTCGCTCACCCTCACACTGGCGCTGGAGGTGCCGCTGTTCATGCTGGGCGTGTGGCTTTACAGCCGCAGCACGCGCGCGCTGGACGCTGCCGGGCGCTGGGGTCTGGTGGGCCTGGTGCTTTTCCTTTTCGTGGTCTATGCCGGCAATGTGCTGGGCAGCCCGCCGCCCAGCGTCGAGGCCATTGCCTGGCTGGGCCAACTGCAGTGGCTGCTGGTGCTCTGGGCCTACTGGGTGGACTGGCACCGGCGCGCCGTGGCGCCGGCCTGACACACAGGCGACGGGCAAGCTGGTAACCTAGGACACACACCACCGAGGAGACAGCATGGATCTGGGTCAGGCTCTGCAGGGGCGCAGTTCGCGCGCGGCATCCATCCTGCTGGCCATCGTGTCGGTCCTGCTGGTCACGCTGCTGTATTACAAGCAGAACGCCTTCATCGAGGGTTTCGAGGCGCGTACCTACGACCTGCGCTTCAAGAGCCTGCGCGGCCCGATCACGCCGCACCCCGACATCGCCATCATCACCATTGACGACAGGAGCATTGCCGAGCTCGGGCGTTTCCCCTGGAGCCGCCAGCAGTACGTGCGCCTGCTCGATCGGCTGGAGGCCGCCAAGCCCAAGGCCATCCTGTTCGACGTCTTCTTCCCCGAGGTCGAGAACGCCGAGACCGACCAGGCCCTGGCCGAGGCGATCCGGCGTGCCGGCAACGTGGTGCTGGCCACCACCTTCGAGTTCGACCGCCAGTTCCGCGTCAGCGGCAGCACCGGCAGCCTGCCCCAGCTGGAGCGGGCGGCGGCCGGTATCGGCCACATCAATCTGATCCCCGAGGAAGACGGCGTCAACCGCCGCAACCTGCTGCAGATCGAGCGCGATGGCAAGGCTGTGCCCTCGCTGGGCCTGATGGCGGCCATGCTGACCCTGGGCGAGAAACAGTTCAGCGCCGAATCCTTCCGGGTGCAGCTGGGCGAGCGCAGCATCCCCGTGGGGCGCGACGGCGCGATGTGGATCAACTACACCGGCGCGCCCGGCAACTACCCGCGTTACGCCTTTGCCGATGTGGTCAACGGCCGGGTCGACCTGGCGCCCCTGCGCGGCAAGACCGTGTTCCTCGGTGCCACGGCACTGGGCGTCTACGACATGCGCGTCACGCCTTTCCATGCCAATTCGCCCGGGGTCGAGGTGCATGCCGCCGTGGCCGACGACATCCTCAGTGGGCGCTACATTCACCGCACCGGCCTGCAGTCCCTGTTCGATCTGGTCATGATCGTGCTGGTCGGCGCGCTCAGCTTCTGGCTGACGACGCGTGTGCGTCTGCAGCGTGCCATTCCTGCCGTGCTGCTGCTGGGGGCGGCCTACGTGGGCCTGAGCTACTGGCTCTTCCTGCAGGGGCAGTGGGTCAGCATGGTCTACCCGCCGCTGGCAGCCACGGTGGCCCTGCTGGTGGGCGGTGGCTTTCGCTACATGGTGCTGGAGCGCAGCGCACGCGAGATGCGCGCCATGTTCTCCAGCTACCTCTCCAGCAAGCTGGTCAGCCAGCTCGAACAGAACCCGGGCGCGGCGCGCATCGGCGGCGACAACCGGGAGGTGACGGTGATGTTCACCGATATCAAGGGTTTCACCGCCTTCAGCGAACGGCACAAGCCGCAGGTGGTGGTGGCGCGCCTCAACGAATACCTGGCCGCCATGGTGCAGCTGATCTACGCACACGACGGCACGGTCGACAAGTTCATGGGCGACGGCATCCTGGCCTACTGGGGCGCGCCGCTGTCCCAGCCCGATCACGCCAAGCGCGCCGTGGCCTGCGCGCTGGCCATGAAGCAGGTCATGGCCGAGCTGGGCGCGCGCTGGCAGCAGCAGGGCGTGGAGCCCTTCGTGATCCGCGGCGGTATCCAGACCGGCGACGTGGTAGCCGGCAACATCGGCTCGCGCGGGCAGAAGATGGAATACACGGTGATCGGCGACACCGTCAACCAGGCCTCGCGCCTGGAGGGCATGGCCAAGTATTTCGGCGTGGACTTCGTGGTGGGCGACGCCACCTACCTCAAGACCTGCGACAGCTTCCGCTTCCGGCGCCTGGACCGCGTGCGCGTGGCGGGCAAGGACATCCCCGTGGCCATCCATGAACTGCGTGGTGCGGTATCCGCGCAGGAAGATCCCCTGGAGATAAGGTTTGCTGTTGCGCTGGCCCAGTTCCGCCAGCGGCACTGGGATGAGGCCGAGCAGGCCTTCCTGGCCATCCTGGCCGACTACCCCAACGACATCCCGAGCCGGCTATATTTGGAGCGCTGCCTGCAGTTCAAGGCGGTGCCCGTCTCCTCCGACTGGGATGGCGTGTTCAACCGGCAGGACAAGTAGAACCGTAGCGCAAAAAGACCCGGCCCACGATGGCCAGGCGCGAACCACCAGAGGACTGACATCATGCGTCTTTTCACCATCGCCGCCCTGGCCCTGCTGCTGCAGGGCACCGTCCTGGCGCAGAATGCCGCGCCCAGCCGGGTCGAGTACGTGCGCTTCCTGCAGGCCGCCGAGAGCCGCAAGCTGCTGGGCATGGGCGGCAACCGCCTCTACGTGGCGCGCAAGAGCGGCCAGGTCGACGTACTGGATGCGGGCCAGAACGGCCAGGTCCTGCTCAGCCTGCAGGCCAGGGATGCCGCCGGCCGCGCGCTGCTGGAGCAGCCCGAAGCGGTCGCGGTGTCCGAGGACACCGTCTACGTGGTCGACGGCGGTGAGAGCCGTGTCGTGATGTACGGGCTGGACGGCAAGTACAAGGGGCGCTTCGGTGGCAGCGGCAACGAGGGCGGCCTGTCCTCGCCGCAGGGCATCTTCCTGGCCGGCGGCATCGTCTACGTGGCCGATACCGGCAACAGCCGCATCCAGATGTACGGGGACAACGGCGTCTTCCTCGGCACCCTGCCCATCGACAGTGCGCCCGCCAACAAGGGTCTGGAAGACAGGAAGGTGCCCTACAAGCTGGACAAGCCGGTGGCTGTGGCGGTGGACCCGCAGGGCCAGATCTACGTGCTTGATGCCGCGGGCGGCCTGTTCAGCGACCGCTCCCAGGTCAAGGTTTACGCGCAGGACGGCAGCCACCTGCGCCTGCTGCCCAAGAACGGCAAACCGGTGGCCCTGCAGATGGCGCATGACGGCGTTTTCGTTGCCGACGCCGAAGGCTATGCCGTCCAGAAATACGACACCAGCGGGCGCATGGTCGGCTATTTCGGTTCGCGTGGCGACGGGCGTGCCCAGTTCCAGAGCCTGAGCGGCCTGGCGCTGGCCGGCACCGACGTCTACGTGGGCGACCGCGAGCGCGGCCTGGTGCACCATTTCCGCACCGGCGTGGCACCGCAGGCGCTGCTCACGCCGCGGCAGACCGCCGTGCCCTATGTGCGCTGGCAGCAGAGCCTGAACGTGGCCGCCGGCCGCATGGCCTGGGACGGCAAGGACACGCTGCTTGCGGTGGCGCGCGACAAGCCGGCCCTGCTGCGCCTGAAAGACGGCGCCGTGCAGGAGATGCCGCTCAAGGACCTGAATCCCACGGCCCTGGCCTTCGACAAGAGCGGCGCCCTGTGGGTGCTGGAGCGCAACCGCGCGCGCCTGCACAAGCTCGACGCGACCGGCAACCCGGCGCTGACGGTGGGCAGCAGCGGCAGCCGCAACGGCCAGCTCGACGAGCCGGGCGACTTCGTCATCGCCAGCGACGGCAGCCTGTACGTGGCCGACAGCGGCAATGGCCGCATCCAGGGCTTCAGCGCCGACGGCGTGTTCTTCAAGCTGATCAACAAGGGCGTGAGCGAGGAGCTGCGCCGCCCGGCGGCGCTGGCCATCGATGCGCAGGACCAGCTCTACGTGCTCGACACCAGCCGCAACGCCATCACGGTCTATTCCGCCGCCGGCGAGCCGCTGCGCGAGTTCGGCAACGACCCCGCGCGCGAGGCCGAGAAGCTCAGCCGCCCCGTGGCCCTGCTGGCCACGCAGGAAGAGCTGTTCGTGCTGGACAGCGATCGCGTGCGCGTCTACAGCTTCGAGGGACGCCAGTTGCGCAGCTTCGCAGCCCCCGGCAAGGAGAACGGCGAACTCTCCGAGGCCGACGCTTTTGGCCTGCGCGATGCCAGCAGCTTCTACATCGCCGAGCGCGGCAGCCCACGGGTGCAGCTGTTCAGCACGCAGTACAAACCGCGCGCGCCGCAGCAGCTGGCAGCGCAGCCGGCGGTGCATGCCGTGGAGTTGCGCTGGGCGTCGTCGCCGCTGGCCTATGTGAAGCAGTACCAGGTCTACCGGTCCAGCAGCGAAGCCGGGCCCTTTGTGCGCATCGGCAGCAGCCCGAACGCGCAGTACATCGACGCCCAGCTCAAGCCCGACCAGACCTTCCACTACCGCGTGGCGGCCGCCACGGCCAGTGGCCAGGAAGGCCTGGCCGGTCCGGTCGTGGCCGGTGCGGCACTGAAGTACACACCGCCGCCGCTGCAGGAGCTCAAGGCCGAGGCCACCACGGCGCGCGTGCGCATCAGCTGGAAGGCGCTGGATGCGAAGCTGGTTACCGGCTATGTGGTCTACCAGAAGGAGGGCGAGAAGTTCAACAAGCTGGCCGAGACGACCACGCCGGAGTTCCAGCGCGACAACCTCAACCCCGGCACGGCCTACACCTTCTGGCTGGCGGCGCGCAGCGTGGACGGCGTCGAGTCCGAGAAGCAGGCCGTGGCGGCCAGCACCCAGGCCGACAACCGCGCGCCGCTGGAGATCGATGCCGGCCAGCTGCACAACGTCTTCTCCAACAGCTACAAGCTCTACGAGAAGGACGGCGTGGGCGCCATCAAGCTGAGCAACAACACGCGCTCGACCATGAACGACATCAAGGTCAGCTTCGTGCTCAACAACTTCATGGATTTCCCGACCGAGCAGCGCATTGCGGAGCTGGCGCCGGGGGCCAGCCGCGAGGTGGTGCTCAAGGCCGTGTTCAACAACAACATCCTCACGCTGACCGAGGACACCCCCGTGCAGGCCAAGCTGGAGGCCAGCTACTTCGAGAACGGCCAGCCCCGGGTCTACAGCCAGATCAAGACCATCAACATCTACGACAAGCACCGCATGGGCTGGGACGAGCGCAACCGCTACGCCGCCTTCGTCACGCCCAAGGACCCGCTGCTGATCAACTTCTCGCGCTCGGTGGCCTCGGAGTTCGGCGCCAACAAGGAGCCGACCCAGCTGGCCGCGGCGCTCTTCAACACCCTGGGCGCCCTGGGCGTGACCTATGTGCAGGACCCGATCAATCCCTACCAGGTCACCTCCAACAAGGTCGACTACGTGGACTACATCCAGTACCCGCGCGAGACCATCCAGCGCCGCTCGGGCGACTGTGACGACCTGGTGGCGCTGTACTCGGCCGCGCTGGAGAGCCTGGGCATCCCCACGCGCGTGTTGCTCGTGCCCGGCCACATGCTCATGATGTTCGCCACCGGCGTGGAGGCCAGCTCCGACGGCTACACCATGAACGACATGTACGTGGCGCACGAAGGCATGCTGTGGATCCCGGTGGAGGCCACGCTGGTGGGCAAGTCCTTCATCAAGGCCTGGGAAACGGGTGCTGCCACCTATTACCGCGAGAAGGGAAAGGAAGGTTTTGCCGTCTTCGACGTGCACGAGGCCTGGGAGAAGTTCAAGCCCGCCGGCCTGCCCGACGACCCTTGGCGCGCACCGGTGGTGGGGCGCGAGGTGATCGAGCGCAACTTCCCCGGCGACCTGCTGTCGGTGCTCAAGATCAGTTCGCAGACCATGACGCGCCGTTACCTGCAGGCCATCCAGAAGAACCCGGCCGACATGGACGCGCACCTGCAGACCGGCATCATCCTGGCGCGCCAGGGCGATCGCGCCGAGGCGCGCAAGTACTTCCGCAAGGTGGTCGACAACCAGCCGCGCAACGCCGCCGCGCTTAACAACCTGGGCAATCTGCACATGCTGGACAGCCAGTATGCCGACGCGCAGAAGTACTACGCCGATGCGGCCAAGGCCGACCCGAAGGACCCGGAGATCCTGGTCAACCTGGCCCAGGCCTACAAGGCCACGAAGAACGTGGACAAGGCCAAGGAAGCGTTCACGCAGGCCCAGAAGGTGGACCCGGCCATGGCGAACAAATACAAGGCGCTGGGCCTGGAACTGATGAACGCCATGTCCTCTTCCAAGGCCAGGCCGGCGCCGACGGCTTCGCGTGAGAAAAAATAGACAAACGGGCGTGTGCGTGTCGCCAGTGGACTTGATTTTGACCGGCTGGCTCCCATACTCGCTGATGACGGCGGACACGCCCTGAACTTCCGGAGTCCCACATGAAAAAGCTCATCACCATCCTGCTTGCCTTCGGTGTTGCCACCGCCTTTGCCCAGAGCGGCGGCCAGGGCGATTCCTGGACCGGTTTCTGGGAGCGGCTGCGCATGAAGATCGAGCAGATGACGCCGCAGAAGAAGCTGGGCAGCACCACCGCCGTGGGCGGGGTGCGTGGCGCGGCCGTCGAGGCCACCGACGTCTACTGGAAGGGCGAGGCCAAGCCCCAGTCCATCGATGCCGACGAACTCGGTGCGTTCCAGAAGGCCATGGCCCTGGTCGAGGCCGAGCAGAAGGACCAGGCCCAGGCCGCCTTTGCCGAGTTCACCAAGACCTATCCCAACAGCCCGCTCAAGGCCGATGCCGACCAGATCATGGCGCGGCTGATGGCCGGCAAATAAGCGCCGCGGCCTTCAGCGCCGCAGGAAATCCCGGATCGCGGCCAGCGTCTCGTCCGGGGTTTCCGTCATCTGGTGGTGGCCTACGGGCAGGCTGAGCACCTCCACCTTTTTTTCGCTCTCACGTGCTTTGGCGATCAGGCCCTGTGCCGCCTTCGGGTTCGTCATCTGGTCCATGCTGCCTAGCAGGAAGAGCACCGAGCAGCTGATCTGCGCCACAGCCTGTTCGCCATTCGCATAACGGTCGCAGGCCTGGAAGCCGCGGTGGAAGACGTTGACGTCCTGGTTGCTGGCCAGAACGCGACGGCCCAGGGCCAGGCTGGCGCCGTAGATCCAGGTGCCCGGCCCCAGCGAGGAGGGTGGGGCGGCCAGGGTACTGCGTGAGTAGACATTGATCATCTTCAGGGCCTGCTCCGGCTCGTTCAGCGAGGCGTCGAGCAGGGCCTGCGAGACCTTCATGGGGTAGGCCGTGCCCACCAGCACCAGATGGCTGATGCGCTCCTTGAGCCGGGAGGCCGCCTCCAGCGCAATCAGCGAACCCCAGCTGTGACCCACCAGGGCCGCACGCTGCAGGCCGGCCGCGTCGAGCAGGGCGTTTATGAAGGCCGCCGCTTCCTCTACCGTGGCCGGGGCCTCGCCGCCGCTGCGGCCGTGGCCCGGCAGGTCCACGGCCAGCACGTTCCAGCCATGGTTGGCCAGGTAACGGCTCTGCAGGCCCCAGACGCTGTGGTCGTTCACCACGCCGTGGATCATCACGACCGTGGGTTTGGCCGCATCAAACGCCTTGCCGCCGGTGTAGCAGTAGCTGGGTGCGCCGTTGACGGTGAGCATCATCACGCACCTGCCTTTTCTGCAGCCTTCAATGCCCGCTTCAAATCATCGATCAGATCGTCCGGATCCTCCAGACCGATGGACAGGCGGATCGTGCCCTGCGTGATGCCGGCACCGGCCAGCGCCTCGTCACTCATGCGGAAGTGGGTGGTGCTGGCCGGGTGGATCACCAGGCTGCGGCAGTCGCCCACATTGGCCAGGTGGCTGAAGAGCTTGAGCGCCTCGATGAAGGCCTTGCCCTGTTCCCGGTTGCCCTTGAGATCGAAGCTGAAGACCGAACCGGCACCGCGCGGCAGCAGCTTCTTTGCCAGCGCATGGCTGGGGTGGCTTTCCAGCAGCGGGTGGCCCACACGCGACACAAAAGGCTGGCTGGCCAGGAAGGCCACCACCTTTTCGGTATTGCTCATGTGGCGCGCCATGCGCAGCGGCAGGGTCTCGATGCCCTGCAGGATCAGCCAGGCCGTGTGCGGGCTCATGCAGGCGCCGAAGTCGCGCAGGCCTTCACGGCGCGCGCGCAGCAGGAAGGCACCGATGGTCGACTCTTCGGTGAAGACCATGTTGTGGAAACCCTCGTAGGGCTGGCTGAGTTCGGCAAATTTCCCCGACCGGTCCCAGTCGAAGCTGCCGCCATCCACCACCACACCGCCGATCACCGTGCCGTGGCCGCTGAGGAACTTGGTGGCCGAGTGGTAGACCAGGTCGGCTCCGTGCTCGAAGGGCTTGATCAGCCAGGGCGAGGTCAGGGTGGAATCCACCAGCAGCGGCACGCCGGCTTCGTGGGCTATGGAGCTGACGGCAGGGATGTCCAGCACGTCCAGGCCCGGGTTGCCCACGGTCTCGCCGAAGAAGAGTCTGGTATTCGGGCGCACGGCGGCGCGCCAGCCGTCCAGGTCACCCGGCTTGACGAAGGTGGTGTCGATGCCGAAGCGCCGCAGGGTGTAGTGCAGCAGGTTCTGCGAGCCGCCGTACAGGGCCGTGCTGGCCACGATGTGCGAGCCTGCGCCCATCAGCGTGGCCACGCTCAGGTGCAGCGCGGCCTGGCCGCTGGCCACGGCAATGGCGCCGATGCCGCCTTCCAGGGCCGCCATGCGTTGCTCGAAAACCGCGTTGGTCGGGTTGCTGATGCGGCTGTAGACGTGGCCGGCACGCTCCAGATTGAACAGCGCCGCGGCGTGGTCGCTCGATTCGAAGACGAAGGAGGTGGTGAGGTGGATGGGCACCGCGCGTGCCCCCGTGGTCGGGTCGGGTGCGGCACCGGCGTGCAGCGCCAGGGTGTCGAAGCCGGGATCGGAATAGCCGGGCATGGTTGTCTCCGTTGCCCTCAGGGTAAACCGGTGTTGTTGCCGGCTTGACCTGCACGGGCATTAGCGTTTGAATGGTGACATTGTGGGCTATATTCATAGCAAACCAAGCCACATTGGCGTCACGAGGAGCACATCATGAAAGTCAGCGACATCCTGCGCGTCAAGGGCAGCACCCTGTACACCGTGACCCCCGAGGAGCCACTGGCCAAGGCCCTCAACGCCATGTCCGAGAAGGACATCGGTTCGCTGGTGGTCATGGAACATGGCGACCTGGTGGGTATGCTGACCTTCCGCGAGGTCATCCAGCAGGTGGTGAAAAACAAGGGCAGCGTGGGCACGACGCTGGTTCGCACCGCCATGGACGACGCGCCCCTGACCTGCACCATGGAGACTGAGCTCGATGAGGTGCGCCGCATGATGCTGGACCGCCACGCGCGCTATATGCCCGTGATGGACAAGAAAATGCTCATGGGCGTGATCAGCTTCTACGACGTGGCCAAGGCCGTGGTGGACAGCCAGAACTTCGAGAACAAGATGCTCAAGGCCTATATCCGGGATTGGCCTGAGGATGATGTTCCGGATTCGAAGTTCTGATTGTCTTGCTCCGCGGTTGAGTCCTTGGTTCTCGTGGCATTGCCGGGATGTGCGCCCGGCAGCGCACTCACTTTCTCTTGCTTCGCCAAGAGAAAGTAAGCAAAGAGAAGGCGAGCCGAAGTCAGGGCCCCTGCGGGGTACCTTGCGCTGCTCGCATCGGTCGGGGTCGGGCTAAACTCGCTGCGCTCAAACAACGCCCGCCCTGATCCGCCCGCTGCTGCGCTGCTCAGCCCTGCCACACGGCATGGGGGTCCAGACAGCCGGAAACCAACAGCCAAGACAGAACAGCCAAACAAGGACGC